>JAPLSH010000030.1 GCA_026398735.1 Pseudomonadota bacterium | reverse complement strand
CCGGTGGTGATCGCAAGATTGCCGTGTATGACTTAGGTGGTGGCACGTTCGATGTGTCGATCATCGAAATTGCCGAGGTGGATGGCGAGCGGCAGTTCGAGGTGTTGTCGACCAACGGTGACACCTTCTTGGGTGGTGAAGATTTCGACCAGCGCATCATCAATTTCTTGGCCGACGAGTTCCTCAAGGAATCCGGCGTTGATGTGCGCAAGGATCCTTTGGCCGTGCAGCGCCTCAAAGAGGCTGGCGAGAAGGCCAAGATCGAGTTGTCTTCCAGTCAGCAGACCGATGTGAACCTGCCGTACATCACGGCCGATGCCTCGGGCCCCAAGCATCTGAGTGTCAAGCTCACGCGCGCCAAGCTCGAGTCGATCGTTGAGGATCTGGTCAAGCGCACGATGGAGCCCTGCAAGGTCGCGCTCAAGGATGCAGGCCTGTCGGCCAGCGATGTGGCTGAGGTCATTCTGGTCGGCGGTCAGACACGCATGCCGCTGGTGCAGAAGTACGTCAAAGACTTCTTCGGTCAAGAGCCGCGCCGCGATGTGAATCCGGACGAGGCCGTCGCTGTGGGCGCTGCCGTGCAGGCAGGCGTGTTGGCCGGTGAGGTCAAGGACGTGCTGTTGCTCGATGTGACGCCGTTGTCGCTGGGTATCGAGACGCTCGGCTCGGTGATGACCAAGCTGATCGAGAAGAACACCACGATCCCGACCAAAGCCTCGCAGGTTTTCTCGACCGCCGATGACAACCAGACGGCTGTGACCATTCACGTGCTGCAGGGCGAGCGTGATCGCGCCGCCGACAACAAGTCGCTGGGTCGCTTTGATCTCAGCGACATCGCTGCCGCACCGCGCGGCATGCCGCAGGTCGAGGTCACCTTCGACATCGACGCCAACGGCATCCTCAATGTGTCGGCCAAGGACAAGGGCACGGGCAAAGAGCAGAAGATCGTTATTCGTGCCTCGTCGGGTCTGACCGAGGACGAGATCAAGCGCATGGTGTCCGATGCCGAGGCGCATGCCGCCGAAGACAAAAAGTTCCGCGAGCTGGTTGAGACGCGCAACAAGGCCGATGGCCTGTTGCATACCGTTGAGAAGAGCTTGGCTGAGGTCGGTGAGAAGGTGCCTGGCGAAGAGCGTTCGAAGATCGAGTCGGCAGTGTCGGATTTGCGCACAGCGCTCAAGGGCGAAGATCGCGATGCCATCGATAAGAAGGCTGAGGCGTTGGCGCAGGCTTCTGCCACACTCGCGCAGCTGGCTGCGGCTGGCCCGGGTGGTGCCGAGGGTGGCGCTGCGCCGGGCAGTGCGGCAGGTGATGCGGGTGCGTCACCAGGCAAGGACGATATCGTCGATGCCGAGTTCGAAGAAGTGAAGGACAAGGGTCCCGGCCGGTCGTAACCGGCCGATGCCCGGGACGGTGAGAAGCACGCATGGCTAAACGCGATTATTACGCCGTCCTGGAGTTGGAGCGCGGCGCGTCCGAGGCAGATATTAAGAAAGCCTATCGGCGCGCCGCACAACGCTTTCATCCGGATCGCAATCCGGATGACAAGAGCGCTGAAGATAAGTTCAAAGAGGCCAAAGAGGCCTACGAAGTACTCTCCGACGCACAGAAAAAAGCTGTCTACGATCAGTATGGACATGCGGGCCTTGAAGGCGGCCGCGGTGGTGGTGGCGGCGCTGGCATGAATCCCGGCGAGGGCTTCAGCGATATTTTCGGCGACGTGTTCGGTGACATTTTTGGTGGCGGCCGAGGCGGCGGAGGCGGTCGTTCCAATGGTGTGTTCCGCGGCGCAGATCTGCGCTATGAGCTGGAGCTGGACCTCAACCAAGCGGTGTTCGGCGCAGCAATCGAAATCGATGTGGCCAAGCTGTGTGAGTGCGAGACCTGCAAAGGCAGCGGTGCGGCCAAGGGGTCCAATCCCAGCACCTGCGATACCTGCAATGGTGCGGGTCAGGTGCGCATCACCCAGGGCTTCTTCCAGTTGCAGCAGCCGTGTCCGCGGTGCCGCGGCAGCGGCAAGATTGTCAAGAATCCCTGCGACACATGCCTGGGTCAGGGTCGTGTGCGCCGCAGCAAAAAGCTTGCTGTCAAAGTGCCTGCCGGTGTCGATACCGGCGATCGCATCCGGTTGGGTGGCGAGGGCGAGGCAGGGCGCAATGGTGGTCCTGCCGGTGATCTGTATGTCGAAGTGCGCGTGCGTGAGCACGAGATCTTTGAACGCGAGGCCGAGCATCTTCACTGTGAGGTGCCGGTGAGTTTTGCCACTGTGGTGCTCGGGGGCACGATCATCGTGCCGACGCTCGATGGTCAGGTGGCACTCAAGATTCCCGCTGAGACGCAGTCGGGCCGCGTGTTTCGCTTGCGCGACAAGGGCGTAAAGCCTGTGCGTGGTGGCGCGCGCGGTGATCTGTTCTGCAAAGTGATGGTCGAGACACCGGTCAAACTCAATGCTGATCAGCGCGAACTGCTCAAGCGCTTTGATGCATCACTGCGCAAAGATGAGGGCGGCGAACATTCACCCCGCGAAGAAGGTTTTTTTGAGGGCGTGAAGAAGTTCTTTGCAGCCGGGACTGCCAAGTGAGCGCGGTGCGCGTTGCAATCATTGGTGCGACCGGTCGTATGGGCCAGGCCATGCTGCGCGCTATGGCAGAGTTTGCACCGTTGCAGTTGCATGCTGCGCTGACTAACGAAGGCGACCCTGGCGTGGGACAGGACGCAGGCGTACAGGCTGGTGTTGGTGCGTTGGGAATCACTGTAGGCACAGAGGTGGCTGCAAGTGTTCGCGGTGCCAACGTGGTCATCGATTTTTCATCGGCCGCAGTCACACGTACTCATATCGATGCGTGTGTGGCAGCGCAGGTGCCGCTGTTCATCGGCACCACGGGTTTGGATGCTGCAACGTTTGCCGCAGTCGATGTCGCAGCGGCGCGCATTCCGATACTCGTTGCGGCCAACACCAGTCTGGCGCTCAACGTGCTGCTGGCGCTGGTGCGTCGCGCTGCGGCCGCATTGCCCGACGGCTACGACATCGAAATCTTCGAGTCTCACCACAAGCACAAGGTCGATGCGCCTTCCGGCACGGCGCTGGTATTGGGCCGGGCCGCTGCGCAGGGCCGCGGCATCAGCTTGGCCGAGCCTGTGCAACTGACTGGTGCGGTCGCTGGGCCACGTCAGCCTGGCAGCATCGGGTTTTCTGTGGCGCGCGGGGGCGATGTGGTCGGCGAGCACCAGGTAAGGTTCCTGGGGCCGGGCGAAAAATTGCTTCTTGAACACGTGGCAACCGACCGGACCCTGTTTGCCCGCGGGGCCCTCACGGGGGCTTCCTGGCTGGCCGGCAAGCCGGCAGGGCGCTATGAAATGTCTGACGTTTTGTCAATAAAAACATAAGGTCGCGCTGCTTTTCTTGAAATTGTCAAGACCGCGTGACGAAAGCTCTGTCAAGCGCCTTTTTGAGGTGTTCACGGTCAATTTGCCGTAGACAGGACCGCCTCTCATCCTTAAACTTTTCAATTAATCCGTTACATCCCGTTACGGGTTAGTCCGCGCACAGCGGGAGGGCGTTCCACAAGAACTCCTCCCGCTTTGTGCATCCAGCACCTGGAAAGCCATGACCGATATCCGGATCAGCCGCAACATCACAGCGGGGATCAACGAGTGAGCGCACCTGCACTACTGGCATTGGCGGACGGAAGCATTTTCAGAGGCCGATCAATCGGCGTTTCGGGCAGTACCACCGGCGAGGTGGTGTTCAACACCTCCATGACCGGCTATCAGGAGATCCTCAGCGATCCCTCCTATACCCGCCAGATCGTTACCCTGACCTGTCCTCATATCGGTAACACCGGCACCACACCCGAAGACCAAGAGTCCGGCGAATTGGCTGCTGCAGGCTTGGTCATCCGCGATTTGCCTCTACTGACCAGCAACTGGCGCTCGACCCTGTCGTTGGCCGATTACCTCAAGCGTGGCAACACCGTTGCCATTGCCGACATCGATACCCGACGTCTTACGCGCATTCTTCGCGAAAAGGGCTCGCAGGCCGGTTGCATCATGGCCGGTGAGGGCATTGATGAAGCCGCAGCGCTAGCGCAGGCACGAGCCTTCCCAGGCTTGCAGGGCATGGACTTGGCCAAGGTGGTGTCCACCACCGAAGCCTATCAGTGGAACGAGGGCACGCTTTGGGCGCCGCAGCGCGCTCCGGGTGAACGCAATCTGGCGCGTCTGCATGTGGTCGCTTATGACTTTGGCATCAAGCGCAACATACTGCGCTTGCTGGCAGATGCCGGCTGCCGCATCACCGTCGTGCCGGCCCAAACGCCTGCGGCAGATGTGTTGGCGCTCAAGCCAGACGGCGTGTTCCTGTCCAACGGTCCGGGCGACCCAGAGCCCTGTGACTATGCAATCACCGCTATCAAGCAAATCCTCGAGACCCGTCTGCCGGTGTTTGGCATCTGCCTGGGTCATCAGTTGCTGGGTCTGGCTGCCGGTGGCCGCACGCTTAAGATGAAGTTCGGTCACCACGGTGCCAATCACCCGGTGCAAGACGTCGAGAACGGTCGTGTGTATATCACCAGCCAGAATCACGGCTTTGCTGTTGATCCCGAATCGTTGCCGGCCAACGTCAAGGTCACCCATGTGTCGCTGTTCGACGGTTCGCTGCAGGGCATCCGCCTGCTCGACCGGCCCGCGTTCAGCTTCCAGGGTCACCCCGAGGCCAGCCCCGGTCCCCATGATCTGCTGCCGCTGTTCGAGCGTTTTATCAACGCCATGACCAGCCGCCAGCACGAGAAGGCGAGCGCTACTGCCGCCACCCGCGCACCGGACGCCTGAACCATGCCACGTCGTACAGACATCAAGAGCATCCTCATCATCGGCGCCGGTCCGATCGTTATCGGTCAGGCCTGCGAGTTTGATTACTCTGGCGCCCAAGCCTGTAAGGCGCTGCGCGAGGAGGGTTACCGGGTCATCCTGGTCAACTCTAATCCCGCCACCATCATGACCGACCCCGAGATGGCCGATGCCATCTACATCGAGCCGGTCAACTGGCGCACCGTCGCGAGCATCATTCAAAAAGAACGCCCCGATGCGCTGCTGCCCACTATGGGTGGTCAGACCGCGCTCAACACGGCACTGGATCTGGTGCGAGAGGGTGTGCTCGAACGCTATGGCGTGGAGCTCATCGCCGCTTCGCGTGAAGCCATCGATATGGCCGAGGATCGCGAGAAGTTCCGCCATGCCATGACCGACATCGGCTTGGAAACACCGCGCGCCTTTATCGCCCACAACATGGATGAGGCCAATGCAGGCCAACTGCAACTGGGCTATCCGGTGGTCATTCGGCCGTCGTTCACCATGGGTGGTAGCGGCGGTGGTATTGCCTATAACCGTGAAGAGTTCGAAACCATCGTTGCGCGTGGTCTTGATGCGTCACCGACTACCGAAGTGCTGCTCGAAGAGTCAGTGCTGGGTTGGAAGGAGTTCGAGATGGAGGTCGTACGCGACCGTCTCGACAATTGCATCATCGTCTGCTCGATCGAGAATCTCGATCCGATGGGCGTGCACACCGGCGATTCCATCACTGTCGCTCCGGCGTTGACGCTGACCGATAAGGAATACCAGCGCATGCGCGATGCCTCTATCGCAGTGCTGCGCAAGATCGGCATTGAGACTGGCGGCTCCAACGTGCAGTTCGCAGTCAATCCTGCTGATGGTCGTTTGCTGGTCATCGAGATGAACCCGCGTGTGTCGCGCTCGTCTGCGCTGGCCTCTAAGGCGACGGGCTTTCCCATCGCCAAGATCGCCGCAAAGCTTGCTGTGGGCTATACGCTGGATGAGCTGCGCAACGACATCACTGGCGGTCGCACACCGGCTTCGTTTGAGCCGTCGATCGACTACATCGTGACCAAGGTGCCGCGCTTCACCTTCGAGAAGTTCCCCGGCGCCAACACGCGCCTCACGACGCAAATGAAATCGGTTGGCGAGGTGATGGCTATCGGCCGCACCTTCCAGGAATCGCTGCAAAAAGCCTTGCGCGGCCTTGAGACAGGGCTCGATGGCCTGTCGCCCATCATGACGTTGCCGCTCGATGATGACGCTGCGGCACAGCTGGCGTACGAGCTGCGTTCTGCCGGCCCCAATCGACTGCAATACGTGGGCGATGCGTTTCGTGCCGGCTGGACTGCTGAACGCATCCACGAACTCAGCCGCATCGATCCTTGGTTCCTTGCACAGATCGGCGACCTCATCGCTGAAGAGTCTGCGGTGGCCGAGCAGGGCAGTGCAGCGCTGGATGCAGCACGCATGCGCAGTCTTAAGCGCAAGGGCTTCTCCGATAGCCGATTGGCGCGTCTTACCGGTGTGCAAGAACAGGCGCTGCGCGAGTTGCGCCATTCGCAGGGCGTGCGTCCGGTTTATAAGCGTGTCGACACCTGCGCTGCAGAGTTCGCCACGTCTACCGCTTATCTGTACAGCACCTACGAAGAAGAGTGCGAGGCTGCGCCCACGTCGCGTCGAAAGATCATGATCTTGGGCGGTGGACCCAATCGCATTGGCCAGGGCATCGAGTTCGACTACTGCTGTGTGCATGCCTCGCTGGCGCTGCGTGCCGATGGCTTTGAAACCATCATGGTCAACTGCAACCCCGAGACAGTCTCTACCGACTACGACACCTCAGACCGGCTGTACTTTGAACCGCTGACCCTCGAAGACGTACTCGAGATCGTGGCTCTCGAAAAGCCTGAAGGCGTCATCGTGCAATACGGCGGTCAAACGCCGCTCAAGTTGTGCCGTGCGCTCGAGCTCGCTGGCACGCCGATCATCGGTACCAGCCCAGACGCTATCGACATTGCCGAAGATCGCGAGCGGTTCTCTGCACTGGTCACCAAGCTGGGACTCAAACAACCGGCCAATGCCACGGCCCGTACCGAAGATCAGGCGCTGGCCTTGGCGCGCGAGGTCGGCTTCCCGCTAGTGGTGCGTCCGTCCTATGTGTTGGGCGGCCGTGCGATGGAAGTCGTGTTCGCCGAAGAAGACCTGCGCGCGTATATGACCGATGCGGTCAAGGTCAGCAACGATAGCCCGGTGCTGCTGGACCGCTTCCTCGATCAAGCCACTGAAGTGGATGTGGATGCGCTGTGTGACGGCACTGATGTGCTGATCGGCGGCATCATGGAGCACGTCGAGCAAGCAGGTGTGCATTCGGGTGACTCCAGTTGCTCGCTGCCACCCAATAGCTTGTCGCCGCAGATTCAGGATGAGCTGCGCAAGCAGACGCGCCAACTGGCGCTGGCGCTTAATGTCATCGGTCTGATGAACATCCAGTTCGCCATCCAAGGCGGCGTGGTCTACGTGCTGGAGGTCAACCCGCGGGCCTCGCGTACCGCGCCGTTCGTCAGCAAGGCTACCGGCCGCCCCATCGCCAAGATCGGTGCGCAGCTGATGACCGGCCGCACGCTCAAAGAGCTCGGTGCTACCGAAGAGCGCATCCCGAAGTTCTTCTCGGTAAAAGAAGCCGTGTTCCCCTTCGTCAAATTCCCCGAGGCCGATCCGATCCTCGGTCCCGAGATGAAGTCCACGGGCGAGGTCATGGGTACTGGTCGCACCTTCGGCGAGGCCTATGCCAAGTCACAGGCAGCCTCCAGCGTGATTCTGCCGCGTACCGGTCTGGCACTGCTTAGCGTGCGTGAGGGCGACAAGCCCGGTGCCGTGGTGCTGGCACGCACACTCATCGAGCTGGGCTTCGATATCGTTGCCACCGAGGGTACGGCGCGGGTTATTGCCGCAGCTGGATTGCCGGTGCGTCGCGCCAACAAGGTCAGCGAAGGCCGGCCGCACATTGTCGACATGATCAAGAACGATGAGATCGCCTTGATCGTCAATACCACCGAGGGCAAGCAGGCCACGCGCGAATCCAAGTCGATCCGCAAAGAGGCTGTGCATCGCCGCATCACCTACTACACGACGCTTGCAGCGGGCCTTGCCAGCTGCGAGGCGCTGCGTCATGTCGATGATGTCGACGTGAACCGGCTCCAGGACCTGCACCAGGAGATTCACTAGATGAAGCGCGTGCCCATAACACTGCGTGGTGCTGAGTCGCTGCGCATCGAGTTGCGCAAACTCAAGAGCGAAGACCGGCCCAACGTCATCAAGGCCATTGCCGAGGCGCGCGCCCACGGCGATTTGTCTGAGAACGCCGAGTACCACGCGGCTCGTGAGCAGCAGGGGTTCATCGAAGGGCGTATTCAGGAGATCGAGTCCAAGCTCGGCAGCGCCGAGATCATCGATGTGACATCCATGCCGGCGACGGGCAAAGTCATCTTTGGTT
This sequence comes from Pseudomonadota bacterium, assembly GCA_026398735.1. Taxonomy (GTDB): domain Bacteria; phylum Pseudomonadota; class Gammaproteobacteria; order Steroidobacterales; family Steroidobacteraceae; genus ZC4RG30. The sequence goes on along the minus strand of JAPLSH010000030.1, from coordinate 3,204 downwards.
GCACCGTCGATCTGGAAGACGAAGACACAGGCGCCAAGGTCACTTACCAGATCGTCGGCGAAGATGAAGCCGACATTCGCGCTTCGCGCATCTCGTTTGGCTCGCCCATCGCCCGTGCCCTGATCGGCAAGGAAGAGGGCGATGTGGTTGAAGTGGCCGCCCCGGGCGGTACGCGCAGTTACGAGATCGTAGCGGTCCGCTATATCTAAACTCTTATAGATCTATCGCTGCGCTGCTGGCTTCCACGCGCAGATAGATCATCAGCTGCTCCAGTAGTTGTCGCAGCTCCGGTAAAGCCAAGGTCAGCGCCCACAGCAACAGTGCCGCGCTGGCCAACCATATAACGCCACTCCACATGTCTGCCCAACCAAAGCGTGAGCCGCCGTTGGCGTAATAAAGCGCCATGCGACGCCCGGCACCCACCGGCAATGCGATCACCGCATAGGCAAGTAGCAACACCAGTGCTTGAACCCAGGTGGGCAAGTTAAGCGCCGGTACACCCCAGCTCTGCAGGTTGAAGTCGGTGACCACCAAGGCCAGTGCTAGCGCCACGGCAACAAACAGTGCAGCCGAGACGATGGCAAAGAACGGCAACAGCACTGTCCCCACCAAGCGTGCGGCAGTGGAGGGTGGTGGCATTGCGTCGGTCATGCGCTGGCGAAATTGGCTCCTCCAGCGTCTGGCTGACTGTTTGGACGTCCACTTGGCCTGGCCTGACTGGCTGCGATATTGGCTATAGCTGTGCCGGGCGCTGGCGTAATGCTCTCGGGCACGGTCGATCAGATCCTGTGCATTAAACGGTGTGCCGTGGGCTTGAGCGCGTTCGGCGGGGGTCTCTGCCTTGGGCACGATGAACAGCGCTGCCACATACACCAGCAGCCACACGCCGGTGAACAGCGTCATCAGTACCCACAGTGCTCGCACCCACACCACATCGATACCGAAGTAGGCAGCAAGGCCGGTGCATACACCGCCGAGCAACTTGCCCTCAGCGAGGCGATAGAGACGCCGTGGCTGCTGGCGTGGGCCAGTGGCGGTAGTAAAGCCTTGCTCGGGTGTGTCTGTAGAGGGATTGCCTTGGGGCCGAGTTGCCTCGTCATCGCTACCGGCTACAGGGCCCATCTCGCGCAGGATCTGGCTCACTTCGGCTGTGGTGATCACGTTCTTGTGGGCGCCCAGAAAGCTGTCGCACTTGTCGGCGATCGCCTGTTCCAGATCGGCTAGGATTTCCTGCCGGTCCGGATAGTCGGCCAAGCGTCGCTCGGCAGTGGCCATGTAGTCGCGCAGCGCCGCATAGCCCTCGTCCTCGACCTGGTAAGCGTTGTTGTTCAGATTGATCGTGATGACTTGGCGCATGTCAGTGTCCTAGCGTACGGATCGTGTGGTTGAGCGTGTCCCAGTAGCCTTGCAGTTCGGCCAGCGCTACCTGTCCGTTGGCAGTGAGCTTGTAGTACTTGCGGGGCGGGCCGCTGCCCGACTCCTGCCACTCGTAATCCACCAGGTCTTCGCGGCGCATCTTGCTCAGCAGCGGGTAGAGGGTGCCTTCCTGGGTGGCGAACTCGGTGCTCGACAGTCGCTTGAGCATGTCGGCCACATACAGCCGCTCGGTATCGATGATCCGCAGGATCACAAACTCCAGCAGGCCTTTGCGGATGGGGGCGAGTTTTTCGGTGATGGTCATTGTCGCGTTAAAAGCTACCTTGTGAAGACAAGGTAGCTATGCGCGCGAAGGATGTCAACTGATCAGCGGGCCAACATGTCTGCGCAAAGTTTTAAATTATAAAAATCAGTAATTTAAAAAGAATACTTAACACCGAATCTGAAGGTTCGAGGTTCCTCAGAGCGACTCACGCGACCTTCGACAGTGGCCTTATCGAGGCCGGCAACCTGCGTTTCATACCAATAGACCATGTCTTTGCCGTCGCTGTTGAAGACGTTGAGCAACTCGGCATAGACCGTCAGATGAGAGTGCGTCCAAGCAGTGCGCAGGTTCAAAACGTCTTCGGCACCGGTGCGTTGGCTGTTGTCCTCGAGCAGCGGATAGGGGCCCAGGTGGCGCAGACGCATACCTATTTCCCACGGACCTTTGATGATGGAGGCCCCGAGGCTGCCCGCGTTTTCGAAGGCGCCGGTGATGTGATCCTCGGGCGACGCGACGGCGTAGCGGGCATTAGACACCGTCCATACGCCATCGATCGCCAGCCATTCGACTGGCCGCCAAAAGCCCACCAGTTCGTAGCCGTGACGCTTACTCGCTTCGCCTGGTTCGACCGAATTGGAGTCGCCCACAAAGTGCAGTTCACTGCCCACATCCAGCCACCAATAGGCGCCAGTCAGCGTAAAGCCGCCGTGCTGGAAGCGCGCCCCGAGCTCTTTGCCGGTACCGACGATCAGCCCCGGGATGGGCGGGTCGGTGGCCGTGATGCCGCGCGAATCGTTGCTGTGAAAACCGCGGCCCCAGTTGGCATACAGCTCGACCTGCGGGAGCAAGGTCCACGCAGCGCCGAGTTTGGGAGAGGCCAGTTGTGCGGTAGCGCTGCCATCCAAAAAGGCCGGGTCTTTGGCGGTTGTCGAGAAGTGGTAGCTGTCACCGCGCAGACCGGCCGTCAGGCGCAGGTTGTTGGTGGGCAGCCAAGTCAGTTCGCCATAGGCCGCCATCGATGCTTCGTTGGCCTGGTGCGTACTGACGTAATCGAGGAAGCGGCGTTGCTCGGTATGGTCGACCTGAAGGCGGCTGATCTGGTCAAAGCGGCCCTCGATGCCGGCGCTCCAAGTCAGCGCATCACTTAGGTTGCCGTGACGTTCAAACCGTCCGCCTTCGGTGAAGCGACGGTCAGACTGGTGGATCTGGTAGTCATAAGTAGGGTTGGAATACATGTTCCAGTCGTAGAACTGGCTGTAGACCATGGCCTTCCAGGTGTCGCCCACTAAGCGCGCGGTGGCGATGTACCGGGCGGTCTGGCCGGTGGCACTGGGATCTAGAGTGCAAAACGCGTCAGCACACACTGCCGTGCCGATAGCGCGCTCGGGCACTTGTTCGGTGGGGTTCCAGGTAGCTGAGTAAGCCGACAGGCTCAGATGCAATTGGCCCAGTGCGGTTGGCTGGGAGTACTTGCCGAAACCTGAATAGTGGTTGAGGTGTTCAGGTTGCTGCCAAGGGCCGTCATAGGCCTTCCATTGGCCGATCAGCAGCAGTTCGCCACT
>JAPLSH010000023.1 GCA_026398735.1 Pseudomonadota bacterium | reverse complement strand
CTTCTGACCTCAGCTACTTTTCGGGGGGATTACCACCGCGGTCGCTGCGTGCAACTGCGGCCGGGCAGCTACGACTCGTTAAGCCGCATGGGTTTCGACAACCGCTTGTCCTCGGTGCGCAAGGTGGGCAATCGCCAACGCTCAGATGATCGCTATGAGCTAACCAGGCCCGAACCGTTAGATGAACCCGGCTATGACTATCGCCGCCGCACCGACGAGCGCGTCTTTGACGCACCGGTGACGTCGGTACACGCGGTGCTCGGCCGCGCAGAGCAGCGCTGCTGGGTCGAGCGCGAGCAGGTGCAAGAGGACCGCGGCGGTCGCAACGTCGGCGGCGGCATTGTGGGAGCGCTCATCGGTGGAGTCATCGGCCACCAGATCGGCGGCGGCAGCGGCAAGGACATCGCCACAGTGGGCGGTGCGGTGGCGGGCGCGGCCATAGGCTCGAACCAGGGCCGTGACAGCGGCGGCACCAGCATCCGCGACGTGCGGCGCTGCGAGACGGCCTCTAACGGCCCACCCGAGTACTGGGACGTGAGCTACCGCTTCCGCAACGTCGAGCACCGCATCCAGATGACCTCGCCCCCGGGCCGCACCATCGTGGTCAACCGGGACGGCGAGCCGAGGCAGTAGGGGTTCGCCGATTGGCGCTGCGGTTGAGGCACAATAACCTCACCGCAACGCCATGGAGCCAGCCATGAAAAGCATGATCAACCTTATCAGGCAGTACCTTCGCATCCGCGCGGCCCGGCGCCTTGCCGCCTTGGGCGGAAGCATGCCCGAGATGCAGTCGATTCCAAGGCGTCGGCCTTCTTAAGGGTTGAGAGTAGTTCGCCCGGTCAGCCAGTTGGCTTGAACCCCTGCTAATTGTTGTTATATTTAACGCGCAATTCGTCCCCTGAAAGGAGTCACATTGCGCGCCCAATATAACTTACAACCAAAGTCGCTAGGACCCCGTGCCGCGCAGCTCTTCACAGAGCTCCACGAGTTACGGCGGTCAACGTTCACCTTGGCGGACGTGCGCGCGATCACCGGCCTGTCAGCCTCGTCGGCCCGCAACCTCGTGCACAAGGCGCAGCAGCGCGGCGTAGTTACACGCCTTAAGCCAGGCCTGTTCAACCTCGTGCCCTTCGAACTCGGCCGGGCCACTGCGCACATAGTCAGCCCCTACCTGATCGCGCGTGAACTGGCGGGCACGGCACCCTACTTCCTGTCACACGGCACTGCGCTTGAACTGCACCGTATGGTCACGCAGCCAAACTTCACGATCTATGTCTCCTGCACCCGGCGCGTGCGTCCGCAGACCGTGGGCGGCTATGACTTTCGGTTTATCCACATCACTACCGAACAAGAGTTCGGCGTAGTAAAGCATTGGATAGACAAAGAACACTTCGTGATGGTCAGCGACATAGAGCGCACAGTCATCGATGGCCTGCGACACCCGGCATTTGCAGGTGGCATTACCGAAGTCGCCAAGGGCTTGTGGATGAAGCGAGAGGCTCTGAATGTCGAACTACTGATCGACTACGCGCAACGTCTGGGCGTCGGCGCAGTTGTGCGTCGCCTCGGCTATCTACTCGAGCACTATGGCTTGGCTGATGCGTCGTCGCTTGAACCGCTGCGGCGCTTGTTAACCGCAACCTACCAGCGCCTCGATCCACTGCTGCCCGCCGAAGGCGCCTTCGTATCGCGCTGGCGGCTACAGCTCAACGTGACTCCTGAAGAGCTTGAGGCTGTGAGGCTGGGCTGATGATCCCTCAACGCAACATCTCGCTGATCTCAAACATGCTGCAATCCGCTGGCGGGAAGCGCATCCCTGAAGCCGTAATCGAACGCGACTACGTGCTGGCTTGGTTGCTAACCGGTCTGGCCGGACATCCGCTTCGTCACGTCCGATGGCGTTCGCAGAAATCTTGGCGGGTCTGAACGAAATCTTCGCGGGAGTTGAGGCCGCCTGCGGTCTTCATATCACCTTCGATCGCGAAGATCGTCATGGCCATCAGAACAGCCACACGTTTTATCTGCGCTACCGCGGACCGCTACCCGCCGAAAGCGACGTGAAGGTCGACATCACGATCAACGAAGTACTGTGCTATCCGTTGCAGGATCGCCCTATTCAACGCAGCTATGACGGCTTTGCCGACCTGCCAGCAGGGCCCACAGTGAAGGTCTATGCGATCGAAGAGATCGTTATCGAGAAATTGGTAGCCCTGAGCGACCGAGCACGCAATGAGCCACGCGATTTGTATGACCTTTGGTTTCTATTCGGTGCAACCAATCTGCGGATAGCAGAAATGCGCGCCGAGCTCGACACCCAGCTGGCATTGCGGCAGCGTGTCGTTGCAGGTCTAGAGCAAGCAATCGCCGCAAAGGAAGATCGGTTACGGCGACTCTGGGCCGGACGTCTCGCACACCAGATGAGCCAACTACCACCCTTCGACGATGCCTTTCGGGAAGTGCTGCGAACCGTGCGCGCCGCAGATTTGCCGAAGGCGCAAACCTAGCATCCCCAGCAACTCTCACTTAGTCATCTCTGCCCTCAGCGCCACAAACGGCGCCCGTGCGTGCACAACGCGGTCAAGCGCCTTGGCGCGCTGGCGGCGCGCTTCAGTGTTGATTGGAGTGCGGCCCACGGGGTGAACTGAGAGGAATGCAGAGGGTGGGATTGCTCGCGGCTTCGCCGCTCGTCCCTCGCCTGCCCGCTAGCGCGGCCGGCTCGGGACCGCCGTCGCGCAGGCGCGCTCCGGCGTCCAGCCCCGCTGCGCGGGCCTGTCGAACACCACGGCTGCGCCCTGGGTTCGAACTCATCACTTCGGACCAATCAAACAAAAAGGGCCCCTTTTGGGACCCTTTTTGTTTGATATGGCGGAGAGGGTGGGATTCGAACCCACGGTAGGCGTAAACCTACGCCTGATTTCGAGTCAGGTACATTCGACCACTCTGCCACCTCTCCGTGGGCGCGCATCATACAGCGTTCAGGGGCGGTTTGGCATGGCCTGCTATCCTTAGGGCATGGATTCTGTCCGGCCTTCTAAAGCCGTGCGGCGCCGTGGCGGGCGTCACTCGTTGATCATGGCTTGGGTGCTGGCGGGCAGTGCTCTGCTGGCCGCATTGTGGGCCGCAGAGGGGCATCGCCTGCCCAACCTGCGCGACATCCTCTCGCGCAAGGCGCTCAACGTCGCCACGCTCAATGGGCCCACCACCTATTACCTGGGCGCGCATGGGCCGCAGGGCCAGGAATATTCGTTGGCCACGGCCTTTGCCCAGCAGCTGGGGGTCAAGCTCAACCTCTACACGGTCAGTGATGTGGCCGCCCTGCGCGAAGAGCTGCGCAGTGGCCGGGCAGACATCGTCGCGGCGGGCATCACGCCCGACGAGATGTGGACCGATGTGGGTGTGGCCACGGTCAGCTATCAGCAGATTGCGCAGTGGGTGGTGGCCAGCCGGGGCACGCCGCGGGCGCATGGGCTGGGGGACTTGGCAGACCGGCGTATTGCCATCCCGCGCACGGGCTCGCAGATGTCGATGCTGGAGGGGTTGCGGGCACAGGGTGCGCCAGACTTGCAGTGGGACGTGATCACCTCTGCCAATGGTGAGCCGCTGGACTTGCTCACCGACAAGCGCGCGGACTTTGCGGTGGTGGATGCCACGCAGTTTGCCTATCTGCGCCATTTGTTCCCGGAGGTAGAGAAAGCCTTCGAGCTGCCGCAATCGCGCAGTGCCTATTGGATGGTGCAAAAGCACTCGGGCCGGCTGTTGTCGCGCATCAACACGTTCTTTGGTGACCTGCTAGCGCAGAACAAGATGGCGCCGTTGCTGGCCGCTGCCACGCCTGCCAGTCCAGAGTTTGAGCTGCAGATGTCGCAGCGATTGCAGCGCGACCTCGAGGTTGAATTGCCGGCGTTGCGCCCTCATTTTGAAGAGGCGTCGCAGCAAACGGGTGTGGACTGGCGGTTGCTGGCAGCGCTGGGCTACGTCGAATCCAAATGGCAACCGCAGGCGGCCTCTGCGGATGGGGCCGAGGGCGTAATGATGCTGACGCGTGAGACGGCCTCGCAGCTGGGCGTCAGCAATCGCAACGACGCGCGGCAAAGCATCCTTGCGGGTGCGCGCTATTTTGTGAAGGTGCGTGAGCAGATCCCGGAGCGCATTGCCGAGCCGGATCGCAGTTGGTTTGCGCTGGCGGCCTACAACGTGGGCTATGGCCACCTGGAAGACGCGCGGCGCTTGGCGCAGGTGCGTGGTGGCAACCCGGATGTGTGGGTCGATGTGCAAAATGTGTTGCCGCTGTTGGCGCACGAGGAATATTACGCAGAGGCCAAGCATGGCTTTGCGCGGGGCTGGGAACCGGCCCAGATGGTCAATCGTGTGCAGCGTGTGTTGAAGCTGCTGGAATGGCAGGGTGAATCACTCTCCCCTGCAGGAGCCAAAGATGGAACGTGAAGACATCGAGCCTGAGAAGATCGTGTTTCCGTGCGAGTACCCCATCAAGGTGGTGGCTCAGGCGCGTGAGGGTCTGCGTCAGCATTTAGACCAGCTGTTCGCGCAGCACTTTGGCGAGTTCGAGCCGCACCGTGTAGCGGTGCGTCAATCTGCACAGGCGGCGTTTGTGGCGCACACCTACACGATGGTGGTCCAGCACGTCGATCAACTCGGCGCGCTGCACACCGACCTCAAGCTGGTTGAGGGTGTGGTGATGGTGCTCTAGGGCGCACTGCCCTGCTGCGCAGCCTCGCGCTGTGCAGCAGCCTGTAATGCGGGCAACACGCGGGGGCCCAAGTGCTGCGCGACAGCTGCCACATCGGCAGATCCACCCAACTCGGCCACTTGCGTGACGCGCAGTCCCGCCATGCCACAAGGGTTGATACGCGCAAAGGGCGCAAGGTCCATCGCCACGTTAATAGCCATGCCGTGATAACAGGCACCGCGTCGCACCCGCAGCCCGATGCTGGCCAGCTTCGCGCCTTGCACATACACACCGGGTGCATCGCGTCGGCCTGCGGCCTGCACGCCCAGCTCTGCGGCGTACTCGATCACCAGTTGCTCAAGGGCCACCACCAACCCGCGCACGCTCAGCCCCAGCCTGCGGATATCGACCAGTGGATAGATCACCAGCTGACCGGGCCCGTGATAGGTCACCTGCCCGCCGCGATCGATCTGCACCAAGGGGATGTCGCCGGCGTCCAGCACATGCGAGCGATCTGCTGCCGTGCCCAGCGTAAACACCGGTGGATGCTCTAGCAGCCACACTTCATCAGGTGTGTCTGCAGTGCGCGTATCGGTAACGCGCTGCATGTCGCGCCAGGTGGGTTCGTAGTCGACAAGCCCAAGCCAGCGCCAGCTCACGGTGCGCGTAACAACCCGACGTTGTTGCCGGCCAGTGCCTGCTCGGCGCGATAGCTGGATCGCACCATCGGCCCCGACACGCATTCGCGAAAGCCGCGCTTGAGGCCTTCTTCACGAAACACCTCGAACTGCGCCGGCGTAACAAAGCGCGCCACCGGCAAATGATTGGGTGTGGGGCGCAGGTATTGGCCCAGCGTCAGGATGTCCACGTGTGCAGCGCGCAGATCATCCATGCAGGCCAGCACTTCGTCATCGGTCTCGCCCAAGCCCAACATCAAGCTGGACTTGGTCAACACCTCGGGCCGGTGTGCTTTGGCATGGGCCAACACGGCGAGTGTTTGCGCATAGCTGGCGCGCGGATCGCGCACCGGATGCGTGAGGCGTTCGACGGTCTCGATGTTTTGCGCAAACACCTGCAGACCCGAATCGACCACCGTGGCCACATCGGTCAGCACGCCGCAAAAGTCCGGGGTCAGTGCTTCGACTGCGGTTTGCGGACTGGCCTCGCGAATGGCGCGGATGCACTGCGCATAGTGCTCCGCACCGCCATCGGGCAGGTCATCGCGATTGACCGAGGTGAGCACGATGTAAGAGAGCTTCATCAGCGCAACGCTGGCGGCAACATTGGTGGGTTCTTGCGTGTCGAGCCAACCGCGCGGGTTGCCGGTGTCCACCGAACAGAAGCGGCAGGCGCGCGTACACACCGCGCCCATCAACATGATGGTGGCGGTGCCGGCGTTCCAGCATTCACCGATGTTGGGGCACTTGGCTTCTTCGCACACGGTGGCCAAGCGATGCTCGTGCACGGTGCGGCGCACAAAGTCATAGCGCGGGCCGCTGGCAGGCTGTGCCTTAAGCCAGCGCGGTTTGCCCGAACTGCTGTTCACGCCCTCGCCCAGCACGGCCGCATCGCGCGGCTTCTGGCCGTCGCGGATGGCGGTGAAGCCCTGTGCGGTGGTGTATTTATGGCCGCTGCGCGCATCGGTGCCAAATGGCGCGGCAGGCTCTGCGGCCACTGGCTCGACGACGACGCCGATGTTCTTGAGATCAGCCATCGGCTTGCCCTGTTCCATCGGCGCGATGGTCGCACAGGCGCAGATAAGCGTCGAGTTGAGACAGTCGCTCGGGTGTGCCCACATCCAGCCAATAGCCGCTATGCAACTGCAATCCCAGTTGCCCGGCGTCGCGCGCGGCAAACAGCAGCGGCGCCAGCGCAAAGCGCCCTGCACTGCAACCGGCAAACAAGCGCGGATCGATCACTGCCACACCCGAATAGGTGTAACGCCCACCGCCGAGCTCAAAGTCACCTTGCGGGTGATGCGCTGGATTGGGCACCAACACCAAGCGCGCCAGCTCACCGGGCTGCAGTGATAGCGTGCTGTAGTCGATGTCGGTATACACATCGCCATTGACGAGCAGAAACGGCGCATCCCCCAACAAGGGCAGCGCATTGAAGATACCACCGCCGGTCTCCAGTGCAGGCCAAGGCTCGGGGCTATAGGCAATGCGCAGGCCCCAGGTGCTGCCATCGCCTAATGCCGCAGGCAGCTGCTGCCCCAGCCAACTGGTGTTGATGACCACCTCTTGCGCGCCGGCCTGTGCCAAGCGTTGCAATTGCCAGTGCGCCAGCGTGTGGCCACCGGCCTGCAGCAAAGGCTTGGGGGTGTGATCGGTGTAAGGGCGCAAACGCTCGCCGCGACCGGCGGCCAGCAGCATGGCTTTCATTCGATGCGTGCCTGCAGTGCAAAGTCGTTGGCCGCAGGCAAGCGTGCGGCAAACACTTGTTCGGCAAACTGCGCAAACGGCCGCAGCTCGGTAAAGCGATAGGACGCGTCGATGACATAGTCGAGCGTGCGCGGCAGGTCCTTAAGATAGCCACGCTTGCCATCACGCCAGAACAAGCGCGCAAAGATGCCCAGCACCTTGAGATGTCGCTGCAAGCCCACCAGATCAAGCCAACGCATGTATTCGATATCGTTGGCAGCGCACAGGTCGGTGCCTGCACCCATGCGCTTGCGCACTTGTTTGCGAAACTCACCCACCCAATCTTCGATACGACGACGTGGCCACTGCACATAGCAATCTTTGAGCAGCGACACCACGTCATAGGGTGCGGGCCCGCGCAGTGCATCCTGAAAATCGATGATGCCCGGCGAGCGCGTGGGCGTGATCATGAGGTTGCGGCTGTGATAGTCGCGGTGCACAAACACCTGCGGCATCGCCAGGATCTGCTGCACCAGAAAGTCTTCGGCATCGGCAATCAACCGCTGCTGTGCATCGGTCAGGGGCCACTGCAAATGATGCGTGCAGAACCACTCGGGCATCAGCGCCAGCTCGCGACGCAGCACTGCTTCGTCATACTCGGGCAGCTCGTGCATGGCGCGCAGGCCGCGCACCTGAATGCTGGCCAGTGCTTTGAGCGCATCGTCATACAGCGGTGCAGGATCTGCGCCGGCATCCAATGCAGCGAGCAAGGGCTGATCGCCCAAGTCTTCTAGCAGCAGCAAGCCGCGCGCCGTGTCGGTGGCAAACACCTTGGGCACATGCACATCGCAATCGGCCAGCCGGGCGGCGCATCCATCACGATGAGGCTGCGCTGCGCAGTGGTGGCCCTGAAGTAGCGTCGGAAACTGGCATCGGCCGAGGCCGGCGCCAGCTTATAAGGCTCTAGCGCCACGTCATCGGCAAGCCAGTCGTGAATCAGTTGCAGGCGGGTATCGGTGTGCATGGCGACCACGAAAGAGGTGGCGGCCATTATACTGCGCTTACCGATGCGGATTCCCCGACCCCTTTTAGGCGCTGTGAGCTGCGCCGCTATGTTGGCAGCACAGGCGCCGGTGGCCCACGCGCAGCTGTGCCCCGACGAGAGCTTTGCGCGCGGCATCCTCACGCCCCCGGCCACCCGCAGCAGCATCAGCCGCGATACCCCTCTGCAGGTGAGCAGCAATGCAGCCACCATCGCCATTGCCGGCGATGCCGCTGTCGATGGACAGGTCACCGTCAATCAGGGCGATCGCGCGCTGTCGGCCGATCGCGTGCGCGTCGACAAAACCACCAACAGTGTGTCGGTCGAAGGCAATGTGGAATACCGCGATCCACAGTTGCAGGTGCAAGGCAGTGCGGGCCGCTACGATGGCGGTGCTGCGCAATTCACCGATGCGCGCTTTCAGTTACTGCAACAAGACTCGCGTGGCAGTGCGTCGTCGCTGCAACTGGACTCTGCCGGCACGCTGCAGCTGCAGGGCGTGCGTTACACCACCTGCCCCGATGAGCAACACCCCGACTGGCGCATCGATGCCGCACAAGTGAGCATCGATTCGAGCAATCAGACCGGTGTCGCGCGCAATGCCAGCATCCGCTTTAAGGGCGTACCCATTGTGTATCTGCCGTGGATGTCATTCCCGGTGGGCAATCAACGCAAGAGCGGCTTTTTGTTTCCCAGCGTGGGCAATTCGCAGCGCGGTGGCCTGCAGGTGTCGGCGCCTTATTACTTGGACTTGGCGCCCAACTACGACCTGACCGTCGAGCCCACGGGCTATGCGCGCCGCGGTGTCGATCTGTTTGGCAACTTGCGTTATCTGACCGACTCCAGTCGCGGCAGTCTGGAGGGCAATTACTTGCCCGACGATCGATTGGTTGGCAGCAATCGCAGCCGCTTGCAACTGACCAGCAACACCGAGCTGCCGCGTGACTGGCAGCTGCGCATCAATGCGCAGAACGTTAGCGACGCAAGCTACTTTGAGGACTTTGCCCAAGGTGCCGACGGCACCAGCGTGGCGTTTTTGCCGCGGCAATTGGCGCTCAGCTATCGCGATGCCACGTGGCGCAGCGGCATGGTGGTGCGCAACTACCAGACCATCGACAGCAGCTTGGCTGCGGCCGACAGGCCTTACACCGAGCTGCCGCGCCTGTATGCGCAGGGTCAGTGGAACAGCAGCCTGCTGCGCGGCCTCAGCTATGGCGTGGACACCGAAGCGGTGGACTTCAAGCGCAATACCGGCGCGCAGGGTTGGCGATTGGACCTGCGTCCGCGCATCGACCTGCGGGCCGAAGGTGCCGGCTGGTTTGTGCGCCCAGGTGTGGCGTGGCAGGACACGCGCTACCGGCTCACCGACACCGCCCCGGGCAGCAGCGCCAACCCCAGTCGCAGCCTGCCCAGCGCCACAGTGGATGCCGGCCTGCTGTTTGAGCGCAGCGCGGGCAGCGGCGGACGGCGGCGCGTCACGCTGGAGCCGCGGCTGCTGTACCTGTACACGCCCTATCGCAACCAAGATGCCTTGCCGGTGTTTGATACCGGCCTGCCCGACTTCAGCACCGTGGCGCTGTTTCGCAGCAACCGCTATGTGGGCGCCGACCGCGTGGGCGATGCCAACCAGCTGTCGGCGGGACTTACCGCACGGCTGTTCTCCAGCAGCAACGGCACGCGCTTTTTGTCGGCCACGCTGGGGCAGATCGTCTATTTCACCCAGCCCAAGGTGCGCCTGCCCGGCGAGGCGCCCCAGACCACCGGCACCAGCGATCTGGTGGACCAGGTTGAGCTCAAGGCGCTGGACAACTGGAGCGTGGACATCGGCACGCAGTGGGACCACACCACCGGCAAGGCCCAAAAATCCGACCTGCGGGTGCAATACCGCCCCGACGGCGGCAGCGTGGTCAATCTGGGCTATCGCTTTCAGCGTGATCGCCTGGAGCAGGCCGACGTCTCGGCCGCTTGGCCGGTCTCGGCGCAATGGAGCGTGTATGGCCGCATGCTCTATTCGCTGCGCGATAAGGGCACCATCGAGCAGTTTGCGGGCTTTCAGTACAGCGATTGCTGCTGGGGCGTGCGCGCCGTGGCCCGCAACTATGTCAGCACCCGGACCGGCGAACGCGACACCGGTGTGTTCCTGCAATTGGAACTCAAGGGGCTGGCCAGTGTCGGAACCCGTGCGGACGCTTTCCTGGAGAGGGCGATTCGCGGATACTCGCCTGTTTCCAGGGCGCGATGAACCTGCCGCCCCCGTCCAGAGGACTTCCCATGACCCGGTCGATCTACCTGCTGCTGGCACTGACCTTGGTGGCCACCACCGCCCCCGCTGCCGAACTGAGCAAGCGTGGCGCCCTGATGGACCGCGTGGCGGCCATCGTCAACGAGAACGTGGTCACCACCAGCGAGCTCGACGAACAAGTGGCGATGATCACCGAGCGTCTGGAACAACAGCGGACCGCCCTGCCGGATGCCGAGGTGCTGCGCAAGCAGGTGCTGGACCGCTTGGTCGTGCAGGAAGTGCAGATGCAGCGCGCCAACCGCGTGGGCATCAAGATCTCGGACGAGCAGCTCAATGCTGCGCTGGCCGATGTGGCCCAGCGCAACAACCTGCGCCTGGCCGATCTGCCGCGCGCACTGGCCTCGCAGGGTGTGGACTACGCCAGCTATCGCGACAACATGCGCAAAGAGATCACGCTGACCTCCCTGCGCCAGCGCGATGTCATCGCCAAGATCAACGTCACGCCGCGCGAGCTGGAGCAGTTCATCGAGCGCCAGAAGCGCATGCCGTCAGAGACGATGGAATACAACGTCTCGCACATCCTCATCGCCGTGCCGCAAGAGGCCTCGCAGACGCAGGTCGACGAGCTGTCCAAGCGCGCCCAAGACATCTATGTGCGCTCCACCGGCACCGAAGACTTCGGTCGTTTGGCAGTGGCCTATAGCAACAGCCAGACCGCCCTTGAAAGTGGCTCGCTGGGCTGGCGCAAAGGCCCCGAGCTGCCCACCTTCTTTGCTGAAGAGATCGTCAAGCTCAAGGCCGGCGGCATCAGCAAGCCGATCCGCACGCCCAGCGGCTTTCATCTGATCAAGCTCAACGAAACGCGCGACATCAGTGGCAGCAGCAAGGTCGTTGAGCAGAACCATGCCCGTCACATCCTGATCAAGCCCAATGAGCTGCAGGACGATGCGACGGTCAAGCAAAAGCTCACCTCGATCCGCGAGCGCATTTTGAAGGGCGAAGACTTTTCTGCCTTTGCCAGCAGCATGTCCGAAGACCCAGGCTCATCGGTCAACGGTGGTGATCTGGGTTGGAATGGCCCTGGCACTTTCGTGCCCGAGTTCGAAGCCACGCTGGCCCGTCTCAACGACAACGACATCAGCGAGCCGATCCGCACGCAGTTCGGCTGGCATGTCATTCAGCTGCTGGGTCGCCGCAGCTTCGACACCACCGAAGAGCAGATGCGCAATCGCGCCTACAATCAGCTGCGCGAGAGCAAGGCCGACGAAGAGACCGAGCTGTGGTTGCGTCGTCTGCGTGACGAGGCTTTCGTCGACACGCTCAGCTGATGCTGTGACCGGCCCCCGGCCGCATCTGGCGCTCACCTGCGGCGAGCCCGCAGGCATTGGTCCTGACTTGTGTGTGCTGCTGTCGCAGCGCATGGCAGCCCACGACCTGGGCTGCGACATCACCGTGCTGGCCGATGCCCCGCTGCTGCAGTCTCGCGCTGCACAGCTTGGGCTACCGCTAGTCACCTCAGAGCGCTTTCATATCGAGCACGTGCCGTTGGCTGTGCCTGCTGTGGCAGGCCAGCTGGACGTGCGCAATGCGCAGCACGTGCTGGCGCTGCTGGATGTTGCGCTGCAAGGCTGTCGCAGTGGTCGCTTTGCCGGCATGGTCACCGGCCCGGTGCAAAAGAGCATCATCAACGACGCCGGCATCGCCTTTACCGGTCACACCGAATACTTGGCTGATGCCTGTGGTGGCGTAATGCCCGTGATGCTGCTGGCCAGCAGCACACTCAAGGTGGCGCTGGTCACCACGCACCTGCCGCTGACTGCAGTCAGTGCGGCCATTACGCCCGAGGTGCTGGATCAAACCCTGCGCATTGTCGATGCCGACTTGCGGCGTTTGTGGCGCGTGGCAAAGCCGCGCATTGCCGTGTGTGGTCTGAATCCGCATGCCGGAGAAAGTGGACACATGGGCCGTGAAGAAATCGACGTGATCGCCCCTGCCATTGCCCGCGCTCGCGCTGCAGGCATTGATGCCAGCGGCCCTTGGCCTGCCGATACTATTTTTGTGCCGCAGCGTTTGGATCAACACGATGTGGTGCTGGCCATGTATCACGATCAAGGTTTGCCCACACTCAAGTACACCGGCTTTGGCAGTGCTGTGAATGTGACGCTGGGTTTGCCGGTGCTGCGCACCTCCGTGGATCACGGCACAGCGCTGGATCTGGCCGGTACTGGTCGTGCCGACTGCGGCAGCCTTGAGGCCGCCGTGCGCATGGCAGCGCAGTTGGCATGATGCGCACCCGCAAACGCTTCGGTCAGCACTTCCTGCACGATCAATCGGTGCTCACGCGCATCGTATCGGCCGTCAATCCGCAGCCCGGGCAGCACGTAGTAGAGATCGGCCCCGGTGCCGGCGCGCTGACCGCGCTGTTGCTCGAGCATGTGCCGCACCTGGATGCGGTCGAGATCGATCGCGACCTGGCTGCACTGCTGCAAGAGCGCTGGCCCACACAGTTGCAACTGCATGGCATGGATGCGCTGTCGTTTGACTTTGGTGCGTTAGCACGCGAACGCGGCGGGCGTCTGCGTGTGGTGGGCAACCTGCCCTACAACATCTCCACGCCGCTGCTGTTTCATCTGCTGCGCTTTGTCGATGCCATAGACGACATGTACGTCATGCTGCAACGCGAAGTCATCTATCGCATGGCCGCCGCACCGGGCACCGAAGACTATGGCCGCCTGACGGTGATGCTCTCGCCATGGCTGCACATCGAAAAGCTGTTTGATGTGGGCCCCGGTGCGTTTAAGCCGCCACCGCGCGTGTGGTCTGCGGTGGCGCGTCTGACCGTGCTGCGCCAGCCGCGCTTTGACGTGCCGCCGGCCTTTGCGGCGGTGGTCTCTGCCGCGTTCTCTGCGCGTCGCAAGACACTGCGCAACGGCCTGCGTCAGCTGGTGCCCGAGTCCGCGTATGCGCTGTGCGGCGTGGACCCGGGCGCGCGCCCCGAGACGCTGGCCCCGGCGCAATTTGCCGCGCTGGCTGCGCTTGCCACCGTACCGCCGGCTGTGATTACCTGATCCCCTCATGACCAGCACGCACAACATCACCGTGGACGTCGTCACGGCCTATATGCCCGAGCAGTCCGAGCCCGAAGAGCGGCGCTTCGTCTTTAGCTACACCATCACCATCCGCAACGAAGGCGCAGTGGCGGCCAAGCTGATGCGTCGTCACTGGCTCATCACCGATGCTGATGGCCACATTCAGGAAGTACGCGGCGATGGCGTGGTGGGCGAACAGCCGCTGCTCAAGCCAGGCCAAGGCTTTCGTTATTCCAGCGGCGCAGTGCTCGAAACACCTGTGGGCACCATGCACGGCAGCTATCAAATGGTGGCCGATGGCGGCGCAGAGTTTGAAGCGCCCATCGCGCCGTTTCGCCTGGCCAAGCCCGGCGTGCTCAACTGACCGATGCCACGCTGGGCCATCGGTGATGTACAGGGTTGCCACGACGAACTGACCGCCCTCATCAAACGGCTGCGTTTCTCGGCCGATCGCGATCAACTGCTGTTTGTCGGTGACTTGGTCAATCGCGGCCCCGGCTCTTTGCAAGTGCTGCGACTGGTGCGCGACATGGGCCCCAACGCACGCACCGTGCTGGGCAATCACGATCTGCATCTGCTGGCGCATTGCATCGACCCTACGCGCGCACTGCGCAAAGGCGACACGCTGCAACAAGTGCTGCAGGCGCCCGATTGCACCGTGCTTGCCGATTGGCTGATTCAGCAACCGCTAGTGATCCACGATGCGCCGCGCAACGAACTGCTGGTGCATGCCGGGCTGATTCCACAATGGACAGCAGAGGTCGCTGCGACTGCGGCCGCTGAAGTCAGCGCTGCCTTGCAACAAGACCCGGCCGGCTTTCTGGGCCGCATGTATGGCAATGAGCCCGATCGTTGGCGTGATGACTTGGCGCGCGATGACCGGCTGCGCTTTACGCTCAATGTGTTTACGCGCTTGCGCTATTGCACGGCTGAAGGCCGGTTAAACCTTAAGCTCAAATGCGCACCAGTCGATGCGCCGGCGCCGTGGGCACCGTGGTTTGCGCATGAGGGTCGCCGCGCTGCAGGTACGCGCATCGTGTTTGGCCACTGGTCCACCTTGGGCTGGCATCGCAGCCCGCGGCTGCTGGGCCTGGACACCGGCTGTGTGTGGGGCGGCAGCCTGACGGCTGTAGATCTGGATGACCCCGACGCCCCGCCGGTGTCGCTGGGGTGCAAGGCGTGGCAGGCCACCGGCGCAGACTAAACGCACACGCGGCATGAGGCTAAGATACGGCTTCTTTCCACTGCACTGCAGGTACTGCCCATGAGCCTTTCGATGTACGCCGCTTCGGTCACCGTCTTCAATCACATCCTCAACAACCTGGAAGTGCTGCTGGACAAGGGCGCCGCCTTTGCCGACGAGCGCAAGATCGACCACAACGCGCTGTTGCTGTCGCGCCTGTCGCCCGACATGTTCACCTTCACCCGTCAGGTGCAGATTGCCACCGACATCGCCAAGGGCACCTGCGCCCGCTTGGCCGGTGTAGAGATCCCCAAGTTCGAAGACACCGAAGCCAGCTTTGCCGACCTCAAAGCCCGCTGCGCCAAGCTGCGTGACTTTCTGGCCACGCTGACCCCGGCACAGTTTGAAGGCGCCGAGACGCGTCAGATCTCGTTCAAGGTCGGCCCGCCGAACAACCAGACCACCATGGAGTTCAACGGCTCCGATTACATCCAGGTGTGGGGCGTGCCCAACGTGTACTTCCACTTCTCGATGGTCTATGCCCTGCTGCGCCACAACGGCGTGCCGGTCGGCAAGCGCGACTACTTGGGCTGATCTAACAGTCCATAAAAAAGGCCCGCCGGATTTCCCCGACGGGCCTTGATTGGGTAGCGCTGCCGCAGGCGCAGCGCCGAACTTAAGTGCTTAGAACAGGCCTTCGACCTGACCCTGCGCGTTGAGCTTGATCGAGTTGGCCGACGGCACGCGCGGCAGACCCGGCATGGTCATGATCTCGCCGCACACCACGACGATGAACTCGGCACCGGCCGACAGACGCACATCGCGCACGTTGAGCACGTGATCGGTGGGCGCGCCCTTGGCATTGG
>JAPLSH010000013.1 GCA_026398735.1 Pseudomonadota bacterium | reverse complement strand
TGCTGCTGCTCGTGGTTGATGCGTCGGGTTACATCGGCAAAGGCGCGCAGCGCTGGCTGGATCTGGGCTTCATCCGCTTCCAACCTTCAGAGATCATGAAGATCGCCGTGCCGATGCTAGTGGCCTGGTATCTGCAAGAGCGCCCGCTGCCTTTGGGTCTGGGCACGCTGGCCGTCACTGCGGCAATCATCCTGGTGCCAGTGGGTCTGACAGCCATACAGCCAGACTTGGGCACTGCACTGCTCATCCTGATTGGCGGCGCATTGGTCGTGCTGATGGCAGGTGTGCCACTGTTGGTGCTTGCCGCACTGACCTTAGTTGGTATGAGCAGTGCGTGGTTTGGATGGACACTGCTACACGACTATCAACGCCAACGCGTGTTTACCTTCATTGATCCGCAGAACGACCCGTTGGGCGCGGGTTATCACATCATCCAATCGCAAATCGCCATCGGCTCCGGCGGCGTATTCGGCAAGGGCTGGATGAATGGCAGCCAATCACAACTTGAATACCTGCCCGAGCGACACACCGACTTCATCTTTGCCGTCATTGGCGAAGAGTTCGGTCTGCTGGGCATGCTGGTGTTGGTCATGCTGTATTTGTTCGTGGTTGGACGCGCGCTCTATCTGGCCACCCAAATGCAAGACACGTTTGCGCGGCTGCTCGGATCCAGTCTCGCGCTAACCTTCTTCGTCTATGTATTCATCAACACCGGCATGGTGTGCGGTCTGCTGCCGGTCGTGGGCGTGCCGTTGCCCTTGGTCAGTTATGGCGGCACCTCAATGGTGACCTTGCTTGCTGGCTTCGGCATCCTGATGGCGCTGTACTCGCACCGCAAACTGGTGGGCTCGTGACATGAGCGCCGCAGGACGACTTTGCGCCATCGCCTGTCTGCTGCAGGCATGGTTGGCGCCGGCGCTGGCCGCAGCGCCCAATACTGGCTTTGACCTGCAGCGTGCCGACATCACCGCCTTCATCGCCGACACAGCGGCACGCAACAACCTGCAGGCAGAGGACATCCGCGCGCTGCTCGCCGATGCGCGTCGCCAGTCAGCCATTCTGGAAGCCATGCAGCGCCCTGCCGAGCAGGTGCTGCCTTGGTGGCAATATCGCAGCCGTTTTCTCGATCAGGCACGTCTGACCGCAGGACTGCAGTTCTGGCAGAAGCACTACGATCTGCTGGCACGTGTCGAGCAAGAACGCGGTGTACCTGCCGAATATCTTGTGGCGATCTTGGGTGTCGAGACTCAGTGGGGTCGCATCACCGGTCGCTATCGCGTACTGGATGCGCTGACAACGCTGGGGTTTGATCACCCGACGCGAGGCGCTTACTTTCGCAAGGAATTGGAACAACTACTGCTGCTAGCGCGCGAGACCCAGCGCGACGCACGCAGCCTGCGCGGCTCCTATGCCGGTGCCATGGGCGCACCGCAATTCATGCCGTCCAGTTACCGCGCCTATGCGGTCGATCAGCAAGCCGCAGGCGCACCAGATTTATGGGAAGACTGGGGCGACATCACCGCCAGCATCGCCAACTTTCTGGTGGTGCACGGCTGGCAAGTCGGACAACCCGTCATGGCAGATACCCGCATTGCGCATGAAGCCGATGACCCGTTTGAATTTCAGCTGATATTGAACGACACCCTTGGGGCTATCAAAGACCGCGGCTACAGCGTCGACACTGCTGCTGACAACGCCACTGCTGTCGTATTGGTTCCGGCCGAACAAGCCGACAGCATGCAATGGCGGGTGGGCTTCAAGAATTTTTGGGTTATCACGCGCTATAACCGCAGTCCGCGCTATGCCATGGCCGTACACGATCTGGCCCTGGCATTACGGGCCGGCATGAACGAACGAGACACCACGCCATGAACACCCGATCGCTGCTGGCCAGTGCACTGCTGTTGATGCTGGTGGCATGCGGCAGCCCGCCGCAACGCAAAGCACCCAGCAGACCTGTGGCCGTGCCCACACAGCCACCCGCATCGGGCACTGTGCCAGCACCACCGCCCAACTTGGCGGCTATTCCCGACGCAGTGCCGCGCGCCGAGCCACGTACACGCCGCGGTAACCCACCCACCTACGAAGTGCTGGGCAAACGCTATACCTTGATGACCACCGATGCTGGTTACAAAGAGCGCGGCGTCGCCTCTTGGTATGGCCCCAATTTTCATGCCAAGGCCACCTCCAACGGCGATGCCTACGACATGTATGCAATGACCGCCGCTCACAAGACATTGCCCATCCCGGCGTATGTTCGGGTCACGAATTTGAGTAACGGTCGCAGTGTGGTGGTGCGCGTCAACGATCGCGGTCCCTTCGTGGATAACCGCATAATCGACTTGAGCTACACCGCAGCTTGGAAGCTCGACATGCTGCGCAGCGGCACAGCCTTTGTTGAGGTGGAAGCACTGCTGCCCGGACAGACCAACATTACCGCCGCGGCCGTACCGGCCCCGCCGCCACCGCCGCTGAGCACAACGCGTGGCTGGTATGTGCAAGCCGGTGCCTTCGCTGTAGAAGACAATGCAGCGCGCCTGGTCGCTCGACTCAAGGCAGCAGGCTTCGCCGATGTCACGCTGCGCAATCCCGGCAGAGACGGCACACTGTGGCGCGTGCGGATCGGCCCGGTCGCAGACGTGACCGGCTATGACCAACTGATCACCAGGCTATCGACGCTGGGCGTCGAGGGCCGACTTGCCACCGAATGACCGACAGCGTGTCCGCGGAGATACCAGCCCGATGAATACCCCCCGCACTTTTTTAATCGGTGCCGCTGCTGCACTGCTCGCAGCTGCAGCGCTGGCCCAAGCTCCGCAACTGGTCACACCGCCACCGCTGCCCACCGGACCTGCCGCTGCGTTGGCTGTGCCGCCGCCACCGGCCGTACCAACCAGCGCCTATGTACTCATCGATTACAGCACTGGCCGAGTGCTGGCAGGTCAACGCGCCCACGATTCCATGGAACCGGCCAGCATCACCAAACTGATGACCGGCTACCTGGTGTTCGCCGCAATCCGCGACAAACGCCTGCGTTTGGACGAAGAGATCACCATCAGCGAACACGCCTGGCGCTCAGAAGGTTCGCGCACCTTTGTGAAGGTGGGCTCCCGTGTTCCTGCTGATGTGCTCATCAAGGGCATGATCGTGCAATCGGGCAACGACGCCACCATTGCACTGGCTGAGCGCGTGGCAGGCACAGAGCCTGCATTCGTAGACATGATGAATCAGCAGGCAGCGCGCTTGGGCATGAAGGACACGCACTTTGAAAACAGCTGGGGTGGCCCGGCGCCAACCCATCGCTCCAGCGCGTTTGACTTGGCCATCATGGGTCAGGCGTTAATCCGGGATTTCCCGGAAGACTACAAAATTTATTCTCTGCGTGAGTTTGTCTGGAATGGCATCCGTCAACAGAACCGCAACGGTTTGCTGGGCAAAGATCCGACAGTCGATGGCATCAAAACCGGCCATACCGACAGCGCGCGCTATTGCCTCGTCAGCTCGGCCAAGCGTGGCGGCATGCGGCTGATCGCGGTGGTGCTGGGCTCGGACAGCGTCAAGGATCGTGAGGATGCCAGTGCTGCCTTGCTCAATTACGGCTTTACGTTTTATGAAACGCTCAAGCTGCAAGAAGGCAACCGCGCGATACTCAAGCCGCACGTGTGGAAGAGCGCCGAGGAATTTATTGCGGTAGGCACTTCACGGGACATCTATGCCACCGTTGCTCGTGGGCAAGGTGTAGGCATTGAGAAGAATGTCACCGTCAACGCCAAGCTGACAGCACCCATCGCCGCAGGCACCACTGTGGGTGAACTCACCATCAAGTCCGGCAACGAAGTGGTCGCGCGGGCGCCGTTGATCACGCTGGCGCCAGCCACGGAAAGCGGCTTCTTCGCGGGTATGGTCGATACCGTCAAGCTGTGGCTGCAGTAAACACCCGATGAGCAAACCCTTTGACCTATGCCTGCTGGACGGCGTGCAGATGCCTTTGAGCCAGGCGCGCATCTCGCCGCTGGATCGCAGCTTCCTGTTCGGTGATGGTGTTTACGAAGTCATCCCGGTCTATGACGGCCGGCTGTTCCGGTTTCAGGCCCATGCCGAGAGGCTGGCGCGCAGCCTGGCGGCCCTGCGCATTCCCGACCCCTACAGCCGCACACAATGGCGCGAGCAACTCGATCAACTCGTCCGTGCCAACGGTGGTGGCGACCAGTATGTGTATCTGCAGGTCTCCCGCGGACATGAAGAGGGCCGCAACCATATTCCGCCCCAAGGCTTGGTCCCCACAGTGTTTGTCTATTGCTCGCCTTGGCCGCAGACGCCCGCAGAAGTGTTCACTGAAGGTCTTAAGTGCATCACCACGGCCGACACACGTTGGGCACGCTGCGACATCAAATCGGTGGCGCTGTTAGCCAATATTCTGCTGCGACAGCAAGCTGCTGAAGCCGGCGCCAGCGAAGCCATCTTGTTGCGCGACGGCAAGCTGACCGAAGGCAGCGCCTCGACCGTGCATGTGATTTCCGGTGGACAGCTGCTCACGCCACCCAACTCACACCGGCTGCTGCCCGGCACTACACGCGGTGTCGTCATAGAGATCGCCGAATCGCTGGGCATCGAGCATCGCAGCGAAGACATCACCGAAGCGCAATTGCGCTCGGCCGACGAAATCTGGTTGGCGTCCGCGACGCGGGAAGTACAACCGGTCACGCGACTGGATGATCGCAACGTCGGCACGGGACTTCCTGGGCCGCTGTGGCAGCGCGTGCATGCGCGCTATCAAACACTCAAGCGAGAGTCCTGATAACAGCGGCTTTTCAGGAAGGATCGGCGCGGCGCGCCTCAAAAAAACCACTCAGCAGCGTGCCGCACTCGTCGGCGAGCACACCACCGAAGGCATCCACCCGGTGGTTGAGACCTTGCAGTCGAAACAAGTCGATAAGGCTGCCGGCCGCGCCGGCTTTGGGATCAAACGCACCGAACACTACGCGCCGCACCCGCGCGTGTACCATCGCCGCAGCGCACATCGCGCAAGGCTCCAGAGTCACATACAACACAGCATCGTTAAGGCGATAGCTGCCGAGAGCAGCGCCAGCAGCGCGCAGCGCAATGATCTCTGCATGAGCAGTAGGATCGTGGCCGGCGATGGGTCTGTTGGCGCCTTCGCCCACAATGCGCCCACCACAGACCACCACTGCCCCGACCGGCACTTCACCTTCAGCGCCGGCAGCCCGTGCCAACTCTAAGGCACGGCGCATGAAGTCCATGTCCGTGAGCAGCGCCATCACACCGATCTGCCAAACAACGCGGCATAGCGTTCGGGCTTAAAGCCAGCCAACACGTGGTCGCCCTGCTCGAGCAGGGGCCGTTTGATCAGTGACGGCTGAGCCTGCATCAGATCGATGGCACGCGCTTCATCAAGACCGTCACGCTGCGCCGCAGTTAACTTGCGAAACGTGGTGCCAGCGCGATTGAGTACCGTCTCCCACCCCAGCACGGCACACCAGCGCTGCAAGTGCGCGCGGTCTATGCCTTGCAGTTTGTAATCATGAAACTGGCAGTCGATACCCTGCTCAGCAAGCCAGTCGCGGGCCTTTTTCATGGTGTCGCAATTGCGGATGCCGTAGATACAGGTCATGCGCGCCTCAGATGCAACTTGCCGCGCATACCCCACGACACGCAACCCAGTGCCAACACCGAACAGACAAAATAGGTAATGCCCAGCGGCCGCAGTGTGCCGTCGAAGTTTGCGCCGACCACGATACCGATGAGCGCGCCACCCAAGGTCGTCAGCACGCCCATGACCGCCGACGCGGTACCAGCCACCGCGCCCAGCGGCTCCATGGCGATAGCGTTGAAATTGGGCATGGTCAGACACATCAGAAATTGTATTGCCGACAGCAAGACCACAAACAACCACAAGGGCGGTTTGCCCTGCCACAGCAGCACAGCGACGCACAACAGACCAGCGAAGCCGACAAACAGCAGCAGACACAAATGTGATAGACGGTGCATACCAAACGAGCGCACCAGATGTGAGTTGGCAAAGAACGCCAGCCCCATGACCGCAGCGATACCGCCGAACGCCACGGGGAACCAAGGGCCCAAGGCATAAACCTCGGTTTCAAAAATTTGCTGCGACGAACTGATGTAAGTCATCAGACAGCCCATGAACAATGCGATGGCCAGCGAATGACCAATAGAGCTGCGCTGCGCAAAGGTCAGGACAATGCCTTGCCACAGCTGCTGCATAGAGAACTGCCGCTTATGTTCCGGATGCAGCGTCTCGGGCATACGCAGACCAAACCACACGCCTGCTGCCAGCGCCATTACCAGCATGCTGACAAACACAGAGCGCCAACCCCACAGGTAGATGAACAAGCTGCCCAGCGCCGGCGCAACAACCGGCACCATGATGAACACCATGAACACCAGCGACAGCACCCGCGCCATATCGCCGCCTTCGTAGCGATCGCGGATCAGTGCTACGGCCAGCACTTGAATGGCGGCCGCGCCCATGCCCTGCACTACGCGACCGGCCAGCAGCTGTGTGTAGTCCTGCGCCAGCACACCGATGGTTGCGCCGATGGCATACAGAATCAGCCCAACCAGCAGCGTCGGTCGTCGGCCGACCACATCGGCCAGTGTGCCGTAAACAATCTGCATAGGGGCGGAGCCAAGCATGTAGACCGTGACGATCAATTGCAGCGCATTGGCGCTGGCTATGCCGAACTCGCTGCGGATGGGCGCGAAAGCCGGCAACAGGTTGTCGATAGAGAGCGAGATGAGCGCCATGGTGAAGGCCACCAGCGCGATGAATTCTTTTTGGCCGGGCGCACCGGCGACCAAGGTCTGCTTCAAACGGGTGTCTCCACGTCGGCCACAGCAGGCGCTGGCAACGCGAGCAATGCACCCAAAGTCAAAAGTCCGGTGGCCATCACGTAACCACCCACAGCCCACAGGCCATAGTGAGTGGCCAACCAGGTGGCAATGTAAGGCGCTAACGAAGCCCCAAAGATGCCGGCCAAGTTAAACACTAGCGAGGTGCCGGTGTACCGGATGGCCGTGGGGAACAAACCGGCCATCGCCGTACCGACTGGCCCGTAGGTCATGCCCATCAGGGCCAGACCCAGACACAGCGATGCGGCAACACCCCAGGTGCTGCCGCTGCCAAACAGCGGCGGGAATACCAACCCGAAGGCCGTAATAGCCAGCGTGGCTGTAACCATCACCCGGCGACTGCCCCAGTGCTGCGCCCACCAGGCCGACAGCGGCACAGTGATGCCGAAGCAGATCACCCCTGCCAGCTGCAACCACAAGAAACTGCTGCGCTCAAAATTCAGCTGACTGGTGCCCCAACTGAGCGAGAACACGGTCATCAGATAAAACAGCATGAAGGTGGCCATGCCGGCGAAAGTACCCATGACCAGCGCACGCGGATGGCTACGCAAGACTTCCAGCACCGGCACTTTGACGCGCTCGTTGTTGCGGATGGCCTGCTCAAAGGCCGGCGTCTCGGTCAGCTGCAATCGCACATACAAGCCCACCAGCACCAACAACGTGCTGAGCAGAAACGGGATGCGCCAGCCCCACTCTAAAAAGCGCGCGTCATCAAACCAAGCAGTGAGCAGCAAAAAGATGCCGGTTGAGCAGAAGAACCCAATGGGCGCGCCCAACTGCGGGAACATGCCGTACCAGGCGCGCTTGCCCGGCGGCGCGTTCTCGATGGCCAGCAATACCGCCCCGCCCCATTCGCCACCAAGGCCCAAGCCTTGGCCAAACCGGCACAGCGCCAGTAACAGCGGCGCCCAGATGCCGATCTGTTGGTAGCTCGGCAACAGGCCAATGACCACTGTCGACAGCCCCATGGTCAGCAGTGCCGCCACTAGCGTCGCCTTGCGACCAACGCGATCGCCAAAGTGCCCGAACAGGGCCGACCCGATCGGGCGAGCAAAAAATGCCAGCGCGAAGGTGGCCAAGGACTGCAGCGTAGCGGCGGCGGTGTCGCCCGCTGGAAAGAACAGCTTGGGAAACACCAGCACAGCAGCCGTGGCATAGATGTAGAAGTCAAAAAACTCGATCGTGGTGCCAGCAAGGCTGGCCATCAGCACGCGGCGCGGTGAATTGGTGTTCGCGGTATGTGTGGACATAACAGCAGCCTCATCTTTGAGCGCGGATTCTGGCATTCTTTGCACCTATGCGCTTCGAAGACGACGACCCGGCCCGCCGCAACATGCTGCCCTACCCCATGGAACTGGGCGGGCAGAAGTTCGAGCTGGTCGAGGTGACCAAACAGAAAGACATCATGCTGAACGTGGCTCGAATGCACGCCCAGCAGGAATACGACCGCATCATGGAAATGGTGACGGTGCTGCAACGTCAGGCAGCGGACCTTAAGCGCCGGCTCGAAATCACCGACATGGTGCATGGCGCCGAGTACAAGTTTCAGGTCTATCACGGCCAGGCCTACTGGCTGGTGCAGGACACTGCACAGAACAAGACGCTGCTGAGCCGACTGGGCCCCAACGACTGGAGCAGCGCCTCACCGGCCGACTACCAGTACATCGCACAGGTGCGTTGGCTGGGCGATCACACTTGGGTAGAGGTGCCGCAGAACGGCTGATCGCCTACTTCTCGACGAAAGCGCGCTCAATCACATAGTCGCCAGTCTCACCGGTACGCGGCGAGCCAACAAATCCCCGCGCATCCAGCAGCTCAGCGCATTCGCGCAACATGGGCGCACTGCCGCAGATCATGAAGCGATCCTGCGCCGGATCCAGCGGCGGCAATCCCACTGCACTGGCCAAGTCACCGCTGATGATCTGATCGGTCAACCGGCCGCGCATGACAAAGTCTTCACGCGTGACTGTCGGGTGATAGAGGAGCTGGGCACCGACCATCTCGCCGAGCAGCTCATGCGCCGGCAAGTCGGTGGTGATGAACTGACGATAAGCCAGGTCGTTCACCTGACGCACACCGTGGGTCACCACGACCTTTTCGAAACGCTCATAGGTCTCGGGATCCTGAATGATGCTCATGAACGGGGCCAATCCCGTGCCCGAACTAAGCAGATACAAGTGACGACCGGGCTTGAGATCATGAATGACCAAGGTGCCGGTGGGCTTGCGGCTGACCAGCACGCTGTCACCCACCTGCAGGTGCTGCAGACGTGAAGTGAGCGGACCGTCGGGCACCTTGATACTGAAGAACTCTAAATGTTCTTCCCAATTGGGGCTGGCAATGGAATAGGCGCGCAGCAAGGGGCGGCCGTTGACCTCTAGGCCCAGCATGACGAAATGCCCGTTCTCAAAACGGAACCCCGGATCGCGGGTTGTGCGGAACGAAAACAGGCTGTCGTTCCAATGATGAACCCAAGTTACCGTCTCAGTACCAATCGCCGCCATCGCTCTCAACTCTCTCTGGTCATTTCAGTTGGGCATCCTAAGGAAGGTCGTGCCGGAACGCTCTGTCATTTAGGTTCCAAGCTCATAACAGTGCAGCCGGATACCAGCTTAGATCCAGCATCGACACCTCCCCGAACGTGGCCTTGTGGCGCAGGGCCAGAATAATGATCTGGGACGCGGTCAGAGGCTGGGTCACAAAGGGCAGCGGATCACGCCAAGCCCAAGTCACATCGCGGGCGCTGCGCAAATACGCAAGCCCCCGGCTAAAGCTGCCATTACGGGCAAACATGACCCGCTGCACTTCGGTCAGGCAGGGATAGAACTGCTGCATATGCAACAGCGGGCGCAGCGCCTGAGTCAGGTCAGTGTGCGGATCAATGACCGCACGGGCCAGCTGTGCGGCATCGACAAAGTGCAGGCCACTGGTAGCGCGCGGGTTGCACTCAATGCCACTGACACCGGCCTGCGCGTCGTCAATCAGATCGAAGGAGATAAAGCCGCTGAAGCCTGACGCCGCGACAAAGCGCTCGACCCAGGCCAGCACCTTGGCATGGACAGGATCCGCCTCGGTCACACGTTCAAAACATACTGCTACCGAGCCCGACATCACCACACCGCGATAGACCACCGTCATGCGCGTGCGCCCGGCATGTGCCAGCGAAAACGTGCTGAGCAACTGGCCTTTGAGTTGCCGTTGTACGACCTGCGGTTGCAACGGGTCGACGGGCGGTAGCGCGGTGCCGCCCGCGCACAACTGCAAACCGCGACCGGAGCAGGAGTACACCGGCTTGATGACGTAATCAGCGTCACTTGCCAGCTCAGCGGCCGACGGCTCGCCCAACAAGGCCGTCGCCGGGGCTGCCACACCGTACTGACCACACAGCTCTATAAAACGCCGTTTGTCATGCAGCGCCAGCAACTGTTGCTGCGATCCGGCATGCAAGTGCACGCCTGCAGGCAACTGCCCATGCAGACCCGCTACATGCAAGATCTCTTCAGAGACTGGCACCACACGCTGCACGCCCTCTGCGGCGATGATGCGTAACAGGTCCTGCCGATAGGCCAGCGGATCCACAGCCGGCGCCGTTACTTGATAGCTGCGAGCCACCGCGCGCGACGCGCCGGTCAAATGCCACTTGAAGGGCTCAGCCACGATCACGCGCCAGCCTTCGCGGGCAAAGCCACGGGCCAGGTCCAGCGACTTGGGCAACCGACCCAAGGTCAACAGAACCGTAGGCTTCATGCGGCACTGCCTCGCAACGTGACGCGGCACACGATCGGCTCGCGCGGTCGCGTCGTCAGGCGCGCCACCGGGCGCACACGCTGCGGCGCCAGCGGCACCAGATCAAAGCGACGCACCAGTCGAGTCAAAATGAGTACCGCTTCGGTATTGGCAAATGCAGCACCGGCGCATACGCGCGGACCCAAACCAAACGGCAGATAAGCACCGGCCACCTGCTCTTGCTCACGAGTGGTATCAAAGCGATCCGGGTCAAAGCGATGCGCATCAGGCCACAACGATTCATTGCGGTGAATGGTCCAGGGCGAGATCATCACCATCGCACCGCGCTTCACCGCATAGTCGCCGATGCGTGTGTCCTCATTGGCCACGCGCGGAATGAACGTAATGGGTGGATACAAGCGCAGCGCCTCACGAAACACATTGCGCACCAGACTCAACTGGCGAATGTGTTCAAACAACACGGGGCCGTTGCCCACCACCTGCTGCACCTCAGCGCGTACCCGTTGCAGTAACTGCGGTTGCTGCGACAGCACGAAGAACACCCAGATCAGCACACTGGCAGTGGTCTCGTGACCGGCCAGAAACATCACGCCCAACTGATCCAGCAACTCTTCGCGAGTGAACCGGTAGCCTTCCTGCGGATCCACCGCACCCATCAACGACGTACAGATGTCGTTGTATGCAGCGGGGTCATTCAGATGCGGGTCCAACAACTGCCCCAGACAACCGCGGATCGTGGCGCAAGCGTCGAGCACCTGCGGGCGCTGCGGCGCAGGTTGCCACGCGCGATCCCAGATCAACCGCTTGATCTCCACCTGCGCCACACTGCGCTCGAACACCTTGAAGCTCTCAAACACCTGACGCGAGATATTCGAGTCCAGTGAAGTAGAAAACACCGTACGACAGATGATGTCAGCGGTCAGGTGACTCATTGCAACGTCCAGCGACAGCGGCTGCGCGCTGGCAGCTTGCGCACATAGGCGCTGCTCATAGTCATCAATGGCCGCCGACATCGACGCAAACGCCTGGCCCACTCGCAACTGCGACAAGGCCGGCTCGATCATGCGTCGCTGCTGCCGCCAGCGATGACCGCTGGAGATAAACATGGAGTCCCCGACCAACGGGGCCAGCGCGTCGACCATCAAATCGTTCTTGGGAAAGATGCCGCCCGGGTCATTGAGGATGGGGCGGTACAGCTGTGGATCGTTCACGACTACGATCTGGCGGCGCGAATAGCCCAGCGGGCCGATCGGCACGCGATACGCCGACGCCGGCAACAGGCTCAGCAGATCCCCCTCGCCATCGGCCACCATGCGCAGCAATGACACGACCGGCGACAGCGCTGACGGTCGCGGCGGGCAATAGCGGGCAGCTGCGGAATCGGACTGGGTCACAGGGGCGTTTCGTTGCTGGTCTCGGGTGTCCATGCTAGCTTACAGATCAACTGTCCACTACAAGCAACACATGTCCGCCGCCAGCCTGTTCCCGGTCTTTGTCGCCGCGCACATCGTCACTGGGACTGTCGGTCTGGTGGCCTTCTGGGGACCTGTTGCTCTTGGCAAGGGCACGCCCCTGCACCGGCGCATCGGCAAAGTCTTCGTGATCGCCCTGCTGCTGACAGGTATTTCAGCCCTCCTGATGAGCCTGTGCACGCTGGTTGCGCCCCAGGCCACCCATCCCCAGCTAGCCACCCACCCGGTGTTTTCGGATCCAGAGATGATCCGTGCTGTATTCGGCTGGCTGATGCTCGGTCTGGCTCTGCTGACCCTGAATCTGGTCTGGTACGGCTGGCAGAGTGCCCGCAACAAGCGCGCTCATGCGCTCAATATGGAATGGCGCACGCTGCTGCTGCAGGCGGTTACGTTTCTGGCCGGGCTTAACTGCGCCTGGCAGGGACTGCGCATCGGCCAACCGCTGCTGCTGGGCATGACCGCCATCGGCTGGGCCACCGTCGGCACCAACCTGTGGTTCCTCTATAAGCGCCAACCCGGCCCGGTGGATTGGCTCAAGGAACACATCAAAGCCCTGGTCGGTGCTGGTATCTCGGTCTACACCGCGTTCATGGCGTTCGGGGCCGTGCATACCTTTCCCGCCTTGGCACTGCACCCGGTGCTATGGGCCATACCGCTGACTGTCGGGCTGATACTCATCCTCTACCATCAGGCACGCGTCTCACCCCCGCGCCGCCGCAGCGACCCAAGGTCCGCGTAATGCCTGCGCCTGCGCCGCGGGTCATCGTCATCGGTGCCGGCGTGGGCGGCTTGGCTGCGGCACTGGATCTGGCGCGTCAGGGTTGCCAGGTGCAGGTGCTGGAGCGCGCCAGTAGCGTCGGCGGCAAGCTGCGGCAGGTGACTGCAGGCGAGGCGCTGATCGATGGCGGTCCCACCGTGTTCACGATGCGCTGGGTGTTCGAATCTCTGCTGGCCGATGCCGGCGCCCGCTTGGATGAGCTGTTGCCCTTGCAGCCACTGCCGGTGCTGGCCCGCCATGCGTGGCGTGAGGGTGGCGCGCTGGATTTGTTTGCTGATATGCAACGCAGCTGCGAGGCCATTGCCAGCTTCGCAGGGCCAGCCGACGCCGACGGCTACCGGCGTTTTTGTCAGCGCAGCCGCGACATCTACCAAACCCTGCGCGATCCGTTCATCGCCGCACAACGCCCTTCTGCGCCAGCACTGCTGTGGCGCGCAGGTCTGGGCAACCTGGCGGCGATGTGGCGTACCGCGCCACTGCAAACACTGTGGGCCTCACTGCACGAGTACTTTGCAGATCCGCGCTTGCGACAACTGTTTGGCCGCTATGCCACCTACGTCGGCTCGTCTCCGCTGCTGGCACCAGCCACGCTGATGCTCATCGCCCATGTAGAGCAGGAAGGTGTGTGGGCTGTGCAAGGCGGCATGAAACGCATCGCCACCACTCTGCAAGCACTGGGCGAAAAACACGGTGCGCACTATCGCTGCAACAGCGATGTTGCGCGCATCGTGGTGCAAGGTCAGCGCGTGCGCGGCGTACAACTGGCCGACGGCGAACACCTGCCCTGCGATGCCGTGGTGTTCAACGGTGACAGTGCCGCACTGGCCAGTGGCTTATTGGGACCCGATGTGGCCGGTGCAACGGCACCCACCACTGCAGCGCAACGCTCGCTCTCTGCATTAACCTGGTGTGTGCAGGCGCGTGCGCGCGGCTTTACTCTGGATCATCACAACGTGTTCTTCGCCGCCGACTACGCTGCAGAGTTCAAGTCGATCTTCGGCGCGCAGCGCATCTGCGACCAACCGACGGTGTATCTGTGTGCCCAGGATCGCGGCGCAGCGCCACCGCCCAACGGCACAGCCGAACGCATGCTGTTGCTGGTCAATGCGCCAGCCAACGGCGACAGCCAAGACTGGTCCGCTACACAGATCGATGACATCGCCGCACGCAGCTTGGCGCTGATGGCCGACTGTGGTCTGCACTTATCCATAGACCACTGCACCCCCACTTCACCGCAACAATTCAACCAATTGTTCCCGGGCACCGGTGGTGCGCTCTATGGCCGCGCCAATCATGGCCCGATGGCCAGCTTTGCCAGACCCGGTTCCCGCAGCCGTATAGCGGGTCTCTATCTGGCGGGCGGCTCAGTACATCCGGGTGCCGGCCTGCCCATGGCAACACTGTCAGGTCGACTGGCGGCACATAGCCTCGCCAGCGACCTGCATCTCAACTCCACAAGGAACAGCGCATGAGCGCAGCAGATCAAACACCCCATGCCGTCGTGATCGGATCCGGCTTTGGCGGACTGGCCGCGGCACTACGCTTGGGCGCGCGCGGCTATCGCGTCACGGTCCTTGAAAAACTCGATGCACCAGGCGGTCGCGCCTATGTGTACAAACAGGACGGCTACACCTTCGACGGCGGCCCCACCATCATCACAGCGCCGTTCTTGCTGGAAGAACTGTGGGCACTGTGCGGCAAACGCATGGCCGACGACATCGACCTGCGACCCATGGCGCCGTTCTATCGCATCCGCTTCGATGACGGCGAGGCGTTTGACTACTGGGGTGATCCGCAGCGCATGCGCGAAGAAGTGGCGCGGTTCTGCCCAGAGGATCTGCCGGGCTACGAGCGCTTTATGGCGCATTCCAAATCGGTGTTTGATGTGGGCTTCACACAACTGGTGGATATCCCCTTTCACTCTATCGCCACCATGCTGCGCATCGCGCCGGATCTGGTACGGCTGCGCAGCCACCGGTCGGTCTATGGACTGGTGGCCAGCTTTCTGCGCGACGAACGCCTGCGCACAGTGTTCAGCTTTCATCCACTGTTGATCGGCGGCAACCCGTTTACTACCACCTCTATCCTCACGCTCATCAATCATCTTGAACGGCAGTGGGGCGTGCACTTTGCGATGGGCGGAACCGGCAAGGTTGTACAGGGGTTGGTGTCACTGATTGAGGGCCAAGGATCCACCTTGCGCTGCAATGCCGAAGTCGCTGCCATCGAGACCCAAGGCAAGCGCGCCACCGGTGTGCGCTTGGCCAGTGGCGAGGTCATTGCAGCAGATCTGGTGGTATCCAATGCCGATGCGGCCTTCACCTACCAGAAGCTGCTAGGTGCGCTGCCGCGCAAGCGTTGGACAGATCGCAAGATAGCCCGTACCCGCTATTCGATGAGTTTGTTCGTGTGGTACTTCGGCACGCGTCGCCAATACACAGAGGTTGAGCATCACACCATCCTGCTCGGCCCGCGCTATCGGGGGTTGTTGTCAGACATCTTCGATAAGAAGGTGCTGGCGGATGACTTCAGTCTGTATCTGCATCGTCCCACTGCCACCGATCCCTCCTTGGCACCGCCGGGCTGCGATGCTTTTTATGTGCTGTCACCAGTGCCACATCTGGAGGCGGGCATCGACTGGCGCGAACAGGCTGAGCCGTATCGCAAGGCCATCGAGCAGTATCTGTCCAACAGCCTGCTGCCGGGCCTGGAGCACGAAGTCGTCACCTCGCTGATGCTCACACCCCAAGAGTTCCAGGACCGGCTCAACTCGGTCAACGGCGCAGCGTTCAGTCTCGAACCCATCCTCACGCAAAGCGCTTGGTTCAGGCCGCATAACCGCAGCGAGGAACTCGATAACCTGTTTCTGGTGGGTGCGGGCACGCATCCCGGTGCGGGCGTGCCTGGCGTCATTGCCTCGGCCAAAGTACTCGAACGCTTGGTGCCAGACGCCAGCCAATGGCGATGACCCACAGCGCAGACCCACGACTGTTAGCAGGCCGCGCGCGGGGCCCGGCCTTTGATACGGCTGTGCCCCGCAACGGCTACCTATGGTGGTATCTGGATGCGCTTAGCGATGACGGGCAGCACGCGCTGACCTTGATCGCGTTTGTGGGCAGCGTGTTCTCACCTTATTACGCCATGGCGCGGCGCCTGGGCCGGGGCGATCCGCAGCACTACTGCGGACTCAACGTGGCGCTATATGGCAAGAGTGGCAAACGCTGGGCGCTGACGGAGCGAGGCCGACATGATTTGCAGCGCGATGCAGATCATCTGCAGATCGGCCCCAGCAGCCTGCAGTGGCGCAACGGTGCATTGCACATCGATATCAACGAGATCACTTCACCTTGGCCCGCCAGGCTGCAAGGACAGATCCGGGTGACACCCGGTGCATTGCCTACAGATGCATTCGCACTGGACAACGCGGGCCGGCATCGTTGGCAGGCTTGCGCGCCGCAGTCACGTATCGAAGTTAACCTAAGCCATCCCTCACTGCAGTGGTCCGGCGCGGCTTATCTGGATAGCAACAGCGGTGATGAGCCTTTAGAAGATGGCTTTGACGGCTGGCACTGGTCGCGGACGCACAGTGCAGCCGGTACGCAAGTCAGTTTTGCCCTACAGCCCCGCGATGCCGCTGCCAGCGCACTGGCCGTGCAGTTTGCGCCAGACAACACCACCGCACTCATTGAGCCGCCACCACTTCATCGCTTACCAGCCAGTCCGCTGTGGCGGGTTGGTCGCTGCGCGCTGTTGCCGGGCGATGCGCCAGCCCAAGTCGTAAGCACTTTTGAGGACACGCCCTTCTATGCGCGCTCGCTGCTGCGTCAAGGCACTGGCGCTGGCGCGCGCTTATCGGTGCACGAGAGTCTGTCACTGCGCCGTTTTGCATCACCGTTAGTTCAAATGCTGCTGCCATTTCGCATGCCGCGGTGGGCGCGTAGTCGATAAGCAGCCATTGACCTGCGACACTGCGGCTCTTGCCGCTGTCGAGGTGATGTCATGGCCGCCTTCTCATCCCGCTTAACTGGTGCACTGCTGGGCAGTGTTGCCGCAGCGCTGACACTTGCAGCCGGCAGCGCAGCCGCTGCACAAGCGCCGGTTGAGACCCGGCCCCGCATTGCATTGGCACTATCCGGCGGCGGCGCGCGCGGCTTGGCGCATGTCGGTGTGCTCAAAGTGCTCGAAGAGCTGCGGGTCCCAGTCGACTGCATCACCGGCACCAGCATGGGCGCCGTAGTGGGTGGTGCTTATGCCGCCGGCGCCAGCGCAGCGCGGATGGACGATGTCGTGCGCAAAGTCGACTGGAACGACCTGTTCACCGACCGGCCGCCGCGCGACGAGATGACGCCGCGCCGCAAACAGGATGACTACAGCGGCTACTTCGCACCAGAGATTGGCTTACGCAACGGCTCACTGCGACTGGCCAAAGGTGTAGTGGCCGGCGTCACTATCGAAAGCTTCCTGCGCAAACTCACGGCCAGCGCCGCCGGTGTCGAAGAGTTCTCGCGACTGCCCATCCCCTTTCGCGCTGTTGCGGCCGATATCGAAACCGGTCAGCAAGTGGTGCTGGGGCAAGGCAGCCTGCCGCTGGCCATGCGCGCCAGCATGGCCATCCCCGGCGCAGTCAATCCGGTCGAGATCGACGGTCGCCTGCTGGTGGATGGCGGCATCGCCAACAACCTACCCATCGATCTTGCGCGCCAGACCTGTGGTGATGTGGTGATCGCAGTGAACATCGGCACGCCACCGATGAAACGCGAGGAGATCACCTCGGCACTGTCGGTTGTGGGTCAGCTAGTCAACTTTCTGGGCAAGGAACACGTCGATCAACAGATCGCCGGCATGACAGCGCAGGACGTATTGATCAAACCGGAGCTGGGCAACATTACTGCCGCCTCGTTTGATAAAGCTGCCGATGCCATACGCATTGGCGAAGAGGCTACTCGGGCACTGAGCGCGCAGCTGCGCCGCTATAGCCTGCCGCAAGCCCAATATGTCGCGCTACGCAGCGCGCAAACCCGCGATCCGGATCATTCACTGGGCCGGTTTGACGCGATTGAGTTTGAGGGATTGGTGTTGGCGCAGCCGGCGACATTGCTGCACCTGATGGACGCCAAGCCCGGCGTGCCGTTGGATGAAGACACGCTGACCCGTGATCTGCGGCGCATCTATGGTCGCGGAGATTTCGACAGTATCGATTACCGCATCCACGAACAGGATGGCACGCGCACGCTGCTCATCCGTGCCAAGGAAAAGGACACTGGACCCCAAGCACTGCGCTTTGGCTTGTCACTGAGTACTTCGCTGGGCGGTGACAGCACCAGCACCTTCAATGCGATGTTCAGCTACCGACGCAGTTGGGTAAATCCGCTCGGTGGCGAATTGCTGGTCAACGGTCAGATCGGTCGTCATTCACGATTGGGTGCAGAGTTCTACCAACCGCTGGCCTACGACAGCCCGCTGTTCGTCGCACCCTATGCAGCCTTCGGCAAGACGGTCCGCCCCATCTATGCCAGCGACCAGCATTTGGCAGATTTGGTGACACGCGATGCGCGCGTGGGTGTGGACTTGGGCGCGGCGCTGGGCCATTGGGGCGAACTGCGCATCGGTGCGTTGCTGCGCCAAGCCAACGCCACCACAGAGACCGGTCCCGAAGCACTGCCCGACATCCGCACGTCCGACAACGGCGTGCGACTGCGCATTTTCGGTGATCAACTCGACGCGCCGTGGTTTCCGCGCAGCGGCCATCGCGTCATGCTCGAGGTCTATGAAGCACTGCCAGCACTGGGCAATGGGCCGCGTTACCACCGGCTGGATCTGTCGCTGACACGCGCCTACTCACTGGGTGAGCAATCCATCGAAGCAACCTTGGGCGCAGCCACCAGCTTTGGCAGCAGGCTGCCGTCCTATGCAGCCATTACTTTGGGCGGCCCATTCCAACTCTCCGGCTATGCCACCGAACAATTCTCTGGCCAAGAGTCGGTGTTTGCCCGCTTGCGCCTGATGCATCGTTTTCTGCAATTGCCCGGACCACTGGGTCAGGGCCTATATGGCGGCTTATCGCTGGAGGCCGGGCGCATCGGTCGCAGCTATTCGCTGCTGGGCACCAAGGGCACCACCGCCCTGCCCGACACGTTGTGGTCTGGTGCGGCCTTCATTGGCGCCGATTCGTTTTTGGGTCCTGCATGGCTGGGCTTAGGCTATGGCGGAGCAGGACACGTGAGTCTGTTCCTAAGCCTCGGTGTACCCTGATGCCTTACTCCTACGGAGCATCCACCTCATGACGCTGCTAATCCTGGGACTGATCCTGCTGTTGGGCGTGCACTCGATACGCATCTTTGCCGACGACTGGCGCACCAACACCATTGCCCGCATCGGCGCCACGCCTTGGCGCTTGATCTATTCGCTGCTCGCTCTAGCGGGATTAGTGCTGCTGGTCATGGGCTATGGTCAAGCGCGTCAGGCACCCGCTATGTTGTGGATGCCGCTGACGTCACTGCACCATCCGGCGGCACTGCTGATGCTGGTGGCGTTCATCCTTATCGTCGCTGGCAACACGCCGGGCAATGCGATCCGCGCCAAGCTGGGTCATCCCATGATTCTGGGTGTGAAGTTGTGGGCCCTCACCCACCTGCTAGTCAATCACACACTGGCGGATGTGGTGCTGTTCGGCAGCCTGTTGATATGGGCAGTGCTGGCCTTTCGGGCAGCACGTCGCCGCGATCGCATGGCGGGCACTGCGCCTGTCGCAACACAAACCTGGCGCACCATCGCCACAGTGGCAGTGGGCTTTGTACTGTGGGCCGTGTTCCTGCTTAAGGGTCATCAGGCGTTGATCGGTGTCAGTCCGCTGCTTTGAGCAGCGGCAGCCGTCAAGCCACAGGTCGTGCCACGCAGACGTACTGCAGGCACCGCATGTCCTCAAGCGTGTCGCGAAACGCCAATCGCAGGATTTTCAGCTTCCAGGTCAGATCACAGCGGTTGATGCCTTCCTGCCGCACCACCTCATAACCACTGGTGGCAAACAAATCACGCATGCTGCTGCGCGTAAAAAAGCGCAGATGCGTACGGTCCAGCACACCCTCAAGCTGATAGTCCCAGCGGCCGTTGAGCAAGTACTCCCGCGACACAGACAGGTGTCTGACATTAGGGATTGAGGCGACCACCACGCCGCCGGGGCGCAGTAAGGGCCGCACCTGTCGCAAGGTCTCCCACGGATCAACCAAGTGCTCCAACACATCATTGAAGGTGATGCAGTCGAACAGCTGCCCCGCCAACTGCTGCGCGGCTGCTTCTGCGCCACCATGAACCACATGATCCAGACGCATGCGTGCGGCCGTTGCCGATTCTTGATGCGGCTCGATCCCAGTCACCTGCACTGCCAAACGCGCCTTGAGCATCGCGCCAAAGGCACCGGATGCACAGCCCACATCCAGCAAGCGGGTAATACCTGCCGGGATAAAGGGCAGCATCTCCTGACGACCCCAGCCGAAATAGCTGCTGTCCTTCTCCAAATAGGCTTCGGCGTGCATCGGGGCATCCTGATCAATGTGGCAGAAGCCGACCCTATGTGGACAGCCCCGCCCAGTCGTGCAGCCGCGTCACAAATGTCGCCCTGAATGAGGCAATTGTGTTGCCAAAAAGCAACGGCAGACGGCAAATGGGATCCCAACTCTTGCGCTGCAGGCCGTGTTCATAGAACCTTAACCGTGATGCAGTTCACTATGCCGTGTGGCTAAACCGGCACAGCCGAGCCTGCCAATCCTATTTAATTCCCGGAGTACTCCCCCGATGACCATTGCTGCGTCCGCCTCGCGACCCTCGCTCGTGTCTGCTGCTGTCCGTCTGGCCTGTCCGCTGCTGATGTTTGCAGGCAGCCAGGCTGCATTCGCCCAGTCCTCTGGTACCGCTGCTGCAGAAGGCCTACAGGAAGTGCTGATTTCCGCCAAGCGCATCGTGACTCTCGGTGGCGTCAGCGAGCAGAGCGCGCCGAAGTCGCGCGTCACGCTGTCAGGTGAGGCCATTCAGAAGGCCACCGCCGGCAACACGTTCCTCGACGCGCTCAACCAAGTGCCGGGCCTCAACTTCACCAACAACGATCCCTACGGCTCGTCGGGTGGCAACCTGCGCCTGCGCAGCTTTGACGGCAATCGCATCTCGTTGACCTTCGACGGCATCCCGCTCAACGACACCGGCAACTACTCTATCTACTCCAACCAGTTGATCGACCCCGAGTTGATCGAGTCGGTGGACGTGAACCTGGGCACCACCGACGTGGATAGCCCGACTGCTTCGGCCACTGGCGGCACCATCAACTCGCGTACCCGCAAGCCTTATAAGGACATGACGGTCACCGGCGCCCTGTCGCTGGGCCAATATTCCTTTGCGCGTATGTTCAGCTCGTTTGATACCGGCAGCTTCGGCCCCTGGGGCACGCGCGCCTATATCAGCGCCTCCGGCGCCTCGAACAACAAGTTCAAGGGCCCGGGCGAAATGAAAAAGGTGCAGCTCAACAGCCGCGTCTATCAAGAGTTCGACAACGGTGACTTCATCAGCGTTGCCGCGCACTTCAACCGCAACCGCAACAACTTCTACCGCACGTCATCTGATGCGCTGTTCACGACCTATGGCCGTGATTACGACAACACCGCCAGCTGCACGCGCGATGCCCCGACGACCGGCGTAAAGGACGACGACGGCGCCACGCCGATCGCCTCGACTGCCACGCTGCTCAATAGCGACAACCCGCTGAACCCGAGCGCCTGCACCAACTACTTCGGGCTGCGCATCAACCCGTCGGATACCGGCAACCTGCGCATCACCTCGTTGTGGCACCTAACCGACAAGCTGCGTCTGACGGTTGACCCGTCGTTCCAGTACACCATGGCCAACGGCGGCGGCACGACGCTGATCTCAGAAACCCCCTCGGCCACCAGCGCCGACAAGCGCGTCATCGGCAACACCACGTTGTTGGGCTTTGACCTCAACGCTGACGGCGACCTGCTCGACACCGTGCGTTACTACACTCCCAGCAACACCAACACGCGCCGCTACGGTGTTAACGGCTCGCTGCTGTGGGATGTGGCCCCTGGCCAGTTGCTGCGTTTGGCCTATACGCTGGACTACGGCCGTCATCGCCAGACCGGCGAGTTCGGTTATGTTGATGCCAATGGCAATCCGCAGGACGTGTTCGGTGGCCGCTACAGCGACCGCGTGTACACCGCCGATCGCAGCTACCTGCGCAGCCGCGACCGCTTCTCGATCGCCCAGCTGAACCAGTTCGCTATCGACTATCGCGGCAAGTTTGTCGACAACCGCCTGACCTTGAACGTGGGCCTGCGCGCGCCGGAGTTCAAGCGTGAGCTGAACCAGTACTGCTATTCGCAGAATGGCTCGACCAACGTGCTGTGCACCACTCAGGTGCCGGTCGCCACGCGCCCCAACGGCAACGTGGTGTTTGTGAACTCGACGAGCGCCGTCGAGTACATCGCCCCGTTCCAGGCCACTGCCAAGTTCAGCGAAGTGCTGCCCAATCTGGGTGTCAGCTATGACCTGACCAGCTCGCAGACGGTGTACGCGTCGTACTCGCAGGGCCTGTCGGCTCCGCGTACCGATAGCCTGTACGCCATCAAGCGTCTGGCCGACAACAGCCTGGCTCGTGCGAACCCGGATCCGGAAAAGACCGATTCGTATGACTTTGGCTGGCGCTACAAGTCCAGCAACTTCCTGGCCAACGCAGCCATCTGGCAGTCCAAGTACAAGAACCGCATCGTGTCGTCCTTCGACGCGGATCTGGGCTTCAGCGTCGATCGCAACATCGGCGATGTGGACCTCAGCGGTGCGGACCTGCAACTGGCCTACCAGCCGGCCAAGTGGATCCTCTTCAACGCCCAGGCTTCGTATGTAAAGACCAAGTTGCTGAACAATCTGGCCATCAGCTCGACGCTGTCACTGCCGACCGCCGGCAAGGAACTGGTTGAGACTCCCAAGAACACCTACGGCGCGCGCGTGGAGCTCTACCCCATGTCGAACCTTAGCTTGGGTCTGCAAGGCAAGCTGGTCGGCAAGCGTTATTCAACCGACCTCAACGATGCCCAAGTCGACGCTTACAAGATCTTTGATCTGGATGCGCGTTACACCATCGAAGTGTCGGGCCTGAAGAACCTGAGCATCCGTGCCAATGTCATCAACCTGTTCGATGAGAAGTACTACGGTTCGATCTCCTCGACCAACGGTGCAGTAGCGCTCACGGGCTTCACCCCGTCGGCGCCGTTCTATGCCATCGGCTCGCCGCGCACGGTCAGCGCGACGGTGCAGGTGCAGTTCTGACGACAGCCTGCCACCGGGGCAACCCGGTGGCACCGGCACCAGGGGCGGCTTCGGCCGCCCCTTTTTTTTGCCCAGCGCCTTGGACCCAAGTTGCTGGCGCAAGGCGGCTCCGGCCAGTCACAATAGCGACATGAATGCCCTGCCCACCGTGGACTTTCGCCGTTTTGAGTCGGACTTCGACGGCTTTGCCCAGGCCATGGGCGCAAGCTATCTGCGCTGCGGATTTGCGGTGGTTTCCCATCACGGGTTGCCCCAAGCCCTCATAGACGGCACGTTGGCCGGCTTTCAGCAATTCTTTGCGCGTGACGCTGCGACTAAGCGGCAGTGGCATGTGCCCGGCCA
This sequence comes from Pseudomonadota bacterium, assembly GCA_026398735.1. GTDB lineage: Bacteria > Pseudomonadota > Gammaproteobacteria > Steroidobacterales > Steroidobacteraceae > ZC4RG30. The sequence goes on along the minus strand of JAPLSH010000013.1, from coordinate 32,089 downwards.
GGGCGGCGCACGCGGCTATACGCCGTTCGGCGTCGAGGCAGCCAAGGGCGCTGCGCTGCGCGACCTCAAAGAGTTCTGGCATGTCGGTCGCGAACTGCCTGCCGGTCACCCCTATCGCCAGTTCATGCCCGACAACCTGTGGGTTGCAGACATCGACGGCATGCGCGAACACACCTATGGCCTATTCGAGGCCTTCGATGCCTTGGGCGGCAAGCTGCTGCGCGCCATCTCGGCCTTTTTGGGGCTGCCGCACGACTTCTTTGCAGACAAAGTGCAGTTGGGCAACAGCGTGCTGCGCGTGCTGCACTACCCGCCCGTACCGGCCGGCAGTGTGGGCGAGCGTGCCGGTGCCCACGAAGACATCAATGTCATCACGCTGCTGCTCGGCGCCGAAGAAGCGGGCCTGCAGGTCAAAGATGTAGACGGGCAGTGGCTCGACATCCAACCGCCGCAGAACTGTGTGGTGGTCAACATCGGCGACATGCTGCAGCGGCTCACCAACCACCGACTGCCGTCCACCTCGCATCGGGTCATTAACCCCACGCCAGAGCGGGCCAGCCAAGCGCGTTGGTCGCTGCCTTACTTTCTGCATTTCAATCCGGACTTCCTGATCCGCACGCTGCCCAGCTGCGTTGATGCAACCCACCCGGACCGTTATCCGCAACCGATCACGGCCAACGATTACCTGCTTGAACGACTGCGCGACATCAAGCTGCTTTGATAACCACAATGGCAGCCCACTGCCGCATTGGATAGGGTGAATACGATGGATTGGATGCTCTACGCCCAAGCTCTGCTGGGCATCTTGGTGTTCATCGCGCTGGCGGTGCCTTTCAGCGTCAACCGCAAAGCGATCAGCTGGAAACTGGTTGGCATCGCAGTGCTGTTGCAGTTTGTGATCTGCATCCTGCTTACCAAAGTGCCGCTTATCAGCCAGGGCCTGGCCTACGTCAACGAAGGCGTCAGCGCACTCAGCACCGCCACGGCCAAGGGCACCGGCTTTGTGTATGGCTATCTGGGCGGCGGTGACGCCCCGTTTACCATTACCAACCCGGGCGCACTGTCTACCTTTGCCTTCACTGTGCTGCCGCTGGTCATGGTGGTCAGCGCACTGGCTGCGGTGCTGTGGCACTGGCGCATTCTGCCGCTGGTGGTCAACAGTATCTCCTGGGTGTTTGAGCGCACGCTGGGCACGCGCGGCCCCGCAGGTCTGGCGGCCACGGCCACCATCTTCATGGGTCAGGTCGAGGCACCCTTGCTGGTGCGTCCCTACATCGCGTCGATGACGCGCTATGAGCTGCTCATCCTGATGACCGCCGGCATGTCGATGATCTCGGGCTCCTTGATGGTCATCTATGCGGCGATGCTCGGCCATCTGTTTACCGATGTGCTCTCGCACCTGCTGATCAAGTCAATCATGTCTGTGCCGGCGTCCATCCTGTTCGCGCACATTCTCATTCCTGAAGGCGCGCCCACCGGCTTTAACGAGCAGAAAAAAGACAATATGTACGGCAGCACCATGGATGCCATCAGCCGTGGCACCACCGACGGTCTGCACATCTACTTCAACATCTGCGCCATCCTGGTGGTGCTGATCGCCTTTGTTGCGCTGATCAACAGCGGCTTGGGAATACTGCCTTCGGTTGCCGGCACGCCGCTGTCCCTCGAGCGCATGGCAGGCTGGCTGTTTGCACCGCTGGCCTGGCTGATGGGCATCCCTTGGAACGAGGCACTCAAGTCCGGCAGCCTGCTGGGCATCAAGACAGTGCTCAATGAGTTCATCGCATATCTGGATCTGGCAAAGATGTCGACGGAAGAGATGTCGGCGCGCAGCCGCCTGATCACCATCTATGCGCTGTGCGGCTTTGCCAACTTTGCCAGCGTGGGCATGCAGATCAGCGGCTTGGGTGCGATGGCACCAGAGCGTCGTCAGGATCTGTCGGATCTGGGTATGCGCTCGCTGCTGGCGGCCACGCTGGGCTCGTGCATGACCGGTGCCATTGTAGGAATCATCGCCTTCTAAGGCAGTTGCGCAATGGCCAAACTCTACTTCTATTACTCGACCATGAACGCCGGCAAGAGCACGGCGTTGCTGCAGGCCAGTCACAACTATCACGAGCGTGGCATGCGCACGCTGGTCTACACCGCGGCACTGGATGACCGCGGTGGTGGGCGGGTGCAATCACGCATCGGCATCAGTGGCGAGGCGCGGCACTTTGCCGTAGGGCAGGACTTATTCACCGAGATTGTTGCCGACCACAGCACCGGTGCGCTGGCCTGCGTGCTGGTCGATGAAGCGCAGTTTTTATCGACGGAACAGGTGCAGCAACTAGCGCGCGTGGTCGATGAGCTAGATGTGCCGGTGCTCTGCTATGGCCTGCGCACCGACTTTCAGGGCCGCTTGTTCCCGGGCAGCGCACAGTTGCTGGCATGGGCCGACAACCTGGTGGAGCTTAAGACCATCTGCCACTGCGGTCGCAAGGCCACCATGGTGGTACGCACTGCAGCCGATGGGCGCATCGAGCAGCAGGGCGCGCAAGTCGAGATTGGTGGCAACGAGCGCTATGTGTCGTTGTGCCGCCGGCATTTCACCCGCGCGATGGCGCAGGGGATTGTGTACGACTGAGCAGATTTTCTGGGCGTGGAGCGCGCCTGCGGTAGTCTTGGCGTATGAAACTGGGTCTTAAACACAGCTGGGCGCAACTGCCGCCCCTGATGCACACCGCCGTCGCGCCGCTGCCGGTAGCCAACCCATACTGCCTAGTGTTCAACCGGGCTCTGGCCACTGAACTGGGGCTGGATGCTAAAGCTGTTGAGGCCCAAGCCGGGCTGCTGTTCTCTGGCAATGCGTTGCCAGACGACGCACAGCCTTTGGCTATGGCCTATGCGGGTCATCAATTCGGCGGCTTCTCGCCGCGCTTAGGCGATGGCCGCGCGCATTTGCTTGGCGAACTGATTGACTCACAGGGCAAGCGCCACGACCTGCACCTCAAAGGCTCCGGGCGCACACCCTATTCGCGTGGCGGTGACGGACGCGCAGCGGTGGGCCCGATGCTGCGTGAGTACCTCATCAGCGAGGCCATGCATGCACTGGGCTTACCCACAACGCGCTCGTTGGCAGTGATTGGCACTGGCGAGCCTGTGCTGCGCGAAGACGGCGCGTTGCCGGGTGCAATCTTGGTACGCACTGCAGCCAGTCATCTGCGTGTTGGCAGCTTCCAATATCCCGGCTCTCGCGGCGACATCGATACGCTGCGCGCGCTGCTCGACTACACCCTTGCACGCCACTATCCGGCTGCTGCGACGGCAGCAGTGCCCGCATTGGCTTTGCTGCAAGCAGTGGCCGATCAACAAGCCCTGCTGATTGCCAACTGGCTACGCGTCGGATTTGTGCATGGGGTGATGAACACCGACAACATGGCGTTGTCTGGCGAGACCATCGACTATGGCCCCTGCGCGTTTCTTGATGAGTACGATGCCAACAAAGTCTTCAGCTCCATCGATCATCAAGGACGCTATGCGTTTATGAACCAGCCCCTGCTGGCGCAGTGGAACCTGGCGCGATTGGCCGAAGCGCTGTTGCCGCTCATCCATGCCGATGCAGACGCTGCTGTACAACAGGCCGTTGCAATCCTCGAACCTTTTCCAGCTCGCGTGCAGTCGCACTATGCGCAGCACCTGCGCGCCAAGCTTGGACTGCCGGATGCAGGTCAGGGCGCAGACGCGGTGGCGCAGAATCTGTTGCAGCTGATGCAACACTGCGGCGCAGACTACACACTGACTTTTCGTGCACTGGCCGATGTCGCAGACGATGGGCCCAATGCCGCGCAGCGCCAAGCCACCGGCACGGCCACACTGCAGCAGCAAATGGCCGCAGACCCGACCGGCCTGCAACAGTGGCTGCAACAGTGGCGCGCACAGCTTGACGCGGCCCCTGCAGCGCCCGGTGAACGTAGCCGCGCCATGCGCCGTGTCAGCCCTGCCTACATTGCGCGCAACCATCTGGTCGAGGCAGCCTTGGCCAGCGCCAGTACAGACGCCGACATGGCGCCCTTTAAGGCGTTGCTGCAGGTCGTGCAGCACCCCTATGACGAGCAACCGGGGCAAGAAGCCTTTGCACTGCCGCCCTTGCCTGCACAACGCGTCACACGCACCTTCTGCGGTACCTGAGCCTCTGAACGGCTGCGCGGGTCGGCGCTATACTCACCCGCATGAACACGCACACCACGACTGCCGTCGGCCCGATCCGTCAGGCCGATGTGATCCAGAGCGTCACCGACGCCCTCCAGTACATCTCGTACTACCACTCGCCCGACTTCATTACGGCCATGTCCGCTGCCTATGAGCGCGAGCAAAGCGCCGCAGCCAAAGACGCCATCAAACAAATTCTGGTCAATTCGCGCATGTGTGCAGAGGGCCACCGGCCGATCTGCCAAGACACTGGTATCGTCACGGTGTTCTGCAAAGTCGGCATGCAACTGCGTTGGGCCGATGACGTCACACTGACCTTGGATCAGATGATCAACCAAGGCGTCAGTGCCGCCTACAACTGGGCCGACAACAAGCTGCGCGCATCCATCGTCGATCCACCGGCCTTCGAGCGCCGCAACACCCGCGACAACACGCCGGCAGTGATCCACGTTGAGCTAGTAGCGGGCAATACGCTGGAGATTGCCGTAGCGGCCAAGGGTGGCGGCTCCGAGAACAAGTCCAAGCTCGGCATGCTCAACCCCTCCGATTCAATCGTCGACTTTGTCTGCGAGATGATCCCCAAGATGGGTGCAGGCTGGTGCCCGCCTGGCGTGCTGGGCATCGGTATCGGCGGTACGGCGGAAAAGGCCATGGTCATGGCCAAAGAGTCTCTGCTTGAGCACGTGGACATCGCCGAAGTGCGTGCGCGGGGTGCGCAGAACAAAGTCGAGGCGTTGCGCCTAGAGATCGTTGATCGCGTCAATGCGTTGGGTGTGGGCGCTCAGGGCTTGGGTGGGCTTACCACCGTGCTCGACGTGAAGATCCGCCAATACCCCACGCATGCAGCCTCGCTGCCTGTGGCCATAATCCCCAACTGTGCAGCCACACGCCACACGCACTTTGTGCTGGATGGCAGCGGTCCTGCGCAATTGGTGCCACCGGATCTATCGGTGTGGCCGGCGCTTACCTACGAAGCGACCCCAGACTCGCGTCGCATAGACCTCAACACGCTGACACGCGAACAAGTGCAAAGCTTCAAGCCCGGCGAGCGCTTGTTGCTCAACGGCAAGATGCTCACCGGCCGCGATGCTGCACACAAGCGCATCTGCGACCTGCTCGAGGCTGGCAAGCCATTGCCCGACGGGCTCGACTTCACCAACCGCGTCATCTATTACGTTGGTCCGGTAGATCCGGTGCACGGCGAGGTTGTGGGTCCTGCAGGGCCGACCACCGCCACTCGCATGGACAAGTTCACCGAGACGATGCTGGGCAAGGCCGGCCTGATCGCCATGATCGGCAAGAGCGAGCGTGGCGATGCGGCTATCGAAGTGATTCGCCAACACAAGGCCGCTTATCTGATGGCGGTCGGCGGTTCGGCTTATCTGGTGTCCAAGGCAATCAAGGCCAGCCGGGTGGTGGCCTTTGCCGAGCTGGGTATGGAAGCGGTGTACGAGTTCGAGGTCAAAGACATGCCTGTCACCGTGGCCGTCGACTCCAAGGGCGAGTCGGTGCACACCACCGGTCCTGCGCTATGGAAGGCCAAGATCGCCGGCATCCCGGTGGTCAGCACTTAAAACGGTTGTTCAGTCCAGATGACCGGCCGCTGATTTCAGCTTTAACAACTGCACCAGCAGCGCGTCGCGTTCGCGGGTAACAGCCTCGATGTCCCACGCACCGGTCTGCTGACCGGCACTGCTGAGCACTGCATCGCGCACTTCGTCTGTAAGCCGCGTAGGCAGCAGGTCCTGCCAATACTCATCCATCGGCGGGCCCAGGTGCTGCAGCACATGCGCCAAGCCACCCTCACCACCAGACAAATGCTGGGTGGCAAACGGCCCCAGCAGCGCCCAGCGCAGGCCCGGCCCGTTGGCAATGGCAGTGTCTATGTCCTGCACAGACACCACACCCGCCTGCACTAGCCCATAAGCCTCGCGCCACAGCGCAGCCTGCAACCGGTTGGTGACAAAGCCCTTCATCGCCTTGCGTATGTGGATGGGCTTGCGACCCACCGCAGCATAAAACCGCATCGCTATAGCGATGGACGCTGCAGAGGTCTGCTCACTACCGACTACCTCGACCAATGGAATGAGGTGAGGCGGATTAAAAGGATGGCCGATAAGCACGCGCTGGGGATGCTTGCACACCGACTGAAACTGCGCAGGCAAAATGCCCGACGAGCTGCTGGCCAGAATGACCTCGGGCGGTGCAACTTCATCGAGCAGCGCAAACATCTCGCGCTTGAAGGGCACACGCTCCGGACCGTTTTCCTGCACAAAGCAGGCGCCCTGCACCGCCTGCTGCGCGGTGGCACAAAAACTCAGGCGATCAAGCGATGCGTCTGGCGCAAGACCCAACGCTGTTGCAGCGGGCCAGTGCCGTTGCACTTGCTCGCGCAAGCGCTGCTCTGCACCGGGCGATGGATCGGTCGCCACAACATCGAGTCCATACGCTAGAAAGCACGTGGCCCAACTGGCACCGATGACGCCGGTACCAATCAATGCCACATGCCCGGCGGTAGTGAACTCAGTTGTCGGCATGCCCCGTTTCCTGACGCGGCACAACAGGCGCAGGCGCCGCCGCAAGCTTGAGCGCATTCGCACGCGAGATCAGATAAGCACGCACTGCTGCCGAATCCTCTGCAGTGAGCTCCTTGGCAAAAGAGCCCATGCCCTTGTCGGCACGCGCGCCCTGCCGCACCACATAGTCAAAGCCCTCTTGCACATGCAGTAATGCCGACACCGTCAGATTGGGAAAGCTGGTGCGCGCCTGCAGGCCATTGGCGCCATGGCATACCGAGCAATGCTGCGTATACACCCGGCCACCGTGTTCGATGAGTTCGGCCGATGCAGTTGACACCGGCGGATTGAGCTGCGGCGGCGTGTAAGGCTCTTGCTTGGGAAGCACGGCTTTGCCACCCACAGCAAACACCAGCATGCGCGCATAGGTAGGGGCGAAATAGCCGCCCTGCGCGGCACCACCCACACTGGCTGCGATGTATTGCACGCCATTAATTTCATAGCTGATGGGCGCCGCAAATACGGCAGTCTGCGCATCGTAGTTCCACAGCTTGGCGCCGGTTGCGGCGTGATAGGCCGTCAACTGCTTGCCACCGCCATTACCCATGAACACCAAGTTACCTGCAGTGGCCAACACGCCGCTGGTCGGGCCGCCATTGGCAAAGGCTTCAGTCTCCCACACCACTTTGCGCGACACCGGGTCCCAGGCCTTCAATCGACCGCGCACACCAGTGCGTGCGTAAGGCTTGAGCTTGTCGGGGTCGACGCGTGTACCCATCGAAATGCCCAAGCTAAAGCCACCATTAGCCGGACGGGCGCCGGGCGCTTGGCCTGCCATCGTGAAATAAGCTTCCCACGCCGGAATGTAGACAAAGCCGGTCTGCGGGCTGAACGCATTGGGATGCCAGCTATGACCGCCCTGAACGCCGGGCGCCAGATTCCAAGGTTCGGTTTCGTAACGCGAGCCCGGCACTTCGATGGGGCGGCCTGTTTTGAGGTCTATGCCAGTGGACCAGTTCACCTCGGTGAACGGATCGGCGCTGAGCAGCTTGCCGGTTGCGGCTTCGAGCACATAGAAGAAGCCATTCTTAGAAGGCTGCAACAGCACATGCTTCTTGCTGCCGCCAAGCATCAGGTCTGCCGTCATCATCGGACTGACCGCGTCATAGTCCCAAGAGTCGCCAGGCACTTCCTGGTAGTGCCACACGTATTCGCCCGTGTCGGGCTTTACGGCAACGATCGACGCGGTGAATAGGTTGTCGACAATTTTTTCGTCGCGTGCACGCGCGTTCCAAGGCGTGGCATTGCCGGTGCCGAAATACAGCAGGTCGGTGACCGGGTCATAGACCGCAGCGTCCCACACCGTACCGCCGCCCCCGGTCTTCCACCATTCGCCGACCCAGCTCTTGGCAGCCTCGGCCAGCTTGGGGCTCTCAAAGCCCTTGGCAGGATCGCCCGGCACCGTCCAGAAACGCCAGGCCTGCTTGCCAGTCTCGGCATCAAATGCCGCGATCCAACCGCGCACACCAAACTCACCACCGGAGCCACCGACAAACACTTTGCCCTTGGCCACACGCGGCGCCATGGTGATCGAGTAGCGATTGCCCATGTCACCCATGCCAAGACTGGCCGGTACGGTGTCGGTAGACCAGGCCTCCTTACCGGTTTTGGCATCGATAGCCACCAGGCGCGCATCCAGCGTCCCCATGATGATCTTGCCATTCCACGCCGCAATGCCGCGGTTCACCAGACCGAGGTTGTAGCGCAAGCGCTCGCCCTGGATGACCGGGTTATACTTCCACAACTGCTTACCGGTCTTAGCGTCAAACGCATGCACCACATTGCGCGCAGTGGACACATACAGCACGCCATCGATGTACAGCGGCGAGCCGTGCTGGTTCTGGTTGGTCTCGTAGTCAGCAAACCACTGCAGACCCAACTGGCCGATGTTGGCATCGTTGATCTTCTTGAGCGGGCTGAAGCGCTGCTCGGAATAGGTACCGCCATAGGTCATCCACTGAGCCGGCTCGCGCTCGGCATTGGTCAGGCGGGTGGCTGTGACATTGGCTGCCGGTGCAGCGTTTACTCCCACCGACAGTAGTGTGGAACACAGAGCAGCGGACAGCGCGGCACACAGGCCGCTACGGATGCGAATGGTCATGAATCCCCCAGCTCTATTTGAGTTATAGGAAGCCAGCTCGGCTGATTTTAGCGCCAAGCAGAAACAGCAGCCATGAAAGCCAAAGACTCACCGTCCAACGCAGTGGCATCGCCAGGCGGGTAGTACGACAGCTTCACCACCACAGTGCGTGTGCTTGGATCGATGTAGATGTACTGCCCCTGCAGACCGATGGCCGCAAAAGCTTTGCCGTCTGGCATCGTCCACCATTGCAACCCATAGCCACCCAATCGTTTATCGGTTGGACCTATTGATCGCGTGGACTGCGTAATCCAGTCCGCGGACACTATGCGGCGACTATCGGCCACACCGCCGTTGAGCACCATCTGACCGATGCGGCCAAAGTCACGCAGAGTTGCGTTGAAGCCGGCACCACTGAACTCGCGCCCTACGCCAGGCTGACCGTCCATAATGTAAAAGCCATCGGCTTCCGCACCCAAGGGCTCCCACAAGCACTTGGCGGTATAGGCAGCGACCGTGCTACGTGTGGCGCGCTCGAGCATCCAGCCCAGCACCGCGGTATCGAGCGTCTTGTATTGAAATACCTCGCCCGGTGCATGCACACCCTTGATGGTGCGTGCGGCATCGGCAAACCGCGCCACGTTCTTGACCAATGATGCAATGTGATTACTGGCTGCAGTACCCGGATGCTCAAAGTCATAACGCTCTTCGTAGTCGACACCAGAGCGCATCTGCATGACCTGACCAATACTCACGCCTTCATAGCCCCCACCGCGCAATTCCGGCAGATATCGGCTGATAGGCGTATCCAGACTATCTATGAAGCCCTCTGCCAGTGCGCAGCCAATCAGGATTGAAGTGACTGACTTGGTCATCGACCAAGCGATGAATCGTGACTGCGGATCCGTGCCGTTGCGATAGGTTTCGTGGACGATTTTGCCATCCTTTATAACCAACAGTGCATTGCCGTACGTACGATCTAAAAATTCATCTGCGCGATATTGATGCCCGTCCCAGCTGTAGCGCAGATCAAGGCTTTGATCATTTCTTGGCAAAACCCAGACGGGACCCGCCCGTGGCACAACCCGGGTAGTGAAGAGCCGATCCATGCTGCGAAACATGACAGAGCTGATATCGGTATCGAGCATATGCCAGCGCGCCAACTGCAGCGCCACGGGCACTTGAGTAGGAATTCCTCCCTGCAGTGGCGCAGGTAATTGCTCTGCAGCACCACATAAAACGGGCACACAGATCAACCACAGAGATCTGATAAAGCTCTGCAACACAGCTACATATTTCATGGTCTTAAGCCTTCTGCATGTCGTTGTCGATGCACAGCGCCTGACCCGAGATCGACTTGCCGGCATCAGAAGCCAGAAACACTGCCATGGCCGCGATGTCACGCGGATCAACAAAGCGCTTGAGCGACTGTCCGGCCATAGCCGCCTCTAACACAGTCTCCAACGATTGCCCGGTAGCCTCCACACGCCCGGCATACACGCGGTGCAAACGCTCGCCATCTACTGCACCGGGCAGCAGCGCATTGGCGCGTATGCCCCAGTCGCCCAGCTCTATAGCCAGCGTCTTGGCAAAGCCGACCAGCGCCCACTTGGTGGCGGAGTACGCACTGCGATAGGGATAACCAAAGCGCCCGGCAGCCGATGACATCACGATGATGGATCCGGCAGCAGACTGTTTGAGATGCGGGATCGACAGACGCGTCACATCAAAGGTGCCTGTCAGGTTGACCGCCACGACGCGATCCCACTCTTCGGGCGAGAACTGCTCTACAGAGGATGTCGGGCCACCGATGCCGGCATTGTTCACCAGCACATCAAGGCCACCCAAGGCAAGAACAGCAGACGACACCATGCGCTCGACATCGGCACGGCGCCCCACATCACACTCATAGGTAGTGATGCCAGGCCACTGCGCCTGCAATGCAGCAAGCGCAGGCACATCAATATCGCAGACCGCCACCTGCGCGCCCGCTTCGACAAAGGCACGGACAATCTCGCGACCGATACCGTTAGCCCCTGCGGTAACCAATACTTTCTGACTCATGCGATGCGCTGTTCCTTTATCGGCCGGCAGGTGCGCCGCCGGGATCCTTGCAGAGATAAGGCGCGAACGATACATCGGCAACAGACACCACGTCTTCGCCGCGCCACACGTCCTCAAAATATTGCGGGTCAACCGCCTCATAGCGGCGGCGCAGCGAGGTACCGGCCGCATCCAATTCAAAGCGTTCTGTGATGCGCAGCCCCGGGCCGTGCAACACGCGTGCGTCGGCATTGAGTACGCCTGGCAGAAAGCCGCGTGTCTCTACCACCAACACATCCCCGTCCCAACGACCAGCGGACCAGCCCGCACGCGATGCTTTAGTGCCAGCAGGCATTGTCTGAGTATCCAGATGGATGACTCGCGTCAGATCCATATGGCCGTACTGCAGTGTGATGCGCCGGGGTGTTTGGGTGATGCGATTGATCACACTGTCGAAGGTCCAGTCAAACAACAGATTGGTCGGCTCGCAGCGCAAGCGAGGGTTGTCGCGGGTGGCCGGATTAAAGCTCTGCAACGCCTTGCGCCCGATAGCGGTGAGGTTGACCGGCACAGGCCGGTCCCAAGCTGCACGCACAGGATCTGTTGCCAGCGACTCTGGAGTACCGCGTGAACCGGGAAAGGCACGCTGGCCCGCAGGCAACTCGCCGGGCTTGAGTTGCGCTGCTACGCCAAGCGCGATCAGCGCGCCGCTTTGACCGCGCGGATCGGTCATGACCCGCTGTTCTGCGGCCCATTCACCGGCCAGATTCGGCCTGCCTTCAGGAGTGCGCGCTTGACGCGCCGGCGCAGCAGCACGATTTGCAGTAGACAATTGCCGCTGACCGTAGCGATCCATCTTGCTGCCATCGGCAAACTCGATGGTCGAGAGGTAACAGCGATCCGCATGAAAGCGCTCGGGTGAACCCGTCACCGTGATGCGCGAACCAACCTTGAACATCTCTACGGTCCAACCAGAGCGGCGCAGGACATGTGCCGAGCGCATCTCACACTTCCATGGCTGCGCCCGACCCGTCGCATCGGTCACCTGCAAGTGCAGCCAAGCATGTGGATTGATCAGCTCGATACGCGTCAGCGTGCCACTGAGCGTCAGGTCTTTGTTCAGGTCCCAGTTGGAGATGCCGTGGTGTGCTTGCGCCGCCACAGCGGCCAATGCCAGACACAGTACCGAGCCGTAGCGCAACAAAGCAGTCATCGCCCCTCCGGCCGGTCTTCGCCGGCTGTTTAGCCTGAGTCAATCAGGTTGATAATCTCGCAGATTGAGCGCTAAGTTTGGCGCTTGATGCAACAACAGAACACCGGGGAGGACGCATGACCACGATCCACGTCAACGGCCAAGCTCTCGAGACCAATGCCACACCAGACACCCCGCTGTTGTGGGTGCTGCGCGATCACCTGGGCCTCACCGGCACCAAGTTCGGCTGCGGCCAGGCCCTGTGCGGCGCCTGCACCGTACATATCGATGGCAACCCCACACGCTCCTGCCAACTGCCGCTGGGCAGCGTTGGTGACAAGGCAGTGACCACTATTGAAGGCCTGTCGGCCGACCGTTCTCATGCCGTGCAAAAGGCGTGGATGGAGCTGGACGTGCCGCAGTGCGGCTATTGCCAGTCGGGTCAGATCATGTCGGCCAGCGCACTGCTGGCAAATAACGCCAAACCCACCGATGCAGAGATTGATGCGGCTCTGGCCGGCAACATCTGCCGCTGCGGCACCTATGACCGCATCCGCAAGGCCGTGCACCGCGCAGCCGATCTGTTGCAATCCGCCCCTGCTAACGCAGCCAAATAAGGAGCACGAACCATGACACACAAGATCACGGACAGCTCACGGCGCGACTTTCTCAAAATCACCGGCTTGGCCGGTGGCGGCCTGGTGCTGGGCCTTAGCCTGACAGGCTGCAGCAAACCCTCGGCACTGGGCGCCGAAGGCGGTCAGCCAGTGGCATGGCTCAAGATCGACAGCGAGAACGCTATTACCGTGCTGGTAGATCGCTCAGAAATGGGCCAAGGCGTTTACACATCGCTGACACAACTGCTGGCCGAAGAGCTGGAAGTGTCGCTCGATGCCATTCGCGTCGTGGCGGCGCCAGTCAACGCGGTTTACGTCAATGCCCTGCTGGGTGCGCAGATTACCGGCGGCAGCAGCAGCGTGCGCGATGGCTGGGAAAAGCTACGCAAAGCCGGCGCACAGGCTCGCATGATGCTCGTGCAGGCAGCCGCCACGCATTGGGACGTCGATGCGGCCAAGCTCACAGTGCAAGGCGGCTACGTAGTTAACGGCAGCAAGCGGCTCAGCTATGGCGCTCTGGCGGAGAATGCCGCCAAACTGCCTGTGCCCACCGATGTCACGCTTAAAGCCGCCAAAGACTTCAAGCTGGTCGGCAAGCCGCAAAAGCGCATCGATACGGCAGCCAAGGTTGATGGCAGCGCCCTCTACGGCATCGACGTGAAACTGCCGGGCATGTTGCATGCCGCGCTGGCGCAGCCACCAGTGCTGGGCGGCTCACTCAATCGCTTTGATGCCAAGGCAGCCGAGACAATGCCTGGCGTCAAGAAGGTGCTGGCTACCGCCAGCGGCGTAGTGGTAGTGGCCGATCATTACTGGCAGGCGCGCAAAGCGCTGGCGGCCGTCAAAATAAGCTGGAAGGCCGGGCCCAATGCCTCCCTGAGTACCGAAGGCATCAAAGCCAAGCTGCGTGCAGCGGCCAGCAGACCCGGCCGGGACGTGCGCAAAGAAGGCGATGCGACAGCTGCCATCAAAGGCGCAGCCAAAATACTCAGCGCCACCTATGAACTGCCGCTGTTGGCTCACGCGACGCTAGAGCCGCAGAACTGCACGGCAGATGTGCGCCAAGACAGCGCTGACATTCACGTCAACACGCAGACACAGCAAGTGGCTCAAGGCGTCGTTGCTGCTGTTGCAGGCCTTAAGCCCGAGCAAGTGTTCATCCACACCACGCTGCTGGGCGGTGGCTTCGGCCGGCGCTTAGAAGTGGATTACCTCACTGCAGCAGTCGAGGCCTCTAAGGCCATGGGCAAGCCAGTCAAGGTGATCTGGACGCGTGAGGACGACACCACGCACGACGCCTACCGTCCACCAGCCCACGATGAAGTCACTGGCGCGCTGGATGCCCAGGGCAATCTGGTCGCCTGGAAGCTGCATCTGACAGGGCCGTCGATCACAGCCCGCATGTTCCCCGCCGTCGTCGAAACCGCCATCGATCCGTTTGCTGTCGAGGCGGCGCAAAACTATCCCTATGACGTGCCCAATATCGCGGTGACCTACAACCGCGAAGAGATCGGCATCAACGTGGGTTACTGGCGCTCGGTCAGCCATGGACTTAATTGCTTTGTCGCAGAGAGCTTCATGGATGAACTGGCTCATGCGGCTGGCAAAGACCCCTATGCGTTTCGCGCTGCACTGCTTGGCAAACAGCCGCGCTACAAGCGTGTGCTAGACACCGCAGCCGAAAAAGCCGGTTGGGGCAAGGCACCGGCCGGTCACTTTCAAGGCATCGCACTGATGGAAGGCTATGGCACCTATATGGCTCAGGTGGCCGAGGTGTCTGTTGAAGGTGGCGCACTCAAGATCCATCGCGTCACCTGCGCAGTGGACTGCGGCAGCGTGGTCAACCCCAACATCGTCGATCAGCAGATCCACGGCAGCATCCTGTTCGGGCTGACCGCAGCACTGTGGGGAGAGATCACCCTGGCCGGCGGGCAAGTGCAGCAGAAGAACTTCGACAGCTACCGTTTGCTGCGACTGCCTGAAGCACCACCGATTGACGTGCACGTCATCGACAGCACCGAAGCGCCCGGTGGACTGGGCGAGCCAGGCACCGCATTGATCGGCCCTGCAGTGGCCAACGCCATCTTTGCGGCAACAGGTAAGCGGCTGCGCGCGCTGCCCATTGCCAAGCAGAAGATCGTCACCATCTAAAGTTGGCGCACCGCGCATCTAATCAGGACACCACCATGTACTTACGCAAAATGTTCGGCAGTTTGACCCTTGTAATGCTGCTTACTACCGGTGCTTTGGCACAGGCAGCCGAAGCACCCAAGCTCACCGCTGCAACGCTGATCGACCGCGCCATGATCGAAGACCTGCTGATCGACTATTACGGCCAACTAGGCTCTGGCAAACACGACTTCAGCTATTGGTTCGCGCCCGATGGCGTGCTGGATGTCAACGGCGAAGTGGGCAAGGGCAAAGCTGGCATAGAGAAGATCTATAAAGACACCGCCGCCAGATCGACAGATCGCAAGGGCACCTTCAAAATGCTGCTCACCAATCTGCGCATCACGGTCAATGGCAACACCGCCACCGCCGACATGATCTGGACCGGTCTCAACAGCGAAACAGTTACTGCTGTCACCACAGTAGTTGAGCAAGGGCATGAGCATGACGAGCTGGTAAAGCTCAATGGTCGCTGGGTGTTCAAGCATCGCTGGGTGACCAGTGATGGCGGTATGAACCCTGCGCTGCTCAAGACCTACCAGAAGCGCTGACATGTCAGACAGCATCACCAAGGCACTGCCGACCGACTATGTTGTACCCAAGGTCTGGCAGTGGAAGCAGGCCAATGGCGGCGCGTTTGCCAACATCAACCGTCCGGTTTCGGGGGCCACCCAAGACAAGGAACTGCCTGTCGGCAAGCATCCCCTGCAGCTGTATTCGATGGGCACGCCCAACGGCGTGAAGGTCACCATCCTCCTCGAGGAGCTGTTGGCGCTGGGTCACAGCGGCGCCGAATACGATGCATGGCTGATCAACATCTCGCAGGGCGATCAGTTCGGTAGCGGCTTTGTCGAGGCGAATCCCAATTCCAAGATCCCTGCGCTGATGGATCACAGCGGCGCCGAGCCGATCCGGGTGTTTGAGTCAGTGGCCATACTGATGTATCTGGCAGAGAAGTTCGGCGTGTTCATGCCGACCTCAGGAGCAGCGCGCGCAGAGTGCTTGTCGTGGTTGTTCTGGCAGGCTGGCAGCGCACCCTATGTGGGCGGCGGCTTCGGGCATTTTTATGCCTATGCCCCAGTCAAAATCGAATATGCCATCGACCGCTTCACCATGGAGACCAAGCGACAGCTGCACTTACTGGATCAGCTGTTGGCCAAGCGGCGCTACATCATCGGCGATCAGTACACGATTGCCGACATGGCCATCTTGCCGTGGTATGGCCATGTGGCCATGGGCGATGCCTACAACGCCGGCGAATTCTTGAACGTCACCGAATACCCCCATCTGCGCCGCTGGGCTTTGGAGCTGGGCGAACGTGCGACCGTGCAGCGAGGCAAACGGGTCAATAAGGTGTGGGGCGACGAGCGCGAGCAGCTGCGCGAGCGCCATGACGCCAGCGACTTCGGCTAAAACACGGCGGCGCCATCCACAGTGTGGACTGGCGCCACGCGTCAGCGATTACGCGGAAAGTTCAGGTCTACACCGGCGCGCTCAGCGCCCGGCCAGCGACTGGTGATGACCTTGGCGCGCGTATAGAAGTTCACGCCTTCTGGCCCATAGATGTGCTGGTCGCCAAACAGACTGGCCTTCCAGCCACCAAAACTAAAATGCGCTACCGGCACTGGCACCGGCACGTTGATGCCCACCATGCCGGCCTGCACGTCAAAGCCAAAGCTGCGCGCCGCACCGCCATCGCGGGTAAAGAGCGCGGCACCATTCCCAAACTGATTGGCATTGATGACTGCAAGCCCTTCTTCATAGCCTGCAACACGCATCACACACAGCACAGGCCCAAAAATCTCTTGGTCATAGCAGCGCATGCCGGGGCGTACGTTGTCGATAAGGCTGGGACGCAGGAACCAGCCCTCAGTCGGTGCGCCAACTCGCCCATCGACCAACACCCGCGCGCCGTCATCCACCGCATGGGCAATATGCGCAGCGACCGCATCGCGATGCTCGCGCGTAATCAGCGGGCCCATATCGGTGCCTGGCTGACTGGCAGGACCGACCACAATGTCGGCCATGCGCGAGCGGATGCGTTCGAGCAACCCGTCGGCCACAGAGTCGGCAACCAACAGCACACTGATTGCCATGCAGCGTTCGCCGGCTGAACCAAACGCCGCACTAACGGCCGCATCGGCTGCGGCATTCAGGTCTGCATCGCCCAGCACCAACATGTGGTTCTTGGCGCCACCTAAGGCCTGTACGCGCTTGTCGTGACGCGTGCCTGTCTCGTAAACATGGCGGGCAACCGGCGTAGAGCCCACGAAGCTGATCGCATCAATGTCCGGATGAGCCAGCAACCGGTCCGCAGCGATTCGATCGCCATGGACCACGTTGAAACAGCCATCGGGCAGACCCGCACGCTGCATCAACTCGGCAAACAGCAGACAGGCTGAGGGCGTCTTTTCGCTGGGCTTGAGCACCACCGTGTTGCCGCAGGCCAGTGCTGTTGCAAACATCCACATGGGCACCATCGCCGGGAAATTAAACGGCGTGATGCAGGCCACAACGCCCAGTGGCTGGCGCACACCATGCACGTCCACACCGGTAGAGGCCTGCTCGCTGTAACCACCCTTGAGCAAGGTGGGAATGCCGCAGGCAAACTCCAGGTTCTCTATGCCGCGCGCCACTTCGCCCAGCGCATCGGCAGGCACTTTGCCGTGCTCGGCAGAGATCAGCGACGCAAGCTCAAGACGATGGGCGGACACCAACTCACGCAGGGCAAACAGCACTTCGCTGCGCCGCGCCAGACTGGTCTGGCGCCAAGACAAAAAGGCTTGGCGCGCCACGGCCACAGCCTGATCGACCTCGGCTGCGCTGGCGAAATCCACCACTGCCTGCTGCCGGCCCAGGGCTGGATCAAACACCGGGCCCTCACGACCCGACGCGCCCACCAACACTCGGCCCCCCACCCAATGGTTTATGCGTTTCATGATGGGTCGGGAGTCTGGCCTTGCCTCGGCAGCCCGACAAGTGGCATGCGCAGCTACTGCCGAACCGCCCGCCCTGCTCCATAGCCACAGGCTGCCAGCAGCACGCCTGCAGCCACCAGAAAGGCCATAGGAGCGCCCCAAGCGCCGGTGAGGTCATGGAGCAACCCAAACAGAACCGGCCCCGCAGCGGCCACCAGATAGCCTAAGGACTGGCCCATCAATGACAGGGCGGCAACCGAGCGCGGCGTGGCGGCACGCAGCCCCATAAACGACAGCGCCAGAATAAGCGCCGGACCACTGCCCACCCCCAGCACCACCATCCACAGCGCGATGGCGGAAGGGAACAGCCACACCCCCAATGAGCCCACGGCATTGAGCAGACCGATGCTGACCGCCAAAGCGCGCTGGTCAGGTAAGCGGTGGATCAAACGCGGTACTACCAGTCCGCTGATCAATGCAGCAGCCTGATACAAAGTCAGCATCCAGCCGATCGTGGACACTGGCATGCCCTGATCACTGAGCATGGTCGGATACCAGCTGACGCTCACATAAAACACCAACGACTGCAGGCCCATGTAGCCGGTGACCTGCCAAGCCAGCGCGCTGTGCCAAGGCAGAGGTGGCGCCGGCTCATCCGAAGCTGGGACCTTGTGAACATCGGCCCTGGTCTGGGGAATCCACAAGGCGATAGCAAGCAGCACCGGCACTGCCCAACTGAACAACGAGGCACGCCATCCGCCGGGCAGCATGACAGCCAACGGACCCGCCAACGCAGAGCCGATCGTTGCCGATAGACCCATGACCGAGGCATAGCCTGTGGTGATCGCCGGTATGCGCGTCGGAAAATGCTGTTTCACCAGCACGGGCAACAGAATGTTGGCGACCGCGATACCGCCTGCCAGCAGCACGGTGCCGGCAAACAGTGCAAACAGTGGCCCTGTAGGCCGCAACACAATGCCCGCCAGCAACGCCATCAACGCCGCAAGCAGCAGCCGTTCGGTGCCGTGAGTGCGAGCCAGCCGGGCCATCGGTGCGCACACCGCAAACATCAGCAACGGCAGGCTAGACAGCACTCCTGCAGCAGTCGCCGACAGCCCCATGTCTGCACGCAGCTGCCCCAGCAAGGGCCCGACACCGGTGATCGAAGACCGCAGGCAAACAGCCACGAATAAAAGAGCGATAAGGAATTTGACTTGACGACTCATGAAGACGGCTGCTGCCACGATTTCGCTTTAACGCGGGGAGTGCGACAGTACCGCAAACCAGACGAATTCGGCTTGTTGCAAGGCGATCAGGAGATGACTTCCATGCAGACCATCCTCATCACCGGCGCCTCTTCAGGCATCGGCGAAGGCTTGGCCCGCCAGTACGCGCGCCGTGGTGCGCGGCTGGTGCTGTTGGCACGACGCAGTGAGCGCTTGGAAGCCCTTGCCGCTCAATTGCGCACTATCGGCGCACAGGTCAGCGTCCACCCTGCCGACGTTACGCAGGACGGCGCAGTCGCCAGCGTCATTGCTCAGCTCGCTGCCGCAGGCATCGGTGTGGATGTGGTGTATGCGAACGCGGGCTTTGGTGTGGCCGGCAGCGTGCACAAGCTGTCGCTGGCCGATTATCAGCGGCAGTTTGATACCAATGTGTTTGGCCTGTTGCGCACCGTTAAAGAATCGCTGCCGGCGCTACAACAAAGTCGCGGCCAACTGGTGCTGATCGGTAGCGTTGCCGGCTATGCAGCATCGGCTGGCATGTCGGCCTATTCGATGAGCAAGTTTGCCGTGCGTGCACTGGCCGAGACACTGCACTCGGATCTGGCAGCCGATGGCATCGCTGTGACGCTGATATCACCGGGCTTTGTGGATTCGGACATCCGCCGCACCGATAACCAAGGCGTGCTGCAGGCCAGCGCACCAGATCCGATACCGGCGTGGTTGCGTATGTCTACTACCACGGCCGCACGCCAGATCATCCGCGCGGTAGAGCGCAAACGCGCCGAAGTGGTGATTACCGGCCACGGCAAACTGATTGTGTTTCTGGCCCGGCATTTTCCGGGCCTGACGCGCGCAATCAGTCGGCGCGTCTATCGCGGCCGACCAGAACCAACCTGACGATCAACGAACCTGCGAGCTCTCTCGGGTAGAGAGCAGGTTGTCGTTGATGTCGGGCAGGCAGAAGGCCTCTTCGGCATCAACGCTGTCATCGCGGTACCAGTACTTGGTGCTGGTCCACTCGCCTTCCCAGCTGTCTGGGTCGGTCATGGTGAGTGTGTTCTGCAGCGTGTTGCCGCCGTCGAGCAGCTTGATGCGCTCAACGATCTTCAGATTTTCACCGGCTGGAACACCGCTCTGCACCCAGTGATGTTTGGGCTGCAAGTTGGTGGTTTCGACCACTAGCGTATCGCCCTCGTAATGGCCGATGGAATCGCCGGCATAGCTGGGCGGCTTGATCTCTGGATCGGCGTGTGGCCGGCCATCGAGATAAATCCAACGGATCTCGTGCTTGAGCATCTGGATCATCACGATCATGGTCGGCAGCTGAATGGTTTGATTGGGCCAGACTCGCGTCATGCTCTCGGGCATGCCGGCAGGCCAGCAATAGCCCTCATCGTTCTTATAAGCCTTGCCCGACGCAATGGTGGCCATGGCCTCGTCATAGATGGCTTTGACCGCCGGCTTGAACTTGGGCAGCGGAAAGAACTGATAGGAACCGGATTCGCGGTTGCGCTGGCTGTTCCACATCCAGTTGCCAGTCAGCACGAACGGCGGCTTAGCGCGCTTTTTGTTCAGATTGTCTGTGTGCAAAGCACCCAGCGGCTCGGGTGGCAACAGGTTGGGTTTAGGCGCGGCTGTTTGCGCAGCGGCAAGACCCGAGCAACCAGCTGCCATCAGTGCCAGCAATACTGCAGCAGCAATGCGTTGTTTAACCGTAGTGGTGTGTTGCATGACCTGCTCTGTACAGATTAGTAATTGCGGCCGGCGTTAGCTGCCAGCGTGGTGCCATCGGCAAGCGTGGCTTTAACCAAGTTGGCCCCTGGCTGACCATCACGCAGCGGATGGGCAACGATGGTGACCGTATCGCCTGGCTTGAGCGTCGAGCGCCGCCAGCCTGCCATGGCAAGGCCACGCACCGATGCAGCCTCTACGTACCAGTCTGTGGTGGTGCCGGCTTTCTCATCGCGCACAGTCACCACAATGTTGACGTGCGGATTCTCGAACTTGAAGGTCTTGACCACACCCTTAAGCTCGACATCTTTGGCTGCATCAAACATCGCCGACGAATGGTGTGCCTGAGCCAGCGTCGAGGCGAGCAGCAACGGCGCAATGAAACCCAGGGTCAATCTGACTTGCCGATTCATGTCGTTCTCCTGATGTGCTCGCCGTCTACTTGGCTTGCTGAAGAATAGTGCCGGTAGTGCCGTCCGGCAGGATCGGGTTGCGATTATTTTCAACACAGGTGTATTCCATCATTTCGAAGCCCGGTGCAGCACGCTTGAAAGTCTTGGTGTAGCTGTAAGGCTTGCGCAGTGCTTTTGCATCGGTCAGCGTAATGGTGTTGGTCAGCGTGTCGGGGCCGGTCTGCTGCCAACGCTCCTGCATGCTCATCTCGTCACTGAGCGTCAGACCTGCCTGATTAAGCACCGCGACACCCTTGAACAACGTGGTGGTCGCCACCAACTGATCCCCTTCCCAATGACCCACCGAATAGCCCATATAGCTGCGCTCGGTGTCGGCATCGGGTTTGCGGCCATCGGTGTAGATGCGGCGGATCTGGTGATCCCACTCTGCAAACACCGCCACCAGTCCGGGCCGTTGGAAGATCTCCATGGGATAAACCATGTTCATGATGCGCACGCCGTTGGGTGGCTCACAGGAGGCCGTCGGATCTGCAATGGGTTTGCCAGCCTGCAAAGAGAGCAGCGACGCGTCATACATCGCCTGATATTGCGCGGTGAGATCCGGCCGGTCGATCTGGCCCGGCTTGAGCGTGGGGTCGAGACCGATACCGCCGACGCGCTGCCAAATACCGCCCCAATCGGGGTGGCCGTCGGTGCCACGCTTAACAACTGCCGCAGGGGCGACGCTGGGCGGTGTCGCAGCGACAGCGGTCCCTGCCAGCGCCAAGCCCACAGCACAGACAAAGCCAACAGTTAGATTGCTTACTCTGTTCATGAATAGACCTCCTGCTGGCCATCGGTATCTAGGCAGGCTTTGAGCCGGACTCCAGTCTAGCGACCCCGATAAGCGCCCTGTGATCAGCCTAGCGTCGATCCGACTGGCGAAACGCCCCCCCCCGCTTCGAACGGCTAGAATGCCGGCTCCTACTGAACGGACATCTGAGCTGTGCTTGCTCGAACGGGATACGAACCGGGGCCGACTGTTGAGGCTTTGACAGACCTCTGCGACCTGACGGGCATCGGCGTGTGGCAGTTGGATCTGAGCACCAATAGCAGCCTGTGGTCTGCGCAGGTGTATAGGCTGCTTCAGCTGGATCCAGATCATTTGCAGCAAAGCGGCAAGTTTTATGCGGCCACAGTTGAAGAGCATTTCAGCCTGCTGCAAACGCGACTGACCACAGCTGCCAATCTGCTGCAGCCCAGCGCTTGGTCCACTCAATCTGTACACGACCTCACCGTCTCCGGCCCAGCAGGTGATGCTAGGCAGTTGCGTCTGCGGTGCCTGCCTGCCGAGTCCGAAAATGGAACCTCGTCGACCATAGTCTGCTCGCTACAGGATCTGGCGAATCTGCCGGACGTAGTAGAAACCCTGCCACAGCTGGGGAAGATGGCGCTAGTGGGCACCATGACCAGCGCTGCGGTGCATGAGACCAGAAACATGCTGGGAATCGTTATGGGTCATCTGTCAGCAATCGATCCCGCCAAAGCAGCTGCAGACGAGGCTACAAGGATCGCCCTAGAGCAATCCAATGCCGCACTCGCACGCGCAGCGCAATTGACGGATTCGCTGCTATCGCTTGCTCGCCATCAAAAGCCAGCACCAGGCGCCGCCCTTGCAATTGACAGTGTCATCCAGAACTTGATGCCCACCATCCAGCTGATGCTGGGCGCAAACATTGCGGTGGAGCTGTCGCTTGTGACGGGAGATACGCCGGCACTCATCGACAAATCCATTTTTGAATGTTGCCTGCTGAATCTTGTTGCCAACTCCCGCGATGCCATGCCGCAGAGTGGCAAACTGTGCATCAGCACTTTGGGCAATAGCCCGGGCGTGCCGGATAAGCCACAGCCTAAAGATGGCTTTATAGAAGTACTGGTTCGGGATTCGGGCATCGGTATGAGTGCGCAAACGCAGCAACGCTGTCTCGAACCATTTTTTACCACTAAGCCGGAGGGCAAGGGCACCGGACTTGGTCTGTCCTTGTTGAACCAGCTGCTCACGCAAACCGGCGGACATCTGACAATAGAGTCCAAGCTTGGGCTTGGCACCACTGCGCGATTGTTCATGCCCATCGCCTCGGCAGATAAGCAACCGAGTGGCAGTGCAGCAGTGGTTAAAGCGCCTGCTCTCAAGCCCACAGACAGCAAAGCACTCAGAGTACTGTTTGTTGAGGATGAGCCGACACTGTGCAAGCTGGCAAAAAGGGTGCTGGTCAAACGGGGCTACAGCGTGACTCTTGCAAGCTCAGCCGCTGAGGCTAGGCAGTATCTGGAGCAGGGCCGATTTGAGCTTCTGATCTCTGACGTGAACCTTGGCGGGGCAGAAGACGGCTTGTCGCTGACGCGTTTTGCACGCAGCCAGCAGCCTGCCCAGCGCATTGTGATCATCAGCGGACTTACAGAAGGCCTGCAAACTCACTGCAGTGAGATATCTGCGATGTATTTGCCCAAACCGTTCAGCGTCGACTCACTGCTTCAGGCCTGCAAACAAGACTGACTCACTTGAGAAGCTGAGGCAGCCAACACATTAAGTGTTTTTGAATGTGGTCTGTTACCGCTGCGACACCACCGGGTTTCTAGTCATCATCGACTCAAGCACACCCAAAACAGACAGCACCAGAGCTTCGCATTCGGGCGAGATCTCCACGTAGCTGCGACGCCGGTCGCTGGCATCTGCCACACGTATCACCAACTGATCAGCAATCAGCTTTTCGAGCTTGCGCAAGGCCGTAGTAACCGGCGCCTTAGAAGCCAGACACAAGCTGGTAATGGAAACCTTGAAGCCCAGCAGTTTGCTTTTGGTCAGCTCCATCAGCATGTTCCAAGCAGGATCGGATTGAACTTGCCCTGCAAGCATCTGGCAGCGGGTTTCGTCCAAGCGATCGATCAGCGCGATAAGTTGCAACTGGCGCTCGCTGGACATAGCCGGAATATTTGGTTCTGCATCAGCCTTAACGGCATCCGGGCGCTCGCCAACACCCAAGCTATGCAGTTCTGCTGTGACAGACTCCAGTTGCAAAGACACGGTGCGCATGCTTTGGCTCAGTTGAGCCAGAAGCACGCTTGCCTTGGGGTGGCTCTGTTCTTTGCTGACTTCTGTACTGCCCATATTTAGATCCCTGCACCCGATGGTTTCGGATTTACCTTGGTGAATCAAAGCAAATAGTCATATCGGAGCAGAACCAAACCCCTCCCACATTGAATGTGAATAGTGAGGCTTGCAGCTGACGCAGGCGGTGGGGACAGCAAGCGTATGTGTCTATAAATAAGGGCTTTTGTGAATGGTTGCCTTGGCAGCTAAGTACAAATACCTAGCGTTTTGGTTAAAAAAGTGACTGCCAATTTGGAATGATCTGGTTCCGCTTCTTAAGTTCCAACGGCGACCATGACCCCAGCAAAGCGGTGCAAGCGCTGCTGGGGGAGACTGCTGTGGGTAACTTGAGGAATTTTGCCAAGGGTCCGCAACCTGTCGCTGCAGATACCTATTCCGCAGCAGGGCTGGTCGATGAATTGTGCGCGCAATTTGCAGCAGCACACATCCACCTAGACAGTGAGCTGCTCAGCCAAGCTGCCGACCGCTATGCAAACTTGGTGAACGGCTCGCGTCCGGGGATATTGCCGCTAGATACGCCCTATCACGACGTGCAACACAGCGTTGAAGTAACACGCTGCGCAGCCGCCCTGCTCACCGCTTATGCGCCGAACAGCACTGGGCATACCGACGCTTTTGCACAGCGCGCTCTGGTCACGCTGATCTGCGCGCTGTTTCATGACACGGGATACTTGCGCCGCGCGAACGAATCGCAGGTGTACTGCGGCGCGCAGCTTATCAAGCAACATGTGTCCCGAAGTGTTGGCCATACACAAGAGCTGTTGCGCGATCTTGGGCTGTCACGTTGGTGCAGCAGCGCAGAGGCCATGATCCACTGCACAGGCTATGAGCGCAGCTTCGCGTCGTTGCAGTTCTCTTGCGCAGAAGATCAGGACATGGGTCGGCTGATCGGCACTGCAGACCTGCTCGCACAGATGGCCGATCCGGTCTATCCAGAGAAAGTGCGCGACCGACTGTATCTGGAGTTTGAGGTCGCAGGACTTGCCGGGCCTGGAGCGCGCGCTGCGGGGATTGGGCATGGCACAGCCACAGAGCTACTGGCCTCAACGCCAAAGTTTATTCAAGGCGCGTTTCAAGACCGCTTGGATGCACTGTTCGGCGGCAGTTACCGTTTGCTTGGCGATACCAGTGGCGCCAATAAATACTTGGATCAGATCCAGCGCAATATGGAGCGCATTGAACAAGCCGCAGCCACCGGGCCCGCTTGCATGCCGCTTCTGGCACCGCGCCAAGTAGCACCACCGACGCTGCGGATTGCTGCTTTGCATGCCGACCAGCAAAACACCCCCATGCGCCAGCCATTAAGCGCCGTAATAACGCCTAGGCCAGATAGGGCTTTAGCACCTTCTCATAGGCACTGAGCACACCCAGAACCAGCATTGCGCCACTTTCGGTGAGCACTGCGTTGATGCGCCGACGGTCTGCCACGTCCGCTGTACGCTCAATATAGCCAGCCTCAATAAGAGTCTCTATCTTGCGCAAGGCCGTTGTCACAGACACGTCGGCTGCCAAACACAGGCTGGTAATAGACACATTGTTATTCAGCAGCGTGCACTCATACAGCTCAGCCAACATATTCCAGGCAGGTTGCGGTTCGGCGTAGGGCTCCAGCATTTGACGGTGGACTACATCCAGCTCCCTTATGAGACGCAGCACTTCCAACTGCCTCTGCCGGGAAAATGGGGATTGATCGGGCGCTTCAGCCTGAAGTGCCTGTTGAACCAATGAACCAAATGTCAGCTGATCCAATTGCGTGGCGAGCTTTTCCAGCTGCCAACGCAATTGCAGCACCCCGGTGCGAACCTTGTCTGCAGCTACCGGATCAGTCGCTGCAGCAGGAGGCGAAGACGCTTCGTCATGCTGGCTGAGTCCCAGATTCACTGCAGCTTTGATGGAAGCAAAAAACCGCTCTGGCGAAACAACAAATATGGAGTCATCTTCAGCAGCCAGAGACAGCGCTTGCTGAGTCTTCTCGGTTGAGGCTGGATCGCAACCTATCAAAACGCGCATCAGCCGCCCTCGGGCACGCATGTCGCGAACAGCACGCACTAGCGTCTGCGCACTTTCGCCCGTCTGCTCAGGACTGATCGCCAGCAACGCGACACTTGAACTATCGACGATCCTCTGCAGCGCCTGATCGGTACTGTCTGCTAGCAAATAGGAAAACTCCGCCCCAGCTAACGCCAGCCGCCCGATGCGGGCATGGTCAGGCTTCTTGGCAAGCAGCACCACGATAGCCGGTGCCACTGAAACGCTTGGCGCGGGGTCCACGGAAAAGAACTTTTTCCTCTGCCCCCCCCCCCCGACGTGAGCTCGGCTTTATTCATGACCAGAACCAATTTCGAGACGAGTGAAAGGGGCCTTGCAAACCAGAGTGTTGGGACTGTTTACAGCGACTTAATCCTATCTAAGTAGATACGTGCTATCGAGAAATTTAGTCATACAGTTAATGAAAATTAGGCATAACTGCTTTGGAGTCGCCAGAAGACCGGTTATATCTAATTGTAGCCAGTAGCACCGGATTAGGCACAGACTTGAAGCTCAAATTACAACTCCTTCGCCAAGCCGCCGCGTTGCAAGCGCAAGGCAACTTCAGCAAGGCCGCCGAGGCGATGAGCTTGTCTCAGTCCACACTAAGCAAAGGCATTCGCGAGCTAGAGGCTCAAGTTGGCGCAGAGATCTTTGAGCGCAACCAGACCCCGGTTGCGCTAACGGACTTCGGCCGCATGTTCATGCAGCAAGCTGCCGAATTGCTCATCCAAGCAGAGCAATTGGAACGTCTGGCGCTGGTTTCACAAAAACAAGAGACCCCAGTGCTCAGGGTCTGTTTCGGACCCTATGCCTTTGCGGCGTTGGCGCCAAAAGTGGTACCAGCATTTGCAGCCGCTCATCCTTCGGTTCAACTGCAAATTGATTTTATCAACCCGTCAAAAGCCCCGGAGCTGCTTCGCAGTCAAGCAACAGACCTTGTCATCGCAGAAAGCACCGTGTTCGATCAAGAGAGCATCGTGGCTGATCTGGAACCTATGCCAGGATGTGTTGTGTTGCGCAAAGGGCACCCCTTGTTGATGCGCGAAGAAATCAAGATGAGCGACATTGCTCTGTACCCGTCAGTTCAGGTAACCATGCTGCCCCCTAGGGTTCTCAAGGCCGTAGTGCTGAGCAGCGCAAAAACTAAAGCACCGCTTCAAAGGGCGCAAAACACCCCCGCAACAAGCAACATATCCTCCGTAGACTTGGCCATGGATATCGTCCAAGCCACCGATGCCTACGCTTTTTCCACATTGGGACTGGCCCAAGCACGGTTCACGCAAGGGCTGCTAAGACCTGCGCTTCAAGAGCCTTGGATGTACGCAAAATGGTCCATCGCAGTTGCAGCGGATCGCAGTCCAGCAAAAAGCCTGTTGGCTTTTTGCGCACTGGTAAAAACCGCGCATAACGAGCTGTTGGCCGAAGAAAAGCGCCTTGGCAAGAAATGGCCGGCACACACATCAAACCTCAGCTCTTAAGCGCCACCAAGACCTCGTCAAGCATCTTCTTGGCATCGCCGAACAGCATGCGGTTGTTGTCGCGGTAGAACAGCGGGTTGTCGACGCCGGCATAGCCAGAGGCCATAGAGCGCTTCATCACGATAGAAGTCTTGGCCTTCCACACCTGCAGCACCGGCATGCCGGCAATGGGGCTGGTGGGGTCGTCCTCGGCGGCCGGATTCACGATGTCGTTGGCACCGATCACCATGGCCACATCTGTAGACGGAAAGTCATCGTTGATTTCGTCCATCTCCAGGACGATGTCGTAAGGCACTTTGGCTTCGGCCAACAGCACGTTCATGTGGCCCGGCATACGACCCGCGACCGGGTGAATGCCAAAGCGCACGTTGACGCCTTGGGCCCGCAGCCACTTGGTGATCTCGAACACGGTGTGCTGGGCCTGGGCCACCGCCATGCCATAGCCGGGCACGATGATGACCTGCTTGGCGCTGCGCAGCAGCTCGGCGGTCTCTGAGGCACTGACAGCCACGGCCTCACCTTGGGGCTCGCCGGGTGTGGCAGCACCCGCTGCAGCCGGTGCGCCACCACCAAAGCCGCCGGCGATCACGCTGATGAAATTGCGGTTCATCGCGCGGCACATGATGTACGAAAGAATGGCACCCGATGAGCCCACCAGCGCGCCGGTAACGATCAGCAAGTCGTTGGCGAGCATAAAGCCCGTGGCAGCCGCAGCCCAGCCGGAATAGCTGTTGAGCATGGACACCACCACCGGCATGTCGGCGCCGCCGATGGCCATCACCATGTGGATGCCAAACAGCAAGGCGATGGCAGTCATGATGAGCAACGGGGTCATGCCGGCATCGATACTGCCGGCACCGACAAACTGCACACCGAACCAACTGACCGCCAGCAGCGCGAACAGGTTCAGCCAATGACGCGCGGGCAACAGCAAGGGCTTGCCGCCGATCTTGCCCGACAGCTTGCCAAAGGCAATCACCGAGCCTGAGAAGGTCATGGCGCCGATCAGGATGCCCACGTAAATCTCTACGAGGTGGATCGACTTCTCGGCGCCCTCCAGCACCGTGGACGTATCGACATAGCTGGCAAAGCCCACCAGGCAAGCGGCCAAACCAACCAGACTGTGCATCAGTGCAACCAGCTCTGGCATTTGCGTCATTTGCACGGTGCGTGCGGCGTAAACACCGATGCCACCACCCACGGCCAGCGCGCCGACGATCAGCGGCAAGCCGTGCACCAGATCGACTCGCGGACCCAGCACCGTGGCCAGCACGGCGATGCCCATGCCGATCATGCCGAACAGGTTGCCGCGTCGCGCGGTCTCGGGGTTGGACAGACCGCCGAGGCTCAGGATGAAGAGAATGGTTGCGCCCAGATAGGCGGCAATGGCAAGATTTTCGGACATGCTTGTGCTTCCTTACTTTCGGAACATCGCGAGCATGCGACGTGTGACGGCAAAACCGCCGAACATGTTGATGGCGGTCAGCACCAGCGCTGCCACAGCCAAGCCTAGGATCAGTTGATCGGGACGGCCCGTTGCACCGCTTGCCAAGGGTGGCGCCACTTGGATCAAGGCACCTACAGCGATGATGCTGGAGATCGCGTTGGTGACACTCATCAGCGGCGTGTGCAGTGACGGCGTGACATTCCACACCACCATGTAGCCGATGAAGCAGGCCAGCACGAACACCGTGAAGTGACCCAGGAACGCTGCCGGCGCATAGGCGCCCACCAGTGCGAACAAGGCCGCAGCCACCGCACCCACCATCAGCACACTGCCGGCCGACATGGGCTCGCCGCCTGCCCCATGGCCATGCGACGCCTTTTTGGCAGGCGCCGCGGTGGCAGCCGCAGGCTTGGCCGCTTGCGGTGCAGCTTGCTTGAGAGGCGGCGGTGGCCAAGTGATGACACCGTCTTTAATGACCGTCAGACCGCGGATCGCCTCGTCATCCATGTTGACGTTGAGCAGGCCATCTTTGGTCTTGCACAGCTCTTCGGTGAGGCGCAGCAGGTTGTTGGAGTAGAGCGTCGAAGACTGGCTCGCCAGACGACTGACCAGATCGGTATAGCCGACGATGGTCACGCCATGACGGACTACGGCTTCGCCCGGCACGGTCAACTCGCAGTTACCGCCCTGCTCTGCCGCCATGTCGATGATGACGCTGCCGGGCTTCATGCTCTGCACCATCTCGGCGGTGATGAGCCGTGGCGCGGGCTTGCCTGGAATCAGAGCGGTGGTGACGATGATGTCCACCTCGCGCGCCTGCTTGGCATACATGGCACGCTGCGCTGCCTGAAAGCCTTCGCTCATGACCTTGGCATAGCCGCCGCCGCCAGAGCCCTCTTCCTCATAGTCGACCTTAACGAACTCGCCGCCCAGCGAGACCACTTGGTCTGCCACTTCGGCACGCGTGTCGTTGGCACGCACGATGGCGCCCAGATTGGCGGCAGCACCGATCGCGGCAAGACCGGCAACACCGGCACCGGCGATGAACACTTTGGCCGGAGCAATCTTGCCGGCAGCAGTCATCTGGCCGTTGAAGGGCCGGCCAAAGGCATGGGCGGCCTCAATGATGGCGCGATAGCCACTGACGCCAGCCATAGAGGTGAGCGCATCCATCTTCTGGGCACGCGACAGCTGGCGGGGCAAGGAGTCGATGGCCAGCACCGTGCCCTTGCGCGAGGCCAGCTGCTGCATCAGGTCGGGGTGCTGCGCGGGCCATACAAACCCGATGAACGTGGTGCCTTCACGCAGCTGCCCGACCTCACCGGCGGTTGGGGGACGCACTTTGAACACCACATCTGCCGCGGCATAGAGCTCTGCGGCAGACCCGGCAATGCTGGCTCCTGCTGTTTGGTACGCGTGATCGCTGAAGTTCGCCGCTGCGCCGGCGCCTTGCTCTACGCACACCTTAAACCCGAGCTTGATGAGCTTTTCGACCACCTCGGGAACGGTGGCTACACGCTTTTCGCCGGCAAACGTCTCGCTCGGCACGCCAATTGTCAGGGACATGGGAACCTCTTCGCGGGCAGGTAGGACTGCTAATTGTTATGCGACAATCTTACCTTCTCGTACCCAAGCCTGCCGCTGGAATCCGCCATGAGCCCGCAGTTCTTCCAGACCGCCTCCCTGGTGGCTATTTTCTGCGGGTTCCTGGCGGTCGAATGGCGCCGGGGCAGCCTGCGACCGCCCGGCGCCGGGCCTCAGGACGACCGGCTGGACCTGGCCGTGCTGCTGATGTTCCCGACGGTGTTCACGGCCGTGACAACCACTTCACTGGCCCTGTGTGCCTGGCTGCTGCCCGACCAGCGAAACGCACTGGCGCAGTGGCCCTGGTGGGCTATGACCGGCGTGCTGCTGGTCACAGACGATCTCACGCAGTACCTGTGGCACCGGCTGTCTCACACCAGCCTGCTGTGGCCCCTGCACCGGGTCCATCACTCGGCGGCCTACATGAGTGTGCGCGTGGTCTACCGCAACAACGCGCTGTACTACGCACTGATGCCCGGGCTGTGGCTGGGCGGACTGCTGGTCTACTTGGGCTTTGGCTGGGTGTATGCGGTCTATGCGGTGGTGAAGATCGCCGTGATCGTGGGCGCGCACTCCAACTGGCGCTGGGATGAGGCGCTGTACCAGCGCCCCGCACTGCGCCCGCTGATGTGGGTGCTGGAGCGCACAATCTCTACCCCTGCCACCCACTACGCCCACCACGCACTGGTGCAGGACGATGGCATCGGCCACTACAGCGGCAACTACGGCAACCTGCTGTTCATCTGGGATCTGATGTTTGGAACGGCGCGCATCACACGTCGCTATCCACCAGCCTACGGGTTAGCAGACGATCGCGCCCATGGCAGTGAGCACTGGGCGGTGCAGCTGTTTTATCCGCTGCTGCGTTCACGACGACGGGCAACGGCATTGGCTTGGCCGCCGGGGCAGCCGCCGCGCCAAGACTGACGCGCGGCGATAAAGCCCTAGCGACCCGTGAGCGGCACGGGGCCTGAGATATCGAACTGCACCGGGCAACCAAACACCGGTACGCCAGAGGCGCCCTGCTGCGCACAGAAGGCCTTGGCGGCCTCCAGCTGACGCTGATTGTTGGCCAGCGTGGTCTCGATCGACAGGCCGCCGTTGGGTCCGTGCACCGCCACATTGAGCTTGGGATCGATGCCATAAGCCTTGATGTTCGCCTGCAGTGCATTGGCCCACCAATGCCAGGTCCACTCGGCATCGCCCAAGTCACCCTCCATCATGATCCGCGCACCAGGCAGG
>JAPLSH010000020.1 GCA_026398735.1 Pseudomonadota bacterium | reverse complement strand
TGCGATCACCACCGGCCTTGTCCATGCCATAGGCCAGCGCCGCTGCGGTGGGCTCGTTGATGATGCGCTTGACGTTCAGTCCTGCGATACGCCCGGCATCCTTGGTGGCCTGACGCTGCGAATCATTGAAGTAGGCCGGCACCGTAATGACGGCCTCGGTGACCTCTTCGCCCACATAATCTTCAGCGGTCTTTTTCATCTTGGCCAGCACACGTGCCGACACTTCCGGCGGCGCCATGTTCTTACCCTGGGCCTCGACCCAAGCATCGCCATTGTCGGCGGCCACAATCTTGTACGGGACCATGTCGATATCGCGCTGCACCACCGCATCTTTGAATTTGCGGCCGATGAGGCGCTTGACGGCAAACAGCGTGTTGCGCGGATTGGTGACTGCCTGGCGCTTGGCCGACTGACCCACCACCACTTCGTCGTCCTTGGTAAAGGCGACGATCGACGGCGTTGTACGGTCGCCCTCGCTGTTCTCAATCACGCGTGCTTTGCCGCCTTCCATGATGGCGACGCAGGAGTTGGTCGTGCCCAGGTCAATGCCGATGATCTTGCCCATGAGTGCTATCCCCGAAAGTTCAAATAAAGAAGATGTGTTGTGTGTGGTGCCGATACAGCGTTATTCAAGGGGCGCGCCAGCATGGCCCGCCGCCTTGGCGCCTCAGTCCGGCTGTTTGGCCACGATGACCCGCGCCGGCCGCAGCAAGCGCCCGTGCAACAGATAGCCGCGCTGCACCACCGCCAATACCGAGTTGGGCTCGGCCGTGTTGGAGGGCTGCATGACCATCGCCTCGTGTTGCTCGGGGTTGAAAGGCTCACCCAGTGGGTCCAACCCGGTAATGGCAAAGCGCTCAAATGCCTTGGCCAGCAGTTTGACCGTGGCCTCCTGTCCCGCCAGCAGACTCTGCGGGTCGCCGCGACCGGCATTGGCCAGCGCCAGCTCGAGGCTGTCGTTGACGGCCAGCAGCTCTAAGGCCAGCTTTTCGATGCCAAAGCGATGCGCCTGCTCGACCTCACGGGCGGCACGCTTGCGTACGTTGTCCAGTTCAGCCACGGCGCGCAGCGCCTGGTCACGGGCGGCGTGTGCCTGGCCCTGAGCCTCGGCCAGCGCGGCCTGCAATTGGAGTATTTCAGCCGCCACGGGATCGAGGGCGGGCTGTTCTGCAGCAGGCGGCGCAGCGGCGCCGGTGCTGTCATCCGACGGGGTCGAGGACATCAAGATGCTCCTGAAAACGGAAGTAGCCCCTTGATGGGGGCTAACGGCGCGGATTCAATGCCGAGCCGAGTAATTTGGCAGTGAGATCTACCACGGGTATGACCCGCTCATAGGCCATGCGGGTCGGACCAATGACGCCCAGCACCCCGACAGCGCCCGAATCGGTGCTGTAGGGGGCCGTGATGATGCTGCAATCGCCCAATATTTCGTGGCCGGATTCCTGGCCGATGAAGATCTGGACGCCCTGGCCACGGATGCTCAGGTCCAGCAGATTGAGCAGGTCGCGCTTCTCGTTGAAGGACTCAAACAGGCGCCGCAGTTTGTCGACGCTGGAAAGTTCGGAAAAACCCATGAGGTTGGTCTGCCCGGCAATCACGTATTCCATGCCCTGCACTGCCGTCGGGGTCGGAAACAGCTGCTGCGCCATGGTCACCGAATCGAGCATGCCTTGGTTCAAGCGCTCGCGGGTGGCTGCCAGGTCGTTGAGCATTTCCTGGCGCACTTGGTCCAGCGTGCGGCCACGAAACTGTTCGTTGAGCAGCACCGCAGCGCGCCGCAGCTCTTCGGGTGAGTAATGGCGATCGAGCTGCAAAATGCGGTTTTGCACCTCGCGATCGTCGAAAACCAGGATGGCCAGCACGCGGTTTTCGGACAGTGCGACAAACTCTATCTGCGTGACCGAAGCGGCCTCGGTGGAGGGCAAAGTGACCAACCCGGCCATCTGCGTGAGGCTGGACAGCAGCATGGACGCCGCCGACACCAGTGCCCGCGAATCTTCGGCGTCCCCCAGGCGACGGCGGATATCGGCCTCGGCGGCCTGCTCCAGCGGCTGCACACGCAGCAGCGTGTCGACAAAGAAACGATAGCCTTTGGGCGTGGGGATGCGACCCGCCGAGGTGTGGGGCGAGGCGACAAAGCCGCCCTCTTCCAGGTCGGCCATGACATTGCGAATGGTCGCAGCGCTGAGATTCATGCCCGAATCGCGCGACAGACTGCGCGAACCTACGGGCTGCCCGTCACGCACATAGCTTTCGACGAGCACCCGCAGCAACTGCTGCGCACGCTCACCCAAAGGCGCGTCATCTCGGGAATCGCTGCTCATCTTCGTCCGCTCTCCTATGCACCGGCCAAAAAAATTGCCCTGTGCCACTGCCCGCGTCAAGCAACCAAGGCGACAGTATGCCGCCAAACGACACAGTAACCGACGCTGTGGCACAGCTGCTGCACGTGCTAAAAAGAACCCATGGACCAAACCGTCACCACTTGCGCCCTGCTGGGCCGTTTCGAAGACTCCGGGGTTGCCGAAGCCGCCGCCGCCCTGCTGCCCGCCTTGGCCCAGCGCGGACTGGTGACGCTGGTTCAAAACTCGGCCGATTGGCAGCGCTTTGCCGATCAGGTGCAGGCCGTGGACGATGCACAGCTGCTGGAGCGGGCGCAGCTGGGCATCGTCATCGGCGGTGACGGCTCGCTGCTCTATGCCGCCCGGCTGGTGGCCCAGGCGGGCATCCCGCTGCTGGGCATCAACCGCGGCCGGCTGGGCTTTCTCACCGATGTCATGCCGCAGGACATGCTCGACAGCCTCGATGCCGCTCTGCAAGGCCGCTGCAGCGTCGACAAACGACCGCTGCTCGATGCCCGCATCCTCTCGCCCAACCGCCAGCCGCCGCGCCAGCTGGCACTTAACGATGTGGTGCTCTCCAAATGGGACACCGGCCGCATCCTCGACTTCGAGACCAGCATCGACGGCAGCTTCCTCAACAGCCACGGCGGCGACGGCTTGGTGGTCGCCAGCGCTACCGGCTCAACAGCCTATGCACTCTCCTGTGGCGGGCCCATCGTCGCACCCGACCTGGACGTGCTGGTGATGGTGCCCATCTGCCCGCACACGCTGTCCGACCGTCCCATCGTGGTGTCGCGCCACTCACGCATCGCCGTCACCTTGCACGAACGGGCTGGCACTCGCGCCCAGGTCACCTGCGACGGTGTGATCTGCGACGAACTGCTGCCCGGTGAGCAACTGCTCATCACGCCGGCCATCGAACAATTGACCCTGCTGCACCCACCCGGCTACGACTACTTCCGCCTGCTGCGCGCCAAACTGCATTGGGGCCGCGCGGGTCTGGACCACCAGCGCTAGGAACGCGTCGCTATGCTCACCCATCTGGTCATTCGCGATCTGGCCATCGTCGACACCGTCGAACTGGAGCTAGGGCCCGGCCTCACTGTGCTCACCGGCGAGACCGGTGCCGGCAAGTCGATCATCGTAGACGCGCTCATGCTCGCCAGCGGAGCCCGCGCCACCGCAGACATGCTGCGCGCCGGCGCTGAACGTGCAGAGGTATGCGCCACCTTCGATCTGGCACAGGCCAGCGCCGCCTTGGTGTCTGTGTTGGCCGATCAGGCCATCGAGCACGACGGTGAACTGCTGGTGCGGCGCGTCATCACCGCAGACGGCCGCTCGCGCGCCTTTCTCAACGGCCAGTCGGTCACCTTGCAGGTACTGCGCGATGCGGTTGGCGAACTGCTCGATGTGCACGGCCAGCATGAGTTTCAATCGCTCGCGCGACCCACCGCGCAACGCGACCTACTCGACGAATTTGGTCGCCTGAGTGCGCAGCGCGGCGCTGTCGCCGAGACCTACCGTCAGTGGTCTGGCGCGCAAACGCGCCTGCAGGCACTCGAAGGTCAAGACCGCGATCGCGATGCACGGCTGCAGTTGCTGCGCTATCAAGAGGGCGAATTGGCGGCGCTGGACCTACAGCCCGGAGAGTTCGAACAACTGGGCGTCGAAAGCCAGCGGTTGGGCCAACATGGGCGCTTGCTCGAATCTGCCGCCGCCGCCGCGCACCTGCTCTATACGGGCGATGAGGCTACCGCTCACGAGGCATTGTCACAGGCGCTGGCCAAGCTCAAGCCCCTGCCGGCCATCGATGCGCGACTGGCGCCGTTATTGCCGCTGCTTGAAGAGGCTGCCATCCGTATCAGCGAAGCCGGCCGCGAACTGTCGCGCTATGCCGACTCACTAGAGCTCGACGGCGCGCGTCAGGCCACAGTCGAGTCACGACTGGCCGCCGCCGAAGAACTGGCGCGCAAGCACCGCATCAACGGCTCTGAGCTGCCCGCTCTGCGCGATTCGCTGCAACAGCAACTCAGCGCGATCGAGCATCTGGACGGCGACATTGCCGCGCTGCGCCAGCAGCAGGCTGCCGCGTTGCAAGCCTGGCGGCTGGCAGCAGGCAAGCTGGGTAAAGCTCGGGCCACCGCCGCCAAACGCTTTGGTACAGACATCAGCGCACGCCTGCCGGGCCTAGGCATGCAAGGTGGTCGCTTTCAGGTCACTGTCAGCACGCTGCCCGATGCCGTCCCTGCCCCACAGGGCCACGACAGCATCGAGTTTCTGGTGTCAGCCAATCCGGGACAACCGTTGCGGCCGCTGGCCAAAGTGGCCTCCGGCGGTGAGCTGTCGCGACTGTCACTGGCCGTGCAAGTTGCCTGCACCGTAGGGGAACAGCGCAGCATGGTGTTCGATGAAGTCGACACCGGCATCGGCGGCGCCGTAGCAGAAATTGTGGGGCGCGAACTGCGAGCACTGGGAGATCGCGGGCAGGTGCTGTGCGTCACGCACTTGGCACAGGTGGCCGCTCAGGGCCATCAGCACCTGCGCGTGCTCAAACACACAGACGGCAAGCAAACCCGCACTGGCATCACGGCCCTTGCCGGCGACGAGCGCGTGCAGGAAGTGGCGCGCATGCTCGGCGGCGTGGCCATTACCCGGCGCGCCAGCGAGCACGCCCGTGAGATGCTCGAAGCCGCCGGCGGCGACTAGACTAGGCTTTGGGGTTGCGAGGGCAGTCGACCCGGTTGCAGCGGCCATACAAAATCAACGAGTGATCCTGAATCACAAAGCCGCTGCGCTCGGCCACGGCATTTTGACGCTGCTCAATACCGTCATCGGTGAACTCTTCCACATGCCCGCAGTCCAAACACACGATATGGTCATGGTGTTCACCGGCGCTAAGCTCGAAAACCGCCGTGCCATTTTCAAAGTGGTGGCGAGTGACCAGACCTGCGGCCTCAAACTGCGTCAGCACCCGATAGACCGTGGCCAGACCAATGTCCTCTTCCGAGTGGATGAGTGCCTTGTAAATGTCTTCGGCCGACTTGTGACGGGTGCCGCCGCCCTCGAGGATCTGTAGGATCTTCAGTCGCGGAACGGTTACTTTGAGTCCGGCGTTGCGCAGGTCTTTGCCTTCCACGTGCTCTACTCCGGGTCCACCTTTGATGCGTTATGATACCGGACGTCAACCCCCAGCAGACCCTCATGCCAAACTTACTGCGTCGCGTACTTCCCACCTTGCTGCTCTGCGCCGTCACCGGCCTGGGCACCTCTGGCTGCATTTACCGCATGGCCATCCAGCAGGGTAATTACCTAGACGCCGCGCAGGTGGCTCAGCTGGAAGCCGGCATGACGCGCTCACAAGTGGCCTTTCTGCTAGGCACGCCCATGATTCCCAGTGGCTTCGATAATGACCGCTGGGATTACTTTTATTACCTCAAAGACCGCCGCAACCACCCAGCAGATGAGCGCCGCGTAACGGTCTACTTCAAAGACGACAAGGTCGATCACGTCACCCAAGGCCCAGACAAGGGCGAAGCGCCGCACATCGGTCTGCGCAACCGCTCCTAAGCCGGCAAGCGCGAGCGGGCCACAAAGGCATCGACCAGACCGGCCACGGTCTGCTCAAACAGCGGCCCCAGCCAGCTGCCAGGAATGGCGGCCGACAATTCAAAGTTCACTTCCAGCTCCACTCGGCAGCCCAAAGGCTCGCCGCCGGGCGCGCAGATTGCTGACAGCTTCCACACCCCCGTCAGGCTGCGAAACGGGCCCTCGACCAGCGCCATATGCACGCTGTCGCCATCGCGCAGCGTGTTACGCGTCGTAAAGCTGGTACGCAGCAAACCCTTGCGGATATCCAGCGCGGCCACCACTTCGCCCTCGCCCCGGGAGATCACCCGCGCAGCTGAGCAACCCGGCACAAACTGCGGGTAAGACTCCACGTCGTTGATCAGCTCGAACATGCGCTGTGCAGTGACGCCAACCAGCGCCGAGCGCTTGACCTGTTTCATCGGCCCATTGTGGGGGGTGCTTGCAGCCCGCTCAAGTTCTGCAGCAGATACACTAGCGCCGTGAACAAGCCCAAGGAAAAGTCCAAACCCGCACCGGTTGTCGAAAACCGCAAGGCGCGCTACGAGTATTACATCGAGGAGCGCTACGAGGCGGGCTTGCAGTTGCAGGGCTGGGAAGTCAAATCGATGCGCGCAGGCCGCGCCAACATCGCCGAAGCCTATGTCTATATGCGCAGCGGGGACGCCTATCTGTTTGGTGCGCACATCTCGCCGCTGCCGACCACGTCCACGCATGTCATTCCCGACCCCATTCGCACCCGCAAGCTGCTACTCAACCGACGTGAGCTCGATCATCTGGTCGGTGCCAGCGAACGCGAGGGCTACACACTCATTCCGTTGGAACTGTATTGGGTGCGTGGCAAAGCCAAGCTGAGCGTGGGCCTGGGCAAGGGCAAGAAGCAGCACGACAAGCGGTCCACAGAAAAGGACCGCGACTGGCAGCGCGACAAGTCACGCATCATGCGAGGACGCTGACGCGTGAGGGTGCTGTTGCAGCAGCTGCGCGACCTGTGGATCCACACCGGCACGCCCTGCAACCTCAGCTGCCCGTTCTGCCACGAAGGCTCCAAGCCCGCCGACACACGACTGCAAGCGCCAGCCTTTGAGGCTGTAGCAGCGCAACTTGATGCGGCTGCGCAGTTAGGTGTGCAACGTTTTTGTTTTACCGGCGGCGAGCCGCTGATCCACCGCGACATCGTACGCATCCTGCGCCACGCGCTGCAGCTGCGCCCCTGCCTGCTGCTGACCAATGGCACAGCACCGTTGATACGCAGACCGCAACACTTGGCGCAGTTGCACGGCCTGCCCCATACCCTGACGTTTCGCGTCAGCATCGATCACCCAGATGAAACACGGCACGATGCCGGTCGCGGCTACAAGACGTTTCGCAAAGCTGTGCAAGGGCTACAACTGCTGCATCACGCGGGCTTTGCTGTAGGCATCACGCGACTGCAGGAAACTGGCGAAGATGCTGCTGCCATCAAACAGCGCTATCGCAACCTGCTGCGCCGCAACCACCTGCCCGACTCCATGCCGGTGTATGCGCTTCCGGCCTTGGGCCTGCCCGATCAAACGCCACCGTCAGGGTCATGGCCAGCTCTACAGTCAGCCACACATACGGCGTGCCAAGTCAGCCGCATGCTGATTCAACGCGGCGAGGCGCTGCATTACAGTCCGTGCATGCTGGTCGATGATGATCCTACATTCGATATGTCTGCAGATCTGAACCAAGCCTGTGCCACACCCACGCCACTGCGCCATGCACGCTGTGGTGTCTGTCTCAACACTGCGTTTGATTACGCCGGAGCGTTGCCGTGATCGATCTTAAAAGTGCCGTCAGTGAGACCGCAGACTTTCCCGAGACCGGCATCCTTTTCCGTGATTTAAGCCCGCTGCTACGCCATCACTTTGCGCAGACGCTCGATGCACTCGATGCACTGCTGAGCCAGGATCAATGGCAACTTATCGACGCCGTTGCAGGCCTCGACGCGCGCGGCTTTGTACTGGGCGCTGCACTGGCAGCGCGGCGCAGACTCGGATTCGTTCCGATACGCAAAGCCGGCAAGCTGCCCCCGCCGGTGCACCAACTCTCTTACAAGCTCGAGTACGGTACAGCCACTCTCGAGATGCATCAGGGCCGGGGCCGCGTGGTGCTGGTCGATGACGTATACGCTACCGGTGGCACACTCATGGCCGGAGCCGAACTGTGTCGGCAATCCGGTTACGATCTGCAGGCACTATTAGTTCTTGCTGACCTGCGGCTGCAAGGTCGCCCCGCACACATCGCCGGCTTGCCGGTGCGTTCGGTCTTTCACTACGGATAAACAACCATGAGCCAGACACCCCGCACTTGGACGCGTCGCAATGTACTGGCCTCTGCCACGGCAGCGGGTCTGGCCACCGGACTTGGGCCTTTGGCTCACGCAGCCGCTGCAACCAAACCCAACATCCTCTGGATCATGGCTGATGACCTGGGCTTTGCAGACCTAAGCTTTACCGGCCAACGGGCGTTCAAAACTCCGCACATCGACAGCCTCGGACGAGATGGGCTGTTCCTGCGGCAGTCTTATGCTAATTCGTCCGTGTGTTCAGCTACACGCACCGGTCTTATCACCGGTCGCTATCAATACCGGTTGCGCGTCGGGCTCGAAGAGCCCATTGGCATCAACGGCAGCCTACATGTCCCACCCGAACACCCCACGCTCCCCTCGCAAATGCGCAAGGCCGGCTATCGCACCGCGCTGGTGGGCAAGTGGCATCTGGGCGAAGGTCCGGGCATAGGGCCGCTGCACAGTGGCTACGATCACTTTTATGGCATCCACACCGGTGGCACCGATTACTTTCGTCACACTAAGGGCAGCACCCCGGGCAGCGCATCACCGCTGATGGAAGGCGAGATGCCCTCGGGTGATCACGGCTACCTCACCGACCTGTTGACCACACGTGCACTGCAACAGCTCGACGCAGCCAAAGCAGCAAAGCAGCCACTGTTTATGAGCTTGCACTACACCGCGCCGCACTGGCCCTGGGAAGGTCCGGAAGACGAAGCGCTGACGTCCAAGCTGATCAACATGCAGCATCCCGATGGCGGCAACCTCGACACCTACCGTCGTATGGTGCTGGCGCTGGATGCCAGTGTGGGTCGTGTGCTTGCACACCTGCAAAAGCTCGGCATGGCGCACAACACCATCGTCATTTTCACCAGTGACAACGGCGGTGAGCGCTTCTCCGACACTTGGCCGTTTATCGGTGCCAAGACAGAGCTGCTCGAAGGCGGCATCCGCGTGCCGTTTTTTCTACGTTGGCCAGCGCGCATCAAGCGCGGCATTCGCAGCGAGCAAGTCAACATCTCGATGGACTGGATGCCCACGCTGCTGGCTGCTGCCGGCGGCGCGCCCGACCCCGCCTATCCACCTGATGGCGTGAACTTGCTCGATGTGATCACTGGCGCTGCACCGGTAAAAACCCGCCAGCTGTACTGGCGCTACAAAGCCAACGCCCAATGTGCGCTGCGCGATGGCGACTGGAAGTACCTTAAGCTTGGCAAGCACGAGCAACTATTCAACCTCGCCTATGACGAACGCGAGCGCGCCAACTTCGCGCAAAAGGAACCGCAGCGCTTTGCTGCCATGAAGCAGGCATGGGCCGATTGGAACGCCACCATGCTGCCCTACCCGGCCGACAGCTCCAGCTTCGGCAACAACACGGTGGATCGTTACTAAGATGCGCGATGTGCTGGTGGTAATGGCCCTGGCCGAAGAAGAGCAAGGGCTGTTGTCTGCGGCCGGCGCACTGGTGCTGTTCACTGGCGTGGGCAAGGTCAACGCGGCACTACACCTCATGCGACATCTAACTGCCCAGCGACTGGCAGGCACGCCCGTGCGCCAAGTGCTCAACGTCGGTACCGCCGGTAGCCGGCGCTTTGCCACCGGCAGTTTGGTTGGCTGTCACCGTTTCGTGCAGCGCGACATGGATGTGTCGCCGCTGGGCTTTGCCCAAGGCACCACACCCTTTGAGGCGCAGTGGGGCAGCGAACTGGTGTTTGAGCCGGCCTTTGCTCGGTTACCTCAGGGCGTCTGCGGCACCGGCGACAGCTTTGACACTGGCACCCATGCGCTGCACTGCGACGTGCTCGACATGGAAGCCTATGCGCTGGCCAAGGTCTGCCTGCACGAGGGCGTGGACTTTGCGTGCGCCAAATACATCAGCGACGGCGCCGACCACAGCTCGGCCACCGACTGGTCAGCCGCCCTGCCGGGCGCCGCCGCGGCGTTTGCCTCGCTATACCGCCAACTAGCGCACGATTGATTGGCGGGCGACCGGGCCGCGATCTGGCGTATAGTGGAGTTGCTTTCTGGGGGCGACCGGTTTCGACGTGGGTTGCGAAACTTCAGGGGCGTACCGAGGTGCATGGGTCCTCGTTAAACTTCTTTGCAAAACACAGTTGCCAACGACGACAACTACGCTCTGGCCGCTTAACCCGGCCTAACCTCCGACCCGCTGGTGCCTATGCCACGGAACCGGGGGACGCGCTCATAGGATCGCGCTGCACCGAGCTTCGGGGTGCAGCGTTAAGAGACACCGCGGCTGGCTAAGCATCTTCCCTGCTGCTCGGGTAGTGTAAGGCGAGAAAACAAAGAGACAGCTACGTACGTAGAGCCTGAAATGTAGGACTTGCGGACGGGGGTTCGATTCCCCCCGCCTCCACCAATTGGCAACCCTCCCCGGAGAAATCCGGGGGGGGACTTGCTAAGCCTCAAGTCCCGGAGATTCACCCGGGAAATTCACACCAGCTGTTTCTGCACACACTGCCGACATTGGTAGCTGGCCCCGTGGGTCCGTCGTGAACACACTGTCCCGGTGCC
This sequence comes from Pseudomonadota bacterium, assembly GCA_026398735.1. Classification (GTDB taxonomy): domain Bacteria; phylum Pseudomonadota; class Gammaproteobacteria; order Steroidobacterales; family Steroidobacteraceae; genus ZC4RG30. The sequence continues at coordinate 115,600 of JAPLSH010000020.1, read as the reverse complement.
ATCCACCTCATTGACAGCTTCCAACAGGAGCACCAAAATGGTTCCAAAATGGTTGGAGCCTGAAATGCCCACAACGTTGACGCTTAAAAACATTCCCGACGAAGTCTATGAGCGACTGCGGGCACAGGCTGCGTTCAACCGCCGCAGCCTCAACAGCGAAGCGATTGTTTGCCTTGAGACAGTTTTAAATCTGCGCCAGCCCGACGCGGAACAGCAGTTGGCTCATCTGCGCAGTCTGCGCACCGCGCTCGGCAAGACCAGCTTCGATCCGCAGGTCATTGACGAACTCAAGCGCAAGGGTCGCAAGTGATAGTAGTCGACACCAATGTCATCGCCTATCTGCTGCTACCCGGTGCATGGCTGCCGCAGCAGAGGCGCTCTATCAGGCCGATCCGAGCTGGGCCACACCGGTTCTATGGCGCAGTGAACTGCGCAACATCCTCACCGGGTACGTCCGGCGCGGCGCCCTGTCTCTTGAATCAGCAGTCGACCTGCAGCATGCCGCACAAGAGATGCTGTGCGCCAACGAGTTCAACATCGATTCCCGCAGCGTACTGCAGTTAGCCAAGCAGAGTGGCTGCTCGGCCTACGAATGCGAGTTCGTCGCCCTGGCGCAGCAAACCAATTCGCGGCTTTACACGTTGGACAACAAAGTCCTGAAGGCGTTTCCGGACATAGCCAAGCCGCTGACGAAGGCAGCTTAAGCAACCGGCGCCCGGTACACATCAGGCCGGTGAAATTCCATAAAGCGGTCCGGGGTACCCAGCGGTGTAAAGCCATACTTGGCATACAGCTCGTACGCATCGAGCATTGCACGTGCGAGCCCCTGACCGCGATGTTCCACCAGTACATACACATCAGCCAGATAGGCAAACGTAGCCTTGTCGGTCACCAACCGGGCAAAGCCTACCTGCGCGTCACCCTGAAAAGCGCCGATGCACACCGAACCGGCAATGGCACGCGCAACAACATCACGGCTGATACCAGCTGACCAGTAGGTCGTGGTCAAAAATGCGTGGATCGCGTCAATGTCGAGTCGCGACGGATCAAGGCTCAACGAAACCTTGTGCATGGGGTGCTTTCTTCAGACTGTGGCCGTAGGTATCAACTATACCCACGCTATTTGTTAGGTGGCAGGACCGATCAAATCCCACAGGTTTCCATAGCGATCGCTGAACACGGCCACCTTGCCGTGTGGCTGTACCGACGGCTCGCGCACAAACACCACGCCTTTTGCGGTGTAGTTCAAATAGTCCCTATCAAAGTCATCGGTATGCAAAAACAAAAATACCCGGCCGCCGGTTTGATTGCCGATATGCGCCAGCTGCTCGTGCGTGGAGGCTCTGGCCAGCAATAGCCCAGCGCCCTTGTTACCGGGCGGCGCTACCACCACCCAGCGTTTACCCTGCTCGGGAACCGGCTTGTCTTCAACCAATGTGAAGCCCAGTGTCTCGACATAAAAGGCGATTGCTTCGTCGTAATCACGAACAACCACCGAGACCAGTGCAATGTGCTGAGTCATGAGCCAAGCACAGGATGTGTCTCACCGCACATGCGCAACGCTGTCATACCAGCTCTGATAAAAGGCCAGTTTTGCAGCATCAGGCTCAGCAGCAAGTGCTGCACGATCACCCAGTTGCATCGCACGCAGATTACGCTTGGCGTCATAAGACGCCCACTTGGGTAAGCCGCTGCCGTTGGGGTCACCCTTAGTGGCAAAGTTGATCCAATAGGCTTGCATGTAATCGGCAACGGCGTGGTCGCTGTCACGCCATGGCCTGTCGGCAATTAAGTTGTTCCAGATGAACTGCGCTTCACCACCATGCGTCGTACCCGAGGCCCGTGCCGGCCACAAGGGCGGGCCTGGCGGCTCGTGGGTGAAGTAATACAACCAAGCCTTGCCACCAGCCTGTGTTTGCAAGCGCGCATAGTTGCGATCGACCCAGCCCAGCTCATCACGGAAGGCGTCGTATTGCGAGCGCGTGGCCTCGTCATCGCTGCCCGCCGGATACAGCTTCAGGTAGTCGGCAGCGCGCGCAGCAAAGCGCTGCTGCACACGCTCTTGCCAAGCGGCCGCCGTGGTCGGTTGCAGAAAGAACGTGCCTTCATCTTTATTAGAGCCGGCGATGATCGCGACCTTGTTCTGCTGTCCGCGTGCATAGATCTGTGCGGGGTCTGTGGGGAAGAACACGCCGTCGATGACCGGGCCTGCGCCGCGCGCGGCACGCAAGATGTCGGCTGCAGACTTAGCGCGCAGATCGGCCAGCGACTGCGCTTGCAAGGTCTCTGCGGCCTTCACACCTATAGCTTCGGCATCTGCCAGCGTCCGCACAGGCGCAATCGACAAGCCCAACCACGCACCGCTTTGCGAGATGGCGCGCACGAACAAGCCGCGCGTGGTCGGCGAAGCCACAAGGTTCGAGATGCTGGTACCACCGGCTGAATTACCGAACACGGTCACCTTGCGCGGGTCGCCACCGAAGGCCGCGATGTTGCGCTGCACCCATTGCAAGGCAGCGGTTTGATCAAGGAAGGCTTGGTTAGCAGCCCAACGGCCCTGACCCTCTTGCGTGAGCTGCGGGTGCGAGAAGAAACCCAACGCGCCCAGCCGGTAGTTGATGGTGACGATGACCACGCCCTTGCGGGCAAAGCTCTCGCCGTCATAGCCCGGCTGTGAGCCGGAACCGGTGTTATAGCCACCCGGATGCAACCACACCATGACCGGACGCTTGTCACCGGCGCGTTGCGCCGCGGTAAAGACATTCAGGTACAGGCAGTCTTCACTCATGTTAGCGGTGCTGCCCGGCGCAGCCGCCTGCATGCAGATGGGGCTGAACTCATCACCCTTGCGCACACCCTGCCAAGCAGCAATCGGCTGGGGCGCGCGCCAACGCAGATCACCGACGGGCGGTGCGGCATAAGGAATGCCTTTGTACACCTGCACGCCGGTCGTCTTGCCGGCAGCGCCAGTGATAAAGCCGGCGTCGAGCTTGATCGGGTCTGGCAAGGCTGCCTCAGTGACCGTCGCAAGCCCCACCAAGACCACTGTGGAAATCAGCAGAGGAATACGCATTGGATAAAATCCTTGTTTGATTTTCGCAAGCTCAACACGTAGAGGCACAGGTGTGGAAACGATGCAGGCAAGAATCAAGCCCACAACAATTAGCCAACCTACGGTCAGGATCATTCGCCTCTCTCCAGTCGAGCCAAGATGTCTTGGTAGGAAGCAGTGATCAACTCACCCAGAGCCGCGCTGTCTACTCTCACGTCCGGCCCAATCCTTACATGACGCATGAACTTGCCCTCGCCCAACAACAGCCGCTGCGGATCATCCAAATTGGCGCCCTGAAAAAAACCAACGGTGACGTGGCGTTTGTAGGTGTTTACATAAGCAAACGGCACATCTCCCACACAGACCACCGGGCAGCCGTCATGAAACAGCTCCAGCACAGTGTCGCCGCACTGTCGCATCAGCACAAACCAATGGCGTGCCACCGCACGCAAGGCCTGAGGCTCGGCAGCCAACCACTGCTGCACAGCTGCATCGCGCTGAGATGCGCCATTAAATCGCAGAAGAACGCTCATCGACCCTCAGACTCAGGTTTGTCGTAACCCAGGCGCCAACACCCACGACACCAAGTCCTGTGCTACCAAACCTGTCGTCGAGCACGGCGTCAGCACTGTACGAGTCCCTATTCTGCCCGTGACATGACAGCCCACCAATGCCGACGCAAACCGCTGCCGCCAATCCTGCGTCTGGATGTCCGCGGCCAACATCGAGACAGTGGCCCACCGCCCATGCAGTCGATGCGTCATGACTGATGTAGAAGATGCCAGGTGATTGGCCTCATAGATCACTCGCCAGCGAAAATCCGCCGCCAAAGTACGCACCAGGAACAAGCCGTCTGGCGTGGTAATGCCACCCAATGTCTGTAGTCGCCCACTGCGCAGCTCTGGCAACAACTGGTCGTACCACAGTCCCAAGACATCGCGCGGTAGTGTAGTCACCGCCCTGCCTGCTGCGACCGCATAGCTGCCCATCGCTACGGCATCAGCAAACCGCTCATCCATCAGGACCTGCGACACCGCCAAGGACTGAGGGCTTGTGGCGCTAAGACGCGACTGGCTCCCCGCCAAACCGGGAAGCACGCCCAGTGCCATACCCGCGGCGATGACCTGGCGGCGCGTCGTCATTTGCGCCCCGCGGCGAGCGATGTCACTGCGAAGTAGGCAGCCAAGTTGGCGATATCGGCATCAGACACTTCGGTCTTTCGAAACGGCGGCATCGACCAACTGCCATGGCGCAGATACACCTTGAGCACAGGTTCTGTCAGATCAGTACGCCGTTCCAAGAGCGCAGGCACTGTGGTGCCCTTGTACTTGATGCGCAGTGCATCTGTACCAGGCAAATGATCACGCCCTGGGTCACCGCCAAGTCCCGCCGCATGGCAGGGTGCACAGCGGATCTCAAACACATTTTTTCCGGCTGCCGCGGCAGCAGGCACATCAGCTGCAATCGCAGCACCACTGCCGCCGCACAGCAGCAGACTCATCAACACTGCATTTTTTGTCATTTGCGTATTGCTCCACGCAGTGCCCGTAGTGCCTTGGGCCATATACCCCCACGACCTGGTAACAAGATGCCATTGGGATCTGCAGCATCTTTGAGCCGCTCATTAAACCGGCGCAACGCGTGATTGTTGAAGGAGTATTGATCAGCAACCGCATCCTGCAGTAGCGGCGGTGCGCGATAGTCGCCGTAGCCCATCGCTGCATTGCGCTTGAGCACCTCACGCAGCAACTTGAGCTGCTCCAACTTGGATNNNGTTTCCTCATTGCGCGTAGCGCTGCCAAACGCGCCGTTGCCCAACAGGAAAGCGGATTGGTTCCAGTTCAACGGCGTACTGATCGCATAAGGCATGGCAGGTTTGCTGCCCATGTCGCGCGCAACACGATCAAAGTCCCTCTGCGCTTGCAGCACCGCGGCGCCACTGCGCCCCACAACAGAAAACAAACCCAGATGCGATTGATTCCAGCTGTCGGGGAAGTCGTCGGTGCGACTGGGCATCCACCACGTATAGAGCTTGGGCACACCATGCATGACGTTGCGCCGCATTTGCGAAGCATAAGGCGCTGGATAAGGGCGCGTGGACCGCTCTATTTGTTCTTGCGTCACAGGCACTGGCAATGATTCGCCGTCAAAGCACTGCGCACCGGGAATATTGCGCAGCATCAGTTCCTTGGCCCACTCCCAGTTGGCCAGCGTGGTTTTCTCTGATCCGTAGAACTGCAACTCGACCTGCCATGAATGCAGTGAGTGCTCAGCGGCAACGCGATCCAATGCTGCTTCATCAAAGCTATCGGCTGCCTGCAGAAAGGCTTTGTCGTCACGCAGGATACGCAGCGGCGAGCCATACAACGGCTCACCAATGATGAACAGGTCGGTAAGATAATTGACGGTATCGACCATCGGAATGAGATCGCGCCGCTTGGGTACCGTCACCAACCCTGTACGCCAGTGCTCGGGCTGGGGCATGAGCCGAAAACCCATCTTGACCACAATGCCAAAGCCACCTTGAGCAAACAGTCCCGCGGGATCCGGACCGAACCCGTGTTTGTAATCCTGCCAGCCCCCCGAACCCGATAGCGCACCCATGCCGGTGCGCATCAAGTCGCCATCAGGTAGCACCACTTCCATGCCGCAGTGCGCTGAAAAGTGGTCTCGGTACGGCCCGAGGGTGTAGCCCACACCATGCTCCAAGGCGTTGCCCATCAAGCCGCCCCAACCGACATCGGCTGTGTCGACCCAGACCTTCAGGTTGCGCTCCTGGATATAGCGATACAGGTCCATATAGGACACGCCCGGCTCCACCAACACAAAGTGGCGCTTTTCATCCAACTCAAGCACACGATTCATGCGCTTTAAATCGACGGTGACGCTACCGCGCACGTTGGGTGCCGGGCCGCCATAGGCAAAGTTTTTGCCAGTAGAAATCGCAAATAACGGGGTTTTGTAGCGGTTAGCGATACGCACGATGGCCTGGACCTGTGCCACATCTGCCGGACACACTGCTGCACTGGCCTGCAATTCGTCAGGCTGGTCTTTGAGCAGCGAAAAGTGGTCGCGATACGGCTGCAGATCTTCTTCGCTGCTGAGGACCCAATCGGCGCCCACAACTGCCGCGAACTCAGCCAGCGCCTTGGCAAATTGCCGCGCCGACACCCCAGGTGGAAGGATCGTCATAGCGTCCCCCTTGTTATTGATTACCGATTCACGGTAACAAACACACTCGGCACCCACAACCAAACACGTCAACTGACCAAAAGGCACCTCGTGCAAGAAGAGTCTGTGTTGGTGATCGCCAACCCGATGGCGGGCGCGGGCCGCGCAAAAAAGCTCTGGCCTAGGCTTGCCCGCGCACTGCAGGCCGCGGGAGTGTCGCATCGGGTGCGCTGGACTGTGCAGGCCCACGAAGCCAGCGCAATCGTGGCCCATGCTTGGGAAACAGGGACTCGGCGATTTATCGCCGTGGGTGGTGACGGTACCGTGAACGAAGTGCTTAACGGCTTTGGCGCTGCGTTCACAGACCTGAGCCAGCCCAGGCCTTGGCTTGCTGTGGCGCCTGCGGGCACGGGCAACGACTGGGCACGACAGCTGTCACTGCCACGCGCTACACAGCAATGGGCCAACGCCATCGCACGCACAACAGACAGACCACATGACGTCGGTCGATTGCGTTTTGCCGATGGCCGGATTCAATACTTTGTTGTCGAAGCCGGTGCAGGCTTCGATACCCATGTGTTGGGCTTGCTGTCGCGACGTGGGCCGCGGCAACTGGCGTATGTCAGCGCTCTGGTACGGGGCCTGTTCAGCTTTAAAGGCCCCGCGCTGCAACTGCATCTGCAGGGCGCCAGCGATACGTCAACACCCTCAAGCCTAGGCAGCCCTCGCAGCATGGTCGCCTTCGGCTGCATAGGCCCGCGAGTGGGCGGCGGCATGCATGTCGCGCCGGGAGCGCGCGACGACGATGGGCTGCTGGATTTTGTGACCGTCGCAGACGCCGGCCCTTGGTACAACCTGCTCAGCCTGCCCAAGCTGTTCAATGGGCGGCTGCACAGCGACCCGAATGTTCAGTACGCACGTGCCGCACAAGGACACTTGGTGCTGAATCCACCGATGGCTGTGCAATGCGACGGACAAGTGGTTGGCCACACACCCGTCACCTTCGACCTGCTGCACGGTGTCTTGCGAGTGCCTGCCCTACCACATCCGCACAACACCGGCAGCTGAACCTACTCAATCGAGCGTATAGCGCACACCCATCCACAGCATACGAGGCGCACCTGGCGCCAAGAAAGCACTGTGCTGCAGGGGGCGCTCAGCCGCGATGACCGGCGCAGCAAACGGTCTGGAAATAAAGGCACCATTTGCCGTAAAGCCTGTGGCGCCCAATTGCGCCGCGTTGCCGTACTTGCGATCGAGCACGTTGTTGATCTGCACAAACAGCTTGAGCTGCTCATCTGCCTGCCAGTGCAGACCCAGATTCACCACGGCATAACCACCCGTACTGCCGGCGCCGAGGTAATACACCCCATCGGGTTGATGCTGGTTGTTTTCATTGCCGCGCGCATGGGTCCTACCGATGTAGGCCATATCGGCATCCACACTCACGGCTGGTGATAAGTCCCAAACCAAACTCACCTTAACGATCTGTGCAGGCACCAGCGGAATACGATTCCCAGGCTGTATATCGATTGTTCCCTCAAAACCGGGCGCCACAGCACTGACGCTGCTGTTACTGGAGCCCTGCACTGTCTCGGCGCTCTGGAACGTCGCATCTAGCAACGTGTAATGCAGTCCCAGCAACAGCGGGCCTAACCGGCCATCGGCACCGAGCTCAACACCCTGCCTGCGGGTGCTGCCAAAATTGCGAAAGTAGCCGTACCCTGCCTGGTCGTCTGCGACAAACAAAATGTCGTCATGGTTGTCAGCGCGAAACACATTTGCCGACCAGAGCGCCACGCCGAGCAGCCGGCCGCGAGCACCCAACTCCCAATTGGAAGTCACTACCTGTTTAAGTGGGGGATCACCCGCCATGGCATTGGGTAAGCGGCAAGGATTAGCCGGATCAGCGCAGCCGAGCTCTATCGACGAGGGTGCTCGACTGCCTTGGCTGTAACGCGCCGACAGCGACAGCGCGCCGCCGGCGTTGTAGCTCAAGCCCAGCGACGGATTAAAACGACTGAAGCGATGATCGCCGTCTAGCGAGCCCGGACCACCACCCGGAGTGATGGCATCCCGATTGCGAACCTGATGCTGATCGTAACGACCCGACAGGGTCATATCTAAGCGCGGCAGCACCTTGAGCGTGTCGCTGAAATAAAAGCTTTGAACGCGGGTCACGCCACCCAGATCAACGCGCGCATCAAAAGCGCCCTCTGAACTTTGGGTGCCATCTGCAAAGGCGCCAGGCCCACTGACTGCAACAACTCTGCGGTCCTCGGCAAGATAGCCAAACTGCGATGCCTGCTCGAAGTGCACCGCGCTGTCATCGAGCACCGCACCCAGCACCAGTTGATTGGCGTGAGAGCCAAGCGACCGATCAAACGTCAACTGCGCTGAGGCGCCGGCGGTGTGCTGCGACGTAGCAGTCTGGGTAATCAGCCCATTACATTTTTCATTAGGCTCGTCGTTAAGCAGTGCATTAGCGATGCAACGCCAGCGCGGAAAGGGTGTATTGAGTTGCGACTCACCTGCCAGCGGAAAGCCGCTGTAACCTGCCGCCGCCAGAGCCGCACGCTCTGCCACCGAGGGCTGATAGGTGCTCTCACCCAATGCGCCTTCGTTAAGGTCGCCGTTAAAGGTTGTCGTGGCGATATTGCGATACCAAGCATTACCCTCCAACGTCAGAGCGCTGTTAAACCGATGCTGCACATCTAGCCCGACGAGCACTGCTTTATTGGTGGTGACATCCGGCTTGGTGTAAACAGAACTGCGGTCTGCAGCCAGCAAACGCCTTTCCTGCATGCCGTTGCCTGTCAGCTGCGTGTCTGCTGCAGAACCAAACACCGACACCGCGGTGTTGGCATGGCGCCAGCTGAGCTTGGTAAACAGCTGCTCGGCCTCACTAGGTGACGCCTCACGCCAGCCATCTTCCTTAAAGCGATTTGCCGTGACATACCAACCCCAATCGCCGCGACTACCACCGGATTCAACCTCCCACTGGGTACGGTTAAAAGAACCCACACCCACCTGCAGTGCAGTGCCCGGATCAGCAAAGCCATCTTTACTGCGCAGTGACAACGCGCCACCGAGCGAATTGAGTCCGAACACCGGATTGGTTCCTGGCACCAGAACCACTGTGCGAATGGCAGCGCGCGGAATCAGATCCCAGCTGACCACATCACCGAAAGGCTGGTTGAGTCGCACGCCATCGAGATAAACCGACAAGCCCTGCGCCGTTCCCAGCAGCGGCGAAGCGGTATAGCCGCGGTAGTTGATATCCGGCTGTAGTGGATTGCCCTGCATATCATTCACGTACACGCTGCCCATAGACCGTGCAAGGAAGGCCGACAGATCTGTCGCGTTGGAACGCTGGATGTCTTCGGCGCTAGCGGACTGCGCCGCACTGCCAACCGCCTCGCCATCCAGAGACGACAGGGGTGTCAAACCCGTGACGACCACCGTGGCAAGGCCAGTTTGATCCTGGCCAGCAGATGCACCTTGTTGCGCGGCCGCAGAATTGGCCAGCACGAGCATCCCACCCCATTGCACTGCCCGGGCCAACGCCCTGCCGGCTTGCGCTTTTCTCATCCGACTATCTCCACTACTCTGCCAATGCGCACAGTGTGGTTGAGCACCAGCCATTACGACAGAGTCGCGTTTCCCGAAAGGGCCGGGAGTTTTTCCCGACGCAAGGACCATTGCTATGCACAATTCCACACCACGACAGCCCAAACCCTTTTTTCCTCAACGCGATCTGATAGGCGTGGTGGTGGGCACTGCCACGGTAGCCGCACTGTCAATGCGCTTTGAATGGAGCGAACAGGTGTTCTCCGCGACACGGGGTCTTGAAGCTGCCCAGGTTGACGAATGGACGTTGACAGCCTTCACATTGGCCGCCGGCTTGGCATGGCTATCCTGGCGAAGGTCACGTCAGGCACAGGCTCAAGTGCAGGCCCACTTACTAACTCAGCAACAGCTGGCAGTTGCCTTAGCGGATAACCAGCATCTGGCACATGCAACACTGCGCAGTGTCGAGGCAGAACGCAAACGCCTTGCCAGAGAGCTGCACGATGAACTGGGCCAGTACTCCAACGCCATCAAACTAGATGCCTGCAGCATTGTCGCTCACGGTCCCATCCACCATCCGCAAAACGCTGCCGCAGCTGAACGTATCGTGCACGCTGCCGACCACCTACATGCCGTAGTCGGCGACCTTATAAAGCGCTTACGACCCACAGGACTGGATGAACTGGGTCTGGTTGCAGCAGTGGAGAGCTGCATTGACCGCTGGCAACAGGCGCTGCCCGACACCGCCTTTGAGCTGCAAGTCATAGGCGAATTTGACGATCTAGGCGAACTGACCACGCTGACACTGTTTCGAATTGCTCAGGAAGGCCTCACTAACTGCGCACGGCATTCCGGTGCCTCTCAGGTCACGCTCAAACTGCTGCGTCACTCCGGACAAGGTGGCAAACCGGACCAGCTCCAGGTGTGTGTTGAGGATGACGGCCGCGGCTGCGAGGCCTCACAGCACCGTAACGGGCATGGCCTGCGGGGAATAGCCGAGAGAGTCATGCAAATGGGCGGGCAGTGGTCGGTGCGAACGGCACCCGGCGAGGGCTTTACTATGCAAGCCTGCATTGCAGCGACAGGTCACGATTGATGTCAGCCCAGCTTCCCATTCGCGTGCTGCTTGTTGATGACCATGCCGTGGTACGCCAAGGCTATCGACGACTGCTGGAAGCCTGCGAGCACATCATCGTCGCTGGAGAGTGCTCAGACGCCGAGGCAGCACTGCGGTTTTTTTCAGAACTCTCCCCAGACGTAGTGGTCATGGACATCGCGTTACCAGGGGTCAGCGGCATAGAGGCCTTGCGCCGCATTCTGCTGCTCAACACTCAAGCCAAAGTGCTGATGTTCAGCATGTATGACGAACCGATCTATGTGCAGCGCGCCCTGCAGGCAGGAGCCTGCGGGTTTGTGACCAAGGCCAGTGCGCCAGAGGTATTGGTGGCCGCCGTGGATGCTGTAGCACAAGGTCGAAAATATCTGAGCCAGGATGCAGCTCAGCATCTGGCCCTGCGAAGTGCCGGTGCCGAGGGGCAAGCACCTGAGCGATTGTCGTCGCGAGAGTTTGAAGTGCTGAGGCTACTGGTGGCAGGGCAGTCGATCCGCAATATTGCTGATTCCCTGCATCTGACACCCAAAACCGTGGCCAATCATCAATCGGCCATCAAGCAGAAGCTAGGTGTAAGCAGTTCCGTTCAACTGGCGCTCAAAGGCGCCGAACTGCTCAACAGAGAGTTGCCGGATTAGTCTTCAATAAAAGACACCGTGCGCACCTCGATGCTTTGTCGTGGCGGTGCATCAGTCGGCGTATTGGGGTCATTGAAGGCCGTGTGCCCCGTCCACTGCGGGCGCGTCTCATCCGAATCATAAAGCTTGAACGCAAACACTTCGTCAGGCTGCATCTGCGGCAAGTAATACCAGCGGTGCGCGGCGTTATAGCTGAGATTAAAGCCAAACAGCGGCTGGCGATTCATGTTCATGAGCCCGCCGCGTATTTCGCTCGGATGCAGATCGCCCGCCTCAACCGTCGAGGCATCACACAGCGCCAACGGCGAGCTGTACACCGTGGCAAGGGGGCGCCACAAGTTCATCAGCACAACACGTTTAGTCAGCCAGTAGGCTGCCTCGTCGCCCAAAGCGGCCCGCGCAAAGTCTTCTATGGTCGGACGGCCATAATCCACATGCGCGCCATGTGCCGGCAGCGCCCCTTGCACACTGCCCGGCGCATCGCTACGAACTACAGGGCCGAAGGCAAAAGCCTTTACCGCGCCATTAACTTGCATGGCTAGCTGCACGGCCTCTGGCAGGAACACGTCTTCAATCTGGGTGGAATCGGCAAAGTCCCTGACCGCCGTCTGATGGTGCAGCACCGTAAAGCCATTGCGCGCCACGCTGAGCCGATCAAGTAGTGGCCGGGCGTCGGTAATAGCCATCTCATGGTCTTCGGGAGGCCAATATGATTTGGCGCGATCGGCCGGGTAGAAAATCGATTTCTCCCCTTTGACGACGTATCGGATTGTCGCGCGAATGCTCGCTGACATGACTCCCCCGGATTCAGCTATTGTCTGCGCATCCTAGCACTGGCAAAAAAGACCGCACCAGCGGCTGCCATATGCAGACAGGGGACAGCATGACACTGCAACACGTACACGAAGCCATCGCCAGCCGGCCACTGCGGCCCCTGCAACTGCTGGTCATCGCCCTGGGTGTATTAATCAACATGGTAGATGGCTTCGATCTGCTGGCCGCATCGCTAATCTCGCCAATTCTTGCGCGCGAATGGCAGTTGGACCCAGTCCTGCTGGGCACCCTGCTGTCGGCAGGGCCCTTAGGCACTGCCACAGGCGCGTTGCTGCTCTCGCCTATTGCCGATCTGTATGGGCGCCGCACAGCCATTCTGTTGAATCTTACGTTGCTGTCACTGGGCATGCTGCTATCTGCTGGTGCCGACTCCCTGTGGCAACTGGTCGCGCTGCGCTTTGTCACCGGCATGGGGGTTGGCGCCATGGCCAGCGCTGTGGGTACGTTGGTATTTGAATACTGCTCCCAACGCACCCGCAATCTGGGACTGGGTCTGGTCACGATCGGCTATAACGTCGGTGTCGTGATCGGCGGCATCATCGTGTCGCAATGGTTGATCGGCTCTTATGGCTGGCGTTCCGTGTTTGTGTTCGGTGGCGTGGTATCAGCGCTGCTGATTCCCTTGGTGATAGTGCTGCTGCCCGAGTCCATCGATTTCATGGTCTCCAAGCCAGGCCCCGGCAGTTTGCAGCGTCTGAACAAAATCTTGGCGCGGCTGGACCTGCCCAGCTTCGACCAACTCCCGCAACCGGCGCCCGCTGCTGCCAAATCCAGTCTGACGGATCTGCTGCGTCAACCTATTCTGCCGCGGCTGTTGCTGATGCAGGCGGCCTACTTTCTTTACATGTTGTCGTCGTATTTCTTCCTCAACTGGAACAACCAACTCACCACAGAAGCTGGCTTTGGTGATGCGTCGGGCCGATGGATCTCAATCCTCACCAACGTAGGCGGCATTGCCGGCGGTGTTCTTATCGGCGCAGCCACCTTGCGCGCCGCGTTGCGACCCGTCGCCACAGCCACGCTTATTGCGCTGGGCCTGGCCATCGCCGCATTCGGCTACTCGGCGCACAGCTACGCTCTGACTGTGGCGGCGTCGATGGCCGTTGGCTTTGGCATATTCGGTGCTGCGGTCATGCTCTATGCCACCGGCGCAGCAACCTTCCCGGCACGTGTGCGGGCGACAGGCATGGGTCTGTCTATGAGCGCAGGGCGCCTGGGGTCATTTGTGGGCCCCTACACAGCCGGACTGTTGCTGGCAGGGGGCACAGGTCGTGTGTGGACCTGCCTGATTATGGCAGTGCCGGTTGTACTCAGCGCGGTGGTACTGGTGCGCGTGCCACTGCAGCCACTCAAAGAGTAATCGCCCTCGGGCTATTTGGCAGGTAAGGCTGAATCAAAGTCGAAGGTGTAATCCGACTCTTTGGTCTTGGGCGGTTCATAACGACGCAGATACAGCGTATGGCAGGCATCACAACTGCCACGCAACGCTAAGCTTGCACGACGCATCGCCGGTTCATCTTTGGCCTCGGCCATTACTTCGGCAGCTTTAGCAGCCAAACCAGCTAAACGATAGAACGTATCGAACTGTTTCCAGATGGGCGGCAAAGCCAACGTTTGCGGCTGCGATGCTTTTGCATCAAAGAGGTTGGTGCTGGGCGGGAACAAGTGCGGCACAGACAGCAACACTGCCCCGATGATCTCTGCATTTTGGCGTACGCGCTCGACGTCCTGTACCGGCTGGACAGTCAATGTATCGATGGGCTCCATCAGCAGTTCGATGTGCTCCATCAACTCTTGACGCGCGACGATAACCTCTTTGGGATGCGTGACGCCCGTCCAACCCTGACCAACACCGACTTGCCGGTCGGCTGCGCTCAAGCACAGCGGCAACACCAGCGCTGGCACGATAAAACACCAGATTTTTTTGAGTGTCATCTCTACAGCCCTCGGTCCATATCAGCTTTGCACAGCAAAACCCGTCGCATCACGGCTCCACTGCGGCGCAGAACGCACCGCTGCCAATACATCGTCAACACCGTCAACAAGCGTGTACATAGACTGATGGCGCTCATCCATGAAACGGTTATCAATGCTCGACTGCAGCAGCTGTCGCAACGGCTCATAAAACCCAGCCTGGTTCACCACGATAATGGGTGCCAGATACAGACCCAACCGCTTGAGCGTCATCACCTCAAGCAGCTCCTCGAACGTTCCGCAGCCGCCGGGCAATGCAACCACCGCATCGGTATCGGCCAACAGTCGCGCCTTGCGCTCGGCCATGTCGGTGGTCCACTCATAGGTGCTGACTTTGGGATGGGACCATTCCAGCTCGCGCATGAAATGTGGCATGACCCCGGTAATGGCACCGCCAGCGGCATGGACCCCATCAGCTAGGCGGCCCATCGAGCCCTTACCGCCGCCGCCGAACACCACATGCACACCCGCGTTGGCTAACAACTGACCCAGATCAAACGCCGCCTGTCCGAAATGGGCAGGGGCCAACGAGCTAGAAGCGCAGAAAACACAGATACGCATGGTGCAGTGACCCCAGAGTGCATTCGCAAGGCATGCCAGCATATGCTGCACCTGCCGCACCTGCCAGCACGCTGGAGTCCTCTTTGAGCAACATTGTTTCGCGCCTCGCAACCGCACCAAGACCGGCGATAGTGTTCGGACTGGCGGGCCTTATCCCCTTCGTGGGGCTGAGCCTGTTGGCCGTCTTGGGCCCACCAGATACACAGCTGACAAGCTCGCAGGCGCTGCTGCAGTACGGCGCGCTCATTGCCACCTTTGTCGGTGCTCTGCACTGGGCCTATGCCGTGGCAGGTGTTGCCTCATCCGCATCGGCAACAGCCCGCTATGGCTGGAGCGTACTGCCATCGCTAGTTGCATGGCTGGCGCTGCAGCAAGCACAGCAGACCGGCCTGCGACTGGTCGCTGTGCTCCTGCTTGCGTGTTACTTGGCCGATCGGCAACTGCTACGCCCAACGTCACTGCCGCTGTGGATAGCCGACTTGCGGCTACTGCTGACCAGCGTGGCGGTGGTCAGCCTAGTCGTGGCAAGTCTGGGCTAATCAGCACGTGGCCCGCAAACTGCTGCCGGTCATCGATCCACAGCGCTGCACCGGTTGCGGGCGCTGCATTGCCGTCTGCCCTCCGCACGTTCTGCATCTGGAACCGGGCCCCAACTGGCGAAAGACTTCGCTGCTCAATAATGAAGCGGCCTGCACTGGCTGCACCAAGTGCGCCGAGCACTGCCCTTTCGACGCCATCACGATGGTGGCCAGGCAGTCGGTCACACTGTAAAAGCAGCCGATTACCCTGTCAGACCCTGCACGTACGGCACAACTTTGCTGTAGAGGGGAATGCCAATCAGAATGTTGAAGGGAAACGTGATACCCAACGACATACCGAGATAGATACCAGGATTGGCCTCGGGGATGGCATGGCGCAATACCGCTGGCACTGCAATGTAGGATGCGCTAGCTGCCAACACCACTAGCAAGATTGAATCACCGATTTCCAAGCCAGCAACGACAGTCAAACCACATGCCATAGCTGCATGAACAAGCGGCGCCCCCAATGACCAGCACAGCAGCCACGCAGAGTGATTTCTAAGTTGCGGCAAACTTTTGGCGGTCATCAAGCCCATGTCGAGCAGAAAGAACGCCAACATTCCCTTGAATAGATCAGCAGAAAACGGCTGCATAGCCTCTCTCCCGGCATCGCCAGTCAAGATGCCAATCAGCATGGCGCCGACCAACACCACTTGAGCACCATCGGTCATCGATTCTCTGAAAATCTCTCGCAGGGGCGTTTTCGAATGTTGTCGCAACTGGTTGGCTGCAAGGATCGCAAGAATGATCGCTGGCGATTCCATCAAGGCCATTGCGGCGGCCATATAGCCCCCATAGGCAATACCCTGATGTTCTAGGTACTGAGTAGCGGTCACAAACGTCACAGCACTGACGGACCCATAGGTTGCAGCGACGGCCACAGCATCCAAAGGCGCCAGCGTTCTGCGCAACAAGCCATAGGCAATTAAAGGAATAAGCAGCGAAAGCAGCACAGCGCACGCCAGTACCAAAACCACCTCACCAGTCAAACCGGAATGGGCAATCGAAAAGCCCCCTTTGAGCCCCAGTGCCATCAACAGGTACAGCGAGAGAAACTTCGAGATTGGAGGCGGTATCTCTAGGTTAGAACGGAGCAGACCAGCGCCAACCCCCAGCACAAAAAACAACACCGCTGGATCCATAAGATTTTGCATGGCGCACCTCCGAAGGCACCCATGGTGATAAAACAGACAAGTTGTGTAAAATTGATATTTATCAGGTTAGCTATAGATTTTTTGAATGCATATAACCTTACGGCAGTTACGCTTGGTTCTGGCGATTGCAGAAGCCGGTAGCATCACTGCCGCAGCACGAAGCCAGCACATCACGCAGCCAACAGCCTCCACACAACTGCAACAGTTGGCCCGCAGCATCGGCATGCCAGTGCATGAAACTGTAGGAAGACGCCTGCAGCTGACGGCAGCTGGCAGAGCTTTGGCCGATTCAGCTCGCAGCATTGAGCACGAATATCAGTCTCTTCGACAACGGCTGGATGCCATGAAAGGCCTGGAGCTCGGAACTTTAAAAGTTGCAGTGGTAAGCACTGCAAAATATTTTGTTCCCCGCTTACTAGGGGAGTTTTGCAAGCTTCACCCAGGAATTGACGTTGCGCTGGAGATCCTCAACCGCGACCGCGTCGTTGAGCGCCTTGAGCAGCGGTTGGACGACCTCTATGTCATGTCGCTACCGCCATCACACCTAGACCTAGCAGTGGCTGTATTACGTGACAATCCGCTAGTGGTTATAGCGCCAGCCAAACATCCACTGACGCGCACCAAGAACATCCCCTTAGAAAAGCTTTCAGCCGAACGGTTCATTCTTCGTGAGCAGGGGTCAGGCACACGCATGGCGACGGACAAGCACCTACGCAAATGCCGCTTTACGCCATTGGTGCGCATGGAACTGGGTAGCAACGAAGCTTTAAAGGAAGCGGTAGCAGGCGACCTTGGAATCGGCGTGTTATCCGCCCACGCACTGGCAACCAAAGCGCATATGGCAGGCATCAAGATTCTCGATGTAAAGGGCTTTCCAATACAGGCCCGCTGGTATGTGGTTTCGCCTGGCACACGCAGCTTGTCGCCTGCTGCGACTGCGTTTAAGGCTCACTTGCTCAAGTCCCAACCCCAATAGGTCAAAACCAGGCGCGCAGTCCCGCAACAACCTGCGTTCCACCCGCCTCTGTTAGGCCTGTATCGCGTGCAAACGCACGATTCACCCCGACGTACGGTGCCAACTCCCGACGAATCTCATAGCGTAGCCGCAGACCCACGTCAGCATTGTGGTCACCGCTGCTCCACAGGCGCGTTTCAATACGCGGCTGTAACACCCAACGCTGCGTCAACAACCAGTCCTGTTCCAATTCAATCCGCACTGCAGCATGCGGCCCATCTGTTAGCCACACCGCAGACTGCAGATTGACCCGATAGGGCAATACGCCAACCAAGCCTGCGGTCACGCCGTTGCGCGCCTGTTTGTCCTGTACGTCACGCACCACACCCACTACAACCTGCATCCAAGGCGACACCGGACGCAGCCAACTGACTTCAAGCGTGGTGTCGGCGCTGTGACCTGACGCCGCATCATGGCCTTCGCTGCGCAGCTGCCAACGGCTTTGATCTGTGCCGATCCAAGCTCGTGCATCCCAGGCACCGGCAGTCAGTTGGTTATGTCGACTCGCCTCCAATCTGTCGACGATCAGCATGGCGATGACTGGATCTTCGGCCATGCCGTGTCCGGCGTGATCCGTATGGTCCATGCCTTCGCTTGCTGCAACGGCACCGGGACTCAGCAACAGACACAGAGCGACCGGCAGTCTCATGAGACCTGCACCTCACGAAACATTCCAAGCGCCATGTGAAACATCATGTGGCAATGAAAGGCCCAGCGGCCGGTGGCATCGGCCGTGACCCTGAAACTGCGGCGCGTGCCCGGTGGCATGGACAGTGTGTGCTTGCGAACCTGAAACTCGCCGGTTTCATCTTCGATATCGCTCCACAAGCCATGCAAATGGATTGGGTGTTCCATCATGGTGTCGTTGATCAGCACGAACCGGACCCGCTCACCGACCTGCAACACGATGGGATCGGACTGGCCATAGCGCAGCCCATCAAAGCCCCACACATAGCGATCCATATTGCCGGTCAAGTGTAACTCGATGGTGCGCAGTGGAATACGTCCGTCAGGATCTGCATCCGTGCTGCGCAGGTCAGACAGTCGCAACACACGATGTCCGGGCACAGCGTCATCGCGCAGTGCCAGTAACTGCTCCTCGCGCAGACCAATTCCCGGATCATCGAGCTTGGGCAGCGGCATATGCGTTTGCATATCCACATTGGGGTTATGCGCTTCGCTGGCCGGATGCGCCACCATCATCGCCGCATGATCCGGCTCATCCAGACCAGCAACTGCTGCTGCGTGATGATGACCCATATCAGCCATCGTCAACCTGGCAGGACGATCCAGACGCGGCACAGCAGCGACCATGCCAACCGCCGGTGCCAAGCTGCCGCGCGCGTAACCGGAGCGATCCATGCTTTGCGCGAACAGCGTATAGGCACGTGATTCGCGCGGCTCTACGATCACATCCAGTGTCTCTGCTGCCGCAAGTCTGAACTCATCCACTACAACGGGCTCTACCAACTGACCATCTGCCGCCACCACCGTCATGCGCAGCCCGGGTATGCGTACATCAAAATAAGTCATTGCACCGGCGTTGATGAAGCGCAGCCGCAGACGCTCACCGGGTTTGAACAAGCCTGTCCAATTGGCTGCTGGGGTGCGGCCATTGAGCAGATAGGTATAGGCCGAGGCATCGACATCGGCCCGGTCGGTGGGTGTCATACGCATCTGACCCCATTGGCGGCGGTCCGCAAATGCCGCCTTGGCACCCTTGGCCTGAATGTCACGCAGCAGCTCTGAAACGGTGCGCTGCTGATGGTTGTAGTAAGAGGCCTGCTTCTTAAGGCGCGTCAGAATGCGTTGTGGCGCGATATCGCTCCAGTCCGACAACATCACGACATAGTCGCGGTCATAGGTAAACAGATCGCTGTTGCGCGGCTCAATTACCAATGGCCCATACAGGCCCGTCTGCTCTTGAAAGCCAGCGTGCGCGTGATACCAATAGGTACCGCTTTGATGCAGTCCAAAGCGATAGTCGAAGCTGGCACCAGAAGCAATGCCGGCAAAACTCAATCCCGGTACGCCGTCCATCCCGGCAGGCACGACCAGACCATGCCAGTGAATCGCCGTAGCAGTACTGAGATGATTGCTTACGCGGGCCTGCAAGAGATCGCCCTCGCGCAGTCGCAGCAAGGGCGCAGGCACACTGCCGTTGACTGCTGTGCCCATCGCGCTGCGGCCTGTGAAATTGACTTGCGCAGCCGTGATGTCCAACTGCAGTTGCGGGCCTTGCAACACAGGCATGCCTAATTGAGCTGAATCAGACCCAGCCGCCCACACAGAGCGCGGCGACAGCGCGCCAACCAGCCCGCCCGCTGCCAAGCCGCAGACAAAGCGTCGCCGCGTCGTGTCGGGTGATTGAGTTGCTTGCTTGTGCTGATGCATCAATGCCACCACTCGCTGTGAGGTATCAAACACCGCTGTTGGTAGGGGTGCTGAAAATCAAACAAGGGCTTCAGCATAGCCCCTCTGAAGACCACCGCAAGGCTGCCTAACAAGGCACCTATACGGTACAACAAGTGTCGCAGCAGGCGCTCACGCTGCAGTTCATCTCTTCCAATCCGCGCAACATCACTTTGACTGTGCGTGGCTTAGGCCGGTCGTTTGGTCTGGCCAACGATGCTTGGAACAAGGTGTGGGCTTCTATCCGGTGAGCCTCGTACTGTGCAGATTACCGCTCGTTATCGAATCGGCAGCTAACTGCCCCCATAATGAGCCTGTGATGCCCGCCAATCCCAATCCGCTACTGGTCTCCCCTACCGCGCAATCCGACGTCTTGTCGGTGCGCGCCAAGGCGATGATCTTTGCCGATCCGCTGTCACAGCAGCTGCTGCAGCAGATCGAACAATTCGCACCCTCCGATGTGACCGTGCTCATCACCGGTGATACCGGTACCGGCAAGGAACTGGTTGCACGCCACCTGCACGCCGAAAGTGGCCGCAAAGGCGCGTTTGTCGCAGTCAATTGCGGCGCACTGTCGCACAGCCTTGCAGAGGCAGAGCTGTTCGGCCATCAGGCCGGGGCCTTTACCGGCGCCAGTGAAACCCGTGCTGGGTGGTTCGAGGTTGCTAACAACGGCACGCTATTTCTGGATGAACTGGGCGACCTGCCCCTACCCCTGCAGGTCAAACTGCTTCGCGTGATACAAGAGCGCGAAGTCGTACGGGTCGGGGCCAGAACACCCATACCACTCAACGTGCGAGTGGTGGCTGCCACCAATATCGACCTGCCTGCCGCCATCGAAGCAGGCCGTTTCAGGCGCGATCTGTATTACCGCCTCAATGTGGTGACATTGAAGGTACCGCCCTTGGCAGACCGGCCAGGCGACATCCTGCCGCTGGCTCAACACTTCCTGCACATCTACGCCGATCGACTGGGCATACGCGAGGCTGTCATGGCCCCGGAAACACGTGCTGCCTTGGTGTCGTATCCGTGGCCCGGCAACATCCGCGAACTGGAAAACGTCGTGCATGCTGGCCTGCTGACGGCCCGCGATGGCGTCATCCGACCAGAGAACCTGCGCTTTGCCACCTCACCGCGACTCTCGTATGGAACAAGTGGCCCGACGCTCAATGATGTAGAGCCCTACGAGGCTCTCGGCCAAGTCATAGGCGGCCTGCTCAAGAACCAAGAGGCAGACCTGCACGAGCGCATCGAATCGCTGCTGGTACATCAGGCCTTCGAGTCATCGGGACGCAATCAAGTGCAGGCTGCACGGCTATTGGGTGTGTCGCGCAACACCGTGCGCACGCTGCTTAAGCGTTACAAGTTGCTAACAGACACGCCGGACTGACTGTCCGGCATCGGCCTAGCCAGTGATGCCGTGGTGCGACCCGGCCACCGGACCAAATACGCCAAATCGCTCTAAGCGCAAGCGCACTGTATCGCCGGCAGCAAGCAACTGACCCGACTGTGCCCAACGCGGCTGATCCACTTCGACGGTACTGCCCTCTGCCAGTCGCAGGTCGTAGTGCGTTGAGGCACCGCCCCAGGTTGCGCGCAGCACCTGCGCCTGCAACCCTGCTGCAGCATCAGCAGGCAGCAGCTGTATGTCATGACTGCGAACATGAAGCTGCGCCGCCGCGTCGTCTGCTGCAGCCAGCACCGCGACCACCTCGTTGCCCAGCAACACACGGCCCTGCGAAACTCTGACGGCTAGGCGGTTTGCTCCACCCAAAAAGTCATAGACCGCAGGCGTCGCCGGCCGGTCATAGACTTGTTGCGGCACATCGTATTGCAGCACTTGGCCCTGCTCCATGACTGCCACGCGATCGGCCAGCTCTAGCGCCTCGTCCTGATCGTGAGTCACCAGAATGCTGGTGAGATTGAGTTTGCGCTGCAGATCGCGCAGCCAACTGCGCATCTCCCGCCGCACGCGGGCATCCAACGCGCCAAAGGGCTCATCGAGCAACAGCACACGAGGCTCAATGGCCAAAGCACGCGCCAGGGCCACGCGCTGCCGCTGACCACCAGAGAGTTGATCCGGGAAGCGCCCTTCGAAGCCGGCCAGCTGCACCAACTCCAGCAGTTCACCCACTCGACGATCAATCTCCGCGCGTGCCGGACGCTTGGCACGCGATCGGATCTGCAGACCAAAGGCCACGTTGTCATGCACGGTCATGTGGCGGAACAAGGCGTAATGCTGGAACACGAAGCCAACCTGACGATCACGCGCCTCCCGGTTGGCAACATCCACGCCGTCGAACAGCACCTTGCCATGATCAGCAAATTCCAGCCCTGCAATGATGCGTAGCAAGGTCGTCTTGCCCGAGCCCGACGGACCCAACAAGGCGCAGAACTCGCCCTCTTTGACTTCAAGCTCGATGCCAGACAGCACTCGCGTGCTGCCGAAAGACTTGCTAAGGGATTGGATACCGACTTGCATAACTTGCTGTTCCCGATCAGTGGTGCCCGAGTTCCCGGGCATAGCGGCGTTCAAGCAGAGCCTTCACGGCCAGAGTTATCAGCGCAAACAGCGCCAGCATTGAGGCCACCGCAAAGGCGGCTTGGAACTGGTATTCGTTGTAGAGGATTTCAACTTGCAGTGGCAGCGTATTGGTCTGACCACGGATGTGGCCCGATACCACCGATACCGCACCAAACTCGCCCAGCGCGCGTGCACCGCACAGCAATGCGCCATACATCAGTGCCCACTTGATGTTGGGCAAGGTCACACGCCGGAAGATCTGCAGTCCGTTGGCACCGAGCAGACGTGCAGCATGCTCTTCGTCATTACCCTGCTGTTCCATCAAGGGGATCAGCTCTCGTGCCACAAACGGGAATGTGACAAAGAGTGTTGCCAGCACCATACCGGGTACGGCAAAGATGATCTGGATGTCCCACTCTTGCAGCAGCGGGCCCAACACACCCCGCGACCCCAGCAACAACACATAGACCAAGCCTGCGATGACCGGCGATACCGCAAAGGGCAGATCGATTAATGCCAGCAACAAGCTGCGGCCGGGGAAGCGAAACTTGGCAATGGCCCAAGCTGCGCACAAGCCGCACAGCGCATTGATGGGCACAACGATGGCGACGATCGCCAGCGACAGCTTTAAGGCAGCGATCGCATCGGGCTCTACGATGGCGGTGAAATAGGGTGCGATACCCTTGGTCAGTGCCTCGGCAAACACCACCACCAGGGGCAACAGCAGAAACAGCGCAAAGAACCCCAGCGCAATGCCGATGAGCAGTCGGCGCACCCACGCTGCCTCAGTCAAGGCACCATTAGGGCGACTCACATGCGCCCCCTGCGCAGCCAGCGCTGCAGCAAGTTAAGTCCGAGCAGCAGTACAAACGAAATCAGCAGCATCGCCGTGCCTATGGCCGCCGCGCCGACATAATCGTATTGCTCAAGCTTCACCGCGATGAGCAGCGGCGCGATCTCCGACACCATCGGCAAATTTCCGGCGATGAAGATAACCGAACCGTACTCGCCAACAGCGCGCGCCAGCGCCAGCGTGAAGCCGGTCAGCAGCGCCGGAAGCAACGCTGGCCACAACACCCGCCAGAAGCACTGCCAGCGCGTGGCACCCAGCGAGGCAGCAGCCTCTTCATATTCTTTGTCCAGATCCTGCAGCACCGGTTGGACCGTGCGCACGATGAATGGCAAGGCAACAAACACCAGCGCGACAAACACCCCCACCCGGGTGAAGGCTATCTGAATACCCAGGGGTTCAAGGTAACGACCCAACCAGCCATTACCCGCATACAACGCCGTCAACGTGATGCCGGCTACAGCCGTGGGCAACGCAAACGGCAGGTCTATTAGTGCATCGACGATACGCCGCCCCGGAAAGCGGTAACGCACCAGCACCCAGGCGATGATTAAACCGAAGACCATGTCGACCGCTGCTGCCGCCAACGCCGAGAAGAAGCTCAGCTCTAACGCCGCAGCCACACGCGGCGTGGCCAAAGTCTGCCACCAGAAGGCCGGGCCGTTACCCAGTGACTTGGCAAGCAGCGCAGCCAAGGGGATGAGCACGATGAGGCCCAGCCAGGCCAAGGTGACACCCATGGCCAAGCCAAAGCCCGGCATGACGCGTCGCTGCTGTCGCAGTGTATGGATAGACGCCACTGGAAATTCTGCAGCGGTCAGTTCTGATAGATCTGGTCGAAGATGCCGCCATCATCGAACCACAGCTTCTGCACACGCCCCCAATCCCCGAACACCTGGGCCAAGGTAAAGAGTTTGATGCGTGGAAACTGCGCCGCATATTTGGTGGCCACGGACTCCAGTCGAGGCCGGTAGTAGTTGCGCGCGGCAATCTCCTGCGCCTCGGCCGAATACAGCCAAGAAACGTATTCGGTAGCTACTTTTCTAGTACCGCGCTTATCAACCACCTTGTCGACCACAGCAACCGGTGGCTCGGCAAGGATGCTCAGTGATGGCGCGACAATCTCGAACTTGTCGGCGCCAAACTCTTTCAAAGCCAACATCGCCTCGTTTTCCCAAGTGATCTGCACATCACCGATACGCCGTTGCACAAAGGTGGTTGTGGACGCACGTGCACCGCCGTCGAGCACCGGTACGTTGCGATACAGCTGCGTGACGTAGGCGCGTGCCTTAGCCTCGTTGCCACCTGGCTGCTGCAATGCCCAGCCCCATGCAGCCAGCAAGTTCCAGCGGGCACCACCGGATGTCTTGGGATTAGGCGTAATGACCTTGATGCCGGGCTTGATCAGATCGGACCAATCTTTGATGCCTTTGGGGTTGCCCTTGCGCACCAGGAACACGATGGTGGAGGTATAGGGCGTGCTGTTCTGCGGCAAGCGCTGCTGCCATGCCTTGTCGATGACGCCGCCAATGCTCGAAATAGCGTCGATGTCGGCAGCCAGTGCCAGCGTCACGACATCCGCCTGCAGCCCATCTATGACAGAACGCGCCTGCTTGCCAGAACCGCCGTGCGAGGTCTTGATCTGGACCTTCTCACCGGTCTTGGCAGCCCAGTGCTTGGCAAAGGCCGCGTTGTACTCGCTGTAAAACTCACGCGTCGGGTCATAGGACACGTTGAGCAGTTCAACTGCTGCAACCGGTACCGCCGACAACACCAACAACGTTGGCAGCAAGAGTCGCAATGAGAGGCGCATGGGTGTCATCCGCAAATACAGCGGCTGAACGTGCCGCAGGGTTGGATTAGCAACACCTGTGCCACGCCGCAGCCCTCTGCCGCGGGCATTGCGAGGTCTGCGGCGCCGACAACCTGCTGGATATCAAGCAGCACTGCCAACAGCTGTGCTGGCTTTCAAACACACCCGCGCTTGACAACACTGTGCTGGAAGCCAAGTCTGCACCCCAAGAGGCCCACAGGGCCCAGTGAATCAATAAGGCGGGGGCAGACATGGCGCAGCGTAAGGACGGACCGGGTTCGGTCAATCGTCGTGGGTTTTTAAAAGGCGCTGCCACCGCGGCCGGTGGTGCCGCAGCAGCAGCGGTCGGCAGCACAGCC
This sequence comes from Pseudomonadota bacterium, assembly GCA_026398735.1. Lineage (GTDB taxonomy): Bacteria > Pseudomonadota > Gammaproteobacteria > Steroidobacterales > Steroidobacteraceae > ZC4RG30. The sequence goes on along the minus strand of JAPLSH010000020.1, from coordinate 89,981 downwards.
ACTGCAGCCCAAGCCGCCGCACCTGGCACGGCAGCCGCACCGCCTTCCAGTCAGCAACTGCAACGCGATACCGGCGACGTCCAACCCCCTGCACTGCCACCACGCGCCGCAGTTCGTCCGGGCTCCGATCTGATGGTGCAGGTGCTACGCGATCTGGGCATCGAATACGTGGCCAGCAACCCCGGCTCCAGTTTCGAAGGCCTGCAAGAGTCGCTGGTCAATTACGGTGATCCGCCCAATGTGCGGCCCGAGTTTATTACCGCGCTGCACGAAGAGACCGCCGTCGATATGGCCAACGGCTATGGCAAGGCGCAAGGCAAGCCAATGTGCGCATTGCTGCACGGCACCATCGGTTTGCAGCACGGCTCAATGGCGCTGTACCAGGCCTTCTATGCCGGCACACCCATGTTGGTGATAGCCGGCCGTGATGATGGCTTTATCCAAGCGCACACTGCCAACGATATGGGTGCGCTGGTGCGCAGCTATACCAAGTGGGATGCACAGCCCAAGACGCTACCCGAAGCACTGGTCGCGATTCAGGAAGCCTATCGGCAAGCCATCACGCCACCCACCGCACCGGCGCTGGTCATCCTCGACATTGAGTTGCAGAAGGAAGAGGCAGGCACGCTGCAGGTACCCCGCTATGTACCGCCGGTCATCAGCGGTATCGACGCAAGCACGGCTCGCGAGATCGCCGGTGCACTGCTGGATGCGACCAACCCGCGCATCGAAGTGGGTCAACTGCGCACCCCCGAGGGCGTACAGCTGGCAGTGCAACTGGCCGAGCTGGTCGGCGCCAGCACCAGCACCAAAGCTACGGCAGGCTCGATGAGCTTTCCGCAGCGTCATCCGCTGTGCGGTCCCGGTGTCGATGCCAAAGTCGACTACCGGTTGGGACTGGAGACCGGCCCGGCCGATGTTGCACTGATCGGCCCCAAGGTAGATTCACTGCATACCACTCGTGATCTGCACGGTATCGGCTTTGGTGGTCTGCGCGGCACCACGCCAACCGCAGAGCCCACACCCGCCAACCGTATCGGCAGGCGCGTCGCGATTGATGCAGAGGCCAGCCTGTCTGCGCTGATCGCCGCCGTACACCAGGGGCTGACGCCAGCACGCCAACGCGTGATCGACGAACGCAAGAGCCGTCATGCAGCAGCCAATCACAGCGCCTTCGCCAAAAACCTCGAGGCTGCACTTGAGATCAAGCGCAAAGGCTGGGACGCCAGCCCGGTCAGCACCGCGCGCATCTATGCTGAACTGTGGCCCCTGCTCGAAAACGAAGACTGGTGCCTGGCCAGTCCCAGTAATTTTTCCGGCAGTCACCACCGTGAGCTGTGGTCACATGACAAACCGTGGAGCTATCTGGGAACGCAAGGGGCCGGTGGCATGGGCTATGGCGCCGGTGCCTGTGGCGGTGCGGCGCTGGCCGCGCGCGATCGCAAGCGTCTGGTCATCAACATCCAGACCGATGGCGATCTGAATTACCAGCCGGGCGTGCTGTGGAGTGCCGTTCACCACAAACTGCCGTTGCTGACAGTGATGCATAACAACCGCGCCTGGCATCAGGAACTGATGTTCCTCGAATACATGGCGGGTGTGCGCGGCCGCGGCACCGATCGCGCCCACATAGGCACCACGCTACGTGATCCGTTTATCGACTACGCAAAGATGGCTGCCGCCTATGGCATGGCCAGCGAAGGTCCGATCAGCGATCCGCGTCAACTGCAGGCCGCGCTCAAACGCGGTATTGCCCATGCTCGTCGCGGCGAGCCCTACTTGATTGATGTACTCACGCAGCCGCGCTGAGCAGGGAGCTGTCATGACACACCGCACACATCTGCTGCTGGCCTGCGCAGTACTGGCCGCAAGCTTGACCACTGTTGCCAGTGCAGCGGGCAATGCCGCCAAGGGCAAGCAACTCTATTACGATCATGGCTGCTACGGCTGCCACGGCTTCAACGGCGAAACCGGTCAACGCGATTTGGTTGGTACCGGCAGTCCGCTGGTCACAGACCTTGGTTTGTTCCGGATGTTCCTGCGTATGCGCGGTGATTTGGCACCGCACTTACCCGCCACGCGCATGCCCAACTATGCCGCTAGCGCGCTGCCAGACAAAGACGTAGATGATCTGTTTGCCTATGTCCGTACATTCAAGGCCAACGCACCGGCAGTAAAGGACGTGCCGACGCTACGCGCGATTCTGCAATCAGCGAAGCTCAAACAGCCCCAATAAAGCAGCGGCGTCAAGCCTTCGACGATGCTGTCTTGAGCAAGCGTTGCGTGACGATAGGCCCGCCTATTGCCGTGACCACCACCAACACCAGTACCACATTGAGCAAGTTGGCGTCGATAAGCGGCACACCAGCAGAATTGACGGTTTGGCTGGCCACGACAGCGGCAGCCAGAGTCGCCGCCACCTGCGGCGTCGTCAGCGCCCACATACCCGGCACTTGACTGGCCGGATAGCGCAGCCACTTGGCGCTGAGCCAAGCCGATAAATATTTGCCTGACAACAGGCTGCCGATGATGGCTGCAGTCAACCACGGCGAATGCACAATGGTTTTGATGACCGAGCCGGGCTCGATCAACATTCCGGTAGCCATGAAGAAGCTGGGTATAAACGTATAGCGAGCAGTGACCGCCATGCCCTCGTGCAGATGTGCGTGGCCCGTGGCGCGACGCACGGCAATACCCGCCAAAAACGCACCGACGATGCCTTCCATGTGCACCATCTCGGCACCCTCTGCCACCACCGTCAACACCAGCATGGTAAGGGCCACCTGTACTTCGGGCGAGTCACCATAGCGACGCAACATCGCGCGAAACAACGGCGGCACCAACAGCAACACTGCCGGCGTGAAGATCAGGATCTGCAGCACCTGCAAACCAAGGGCTGTAGCGGAGAACCCGGACTTGTGTATGGGCAGGCAGATGGCCAGCGCCAGCATGGCAAGGATATCGGTCATGACTGTGGCGCCGATGACCGTCTGCACCCAACCCTGCGCCTGCAAACCGGCCTTCTGGATCAGCGGGAACGCCAGCAGCGTATGTGAGGCCAGCAGCGAACCAACCAGCACGGCAGTCAGCAGGCTATAGCCGAAAGCCACCGCAACCACAGCGCCCAAGAGAAACGGAATTAAGAAAGTCAGCAAGCCAAAGGTCAGCGAATCACGCCACCGTTTGATGAACTCCGACAGATCCACTTCGTGGCCCACCGTGAACATCAACAGCAGCTTGCCCAGCTCTGCAAACACAGTGATGACCGGACCGCCCAGTTTGAAAATGCCCAAGCCCAGCGGGCCTGTAAGGATGCCGGCAAAGATCAGCCCGATAAGGCCGGGTATGCCAAAACGCTCAACCAGCTTGGGGATAAAGAACATGGCGCCCATGACCAGCGCCAGCTGCACCAACGGCGAGAGATGCCGCACGCCCTCTTGGAATTCGGCCAGATCCCCCATGACGGCCGCTCCTTACCCTGTTGTTGTACGTTGTCAGGCAGTCAGGCCCTGCTCGCGCAGGTATTCGTCGTAAGTACCACGGAACTCGGTCGTCGTACCACCGGGCTTGAGCTCGATGATGCGCGTCGCCAGCCCACTGACGAACTCGCGATCATGCGAAACAAACAACAAGGTGCCCGGGAATTTTTCGAGACCGATCTGCAGCGACTCGATGGTTTCCATGTCCATGTGGTTGGTCGGTTCGTCCATCAACATGACGTTGGGGCGTGTGAGCAGCAGCTTGCCGTAGATCATGCGGCCCTTCTCACCACCGGAGAGCACCTTGACCGACTTCTTGGTCTCATCGCCCGAGAACAGCAGCCGACCCAGCGTGGCGCGTACGATCTGCTCGTCGTCCGCTTTGCCCGACCAACGCTGCATCCACGAGAACAAATCGAGCTTCTCGACGAACTCGGCCTGCGGATCCTGCGGCATGTAGCCCACCTGGGCATTTTCGACCCAGCTAACCGTGCCCGAGGTGGGTTGCAACTCGCCAGCCAGCAGACGCATGAGCGTGGTCTTGCCTGCACCGTTGGGGCCGATGATGGCTACGCGATCGCCGGCCTCGATATTGAAAGACAGGTTGCTCAGCACCTGACCCTCTCCACCCGGATAGGCAAACGTCAGCTTTTCAACGCCGACTGTGCCGCGATAGAGCTTCTTGGCCTGCTCGAAACGGATGTAAGGGTTCTGCCGTGAGGAAGGCTTGATCTCCTCAACCTTGATCTTCTCAAGCTGCTTACGGCGTGAGGTCGCCTGACGCGCCTTGGAGGCGTTGGCAGAGAAGCGACGCACGAACTCCTGCAAGTCGGAGATCTTGTCCTTGGCCTTGGCATTGGAAGCTTCGACACGCGCACGCGCCTGCACCGCCGCCAGCATGAAGTCGTCGTAGTTACCCGGATAGATCTTGAGCTGCTGAAAATCCAGATCAGCCATATGCGTGCACACCTGATTCAGGAAGTGACGGTCATGGCTGATGATGATCATGGTGGCGTTGGACTGGTTGAGCACATTCTCCAGCCAACCAATCGAATGGATATCGAGGTTGTTGGTGGGCTCGTCCAGCAGCAACACATCGGGATTGGAAAACAAGGCCTGCGCCAACAGCACGCGCAGCTTCAACCCAGGCGGCACTTCCCGCATGGGGCCCGTATGCAATTCAGGACCAATGCCGGCCTCGACCAGAATGCTGGCAGCACGCGCCTCGGCGTCATAACCACCGTACTCGGCAAACTGCACCTCAAGCTCGGCCGCACGCATGTAATCCGCATCGCTGGCTTCCGGGTTGGCATAGATGGCATCGCGCGCACTCATCGCGGCCCACATCTCCATATGCCCCTGCATCACCACATCGATGACGCGCTCGTCCTCATAGCCGAACTGATTCTGATTGAGCTTGCCCATGCGCAGACCCGGCTGCAGCACCACTTCACCGGCACTGGGCTCCAGATCGCCACCGAGGATCTTCATCAGCGTGGACTTGCCACAGCCGTTGGCACCGATCAGGCCATAGCGGTTGCCGTCGGTGAACTTGACAGTGACGCCCTCAAACAAGGGCTTGGCGCCAAACTGGATGGCGACATTGGACGTGGAAAGCATGGGTATTCTTGCGCGGACGGGGCGCGCGAGTTTAGCTGACTTGGGCCTGCTTTGTGCGCTCCTGCACCCTCCGCCATACTGTCGCCAATGCCGCGCATCAGCTACCGCTATCCAGACCACCTGCGCGCCGACGCCGAGGCACTACCGGCGATGCCAGGTGTGTATCTGTTTCTGGGCGAAGACGAGAGCCTGCCGCTCTACATCGGCAAAAGCGTCAATCTGCGGGCGCGTGTGCTCTCGCACCTGCGCAACCGTAGCGAGGCACGCATGCTGCGTGCGGCGCGGCGCATCAGCTTCCAGCGCACAGTTGGCGAGATTGGCGCCCTGCTACTGGAGGCCCGGCTGGTCAAAGAGCGCTACCCGCTGCTCAACCGCCAACTGCGGCGCAAAGGTCGGCTGTGCTCGCTGCGACTGAGCAACAGTGCACCAGAAGTGGTGTATGCCCAGGACATCGACTTTGCCCGCGAGCCGCAGCTGTTTGGCCTGTTCAATTCACAGGCAGCTGCCCTGCTACGCCTTCAGGAGCTGGCAGACGCCCACAAGCTGTGTCTGGGGGCGCTAGGGCTGGAAAAGCTACCCAAGGGTCGTGCCTGCTTTCGTGCGCTGCTGGGCCGCTGTGGTGGCGTCTGCCGCGGCGATGAGACCGCCGAAGCCCATCAGCACCGTCTGCTGGAGGCCCTGCAAGACCATGCGCTGACCTGTTGGCCCTGGGAGGGTGGCATCGGGGTGGTGGAGCGCGATGGCGAGGCCCAGCAGATCCATGTGGTGCACAACTGGTGTTATCTGGGCAGCGCCGAGACGCCAGAGGCCGCCCGGGCCCTATACAGCGTCAGTGCCAGCTTTGATGCCGACAGCTATAAAATCCTCTGCAAGCCGATTTTGGCCGGCACCGCCGAGATCTTGCGCCTCTGACAGCAGGGCTGGCGCAGCTGATAGTCAATGACTATCGTAAATATCGCATCAATCTATTGGAACTATTGAGACACCCCCCCTATTCTCACTTTCGTCGAATCCACCCACCACGAGGTCTTTCCCAAATGTCGATCATCAATTCCAAAGTCAAACCGTTCAAAGCCACTGCCTACAGCAACGGCAAGTTCGTCCCCGTGTCCGATGCGGACCTGAAGGGCAAGTGGTCGGTGTTCTTCTTCTACCCGGCTGACTTCACCTTCGTCTGCCCCACCGAGCTGGGCGACCTGGCCGACGTATACCCCGAGTTCAAGAAGCTGGGCGTCGAGTGCTATTCGGTATCGACCGACACGCACTTCACTCACAAGGCTTGGCATGACGCGTCGGACACCATCAAGAAGATTCAATATCCGATGATCGGCGACCCCACCGGCGCTATCACCCGCAACTTCGACGTGATGATCGAAGAAGAAGGCTTGGCGCTGCGCGGTACCTTCGTGATCAACCCTGAGGGCGAGATCAAGGTCGCCGAGATCCATGATCTGGGCATCGGCCGCGATGCCAGCGAACTGCTGCGCAAGGTGCAGGCCGCGCAGTACGTCGCCTCGCATCCGGGCGAAGTGTGCCCGGCCAAGTGGACCCCGGGTGAGAAGACCCTGTCCCCGTCGCTGGATCTGGTCGGCAAGATCTAAATCGAGCCCTGGCAGCCGCTCTCTCACCCTAATGAGTAGGGGGAGCGGCATGCCCCTTGGAGACTTCTGGAGATTCGTCATGCTCGAGCCGCAACTCAAAGACCAATTAGCCGGCTACATGCAACGCCTGCAGCGCCCCATCGAGCTGGTCGCATCGCTCGACGACAGCAGCGCTGCGCAGGAGCTGCGCGAACTGCTGCAGGAAGTCAGCACACTCTCCGACAAAATTTCAGTGCGCGAAGACGGTGCTGCAAGCCGTCGTCCGTCCTTTGCAGTGACCTGCCCCGGTGAGGCCGCACGCGTGCAATTCGCGGGCATCCCGATGGGCCATGAGTTCACCTCTTTCGTGTTGGCCTTGCTGCAAGTAAGTGGCTACCCACCCAAAGTCAGCGATGAGCTCATCGCACAGATCAAAGCTCTGCCTGCCGGCCTGCGCTTTGAAACCTTTATTTCGCTCAGCTGCCACAACTGCCCGGATGTCGTGCAGGCGCTGAACCTGATGGCAGTGCTCAATCCTGGTATTGAGCACGTGATGATCGATGGCGGGCTGTTTCAGACAGAAGTGGAAACGCGACAAGTCATGTCCGTGCCCACGGTGTATCTCAACGGTACAGAGTTCGGCTCGGGCCGCATGACTGTCGAAGAGATCCTGGCCAAAGTAGACACCGGCGCAGCAGCACGCGATGCCGCCAAGCTCGATGCCCGCGCACCCTACGACATGCTGGTGATCGGCGGCGGACCTGGCGGCGCATCGGCTGCCATCTATGCCGCCCGTAAAGGCATACGCACCGGCTTGGTGGCAGAACGTTTCGGTGGTCAATTGATGGACACACTGGGTATCGAAAACTTCATCTCGGTCAAAGCCACCGAAGGCCTCAAGCTCGTCCAGGGCCTTGAAGAGCATGTGAAGGATTACGCCGTCGACGTGATGTCTCTGCAGCGCGCGGCAGGGCTGGTGCCCGGCGAGCTGATCGAGGTCAAACTGGCCAACGGTGCCACGCTGCGCAGTAAGACAGTAATTGTGTCGACCGGTGCCAGGTGGCGCGAAATGAACGTGCCTGGTGAACAGCAGTATCGCAACAAGGGCGTGGCCTATTGCCCGCATTGCGATGGGCCGTTGTTCAAGGGCAAGCGCGTAGCGGTGATCGGCGGGGGCAACTCCGGTGTCGAAGCAGCCATTGATCTGGCCGGGTTGGTAGCACATGTGACGCTGCTGGAGTTCGACGTCCAACTGCGCGCCGATGCGGTACTGCAGAAAAAGCTGGCCAGCCTGCCCAACGTGACGATCATCACTCAAGCGCTGACCACTGAGGTCAGCGGTGACGGCAATAAGGTCGATGGACTGCTGTACACCGACCGCGCCAGTGGCGAGGCAAGGCGCATCGATCTGGAAGGTATCTTCGTGCAGATCGGCTTGTTGCCCAACACCGACTGGCTCAAGGGCACTGTGGCTTTGTCCAACCGCGGCGAAATCGAAATCGATGCCCGCGGCCAAACCTCAGTGCCCGGCGTGTTCGCCGCAGGCGACTGCACCACGGTGCCGTTCAAGCAGATCATCATCGCGATGGGTGCAGGATCGACCGCTGCGCTGGGTGCTTTCGATCATTTGATCCGCAGCACGCCTGCTGCGGCTTGAGACCTGGCAAAGCAGGAAGATTTTACAGCCGCTGCTGTGTCACCCTCGAGGCAAAACAAGCCTCGGGGGCGCCATGGCAAGATTCGACCGTGTGCTGGAACTGGCTGCTCAGCTGCAGCGCACCCGTGCGCCGCAGTCTCTCGACAGCCTCATGGCGCACTTGGGCGTATCGCGCGCCACGCTCAATAGACTGCTTGGCACGCTGCGCGATGAAGTGGGCTTCGATGTCCAATACATCAAGCGCGAGGGCTATGTGCTCAAGCCCAGCCCGCGCGACACCATCGCCACGCAACTGCTCAAACTCGACAGCGCCGACGTAGCCAACCTGCTGGTCGCAGAAGCGCTGCTGGAACAACTCACGCCGGGCCTGCTGCGTGACGAGACAGCAGGACTGCGCAAATCCCTTGAAAAGCTCAACACCAAACGTCTAGGCGATGCGGACATGCGCCGCCGGCTGCAACTGCGTCTGAACCATCTGCGACCCACCAGCCAGAAAGGCTTCAATGTTCTGCTCAACGCACTGCTCACGCGGCGACAACTCAGCTTTGATTACCACAGCCGTAATGACGACCGATCGGGACGCAGACTCTGCTCACCCCAACGTCTGACTTTTTATCGCAACAACTGGTACCTGTCGGCCTGGTGCCACGAACGCCAGGCACTGCGCCTATTCTCGGTGGATCGGATCAGCGAGCCTCGCATCAGTCTTGAGGATGCGCTGCAGATTGAAGAGCGGACACTGGCGCAACAGCTCGATGGCAGCTATGGCATCTATCCCGGCGCCTCCAGCGCCACAGCAATCCTGAAGTTCACCGCCAAGTCAGCACGCTGGGTTGCCGAGGAAACGTGGCACCCAGATGCGCGCTGCGAGCCACTTACAGATGGCGGCGTCACACTGCACGTGCCCTATCACCATGACACTGAGCTGATCATGGAGATCCTTCGCCATGGCGATCAGTGTGAGGTTCTGGCGCCGCCGGGGCTGCGTACTGCAGTGGCAGAGGCGCTTGGCAAGGCAGCGGCCCGTTACGCCAAACGCTGACAGCAGCGCCTGAAGGCAGGCGCATTGGGTATCATGGACCCGATGCGCCCCGGCCTATCCACCCCCACTCCCGCCACGCCGCACCGGCAGGCACCCTCTGGCGCGATAAGCCAAGACCGCTATTGGGACTGGCTTGCGCTGGCGCTATTGGGTGCGCTGCTGCTGTTTGTGCTGGCCACCTTCGACAAACACGGCATCAGCAACGACGAACCCGTGCAGCACACCTATGGCCGGCTGTTGCTGGACTTCTACGGCTCGGGCTTCACCGATCGTCACGCCTTCGATTATATAAACCTGCACCTCTACGGCGGCTTGTTCGACATGCTGGCAGCAGCCCTCGAACCCTACTCACCGTGGTCGGTGTGGGATCTGCGTCACCTGCTGTCGGCACTGTTTGGCTTAGCCGGAATCGCCTTTGCATCACTGACCGCTCGGCAATTGGCAGGGCCGCGCGCCGCCTGCCTGACCGGACTAGTGCTGGGCCTCACCGGTGCTTGGACGGGTGCGATGTTCACCCACACCAAAGACATCCCCTTTGGCACCGCAATGATCGCTGCGGTGTTTTTCAGCACTGGACTGCTGCGCGAACTGCCGCGACCGAGTCTTGGCAATCTCATCGGCGTGGGCGTTGCCTTGGGCTGCGCCATGGGCCTGCGCGTCGGCGGGTTATTTGCGCTGTTTTATCTGGGCACAGGCGTGATTCTGGTGTTGTGGTCGCACAGCCGCAGCGTCAGTGATGCGCTGCTGCTCGTGAGCCAATGCCTGCCCAGACTACTGCTTGCGATAGCACTGGCTGTCGCCGTCATGGCTTTTACCTGGCCTTGGTCCGTGATGGGCTGGCACAACTTGTTTGATGCGGCCACCCGATTCTCGCACTTCAACTTCGATATGAAGACCCAGCTGGCCGGTACGTTGTATCCGATCAGCCAACTGCCGCGTACCTACTTGTCTCATTACTTGCTGCTGCGCGTTCCCGAGCTGCTGTTGCTGGGGTTGGTGGCAGCTGCGCTATGGGCCGTATTTGGTCTGTGGCGATCACAGCAACCACGCATGCCGTTACTGCGGCTGCCCATTGCCTCACTGCCACTGGTTCCCGTGGTGCTGGCGGCACTGTTCCCGGTACTGTTCTCGCTTGCTACGGCACCTGCGCTATATAACGGCATTCGGCATTTCAGCTTCGTGCTGCCGCCGCTGGCAGTTCTGGCAGGACTGGGGCTCGATGCGCTGCTCACGTCACTCAAAGCGCAGCGCGCTGTGCTGCTTACCGCTACTGCCCTGCTGTTGGCGATAGGCACAGACAATCTGCTGCTGATGCTGCGACTGCACCCCTATCAATACGTGGCTTACAACCACCTCGCCGGCGGTCTGGAAGGTGTTTTTCGCCGCTATGAACTCGATTACTGGAATGACGGAGCACGCGAATCGGCGCACCTGCTCAACCGCCTGCTGCGCGATGAATTAGGCAGCGCACCGGCAGAGTTGACAGTGGCGTTCTGCGGCGAGTCGGTGCAGGTCAACGAGTTTCTCGATTCACGCTTTCGCGTCGTGCGCGACTGGCCGAGTGCAGACTTTTTTGTATCAGCCACCCAGACAGGCTGCGACAAAGCCATGAATGGCACGCTGATCGGTCAGGTGGAACGCGATGGCATACCGTTGATGGTCATCAAAGACCGGCGGGAACTGGTCGGCCCGGATCGCTTGGTGATCGACGAATCACCGGGCACCTGAAACGGCACTAAATCAATCGGAACGCCACGATCGCAACGGCCGTGGGCAACAAAGCCGCACGCAACAGCAAGGCCGGCTTGATGGTGTGGCCTTCAAATCTGTTTTTGAGCATGGCAAAGGCGGCCGGGTTGGGCGCGTTGGCAATGACCGTTAAACCGCCACCAGTCACGGCACCGGCCACGATGGCCCGCTTAAAGTCTTCATCCAAGCCTTCGACCAAAGACGCCAGATAGGTCAGAGCCGCGTTATCGGTAATAGCCGTCAGCAGCGTGGTGCCGTAAAACACCGCGCCGACATCCATGCCCTTGAGCAAGGGCTGCAGCCACCACTGCTGCAATCCACCCAGGACCACCAGCCCTGCAAGGAAAAAGCCCACCAACAGTGCTTCACGCACGATCAACCGGTCCTGATGCTGCGGGTAAGCCTTGGCAAAGCCAATAAAGAACAACAACAGGCCCAGAAACACTGGCGGATGGTGTGCAAAAACCACAACACCCAGCAAAAACAGCAGCGTCATCACAGTGACCCAGGTCGGAGGCGGCACATGAGTGGCCTCGGTCGACGGCACTAGGCTGGTCAGTTCACGGCGGAACATCAGCGTCACCAGCAGCGCATTGACCATCACCGCCAACGCTGCGCGCCAGCCGAAGTGGTGCAGCATGTAGGCGTTGTCCCAGCCCCAAGTGCCGGCCACCATCAAGACCGGCGGCGCGGCAAAGTTAGTTAACGTGCCACCGATAGACACATTGACCAGCAACACGCCCAATGTGGCGTATTGCAAGCGTGTTGAAGGCCCTGCGGCATAGAGCCTGTCACGCAACACCAAGGCTGCCACAGTCATGGCCGCCGCCTCGGTGATCAACGAACCGAGCAAGGGCAGCAAACACAGCGTTGCAAAGTAGCCGCTGACAGCAGGATTACCGGGTAACACGCGCGCAATCACATCGACGGCGCGCCGCGACAGAGTCAGCACCGGCCGCGTTGCGGCAACCACCATTACCGCAAACACAAACAGCGGCTCGATGTAACTGCGCTGTTCCAAGTACTCGACGGCCTGTGGTGTGCCCTGCAAAAGCGCCATGCAGACGATCAGCACCAGTGCCCACAAACCGAACACGCATTCAACTTCACCCAGTAGGTGTAAGGCACCCGCGTGGCGGGGCGAATGATGCGCCAGACGCAACAGCCAACCACTGGCAAAGGTGTGGGCGATGGCCAGTGCAAATAGCGCAGCAGCAACAATCTGCAGGGTATCTGGATGCATGGTGGCGACTATACCGCTTGGACGCCCGCACTGGACCAGCGCTCAATGGCCAGTACCAACGCCGTCAAGGCCATACAGACGCAGACCACCGGCACTGCAGAAGTGGCCGGGAAAAAGCCCACCAATTGGACGCCCGCGGCAGCTGCAAACTGCTGCGAAAAGCCCACCAGACCCCAACCGCTGCCGGTGTTGGGCCAAGACTCTGACACCGCCCGCGCCGATGCCGACGGTAGTGCCAAGCCCATCCCAAAGTTCAGCAGCGTTCCCACTGTGGCAAACAGGACCACTGGCGTCTGCATGCCCAGCGCAAACAAAAGCAAGCACAGCAGGCACGCCAGCACGCCCACCGAGGTACCGGCCTGAATCAAGTAATGCGACCCGTAGCGCATGCCGTAGCGCAGCACAAAGCCATTACCCAGAAAGTAGCCCAAGGGTAGCGAGATGAAATACAGCCCATATTCGGTCGCAGGGCGGTGAAACACCGAAATCATCAGATAAGGCGCGATGCCCACAAACGCCGGATAGGCCGAATACAGCAACCCAGTCTGGCCCATCAACAACTGAAAGCGCCGACGTCGCAGCAGCGCAAAGGCAGGCGCCATCATGCCGGTGAGTGCTTCACCTTCAACTCGAGCAGGAAGCGTTTCTTTGATGCGCCACAGCACCAGCAAAAGCAGCACCACGCCAAATAGCGTCTGGCCGTACTGAATCGCCCGCCAACTGCCGGAGGCCAACGCGATATTGCCCAGCATCGGCGCTGTCATCTGCGCTATCAACATGATCATTGTCATCTGCGCAATGGAGCGCTGCGTCTGCTCGCGCGGCGTGATGTCGGCTACCACGGCACGGGAGGTGATGAAGGTCAGTGCGGCACCCAATGACGCAGTCATACGACCGGCCAACAACTGCGGCAATCCGGGTGCTGTGGCCGTCAGCACAGAGCCCAGAATGAACAGCACTAAGCCCGCCAGCAGTGCAGGTCTACGGCCGTAGCGATCGGCCAAGGGTCCGAGCAACAACAACCCCAGACCAAAGGCCACCAGCGCCAGACTGACCGTCGACTGCAACGCTGCGATGTCGACACCAAACTGCGCCTGTACTACCGGCAAGCTGGGCAAGTAGATGTTGATGGCAAGCGGCCCCAGCGCGGTGCAGGCCGCCAGCAACACCATCATCGACAGCGGCGGCCGATGCGCCGCACCCACGGTCAAACGCTGACCGCGACGATCCGGTGCTGCAAGGTGTCCAGCCCGTAGATACCGGCTGTGACCGTGTCACCAGCGACCAGTGGACCCACGCCATCGGGGGTACCGGTGAAGATCAGATCGCCAGGCTGTAACCGCCAGAAGGTGGACAACTCTGCAATGATCTCTGGCACCGACCAGATCAACTTGGACAGGTTGGAATCCTGGCGGATCTCGTCGTTAACCTTAAGCCAGATACGCGCGTCGGTCGGATGACCGACCTGCTCCACCGTGTGGATAGCCGCCATCGGTGCCGAATTGTCGAAGGCCTTGGCGCTGTCCCAAGGCTGACCCTTGTCGCGAGCCTCGGCCTGCAGATCACGGCGCGTCAAGTCGTTACCGACCGCATAGCCGTAAACGTGCGAGAGCGCATCGTCGACAGTGATGTTGGCGCCACCCTTGCCTATCGCCACGACCAACTCGACCTCATGGTGAAAGTTGGTCGTGCGTGGCGGATACGGCACATCGGTGCCATTGGCTACCACGGCGTCAGCCGCCTTGGTGAAGAAGATGGGCGTTTCGCGCGAGGGATCGCCACCCATCTCCCGAACATGGTCAGCGTAATTGCGCCCCACGCAGTAAATGCGGTGTACCGCAAAGCGGTCATCACTGCCATGCACGGCAGCCCAGGGCCGCGGCAAAGGGGAAGAAACGTAACTTGCATACATAGGACGGTCAGCCATGTCTTGAAGCCTGCCATGCGGTAAAAGTACTGCCTTCAGAAACAAGCCGGACGAGCAGCGGCGCCGGCTCCCAGTCGGCAGGACTTGCCTGCCGGCCATATTTTTCAATACCTGCGAGCACTGTGTCGAGGCCGACCTGATCGGCCCAGAACATCGGCCCACCGCGCCAGCGCGCAAAGCCATAGCCCGAGGTATACACAACATCGATATCGCCAGGACAACGCGCAATACCTTCTTCGAGGATGCGTGCGCCTTCGTTGATCATCGCGAACAGGCAGCGTTCAGTAATCTCACGCTCAGTGATATTGGTCCTCTGCGCCACGCCCAAGCGGGCAGCTTCTGCCGCCATCAAGTTTTCAGCCTCGGCATGTACGCCGCGTTCACGCGACCCGGCGTCATAGCGGTAATAGCCCTTGCCGGTCTTCTGCCCGAGCCAACCCTGCTCGTACAACACCGCATCGCAACGATAAAACGTGGGATCGGGCGAGTTCTGTTGTGGATTGGCCTGGCGCACTTTAACGCCCACATCGATGCCGGCCAGGTCGAACACCGCAAGGATGCCCATCGCCATGCCAAAGGCTTCGAGCGCACCATCCACCTGGGCGGGGCTTGCACCCTCTAACACCAACCGCTCAGCCTCGCGCGCATAGGGATCCATCATGCGATTGCCGATGAAACCAAAGCAGACTCGCGACAACACACCGATTTTGCCGATACGTTTGGCCAGCTCAAAAGCTGTGGCCACGACGTCATCAGCAGTCGTGTCGGTGCGCACAATTTCCAGCAGCCGCATGACATTTGCCGGGCTGAAAAAATGCAAGCCGATGACATCCTGCGGTCGACCGGTGACTGCCGCAATGAGGTTGATGTCGAGCGTGGAGGTATTGGTGGCCAGCACGGCCCCAGGGCGACACACCTGGTCCAGCTGCACAAAGATCTGCTGCTTTAGCGCCAAGTTCTCGAACACTGCCTCGATGACCAAATCAACCTGGGCAAGGTCCGCATACTGTGTTGTGGGACTGATCAGCGCCATGCGCTGTTCAACCGCTAGCGCAGTCAGGCGGCCGCGTTTGACGCTGAGGGCATAGTTCTTGCGCACCATCGCCAACCCGCGATCCAAAGCAGCCTGGTCTACGTCTAGCAGCACCACGGCAATGCCAGCATTGGCAAAAGCCATGGCGATACCGCCACCCATGGTGCCGGAACCGATGATGCCGATACGCCCGACACGCCGGGCCACTGCCGACGGACCCATGGCAGGCACAGGGCTGACAGCGCGCTCAGCAAAGAACAAATGCCGCAGGGCCTTGCTCTCTGGGCTGAGCAGCGAACCCTCGCTGAGCACTCGCTCAACCGCCGCGCCTTGCTCAAAGGGCAACTCCCAGGCAGCACGCACCGCTTGGATGTCGAGCTCTGCAGTGATCACACCGCGATGCTGGCGAGCAGACTTGCTGCGCAGCACACCGATTTGCGCTTCGGACAGCGGCTCAACGACGCCATCACGCGTCCGGCGCGGGCCTTTGCCCGCCGCGAGCAAATCCTGCATAAATGCGATACCGGCGGCTCGCAGATCGCCGTCAACCAGGGCATCGACCAGACCCAGCGCCAAGGCCTGCTCAGCAGACACCGGCTTGCCATCAAGCAACAAGCCTAGCGCCGCCTCAGCGCCGATCAGACGCGGCAACCGCTGCGTACCGACCGCACCGGGCACGATGCCCAAAGTAATTTCGGGAAATCCAATCTTGGTATGACGCTCAGCAATGCGGTAATGGGCCGCCAAGGCAACTTCGACACCGCCACCTAATGCCGTGCCATGCAGCACCACAACCGTGGGACAGGCCAGTGACTCGAACTCCCAGAGCACTTGCCGCAAATCCGGCGGCACCAACACCGAGTCAAACTCGCTGATATCGGCGCCGGCCATGAAGGTGCGACCGGCGCACAACAGCACCACACCACGCGGCACTGGACCATCAGCCAATAGACTCAGAGCAGCCGACAAACCGCGCCGCATTGCAACCGAAATGGCATTAACAGGCGGGCTATCGACAGTGATGACTGCGATGCCGTCGTCTATAGCGAGACTGACAGGGTTGGCCACGGCTTAGCTCCTGCAGGAATTGGGCGCTGCGCGTGACCATTGGCGTATCACGCGCAGCAGTTTAGCCCACTACAGAACCTGATGCAGACGGACAATCGCCTCGGTGACGGTACGCCGGGCGACGCCCAGAAAGATCGCCTTGTTGAGCCAATCGTGCGGGCCGGCGGGCGCTTCAAATTCGGCCACGGTACGGAAATAATATTCGGAAGGATCTACCGCCTCGCCACGAAAGATGCGCTCTAGCACTGCTGGAGGCCCGTGACGCATACCGCGATTGATCACCATGATCAGCGTGCCGTCATCGACCTGCAACGTGTAGCGGGCCTCGAGCGACACCACGTCATCGGGCCGCACGTACTGCCAATCGGCACCGCCTTCGAGCACCGTGCCGCGAATGCGCGGCCCCTCGAAGACGCCTCCGAGTATGGGAATAACGCGGCGCAACCCCTTCGGGCCTGCGGTGATCACCATCGGCGGCGCGACCGTAACCCGCGCTTCAAAAACAAACTCTGAACTGACTTCACCCACAGTCGACATGGTTTCAGTCCTCTTCGTTTTCTGCCAGATCCGGCAACTGTCGCAACATACGACACATCACGTCGTAGATCACCACTCGCTCTTCAGGGCTCATCATGTTGATAAGACCCATCTGAGTGCGGCGCGCCACCGGCAAAATGCGCTCAAAGAGCTCCATGCCAGCCGGCGTGATCGAGACTTCCACACGCGGCGACAGCGGCGAACGGCGTTCACCTTGAGCCGACGTGTTGAGTTGGACCAGTCCTTTGAGATGGATGGCGTGCAAAGTGCGACTGACCTGGCCCTTATCCATGGAAGAGCCCGCCGTCACCTCGCCGAACTGCAAAGTGTCGTAGCGGGCAACCAGCGCCAGCAGCCGCCACTCGGGCAGTGTGATGCCATGCGGCTTAAGGTAGCGCAGCGTGATGCTGTTACGAGTGGCGACAGCCAATCGCATCAGCAAAAAAGTGGGGAAGTCCTGTATCTGCAACAGCTCGGCATCGGCTCCGGGCTCCAGCCAAGGACACTCTTGGGGCAACTGGCTGACCTGTTGGTCCACTGTCAACACGCGTGATTGTTTCTTGTTGGCCATCAGCCGATCCCCTGCTGGCATCTATACGCTAAGCGATACAGGCCATGTCCGATATTAGTGCGCGCGAGAGGATGCGTTGCCCGTCAGTAAGCTGTCAACTTTGCATGATGGCCGACTCAAGCCTGTGACTGTGACTCCCCTGCTCCCGGATGTACAGCAGCAAGTCCCGCCAGAAAGTAGGTTTGGCGGATATCGTCATGGATAGCAGCCAGCGACAGCTGCAATTGATCGATGTATTGATGAACGGCGTCGCCGTCGAGCAATTCGAAAGACGTTGCTGCAATCCCATCACGCAGTTGCTGCACACGGCTCACGAGAGATTGGCTGTTGGGCAGACGCAAAAGCACCTCTTGCGCGCGGCGCAAACAGCACACGCAAGCGCGGGGGAAATCTGTGTCAGCCAACAAATAGCTGACCACACCAGCCGGATACACACGCTGCCCGGTCTTAATGCGATACATCTGATAGCCGGAGAGTGAACGCAGCACGCTCATCCACTGAATGGTTGCAAACGGACCCATTGCGCTGCCCTGCGCCGGCAACATTCCTAGTGCGCGCACATCGACGATGCGGCTGGTCATATCGGCACGTTCGATGTTGCGTCCCAAGGCCATGAACCACAATGCAGGCCCTTCGCTGACGATACCCTCCAGCATGCCTGTCAGTGACTGCGTAGCCAGAATCACATAGCGCAAAAATCCATGACGAGTGCGCTTGTCGACCGCATCATTGGCACGTTCGTTGACATACAACGCCAAGCCATTGAGGTGTTCCCACACCTCCCGCGGAAGGATCTCGCGCAACGTGCGGGCCAACTCACGAGCCTGCGCCAAGGCAGACACCATCGAGCCTTGGTTGTCGGGTTCAGCCAGTAGAAATCGAATGATGTCGCGCTCGGAAGTGCTCTTACCCAACTCATCAAAACGCTCTTGCGAACCGGTGATGGTGATCAGCGACTGCCAACCCGGTGCCAGCTCGCGCGGCAAATCGAGCATCAGGCTGGCGTTGACCTCGACCAATCGGGCCAGGTTCTCGGCACGCTCCACATAGCGGGCAAGCCAATACACGTTATCGGCGACGCGCGAGAGCATGTCAGCGCACCGCCGTCATTTGGAAGTCTCCACGATCCAAGTGTCCTTGCTGCCACCACCCTGCGACGAGTTGACCACCAACGAGCCGCGACGCATCGCTACGCGTGTCAAACCACCCATCGTGACTTGAACCTCGCTGCCGGACAGAATAAACGGCCGCAGATCAACATGCCGCGGCTCGATCTGCTGATCGATGAGCGTGGGCACGGTGGACAGTTGCAACACGGGCTGAGCAATGTAGTTGCGCGGATTGGCACGCACTAGTAACGAGAACTCTTCGCGCTCCTGTTCGGTGGAACGTGGGCCCATCAACATGCCATAGCCACCGGATTCGTTAGTCGGCTTGACGACAAGGTTGGCAAGGTTAGCCAACACAAACTGCAGCTGATCCGGCTCGGCGCACAGATACGACGGCACGTTGGGAAGGATGGCCTCTTCGCCAAGGTAATAACGGATCATGGCGGGCACAAAGGTATAGACCAGCTTGTCGTCCGCCACACCGGCACCGGGGGCATTGGCCAACGCAACCTTGCCGGCACGCCATGCGCGCAGCAGACCCGGCACGCCCAGTGTCGAGTCCGGCCGGAACGCTTCAGGGTCTAGGAACAGATCATCGATGCGACGATAAATGACATGCACGCGCGACCAGCCATCAATGGTACGCATGTGCACGCAATCATCTTTATCGACAACCAGATCACGCCCTTCAACCAGTTCGCAGCCCATCTGCTGCGCCAGATAAGCGTGCTCAAAATACGCAGAGTTGTAGATGCCCGGCGTGAGCACCACCACCTCGGGCTTATCTATGCCGGGCGGCGCAATGGCGCGCAGCATGTCGTAGAGCTGCGAGGGATAATCATCGACCGGCAGGATAGTGTTCTCTTCGAACAGCTCTGGGAACACGCGTTTGATGACTTGGCGATTCTCCAGCATGTAAGACACACCAGAGGGCACACGCAGGTTGTCTTCAAGCACGTACATGGTGCCATCGGCACCACGTACCAGATCCGAACCACAGATATGCGCCCAGACACCCAGCGGCGGATTGATACCCACACACTGACTGCGGAAGTTGACCGAATCGGCCAGGTACTGGCGCGGGAACACGCCGTCATTAACGATACGTTGCGCGTGGTAAATATCGTCGATGAACAGATTCAGTGCGCGCGCCCGCTGACGCAAGCCCGCATCGATGCGCCGCCATTCGGCCGCTTCGATGACCCTGGGGATGATGTCCAGAGGCCAGGCGCGGTCGATGGAGCCGCCTTCCTCGTGATAGACCGTGAAGGTAATGCCCATTGCCTTCACGGCCGCTTCAGCAGCCTTCTGGCGAACAGTCAGTTCGCTGATTCCCAGCGACTCCAGATGGCGGGCAACGGCCTCTGCACCATGACGGGGCGCACCACCGGGTGCGATGAGTTCATCGTGGTGCGGCGCAGCAGGGTAATCGGTCCAACGGATTGCCATACGACTTATCTTGCATCATCCGTGCCGGTTTGGTCCCGCCCGCAGCCGTGAACTTTGGTAACCGCCCTGTCAGGCCACCGTCATGCGGGCGACCGTACACCCGACGGCGAAGATGGGAATGGGCTCATAGCAATAGAGCTGTCCGGTCTGCCCCTCAGTGGCAGCAGCCACCGACAGGAAGGTGCGGATCTCGAAGCCGCCTTGGCCTGCTTCGCGGTGCGTTTGAGCATCGGTATAACCCAGCAGCGCAGTGCGGTCATTGGCCAGAAAGCGCTGCAAAAACTGCTGGTCCCACTCCACATTGATCTTTCCAGAATCGGGGGTGGCCGGCCAATGCGAAATACCGCCGGTTCCCACCAATGCGATACGTTCCGGAATCGCGTCGCAGGCGTCCCGCAGCGCCTTGCCGAACGCCCAGGCCCGGTGCAGCGGAATCAGTGGCGGACCCTGACAATTGATGTTGACGGGTATAACGGGCAAATCGTAACGCGGCGTCAGGAAATGCAATGGCACCATGATGCCGTGGTCGAACTTCCACTCCTCGGCATAAGCCACATCACAGCTCTGCATGACCCGCTCGATCAGTACGCGTGACAGCGCAGCGTTGCCGGGAATCCGTCGCCGCTTTATTGCCAGCCACTGCTCATCTTCGATGGGCCCTTCATAATGATCGGACATGCCGATACACAGCGAGGGCATGTTGTTCATGAAGAAATTGGCAAAGTGCTCTGCACCCACCACGATCAGCGCATCCGGACGGGTCTCCTCCATCTCCAGACGCAATCGATCCAGCGCGGCATAGAACCTGTCCCGTGCCGCAGGCTCTGCCCGCTGCGCCCGGCCGGTAATCCCCGGTGCATGGCTGACGACGCCAGCAAACACCAGACTCATGACAGGCTCCCGGCCGCCACATACAAACCAGTTCGCACCGCGCCATGCTGCGCCAAGCCGTCGCGCATCGCCTTGATGTACGCATCCCATTCAAAGCCGCGCAGAGCCGCGTAGTGCATCAGCAATTGACCGTTGACGCCCATGACATACATCAAGCCGATATCCGGCTGCTCGATGGCCTGTAGCTCTTCAGCAGTCAACTCATAGGTGGCCAGCACAGCAGCGCGGTCTGCAACAAAGCGCTGGCGATGTTCGGGACTTCTGTTGAGCTCATAGATGAGCTTCTGCACCTGATACAGACTCATGACGGGTGCCTTAAGTCTTGCCGATCGTGGGGACGCGATGCTGGTCAAGCGCCACGCAGACATTCTTCGTCTCCATATAGAAATCGAAGCTGAAATCACCGCCATCGCGACCGATCCCACTGGCTTTCATGCCGCCAAAGGGCGCCGGCAGATGGCGATTGTTCTCGCTGTTAATCCACACCATGCCGGCATCCAGATCGCGCGCCAGACGCATAGCCCGGCCCACATCACCAGTCCAAGCATAAGCGGCCAAGCCATAGCGCACACCGTTGGCCAGTGCGATAGCCTCGGCTTCGTCAGCAAAGCCCAGTGCGGTGAGCACCGGCCCGAAGATTTCTTCCTGTGCGATGCGCATCTCGGGGCGCGCATCGGCAAACAAAGTCGGCTCAACGGCATTGCCCTGTGGCAACGCTGCGCTGCGCTGGCCGCCTGCCAATACGGTGGCACCTTCTTCCCGACCGATCTGCAGGTACTCGCACACCTTGGCCAGGTGCCGCGGGTGAATCAGTGGACCGACCTCCGTGTTGGGATCTAATGGATGCCCGACCTTGATGCGCGCTACGCGCTCTGCCAAACGCTTGAGGAAGCTCTCACGAATACCGTGCTGCACCAACAAGCGGCTGGAGGAGGTGCAGCGCTCACCGTTTAGGCTGTAGATCATAAACAGCACTGCTTCCAGCGCTCGGTCCAAGTCAGCGTCATCAAACACCAATACGGGGTTCTTGCCTCCCAACTCAAAGTGCACGCGCTTGAGCGTCTCGGACCCCTGCCGCAAGATACGGCTGCCGGTAGAGGATTCGCCCACAAAGGCTACTGCCTTGATGGCCTCGTGTTCCGTCAGCAATTTGCCCGACACTTCGCCGGTGCCATTGACCAGATTAAGCACACCCGGCGGCAGACCTGCCTCGCTGGCGAGCTTTGTCAGATACATGGCAGTGAGCGGACTCCACTCAGCAGGCTTGTGTACCACCGTGCATCCGGCCGCCAAAGCCGGAGCGATCTTCCACGTAGACAACATGAACGGCGTGTTCCACGGCGTGATCACCGCCACCGGTCCAATGGGCTGACGCAGCGTGAAGTTCATGTGCTGCTCAGCAGGCAACGACATGCCATCACGGGCACTGCCGCACAGGTCAGCAAAAAACCTAAAGTTCTCTGCACCGCGAATGGCCGCCTGGCTCATGAAGCGCAACGGTTGGCCGGTGTCATAGGACTCGAGCAGCGAAATCTGCCGGCTGTGGGCCACGATGAGGTTGGCCACCGCGTGTAGCAATTCGCGGCGCCTGGCGCCGGACAGTGCTCGCCAGGCAGGAAAGGCTGCCTCTGCGGCACGCGCCGCCGCATCAACCTGCGTCGCACCACCCTCCCAGACCTGACCGATGGGACTGTTATCGATGGGCGTGTGATTGGTGAACAGACCATCACCTGCTGCAACACTCTGCCCGTTGATGAAGTGCCCCAGTGGCGCATTGGTATACGCGGTCAGCAAGGGCTGTAGATCAGCCAGATTATCGGCGAGTGTTCCGGCAGGTGCGGCCATGGTCGTTACTCCTTGCTATGACGAGCCAGACGCTCGTGCAGATTGTTCTTTTTGAAGCTGAACTGCGGGTCGATCTCCTGCATCTCTGCAGAGATAGCCAGCGGCGTGCAATCCTGAATCGGCTGCAGATAGGCAGTAAGCGCAGCAAATATCGCCTCGGCGGCTGTGCGGCGCGTTTCGATACTGCGGCCATGACCGACTCGCATGGTCAGATGCACAAAGGCGTTGTCGGTGTCGCCATCGGCCACCCTGTAGACGTCCCGACGCATAGCGCGCGTACGGGCCCCGCCCACGGGAAAGACACCGGTAGCAATGGCCGCAGCATGCAAGGTGTCGACCAGCTTGCGGATCTGGATCGCGGGTTCGAGGTTGGCTGAGTACTCGATGAGCAGATGCGGCACGTTGACCCCCTAGGCCGAAGCCATTAACCTGTTAAGTATACCGACAACCGAGGGATTTCAACCATGACCACCGATCTTTCACGCCTGCGCGGCTCTATTCCCCCTCTGATAACACCCTTTAAAGACGGCGAAGTCGATTACGCGGCCTACGAGCAACTGCTGGAACGGCAGGTGGCCGAGGGCTCGCATGGCGTGCTGATCAATGGCACCAGCGCCGAGCCTTCCACCCTCACCACTGCAGAACGCAATCATCTGGTGGATGTCGCAGTACGGGTGGTGGCCGGGCGTATTCCGGTGGTCGCCGCTACCGGATCACAGTCGCTGGCCGAATCGCGTGAATTGACTCAGCACGCCGTAAAG
This sequence comes from Pseudomonadota bacterium, assembly GCA_026398735.1. Classification (GTDB taxonomy): domain Bacteria; phylum Pseudomonadota; class Gammaproteobacteria; order Steroidobacterales; family Steroidobacteraceae; genus ZC4RG30. The sequence goes on along the minus strand of JAPLSH010000020.1, from coordinate 66,420 downwards.
GCCGGGGCCGATTCACTACTGATCGTGACGCCTTATTACATCAGGCCGCCGCAGCGCGGTCTGGTTGCCTATTACCAGGAGTTGGCAGCACTGCATGACGTGCCGTGGATGATCTATCACATCCCTGGCCGGACCGCAGTCAGCGTCACACTCGACAGCCTCAAAGCGCTGCGCGACAGCTGCCCGCAGTTTGTGGGCATGAAACACGCATCCACCGATCTGGCGTTTGTCAGCGAGTGTTTTGCCGCACTGGGCAGTGACTTCAAAGTGTTTGTCGGCTTGGAAGAGCTCAGCTATCCGATGATGGCACTGGGTGCCTGCGGCCTGATGAACGCAGTGGGCAATCTGCGCCCGCGCGTGCTGGCGGACCTGTGTGATGCCGTATGGGCCAGCGACATGGCCCGTGGCCTGGCCCTGCACCAGAGCCTGCTGGAGATCAATCAAGCCGTGTTCTTTGATACCAACCCGATCCCCATCAAATACATGATGAAGCGCCTGGGCCTGTTGCCGCGCAACGAACATAGACTGCCCATGGTGCCGGCCACGGCAGAATTGGAAACCAAACTCGACGGCGTGCTGCGACGAGTAGGCATGCTCGCGGGCAACGCATGAAGCTGCTGAGCTTTAGCCATCAGGGCAAGGCCAGTTGGGGCGCGTTACAGGGCGATCGCATTGTTGATCTGGGCAGTCACTTTGCCGGCCGTTACCCTGATCTGCGGTCGTTGCTGAGCGCCGATGCAGTGGAGCAAGCGCGCGCAGCGGCGAGCAGTGTGCCTGCAAGCCTGTCGCAGGCCGATATCGAGTGGCTGCCCACCATCCCCAATCCAGACAAGATCCTGTGCATCGGCGTCAATTACGCAGAACGAAACGCCGAATATAAAGACGCCTCGGATCTACCCAAATATCCCAGCGTATTCATCCGCACACCCGGCTCGCTGGTGGGGCACCTTCAAGCGGTTGTACGCCCGCCCGAATCACCGCAACTGGATTATGAGGGCGAAATCACACTGGTTGTGGGACGTGCGGGTCGACGTATCGCCGAAGCTGACGCGCACCTGTATATCGCAGGACTGACGATCATGAACGAGGGCACCGTGCGTGACTGGCTGCGCCACGGCAAGTTCAACGTCACCCAAGGCAAGAACTTCAATGCCAGCGGTGCCGTCGGTCCCTGGATGGTCACCGCCGACGAACTGGGAGATTGTTGCGCGCCGCGTAGTTTGCAAACTCACGTCAATGGCGAACTGCGCCAAGACGACAACACCGCACGACTGATGTTTCCGTTCCGGAGGCTGATTGCTTACCTGTCAACCTTCACGCGGCTATTGCCGGGCGATCTGATTGCCACCGGCACGCCTACTGGCGCAGGTATACATCACACGCCGCCGAAGTTTCTTGTCCCGGGTGACACCGTGACGGTGGAGGTAGAGGGCGTTGGACAACTGATCAACAGCGTACGGGATGAAAACCGTGACTGACCGGGTATCGCGCGACTTTGACCGCTCGCTACCCATGTCTTTGCTGCGTGCACGCGAGGCAGTCACCACGCCCTTCAGGCCAGTGTTCCGACGCCATGGCATCAACGATCCGCAATGGCGGGTGTTGCGCGTACTGGCAGAGCACCCACAACTAGGAGCCAGTGAGTTGGCACGCCAGGCGGCGGTGTTGTCGCCTAGCCTGTCGCGCATTCTGCCGGTGATGGAGGCACGTGGCCTGCTGCGGCGCGAGGCCACTGCAGACGATCAACGTCGCTCGATGATCTGTTTCGAGCCAGCCGGTCGCCGGTTTTTTGAAAAGGTTCTGTTGGATATCGAGCCGATCTACGCGCAACTGGATGCGGTGTTCGGCCAATCTCGACTGCAGTCGCTGCATGTCGAGCTAGAGGCCCTGCGGCAGGCCTTATCGCCGCGGCGCAAAAGCGCCTGAGCGTCAGAGCGGGCGCGGACCCGGCGGCACTAGCAACTTGACCGCAGCCAGTGCGCTGGCCGTAAAGCCTGCTTCATTGGCAGCAGCCTGGGCAATGATTCCGGTGCGCATGCGCGGATCCCAGAAGCGGGTGATGTGACTGGCTATCTGTGCAGGCGCATCGGCTCCGGCTTCGGAATCGAAGAAGGCGCTGATGTCGTTGGCCATGCGGATCAAGTTTTCGGTGTTCATTGCAGACGTTCCGGATGCGTGTAGACGACCTGTTGATGTTCGCGCGCAAAGCCTATCAGCGTGATACCAGTGGTATCGGCCAACTTGACCGCAAGCGCTGTTGGAGCAGAAACGGCCACCAGCATGCGGATGCCTACTGTTGCAGCCTTTTGCACCATCTCGTAGCTGGCTCGGCTGCTGATCAGCGCAAACCCCTCATCAAAACCTTGACCGGCACGCACTCGCGCGCCGATCACTTTATCGAGTGCGTTATGGCGACCGACATCCTCGCGCACCAACTCGATGCGCCCCTGCCAATCAACCCAGGCCGCTGCATGCAAGCTGCCTGTCTGACCACCCAGCGGCTGCGCTGCACGCAGGGCCTGCAAGCAGTGCAGCAAGTCACTATGTGCAAGACGCCCGCCGGCTGCCACCGGTGGCGGCTGACGTATCGCATCTTCGACGGTTTCTGCCCCACACACGCCACAGCCGGTGCGACCCGTCAGATGACGACGACGATCCAGTAGCACCGTCAATCTCTCTTGGGTTACAGAAAGACGCAGCTCCTGCCCCTGTTCAGTGACCGCGACACTTACCTCGCGAATTTCATCAGGGCGCTGCACCAAGGCCTCGCTCAGCGTGAAACCCACACCCAGGTCCTCGAGATCGCAAGGCGTCGCCAGCATGACTAGGTGGGGGATCGAGTTAAACAGCACCGCCACCGGAGTTTCCTCGGCGATGCTGTCCTCTGCACTCTCCCACTGCCCGTCACGCCAACGCCTGACGGGCAATCTAACAACCGGCGCTGCCGCGTCGCGTGTCACCGCGCGGCGCGCGAATCCGGCGCAGCACGCAGCAATTGCAACTGCTCGCGGTCGAAGTCGTGGAAGCGCTTCTGCCAGTCCGACGGCTGCTGCACCTTAGTGATCTGCACGGCAGTCACCTTGTACTCGGGGCAGTTGGTGGCCCAGTCAGAGTTATCGGTGGTGATCACATTGGCGCCCGACTCGGGGAAGTGGAAGGTGGTGTACACGACACCCGGCTGCACTCGTTCGGTAACCTCCGCACGCAACACTGTTTCGCCGGCACGGCTGGCAACACCCAGCCAGTCACCGTCGGCAACGCCGCGCTCCTGCGCATCGTGCGGATGGATTTGGAGACGGTCCTCCTGAGACCACTGACTGTTGAGCGTGCGGCGCGTTTGCGCACCGACGTTGTACTGACTAAGAATGCGGCCGGTCGTGAGGATCAGCGGGAAGCGCTTGTTGACGCGCTCCTGCGTGGCCACATATTCAGTGACATAGAAGCGACCCTTGCCACGCACGAATGCATCGATGTGCATGGTGGGCGTGCCGTCCGGCGCTTCATCGTTGCAGGGCCACTGAATGCTGCCCAGACGATCCAGCTTCTCGTAGCTCACGCCAGTGAAAGTGGGCGTCAGACGGGCAATCTCATCCATGATCTGCGACGGATGCGTGTAGGGCATCTCATAGCCCAACGCACGCGCAAAGCCGATCGTCACTTCCCAGTCTGCCAAACCCGCCAGTGGCTCTACAGCCTTGCGAATGCGCGAGATGCGACGTTCGGCATTGGTAAAGGTGCCGTCCTTCTCGAGGAAGGAAGCGCCCGGGAAAAACACATGGGCGTACTTGGCTGTCTCGTTGAGGAACAGATCCTGCACGATGACGCATTCCATGGCGGTCAACGCTGCCGTGACATGCTGCGTGTTCGGATCGGACTGCGCGATGTCCTCGCCCTGCACATAAATGCCACGGAAGGTGCCGTCCAGCGCTGCCTCAAACATGTTGGGAATGCGCAGACCCGGCTCCGGATCAATGTTCACACCCCAGGCATCGTTGAACAGTTGGCGCGTCACGCTGTCGGACAGGTGGCGATAGCCGGGCAACTCGTGCGGGAACGAACCCATGTCGCAGGCGCCCTGCACATTGTTCTGACCACGCAGCGGATTGACGCCCACGCCTTCACGACCGATGTTGCCGGTGGCCATTGCCAGATTGGCAATGCCCAGCACCATGGTGCTGCCCTGACTGTGTTCGGTGACGCCCAGACCGTAATAGATCGCGCCGTTGCCACCGGTGGCATACAGGCGGGCCGCACCACGCACCAGCTGTGCCGGTACGCCGGTGATCTCAGCTGTGGCCTCAGGCGAGTGCCGCGCATCAGCGACAAAATCACGCCAGCGCTGGAAAGGACCCGGCTCGCAACGCTCGGCAACATAGGCCTCGTTGACCAAGCCCTCGGTGACCACCACATGCGCCAGCGCATTGATGAGTGCCACATTGGTGCCCGGACGCAGCTGCAGGTGATAGTCAGCTTCAACGTGCGCAGAACGCACCAGATCGATAGTGCGTGGATCGGCCACGATCAGCTTGGCGCCCTCGCGCAGCCGACGCTTCAGGCGCGATGCAAACACCGGATGTCCGTCTGTGGGATTGGCGCCGATGATCAGCGCTACATCGACTTCTTGGACGGAATCAAATGCCTGAGTACCGGCCGATTCACCTAACGTGTGCTTGAGGCCGTAACCGGTGGGCGAATGACAGACGCGCGCGCAGGTGTCGACGTTGTTGACGCCCAGTGCCGCACGGATGACCTTGGTAACCAAGAACACTTCTTCGTTGCTGCAACGCGATGAAGTAATGCCGCCGACAGACTGGCGGCCGTACTTGCCCTGGATGCGGCGGAACTCGCTGGCCGCGTAGGTGAAAGCCTCATCCCAGCTGACTTCGCGCCAAGGATCAGTGATCTTGCTGCGGATCATCGGCTTGGTGATGCGATCGGCATGCGTGGCATAGCCATAGGCAAAGCGACCCTTGACGCAGGCATGACCGCGATTGGCCTTGCCCTCACGGCTGGGCACCATGCGCACGACCTGGTTGTCCTTGACCTCAGCTTCAAAGGAGCAGCCCACACCGCAGTAGGCGCAGGTGGTGGTGACCGAAGTTTGCGGCTGGCCAATAGTGACCAAGCTCTTCTCGCTGAGCGCCGCCGTCGGGCAGGACTCGACGCAAGCACCGCAAGACACGCACTCTGACTCCATAAAGGTCTGCGCTTGGCTGGCAGACACCTTTGAGCCAAAGCCGCGACCTTCAATTGTCAGGGCAAACGTGCCCTGCACTTCGCCGCAGGCACGCACGCAGCGTGAGCAGGCGATGCATAGCGACGGATCAAAATTAAAATAAGGATTGCTGCTATCGCACGGTGCATCAGCATGCGTGGCACCGGCTGCGTAAGGACTAGAGGTCACACCCAAGTCAGCGGCAACGCTCTGCAGTTCGCAATGCGAATCGGCCGGGCAGCTCTTGCAGTCCAACGGATGATCAGAGACATACAGCTCAACCACGCCCTTGCGCAGTTGCTGCAGCTTGTCGCTTTGCGTGCGCACTTTCATGCCCGGCATAACCAGCGTGGTGCACGAGGCGGGGAAGCCGCGCTGTCCTTCAACCTCTACCAGGCACACGCGGCAAGAGCCGAAAGCCTTGAGCGTATCGGTAGCGCACAGCTTGGGGATGGCACCGCCTGCGGCGGCCGCAGCACGCATGATCGACGTGCCTGCAGGCACAGTGACCTCTGCGCCATCGATGTTGAGAGTGACCGCCTCGCCGTTGGCGGCGGGGGTGCCCAGGTCTTCCCGGTTGATCGCGAACATGTTCGGACTCCGTTGGCTTCAGCGCTTGCGCGCGAAATCAGCTGCGAAATGCTTAACAGCGCTCATGACCGGAAACGGCGTCATGCCGCCCAGGCCACACAGCGATCCATGTTGCATCGTCTCGCAAAGGTCGGTGAGCTGGTCAATACCGCCCTGCCCTTCCTTGCCGTCGATGATGCGGTCCATCAGCTCAACACCGCGCGTGGAACCAATGCGGCACGGTGTGCACTTGCCGCAAGATTCTGCTGCGCAGAACTCCATCGCATAGCGCGCCATGTGCGCCATATCGACGGTGTCATCAAATGCCACGATACCGCCGTGACCGACCAGTGCACCGATGGCCGTAAAGGCTTCGTAGTCGAGCGGCGTATCAAATTGCGATTCGGGTATGTATGCGCCCAGCGGGCCACCCACCTGTACCGCACGGATCGGACGACCACTGGCCGAACCTCCGCCAAAGTCGTACAGCAGTTCGCGCAGCGTGACGCCAAAGGCCTTTTCAACCAAGCCGCCATGCAGCAGGTTGCCAGCCAATTGGATCGGCAACGTGCCGCGTGAACGACCCATGCCAAAGTCGCGGTAATGCGCTGCACCGCGCTGCAGAATGACCGGCACCGATGCCAGCGAGATGACGTTGTTGATAACAGTGGGCTGGCCAAACAAGCCCTTGATAGCGGGCAACGGCGGACGGTAGCGCACCTCTGCGCGGTTGCCCTCCAGGCTTTCGAGCAATGACGTCTCTTCGCCGCAGATATAGGCGCCAGCACCCATGCGCACTTCCAGATCGAAGGCCTTGCCACTGCCGCAGACATCACGACCCAGATAGCCACGGCTACGCGCCGCTGCAATAGCCTGCTCCAGCGCGACCTGGGCATGCGGATATTCGCTGCGCAGATAGATGAAGCCCTGCGTGGCACCCACCGCCACGCCGGCGATGGTCATACCTTCGACCAAGCACAGCGGATCACCTTCCATGAGCATGCGATCAGAGAATGTGCCGGAGTCGCCCTCGTCTGCATTGCAGACGACATACTTTTGCGCTGTCTGTTGCTGCAGCACCGTTTTCCACTTAATGCCAGTGGGGAATGCAGCACCACCGCGACCACGCAGGCCGGAGTCGGTGACTTCCTGAACGATCGTTGCGCCATCGAGTGTCAGGGCACGCTTGAGACCTTCGTAGCCGCCATGGGCGACATACTCGTCAACACTCACCGGATCGATGATGCCGACGCGCGCAAACGTGAGCCTTTCCTGCTTGGCAAAATAGGGCATGTCCTCGACACGACCCAGCCGCAGCGGATGCGCTGCGGCCTGCAACAGACCGGCACCCAACAACTCGGTCACCTGTTCTGCCATGACCGGGCCATAGGCAATGCGCTGACCCGCCGCATCGGTGACTTCAACCAGAGGCTCCAGCCACACCATGCCACGTGAGCCCACGCGCACCAATTCGATGTCTGCGCCAGCAGCCGCCAGCAGCGCAGCTGCAGTCTCATCGGCGCCTAGCGCCTGTGCCGCAGCATCGCGTGATACGTAAATACGGATGGCCATCAGCGCTTGCTCCAGTCATCAAGAACAGTATCGAGACGCTGCGGCGTTACGCGGCCATACAATTTGCCATCGACCATGACAGACGGGCCAGCCGCACAATTGCCAAGGCAATAAGCGGCTTCAAGCGTGAAACAACCATCGGCGGATGTGCCGCCATAGTCCACACCCAAACGCTTTTGGGCATGCGCTTCGGTAGCCTGGCAATTCCAAGCCTGACAGGCTTCGGCGCGACAGACCTGAACGATATGGCGACCCACCGGGTGGGTGCGGAAATGATGATAGAAACTGACCACGCCGTGCACATCGGCACGCGACAGGTTCAGTCCTAGGGCAATCTGGGCGATGGCCTCAGATGGGATCCAGCCCAGCTGATTTTGCACATCGTGCAGCACAGGCAAGAGAGGCCCGAGCCGCCCTGCATGGGCAGCCAGGATACGGTCGACGGTGAGCGTGTGCTCTGAGTCAATTTCGGCCATTTGTCCCTGCAAACCTCTATCCGGCGAGAAGGCGCCGGGCAACGCTTGGGAGGTTAGCAGGGATCGCGGTCAGGTAACTAGCAAACAAGGAGAGAAAGATCCCAAATCTGGATTTGGGATCCCAAAAAACGCCCTCTCGCCGGAGACCTACAACACCTTAAGGCCGGATGCGCTGCAACAGATGGATCAGTTGATCACGCTCGGCAGGGTCGAACAGTCCGTCAAAAGCCTGCTCACAGGTGCGCATGCCCTGCTTGAGTGACTCCAGATGATCAACACCGCTAGGCGTGATGAACAGGCCATGACGGCGACGGTCGGTCGTAGCGCGCTGACGCTGCAACCATCCGGCACCCTCTGCGCGGTCTACCAAGGCAACCACACTGGCCTTGTCGATGGTGAGGTGGCGAGAAACCTGAATTTGCGAAATGCCGGGGTTGGCACAGCACAGCACCAGCAAGCCGAAGATCCCTGAACCGGGGTCGCCGCCTGGAGTGACCCGGGCCAATTGCCGCTGTAGCGCCAACTGCGCGCAGCGGAGGTTATATCCCAGCAGGTGGGGGAGCAGGTCGAGATTGACCTCTTGATCGAGAAGCATGGGCATACCTGATGGTGAGGTGGGTCACCAAGGTAGTTAGCAATCTTTATGCCATGAAAATTTTGCCTGTTCCCTGCCGCAACCTCGAGAAATCGGGGTTGCGAGGGGATGCGGCCACAGGATCAACCCGTGGCCGCCCCGACACAGTGCGTGCGCCCCGCAGTGGGGCGCGCAGTGACTTAGTACACCACCACCGAACGGATGGACTCGCCTTCATGCATCAGATGGAAGGCATCGTTGATCTTGTCGAGCGGCATGGTATGGGTGATCAGCTCGTCAATGCGGATCTTGCCCTCCATGTACCAGTCGACAATCTTGGGCACGTCTGTGCGGCCGCGAGCACCACCGAAGGCACTGCCCTTCCATACGCGTCCCGTCACCAACTGGAACGGGCGTGTGGCGATTTCCTGACCCGCTTCGGCCACGCCGATGATGATCGACTGGCCCCAACCACGATGGCAGCACTCCAACGCCTGACGCATGACCTGCGTATTGCCGGTGCAATCGAAGGAGTAATCGGCGCCGCCTTCGGTCAGATCTACGATGGCCTGCACCACTTTGTCGTTGCCCACTTCGCGCGGGTTGACGAAGTGCGTCATGCCAAAGGCTTCGGCCATGGCGCGCTTGGCCGGGTTGATATCCACACCGATGATCTTGTCGGCGCCGACCATCTTGGCACCCTGGATAACATTGAGACCGATGCCACCCAGACCAAACACCACGACATTGGTGCCGGGCTCGACCTTGGCGGTATAGAGGACAGCACCGATGCCGGTGGTTACGCCGCAGCCGATGTAGCAAACCTTATCGAAGGGCGCATCCTTGCGGATCTTGGCCACGGCGATCTCTGGCAGCACGGTGAAGTTGCTGAAGGTCGAGCAGCCCATGTAGTGATAAATGGTCTCTTTGCCCAGCGAAAAGCGGCTGGTGCCATCGGGCATCAGACCCTTGCCCTGCGTGGAGCGAATCGCGGTGCACAGATTGGACTTGCGGCTCAAGCAGGTCTTGCAGCCGCGGCACTCGGGCGTATAGAGCGGAATCACATGATCGCCGGGCTTAACGCTGGTCACACCCGCGCCGATTTCGCGCACGATTCCGGCGCCCTCATGACCCAGGATTGAGGGGAACACGCCTTCAGAGTCCTTGCCAGACAACGTGTAGTAATCGGTATGGCAAATACCAGTTGCCATGATTTCAACCAGCACCTCACCGGGGGCCGGACCAGCGAGATTCACCTCGTGGATCTCCAAAGGCTTACCGGCGCCAACTGCCAGTGCTGCACGTGTCTTCATGATCTGTCCCTCAGATGGATTGTTTATCAATACTTGGATGGACCGATGCGCAGCGCGGCTGTTGCCACGCGCACCTCGATGAGAAAAGTAACCAGCGCTCCGACCAGCGACAACATTGAAATGATGAAAGCCAGCCCCACCAGCTCCGCAAGCGAAACGCCGACCAGCGCCGAGCCAAACATCAGCGCCACCACCAACGCCACCAGCAGCGCAGAGAATGTACTCAGGGTGATGGCAATGTTCATTAAGCGTGCGCGACGGCGGATGTTGCCCAGCACTCTCAGCACTTCGGGCGCATGAGTTCCGCCAGCGGCATCGAGTTGATGCTCCAGCGTGCGGGCGCGATCGACAATACGCGCCAATCGCGAAGTGAGCATCGACAGCAGAACTGCGATGCCATTGAGCAAAAACACCGGTGCCAGTGATAACTGAATGGCGCCGGCCATGTCATTGATGGACAACTGGCGAAGCGTAGAGAGAATCATGCGGCCTCCACGGCCAGCAATGCCACCACGCGAGCCACGTCGTCTGGCGTGTTGACGTCGGGGCCAGGCAGCACAGCGGCGTTATCGACGCGGATGTCCATGCCGTGTTCCAGAGCCCGCAACTGCTCCAGTCGTTCCAGACGCTCCAGCGGTGTGGGCTGCAAGGCTGCCAGACGACGCAGCGCACCGACCCGGTAGGCATACAGCCCGATGTGCCGGCGGGCGCCTTCATGGCTGCACTGGCTGAGCAGCCCGGCAGGTGCCTCATCGCGATGCCACGGAATGGGCGCACGGCTGAAGTACAGCGCGCGACCTTGCAAGGTGGTCACCACTTTGACCACGTTGGGATCGAGCAGTGCCTGCAGGTTATCGAGCGGCGCTGCCAACGTGGCGATGTCTGCACTGGCATGACTTGCCAGCAAAGCTGCGGCTTGTTGTACCAACACGGCCGGCATCAACGGTTCATCACCCTGCAAGTTGACCACCATGACACCCGGACCCCAACCGGCTCTGTCTGCCACTTCGGCAATGCGGTCGGTGCCAGTCTCGTGGGAAGCCGCCGTGAGCATGACCTGCGCACCAAAGCCACGGGCAACTGTGGCAATTCGTTCATCGTCGGTGGCAACCAGTACTTCGTCGGCGCCGCAGCGCAACGCACGTTCGTACACCCACTGCAGCAGCGGTTTGCCGGCAAGTTCCAACAAAGGCTTGCCCGGCAGCCGGGTAGAGCCATGGCGCGCAGGAATGACAATGCGGAACACTGTCAGCGCGCCAGCAGCGGAGCATCCACAGGCAGTACACGGGCCTCGGCTTCCAGCATCACGGCGATGCCATCACGCACAGGAAAGGCCAGGCGATCGAAACGACACACCAGTACTGAAGCATCACGCTGCAACTGCAACGGTCCCTTGCAAGCCGGACAAGCCATGATATCCAGCAGGCGTGAGTCGATCATTGTTGCTAGCCCCCTCTGTGTGGCAGTGCCGACAAGGCCTTTATCAGGCGTTGCTCATCGTCTGCATCGAAACAAGCCTCTACCGGGACGTACCAGTGGTTCGTGGCGGCGAAGGTGGCGCATTTTACTGCATCCTTCTCGGTCATGAGCAGCGGTCGCGCATCGGCCATGCGCAGGTCCTCGGCAGTGAAGGCATGGTGATCTGGAAAATGATGTTCGATCACCTGCAAACCCGCCCCACGCAATTGCGCAAAGAAGCGCTCCGGATTGCCAATGCCGGCCAAGGCATGAACGGTCTGCCCGGCAAACTGCGCTAGCGGTACAGCCGGTCCCGACCCCTGAACGGGCCTGACGTGCTCGCCGCGCAGCGACATCTTCAGCGATCTGGCGACCAAAGGCGCCAATTGGGCGCAGGGCTCGCCGTTGATCACCAGCAGTTTGATGCCGGCCAAGCGCTCAACGGGCTCCCGCAACGGGCCGGCTGGTAACAACTGGCCGTTGCCAAATCCCCTTGCGCCATCAACAACAGCAATTTCCAGATCTCTTGCCAAGGCCATGTGCTGCAGACCGTCGTCACACAGGATGACATCACAGCCCTGAGCCATCAGCGCATGAGCTGCCTCAGAGCGGCGCGTTGCCACACACACCGGCACACCAGTGCGGCGGTGTAGCAACAAAGGTTCATCACCGACCTGCTCCCAAGTGCTATCGGGTCGCACCATGCGTAAGGATTTGCTGCGCCGGCCATGACCGCGTGTGGCAATGCCGGGCCTGCGGCCAAGGCGCAGCAGTAGCATTGCCAGCGCTGCAGTAAGGGGTGTTTTGCCAGTACCACCGACAGTGAGGTTACCCACCACCACCACCGGCACGGCCAACTTGCGGCTGTGCAACAGACCGCGCCGGTACATGCCGCCGCGCAGCACCGCCAGCGCACCAAACAGCCTTGCAGCCACTCGTAGCCACAACGGCGCCGAGCCACTGCCATACCAGACTTTGTTCATCCGCTGGCCGCGGCGCTCACGCATCAAACTGCAACCTGTGCAACTGCGCGTACAGACCACCCTGTGCGAGCAGTTCACCGTGCGTGCCCATCTCGGCGATGCGCCCGGCATCCAGGACCACGATGCGATCGGCCTGCTCTACGGTAGACAAGCGATGAGCGATGACCAACGTTGTGCGGCCGCGGACCAACTCGGCTAGCGCCGCCTGAATATGTCGCTCTGATTCGTTATCGAGTGCCGAAGTGGCTTCGTCGAGAATTAGAACCGGTGCATCGCGAAGCAATGCGCGGGCAATGGCAATGCGCTGACGTTGACCACCCGACAGCAACGTGCCGCGATCCCCCACCAGCGTATCCAAGCCCAGCGGTAGCTGGCTGGCAAACTCGGTGACGTGCGCTGCCTGCGCTGCTGCCTCGACGCGCTGCGGATCCACATCACCCAAGCCGCAGAGAATGTTGTTGCGGATGCTGTCGTCAAACAGCAGTACTTCCTGACCCACATAGCTGATCTGCCGCCGCAGGTCCTGCAGCGCATAGTCACGCACATCAATGCCGTCCAACCGCAGACAACCGCTGAGCGGATCGTAAAAACGCGGGACCAGCGACACCAGCGTTGACTTGCCGCTGCCAGAGCGACCGACAAAAGCCACGGTGTGACCGGCGGGAATGCCCAGATTGATGTGGTGCAACACCGGGCCGTTGGCCTCGCCATAGGCAAAGCCAATGTCCTCAAACGCCAGATAGCCCTTGGCTCGCGTCAACGGGTGCGTACCACCGACAGGTTCGCGCGCAGCATCAATGACCTCAAACACACCGGCGCCAGCCGCAATGCCCTGCTGCAGTGGACCTGCCACCGCCACCAACCGCCGCAGTGGTGCCATCATCAACAACATCGCAGTGATGAAGGCCAGAAAACTGTCGACCTGCATGCCAGAACCCACTGCTTGGCGCATCGCCACACCGAGCACGGTCGCAAGCCCCAGCGCAGCGACAATCTGCACAACCGGGTTGCTGGCCGCACGGGCGTTAATCAGCCGTACGTTGCTGCGGCAGTTTTCTTCATTGACCAACTCGAAGCGCTGCAACTGATGCTGCTGGGCAGTGAAGACCTTGATGAGTCTTTGGGCCTCAATAGCCTCTTTGGCAACGCGCGTCACATCACCCATCGATGCCTGAATACGCGCACTGTAGCGGCGAAAGCGCTTGTTGACGCCTTTCATCATCACGCTGATGACAGGAGCAACAACCAGCAGCAGCAAGGTCAGATGCCACGACAGATAAAACATCGTGCCCAGCAGGCCCACCAGCGTCAGTGAGTCGCGAATGATCACAGTGATGGAATTGGTGGTGGCCTCTGCAACCTGCTCAATGTCATAGGTGAGCCGCGAGAGCATGGGCGCGCCGGAATGACTGTCGTACCAAGCACTGGGCAAATGCAGGTACTGCGCAAACAGATCACCGCGGATCGCCTTAATGATGCGCCGCCCGACCATACCGGGGAAATAGGTAGCAAGGTAATCACCACCACCGCGGAACACGAACAACACCATGACACCCAGCGGCACCATCCACTGCACACGCGGATCGGGCTTCACAAAGGCATCTTGCAGAAAATACTTGATGAACCACGCCAGCGCCGTGTCGGTTGCTGCGTAAAGAGCCATCCCCACCACGCCAATCATGAACACGCCCAGATGCGGCCGTGCGTAGGAGAGCAACCGCCGATAGGTCTGAGCCCCCGAAACCTGTGCGTTTTGGCTTTGGGTCACGGTGCGTTACCGCCCATCGTTTGCGGATCCACGGTGGCGATGCTGATCTGGCTAAAGCCCAAGCGACCCAACACGTCCAGCGCCTGCACCACCGACTGATGCGTAGCGCGGCCATCTGCGCGTACGGTGATGTTGGCACTGCGATCGTTGCCGGCGACCTTCAGCACGGCAGCACGCAACGTGTCGATGCTTGCGTNGCGATCATTGACGCGATACACGCCACCCTCTGTAACGACTACCACGATGGGCTCAGCACCCTGCTGTCGCTGCGGCAACTCTGTAGCTGACGGCAAGCGAACACGTAATCGGCTCTCTTCTATAAAAGTAGAAGACACCATAAAAAAAATTAGCACCAGTAACAGGATGTCGATCAGCGAGATGAGATTGATCTCCGGGTCTTCGAGCCGGCGATTGCTGAGTCTCACGTGTCGTCACTGCCCTGCAGGTCTTCGAGCGAGTCGATGAACGCACCAGCGTCCTTCTCCATCAATGCCACCAATCGCTCTACCCGCCCGCGCAAAAAGCGAAAGGCGATGAGCGAAGGAATCGCAACGCACAGACCAGCAGCGGTGGTCACCAGCGCCTCTGAAATACCGCCCGAGAGCAAGCGAGGATCACCCATGCCACCGGATTCGATGGCCTTGAAGGCATGCATGATGCCGATCACCGTACCGAGCAACCCCAACAGCGGTGAAATACCGGCGATGGTACCCAGCGTCCCCAGAAAGCGCTCAAGGTCGAGCACCACATGACGGCCTGCATCTTCCAGGCGCTCGCGCAGTACATCGCGCGGGCGATGCTGGTTACGCAGGGCAACGGCCAGCAAATGACCCATGGGCGAGTTCTGCTCTAGCGAGGCGATGAGCTTTTCTGTCGGCTGGCCGGTATCCACAGCGCGCCAGGTTCGTCGCGCCAAGTCCGGCGGTATGACCCGCCGCTGCTGTAGGGTCCAGACGCGCTCAAGCACGATCGCCAGCGCGACCACCGAGCAGAGCAATATCGGCCACATGAACAGGCCACCGGCGCGCATGATTTCAAGCATGTCCGGATCATACCTAACGCCATGCGTTATTACCGCCATCCGCCACCAAGCCTCGCCACACACCGAAAGGCAGGTCACGAGCCGCACGCCACTGCAGCTTGCCCGTCTTCTCAAAGTGCAGCTCCAGTGCACCCTGCTGCGCTGTGGCCAGCAGCACACGGGCGTCACCGGCAAGTGCTTCAGCCAGCTGTTGCCAAGCGGAATTGGCTAATGCGCTGTGGCTGACGCTGGCCACTAGCCATGTCGGCTTCGCGTCGAGCACTTGTGCGGGTGTCAGGCCCGGGCCCTGGCCCCGATGTGCCAGCCACAGCATCGCAGACGGCGCAGGGCCCACCATTGAACGGTCCGCAGGCACCCGTTCACTGAGGACAAACGAGCCCAGTGGACCCTGGATTGAGAGCCCACAGCGACCGGTCCTATCTGGCGCCACCTGCAGCTGCCAGGGTGGCCAAGCGTAGACAGTCCCCGACGCACACGGCTGCACCTCAGGTGCCAGTGCTTCTATGGCACTACCCCACACCTGATCTATCGACAGCACAGTCAACAACGCAGCCAAGCCCGCACCGCTATCGCGGTCAAAGCGCGGCAGTACCAGCGCATCCAAATGCCCGACGCCGTTGGCACGCAAATAAGGCAACACGGCATGCTCCACAGCTGAACCATCGCTGCCAAAGCTGTCGCCGGTGCCCCACAGCAAAGACTGCCCACCGCTGCGCACCAACACCGCTGTGGCCTGGCCGACATCAAACACCGTCATGACCAGTTCGCCGGAGGCAGGCCGCACGTCGCGCCACAACAGCGGCAGGACCACCAACACGCCTGCCAGTCGCATGCTCCGATGCCACGGCAGCAGCACGCAGGGCACAGCAATCACAGCCAGCCCAAACCACCACCAGGCCGGTGACACTACCCACAAGGCATGCGGACTGTCGGCCGCCTGCGCCAACCAAGGTGCAACGCGATTGGCCACACCTGCTCCCAACCACAACACCCATTCCAGTAGAGGCTGGGACAGCCAGTCGGGCAAACAGAGCAGCAGTACGGTGGACAGCAGGGCCACCGGCACCAACACCCACGTGAACAACGGAATGGCTGCAACGTTCACCAACAAGCCGGCCACCGATACCGAGCCGAAAATAGCCAATGTGGCGGGCAGCAACGCAACGAACACGGCCCATTGCACAGTTGCCGCAACCCGCAGTGCACCGCGTGGTCGAAGCGCACCTCCGGCAATACCAATGATCGCAGCGACCGCCAGAAACGACAGCCAGAAGCCCGCCGCCAGTACTGCAAAGGGATCCCAGAGCAGCACGGCAACCACTGCAAATCCAAGCGATGCCGAGGCACGCGAGGCACGTGCGCTCTCACGCAACACCAACCACACGGCCAGCATCAGCAACGTGCGCTGAGTGGGTACCGAGAAACCTGCAAGCAAGGAATAGCCTGTCGCCAGCACCACGCCTGCCAATGCCGCGCAACGCTCCCGGGGCCAAGCAATTGCGCCGCGCAGCGCCAGCCAAGTCCACAACCTGCGCACCACCGCCATCGCCAGCACAGCAAAGGCTGTTACATGCATACCCGAGATGGCCACCAGATGGGTGATGCCGGTGGCATTGAAAATGCGCCACTGACCGCGTGTGACCTCGCCGGTTTCCCCAACCGCCAATGCCGCCAACAACGCACCACTGGCAGGATCCGTAACAGCCATGCTGATGCGTCGTGCAAGACGTTCACGCAAGGCCAGCAAAGAATAAGCAGGTGCGATCGTCAGGCGCTTGTTTAATGGCGAAGCGATGACACTGGCCAATACCTGCACATGATCACGCAGCAAGTTGCGCTCGCTGTCGACAGCTTGGAAATTGAGCGTGGCCACTGGTGGACGCAACCGAAGTAGCAGCTGCCAACAGTCCCCTGCATGGACGGCGCGTCCCGCAGCGCCGGACCAAGTGATACGTGCGGCCTGCGCCAAACGCTGCGGATCGCGTGGAAAAGTCAGCGTTGCATCAAAGCGGGTGGCTCGCCCCGATAACTGCGCGATGCCGGTAACGCAGGCCTCGGCCAACACGCGCTCCTCGAGCTGTTGCACGCCGGCCGCATGGGTGTGCACCGCCGACTGCGCCAAGGCAAACCCCAATATCAGCAGCGCAGGCAATCGTGTCTTTTGATGGCATAAGGCCACAGCACCGACCGTTGCAGCGCTACCGGCCACCCACGACGGTAACGGCAGTTGCACCAGCAAACGCAGAATCACACCGCACAACAGCCACAGCGCCTGCCAGAGCAAGGGATCTCCCGAACCAGCGCCACACTGGAACAGTCGGCAGCAGACACAGCCTGCTATTGTCGGCTACGGCCATGCTCAAGCGCTTTCTCTGCAAATACGCTCCGGACCCCCGGAAGCTGGAACGCCAGTGGCTGCTCAGGACGTTCGGGTTGCACGCGCATGACGTGCAACTGTGGTCCACCAGCCGACGAGCCGTGACGCGCGCCGCCGGTTTAGGGATAGCCATCTGCTTCCTGCCCCTGCCCATACACACCGTTCTGGCCCTGATTGCAGCGCTGCTGTGGCGCTTGAATCTCGGTGTGCTGCTGGCGGCAATTTATGTGGTGAATCCGTTCACCATGCTGCCCATCTACTACGGTGCCTACAGAGTCGGTGCACTACTGGTCGGCACGCCTGCCAAAGGCTTCGCATTTGAGCTGAGCTGGCAGTGGGTACAACACGGACTCGGCCCGGTCTGGAAGCCTTTTCTGGTGGGGTGTCTGGTGTGCTCGCTGACGCTCGGTTACGGCACCTGGCTGGCGCTGGAGTTCGCCTGGCGCCGCAACACACGTCGCAAGTTACAAGCCAAACAGCAACGGATCAGCCGCCAAATCGACTCTCTTCGACCAGTTTGCCGTCAACCAGCTCGAGCACTCGATCCATGCGAGCCGCCAGACGCCGGTCGTGGGTGACGATCACCAGACTGGTGCCGCACTCACGGTTTAGCTCGAGCATCAGCTCAAACACCTGCGTGGCATTGGCGCCGTCCAAATTACCCGTCGGCTCATCTGCCAACACCAGCCGTGGCTCAGTCACCAGTGCGCGCGCCACTGCAGCACGCTGTCGCTCACCACCGGAGAGTTGATGCGGCCGGTGCGACAGGCGCGCCGACAGCCCCACTCGCGCCAACAGTTTGCGGGCGCGCTCAGTGGCCTCTGCCACCGGCATACGGCGTACCAGCAAAGGCATGGCAACGTTTTCTACTGCCGAGAACTCGGGCAACAGATGATGAAACTGATAGACAAAACCCAAGGTGCTGTTGCGCAGCGCGCAACGCTCGCGCTCACTCAGGGCGTGAATGTTTTGGCCTTGCACCAACACTTGACCTGCATCGGGCGCATCAAGTCCGCCCAACACCTGCAGCAGCGTGGTCTTGCCAGAACCTGAGGCACCGATGATGGCGACGCGCTCGCCGCTGCCGATTGTGCAATCCAGACCGCGCAACACCTGCAAGCGACCGCCGCCCTCCGTGAAATCACGCTGCAGGCCGGTAGCCTGCAATACAGCTGACTGTTCACTCATGGCGTAGCGCCTGCGCAGGTGCCGTGCGCGACGCTCGCCATGCCGGATACAGCGTGGCCAGCGCACACAACAGGAAGGCCACACCACCGACTTGCAGTAAATCCAGCCACTGCACGCGGGCGGGAAGATCACTCATGAAGTACACCTTCGCATCGAGGAAACTCTGACCGGTGACACGCTCGAGTGCGTGCACCAACATTTCGAGATTGTGCGATATCAGCGCGCCTAGCAATGTGCCCAGCGCAATGCCGGTCAGTCCGATCAACACGCCTTGCAGCCCGAACGCCAGCAGCAGACTGCGCGGTGACGCACCCAAGGTGCGCAGGATGGCGATGTCTGATTGCTTGTCTTTAACGATCATCACCAGCGTTGCCACGATGTTGAATGCCGCCACACCCACCACCATCAGGAGGATCACAAACAACATCGACTTGGTCATTTGGATGGAGCGGAAAAAGTTGGCGTGGTTACGCGTCCAATCACTGACATAAAAACCGCCTCCCAAGGACAGCGCCAACTCCCGCACTACAGCAGGTGCCTGCAGCGGATCAGCCAATGCCAGCCGGATACCGGTAACGCCCTCACCCATGCGATACAAGCGTGCGGCGTCCTGGATGTTGACCAAAGCCAGGCCACGGTCGAACTCATACATGCCGGCACGAAACACTCCGGCGACCGTAAACCGGCGCATGCGCGGCATGATGCCGGTCGGCGTGGCCGAACCCTGTGGGGCAATCAGCACCACACTGTCTCCGACCTTAACGCCCAGCTCGGTGGCCAGTGCCTCACCCAACACCGTGCGATAACTGCCTGGCTGCAGATCATCCAGACTGCCTTGCAGCAACTGTCGGCCCAAGCCCACTGCCTGACGCTCTTCGAGCGGATCAACCCCACGCACTTGGGCACCGGCCAAACGCTGCTCGCTGGCAAACATGGCCTGCGCCTCTATATAGGGCACAGCCGCCACCACGCCATCGGTCTGCAGCGCACCCTCGCGCGCGGCGCGCCAATCGGGAAGAGGCCCATCCAAACCCATCAGCGTGGCGTGTGAGGTGACATTGAGAATGCGTGAGCGCAGCTCATGCTCAAAGCCATTCATCACCGACAACACCACCACCAGGACCGCCACACCCAATGTCAGACCGGCAACGCAGATGAAGGCAATGAAAGACACAAAGCCACGCTGCCCAGTCGGCTGCAGATAGCGCGTGCCCAGCAACCATTCCCAAGGCCGGGTCATACCAGTGCCTTATTCATAACGCAGCGCATCGGCAGGTGGTGTGCGCGCCGCACGCAGCGCCGGATAGACCGTTGCAAGGCCCGTAAGCAGTAGTGCCAGACCACCGATCAACGACACATCAAACCAATGCAACTCGGCCGGAATGCGCGTGACGTAATAGACATCGGCATCCATCAATTGGATGCCCAACAGCTGCTCGAGCCAAGGCACGATATCGCCGAGGTTGTAGGTCACCGCCACACCCAGCCCCACACCAGCAAACACACCCAACCAGCCGATCACCAGGCCCTGAGTGAGAAACACGACGGCAACACCACGCGGACCTTCGCCCAAAGTACGCAGGATAGCGATGTCCGTGCGCTTGTCGTTGACCACCATCACCAGCATGGCCACGATGTTGAAAGCAGCCACTGCGACAATCAGCAGCAGGATCACCGCCATCATGGTTTTCTCAATACGGATGGCACGAAAGTAACTGGCGTGATCCTGGGTCCAGTCGCGCACGACCACCCGGCTACCGGCAACTGCCGCCACCTGGCGTGCTAATAACGGCGCGGCCAACACATCGGCCACTTCCAACCGCAAACCGCTTTCACCCGATGCACCCGTGCCCAGAGACTGCAGCACGGGCAGGCCGACAAAAGCCAACGTTGAATCGTGATCCTGAATGCCCGCTTCGAAGATGCCGCGCACCGTGAATTCGCGCAGCCGGCCATCTGGCAAGCCTCCCTCACGCAGCACTGGGACCAGCAGGGTCAGCCGATCACCCACCCGCACATCCAAACGGTCGGCGACGATGCGGCCCAGCAGTACGGCATCAGGATCGCTGCGCAGCGGCTCGGCGCTACCGTCGCTAACCAGATGCGCTACACCGGCCAGCGCCGAGTCGCTCCCGGCAGCCACATCGATGCCGCGCAGCACCAGTGGCAGCATTTCCGGCTGGTGCACCGCCAACACCTGCGCCTCAGCGTAGGCCACTACAGCCGTGACGCCGGGCATTGCTTTGAGGCGCGGCACCAATTCGTCGCTATGCAGCGGCGGCGCACCCGCCGGTACTGTCACCCGAACGGCTGCCGACAAAGACAGCAAGCGATCCCGCAATTCGCCTTCAAAACCGTTCATCACCGACAGGATGACGATCAGGGCAGCAACGCCGACGCCGACTCCCGCCAAGGAGATCCAGGTAATGAACGACACGAAGAATGCGTGCGAGCGCGACCTGACGTAGCGCAGCCCAATGGATAGCGGCAAGGGTTGGAACACGGTAGTAATTTAATCACGTTCGGGGCAGGTGCGACCGGCTGACAGCACTGTGCGGCCAGCCAGTCTATCAAGGCCGCCCGATGCTATAGTCCGCCCCCCCCTTTCCAGCCTGTTTCAGCCTTGTCAGCACCGCGTAGTCTGCTCAACCCGCCCCGTCCCGATGCCCGCATACCTGGCCTGGCATGGCAAGGGCTGCACGGCAGCGCCCGGGCGTTGGCCATCGCCTCCGCCGCTGCAGCCGACGACCGCCTGTTACTCGTCATCGCCCCCGATGCGCGTGCGCTGGATGATCTGGAGCGTGAACTGCGATTTTTCATGCCAGCAGGCTTACCCCTGCTGCATCTGCCGGACTGGGAAGTACTGCCCTACGACCTGTTCTCACCGCAACCGGACATCATCTCCGAACGCTTGGCCACCTTGGCCCAACTGCCCACAGCCACGCGTGGCATTTTGTTGGTCGCTGCCGAATCGCTCTCGCAGCGATTACCACCCCAGCATTACATCCTGGGTCGCAGTTTCAGCCTGACCACTGGCCAGCACTTTGCCATCGATCCAATGCGCGCCCAATTGGCACAAGCCGGCTATGTCCCGGTGGGTCAGGTCACCGCCCCGGGCGAATATGCGCTGCGCGGCTCTATCTTTGATGTCTATCCGATGGGCAGCGATGCGCCGTTGCGCATCGATCTGTTTGACGATGTCATCGACAGCATTCGCCACTTCGATCCGGAAACCCAGCGCTCACTGGAGCGCATCGACCACTTCCAACTGCTACCGGCACGTGAAGTGCCGCTGGACGAAGAGGCCGTACGCAATTTCCGGCGTCGCTGGCGCATCCGCTTTGAAGGCGACCCGACTCGTGCGAGCGTGTATCGCAGCGTCAGCGAAGGCCGTGCAGCACCGGGAGTCGAGTTCTATCTGCCGCTGTTTTTTGACAGCTGCGCCAGCTTGTTCGACTACTTGCCAGAACGACTGCTGGTCATCAGCGACCCGACGCTGGACGCAGCACTTGAATCGGTGTGGAACGGCATTGTCAGTCGCCATGACGATCGTCGCCATGATATCGAGCGGCCGATTCTGGACCCGCAGGAGCTATTCCTGACGCCAGCCGAAGTCACACAAGCACTGACAGGTAGGCCACGCGTGCGCATCGGTGGCAGTGGCGAAGGCTTGCAAGATGTGCAGCTGCCCTCAGCACCGTGTCCCACCTTGCGTCTTGATGCACGGGCCGAAGAGCCGATGGCGCCGCTACAAGATTTCTTGCTTGGCTTCCCGGGCCGGCTGGTACTGGGTGCAGACTCGCCCGGTCGTCGAGAGGTGTTACACGATCTGCTGCGACATGCAGGCATGGCACCGCAGCTATTTGGCAGTTGGCAAGAGGCGGCAGCCAGTCAGTCGCGTGTGGGTCTGGTGCTGGCACCGGATGTCAGCGGACTGGCGCTGCTAGACCCACCGTTGGTGCTGTTGGCCGATGCGCAGTTGTTTGGCCAGCGTGCGCGCCAAGAGCGTCGCCGCAAACGCGCCAGTCTTGACCCGGCGGCGATCCTGCGCGATTTGCAGGACCTTAATGCCGGCGCGCCGGTAGTCCACGAAGACTACGGCGTAGGCCGTTACGTCGGGCTGCAGGTGATGGAAATCGCCGAGCAACAAGGCGAGTTCCTGGTCATCGAATACCAAGGCGGCGATCGCATTTATGTGCCGGTGGCGCAGTTGCATCGCGTCAGCCGTTACACCGGCGCAGCGCCGGAAACCGCCCCGCTGCACAAGCTAGGCACTGAGCAATGGGCTAAGGCCCGCAAGCGCGCCACCGAGCAGGTGCGCGATGTTGCAGCAGAGCTTTTGGATCTGTATGCCCAGCGGCAGGCGCGCAAGGGACTTTCCCTTAAGTGCAACGAACATGACTACCAGAGTTTTGCTGCGGGCTTTCCCTTCGAGGAAACACCGGATCAGGCAGAGGCTATCTCCAAAGTGTTGGCGGACATGGCCAGCGAACGGCCGATGGATCGCATCGTGTGCGGCGATGTCGGTTTCGGTAAAACAGAAGTAGCAGTGCGTGCGGCGTTTGTTGCGGTACAAGCTGGCAAACAAGTGGCAGTACTGGTGCCCACGACATTGCTGGCCGAACAGCACACCAACACTTTTCGCGACCGCTTTGCAGATCTGGCGGTACGTATCGATTCACTGTCGCGGTTTCGCGCCGGCAAAGAATCACGCGCTACGCTCGATGCCATCACTGAAGGCAAAGTCGACATCGTGGTGGCCACCCATCGCTTGTTGCATGCCGATGCGCGCTTCAAGGATCTGGGTCTGTTAATCATCGACGAGGAACATCGTTTCGGTGTGCGCGACAAAGAGCGCCTCAAGGCACTGCGCGCCGAAGTTCATGTGCTCACACTCACCGCCACGCCCATTCCGCGCACGCTCAACATGGCACTGGGCGGCTTGCGCGAGCTGTCGCTGATCACCACACCACCGCCGGCGCGCATCGCCATCAAAACCTTCGTCACCGAGTGGGATGGGCCCTCGATACGTGAAGCGGTCATGCGGGAACTGCGCCGTGGCGGCCAGGTCTACTTCGTCCACAACGAAGTACAGTCGATCGAAAAGATTGCCGAGGATCTGCGCCAACTGGTGCCCGAAGCCACGATTCGCGTGGGCCACGGCCAGATGCGCGAGCGCGAACTCGAACAACTGATGGTCGACTTCCATCATCGGCGCTTCGACATCCTGCTGTGCACGACCATCATCGAAAGCGGCATTGATGTGCCCAGCGCCAACACCATCATGATTAACCGCGCGGACCGTTTGGGTCTTGCTCAGCTGCATCAACTACGGGGCCGCGTGGGCCGTTCCAATCACCGCGCTTATGCCTATTTGCTGGTGCCGTCACGACGCGGGCTGACGCCAGATGCAGCGCGCCGCCTAGAAGCCATCGAATCCATGGAAGAGCTGGGTGCAGGTTTTGTGCTGGCCACTCACGATCTGGAAATTCGCGGCGCCGGTGAGTTCCTTGGTGAATCGCAAAGCGGTGAGCTGACCGAGATCGGTATGTCGATGTACCTGGATATGCTCGAGCGGGCGGTGACAGCGCTTAAGGAAGGTCGCGAGATCGATCTGGACAAGCCACTGGCTGCGGCTACAGAAGTGAATCTGCACCTGCCGGCTCTGCTGCCCACCGATTACATCGGTGACGTGCACACGCGACTGACGCTGTACAAGCGTATCGCCGCCACCGTCGATTCGGCGGGTCTGGATGACCTGCAGGCGGAACTTATCGATCGCTTCGGACCGCTGCCGCCACCGGCAGTAGTGCTGCTGCGAGTCGCGCGCATCACCCAGACAGCGCGGGCCGCCGGCATCCGCCGTTTCGACGTTAGCGCCCAATCCAGCTACGTGGTGTTCGAGCCAGATCACAAGGTCGATCCTGCGCAGCTGATGCAGTTGATACAGAAAGAGCCGCGCATCTACCGTCTGGAAGGTTCGCTCAAGCTGCGTATCGGGCTCGGCGGCAATGAGGCGGACCGTGCCGACATCGCCGCAGCCCTGTTGCAGCGCCTGTTGCGGCCGGCAGCGCCACCCGCAGCGCCCAAGGCCCCACCGCCAGCATCCAAGGCGCCACGGCGCTAAACTGAGCCCATGAAAGTCATAACTCCTGCCATCCGACTCACCGCAGCGCCCGCGGATCCGCTGCGCCGGCAATTGGGTCTTGCGTTGTTAGGGACCGCCGGCAGTCTGCTATTGCCTTGGCGCGGCGCCAACGCACAACAGGCCACCGCGGCAGCCACCGGCCCGCTGTATCTGGTGGAGATCGTGCTGTTTCGCGGCTTCGGTGCAGCCGCGGGCGAAGACACCACAGCCGCCACCGGTGTTCAAGCTCAAGACAACGACACTACCGCTGGTGACAGCGCCCGGGCGGCGCGCTTTGGTGAACTGCTGCCGGCGGCCAAGCACAAGCTCGGTGATGTAGTCGGGCGACTCAACAGCGGCGGTGCAAAGCGCGTGTTGGCCCACGCGGCATGGACACAAACTGCCGGCGGCTGGAATTCGGGCAGCGGTCCCGACGCGCAAACACTGGGTCTTGCGTCAGCAGGTTTTAGCGGCACAGTGCGGCTGGAGCGCGGCCAGTACCTGCATTTGGGTTTCAACTTGAGTTGGGCTGCAGCGGGGGGCACTCACTACACGCTGGCACAAATGCGGCGGGTAAAGCCCGGCGACCGGCAGTACTACGATCATCCGGCCTTTGCAGCCATCGCCCAGGTCACCTTGCTGGGCAACGACAGCGCCTGAACCTCAGGCGCTGATGCCCTGCTGGCTGCGCTGTAACCACTGCAGCGACTCTCGGTACTGTGCGGAACTGCGCAACTCTGAGGGCAACACACCCTCCTGACCGCGCATCGACTCGAGGCGATACCCCGCACCCGCTTCTGGTGTGTAGTGCCAGTGCTGCAGCACTTGCAGTACGGCTGCCCTGTCATTGCACAACGGCAGAATATCGCAGCCTGCAGCCATCGCACCTGCCGCGCGCGCCACCACATCACCCATGGCGCCAGCACCCTCCATCGACAGGTCATCTGCAAACACCACGCCGGTAAACCGCAGTTCGCCACGCAATACCTGCTGTACCCAACGACGCGAGAAGCTCGCCGGTACATCGTCAACAGCAGGGAACAACACATGCGCCATCATCACCGCTGCCAAACCATCAGCGACCAAGGGCCGGTAGGGTGCGATGTCATCGGCCAGTTGCGTCAACGTTCGCGTATCGATCGGCAATGCCAGATGTGAATCGGCCAGTACGGCCCCATGACCAGGAAAATGCTTGGCCGTAGCGGCCATGCCGGCAGCGCGCATGCCCTGCATCGTGGCCAGTGCCAACTGGCCCACCCCATCGGCAGTGGCATGGAATGCACGATCACCAATGATCTGCGATACGCCATAGTCCAGATCAACACAGGGCGCGAACGAGAAGTCGATACCAATGTCACGCAGCTCGGCTGCCATCAACCAGCCCAACTGATGCGCCATCTGCTTACCTGCCGAGGCGTCAGAATCAAAGGTCTGGCCAATGCGGCGCATCGCCGGCAATACCGCAAACCCTTGGCGAAAGCGCTGAACACGACCACCCTCATGGTCCACACCGACCAGCAATGACGGTGTACGCAATGACTTGATGTCCGCCACCAGTGCACGCAACTGCGACACATCCTGATAGTTGCGCGTGAACAGGATGACACTGCCCACCAGCGGGTGCCTCAAAACTTGGCGATCTTCTGGCGTCAACGCTGTGCCGGCCACGTCCACCATTAAGGGACCCAGACTCATGCGCCGATTCCCGGGCCATCGAGAACGACAATGGACTCAAGATGTGTGGTTTGGGCAAACATATCCACGATACCAGCCGCACGCAGCGTGAAGCCGTGGTCACGCACCAAAATACCGACATCTCGTGCCAGGCTGCCAGGATGACAAGACACGTACACCACACATCGCGGCGCCAACTGCGCCACTGCCGGCAGAATGTCACGTGCACCGGTACGCGGCGGATCCAGCAGTACATGTGAAAAGCTGCCCGGCTTACCCGACAACGACAAACACTGTGCAGCAGCCTCAGGGCCGGCCAGGTTTGCGGTCTCGAAACGAACATTGCTGATGCCGTTGGCCAGCGCATTGTCGCGCGCCCGCTGCACCAGCCCCGCCTCGCCTTCGATGCCCACTACAGACGCGCTGCGCCGAGCCAGCGGCAAGGTAAAGTTACCCAGACCACAGAAAAGATCCAGCACCGTGGATGTAGCGTCGAGCTCCAGCAACTCGATGACCCGCGCCACCAATAACTCATTCATGTACCCGTTGACCTGTATAAAGTCGCTGGGCCTGAACTGCAGCTTTACATCGAACTGCGGCAACGCATACCACAACGGACTATCCAGCCCGTCGAGCGTCTCGAGCTTGTCCGGCGAGCCGGCCTGCAGATAGATACGCACATCCTGCTCGCGCTCAAACTCCGCCAGCATCACTCGATCATCATCCGTCAGGGGCAACAACGTGCGCAGCACTAAGGCCAGCTGATTATCGGCTGCGGCCACCTCAATCTGCGGCATGCGCATGCGGATCGACAGTCGCGTGACCATGGCTGACAGCGCGGGCAGCATCGCGCCGACGCGCGGCACCAACACCTCACAGCCCTCCAGTTCGGCCACAAAGCTGCTGTGGCGCTCGCGAAAGCCAACCAGCGATCGCTGCTTGGCTGTGACATAGCGCGCGCCCAGTCGTGCGCGACGGCGATAACCCCAGGCGGCGCCATGTAAGGGCTCGAACCACTGCTGCGGCTCCACCTGACCGACGCGCTGCAAAGCTTCGCGCAACTCAGAATCTTTGATAAGTAATTGCTCGGCATGATCCACATGCTGCAACGCACAGCCCCCGCAGAGCTTGAAGTGCTTGCAGCGTGGCTCGATGCGCGACGCCGACGGCTCGATGACCTCTATGAGGCGCGCCTCGTCGTGGCTCTTGTGCTGTGTCAGGCGCTGATAAACCACCAGCTCACCCGGCAGGGCACCCGTGACGAAGGCTGCCTTGCCATCTCGAACAACACCCTCAGCGTCTGAATTGAGCGAGGCAACGCGGCCGGTCTGCGGCTCAGCACCCTTGCCTTTCACCGCGCCGCCAACATCAGTGCTTTCATATCGCGCACTGCTTGGGCCAGACCACAGAACAGCGCACGCGCAATGATTGCGTGGCCGATGTTGAGCTCTTCAACCTCGGCAATGGCTGCCACGGGCTGCACGTTGTGGTAATCGAGGCCATGGCCAGCGTTGACGCGCAAGCCCATCTCAGAGGCATGCTTTGAGGCCCGCATCAAACGACGTAGCTGCACCTCGCGCGCGGTGCCTTGCGCATGGGCGTAAGCACCTGTGTGCAGCTCGATGGCCGCTGCACCAGCAGCCACAGCCGCTTCCACCTGTGCGTCCTCAGGGTCGATAAACAACGACACGCGTATACCTGCGGCTGACAACTCGCCAGTCACCGCGCGCACCTGTGAAAGCTGCGACACCACATCCAAGCCACCCTCAGTGGTAATTTCCTGGCGTTTCTCCGGCACCAAACAGCAATCAGCAGGTAGCAGCCGCAAAGCGATTGCGGTCATCTCGGCAGTCACTGCCATCTCAAAATTAATGTGCGTCTGCATCAGCCCCTGCAGAGCGAACAAGTCGCTGTCGAGGATGTGCCGACGATCCTCACGCAGATGCATGGTTATGCTGTCAGCACCTGCCTGCTCGGCAACCAGTGCAGCATGAACCGGATCAGGATGGCGGCCACGACGGGCCTGACGCACCGTACCAACATGGTCAACGTTCACGCCCAACGCGATATGGCGCCGGGTGTCATGTAATTCGCGTGAGTTCATCAAGCCGACTGCCTCATCTGCCAAAGTGATCGGGCGACCTTGCGGGTCTTGAGTGTGCGTCCTTCCAGACATTGCCCCAGTGCCACCCGCAGCACCACCCGCGATTGCTCAAGCGACAACGGGTCATCGAGCCGCTCTTGCGCAAGACTTTGCAGGGTGGCGCCGAGGATCCCCCCGGAGCTATCTGCCACAGCCTCATGCAGGCCATCGGCAGGACGGTAGTGATAGTACTTGTCGGCGTCGATACCTGCGCCATCGGCTGCAGTACCGGAGTCGATGCCATAACCCAGCGCATCCAACAGACGCTTCTCAAACAGCCGCAGTTCGCGCTCAAGCTGCGCACCCTGCTTGAGAGCCAGCAGTGCCCGGTGGTAGTGAGCAAAGATGTCCGGCTGCGGGTCATGACGTGCAGTGAGCGTGATCACCAGCTCGCTGAGGTAGTAGCCGGAGAGGATACAGGCCGGTGGCAAACCCATGCCCGCACCGCCAGCTTGAGGATCGGGCTCAGCACCGATCAGCAGCGGCGCATCGCCCCGACCGCGCCATGACAACAGCAAGGGCGCAAAGGGCTGCAGTATGCCGGCCAGTTTTGACTTGGGCCCACGCACACCACGCGCAAACAGCGATAGGCGCCCATGGTCTTGAGTGAGCACCTCCAAGACACGGCCGCTGTCGCGCCATGCCTGATGGTGCAGCAGGTACCCGGGCGTCAGCGCAACTTGGCTGACTGCGCCGGTCATTCGAGCCCGAGCTGCCGAAGTGCCTGCGCACTGTCAGCCCAGTCCTCGCGCACCTTGACCCACAACACCAGATGTAAGCGCGCTCCCAGGATCTGGTTCAACTCGCGCCGGGCTGAACTACCCACGCGTTTAAGACGTGCACCGCCAGGCCCGATCACGATGGGCTTCTGTCCGGCCCGATCGACCCAGATGACGGCCGAGACAATCTTCTGTCCCTCTTCCTCGCCGATGCCCTCGATCTCCACGGCAACGCCATAAGGCACTTCCTGGTTGAGCTCGAGCGTGAGCTTCTCGCGTATTACCTCTGCGATCCGGAAAGACTCATCGCGATCGGTCTGGACCTCGGGTGGAAACAGTGGCTCCGATACTGGCAGATGCTTTGCAATCAGCGCCGACAGTCGCTCTACATGGGCGGGCTTGTGAGCCGACAACGGCATCACATCGATAAAGGGATGACGGGTAGACAGCTCGGCTATAAACGGTAACAAACGACCCTTGTCAGCCACTTTGTCGACCTTGTTCACCACTGCAATAACCGGCCTGCCAGACTGCTGAGCCCGCGACAGAGCCAGCTCATCCTCATCGGTAAAGCGCAGCGCCTCAATCACCAACACCACCAGATCCGCATCCACCGCCGCCGATGCGGCGGCGCGATTCATGCTGCGATTGAGTGCGCGACTGCCGTGATGATGCAGACCGGGCGTATCGACAAACGCAATTTGCGCATCCGGACGGTTAACCAGTCCCAGCACCCGATGACGTGTGGTTTGCGGACGCGGTGTAACAATGGAGAGCTTTTGCCCCACCAATGCATTGAGCAAGGTCGACTTGCCCACGTTGGGCCGTCCGATGAGGGCGGCAAAGCCGCAGCGAAAATCCGGGGGTGTGTCTGTCATGTTCGGCCTCCCGGCTGCAGCTGATCCAATACATTTTGTGCCGCAGCCTGCTCGGCACGCCGGCGGCTGACGCCACTGGCCTGCGCGC
Source organism: Pseudomonadota bacterium (assembly GCA_026398735.1). GTDB lineage: Bacteria > Pseudomonadota > Gammaproteobacteria > Steroidobacterales > Steroidobacteraceae > ZC4RG30. The sequence continues at coordinate 36,255 of JAPLSH010000020.1, read as the reverse complement.
TGACGCGACGCGATTCAAACTCAACGCTGCAATTGACATGAAAGGTCTGCGCATGAGGTTCGCCCTCCACGCGCTGCAACTCGTAGGCAGGCAGCGGTGCCGCCCGACCCTGCAGCAACTCCTGCAACTGGGTCTTGGAATCTTTGAGAATCGGTGTGCTGTCGAGTCTCTCAATAGCGGTGTCGAACAAGCGCAGCACAATTTCGCGAGCCGACTCGAAGCCGCCATCGAGCAACACAGCACCTATCAAGGCCTCAATCGCATCGGCCAGCATCGACTCGCGCCGAAAGCCACCGGACTGCAACTCACCGCCACCCATCTGGATAACATCACCAACGCCAAGCCGCACGCCAACTTCAGCCAAGGGTGTCGCGCTGACTACCCGCGCGCGCAACCTCGTCAGGTGACCCTCGTCGGACGACTTATAGCGTTCGTAAAGATGCTGTGTGACGACCAGATTGAGCACTGCATCGCCAAGGAACTCGAGCCGCTCATTGCTGGGACCGCTGGCGCTGCGATGAGTGAGCGCCTGGCGAAATAAAGCCATATCCCTTGGCTCATAGCCCAAAGCAGATCGCAACCACGCTTCGGGCCAATCAGCACGCTGCACCGCAAGCCGCACGGTTTCAACCATGGTGATTCACTTAAAGCGCACGGCCGTATCGAAACGCACCACAAGATAAAGATTGAAAAACAGTGGCACCTGATCGTCATAGCGAACGGCACCTACCCAGACGCCGTCCTCACGCACGAAACTAAAATCCTGCATCGCAGGGAACTCTATTGCTTCAACTTCCAGACGCTTGTCCAAGTCATCACGCAACACAGCAGCGTTGACTTGAGCGTCAGCCGCATACCCTTTGCCAAGCTCTTCGAGAATAGACACAACTTTGTAATGGTTGAGTGCGGGCGGCACCAGACGCAGGCCCGCATAGGCGACGATCGCCACTGGCACCAGAAGCAACAGCCAGCCGATAAAGGTGATTCCGGCCTGACTGGAGCGTGCGGTCACGGCAGCACCCGTCAATCGACCTTACGACCCATACGACTCCAGATCCAGTCGAGACCGCGGCGGAAATCGACGCTCAGCCAGATACGCGTGGCACGACCGACCAGATTCTCGTCAGGCACAAAGCCCCAATAGCGGCTGTCGGCACTGTTGTCACGGTTATCGCCGACCATGAAGTACTGGCCTTCAGGCACCACGTACTCAGGTCGATCCCCATGGTCCGGAGTGCCGGCAGGTGAAGGACTGCAGAAGTAGCCGCGGTCCAAACTGCGCTTGCACGAGGGATAGGGCGCGACAGTCAGGTCTTCTAGCGTGTTGCAGTACAGCGCTTCGTGAACGTGCTCGCCAATGGTCTCGCGGGCCCGTTGCATCTGTTCATAGCAGCCGTCTGAATAGGCCGGCAGCTCCACCCACGGGGCAACTTCGCCGTTGACGTAGATACGATCTCCGAGCACTCGCACCCGGTCACCGGGCAGGCCCACTACGCGTTTTACGTAGTTGATAGCCGGATCCGGCGGATACCGGAACACCACCACATCACCGCGCTCGGGCAGCCCCACATCAAATATGCGCGTATTGACCACGGGCAATCGAACGCCATAGGAAAACTTGTTGACCAGAATGAAATCGCCGGCGTACAGCGTCGGCATCATCGAGTCGGACGGAATGCGAAACGGCTCAAACAAAAAGGCGCGCAATATCAGCACACCCAATGCAACCGGCAGAAAGCTGCGCGCGTAGTCGACCACCACCGGTTCCGTTGAGGCTGACACGGGTTTGCCCGAACGCGCCTGCTCGGCACGGCGCAGCGGCCGCATGAACAACATGTCGGCTAAAAAAACCACTAGCGACACTGCCACCACGACGAGCAGCACCAAGCTGAAGTCCAGGCGCTGCGAGAAGAACAGCCGCACTACACCGGCGAAAATGAATACCGGCAATACGCCATAAACCAGCCGCACCAGTGGCGGATCCACATGCGGCGCAGGGTGCGCGATGAGCCGGCGGCGCGGTCGAAAGAACCAGTCATCAACAATGGCAATGGCGCCAACCGGCAACAGCAGCAAGACCATGATGTCGATTAATTGCAGCAGCATGCGACCCTCACTTGCGACCGACTTGGAGTACCGCCAGGAACGCTTCCTGAGGGATCTCGACTGAACCGACCTGTTTCATGCGCTTTTTACCCTCTTTCTGCTTTTCAAGCAGCTTGCGCTTGCGCGAGAGGTCACCGCCATAGCACTTGGCCAGCACATTTTTACGCAGAGCTTTGACGGTAGCGCGGGCAACAATCGCCGAGCCGATAGCCGCCTGGACGGCCACTTCGAACATCTGTCGGGGAATCAGTTCCTGCATCTTGTCGACCAGCTCGCGACCGCGGTGATAGGCGTCATCGCGGTGCACGATAATCGACAGCGCATCCACCTTATCGCCGTTGATGAGGATATCGAGTTTGGACAGCGGCGCCGGCTGAAAGTGGCTGAACTCGTAGTCGAACGACGCATAACCACGACTGGAGCTCTTGAGCCGATCGAAGAAGTCGAGCACCACTTCGGCCAGCGGCAACTGATATTGCAGCGACACCTGGGTGCCCAGATAAAGCATCTTTTTCTGCACGCCGCGCTTCTCGCTGCACAGCTGCAGTACGGCGCCCACATGTTCCGGCGGCACCAAGATGTTGGCGGTGATGATCGGCTCGCGCAGCTCGTCCACCAAATTGGAAGCGGGCAACTCGGACGGATTGTCGATGTGCAGCAGCTTGCCGTCGGTGCACACCACTTCGTAGACCACAGTCGGCGCGCTGGTGATGAGCTCAAGCTCATACTCACGCTCCAGCCTCTCTTGCACGATATCCATGTGCAACAGACCCAGAAAACCGATGCGAAAGCCGAAGCCCAGCGCTGTGGAGACTTCCGGCTCGTAGTGCAGTGCCGAATCATTGAGGCGCAGCTTGGCCAGTGCATCGCGGAAGGCTTCATAGTCTTCGCTGTTGACTGGGAACACGCCGGCAAACACCCGTGGCTGCACCTGCTTGAAACCCGGCAGCGGATCCGCGGAACCGTGACTTTCGGTGGTGATGGTGTCGCCCACTGGCGCGCCGTCGATTTCTTTGATGCCGGCGATCACAAAGCCAACTTCACCGGCGGCCAAGTGCGTCAGGGACACGGACTTAGGCGTAAAGCGGCCCAGCTTGTCGATCGCATGGCTGCGACCGGTAGACATGATGCGCACCTTCTCGCCAACTCGCAGCGTGCCGTTGACCACGCGCACCAGCGACACCACACCGACGTAATTGTCGAACCAGGAGTCGATGATCAAAGCCTGCAAGGGCGCGGCCGGATCGCCCTTAGGGGCAGGAATGCGCTTGACCAGCTCTTCGAGCAACTCATCAACGTTTTCACCGGTTTTAGCAGAGACACGCAGAGCTTCCTGCGCATCGATGCCAATGATCTCTTCAATCTCTTTGATGACCTTGTCGGGGTCGGCCGAGGGCAGATCGATCTTGTTGAGGACCGGAAGCACTTCCAGCCCCTGCTCCAAGGCGGTGTAGCAGTTGGCGACGCTCTGAGCCTCAACACCCTGAGCCGCGTCAACTACCAGCAGCGCGCCATCGCAAGCGGCAAGACTGCGCGACACTTCATAGGAAAAGTCCACGTGCCCTGGTGTGTCGATGAGGTTGAGCTGGTAGCGCTGGCCATCGCGCGCCGCATAGAACAGCGTGACGCTTTGAGCCTTGATCGTGATGCCGCGCTCGCGCTCCAGATCCATGGAATCGAGCACCTGAGCCTGCATCTCGCGGTCAGCCAAGCCGCCACACATCTGGATGAGGCGATCGGCGAGCGTGGACTTGCCGTGATCGACATGCGCGATGATGGAAAAGTTACGAATAAGGTGCATCAATGCCCGCCGTGGCGCTCTGGAGTATCCGACGCCCTGCGGCGCCGCGAGATTATACCTGTGCGGCCCCTTATCGGGGCTGCAACAGCCGCAGCAGCGCCGGCACGTCCAAATGGTGCTGGCAGACCTTTACGCCGTCGAGCAGCAACACTGGGATATCGAGTCCGTAACGGCGTGCCAGCACGGCATCCTCATCCACATCCTGCAGTGACCAGCCGGGAAAACCCGGGTGAACGCCCGCCAGCTGGGCCAAGGCCTGCTGCATCTCTTCACACAGACCGCATTCGCTTCGAGTCAGTAGCGTCAAACGGGCAGCAAGAGCGCTCACTGTCGCGTTGTGCCGTCGATATCCGGGCGCAAGGCCTCGGCGATGGCCTTGACCGTGGCCGGGGGCACCTCGCCCACCGCAGTGACTCGATAACCGTCGATATGGGCCGTATAGGCCGATGCCGCACCCAACTGCGCCGGCCCATTGGCCTTGCGCGGTGTGCCTTCACGGCTTAGCGCTGGCGGAGTACCCGCGCTTTCGATGAACACCGAGACCGACGCCAGACCGTCACTGAACATAAGGTGGGATGCGGGCTTGCGCTGCTGTTTGCCCTCACCGCGCTGCAAGCGGCGAAAGCCAGCCGGCAGCGACTGTGCTACCCAGGGCACCAGCTCACCGGGCTTGAACTGTGGCGCCTCGCGCCGCAACCAGCGATAACCTTCAGTGTCGACCTCGGCCTTGAGCTGGTCATCACTGATCCGCGCCGGCAGCGTCAGATTGGCAAAGGTGATCTGTTCGATGATGCTTCCATCGGCAGCAAACAGTTGCGTTTGGATCGGCATGGCAGTCTTTTCGTCGATCCAGAAGCGATAGCCATAGCGCAGCGCATCGCGTGGTCGCACTGCCACCACCCGCACCACCCGCCCTTGCATGCGGCCAGACTCCACTTCGCCAATCTCGTATTGCGATAGCGAACCGGCATCTAGTCCCGGCAACCCACCAATGAAACCCAAGCTGCGCGCGCGCTTTTCAACCACGACGATGCGTCGCGACGGAAAATAGCCCACCAACTCCGTATCGGCCCGAATGAACTCACGACCCGATCCATCGACCGAAATAGCTCGCTCGACCAGATGACCATCCTGCACGCGGTGTATGAGGCGCAGCGTGGAGCGTTGCTCGCCGACCTGGTGCACCAGCACGCCATCGTAGTTGCGCGTGGCCAAGGCCTGATTCATACGCTCGACCCAGACACGCGGATCCTCGGTGGCAGCCATCGCCGCAGACACTGGTAAAACCAGCACCCACAGCAGCAGCAGTGCCTGCCGGATCATACGAGCTGGGTCAGCGGCGTGCGCCAATCTCGGCCTCCGTCATTTCCACTGTATTGTCTGCCGGATCCAAGGCGTCTGACATCAGCGCAGACAAGGGACTCATACGCACCGCAGGTGCAGTGGCCTCACTGTGGGCAACGACATAGTTGACCAACGGGGCGCCCAAGCGTGCCACCGCAGAACGGGTGTCACGGGGCGTGGTGTAACTAGGCAGCGCGCTGTCGGACCCAGCGGCAACCGATCTGGCCGACTCAGCTGGCGGCGGCGTCACAGCCACAGGTGCCGGCGCAGCAGCAGCAATGGCAGCCACCTGCTGCACTGGCGGGGCAAAGGGCATCTGCAAGCGCAGTGCGCCTACCACGGCCAAGGCCACGCTGGCAGCCAAGGCAACGCCGCCGGCCACACGACCCAGCCCGCCCTTGCGCGCCGCTACAGCGGGCACAGGCGCCGGCACGATCGCGTGGAGCGCGGCCTCGCCAGCCATGCGCAGACGCACCCGTGCCGCCACGTCGTTGGTGCCGCGACCGCCATCGAGCAGTGGTTCCTTGCGCAATACTGCACCTATCAGGGCATAGCGTCCCCAAGTAGCTTGCAGTGCCGGGTCCTTGAGGAGGCGGCGAGTGACCAACTCTGCCTGACCAGCCTCGAGTTCACCGTCGAGCAATGCCGACAGCTGACTTTCACGTTCTTCTGTGCTCATGCCGATTCCTCCACTCGCCCCAGCCCGCCCTCAAAGACTTGCAGCAGGCGCCGGTCTATCACTTCACGTGCCCGGAAAATACGTGACCGGACAGTACCGACCGGACACTCCATAGTTGCCGCAATCGCCTCATAACTCTGCCCGTCGAGCTCTCGCAGCACGATTGCAGTACGCAATTCCTCGGGCAAGCTGTCGATAGCAGCCTCGACAACCAGGCGGATTTCTTCGGCCAACGCCAACGCCTCAGGTGTGTCGTGATCGGCCATGCGAGCCTGCAGCTCGTAGGATTCGTCGCTGTTTTGCAGATCCAAGTCGTACTCCACCGGGCTGCGACTACGGGCCACTGCCGCATTTTTGGCCGTATTGATCGCGATGCGATACAACCAGGTGTAGAAGGCGCTCTCACCCCGGAACTGGGGCAATGCCCGATAGGCTTTGATGAAAGCCTCTTGGGTCACGTCTTCCGCATCGGCCGGATCGCGCAGGTAACGCATGACCAGCTTGACCACTCTGTGCTGGTATTTGCGCACCAGCAGGTCAAACGCCCTCTTGTCGCCACCTTGGACGCGCTCCACCAAGTCCTGATCGGTCGGATCCTCGACCATGGTCAGCGCAGCGCTCCCAAAAGACGGGCTCGTGCCCTGCTGCACTTAAAGACCTGAGCTGGACGGAAAAGTTCGCAGCTGCCGGCGAAGCGCTGCGAAATCGGCCGGATCGGCCGCCTTACGGTCCAAAAACAGGCTGTAGCGGTTGCTGCCGCGCAACACCAACCAGATCCAACGCGCGCTGGCCAGGCTTGCGGGCTGCAGGAACACCGGTTCGACCGTGCCATCGGCCAAGCTGAGGCAGAACTGACCCTGACCATCCCAGTAAAGCTGTCGCGGCGCACGCGGTCCACGGCCGAGCAAGTTGCCAGCGGCCTGCAGCAGTACCGGGACCAAGAAACCGGCAAGGACCAGCGTGCGAACCCAACCAGCGCCTTGGGCCCACGCAGCCAGCGGCAAGGCGCAGCAAAACAGCGTGAGGACAGCCAGGATCCGCTGGGCCGACTGCACGGCGATGCTGCCACCGCTTGACTCACGCGCACGCCTGCGACGGCGGCGCTCACTGTTGGCGCTGAGCCCGGAGGGCGTCGATGAGTCGTTGTAAGAGTGGTTCTGAGGCAGGTTCACCTGCCACCAAATACGAGACGATATCTGGATCAGGCAATTCGAGAAACTGTTCAAAACAGTCCCGTTCAGCGGCATCGGCCTGCGCCCATGGGCCGTTGAGATAACGCAGCAGCAGAATATCAAGCTCTTTCATGCCGCGACGACACCGCCAGACCAAACGTCCAGGCGGTGGCTGCGTTGGTACTGGTGCAGACCCGCTCAGTGGCGACGCCCGGCAATCATCCGCTTGATCTCACCGATGGCACGGGCGGGATTGAGGTCTTTGGGGCACGCCTCGGTGCAATTCATGATGGTGTGGCAGCGATACAAACGGAACGGATCTTCCAGCGCATCCAAGCGCTCGCCGGTGGAGTCATCACGACTGTCCACAATCCAGCGGTAGGCGGCCAGCAAAGCAGCAGGCCCAAGGTAACGGTCGCTGTTCCACCAGTAACTGGGGCAAGACGTGGAGCAGCAGGCGCACAGAATGCAGGCCGATGGCCCATCGATTTTTTCCTGATCTTCCTTGCTCTGCAGTCGCTCGCCGTCCGGCGGTGCCGGCGAACGCGTGGTAAGCCAAGGCTTGACCGCTGCGTACTGCGCATAGAACTGCGTAAGGTCAGGAATCAGGTCTTTGATGACCGGCATGTGCGGCAGCGGATAAATGCGCACGTCGGCGCCCTTCACGTCGGCACAGGATTTGATGCAGGCCAGCGTGTTGCTGCCATCAATGTTCATCGCGCATGAACCGCAGATGCCCTCGCGGCACGAGCGACGGAACGAGAGCGTGGGATCAATTTCGTTTTTGATCTTAATCAGTGCATCGAGAACCATCGGACCACAAGTGGCCATATCGATCTCATAGGTGTCGACGCGCGGGTTCTGACCACTATCCGGATCAAAGCGATAGATTTGAAAGCGGCGAACCTTTTTCGCGCCCTCAGGCGCCTTGAAGGTCTTACCGTCGTTGCTGATCCGTGATCCGGGGGGAAGCTGGAATTCGGCCATGGCAGGTGTCCTGGCGGTTGCTGTGATGTCAGTAGGTACGCGCCTTAGGCGCGACCGTATCGACATCGGTGGTAAGCGTATTGAGATGCACAGGGCGGTAGTTGATGCTCGTGCCGCCCTTGGCATCGACCCAGCACAGTGAGTGCTTCATCCAGTTGGCATCATCGCGGTTGGGATAATCCTCGCGCGCATGTGCACCGCGGCTTTCTTTGCGATTGGCAGCGGACACTACCGTGGCAGTGGCCTGCAGCAGCAGGTTATCCAGTTCCAGCGTTTCGATAAGGTCGGTGTTCCACACCAAGCTACGATCGGTTACGCCAACATCGGCAAAACCGGCCACAGTTGCGGCCATGCGCTGCACGCCTTGATCCAGCGACGATTGGGTGCGAAACACTGCCGCATCACTTTGCATGATGCGCTGCATTTCCAGACGCAAGCCGGCCGTCGGACGACTGCCGTTGGCATGACGCAAACGATCCAGACGCTCCACTGCAGGCTCGGCAGCATTGGCAGGGAGCGGCTTGTGACGCGTGCCTGGCTTGACGATCTCGGCGCAGTGACGCGCAGCCTCACGACCAAACACCACCAGATCCAGCAGTGAATTAGAACCCAAGCGATTGGCGCCATGCACCGATACGCAGGCCGCCTCACCCACTGCCATCAAGCCGGGCACCACTGTGTCGGGCGCGCCATCGCGGCCATCGACTACTTCACCGTGGTAATTGCAGGGAATACCACCCATGTTGTAGTGCACTGTCGGCAGCACCGGGATGGGTTCGCGATTGACATCGACGCCAGCAAAAATCCGGGCAGTCTCGGCGATGCCAGGCAGGCGCTCGTGAATGACCGCAGCGCCCAGATGCTCCAGATGCAGGTGGATATGATCAGCGTGGGCACCGACGCCGCGACCCTCGCGGATCTCTACCGTCATGGCACGGCTGACCACATCACGCGAAGCCAGATCCTTGGCATTGGGCGCGTAGCGCTCCATAAAGCGCTCGCCCTTGGAGTTGGTGACATAGCCACCCTCGCCGCGTGCCCCTTCGGTGATCAGGCAACCCGAACCGTAAATGCCGGTGGGATGGAATTGCACGAACTCCATGTCCTGCACAGGCAGGCCGGCACGCAGCGCCATACCGCCACCGTCACCGGTGCAAGTGTGGGCCGAGGTGGCCGAAAAATAGGCACGACCATAGCCACCGGTGGCCAGGATGGTCATGTGGGCGCGGAAGCGATGCAGCGAACCGTCTGCCAGATTCAGCGCGATGACGCCACGGCAGGCGCCGTTTTCCATGATCAGATCGAGTGCGAAGTACTCGATGTAGAACTCGGCCTGGTTCTTAATGGACTGCTGATACAGCGTGTGCAGCATCGCGTGACCGGTACGGTCGGCGGCGGCGCAGGTGCGCTGCGCAATGCCCTGGCCAAAGTTGGTGGTCATACCACCGAACGGACGCTGATAGATTTTGCCCTCACCGGTACGGGAGAACGGCACGCCGTAATGCTCCAGTTCGATGATGGCCGCCGGTGCCTCTTTGCACATGAACTCAATGGCGTCCTGGTCACCGAGCCAGTCGGAACCCTTGACGGTGTCGTACATGTGCCAGCGCCAGTCGTCCTGACCCATATTGCCCAGCGCAGCGCTGATACCGCCCTGTGCGGCCACGGTATGACTGCGAGTAGGAAACACTTTGCTGATGCAGGCAGTGGTAAGGCCAGCCTCGGCCAGACCTAGCGTGGCACGCAAACCGGCACCGCCGGCGCCAACCACCAGAACATCGTGGGTGTGATCAGTGAACGTATAGGCAGACATAGCAGTGATCCCTGGTCAGACGGCGAACGCAATGCGCAGCACGGCAAACACGCCAGTTGAAGCCAACAGCGCGTGGAGAAAAGTAGACAGCAACAGGCTGGTGACCTTGATGCCATGGTGATGCACGTAGTCTTCCAGGACCACCTGCACACCCAGTCGCGCGTGCCAGCACAGCGTGAGTATCAAGACTGACAGCGGCACTGCATGCAACGACTGGCGCATCCAAGCGGTCACCGCAGCGTGGTCAGCAAGCGGCAGAGACGCCAGCGACAACACGAACCAGATCGTCAGAGGCACCAGTGCCACGGCCGTGACGCGTTGCACCCACCAGTGGCCTGCGCCGTCTTTGGCAGAGCCATAGCCGAGCACTTTGCCCAGCGGCGTTGAACCTCTCATTGCACACCTCCGGCAGGCCAGAAGAACACATAAACCAGCAACGCACCGGCGACCACCACGAAGGCGATCACCATGCGGGCGCTACGTCGTGCAGCGGTTTTGGCAAAGCCCCGACCGGTATCCCAGAACAGATGGCGAATGCCATTGGCCAAGTGGTACAGAAAGGCCAGCAGCCAGGCGCCCAAGATGACCTGGATGAGCCCATGACCCATGAACCCTGTGAATGCGGCATAGGCCTGCGGGCCGCCACCCAAAGCCAGCAGCCATGCCACCAGCACCAACAATCCACTGGCCAGCGCCACGCCTGTGATGCGATGCAGTATCGACAAGGCCATGGTGTACGCGAAGCGATACACCGATAGGTGAGGAGAGAGTGGTCTTGGGGCCATGAGTGTTCTCTTGATCAGAAGTCTATGCAGCGTCCCTTGCGTTCCCAGTCGCCGAAGCGAGTGGGCTCGGGCCCGGGTGGGCCACCATGCTCCACGGATTGAACCGGTGCGGGCACCGTGCCCGATTGGGGGTTTTCTTCGATGGACTGCCCCCGGGCGGCACCATCGTGGTCACTGCTCTGCATGGTAAGTGGATATTCTGACATGATTCCGCCATCCAAGTACCCCCCAACACCATGACCGATCTCACCTATTGCACCCTTGACGACCTTGGCGTTCTGGACATCCGGGGCCCGGATGCCAAACGTTTCCTGCAAGGTCAGCTCTCGGCCGACGTCAGCGCACTGATGCCGGATCAACAGGGGCTGGCAGGCCTGCATACGCCGCAAGGCAGAGTCATCGCCGTACTGCGGCTGCAGTGCCTGGCAGAGGACCATTTGTTGGCCATCCTGCCAGCGGTTCTTGCAGAGAGTGTGGCCACCCGGCTGCGACGCTATGTGCTGCGCGCCAAAGTAGTCATTGACGACTGCAGCGCCGGATTCCAAGTGCTGGGGGTCTGGCAGGCCTCGCAACGCCGCTTGCAGGTCATAGCGCGCAATACTGCCCTTCCGGACGGCGTGGCGGTTGGTGCGGCTGCATGGCAGCTGGCCGAGATCCGCGATGGCTTGCCACAGGTCGTTGCGGCCACCAGTGATCATTTTGTAGCGCAGATGCTCAACCTGGATCTGCTGGGCGGCATCAGCTTTACCAAGGGCTGCTACACGGGTCAGGAAGTCATAGCGCGGGCCCACTATCGGGGGCGCGTCAAACGTCGTGTGCAGCGCTTTGTCACGCAATCAGAGGCAGCGCTGCTACCTGGCAGTCGCTGGACTTTGCCAGATGGCCGCAACATCGAAATGCTGATTGCAGAAAAAGCTGAGCACGGCGGTCAAGAACTGCTCGCCGTCACCGCACTGACTGCAGAGGCCGCAGTAGCCGGCGACCAACCTCTGCTCCATGCTCAGCCCGCCGCCCTGCCCTATGCGCTGCCGCTAGACTGAACGTTAGCGGCGACCTAACTCGTCGTTGTTGCGCAGCGTGGCGCGGTTGTCCTCACGGCATTGGCGTTCAATGCGTGCGGCAAAGTTGTCGGCATCAGCTCGCAGACTGGCGACCCGCGCATCAAGCTCCCGCCTCAGCCGCTGCAACGTAGCCGTATCACCAACCGCCTGCGCGCTATCGACAGCATATTGACGCTGCAGCACCTCTTGTTGGATGCGGTACTGCTCGCGGATGTCGCGCCCTTCCTGCTTGCAGTCACGGCTAAAGCGCAACCGCTGCTGTGCTTGATTGCGGTCCGGCACCTGCGGCACTGTCTGCGCCCAAGCTGCTGCTGAAATCAGCAGCAGCGCGACAACCGGCAAGCCGCCAAGCCGACGCACGCGGATCAGCTGTTATCTGCGCTGGCGTCGGGCATGAAGTCACCGCGACGCACATGGTACTGCAGGGTCTTGCGGATGGCCGTGTTGAAGTCGGTGCTGGGCTTCCAACCGAGCTTCTCGGCTGCCTGATGAATGGCGGGCACTCGCACCTGAATATCCTGATAGTACTGGCCGTAGTAAGTCTCGGCCGCAACGGTCTCGATCTTGGCCGTGTCTGCCAGGTGTGCGTATTCAGGAATGGCGCGAAAGCCTTCGACAATGGCGTTTGCCAGATCGGCAACCGACACATCGCTTTGCGGATTGCCGATGTTGAAGATCTGCTGCGACGCGCAACCATCCTTGTTGGCGATGATGCGCAGCAAGGCCTCAATAGCATCGTCAATATAAGTAAACGACCGACGCTGACGACCGCCATCGACCAGCCGAATGGGCAGGCCATGGAACACATTGGCCAGGAACTGCGTGAACACCCGCGAGCTGCCTTCCTTGGCTTCGTGGATATCGTCCAGACGAGGGCCAATCCAGTTAAACGGACGGAACAGTGTGTAATCGAGGTTGTCGCGCACCCCGTAGGCGAAGATCACGCGATCCAGCAACTGCTTGGAGTTGGCATAAATCCAACGCTGCTTGTGGATGGGGCCGTAAACCAGATTGCTATTCTGTTCGTCGAGGACCGGGTCCGGGCACATGCCATAGACCTCAGAGGTCGACGGGAAGATCAGTCGCTTTTTGTACTTGGCACACAAGCGAACGATGGTGAGATTGGCCTCGAAATCCAGTTCAAATACGCGCAACGGATCTTTGACGTACTGCGACGGATTGGCGATAGCCACCAGCGGCACAATGACGTCGCACTTGCGCACGTGGTACTCGATCCACTCTTTGTTGATGGTGATGTCACCCTCAACAAACTTAAAGCGCGGCTTACCCAGCACCTCGCCGAGTTTGTTATCGGCGATGTCCATGCCATACGCCTCCCAATCGGTGCGGTCGATGATGGCTTCGGTGAGCGCACTGCCGATGAAGCCGTTGGCGCCGAGGATAAGAACCTTAAGAGGCATGGTGTATTCCTTAAATCTAAAGTCTGAAACTGTTGTCAGGCGGCCAGCGTGCCGGCGCGCCCATCGACAGAGCCGACACGCACTTCGCGCATCGGCAACGCAGCCACATCAAGCGCTGCGGCCATCTGCCCCAGCGTGACGAACTCATAACCCTGTTCAAGCCAGCCTTGCAGCAAGCGCTCGAACCAACCTGCCAGACGTCGGCCTTCGAGTTCTGCATGCAGCGTGTACACATGATCTGCACCCGCCGCTGCAGTAAGACCCAGCAGCCAAGCCACAGGATCGGCGCCGGCGGCGTCATCACGCCCCATCAGTTCATCCAGCGTCGGCAGTGTGGTGGGCAATTGTACGCAGTCCAAGGGCCTGCCGGCCACGACTGGGCGGAAAGGCCTGCCGCCGCGAGTGTCGGAGCACACGGCAAAGCCCAACTGCTGGGCGCACAACAGCGCGGCATCGTTCATCTGCCAACCTGCAGCCCCATGCACCCGCGCCGGATAACCGAAGATTTCGGTAAAGCGCTGCTGGGCCCGCTGCATCTGCTGCTGCGCAAAGCCGGGACCAGCGGACTCCAATCGGTCCTGCCAAGCGTTGTGATCCCAGCAATGCACGCCCACTTCAAAGCCACGCGCTGCCACCTCACGCAGCAGCGGCGCACAGCGGCGGCCGATATCCGGGCCAGGCAACAGCGTGCCGTAAAGCAAGGTGCGCAGCCCGTAGTGCTCGAGCACAGAGGTGCGGGAGACCTTAGTGAGAAAGCCCGGCCGAAACACACGCCGTATGGCGCGGCCGGTGTGATCGGGCCCCAGCGAGAACAGGAAAGTAGCCGGCGCGTTGTAGCGCTGCAAAAGGTCGAGCAGCAACGGTACACCCTGTCGTGTGCCCTGCAGTGTATCGACGTCGATCTTGAGCACTAGCTTCATGTAGCGCCTTTACCGGTGAGCGGCAAAGAGCCCTGCTGCAAGGTTGCGCGCAAGTCTTCCAGCGACCGCAATTGATCGCCCCACTCAACTTCAAGCAGGCGCAGCAACGAGCCGTCTGGGCACCGCGCGTATACATGCCCGGCGTCGACAAACACGCAAGCCGGCGCGGCGCCGGCCGGCACGGTAGCGGCGCAACCATCCACCCGTGTGCGCAATATGCGCAACATCTGCCCAGCCAACTGTGTGCGCGCTCCGGGAAACGGCGGTGCTACAGCACGCACCAGGTTGTGCGCCCGCAGCGCACCCTGCGCCCAATCGATCTCGCCATCTTCGGGACGGCGCGCACCGTAGTAGCTGCCGGATGTCAGATCCAGCGCAGTGGCCAGTGCTGTTCCGGCACACAGGCCAGGCAAGCTTCTCGATAGCACCAGTTCGGCCGCAGTGCAGACCTTGCGAAACACGTCGTAGGCAGTGTCATCGGGCAGGATCGGTACCGCCAGCTGATCCACCAAAGCGCCGGCATCGGGTTTGGTCGTCATGTGGTGCAGGCTGGCACCGGTTTGGGTGGCGCCGTGCACACACACCCAGTTGACCGGTGCACGACCGCGAAACGCCGGCAGCAATGAACCGTGCATATTGAGCGAAGCGCTGCGCGCATGACGCAGCACCGACTCTGGAATCATGCGGCGGTAATAAAACGAAAAGATGAAGTCAGGTCTGCAGCCAGCCACCGCGGACTCGACATCAGACCCAGAGGCATCTGCCGACAGATGCACCGGGATGTCGTGCTCTGCGGCAAAGCGCGTCATGCTGGCGTACCAGCGCGCCTCATTAGGATCGTCGGGGTGAGTAAACACCTGTGCCACCTGAACGCCTTGCGCCAGCAGCGTGGCCAAACACCGCACGCCTACATCGCCATAGCCAAACACCACGGCAGTGGTCATCAGTGCTGCGCCTCTTCGCCTTCAGCGGACGACAGCACAGCCTGAACGCGGTAGCGCGGACGCGCCCGCACCTGAGCATAGATACGCCCCACGTACTCGCCCAACAAACCCACGCCCGCCAACACCACGCCGATGAGGAAGAACGCAATGCCAAATAGGGTGAACACGCCCTCGACCTCGGGACCGACGATCAGCCGGCGCACACCCATATAAACGACAAACAAGAATGACAGCAGCGAAATAGCCACGCCGAGCACTGAATACACCTGCAGCGGCACGATCGAAAAGCCTGTCATCAAGTCGAAGTTAAGGCGCAGCAGCGAATAGACCGAATATTTGGACTCCCCTGCTTCGCGCTCGGCATGTGTCACCTGTATCTCGACGGGTGAGCGTGCAAACAGATAGGCCAGCGCCGGGATGAAAGTATTCATCTCAGGACAGGCATTGACGGCATCAACCACTGCGCGACTGTAGGCGCGCAGCATGCAGCCTTGGTCGGTGATACGAATGCGCGTGGTGCGTTCGCGGATGGCATTGAGCAATCGTGATGGCAACACGCGCCAAGAACTGTCTTTGCGACCCATGCGGATGGTGCCGACGTAATCGTGGCCTGCATCAAACTGTTCGAGCAACCGTGGGATCTCTGCTGGCGGGTTCTGCAGATCCGCATCCAGCGTAATGACTACCTCGCCGCGCGAACGCTCAAAGCCGGCCAGAATCGCATTGTGCTGGCCAAAGTTACCGGCCAGCAAAATGACGCGAGTGACATCAGGGCGGCGCTGATACTGCTCACGCAGCATTGACGCAGATCGATCACGGCTGCCGTCGTCGATCAACACCAACTCATAGCTGCGACCCAGTGCATCTAGTACTGGATAGAGCTCATCAAACAGTCTCGTCAGACCGTCCTGTTCGTTGTAGACCGGAATGACAATGCTGACTGAAGGCGTTTTCAAAGTGCATGCTCCCGCAATATGGTGCGCAGCGCATCGCAGACACGCGCCACATCGCTGTCGGCCATCGCCGGGAACAGCGGCAAAGTCACCGTCTGCTCGCCGATACGCTCGGCGTTGGGAAAATCACCAGCCTTCCAACCCAACTGCTGATAACAACTGAACAGATGGATGGCTGGGTAATGCACGCCGACGCCGATCTCGCGTTGGCGCATCAGCTCAATGAACTGCGCGCGACCAATAGACAGACGGGGCAAGTCGAGCAGCGGTGCAAACATATGCCAACTGTGACCCGCATCGCCGCGGGCAGGCAGGTGCAGCAAGGGCTCATCAGCCAACTGTTCAAAGTACAGCCCAGCCAAATGACGGCGACGATCATTAAAGCCGTCGAGCAGCGGCAACTGACCCATCCCCACGCGCGCAGCCACGTCGGTGAGATTGGCTTTGCCGCCGGGCAAGCTGACATCCATGGTGCCGTCGGCATTACGCTGCAAGCCATGAAAGCGCTGACGTTCGATCAGCAGCAATTCGGCCGGATCGTCGGCAACCAGTGCGCCGCCTTCCAGCGTGGTCATGTTCTTGTTGGGGTGAAAACTAAAGCAGACCAGATCACCACCAGAGCCGATCCGCGCGCCAGGCAGCCCGGAACCGATGGCATGCGCAGCATCTTCGATGACCCGCAAGCCATGCTGGCGGGCCAGTGCATAGAGGGCCGTCATGTCCAGTGGCAAGCCGGCAAAGTGCACAGGCATCAAAGCACGAGTGGCCGGCGTGATCGCCGCAGCAGCCAGCGCCAGATCCATGTTGCGCGTGTCCAGATCCACATCCACAAACACCGGTTTGGCCCCGACACGCAGGATGACGTTGGCCGTAGCGGTAAAACTCATCGCTGGCGTGATCACCTCATCGCCGGGACCAATACCCGCTGCCAGCAGTGCAATCTCCAGCGCTGCAGTGGCCGAAGTCATTACCCGAACCGGCCGTCCACCTACATAAGCAGACAATGCCGACTCAAAGGCGGCCACCTGCGGCCCTGTAGCTAGCCAGCCACTGCGCAGGACCTCCAGCACGCCTTGCAGGGTCGCATCATCAAGTGAGGGTCGCGTGAAAGGCAGAAAACTCATGTGCCACTCCCCGTCATGGATGCACCACGATGCTGTGGTCGCGGTATTGGACTAATACCTTAAAAGGCAGTTGTGCCTCGCTCATCCGCGGTAAAAAGCTCGCATCGACTAACGCTACGGCATCAGAGGCCGCGGACCATTTCGCAGCAAACTCTGCCAAAGACAGCGGCACGCCTGTGGCAAATTGCACCTGCAGTTCGCCAGTGTATTCAACCAGTATGCAATCGCGGCGCAGGTCAAAAGCCAACACATGCAGGTAAGTCCCCACACAGTAAAACGGTGTCTCGGGCTGCAATCGCCCTTGCAACTGCATGACCGCACCCGGCGCACCACGTAGCGCAGCCAAGGAATTGCCGCCGGTGATCAAGATAAGACAAGCCAGATGCAGCGCAGCCGCCAACCCCAGCAACGCAGTCAGCACACTGGTGCCACGGCGCAACATCCACCAGGCAAATCCAGTGCCGGCAATCACCAATAACCCGCTAGCAGTCAGCACGGGACCGACAGCTCGATACATCGGCAACAACGAGCCGCCCTTCGCCACTGCCAAGGCGACCGGCTGTGCAACCAGCATCAACACACCCAGCAACAACGCCAACGGCAGCACGCTGCCCAAACCGGCAGGCCCTTGCGTCTCGCGCTGCGCCAAGGCCCGCCCTGCCAACAAAGCCAAGGGCGGCACAGCAGGCATGATGTAGGGCACTAGCTTGGAGCCACTGAGGCTGAAAAAAACCACCACGGTGACAGCCCACACCGCCAGCGCCAGCGGCACGTCAAAGCGCACGGCGCCAGGCGTACCGACGCGCGTGTTGTCACGTAATGCGATACCCGCCTGCCGCAACATCAACACAGTCCACGGCAGACAACCCGCCACCAGCACCATGCCGAAGTACCAAAAAGGCTGGACGCGCTGATGCTCGTTGGTGAGAAAGCGCGTGAAGTGCTCATGGATCAGGAAGAACTCGGCAAAGCGCATATCGCGCAGACCCAGCAGCACTGTCCAAGGCAACACCAACACTGCAAGCACAGCCATACCGGCAGCAAGATGCAAACGGCCCCAGAGCGCAAGGTCACGACGCAACACGCTGTACGCCAGCAATGCGATGCCCGGCACCGCAAACGCTGTCAGACCCTTCTGTAAAAACCCAAGCCCCACTGCTGTCCAGCACAACAACATCCACCGCTGCCGCTGCGACGCATCGGCTTCGTCGCGCTGGGCCAGCACAAAACACAACAAAGCGGCAGTCAAAAAAAACGTCAGACCCATGTCGAGCAGATTGATCTGTCCGACCAGCAAGTACAGTGGTGCCGACACCAAGATCAGCGCAGAGAGTGCTGCAGCGGTTACGCCAAACAGCCGCCGTCCCGCGCCATACACCGCCACGACGCCGGCTATTCCTAGCAGCAGCGTCCACAAGCGTGACACCCAGCCGTGATCACCCAACACGGAATAAGCCAGAGCGGTGGCCCAATATTGCAAAGGCGGTTTTTCTACATAGGGCAGACCGTTGAGATGCGGAACAACCCAATCACCCCGTGCAAGCATCTGGCGCGGTATCTCCGCGTAGCGGCCTTC
The DNA here is from genome assembly GCA_026398735.1 of Pseudomonadota bacterium. Lineage (GTDB taxonomy): Bacteria > Pseudomonadota > Gammaproteobacteria > Steroidobacterales > Steroidobacteraceae > ZC4RG30. The sequence continues at coordinate 17,569 of JAPLSH010000020.1, read as the reverse complement.
ATCAGGCTGTATCAAATCACGCAGCCCGTTACATACCAGCGTTGCCAACACCAGCCAGGCGAGCACCAGCCAAGCACGCTTGCGCCAAGTGCGTTGCGCGGTATCAGTCATAAATCCACCAATTGCACATGCTCTGCAGCCAGCGCATGCCCCAGGAAAGTGGCGCCGACGCGGGCAAAACGCGCCACACCATCGGTGGCCAACAATAGCGGCGCAGAGCCCTGATGTCCTGACGGTGCCAACAAGCCGCGCTCTGCCAAGGCCCGACATAGTGTTTGGGCCACTGCAGCACTGGCATCCACTACCGAGACGCGCGGCCCTAGCACCTGCGACAACACCGGCGCCAGCACTGGAAAATGTGTGCAACCGAGCAACAGCACATCAGGGTGCGCAGCATCTGTGGCAAACCAACCGTCCAGATAGCGATGGGCCGCCGCCAGCACTGCCTCACCTTCAATCCAACCTTCTTCGGCCAGCGCCACAAACACCTGGCATGCCAGCGACTGCACCTGCGCGTCAGGCTGCAGCGCAGCGATGGCGCGGACATACGCACCACCGGCGACCGTGGACTCGGTGGCAATAACTGCAATGCGCCCCGTGCGGGAGGCAGCGACAGCAGCCGCTGCACCTGGCTCAACCACACCGATCACAGGCAAGTGTGCGAAGCGTTCCCGCAGTGCCGGCAATGCAGCCGCCGAGGCTGTATTGCAGGCCACCACCAGCGCCTTGATGCCGCGCTCCACCAGCACCTCGGCAGCGCGCAGCGCATAGCGTTGCACTGTCGTCGCACTCTTGGTGCCATAGGGCAACCGCGCGGTATCGCCCAAGTAGATCCAGGATTCATCCGGCAGTGCAGTGACCAAGGCACGCAGCACCGTGAGGCCACCGACCCCCGAGTCAAAAACCCCGATAGCTTGCGACGCGGCGTTCAAGATTCCGGGCGAACGTGGGGGAAAAGCAGCACATCGCGAATGGCCGCCTGGTCGGTGAGGAACATCACGAGCCGGTCGATGCCAATGCCCAAACCTGCAGTCGGCGGCATGCCGTACTCCAGAGCGCGGATGTAATCGGCGTCATAGAACATGGCTTCGTCATCGCCGCCCGTCTTGCGCTCGACCTGCGCCAGAAAGCGCGCTGCTTGATCTTCACTGTCATTGAGCTCAGAGAAGCCATTGGCCAACTCGCGGCCGGCCAAGAAGAACTCGAACCGATCGGTGAGAAAAGGATCGGCATCGTTGGCACGCGACAGCGGCGACACCTCGGCCGGATAGGCATAGACGAAAGTCGGCTCGACCAGCGTGTGCTCGACAGTGTGATCAAACACGACTAACTGCAGCTGCCCCGCCCCGTCCTGCAAGGAATACTTGGCACCTAACGAATCACAATGTGCGCGCAGGTAGGCCACGTCGCGCAGGCGGGCCGCATCAAAGCCAGGATTGTGCTGCAGAATGGAGTCTTCGATCGTGACGCGCCGGAATGGCACGGACAGATCGTACTGATGGCCCTGATACGTGAGCAGTCGGGTACCGACCACCGCATCGGCAAGACCCACCACCAGCTCTTCGAGCAACGTCATCAGCTGGCGGTAATCGGCATAGGCCCAGTACAGCTCAAGCATGGTGAACTCAGGGTTGTGACGCGTCGACAGCCCCTCGTTGCGGAAGTTGCGATTGATTTCGTAGACGCGTTCAAAGCCACCGACCACCAAGCGCTTGAGATACAGCTCAGGCGCGATGCGCAGGTACATCTGCATGTCGAGCGCATTGTGGTGCGTTACGAAGGGCCGCGCTGTGGCGCCACCGGGAATAGGCTGCATCATCGGCGTCTCAACTTCCATGAAGTCGCGACCATCGAGCCAATCACGCAGAAAGCGCACGATGCGTGTGCGCTTGCGAAACACGTCGCGCGATTCATCGTTGACGATCAGATCAACATAGCGCTGGCGATAGCGTGTGTCGGTGTCTGACAGGCCATGCCATTTGTCCGGCAGCGGCCGCAACGACTTGACCAGCAGGCGCAGACTCTCGACACGCACCGACAACTCGCCGGTACGGGTACGAAACAACACGCCCTCGGCGCCCAGCACATCACCCACATCCCAGCCCTTGAACGCCTCATAAACATCGGCCAGCGCCGTCGCTTGCAGAAACAGCTGGATTCGACCACTGCGGTCGGCAATCTGCGCAAAGCTGGCCTTGCCCATGACGCGCTTGGCCATCATGCGGCCGCCTACGCTGACCCGTACCGGATTGGCCTCGAGCCACTCGGCATCCTTGTCGCCCCAGTCCTGTTGCAACTGGGCTGCCAGATGCTCGCGCTGAAAGTCATTGGGAAACGCATTGCCCTGCGTACGGATAGCCGCCAGCTTGGCCCGCCGCTCAGCGATCAACTTGTTCTCGTCCTCGGCGGGAGCCGCGGGTGCTGCCTTGTCGTTCATCAAACTCCTGCCTTGAGACTGGCTTCAAGGAAGCCGTCGAGATCACCATCGAGCACCGCGCCGGTATTGCCTACCTCAACGTTGGTGCGCAGATCCTTGATGCGGGACTGATCCAGCACATAGCTGCGGATCTGGTTGCCCCAGCTGACATCCGACTTGGAGTCCTCAAGCACCTTGGCTGCTGCGTTGCGCTTGTTGACCTCCAACTCATACAGCTTGGCCTTGAGCATCTTCATGGCCGTGGCGCGATTCTTGTGCTGGCTGCGCTCGTTCTGGCAGGCCACCACGATGCCTGAGGGCATATGTCGCAAACGCACAGCGGACTCGGTCTTGTTGACGTGCTGACCACCGGCACCGCTGGACCGATAGACATCCATCTCAATATCGGCCGGGTTGAGGTCGATGTTGATGTCGTCGTCGATTTCCGGCGAGATGAACACCGACGCGAAGGACGTGTGGCGACGGTTGCCGGAATCGAAGGGGCTTTTGCGCACCAGACGGTGCACACCGATCTCGGTGCGCAACCAGCCATAGGCGAACTCACCTTCGAAATGGATACTGCAGCCCTTGATGCCCGCCACTTCACCGTCGCTGACATCCATAACTTCGGTTTTGAAACCGCGGCGCATGCCCCAACGCAGGTACATGCGCATCAACATGCTGGCCCAGTCCTGCGCCTCGGTGCCGCCGGCACCGGCCTGGATGTCGAGGTAGGCGCTGTGCGAGTCCATCTCGCCGCTGAACATGCGCCTGAACTCCAGCTCCCGCACCTTGACCTCTATGGCAGGTGCATCCCTCTCGAGTTCGGCAAAGGTGCTGGCGTCGTCTTCTGCCTCCGCCATTTCCAGCAGTTCGAAAGCATCTGTAATGGCGTTGCGCGCGAAATCGAGTTGATCCAGATCTTGCGCAAGCTTGGCACGCTCGCGACCTAGTTCCTGCGCACGCTCGGGCTTCGACCAGACGTCTGGGACTTCCAGCTCGAGGTTTACTTCCTCAAGCCGCTCTTTCTTGCTGTCGTAGTCAAAGAAACCCCCTGAGCGACTCGGTGCGCTCCTGCAGGTCTTTGAGAGTCCGCTTCAGCAGGCCGGTTTCCAATGCCATAGCGCGTAATGTTCCGTCGATATCGGTAAACACTGCATTCTAGCAGCAACGGCTGCTACGGGACCTGCAGATGCTCCACCAGCAGCTGCAAACGCCGCTCGCCCTGCCACAGGTTGATATCGAGGCGGTACGCCATCTCGATCAACCCTGCTGGAGGCCGGGTCTGCGACTCATCCAGCTGATTGAAGGCAATCGCATCAAACTGCACCAAGCTGCCCTCAGGACGCACTTTGAGCTTTACATGACGCTCGCCCACCACGCGCGCATGGACGATCTCAAAGCGTCCATCAAACAGCGGTTCGGCAAAGCCCTGGCCCCAAGGCCCGGCTGCGCGTAACTGTTCTGCCGTCGCCAGTGCCAGCTCCTCCAGCGTCAAGGGACCATCGCTCAGCACCGCATCCAAATCCGCATCGGGCTGCCAGCGCGCCACCTCAAGTTCAAAGGCCCGTGCAAAACGATCCAGATTGCTCGTCGCAAGGCTCAAACCCGCTGCCATCGCATGCCCGCCATAGGCAGTGATCAGATCCGGTTCGCGCGTGGCGACCGCCTCGATCACGTCGCGGATGTGCACGCCGGCAACCGAACGGGCCGATCCTCGCAACATCTCGCCCTCGCCCGCCAACGCAAAGGCAATTACCGGTCGCCGCACCCGGTCTTTGATGCGACTGGCCACCAAGCCAACCACGCCCTGATGCCATTCAGGATTGAACAGGCACAGCGCATGACGGCGTGGGCCGCGATGGGGTAGATCCAGTCCGGCAATGGCGCGCAGTGCCAGTGCCTGCATGTCGGACTCGATGCTGCGCCGGTCACGATTGAGCTGATCTAATTGCTCTGCCAGCGGCTGTGCCTCTGACAAAGTAGGCGCGAGCAGACAGCGGATACCGATGCCCATGTCATCCAGCCGGCCTGCGGCATTGAGGCGTGGCGCTACCTGAAAGCCCAGATCTGCTGCCACCAAGCCCTCAGGCTGGCGTTTAGCCGCAGCCAGCAAGGCTACGATGCCAGGCACGCAGCGGCCGGCACGGATGCGTTTGAGCCCCTCTGCTACCAGCACCCGGTTGTTGTCATCCAGCGCCACCAGATCAGCCACCGTGCCCAACGCCACCAAATCCAGCCACTGCGTGACAGGCAAGGCATCGGCAGGCAATACGCCCTCGGTAGCCAGCAAGCGCCGCAGCGCCGCCATCACATAAAACGCCACACCCACACCCGCCAGCGCACGACTGGCGAATTGGCTGCCGGGTAAGTTTGGATTGACGATCACGTCGGCTGCGGGCAAGTGCTCGCCGGGCAAATGATGATCAGTGACCAGCACTGCAATGCCCAACTGCCGCGCGCGCTCTACACCTGTCACGCTGGAGGTACCGTTATCGACAGTCACCAGCAAGCGCGCGCCGCGCGCCGCAGCAATATCCACTACCGGCGGCGTCAACCCATAGCCGTGTATGAAACGATCCGGCACCACGAAATCAACGTCGGCAAAGCCCCATGCACGCAGTGCACGCAACACCAACGCCGTACTGGTGGCGCCATCGGCGTCGTAATCACCCACCACCACCACGCAGTTGTGACGGTGCGCATTGAGCAAGGCCGCAGCCGCTTCCACATGCTCCAAACTGCCGACGCGCAACATACGCTCCAGCGCCAGTTGCAACTGCTCTGCCTGGCGCACACCGCGGGCTGCATAAATTCGTTGCAGCAAAGGCGACAAGTGCGCAAGACCCTGTGCCGCATCTGTCGCCGGCCGCCGCAGAATGCGTCGTGGTGCGATCACAGGCACTGCCACCAAGGCTCGGTTCGCGCCCACAGCCGCAGCAAATGCCACCGCTTGAGAGTCAATCGCCGACCTGCCACCAGCAGCGTTAACTGTGTCAACCGGCCGTCGCGCAAGGCAGCCAGCGCCGGCTCAAACCAGCTGGCATCGAGCCGCGGCAACGGCGCATCGCGCGGGCCACGCGGGACCGAATCCAGCACCACCAAGGCACCATCGTCGGCTGACCCGGCAGGTACTGCCAACAACGCAGCCAAATCGACAGGCACTGCCTGCGCTTCACCATCCGCCGCATGGCACAAGCCCACAGTGAACGCATCGTCCGCGAAGACGCGTTGCTGCATGGGCAAATCCGGTGGCGGCGGCAGAGCAGCGCAATCGCCTCCACCCCAAAACCACAGACCGTTGACCGGCAGCTGCCCGCGCTGTTGCCGATCCTGATTGACAGCATGCTCGTGCAACCACAGCTCACATTCCCCAGACAGCCGCAGCAACTGTGCAGCGTCGACGCCGTGAGCCAAGGCACGAGGCAATCTGGCGCCCAGATAAGGGGCTGGCTCTTGGGCATCAACATCGCAGGCTGCAAAGCCACTGAGCACAAATCCACCACACAGCGGATGCAGCGCCAAACCCGCCACACCAAAGTGGCGATCAAAATCTGCGGCCAAACCGGCCAGCTCCGAGGCCTGCAGAGTCAACATGCCAGCGGGGTGCAGCCGCAAATGATCCAACGCGGCAATCCGGTGCACCGGTGTGGCGAACCACGGATCCACGCCGGCCTCCGGGCACAACGCCGCAGCAGCCACCCGGGCCGGCGGCACTGCCCCCCAGGGGCGCAACCCCAACTCTTCGGCCAAGGCGGCACGCCAGGTCAGCGGTACCGGGTGCCGGTTGGCAAAGCGCAAAATGGTTTCCAGGCCGGCCAGGCGCGGCAGCATCTGGCCGGCGCCATCGCCCAGCGCATCTGCATCCAGATGCAGATCGGACACTAGGAGTCGAAGGTGCATGTCGCGTATCGTACCGGTGATGCGTCTCAACGAGCACATTGGTACTACGCTTAATCTGATCCGGGCCTGGTCACCTGACTCGGTGACGCTTGGGACTGAGCGTTTGGAGCGGGCTTTTCTGGTCGCCCCGCAAACACTGCTGACCGACTGGCCTGTGCAGCGGCTCGAACAGCTCGACGACACCGTTTTGGCGCCGTTGTGGGCACTGGCCCCGCAGGTTGTTCTGCTGGGTGCCGGCACACGCACCCAGTGGCCGCCGGCCAGCCTGCGCAGCCTGTTTGCGCGCCGCAATGTCGCCCTAGAAGCGATGGATCTGGGCGCCGCCTGTCGCACCTACAACGTCCTGGCCCAGGAAAGCCGCGCCGTGGCGGCGCTGCTGTTTCCCGGTCACATCGGCACCTGATGAATTCCAGCGACGCAATCGAAGACCTGCAGATCCGCTTGGCGCATCTGGAGGCAGGCTTGCAGCAAGTCAGCGATGAAGTCGCGCGTCAGCAGCAACTCATCGACCGACTCACACTGCGCAACCAACAGCTGCAGGAACGCGTGGGCGAACTGCAGGGTGAAGGCGGCAGCGATGCCGCGACACGCGTCGAGATACCGCCACACTACTGAGGCCGCTATCATCATGGCGGTCGCGTCCGGCCGGGGTAGCGACAACAAAATCCGGGGAGACTCCACAATGCGTCGTATTGCCATACTGTCTACCAGCGCGACTCTCGCGCTGCTGCTTGCACTGGGCGGCTGCTCCAAAACCGATGCCCCCTCCGGCGAAGCCGGGAAATCCGGCAGCGCTGCCAAGCCCACCGCTGCTGTCAGTGCCGAGCGTTTGCTCAAGGCAGATAGCGACTCGGCCAACTGGCTGACCACCGGTCGTACCTATGACGAGCAGCGCCACAGCCCGCTCAAACAGATCAGCGACAGCACCGTCAAACAACTGGGTCTGGCTTGGCACCATGATTTGGACGCCATCAACCGTGGCCAACAGTCGACACCGATCGTGGTCGATGGCGTGATGTATGTATCGGCCGCCTGGAGCAAGGTGTTCGCACTGGACGCGCGCGACGGCACATTGCTGTGGGCCTATGACCCCAAGGTACCTGGCGAGTGGGGTATCAACGCCTGCTGCGATGTCGTCAATCGTGGCGTCGCGGTCTATAACGGCAAGGTGTATGTCGGCACGCTCGACGGTCGCTTAGTAGCGATCGATGCGGCCACCGGCAAGCCAGTGTGGGAAACGCTCACCATCGACAAGAGCAAGCGCTACGCCATCTCGGGCGCACCGCGCATCGCCAAGGGCAAAGTGTTCATCGGCAACGCCGGCTCAGAATTGGGCGTACGCGGCTACATTTCTGCCTATGACGCTGAGACCGGCAAGCAACTATGGCGCTTCTATACAGTGCCTGGCGATCCGGCCGCAGGCTTCGAAAACGCCGCCATGGAAAAGGCAGCCAAAACCTGGACCGGTGAGTGGTGGAAGCTCGGCGGCGGCGGCACGGTCTGGGATGGCATCACCTACGACGCCGAATCGGACCTGCTGTACTTCGGCACCGCTAACGGCACGCCTTGGAATTACTCACAGCGTAGCCCCAAGGGTGGCGACAATCTGTATCTGAGCTCCATCGTTGCGGTCAAAGCCGAGACCGGTGAATACGTCTGGCACTTCCAGACCACACCGGCAGACGAATGGGACTATGACGCCACCAACCAACTGGTGCTAGCCACACTCAAGATCGGCGACCAGGACCGCAAGGTGGTCATGCAGGCCTCCAAGAACGGCGTGTTCTATGTGCTCGATCGCGCGACCGGCGAGTTCATCTCGGCCAAGCCGTTTGTGACCATCAACTGGGCCACAGGTTTTGATCCCAAGACCGGCCGCCCCAAAGAAGCGGCTGATGCCCGCTACAGCAAGAGCGGCAAGACCTTCTTGGCAATTCCTGGTGCCGCCGGCGGTCACTCTTGGCATCCCATGTCCTTCAGCCCGGCCACAGGCCTGATGTACATCCCGGCGCTGGATATGGGCATGCCCTTCGCGCCAGAGAACGGTCGCAAGAGCAGCAAGTACACCTTCAACATCGGTTACGACTTCGCTGCCACCTCGATGCCTCAGGACCCGATCATTAAGAAGAGCGTCAAAGAAGGCTCTGTCGGTCATCTGTCTGCCTGGGATCCGGTCGCACAAAAAGAAGTCTGGCGCGTGCAGTACAAAGAACCGTGGGCCGGCGGTGTGCTCAGCACTGCAGGCAACCTGGTCTTCCAGGGCACTGCGATGGGTGAGTTCGTTGCCTACAGTGCAGACAAGGGTGCGCGCCTGTGGGCTGCGTCCACCCAAGCTGGTGTGGTTGCTGCGCCCATCACCTATGAAATCGGCGGTGAGCAATATGTCGCTGTGGAAGTCGGTTACGGCGGTGCACTGGCCATTGCTGCCGGTGAGATCGCACGCGACAAGCACATCAAGGGCAACAACACACCGCGCATCTTGGTCTACAAGCTCGGTGGCACCGATGCCCTGCCCGCACAGGTTGTTGTGGATCTGCCGTTGAATCCGCCCGCCCAAACTGCCAGTGCCGAAGTGGTGGAAAAGGGCTTCAAGATCTTCCATCCCTACTGCAACAACTGCCACGGCGATGCGGCGGTCAGCGGCAGTGCAATTCCCGATCTGCAGCATTCACCAACGCTGGCTGATGCAGCCGCCTGGGAGAGCATCGTATTGGGCGGTGCCCGCAAGGATCGCGGCATGGTCGGTTTCGCCGACGAATTGAATAAGGAAGACGTTGAGGCATTGCGTGCCTATGTCATCCACCGCGCCCACGAAACCCTTGCTGAAAACAAGGCTGCCAAAAAGTAGACCGCTTGCAAGACCCGCCCCACGTCGGGGCGGGTCTGACTACACTATCCGTTCATCTCACTCTTCTGGAGCCTGCATGCGCCGTTTTGCCCTGCCCTTGCTGACGTCTGTTGTTGTTCTGGCCGGCTGTGCCGACGCCGCACAACAAACCCCCAAGACCGACGACGATAAAGCGCTGTACAACCTGGGCGTCATGCTCAGCAGCAGCATCACCACCTTCCACTTCACGCCCAAAGAACTGGAACTAGTGCAAGCAGGTCTTGCTGATGGTGCCCAAGAGAAGGCCAACACTGAGGATCTGGAAAAGTACATCGCCAAGCTGCAGGAACTGCAGAAGACGCGCGTTGCAGCAGCCGCTGAAAAGGAAAAGACTTCCGGCACAGCGTTCCTGGCCAAGGCTGCTGCAGAGAAAGATGCCACCAAGACCGAAAGCGGTCTGGTGATCAAGACCGTCAAGGCCGGCACCGGCGACAGCCCCAAGGCTGACAATCAGGTCAAGGTGCACTACGAAGGTAAGTTCACCGACGGCAAGGTCTTCGACAGCTCCATCAAGCGCAACGAACCGGCCGTGTTCCCGCTCGGTGGCGTGATCCCCTGCTGGACCGAGGCCCTGCAACTGATGAAGGTCGGTGGCAAGGCGCAAGTCGTCTGCCCGCCCAACCTGGCCTACGGTGAAGAAGGCCGTCCGCCGCAGATGCGCGGTGGTGCGACGTTGGTGTTCGATGTTGAGTTGCTGGAGATCGTCAAGGGTGAGGCCGCCGCCCCCGCCGCTCCCGGCGCACCGCGCTGATACCGTAAGGCATCACACAAAAAGAAAAGGCCCCGCATGCGGGGCCTTTTTTTTGGACTGGAGTCCACCGAAAGAAGACACAGGGCGAAAAGGCAGATCCTTAACCAGTGATCGAAGCTGACAGAATCGAAACTGGCGGTGAACGCTTTTTGTTTTTCTTATATCGACTCGATTTTTGCTTTTGTCGGAACCGAAACCGACTTCCCTGACACCTGTGTCTTCTTTCCGTGGCCCCCTCAGTGATCGTTGAATCTCCAACGAAACTGAACGTTGCCTGAACGAACTACACCACGCCCTGTCGGCGGTGACAAGTATTTTTTTACAAGCGGATTACGTCATCGATACGTCTCGATTCGAGATCAGTACGACGGACTATCAGGTCAGGCCAGACCGCCCAGCAAAGGCACAAAGCTGACCGGTCCGAGTATCTCGCGCGTCACGCCAGTTTCGGTGCGTGTAAGGCGCAGCAACTGCTGTTCACCCTCCGGGCCCACTGGCGCCACCAAACGCCCACCCACCGCCAACTGGGCCACCAGTGCTTCCGGAAGCGTCAAGGGTGCAGCAGCAGCGAGGATGCCGTCATAGGGCGCCTGCGTAGGCCAACCCTTCATGCCGTCACCATGGCGCAGGCGGGCGTTGCGCACGTCCAGCTCAAGCAAGCGCTCACGCGCCCGCTGCACCAACGGTTCCACCCGCTCGATCGAATAGATGAGTTCGACAAACGGTGAAAGTACAGCGGTTTGGTAACCGCAACCGGTGCCGATTTCCAGCACCTTGCCCAGCGGCCCGCCCTGCAGCAGTGCCTCGGTCATACGCGCCACAATGAACGGCTGCGAGATGGTCTGGCCAAAACCAATGGGCAGCGCAGTGTCCTCATAGGCACGACTGGCCAGCGCTTCGTCCACAAAAATATGCCGCGGCAGCACGCGCACGCGCTCCAGCACCCGCAAGTCCACGATGCCCTGGTCTCGCAACCGTTGTACCAAGCGGTCGCGAGTACGCGCCGAGGTCATGCCTATGCCGGCGTGACGGTTCATCGTGCCAGCGGCTCCAGCCACTGACTTACCGTAGCCAGGGCGCTATGACGCGTCAGGTCGATCTGCAATGGCGTGACCGACACATAGCCCTGTGAGATGGCATGGAAGTCGGTGCCCTCACCGGCGTCCTGACCCTCACCTGCCGGCCCTATCCAATACATGTTACGGCCACGGGGGTCGGTGATCGCGATAGCCGGTTCCGAACGATGGCGATTGCCCAGACGCGTGGCAACGATGCCGCGGATCTGCTCATAGGGCAGATCCGGAATGTTGACGTTGAGAGTGAATCCGCGTTCTAGCGGCTGTTCGAGCAGACGGCCAACCAGCTCGCGCGCAACGCGCGCTGCAGCATCAAAATGCCGACCACTGCCAGGCTCAACACACAGCGAAAACGCTACGGTGGGCAGGCCCAGAAAGCGCCCCTCAATGGCGGCGGCAACGGTACCGCTGTACAGCGTGTCATCACCCAGATTGGCACCATCGTTAATGCCCGAGCACACCAAGTCGAACTCGAAATCAAAATAACCTGACAAGGCAAGGTGCACGCAATCGGTAGGCGTACCACCCGAGACAAAATAGGTAGACGGACCTGCCTCGAACACGCGCAAGGGCATATCTAGCGTCAGCGAGTTGCTGGCACCGCTGCGGTTGCGATCGGGTGCGAAGACGGTGGTGCTGCCATGACCGGAAAGGGCCGCAGCCAAATGCACTATGCCCTCGGCACGATAGCCGTCATCGTTGCTGACGAGGATGCGCATCTGTTGAACCAAGCCTGTAAATCGTGCTGTAACTATACTGGAATTCATCCTTCGCCGTTCGCACCCGGAAAGCACGCCATGGCCAACAACCACGACGACGACCCAGCGCACAGTGACTTTGCGCTATTGCAGGCTGCGCTACGCGATGTGCGGCCGTTGCAGTTCGAGCCGCGCCACGTGCCACAGCGACGCCGCCCTGCGCCGCGCGCCAGATTCACCCGGGCAGACCGCCGGGCTGTGCTGGCCGAAAGCCTGGCTGACCTGCGTCAACCCTTGGCACCAGTGATCGAATCGGGAGAAGAGCTGCAGTTCAAGCGCGACAGCGTGTCCCCGCTTACCTTTAAGCAACTGCGTCGCGGCCAGTTTCGTGTCGACGCGGAACTGGATCTGCATGGCCTGACGCTGGCGCAGGCAGAGCAACTGCTGGGTGAGTTTCTGGCTGATGCGCTGATACACGGGCTGCGGGTACTGCGCATCGTGCACGGCAAGGGGCTGCGTTCCGGACATCGCGGTCCGGTGCTCAAGCATCTGGTGAACCGCTATCTGCAGCGCGTAGATGCGGTGCTGGCCTTCGCCAGCGCGCGCGAAGTGGATGGTGGTTCAGGAGCCTGTTTGGTGCTGATGGGCGCGCGGCGCGCAGCACCACGGCCGTGAACTATGCCGGGACCAGCAACACCGTAGCCAAGGCTCCAAGGCCTTCGGATCGCCCAATGAAGCCCAAGTATTCGGTAGTGGTCGCCTTGAGATTAACGCAGTCCCGTTCCACTCCCAGCAGAGCAGCCACGTGCGTACAGATCGCTTCGCGATGGGCACCGATGCGCGGGGCCTGAGCCAACAGCGTCATATCCGCGTTGCCTACAACCAGACCACGCGCGGCAAGCATCCCCACCACCGCAGTAACAAATCTGCTGCTATCTGCGCCACGCCATTGCGGATCGGTATCGGGAAAGTGCTGACCGATGTCACCCAAGCTCGCAGCACCCAACAGCGCATCACACAAGGCGTGCAACAACACGTCGCCATCGGAGTGCGCGATCACACCATGATCATGGGCAATGCTGATGCCACCTAGTACTACCGCATTGCCAGGCCCGAAGGCGTGTGCATCGAATCCCGTACCCACCTTGATGTTCATGCGCACTCCATGGCAGCGGTCAGCAATGCCTGCGCCAGCGGTAAATCGGCAGCGCTGGTGACCTTGAGATTTGTGCTGCGGCCTTCAACCAGCAGCGGTTTGTAACCCAATGCCTCAATTGCTTGAGCTTCGTCCGTAGGCCGCTCGCCGCGCGCCAATGCCTGCTGTAGAGCCTCTACCAGCAACCCGTGGCGAAACATCTGCGGCGTTTGTGCACGCCACAGCGCTTGGCGCGGCAGCGTGGCTGACACCTGTTGCAATGCATCCGCCTGTTTGAGCGTGTCAGCCAGGGGCAGTGCCAGCAAGCCACCGGCCGCATGGTCCCAAACGGCATCTAGCAAGGCATCACGCTCGGCCGCAGTGAGGCATGGACGTGCCGCATCGTGTACCAACACCCAGTCTTCTGGCGCAGCCGGCAGCGCAGCCAAACCTGCCAAAACCGACTCGCAGCGCTCTGCTCCACCAGTCGCGGTGATTAGACGCTCGCCATGGCGGGCCCGCAGATCGAGTGCATCAAACCAGCAGTCTTCGGCGGACAAGGCCAGTGCCACGCCACGACAGCGAGCATCGCCGAGTAAGGGTTGCAGCGACCATTCAAGCACCGTAAGACCGGCCAATGGTGCGTATTGCTTGGGCAAGGCGCCACCGAAGCGCCGACCGGTGCCTGCCGCTGGCAGCACACCCCAGTAGTGCATGGGTCAGCGCGCTCCGGTGCGCTGCGGCCTGGCGGGCAGCGCGGCAGCTGCCGGTGCGACAGGTGCCGCCGGCACTGACTGCAACGTCTCTGCACCCGTGGGCGCAGCGATGACCTGATAGTAGTTTTCGTCGGCGTTGATGAGGCCCAGGTCGTTGCGGGCGCGCTCTTCGATGGCGGCATCGCCTTGCTTAAGGTCACGGACCTCTTCAGCCATCTGCCGATTGCGCTCGGCCAACTTGTCATTGCGCGACTTCTGATCGGCAATGGATTGCTCCAACTGACCAATCTCGTGCACGCCACTGTCTGAGAGCCACAGTCGATACTGCGTTCCCAGAATCACCATCAACAATGCCGCGCCGAGCCACTTCATGTTGGCGAGCCTACCAGAGCCCGGCGCAACGCGGCAGTCACCTCAGAGGCGCACAGGAAAGGCACTGCGACCGGCATAGACCGCCTTGTCACCCAGCACCGCCTCGATGCGCAGCAGCTGGTTGTACTTGGCTATGCGATCGGAGCGCGACATCGAACCGGTCTTGATCTGTGTGGCCGACGTGGCCACAGCGATATCGGCGATGGTGCAATCCTCGGTTTCGCCCGAGCGATGCGACACGACCGAGGCATAGCCCGCACCGGCGGCCATCTCGATGGCCTCGAGCGTTTCGGTCAGTGTGCCGATCTGGTTGACCTTGATGAGGATGGAATTGGCCACCCCTGCTGCGATGCCTTGCTTGAGGATGCGCGTGTTGGTGACGAACAGGTCATCGCCCACCAGCTGCACCTTCTTGCCCAGCGCACGCGTCAGTTGCGCCCAACCATCCCAGTCACCCTCACTCATGCCATCTTCGATAGTGATAATGGGGTAGCGCGCCACCAGGTCTGCCAGATAAGCGGTGAAGCCCGCCGCATCAAAGCTGCGGCCTTCAGCCTCAAGCACATAGCGTCCATCACGATAAAACTCGGTGCTGGCCACATCCAGACCCAGATAGATATCGCTGCCGATCTTGTAGCCGGCCCTATCGACCGCTTCGATGATCAGATCGAGGGCTTCCTCGTTGGACTTGAGGTCCGGCGCAAAGCCGCCCTCATCACCGACCGCAGTAGTGAGCTTGCGATCGTGCAGGATCTTCTTGAGTGTGTGAAACACCTCGGCGCCCCAGCGCAGCGCCTCGCTCAGTGACGGTGCACCGACCGGCAGGATCATGAACTCCTGAATGTCCAGGCTGTTATCGGCATGAGCGCCGCCGTTGATGATGTTCATCATCGGCACCGGCATCACTGGTGGCATCGACGGATTGCTGCCCAGCGTTGCCAGGTGGCGAAACAGCGGCGTGCGCGCATCCGCACCGGCAGCCTGGGCCGCAGCCAGCGACACCGCCAGCAGTGCGTTGGCACCTAGGCGACCCTTGTTGTCGGTGCCATCGAGCTCGATCATGCGCGTGTCGATGTCGCGCTGTGCCGCAGCATCTAAACCCAGAACCGCAGCGCGCAGCGGGCCGGTGACATTGGCAACCGCCTTGCGCACGCCTTTGCCCAACCAGCGCGTCTTGTCGCCATCGCGCAGCTCAACTGCCTCACGCGAGCCCGTGGACGCACCCGACGGCACTGCTGCTCGACCCATGACACCGCTGGCCAGCAGCACATCGGCTTCAACGGTGGGGTTACCACGGGAGTCGATGATCTCCCGGCCGATGACGTCGACGATACGGCTCATAACAGCGACTCCTCGAAAGGCTTGGACTTGACGATACGGTCGAGCTCGCACAGCGTGCTCAGCAAAGATTCGACGCGCTGCAACGGCCACGCATTGGGGCCGTCAGACAACGCATTGGCCGGATCCGGATGAGTTTCCATGAACACGCCGGCGATACCGGCAGCCACTGCGGCCCGCGCCAGCACCGGCACAAATTCCCGCTGCCCACCGGAGGCAGTGCCCTGACCACCGGGCAACTGCACCGAATGCGTGGCATCAAACACGACCGGACAGCCGGTGGCGCGCATGACGGCAAGCGAGCGCATGTCAGACACAAGATTGTTATAGCCAAAGGTGAAGCCGCGCTCGCACACCATGATGTTGGTATTGCCAGTGGAGCGGGCCTTATCGACCACGTTCTGCATTTCCCAGGGCGAGAGAAACTGACCCTTCTTGATGTTGACCGCTTTACCGGTGGCAGCAACGCTGACGATGAAGTTGGTTTGGCGGCATAGAAACGCTGGTGTTTGCAGCACATCGACGACTGCGGCCACTTCATTCAGCGGCGTGTCCTCGTGAACGTCGGTGATGACCGGCACTTTGAAGTGCTGCCGTACGCCCTCGAGGATTTTGAGTCCCGCTGCCAGACCAGGACCGCGATAGCTCTTTGCCGAAGATCTGTTGGCCTTGTCGAACGATGCCTTGAACACAAACGGCACATTGAGCCGCGTGGTGATCTCGCACAAACGACCCGCGATCTCTTCAACCAGCGACTGGCTCTCGATGACACAAGGGCCAGCCAGCAAGAACAAGGGCTGGTCGTTGCCGACCTCACGACCGGCCAGCTTCATGTCTGACTCCCGCCCTGCCCCGCAGTCTGATGCGCGGCTCGCGCAGCAGCGATGAACCCGGTGAACAGCCGATGGCCATCGCGCGGGTTACTGGTGAACTCGGGATGGAACTGCGTGGCAACAAACCACGGGTGCGTGGGCACCTCAATAATTTCTACCAGGCCGTCAGGCGAGAAACCCGAGAAACGCAACCCAGCCTCACGATAGGCATCTAGGAAGTTGTTGTTGAACTCATAGCGATGGCGATGACGCTCACGGATGGTGGGTGCGCCATACACTCGATGGGCCAAAGATTCAGTTTCCAGGTTAATGGCCTGCGCACCCAAGCGCATGGTGCCACCCATATCTGACGACTCGCTGCGCTGTTGCGCACCCTGCTTGGCATCCTGCCACTCGGTGATCATGGCGATGACCGGGTGTTTGGTGGTGGCGCTGAACTCGGTGCTGGTGGCATCGGCGAAGCCGAGCACATTGCGGCCGTATTCAACGATCGCCAGCTGCATGCCCAGGCAGATACCCAAGTAAGGCACGCCGTTCTCGCGTGCATAGCGCACCGCCGCAATCTTGCCTTCGATGCCGCGCTCACCGAAGCCACCGGGCACCAGAATGGCGTCCATCCCTTTGAGCCGGCCAGTGCCGTGCTCTTCGAGTTCGGTGGATTCGATGTAGTGCACATTGACGCGCGTGCGCGTCTTGATGCCGCCGTGCATCAACGCTTCGTTGATCGAGATGTATGAGTCACGGTTTTGCACGTACTTGCCGACCATGGCGATCTCGACGGTGCAATCCGGATGAGCCTTGGCGTGTACCACGGCATCCCACTCAGCCAGATCTGTGGTGCGCGGATGAAGGCCCAGATGCTCCATCACAATCTCGTCCAGCTGTTGCGCATGCAGCGCCTGGGGGATCTTGTAGATATCGTCCAGATCGACCGCACTGATGACCGCACGCTCTGCCACGTTGGTGAACAGCGCAATCTTGCGGCGCTGCTCTTCGGGCAACGGGTCTTTGGAACGGCACAGCAGGATATCGGGCTGAATGCCGATTCCACGCAGTTCTTTGACCGAGTGCTGGGTGGGTTTGGTCTTGATCTCAGAGGCGCCCACAGTGGGCACCAATGTCAGATGCATGTAGATGACCGAGCTGCGACCCAGCTCGACGCCCATCTGGCGAATAGCCTCGAGGAACGGCAGCGATTCGATGTCACCCACCGTGCCGCCGATTTCGACCATGCACACATCGGCATCGCCGGCGCCCAGCTTGATGCTGCGCTTGATCTCATCGGTGATGTTCGGGATGACCTGCACCGTTGCGCCGAGATAATCGCCGCGTCGTTCTTTGGCGATGACGCGCTCGTAGATGCGGCCCGTGGTGAAGTTACTGTGGCGACCGGTAGTGGTGCGCACAAAGCGTTCGTAGTGACCCAGATCAAGGTCGGCTTCGG
>JAPLSH010000027.1 GCA_026398735.1 Pseudomonadota bacterium | reverse complement strand
GACGCTGGCGCGGTGTAAGCTGGACGCCTAGTCACGGAGGCATCGCATGGCTCACAAATCCGCATCGATCATTCTGCCCTCAGAGATCACCTCGGAAGCACTGTTTCACGATCGCCGCGCCGTATTGGCCATGGGTCTGGCTGGCGCCGCGCTGGGTGCTGCAACACCGTTGACGGCACTGGCCGACATCCCTGCAGAGCGTTACAAGGCTGCGCGCAACGCTCGCTTGTCGGTAACCGAGACGGCTAACACCTTTGAAGAGATCTCTGGCTATAACAATTTTTATGAGTTTGGTACCGACAAGTCAGACCCGGCCGCCAACTCGCGCAACTTCAAGCCCCTGCCGTGGAATGTCACGGTCGATGGTGAATGCGAAGTCAAAGGCAAATTTGCCCTCGAAGACTTACTGGCTCCGCAGACCTTGGAAGAACGTGTCTACCGGATGCGCTGCGTAGAAGCCTGGTCTATGGTGATCCCTTGGGTGGGCTTCCCGTTTGCAGAACTGCTCAAGCGCCACAAGCCCACTTCCAAGGCCAAGTATGTTGCCTTTACCACACTCAACGACCCCAAGCAGATGCCTGGGCAGCGCGAGCGCGTACTCGACTGGCCCTATGTCGAAGGCCTGCGCATGGATGAAGCCATGAATCCGCTGACGCTGCTGGCAGTGGGTGTGTATGGCAAGGCGCTGCCCAATCAGTGCGGTGCGCCGCTGCGCTTGGTAGTGCCCTGGAAGTATGGCTTCAAGGGCATCAAGTCGATCGTGCGCATCAGCTTTGTCGAACAGCAGCCGCGTACCAGTTGGTCGCATGCTGCGCCCAACGAATATGGCTTCTATGCCAACGTCAATCCGGCAGTGGATCATCCGCGCTGGAGCCAGGCCACCGAGCGGCGCATCGGCGGCTCGTTGCTGGCGCGACGTCAGGCCACCCTGCCCTTTAACGGTTACGCCGATCAGGTGGCAGATCTTTACAAGGGCATGGACTTGAGGCGCAACTTCTGACTTCGGCGCAGGCCTATCGCTGGCTGATCAAGCCGGCGGTATTTGCAGTGTTCATCACGCCGGCCCTCTGGCTGGCTGCCGGTGCACTAGGTGTGGCCGGTGTGTCATTGGGCGTGGATCCCGTGCGCAGCCTGGTGCACGAGAACGGCACGATGGCGCTGCGCATGCTGGTGGCCACACTGGCTATCACCCCACTGCGACAACTCACCGGGCATTCAGACTTGCTGCGGCTTCGGCGCATGTTGGGCTTGTTTGCGTTCTTTTATGCCCTGCTGCATCTGAGCAGTTGGGTGGTCTTTGACCAAGGCATGGATCTGCAGATGATCCTGTCCGAAGTGGTCAAACGTCCTTATCTGCTGGTGGGTTTATCGGCGGTGTTGCTGATGCTGCCGCTGGCACTAACCTCCACAACAGCGGCGCAGCGCTGGCTCAAGCGCCGCTGGACCCAGCTTCATCGACTTACCTATGTGATTGCTGTGCTGGCTGTGTGGCACTTCTGGTGGCAGGTCAAAAAAGATCTGCGTGAACCAATTGCTTATGCAGTGATCGTGGCGGTGCTGTTGGGCTGGCGTGTGTGGAAGCGGCCGCGCGCAGCTAAAGCGCGGTCCGCACCTGCCACAACTCAGGGAACAGCCTGAGTTCCAGCGCCTTGGTCAGATAAGACACGCCGCCCGTGCCGCCCGTGCCAGGCTTGTGACCAATGATGCGCTCGACGGTCTTCATGTGCTGAAAGCGCCACAACTGAAACTGATGATCCAGATCGACCATGCGCTCGGCCAGTTCATAGAGCTCAAAGTCCTTAGCCGCGTTGTGATAAATCGCAAGCCACGCACCTGCCACAGTTTTATTGGCCGCATAGGGCTCGGAAAAATCGCGGTCCAGTAGCTCTGACGGGATGCCATAGCCGCGACGACTGAGCAATCGCAATACCTCGTCGTACAGACTCGGCGCCTGCAACGCACGGCTCAGGGTGGTGTGAACCTCAGGGTCACCTTGATGCACGCGGATCATGTCCGCATTCTTGTTGCCCAGCCGAAACTCCATCAACCGGTACTGCCAGGATTGAAATCCGGATGAGCGACCCAGCGCATTGCGAAATGCGGAGTAGTCTGCCGGCGACATGGTGGCCAGCACATCCCAGATGTTGCGCATTTGTATCTGCACGGCAGTGATGCGCCGCAGCAGCCTAAATGAGGGCAGCAATTCGTCGCGCCGCACATGCTGCAGCACCGCATCGAGTTCGTGCAGGAACAAGCGCATCCATAGTTCGGAGGTTTGATGCACGATGATGAACAGCATCTCGTCGTGTTCGACCGACACGGGCTGCTGTGCGGCCAATAGCTTGTCCAGCCCAAGGTATTGTCCATAAGAGCGGGAACCCCCCAAGTCCCAATGGACAGGTTCGTCGCTGAGATCAATGCGCGCCACGCCGGGCAGATTCAAGGCCGCAGGCCGTTCGGGGGGCAATTGACTCATGCTCGCACTCCGCGCGCCGGGCGCAACCAATCGGGAACATTGCGCCACCCTTGAGTGCGCAGCTGCACATCCAGGCGGCGGTAATCTGGCTCGCAGCTGGCCACCAACGCCCAGAAGGCGCGCGAATGGTCGTGATGACGTGTGTGGGCCAATTCATGCAAGAGCACATAGCGCAACACAGGGGGTGGCTGGAACAGCAACGCCAGATTCAAACTGATTGCACCGCGACTGGAACAACTGCCCCAACGCGTGCGCTGCAAGCGAAGACTGACCGCGCCGTGCCGAAAGCCATGCTCTTGGGCAAGCTCTGCAAGCCAGGGCACCAACACCTGCTGGCCGCGCAGCACCAGCCACCGGCGTAACGCCGCACGGCAGGCCGCATCAGTACCACTGCCCCGTAACTGCAACTGACCCTCGCCAGACTCGCGCAGTCGCCAGCCGCCCTCGTCTGGCTTGGCAACCACGTCCCACTGCTCGCCCAGACTGGCCAACTCAATGCGCAGCGGCGGAAAGGCTTCGGCAGGCCGCGCCACTGATCGCGCGCGCGCGACCCGCTGGGCAATCCAGTCTAGGTGGCTGCAGACAAAGGCATCGACCAGCGGCAGTGGCGTACCGCGGGGCACCACGATTTCGACCTGGGCGCTCTCATGCACCCGCAGCAGCAAGCGCCGGGCACGCACACTCTCGCGGATGACTACGTCGTCTGATCCCTGCAAGGCGGCGGGAACCGGCAACGGACGGCGCTTGCGGCGTGGGAACAACTCCATGGGCGGATCATAGCAGTGCGATCCAGCTGCCAAACTGCGCGAATTTTGCCTAGCATGGTCATATGAAGTTCCTAAGCGACAACACCGCCCCGGCCACCCCCGAAATCATGGCCTCCTTGGCACAGGCCAACACGGCCGCAACGGGCTCCTATGGCGACGATGACTGGTCCAAACGTCTCGATACCGCGTTCAGCGACTGGTTTGGCGCGCCCGTTCGGGCATGGGCTGTGGCCACAGGCACGGCGGCCAATGCGTTGTCGTTGGCCTGCCTGAGTCCGCCCTGGGGTGCGGTGTTTTGCAGTGAGGAAGCGCATGTACTGCGCGACGAATGTGGTGCCTGCGAGCTGCAATCTGCCGGCGCGCGACTGGTACCGGTGCCCACTGAGGCAGGTCGCATCGATGCAGCGCAGTTAGCGCGCCTCGTGGCCGATCACCCGCGCGCGGTGCACAGCGTCCAACCGGCTGCCATCACCCTGACGCAAGCGACGGAATGTGGAACGGTCTACTCGCCGGATCAAGTCGCAGCGCTGGGCGACATTGCCCGCGCACAGCGACTGCATCTGCATATGGATGGCGCACGCTTTGCCAACGCAGTGGCATCGCTGCACTGTCATCCCGCCGATATAACCTGGCGAGCCGGCGTGGATGTACTGTCGTTTGGCGCCACCAAAAATGGCGCAATGGGCGCCGAGGCAGTGGTGTTCTTTAATGCTGACCTGGCGGCGCAATTCGAATTGCGGCGCAAGCGAGCTGCACACTTATTTTCCAAGATGCGCTATTTGTCCGCGCAGTTGATTAGCTGTCTGGAGGGCGATTGGTTCATGGACAACGCAGCGCGTGCGAACCAGCTGGCGCAGCGTATTGGTGTAGCGGCTGGCTCTGCACTGCGATGGCCAGTACAGGCCAATATGGCGTTTCTTCGGCTCGACGCAGGGCACCAGCAACAGTTGCGCGATCTGGGCTTCGAGTTTTATCCATGGGGCACTGAGGCAGAGTCGAGCATCAGATTGGTGGTCTCGTGGAATCAACCTGAAAGCGATGTAGAGACTCTGTGCAAGGCGCTTAGCGCATGGAGTTGATCGACATAGGCTCAAACCTTACGCACGAAAGCTTTGTCGGCGATTTCGATGCGGTACTGCAGCGCGCCGGTGCAGCCGGTGTGGTGCAACAAATCGTAACCGGCACCTCGGTTGAAGCGAGCGCCGCAGCACTGGCGTTACACGCACGCTATCCACAGCAGCTATTTGCCACCGTGGGTGTGCATCCGCACCATGCCGAGCAACTGACGACCGAGGCACTGGCCAGCCTGCAGGCTCTGGCGCTGCAGCTTGGTGCTGTGGCCATTGGTGAGTGTGGTCTGGACTACTTTCGCAACTTCGCGCCGCGCCAAGCACAGTGCCACGCGTTTGCGGCGCAGTTAGCAGTGGCAGCCCAACACCGGCTGCCCGTGTTTCTCCATCAGCGCGATGCCCATTCCGACTTCATGGCCGTGCTGCGCGAGCACAGGGGCTCACTGGTGGGTGGCATAGCGCATTGCTTTACAGGTCAACGTGCAGAGCTAGACGACTGTCTGGCGATGGGTTTGTACATTGGCATTACCGGTTGGATTTGCGACGAACGCCGCGGCCTGCACCTGCAGGAGTTAGTGCGCCACATCCCTGCCGATCGGTTGATGATTGAGACGGATGCGCCCTACCTACTGCCACGCAGCCTTCGCCCCAAGCCTGCCGGTCGTCGCAACGAGCCGGCGTTCTTGCCGGAAGTGGCACGCGTGATTGCTCATGCGCGCAGCGAAGATGTGGTTGAGTTGGCAGCGGTCACTACTGCCAATGCGCGGCGCTTTTTTGGATTGCCTGCCGCGGCCTGAATCGCAACGATACTATTCGAAAAAAACTTCCTGCAGAAACGATCGCGACTGATGCAGGCTAGTGCTGGTCTCCAACGCTGCGCGCAGCGCAGTCCATTCATCGCGGAACCGTGCCAGCAGATCGTTGCGAGTAGACGCATCGAGCCGCGGAAACTCCGCCCGCAGTGAATCAAAGCCTGTAGTCCAACGTGGCAAGCCTTTGGGGAAGCGAGCACGGCGGCCAAACACCAGCCGGCCCTGGACCTGCAAGTCATTGGTCAGCGACTTAACCGCCGCTACCCGGTCATACATCGCACCCTGCGGATTACCAAACGTACTGCGGCGCGGCCCGTCGATAACCGTCCACTGGGTCATCTGATCGCCACCGAACACATTGCCCGCAATGTCGTGCAACTCAACCAGCAACACTCCGTTGGGCGTAAGCAGCATGAAGTCGATATGCAACCAGCCGCCCATCCCATCCGGCACCAGCGCATCCTGCACGGCATCCAGGCCTAGCTTACGAATGGTGTTTTGCAACTTGGCCCGCGCGTGCCGGCGACGCCACACCCGCCACATCGACACCACTAGTGCAGCCAGCATGATGGAGCCAGTAACGGCTGCGATCATGCGGTTTTCTACTGTTAACAGCTCGTCCATGAAGAGTTTCAGCCAATGACTTTGCGCAAAGCCGCAAGACTGGCGTCAATCTCGGTCGATTGCGAGGGCAGTTCGAACAAGCGACGCAGGTTATCAGGCACCTCGACGGGCCGGCCGATAAGCGGCTCGACGATCTCGCGAAACTTGGCTGGGTGCGCAGTCCCCACCAATACCCAGCGCCCTGCTGCTCGGCGCTCTGCCGGCAACAGCTCATAGGCTTCTGCCGCAGTGGCAGTGTGCGGACACCACACCTGCCCGCGTGCTGCAAAGTCAGTGACGATGCGTGTCCGGATCTGTTCGTCACTGATTGAGACAGCTTCGACCTGCTGGCCCAACTGCGCCGCATCCGGATAAAGCCAGGACATGCGCTCGAGGTTACTGGGGCTGCCGACATCCATCGCCGAGGCCAAGGTGGCTATGCTCGGGCGCGGTCGCAGCACTCCGGTCTGAAGATAATCCGGCACCGTGCGGTTGGCATTGTGCGCCAGCACGATGTCTGCAATCGGCAGACCCATCTGGCGAGCCCATAAACAGGCGACCGAGTTACCCAAGTTGCCGCTGGGAATAATGAACGAGGCTTTCTCACCGGTGCTGCGCCACACAGCCAGACTGGTGGCTACGTAATAAGCAGCCTGCGGGAGCAAGCGCCCCAGATTAATGCTGTTGGCCGAAGACAGTTCGGCCGAGGCCTGCAGCTGCGGATCGAGGAAGGCTTCTTTGACCAGTCGCTGGCAGTCATCAAAGGTGCCGCGCACAGCCAAGCTGGTGACGTTATCGCCCCAGCAGGTCAGTTGCCGCTCTTGGGTGGGCGACACCAGTCCCTTGGGAAATAACACCACCACTTCAATGCCAGGGCGGCGGTGAAACGCGGCCGCCACGGCGCCGCCGGTATCACCTGATGTCGCCACCAAAATGCGCAGCGGCTTGGGGTTGCCCCTGCGGATGCGGGTCATGCAGGCCGCAAGGAACCGGGCGCCAAAATCTTTGAAGGCGGCAGTAGGACCGTGGAACAGCTCGAGCACACTGAGCCTGCCGTCTGCCTCCAGCGGCACCAGCGGCAGGGGAAAGTTGAACGCGTCGCGCACGATGCTTCCGGCCTGGTCAGCCAGCGCATCACCCTGGGCAAAGCGCTGCACCAGAGGCTCTGCCAACGAGGCAAGATCACTGGCAGCAGGCCAACTATCAAGCGTTAACTGCGGCCACTGCTGCGGCACATACAGGCCACCATCGGGCGCCAAGCCCTGCACCAACGCCGCACTGAAGCCAACCTCGGGCGCGCCACCGCGCGTACTGGCAAACCTCATCAGGCAGCTACCACGCGTGCACCAGCGGAGCTCATCGGCACGATCCAATGATCGACTTCGAGTTTGTGCAGAGCGAACTGCTCAATCATGGCTTGGCGAACGCGTTCAGCATCAGCATCGAGAGCCAACGCAAACATGGTCGGACCAGCGCCGGAGATGGAGCAGCCCAATGCACCCTGGGCCATCGCTGCATCACGCACTTGCATAAAGCCCGGTATCAACAACTGACGCTGCGGCTCAATCACTACGTCCTGCAACGTTTCGCGAATGAGGTCGATGTCATCGGTGTAGCAGGCAGAAATAAATCCGGCGAGATTAGCCGTCTGCCACACAAAGTCGGACATCAGAACGGTGCCGCTGAGAATGGCGCGCGCCTGTTTGGTGGACACATACAAATGCGGATGGGTAATGACCGCACTGACACCCTTGGGCACAGGGATCTGCTTGACTCGCGGATGGTCGATACCAACGGTGAGTACCAAGCCACCAAATAGCGACGGCGAGATGTTGTCAGCATGGCGTGAACCGCTGGCCACTGCTTCACCTTGCATGGCGTAACCGAGTAGTTCGATGCGCGCCAGCGGCACCGGCAACAAGGCGTTGACCGCCACTACGGCTGCAACCGCAGAGGCTGCAGAGCCACCCAAACCGGAGCTCAGCGGAATGCCCTTGTCGATCTCCAGATCGATGCCGTAGTCCAAGCCCAAAGCCTCAACCATCGCCATCACTGCGCGGCCCGCCGTATTGCGGGCAGCCTCGAGTGGCAAATCGTCTTTGGTGCCGCGTATGGCCAGCACCCGCACACCGGGCGTGGCGCTGCGCGTGGCCGTGACGCGATCACCAACGGCATCGACGGAAAAGCCCAGGATGTCGAAACCGATGGCCACATTGGCCACCGAGCCCGGCGCAAAGGCGGTCGCGCGTGTCACGCTCATAGGCGGGCTCCAAGGTAAGCAGACAATCTGAGCAGGTCACCGAACACGCCACCCGCCGTGACCTCCGGCCCAGCGCCAGGCCCCTGCACGATCAGCGCGTTTTTGTTGTAGCGCGCAGTGGAGAAGCGCACCACGTTATCGGTGAGGGCAATGTTTGCAAACGCATGCTTGCGGTCCATCTCAACCAAGCCGACAGTGGCCTCGCCGGTGCTGGTGATGCGACCGACATAACGCAACACTTTGCCGGCGGCTGCGGCCGCGGCAAAGCGCTCTTGCATGCCAGCATCGTAAGCCGACAGGCCATCGAGAAAGCCGTCGATGGTGCCGTGCTCCAGATCTACCGGCACAAGGCTTGCCACCTTCACGTCTGACATCTCCAGGCGCAGGCCCATTTCGCGCGCCAGGATGGTGAGTTTGCGTGCCACATCGGTGCCCGATAGATCATCGCGCGGATCCGGCTCGGTATAGCCGCGCTGCTTGGCCTCCCGCACGATGGCGGAGAACGGCACGCTGCCGTCATAGACATTGAACAGATAAGCAAGCGTGCCAGAGAAAATACCTTCGATACTTTCGATCTCATCGCCGGTCTCGCGCAAGTCACGCAAGGTTTGAACGATGGGCAAACCGGCACCCACAGTGCCTTCGTACAGGTAGTGTGAACCGCCGACGCGCCGCGCCGCCTTGAGCGAATCGTAGTAGTCCAGGCTGGCGCTGTTGGCTTTCTTGTTCGGGGTCACCACATGAATGCCCGCTTCCAGCCAATCGCGATAGTGGCTTGCCACCTCGCCGTCTGCCGTGCAATCGATGATGACTGTGTGCGGCAAATAATCTGCCTGCACGTGTTCAACAAATCGCTTCAGATCTGCTGGTTCGGCCTGTGATTGCAGTTCGTCACGCCAGTGATCAAGGTCGGCACCCGGCTCCGACAGCAACATGCGCTTGCTACCCATGATGCCGCGCACCCGCAGATCGAGCTTGAACTCGCGTGACAGGCGCGCCTGTTGTGTGGCGAGCTGATCCAGCAGCACGCGACCTACTGTGCCGGGTCCGATCAAACCAATGGAGAAGGTATTGGGCGAGAGATAGAAGCTGGCATGCGTCGCGCGCAGCGCACGCGTGGCGTGCTTGCCATCGACAACCACCGAAATGTTGCGCTCTGAGGCACCCTGCGCAATTGCCCGCACATTAACTGCGGCGGCACCGAGTGCATTGAAGACCTTGGCAGACACACCGGGTGTGCCGGCCATGCCGTCACCCACCACAGCAAGGATTGCCAGATCTGGTGATGCTTCGACGCTTTGGATTTGGCCTTCGTCGAGTTCACGACGAAATGCGGCGCGCACCACGCGCAAGGCCCGCTCAGACTGATCCTGGGGGATGGCACAGCAGATTGAGTGCTCGGAACTACCCTGCGAAATGAGAATGACCGAGATGCCCTCTTCGCGTAGCGCGCCGAACAGCCGGTGCGCAGTACCGGGCACGCCAATCATGCCGGCACCCTCGATGTTGACTAGGGCAATACCCTCTATGGTGGTGATGCCTTTGACCAAGAGTTGCGAATCCGGCTTGGCACAGATGAGAGTGCCGGGACCCGCAGGATTGAAGGTGTTGCGGATATAGATGGGGATGGAACGCCCCACCGCCGGTGCCATCGTCTGCGGATGGATCACCTTGGCGCCAAAATACGCCAGCTCCATCGCTTCATTGTATGAGAGCGAATCGATGACTTGTGCGTTAGGCACGCGGCGCGGGTCGGCTGACAACACGCCGTCAACGTCTGTCCAGATATGAATCTCTGACGCATCAAGCAGTGAACCAAACACCGAGGCAGAGAAATCGCTGCCGTTGCGTCACAGCGTGGTCTGAATGCCCGCACCATCGCTGGCAATGAAACCGGTAATGATGAGTGTGCCGGCAAAGTCCGCTTCGACAAGCGCCGACAGCTTCTGGCGTGACACGTCCCATAGGACAGCCGGACCCAGCGGGCCCCACTCAACAACCACGCAGCGGCGGGCATCGATCCAGCGTACCGGGGCGCCCGTGGGACCCCTGTGCCGGGACAGGAACGGCACAAACAAAGAGGTGGACCAGATCTCGCCATAGCCGGCCACCAGGTCGCGCACGTTCTGCGCAGCGGACCGCATGATGTGCGTGGTCTGCAGGATGCCAGCAATGTCGGCGCTGTCTTTATCAAAACGCTGCAACCACAGCCCCGCCCCGTCGGCGTCGAGCAGGGTGTTGG
>JAPLSH010000001.1:34645-37958 GCA_026398735.1 Pseudomonadota bacterium | reverse complement strand
TACCAGCCTCAAGGGCAGCGATCTGGTCAGCGGGTTTGGTTCACAGGTGGTTTCGAGCAGCAGCGCTGCCGGCACTGCGATCGGCAAGATCGACACCGCGCTTGAAACGCTAAACACCAACCGCGCCAAGGTCGGCTCGGTGGTGAACCGTATCGAGCACACCGTAGCCGTGTTGATGAACACCGTGCAGCGTACCGAAGAGTCCCGCTCGCGCATTCAAGACACAGACTACGCGGCCGAATCGGCCAACTTGGCCCGCGCCAATGTGCTGGCCCAGGCCGGTACGGCGATGCTGGCTCAGGCCAATCAGTCGCCTCAGTACGTGCTGACGCTTCTTAAGGGCTAATTAGTTTGAAAATAAATCGCGGCAATTGCAGCTTTACTGCAGTTGCCGCGATTATCTATTTAATGCGGCTTTTGGCCGCATTTTTATTTAAATAAATAGCAAAATTTTAATAAAGATATTTGCTGTACAGACGACTAATTAATTGTGAGAAACATGAAGTGCCCAGGGCGGGCGCTGGATTTCAAATAATTACGGAGCATTCAAATGTCTGTTGTAGTCAATTCCAACGTGCCGTCGATTCATGCGTCGCGTTCCCTGGCGGCCAACCGCCTTGATTTGGAGAAGGCCATGGAGCGTCTGTCGTCTGGCAAGCGCCTCAACAGCTCGCGCGACGATGCGGCGGGTATGTCTGTGGTGACGCGCATGACGTCGCAGATTCAGGGCCTGAACATGGCTGTTCGCAATGCCAACGATGGCATTTCGATGGCCAACACCTATGACGCTGCGGCCGAAGAGGTGGGTAATGTGCTATCTCGCATGCGCGAGCTGGCTGTGCAGATGACCAGCGGTACCTACAAAGATACGGACCGCACCAACGCCAATGAGGAATTCTCAGCGCTGGCCACGGAAGTGGATCGCATTGCTAACAACACGCGCTTTAACGCCCAGGTTGTTGCAGACGGCGCCGCCGGTACTTCCGGTGCTGTGACGATTCAGGTTGATGAGGCCAGCAATGGTGCAACCTCCAACATCACCTTGACCTTTACCAGCCTCAAGGGCAGCGATCTGGTCAGCGGGTTTGGTTCACAGGTGGTTTCGAGCAGCAGCGCTGCCGGCACTGCGATCGGCAAGATCGACACCGCACTCGAAACGCTCAACACCAACCGCGCCAAGGTCGGCTCGGTGGTGAACCGTATCGAGCACACCGTGGCCGTGTTGATGAACACCGTGCAGCGTACCGAAGAGGCACGCTCGCGCATTCAAGACACAGACTACGCGGCCGAATCGGCCAACTTGGCCCGCGCCAATGTGCTGGCCCAGGCCGGTACAGCAATGCTGGCTCAGTCCAACCAGTCGCCGCAGTACGTGCTGACGCTGCTGCGTAGCTGATCTGCCCGGTTGGTTATAGGTGATTGGCGGCACTGAGGTTGCAGTGTCGCCAATCAGTCTAGAAATAATTTTGCTGGAGTCATTTTATGGTGCATCGCTCGGCACTTCGGGCCTATCAGCAGGTCCAGTCGGAATCCATTGCCCACGGTGGTGGTGGCGCAGAATTGGTGGTGTTGCTGTTTGATGGGATCGTTGATTCGCTGTCCCAGGCAAGCATTTGCATGAGCGAGAAGCAGTGGTTGCCCAGCGGTCGGCACATTGCACGGGCGCAGACCATTATTGCCGGGCTGCGAGAGACGTTGGATTTTGAGCGGGGCAGGCCGGTGTCTGATGATTTGCTGGCTTTTTATAATGCGATCTCGGCACAGCTGGTGCAAATTCAGATTCAGCGGGACACCGTCGGCTTGGCAAGAGTGACTGGTCACCTGCGAGAATTGCGCAGTGCCTGGGCCACCTTGGTGGCGGGGCCTGTTGCACCACTGCCCATGAGTGCCAGAGTACCTGTGGAACTGCGACCCTAAAATTTTTTGGGGTTGGCCTAAAGTTTGGCAAACCCGGGACGACTGCCCCCTATGTGGTGCAGTTCGTACCTTAGGAGTGACAAGCTATGGCTATTGTAGTCAATTCAAACGTGCCGTCGGTGCATGCTGGTCGCGCACTGGCGGCTAACCGCCTGGATTTAGAGAAGGCGATGGAGAGGCTGTCGTCTGGCAAGCGCCTCAACAGCTCGCGCGATGATGCGGCGGGTATGTCTGTGGTGACGCGCATGACGTCGCAGATTCAGGGCCTGAACATGGCTGTGCGCAATGCCAATGACGGCATTTCGATGGCCAACACCTATGACGCTGCGGCCGAAGAGGTGGGCAATGTGCTATCTCGCATGCGCGAGCTGGCCGTGCAGATGACCAGCGGTACCTATAAAGATACGGACCGCACCAACGCCAATGAGGAATTCTCAGCGCTGGCCACGGAAGTGGATCGTATCGCCAACAACACACGCTTTAATTCGGTGGTTGTCGCAGATGGCACTGCCGGCACTTCCGGTGCTGTGACGATTCAGGTGGATGAATCCAGCAACGCCTCAACCTCTAACATCACATTGACCTTCGCTAGCCTTAAGGGCAGCGATCTGGTCAGTGGGTTTGGCTCACAGGTGGTATCGAGCAGCAGCGGTGCTGGCTCGGCGATCGGTAAGATCGACACCGCGCTTGAAACGCTCAACACCAACCGCGCCAAGGTCGGCTCGGTCGTTAACCGTATCGAGCACACTGTGGCCGTGTTGATGAACACCGTGCAGCGTACCGAAGAGTCCCGCTCGCGCATTCAAGACACAGACTATGCGGCCGAATCGGCCAACTTGGCTCGCGCCAATGTGCTGGCCCAGGCCGGTACGGCGATGCTGGCTCAGGCCAATCAGTCGCCGCAGTACGTGCTGCAGTTGCTCAAGGGCTGATCTATCGCGGTAATGAGTCGAGGTGACTTATGAACCCTGTAGAAAATAGGGCAGCGGTCGCTCCGCTGCCTGACGTTCAGAAAGCGGATTCAGCGGCGCCTGCAAAAACGCAGGCAGCTGCTGCGCCGCCTGCCGCCCCGCAGAAGCCCTCTGCGCCGGTGTCCAAATCCGTTCAAGAGGATTTGCACGATAGCGTAGAAGAGGCCAATAAGCGGCTGCTGGTGTCTAACCAGCAGATGACAATCGCAATTGACCAGCAGACTGGCGCCATTGTTGTCACGGTTACCGATCGCAAGACCGGTGAGACTGTGCGGCAAATACCGTCGGAAGATGCGCTGAAGCTGCGGCGTAGCTTGGATTCCCTGACCGGAATCCTGGTGGATCAAAAGGGCTGATGCCCTGTTTGGTACCAGTCCTGCAGAGTGTTGGCTAGTCGCAACACCTGCAGGACCTACTACAGCTTC
>JAPLSH010000001.1:0-34616 GCA_026398735.1 Pseudomonadota bacterium | reverse complement strand
CTACTAAAGCTTCGGGGCCTGGTGACGACTCTATCTCTGTACGGGATATTTGCAGGAGTCACACCATGTCTGTCCATGCCTTGAAAGCCTATCAATCGGTTGACACGGATTCGCGCTGCGCGACGGCAGACAAGCGCGATCTCATCATCATGATGTACGACGCCGCCATCAATGCCATCCGGCTGGCTGCAGAACACGCCTCGCGCCGGGAAGACCGCGCCGCTGGCACTGCGATCGCCCGCGCTGTCACGGTGGTGTCCGGCTTGCGGGACACGCTCGACAAGGTGCAGGGCGGGGCAGTGGCCGAGCACTTGGATGACTTTTACTGCTTCGTGATCGGCCGGCTGATGAACAGCACCGCTGCCTCCCGGCCGGCGGACTTGGTCGAATGTGAAGATCTGCTCTCGCAGGTGCGCGAGGCCTGGTCGGTCATCAGTCCCGCCACCGCTGGTGCCGTCAATCGCAGGATGTTCTTGGTTAAGTCCTGATCCACGGACCGGATTAGCTCCGAATTGGCGGCATCTCTCCGTTCAGAAAACCTGAACGGACTACAGTCATCGCGTCAAACCAAAATGGTTGGACTGTAAGGCAATCGATCTAATCGACTAGGTCATCGGGACCCCGCGTGTCTGCGAATTCCAGTGAAGTCATCACAGGTCCGTTGGCTCAACTGGTTGGCGTATCCGTCGTCATGCGGCAGTTGCGTGCGCTGGTGCGCCGCATTGCCGCAGCCAATAGCACTGTTTTACTGTTAGGCGAGTCGGGCACCGGTAAAGAGCTGGTTGCTCAAGCTGTGCACGCGTTATCTCCGCGTGGGCGCAATAATTTCGTGCCGGTCAATTGCGGCGCTATTCCAGCAGAATTGCTCGAGAGCGAGCTGTTTGGGCATCGCAAGGGTGCCTATACCGGTGCCTTCGAAGACCGTAAAGGCCGCTTCGAGATGGCCAACTCTGGAACCTTATTTCTCGATGAAATCGGCGACATGCGTCTGGAGATGCAGGTCAAGTTGCTGCGTGTGTTGCAAGAGCGCGTGGTCGATCGCGTCGGCGACGATGCGCCGCGCCCTGTCGATGTGCGCGTGATTGCTGCGACCCACAGACATCTGGAAGACGCGGTGACCGATGGCAGGTTCCGCGCCGACTTGTTCTATCGCTTGAACGTATTCCCCATCCTTGTGCCAGCGCTGCGCGACCGGGACGAAGATGTGCTGGTGCTCTTTGAGCACTTTGCAAGGCAGTGCGCCCAGCCAAATGCGGGACCCGTCGAGGCTGCAGCGGATCTGCAAGAGTGGATGATGGCGCACAGCTGGCCCGGTAATTGCCGCGAGCTGCTGAATTTTGTTGAGCGGTTGTCTGTGCTGTGGCCCGGCAGGCGCGTGCATTTGAATCAAATCCCTGCATCGATGCTGCCCAGAAGGCCAGGCGTCATTGTCGATTCCGGCGCAGCAGAGCGCGCTGCCGTGCTTGCCATGGCGGACTGGGAAGAGCTGGCATTAGAAGACGAATCGTCGTCTGGCTCGCTTGATCCAGTGGTAGCGGGGGAGGGCAGTGGGTTCAATCTGGAGTCCGTAGTTACGCCTGCCGTGACAGAGATACCCAGTGGCGGCGTGGACCTGCGACACCTGCTCGCAGAGTACGAAGCAGCATGGATTCGCAACGCCATGCGAGCAACTGCCGGAAACATTACCCACGCTGCGGATCTGTTGTGCATGCGCAGAACGACCTTTCTGGAACGCCTGCGCAAGTATCAGCTGTCGGATTTCCGAGGCTAGCCAATTAAAGCTCTTCTGGACACCATAACTACCTGATTAGACGAGGACTATTCCCGCATGGCACAGGCATTGCTGTAACCAGCCGATCTTCGACAGTTACATGGATGGCGTAAGTGAACTCTCCGGCCCCCCACATCTCAGTAAACGCAGCAGCGACCAGTGCGAACTTGGTCTGTGGTGATCCGTTCACCACCCAACTGCTGGCACTGGCAGAGCGCGTGGCGCGTACCGAGGTCACTGTGTTGATCGGTGGTCCGTCGGGTACTGGTAAGGAGATGCTTGCGCGTCACCTGCATGGTCGCTCGTTGCGTGCCGCAGGGCCCTTTGTTGCGTTCAACTGCGCCTGCCTTCCTGAAGCGATGGTTGAAGATATGTTGTTCGGCCATGAAAAAGGCTCGTTCACTGGCGCCATACAAAAATTCGACGGTTATTTTGGCCAGGCTCATGGCGGCACGCTGTTCCTCGATGAAGTGGGTGAGCTGCCGATGCCAGTCCAGGCCAAGCTGCTGCGAGTCCTGCAAGAGCGCGAGTACACGCCGTTGGGTTCCACTACAGCGCGCAAGACAGAGTTCCGCTTACTGGCCGCAACCAACCGCGACCTCAAAGGTGACATCAAGGCCGGCCGCTTCCGCGAAGACTTGTTCTATCGCCTCAGTATTTTTCCTCTAACGCTAAAGCCGCTGGCGCAGCGCCCTGGCGACATCTGGCCTTTGGTGTGCGCCATGCTGGAGCGTTACCGATATATCGGCAATATCGCTGGAATAGAGCCGGCTGCTGCAGAGGCGCTTATGACGTACCCATGGCCCGGCAATGTGCGCGAGCTGGAAAACGTCATACAGCGCGCGTTAATCGTTGCGGATGGCCAATGGCTGCAAATTGAACATTTGGGATTAGACGGCTCTGCGGTCGGTTTTGATGTGCAAGGCGCGTCATCAGAGCCGTGCGAGCCAGTGTGCAGCACTTCAATTGCCTCGCCACAGCCTGTCTTTGTAGAACTCAATATCGATGGACCAGTCGACAACGTGCAGCAGCCCGATACGCTGGCATTGCGGCGCGATCATGCCGAAGCCGGCCTGATTCTTTCCATGATAAAGGATTCGCCAACCAAGGCTGCTGCCGCAGCGCGACTTGGTATCAGCGAGCGAACGCTGCGTTACAAGCTTGCGCGCTATAGAGAGACTGGGCTACTGGTGGCCAACTCATGACTATCCAATCCATTGCTATGCAGCAGGCACTCGAGCAGTTGCGTGCTACTCGCGACTCCATCAAGCAGACAGCTGTTGACCACAGTCAGCTTGCCTCTGGTGCTGCCGGTGGCCTCGGTGCTACTGCGCCATCGCAGAAAGGCACGTCCTTTACTGAATCGATGCGCTCTGCCCTCGATTCGGTGAATCAGCAGCAAAATGCTGCCAAAGAATTACAAACCGCCTATTCACGTGGCGAGGACATATCGCTGACCGACGTGGTCATTTCGATGCAAAAGTCTTCGGTGGCGTTTGAGGCGACAGTCCAGGTCCGTAACAAGATCCTGGAGTCTTACCGCGAAATCATGAGCATGGCGATCTAATAAAATGGCAGCAGTAGAAGCAGATGTCCTAGCCGGACGATTTGATGCCCGACCTGCTGGTGAAGGGGGTGGTGTGACCGTCACGACATCATCTGAAGCCCGCGGCCTGGCGGTTCAGGATGGCACCGATGCTGCTGCACCCAGTGGCATGGTCGCGCGCTTCCTTGCGCAGCCGGCAGTAAAGACCGCGGCGCCCTTTGTGACTATTGGTCTCGTGCTGATGCTGGCAATGGCTGCC
This sequence comes from Pseudomonadota bacterium, assembly GCA_026398735.1. Classification (GTDB taxonomy): domain Bacteria; phylum Pseudomonadota; class Gammaproteobacteria; order Steroidobacterales; family Steroidobacteraceae; genus ZC4RG30. The sequence continues at coordinate 31,040 of JAPLSH010000001.1, read as the reverse complement.
TTCTTGACTCTGTCTGCATCGCCGCTTCGTGCGCTGTATCCGGAGATGGCTGACGCCGACAAGGACTTGGCTCAACAAGCGCTGAGCAAGAGCGGCATTAACGTCAAGTTAGACCCGGTCACCGGGTCGCTGCAGGTCAGCCAAAAAGAATTTCATGAGGCGCGTATTGTTCTGGCGACAGCAGGCCTGCCGCGCCAGGTCAGCACGGGACTGTCAGGGCTCAAGAATGGCATGCCGTTGGGTACCAGCCAATTCATGGAACAGATGCGCTACAACGCCTCCGTTGAAGAGGAGTTGGCTCAGAGCATCCGACGAATCAACACCGTGCAGGATGCGCGTGTTCATTTAGCGCTGCCGCACCAAAGCGCTTTTGTAAGAGATCGCACCGAACCTAAAGCATCAGTGATCGTGACGCCTTATAGCGGTCGCACGCTCAGTGAAGGTCAGGTTCAGGCGATCGTGCATGTCGTGTCCTCGAGCATCCCATACTTAAATCCAGCGGGCGTCTCGGTGGTCGATCAATTCGGTCGATTGCTGACAGAGTCAGGGGACTCCAAAGACAGCAACAACAAGCAAATGGCGCTGCGGCAAAAAATGGAAACCGACTACTCCGAGCGGGTAGTGCAGTTGCTGGCGCCCATGTTCGGCGCTGCAAATGTCCGTGCGCAGGTAAACCTCGACATGGATTTTTCGATCGTCGAACAGACCTTCGAAAACTATGATCCGGATGGCAAGGGTCTGCGAGTTCGGTCGGAGCAGTCCAAGCAGATCAAGACCACTGACGAAAAGGCGATGGGCACGCCTGGCTCTTTGTCCAACGCGCCGCCGGACCCGACCACGCCCGTTGCAGGAGCCAATGCGCCGGCTGCCGGCGCTGCGCCTGCCGGAGAGCCTGTGTTGCGTGACACCGAAAACACGCAAGCTCGCAATTACGAGATCGATAAAACGATCAAGTACGTGGTTGATCCTTCGCCTCACATCAAGCGCGTCTCGGTTGCAGTGGCGCTTAATGACGCGATCGCTGCGCCGGGCGACGCTGCTCCGACCGCTAAACCCTTGAGCGAAGAAGAAGTGGCGCGGCTGACCAACTTGGTTAAAGGCGCAATTGGATTTGATGAAAAGCGTGGCGATCAGGTCAACCTGATGAGCACCAGCTTTGAAGCGCCGGTGGCCCAAGCTGCACTGCCGATTTGGCAACAGCCGCAATACATCGACTTAGCCAAGTATGGACTGGTTGCCGTCGCCATTGCGTTGTTGGCGCTGCTGGTAATTCGGCCAGTTGTGAACCGCTTGACGTATGTGGCCACCACGCCAGGTCCCGATGAGCTTCGTCGCTTGATGTCTGCTCAGGGTGGTGTGGCAGGGGCCGTTGATGCGGATGGTGTGGTCGGCGGTGCAAGGCCCGAAGTCGAGGAAGAAGCGCTAGAGCTGCGTGAAGGTGAAACCCTGGAGCAGTTGAAGTCGCGAATGAAGCCCAAGAAGAAGGCCGGTATCTCGGCAGAGATGCTCGACACTGCCAACAGCTATGACGATAAGGTCACTGTAGTGCGCATGCTGGTTTCGCAGGATGCGCGCCGCGTGGCGCTGGTTCTGAAAAACCTGATCGCTCGCGAGATTAATTAAGGACTATGCATTATGGCTGAGGCAGCAGTGGCAACAGCTCCGGGCAGTGGCTCGGGTCAAGCAGGTGGCGTGTCGCGAGAACAGACCCTTGCAGAGGTTGCTGCACTTTCTAGTTTGCAGCGCTCCGCCGTCATTCTGATGTTGTTGGGCGAAGAGGAAGCCGCAGCTGTGGTTCGCCACCTGGCGCCCAAAGAAGTGCAAAACCTCAGCGCAGCCATGATCTCCGTCGCTGATCTGTCGCAGGAAGCAGTCTCCGAAGTACTGGATTCGTTCATTGGCACCATCAAAAAGCAAACCAACATTGGCGGTGGTATCGACTACCTGGAGAACATGCTCAAGGCCGCCATCGGCGAGGACAAAGCCAGCAGCGTGATGAGCCGAATCGCGCCGACAGCCTCTAATCGCGGGCTTGAGGTGCTGCAATGGATGGACGCCAGATCTATTTCCGAAATGATCGCGGACGAACATCCGCAAATAATTGCCATCGTCATGTCATTTCTGGAATGCGACGTTGCAGCAGACGTGCTGCGCTACTTGCCAGAGGCCTTGCGAGCCGAAGTGGTTGCTCGCGTAGCTTCACTAGAGACCATTCAGCCCACTGCGATGCAGGAGCTGGAAACAATCATGCGTAAGCAGTTCTCCTCAAACTCGTCGCTTAAATCCTCCAGTGTTGGTGGCGTAAAGGCTGCTGCCAAGATCATGAACTACGTAAAGGCGGATTTTGCGCAGTTGCTCATGCAGCGGCTGACAGCGCAGAACTCAGATTTGGCCCAGAAAATTCAAGACAATATGTTTGCATTTGAGAATCTGGTGGGTTGCGACAACCGCAGCATTCAGACCTTGATGCGCGCTGCACCGTCGGAGCTGCTGATGGTGGCTCTGAAGGGCGCCGACGAGATGGTTAAAGACAAGTTCCTCTCCAACATGTCTGCCAGAGCTCGCGAGATGTTTGTTGACGAAATGGAGAGCCGTGGTCCGATTCGCCTCTCAGAGGTCGAAGAGGCTCAGAAGCAAATCTTGCGTAGCGCGCGCAGGCTTTCTGACGCTGGTGAAATGATGCTCTCTGGTCGTGGCGCGGACTACGTCTGATAGGTTTTGCGATGTCACGCCGGTCCCCCTTTGAACCAGTACTGCTTGTATCGCGCGAAGCGATCGTCCAAGAGCCTGTGTTTTCGGCTCGCAGCTTTGCGGTCGATCGCGCGGGCTTTCTGTTGCGTGAGTTTGAGCGCCAGCAGTCTGGTGATGTAAGTGAGGTAGAGGCTTCACCTGTCGAAGTCGTCACGGCACTGTCCGCTGAAGAAGAGCGGCGCCTTGTCGATACCGCAAGGATGGAGCAGGAAGCCCGTGACCTGCAGCTGCGGGTTGACGGCCTTGGCTCAGCTGGGCGCTGCCTTGGACACCGCTATTAGTGCATTGGATGAGGTTGCGCGTGGATTTTCTGCGCGACAGCAGGAACTGGAATTGAATCTGGTGGCACCACTGGCCAAGGCTGCAGTAGAGATGGCGGGTCAGCTCGCTAGGCAGCATTTGGCGGAGCCTGACGCACTCGCGGCTTACGTCGAGACGGTTATTCAGTCCAGTGCAGGACCTGGTAACGAAGTTTCCGGGCCAATGACAGTTCATATGAACCCAGCAGACATAGAGACCTTAAAGCGCGCGACAACGCCGTTGAGTCATCTGAGTTTGGTGGGTGACGATCTGGTGGTGCCTGGCGGCGCAAGCCTGCGCGTCATGGACAAAGTTGTAGACGACCGCTTCGAGAACCGCATGCGAGACGTTCGCGAGGCCGCTTTGACTATTGCCGCAGATCTGTCGCGGCGAGGCAGGGAGTGAGCCATGAGCACCTTGCTGCAATTAGGTGAACAGCTTGCGCAAATTCGCGTGGCAGAACCGGCCAAGCGAGGTGTGCTGACGCGTGTCACTGGCATGATCCTGACGGCCAGGGGTGTGCGTGCGCCACTGGGTTCAGCCTGTGAGGTCATCGGCGAGGATGGCAAGCCGATCGTGTGTGAAGTGGTTGGCTTTCGTGACTCCGAGATCATGTTGATGCCCTTGGGCTCCATCTCGGGTCTTACGCCGGGCGCTGCGGTAGGGCTTTTGACAAACACCGCTCGCGTCGGCGTTAGCGATTCGATGCTGGGCCGGGTGCTTGATGGCCTAGGACTGCCATTTGACGGCGGTCCGCTCATCGAGCCAGATGTGTTTGTGCCGCTGCGGGGGGACAGACTCAATCCGTTAGATAGAGCTGCAGTCACCGAGCCGCTGGATGTTGGCGTTCGCGCCATTAACTCATTTTTGACGGTGGGTCAGGGCCAGCGCATTGGTCTGATCGCAGGCAGTGGTGTTGGCAAGAGCATGCTGCTGGGAATGATCACCAAATTCTCTGCCGCCGACGTCATCGTGATCGGATGCATTGGCGAGCGTGGTCGCGAAGTCCTGGATTTCGTAAACGAAACGCTTGGGCCTGAAACCCTAAAGCGTTCTGTTGTGATTGCTGCGCCTGGCGACTATTCGCCAATTGTACGATTGCGCGCAACGCACCTGACTTCAGCGGTAGCCGAGTACTTCAGAGACAGAGGCAAGCGTGTGCTGCTGTTGATGGATTCGTTGACTCGAGTTGCCCACGCTCAGCGTGAGGTTGGCTTGGCTGTCGGCGAGCCGCCTACTACGAAAGGCTACACGCCTTCGGTTTTTTCGCTCATCAACGAGATAGTTGAGCGCGCAGGCAAGGTCGCCCACGGCGGCAGCATTACCGCGATCTATACCGTGCTGGCGGAGGGTGATGACGCCAATGACCCGATTGTCGATGCAGCCCGAGCGATCCTGGATGGACACGTGCTGTTGTCGCGCGATTTGGCGGCTCTGGGTCAGTATCCGGCCATTGATTTGGGCGCCTCGGTATCCAGGCTGGCCATGCGACTCATCAGCAGCGATCAGCGTGAATTAGTTATGCGGTTCCGGCGCCTGATGTCCGTGTTTGAAGAGAATCGGGATTTGGTTTCTGTCGGCGCCTATCGGCCTGGGGCCAATCCGGAGTTGGACGATGCGATTTTGCGCCGATCCGGTTTGATTGATTACCTCAAGCAGGATGTGGACAAGCAGGTTCCAATGGACGCTGGCTTCACCGAGCTTGAGTCGCTGCTGCAATGAATTCGCCTTCGCACAGAGCCCAACGTCTGCGCCGCATTGCTGCGGTGGGGGACTTGCTTGCCAAAGTTTCTGAAGGTGAATGGGCAGAGCGCCAGGCGGAGTTGCGGGCCACGGAGCAGAAACTCAAAGTCATTGTCGAGTATCAGGCGGACTATTCGGTCATGGCGGCGCGCAAAGCAGAGTCGATTCCCAGTGTTGGCTCGCTGATGTTGTACCGCAACTTCTCTGATTGGCTTGGTGGAGTTGGTGAGGAGCAGGAGCGCCAAGTTGCCCAGGCGCAGCTTATGGCGGACGTTGCTGCCGAAGAAATGACCAAGCGCCGCAGCTTTGCCAAGTCGTTGGAGCATGTGGCTAGCAGCGCAAAGCTGGCCGCGAGACGGGATCACGACAGGCGCGAACAGTCCGGCTTGGATGACTTGGCGACGTCAGGGCGGCGCTCCCGGGAGTTGGCATCAGGATTGCTAGACAGTGATCAGATGCACTCCGCTGAAGGCCAGAGCCCAACATGAGCATTCTTGACGTTGTAGTACCCGGGATTGATCAGGCTGCCGCAGATCCGTCTGCCGCAACCGGTGTGTCGGCCGTTGCACAGCCCTCTGAGGCTGATGCAGCACTGTTTTTGGCGCTGCTGCGCGGGCCTGTTACCGCTCCGCCTCCGGCAGAGCTGTCAGCAGAGCCAAGCCTTGGCCGTAAAACGCCGGCATTTTTGGAGTTGGTCGCGACACGACCTGAACGAATCGGCAATTCGTTGCCGGATTCTATTTTTGAAGCTGGCAGCGCAGTGCCAGAGTCCGGCGGAACATTGCCGGATGACAAGCTAGAAGATTTTGCTGTCGACCTGGGCATTGATCGGGATCTGGCTCGTCTGCTGCTGTCGCAGACAACGCCGGTGCCCATCGACAGCGCCACTGTCGTACCGACTGCCCCAGTCGCGCTGACTGCAGTTTCCCAATCAGTGGCGGCTCCGGTACGGCCCGCAATCGACCAAACCACGACGGCTATCACCAGCACCTCGCAAGCCTTGGCAAGCTGGTTTAAGTCGACCGACTACGCACCCTTGCCACCGGCCGCAGCACAGACGCCGGTCACCGCAACGGACTCTTCCGAGCCGTGGACACAGGCGCTGCAGGTGTCTGCCCCCGCAGCTGATCAAACCCCCTTCAGTGCACAGCATCTGCAACGCTTTGCTGCACTCGGCGCAGTACAGGTCAGCATTGCGCCAGCTATGCAGCAGCAAGCCCTAGCGACGCAGCACGTGCCGGTGGGCTCTGACCTGCCTGATGCGGCAACACTCATCGCCCAACTTTCCAACCAGGCACCGCTGGCGGATGAAGACGTTCTGCGCTGGCGCGCCACTGCGTCTCGCGGCGTCTCTGGCTCTGCAGCAAAACCTGCTGATTCAGCAATTCATGAGGACGCGCTGCTGGCCCTGCAGCCGAGTGACAGGATAGAGCAGCAATGGAATCCGGTGTTATCGAAGAGCCGCCTGTATTCAGCATCTCGGGACGCCGCTGCCCCCACTACTGCCGAGCAGATGTCGGCCATCCAGAGCATCCAGCCCATAGACGTAGAGGCTCTAGGCAATAGCGCAGCAGCAGCGCCTATGCAAACGACTCTGGCTGCCGTAGATCAACCCAATGCACTCATTCGCGGTCGCGAGGCACAGCCGGTAGCACAGTCATCTGCGCCGGTAACCGTACCTTCCAGCGACCTCAGCTATGAAGACCGTGCCGCAGCGTTCTCCGATCAGGTCGGTCGCAAGATCATCGAAAGCATTCGTACCGACCGCTGGGAAGTAAACATCAAGCTGGATCCAGAGCATCTGGGACCGCTGGATATCCGTCTGTACGTCGACGGTAAGAACGTCAACGCTACTTTGGATGTGCACAGCGCAGAAGTACAAAACCTCTTGCAACAGGGGCTGTCGAAACTCAAGGATCAATTCGAATCCTCCGGCTACGCCCTGACAGCTTGGAGCTTTGGGTCATCGGGCACCGGAAATGGTGCAGCATCCAGGCGCGAGAGCTCACCGGCGTTCACGCCTGCAGCAGCATCCAGTGCTGCGAGATCCGTAGGCAACAGTGTCACTGAAGCTGTTGCGCCGCTACTCCGGGCTGCTCCATCAGATAACGCAATTGATCTGTTTGTTTAATTCTTAGAAATACCTTGGAAGACAATCATGGCTGAGAAGAAAGAAGACAAGAAAAAAGCTGCGGAACCCGCTGCTGAAGGCGAAGAAGGCGCGCCTAAGAAAAAATCCAAGTTGATATTTTTCATCTTGATTTTCGTTGGCGTACTGGTTGTAGCCGGTGGCTCCGTTGGTGCAACGCTGTTCTTCACAGGATTCTTCAGCTCCAAGCCTGCTGCGGAGGCTCATGCCGAGGGTGAAGAAGGAGGCGACGCCCACGGTGCCGCCGATGCTCACGGCGCGGCCGATGCTCATGGTGCTGCTGATGCTCATGGCGCTGCTGATGCCCACGGCGGTGGCGACGCCCACGGCGGCGGCGATAAAAAGTCAGATAAGGAAATGCCCAAGAGCGAGAAGTTCGCCGCTACTTACAAGGCTATTGAACGCGACTTCACCATGAATGTGCCTAACTCGCGCAAGTTCGTGCAGTTCAAGGTGGCATTTAAAACGTTCTTCGGTGAGCAGATCGTTGAGCGTGTGACAAAACACCAGATCGCAGTTGAGGCTGGAATCATTGCCGCTGCAGGTCAGTTCAGCGAAGAAGAAATGACTTCGCCTGAGGGGCGCATCCGTCTGGCTGTTGCCTTGCGCGATTCAATCAACGATGTGCTGATCCGCAATGAAGATTTCGGCGGCATTGAAGAAGTGATGTTTACCAGCTTTGTTTTCCAGTAGGTCTGAACGATGAGTACGCCAAAGCCATTGCTGTCTCCCGAAGAGCTTGAAGCTCTGGTGGAAGGCATGGAGACGGGTCAGGTAGATACGACTCCAGTGGCTTCTGCCAGTGGCGCGGTCAAGCCATATAGCTTAGTGTCCAACGACACGACCTCGCGCAGCCAACTGGCTGCACTTGAAATGATCAACGACAGATTCTCGAGACAGTTCCGTGGCAGTCTGCTAACGCTGCTTCGACAGGCTGTCAAGGTCACGGTCCATCCCTTTGAGGTGATGTCATTTGGAACGTTCATTAAAAGCGTTCCATCTCCGTGCAATGTAAATATCGTCAGGTATCCGCCGTTACGTGGTTATGGGTTGATCACTATTGATCCATCTATTGTCTATGGAGCAGTGGACAGCTTCTTTGGCGGTCGCGGCGGCAGCACGCTTGATGGGCCGGGTCTTCGGGGCTTTACGCCCACTGAAGAGCGGATTATCCAGCTAATTCTCGACGCTACCTTTAACGACTTACGCGAAGCCTGGTCGCCGGTATATGCGCTCGGTACCGAGTACGTAAGCCGCGAGATCAACCCAGCCTTTGCACAGATTGGTGAAGAGCGCGAAACCGTCGTAGTCAGTGTGTTTGAGCTTGAACTGGCTTCGGGTGTGAACGGCAAGCTCACAATCATGTATCCATTCTCTGCACTCAAGCCCATCCGTCTGCTGCTGCGAGGCCGATTAACGGCTGGTGAGCGCGACGAAAAGCAGGCGGCACAGTGGTCTCGCGAACTTGCCGATGCAGTAATGGATGCGGAATTGGAGATGGTCGGACAACTGACTGCTTTTAGAATGTCCGCGCTTGATCTTGCCTCTATCACTGCCGGTGACACCCTTTGGTTTAAGCAGCCTCAAGGGGTAAAGGTCTTCGTCCAGCAGGCGCATATCTTTGATGCCGAATACGGATCAATGGATAACGCCATGGCGATGAGAATTCAAGCCATCCATACGCCGAAAGAAAAGGGCGCTGCCGCCGAAGATGGGCCGGGCGCGTCTGATAAGAAATTGAAGGGCGCAGAAAAGCCGGCCGCAAAGCCAGCTGCTCGCGCAGCACAGTCAGCAGGAGCAAACGCAGCATGAACGAACAATCCAACGCAGCAGTGGCTGAATCAGAGACCGGGGGCCATTCGCCCCAATTGGATCTGATCCAGAACGTTGCTGTCAGCGTGTCTGTTGAGGTAGGCCGCGCGTCGCTGCGTATCCGCGACTTGCTGCGACTGAGCCAAGGCAGCGTAGTTGAGCTTGATCGAATTGCCGGCGAGCCGGTGGATGTCTGCGTCAACAACACGGTAATTGCCCGTGGTGAGGTCGTGCTGGTTAACGAGCGCTACGGCATCCGTCTCACCCAGGTGGTGGATGCTGAAGATCGCGTCAAATTGCTCTGATCGGCATGGATCCAGTTCGATACATTTCCGGGCTGCTCGTCGTTGGCTTGCTGCTAGGGTTGATGGTGTGGGTGCTGCGGAAATTGCGCAGGGGCGGCTATGGAACCGCCAAACACTTGGAAGTGCTGTCCGTTGTGGGTCTTGGTCCGCGCGAGAAGCTTGTGGTGATCAAATTTCGGGAGCGGGAAGTGCTGATAGGGGTCACGGCGCATTCCATAAACCGACTCTCTGTCTACGAGAACCCAACGGACGTCCCGACAGCAAACGGGACCCAAGAGGGTCCACATGAAAGCTAAGCATTTAATTGCGTTGGTGCTTCTAGCGATTTTTGCGGCTTTGCTGCCAGAGTCCGCCAGTGCAGCAGCAGGCGTAGAGCTCTTGCGAACCAGTCCAACTGCCGGCGGCGGACAGGCCTATAGCCTCACCCTGCAGGCATTGGGCCTGATCACGGTTCTGACGCTACTCCCTGCGATCCTGTTGTCGATGACGGCATTTATCCGAATTGCAATTGTGCTGGGCCTCCTGCGTCAGGCGTTGGGCGCAGCGCAGACGCCACCCAATCAGGTGCTGGTTGGGCTTGCGCTGTTCCTGACGTTCTTTGTCATGGGGCCTACGTTCAACCAAGTTCAGGCTGTGGCAGTTTCTCCCTATGTAGAGGAAAAAATTCCATTCGAGGTTGCCATCGAAAGGGCCGTGGTACCCATGAAAAAATTCATGCTGGCGCAGACCCGCGAATCAGACATCAAGGTTTTCATGGAGCTGGCCAACACAGCGCCGGTCCAAACAGCCCTTGATACTCCGCTGATGGTGTTGCTGCCTTCCTTTATGACTAGTGAGCTGCGCACAGCATTTACCATTGGCTTCCTGGTGTACATCCCATTTCTCGTCATCGATCTGATTGTCGCCAGTGTTTTGATGTCCATGGGCATGATGATGGTGTCGCCCGTAGTGATCAGCGTGCCCTTTAAGTTCATGCTCTTTGTATTGGTGGATGGTTGGGCGCTGACTATTGGCTCTTTAGCCTCCAGCTTTGCGCCGGCGCTTCCATGAATGACACCGTAGTCATTGATATCGCACGAGACGCAATCTTTACCTGTGCGCTGGTGGCAGGTCCAATAATGCTGATCGTTCTGCTTGTTGGTGTGCTCGTTGGTATCTTTCAGGCTGCGACGTCAATCAATGAAATGACACTCAGTTTTGTACCGAAGCTGATCATGGTGGTGCTGTTATTGACGGCGATTGGCAGCTGGCAAATTCAGCTGCTAGTCGACTTCGCAACGCATGTGTTCCAGCGCATCCCCGAAGTGGCTAGATAAAAATGCTGGTTCTCGGTCAGCTCATGATGACCTGGTTGGACAGCATGTTGCTGCCCTTGACACGTCTTGGAGCCTTCTTTGCTACTGCGCCACTGTTTCCCCAAATGGGTGGGAACGCTCGAATCCGAATAGTGTATGCGGCAGTGCTGTGCATATTGATGTTGCCAGTTCTGCCTACTGGACTTGAGGCACCAAAAACAGACAGCTCAGGGCTGAACATTTTGTTGCTCGCACAAGAGGCAGTGCTGGGCGCCATCATGGGTTTGGCGCTGCAATGCATCTCGGCCGCGGTCGTGACAGCTGGCGAGCAGATTTCTCAGGCGCTGGGTTTGGGGTTTGCCCAGTCGTTTGACCCCAGCGTCGGCTCCACGGCCGTCATCTCGCAGTTTCTAAATGTACTCTCAATGCTCGTCTTCCTCTCAACGGGTGGACACCTCATTGTGGTTTCGATGCTTGCAGAGAGCATCAGAGTAATACCGCCCGGGCAGCCACTGGGCGATAACATCAAATCGCTCTTGGATTTCTCCGTTGTTGTTTTCAACGGCGCGGCGCTGCTCAGCGCACCACTGGTACTGGCGATGATCGCTGTCAATATCGGCATTGGCGCATTGTCTAGAGCGACGCCGTCGCTCAACGTTTTTTCCGTAGGATTTGCGGTCAGCCTGCTTGGTGGCGGAGCGATGCTTTTTCTGCTGATCCCTGTCATGGTTGATCGATTCGCAGATCTTTGGCTTCAGGGTCTCTCCTTCATTCAAGCCACCTTCCGTGTGAGCGGATAGCCATGGCAGGTGAAACTGAGTCCGGCGAGGAAAAGACAGAGGACCCTACCAGTAGGCGCCTTGAGAAAGCCCGTGAACAGGGTGACTTTCCGCGCTCCCAAGACTTTGGTGGCTCGATGGTGGTGCTGGCTGCCTGTATAGCCATGTATATGGTTGGCGGCACGTTTGCTGCGGATATGAAACAGATCGTTGTGTCTGGGCTTACCTTTAATTCCGCAGAGTTAAGCCAAGGGTTTGATATGCCAGCCCGGCTTGGGGCAGCAATCGTTAGTGGATTTTGGGCGATGCGCTGGCTGGTGTTGTTGACTATCGCTGCGGCACTAGGCGCTGCATTACTCAATGGTGGCATCAGTTTTTCCAGCTCCGCAGCCGGACTCAAATTCGATCGGCTTAATCCGCTCAACGGCCTCAAACGTATGTTTGGCTCTGCCGGCTGGGTTTCGGTTGGGCGCAATACTGTAAAGTTTTTTTTGGTTGGAGCTGTTCTCTCTGCCGTTCTGCTGGCGCAGCGTGAGCAGATGCTCGCAATCGCGCGATTGCCTTTGGAATCAATGATCGCAGCGGGCGCCTCACTTGCACTCTATGTGTTCTTGGCAATCTCGTTGGTTATTGCTGTGCTTGGCATGGCAGATATTCCGCTGCAGCGCTGGTCCTTTACGCGGCGTATGCGTATGACCCGCCAAGAGATACGCGACGAAATGAAGGACAGTGACGGCAGACCAGAGGTCAAACAGCGCATCCGACGCCGGCAGCGTGAGATTAGTCGGTCTCGCATGATGCAGCGTGTTAAGGACGCGGACGTGGTCATCGTTAACCCTATGGAGTTCGCGGTAGCTATCGTCTATGACGAACAGCGCAGCAGCGTGCCAATCATTTTGGCCAAGGGTCGAGGTGAGGTTGCCGCTGCGATCAAGCAGCTGGCAGCAGAGTCTGCAATCCCCCTAGTCGAGGCACCGCCGTTAGCGCGAGCTCTTTATTACTCCGGCGAAGTAAATAAGCCAATTCATGAAGGGCTCTACAGAGCTGTGGCGGCTGTTCTTGCCTATGTATATCAGGCCAGTGCGATGGCAGCTGATATGGCACGACCTAGACCGGCGGTGCCTGATGTGCCAGACGAGTTGCTGTTTGACGAAGAGGGTCGGCAAATGAGTGGTGGACGATGAGTACCGAAGCCCTTCAGCTTGAGCATATTGCAGGCCCGCATAGCGCAAGTCAGGTGATTGCCAAGCTCATCGACGGTCCAGTTGACTCCGTTGTGATCTGGTCACGCTCCAAAGAATTGTTGGCCGAGTGCAGTCGCAATCTGTTCGTGATGCTGCGCAACGAGGGTGCCAAGTTTGAGTTCTACACGCCTGCTGGAACCGAGGTTCTTTTGCAGACCATCAATAAGATGGTGGCTTCGTTGCCCGTAGAAGGCCTTGCGATGTCTATGTTGACGCAAGGACTCATGATTCTTGTAGTTGAGTCGGCAGAGCAGATGGATGAGGACGAGACGGCAGCACTTGGACGCATTGTTACTGCGATGGGTATTAGTGCGCTAAGAGTTGTGTTGATAACCAATCGATCATTTCGCACAGATATGACGGGACCGTCGAGCCTCACGATAGGTAAAACGTGTCACTGGGCGCTAGATGCCCAGATGCCTACGGAAGAGGTTCCGTCTATCAGTGCATCTCGGGCTGAGCCTGCGCTTGGTGCAGGCTTCGACGAGATGATTGAACAGGACCTCTATGTGGTTCGGGATGCGCGGCGTAAATCCAGCGCAGTGCTGGTGGCGCTGATTCTGCTTGGGTCTACGTTGGTAATTGGTTGGTGGGCTTACTCAGCTGGCTATTTTGGTGAGTCCATAATTGATGCGAGTAATCGGAGCAAAAGCGGCCCGGTGTATTTTCGGTGCACAGCTCCGGGGCCTCGTACCGCCGTTGAGATGCTCCAAATAAAGTTGGCAGTCGGCGTCAAATCCCAGATCGTGCCGGTTGCCGATGGCCACCAGCTCTACATCGGGCCACTGCAAGTAGCCAAAGAGATTGAAGCGGTCCGATCTCGCATTTGGCCTGTGGGCGCATGCAGCATCGCTGCTGTTACAAGTATCGAATCGGCTAATTGAAGGAGTTGGTTTTATGAGTGAGAACGGCAAGACAGATAGCCACGAGCGGCCTGAGGAAAACACCGGCATATTCAAGTCGTCCGGAGTTTCCACTCATAAGCTTGATCCTCATAGCAACTCTGCTGTGTCCAGCCATGCCGTTCAACACGACGATGAGCCGGCGGTTGGTAACAAGGTTTTTGTTGGCTTTAATCCGGACGCCGGCATCAACCAGGTGCACGTTGGCAGTTCCGATGAGCCGGTCCGCGGAGATGGAGAGCAGCTTGAGGATGCGCCGCCACCTGAGCCTCCAAAATCTAAGATGGAGGAGCTGGAGGAGTCCGTTGCCAAGGTAGGCGAGATGATGGAGGCTGTGGAGGCCCAGCGCGCCGCTGTAGAGGCGAAGTTCATGGAAGCTGAGCAGATGCTTCAGCAGGTAACCAAGGTTAAGGAATTTTTGACAGTAGATGATCGGCTTCGCGACCGGATCCGGGCAACTGTTGCCAGGACTGCGGGTCTGCGCAAGGGTTTGCCTGGCAGTGATTCTGGACACGAGGAGTAAACCATGAGCGAGCCAGACACCAAGCATGCTGAACAGCCGCCTGAATCGGAGCCGAGTCCCCTTGAGACGTTAACTACGTTGGTGTTGGACGCTGCTGATGCAGCCAACGACAGCGCCCAGTCTGCCAGCGAGGCAATCAGCAAGCTTGGGATCGCTGTTGAATCGAATCGAGCGGCGACCAGCGCTATACGCACAGCACCGGCTATCTTTGGTGCTATCACGCTGGGTATCGGCGTGGTGATGGCGTTGGTTGTTGCCATCTCGGTGACAAAGGTTAATCAAGAAGCTACTGCCTTGCACGATGCGCTGGGAAAGCAATCAGCCCAGTTTGCAAAGGTGGAGGAGGCACTCAAAGAGCTCAAGGCGTTTGAGGGCACTCTGGAAAAGTTTAAAACAATTGCTGAAGACACAACGCAGCGTGCAGTTGTGACTTTGCGAGAGCAAGTCAAGACCGATCGTCTTGCGCTTCAGCAGTTGGAAGTAAAACGACTCAGCGAGGTTGTGAAGACCATTCAGGGCGCATCACAGCCTCCAGTTTCCAAGGGGCCAGATGCAGAAGCTGCCAGAGCAGCGGCCCTGAACAAGATGCTGGCGCAAATCGAGGCCAAGCTGGAAGAGTTGGGTAAGGTTCAGGCCAAGCCGCAACAAGATTCAGCTGCGGCACTTAAGAGATCAGCTGATCGACTTGATGCTCAATCCAAGGATCTTCGTGGCTTGCAAGAAGAGCTTGGCAAGGTGCGATCCGAGCTTGCCGCGCTTCGAGGTTCGGTGGAGCGCGCGCCTGCTCAAACGCAGCAAGGTATTCCTGCGTACCGCAAGCAATAGCTCCGTCGGAGAGCTAGGGTATCCACGCCAGGCAGCCGGCTTCTACGCACTGGCGTGTGTCTCCATTGGCCGGATCAATTAGCATGTCAGCTTGCGTGCTCGTAAAGCGCTGTGCGGCAGTAGGTCGAGCTAGTTGCCATGTGGTGCCGTTTACATCCAAGCCTTCTGGGATCAGCACCATCCAGCTGCTTATGTTGATGTTCTGATAAGCCGCCGAGCTTATTTGAAGTTTGCCATTGGAGGCGCGCTCGAGCTTTGCCAAGCGCGGGCTTTCCTGCCTCTGTTCCAGCAGCTGCTTGCTGGCGGTTTCCAGAGTTTCCCCTGCCTTATAGAACCAGTCGCTGTTGCGAATGCTTGCATTGCGCGCCCGAACTTGGGGCGATAGTTGAATGACCATCTCCCGCTTGCTGGGTGGCGTGATGCCAAATGCATCCCGCAGCTCGAGGGTTAACTGAATATTCTTCGGCTGATTAATCCATTGATCCAATTGCCGATTGCCATGTCCCGTTGACCGGTAAGCGATAGTGGCAATGAGCTGATAGCGTGCTGCTGTTGCTGTAGTGGCTGACGCCAGGGCGTAGCGCTGATTCGCAAGTACAGCCGCAGTCATGGCCGCTTGAGCTTGATCTTGAAAGGAGGCTCGCTCACTGGGGCTCCAGTCCTGCGTTGGCACCTGGGCAACAATCTTGGTTGTTAACAGTGTCTTGATGCCGTAATTGGCTTGAGCCTGCAAATCGGATTTTGCCGCGCAGCCGACCAGTACTGCAGCATTGGCTTCCCTGCCGGTAGTTGAAGTGTGCCCAGCATCCTCGACGCAAGTTTGGATGTGCTCGATGAGCTCCATAAGGTCTTCGTCGGTCTTGGCTGCCGCTGCCGCTGCCAGTGCAGGTGCTGCAAGGATTGCAAAGCTGCTGCACAGCAGCAGCGTCGGTCCGGCGTGGGTTTTCATCGATTCGCGATGACGGTATCTGCAGGCAATCGCAGTGTTGTCTGGTACGTGTCGGTGCCCAAGGGCTCGATGCTCACTACCTCAACGCCTCGCAGTGTCCCAGAGATGTTTGTTCGAACACTTTCTTTGCGTATCGACCGGTCATCCATTGTGCTGTTGGACCCAATGCTTACACCAAATACCTGTTCATACAGATTTCGGTAGGCATCGAGCTTGGATGCACGGGCTGCCATCAGGCGTTGTTGCGCTGGGTCGTTGCTAGGCTGGGCCGCTATCGATGCATAGCCGACGGCAATGACATCTGAAATGGAGCGATAGGCAACCGGGGTGCCGTTAGAGCCCGGCGAGTCGGTCGGCTTAGCAACCACGTCCCGGCAGGGCAGGTTACAGAACCGAAATGGAAGCATTTCCTTGATGGTCAGCTGGGGCTTTTTCTGTACGACCGCCGATGGGTCCTTAACAGAAATTGTTGCGCAGCCCCCGAGGGCGATGCAGCAGATGAGCAAAGTGCTTTTGATCTGGCGTTCCATGTGGGTTTCGTCGACACCACCGCTCAGTACTTTAGGGCTGCCATCGGATATCAGATGGCATACATATTGCTTTGATACCCCGTGGATGCATGTCCAGCCTTAAGCGGCCAGGCATGCGGCGACTAAGCTGTTGTTTTAAATGGAAGTATATTGAACATGCGTCTGGCGATGGCATCGAAACTCCGAGATCTGGGAAGCCTGTTTCCGATGGAAGCAGTAGCCATTCCGCTCGGATTTCTGATGCTCATGGGCATGCTGCTGCTGCCTATGCCCACTTTGCTGCTGGATCTGTTCTTTACCTTCAACATTGCGCTGTCGCTGATCATCATTTTCCTGGCCATTTCGGCGGCCAGGCCCTTGTCGTTTTCGGTATTCCCGACAGTGTTGCTGTTTGCGACGCTACTTCGCTTGTCGCTCAATGTGGCCTCCACCCGCGTCGTCCTCAGTGCAGGTCATGAAGGGCCGGAAGCGGCGGGTCAGGTCATTGAGGCCTTCGGGTCTGTGCTGGTCGGTGGCAACTACGTCGTCGGCATCGTGGTTTTCGCGATTTTGGTGATCATCAACTTCGTGGTGGTGACTAAGGGCGCGGGCCGTGTGTCTGAAGTTACGGCGCGTTTTACCCTCGACGCCATGCCGGGTAAGCAGATGGCTGTCGATGCGGATTTGGCAGCAGGACTGATCACCCAAGATCAGGCGCGCGCAAGACGTCGTGACATCGCTGCCGAAGCAGAGTTTTACGGCTCGATGGATGGCGCCAGCAAGTTCGTGCGCGGTGACGCTATCGCCGGCCTATTGGTGTTGCTGATCAACGTGGTTGGCGGCGTTATCGTCGGCGCAGCGCAACACGGCATGACCCTGGCCGAAGCTGGCCAGCGCTATACGATGTTGGCGATTGGTGACGGCTTGGTGGCGCAGGTTCCCTCGCTGCTGCTGTCTATTGCGACTGCCATCATCGTGACCCGCGTATCTGGCGAAGAGTCGTTGCATGCGCAAACTACGAACCAATTCAATAACGTCCAAGCCTGGTGGCTGACGGCATCAATTCTGGCGCTGCTTGGCGTCATACCCGGTATGCCGCATCTGGCGTTTCTGCTATTGGCAGTCATGACAGCCGGCGGCGCCCATATGATTGGGTCGCGACGCGCCAAGACCCAGGCCGACGCCAAGAAGGAGCAGGACAAGCCCGCTGCGCCTCAAGAGCTTTCTTGGTCGGATGTGCAACAAGCCGACAGCATTGGATTGGAAGTGGGCTATGTCTTGGTAGCGCTAATTGATGCCAACCAAGGCGGCTCCTTGGTGACCCGCGTCAGGGGCATCCGCAAGAAGCTTACGTATGAACTGGGCTTTCTGATCCCCCAAGTTCATATCCGCGACAACCTGGATCTTCGTCCAGAAAGCTATCAGATATTAATTAACGGCGTTGTTGTGGGCCGCGGTGAGGTAAAGCCTTCCCGCGAACTGGCCATCCACTCTGGGATGGTTCACGGCGAGCTGCAGGGTCAGCGCACAAAAGACCCTACTTTCGGGTTGGACGCCGTCTGGATCGATCCGGCGCAGCGCGACTACGCCCGATCGCTGGGCTATACAGTCGTTGATTCAAGCACCGCCATTGCGACTCACCTAAACAAGGTTCTGCAGGATCAATCACACCTGCTGTTAGGCCACGATGAGACTCAGCAGTTGGTAGACAAGCTTGCTGGCTCCGCGCCGAAACTGGTGGAAGAGCTGATTCCCAAGAAGCTCACGATCGGCACGTTGACGCAGGTTCTGCAGAATCTGCTGGCTGAAGGTGTTGCGATCCGCGACTTGCGTGGCGTCGTGATGGCACTGTCACCAGTGATCGAAAAAATCCAGGATGTAGATGAGCTAACGTCGATCGCCCGAGTGGCGATGGGCAGAATGATTGCTCAAAACTACGCGCCGCACGGCGAGGAGTTGGCTGTACTGACGCTGGCATCGGAGCTGGAGCAGATGCTGCATGCGACAGTCAGACGCGGCCAAGGCGGTAACGTACCCATTGAGCCTGAGCTTGCAGAGATGTTGCTGCGAACGCTCAACGAGGCCGCACAGAACCAGTCTGATGCCGGACACGCCGCTGTACTTGTCACGTCGCCGCTGCTGAGGCCTTGGCTTTCCAGGGTGCTGCGCGCACGAATTCCAGGGTTGGCGGTGTTGTCTTACGCCGAACTACCCGAAGACATGAACTTGAGAGTCGCGCGCAGCATTACGTTGCAACAGCGCGCGGCGGCAGCATAAGGAGCCGGTATGCGAATAGAACGGGTCATCGGCCGAAACTTCCAGGAAGCCAGCGAGATAACCAAACGCAAGTTCGGTATCGATTGCATGGTGCTGTCCACCAACAAGGTAGGTGGATCGACAGAAATGCTCGTTGCAGTAGATAGCGGCTCCGCGGCAGACCAGATATCAGCAGTGATGTCCGACGCAGCCGCTGCCAAGGACGCAACTGCAAAGGCGGCTACTGCCAGCTTTCGCAGTACAGTCGATTTCACACCTGCAGCAGCCACTGCTCAACCTACGCCGAAAGCTGCAGCAACAGATCCGACCGCCAGTGTTGAGGGCTCCCGAATGGTGGAAGCCATTCGTACAGAGCTGGTGGCCCTCGAGAGGCGTCTTGCTCAGATCGGGGAGGCAGGTGATGCAGTTGCCCTGAAGATGTCTATCGTTGGCTTGGGCGTCTCTGCCTCCTACGCAAATAGCGTCACCGGCGAGGGCGCTAGCGCCAATACGATTGCTAAAAGAATCGCCGACGAAATCTGTGTTGGCTCCGTGCACGACCTAGACCAGCAAAAGCAGGTGCTTTTCGTGGGTCCGTCCGGCTCTGGTAAAACCACAGTAGTGATGCAGGCTGCGGCCACTCTTGTCAGCGCGGGCGACAAGCAAGCGGCAGCGGTTTCCAGTCTGCGCGATACGCGCATCGGCTCGCGGGAGCGATTCTTTGCACTCGCAGATGCTGCAGGTCTTGAAGCACATTGGGGCTCAGCCCAAACCGAGGTTCGCGTAATCGACTCAGGGGGTCTGGAGCTATCGCGAATTCAGGCCGGAGAAGCTGCCACCGAGAATCGGGATGTGGTTGTGTGCCTGCCCTCGTACATGAACCGCGCTACTGCTCAGCAATGGATCAATGCGACCACGCAACCAGCCGGCGTTGTGATATCCCATTGGGACCCAAGCATGTTGCCTCTGGGCCTGCTGGCGATGTTGGCAGAGCTAAAGGTTCCGTTGCTTGCGGTGTCGACCGGCGAAGCACCCACAACGCCACTGGGCAGCCTGACCAATGACTCAATTCGTATCGGCCTTGAGCACGTAATGCAGCTTGCAGTTTCGCAAAGCCAGACAAAAGTTGCCTGAGGTATAGATCATGCAGACTATTGCGATTTCAAGCGGCAAGGGCGGTGTCGGCAAGACATTCGTCTCCTTGCAGTTGGCTGGATGGCTGGCGAGCTTGGGCAAGAGTGTTGTGTTGTTTGACGGCGACCTGGGTCTGGCCAATTTGCATGTTCTTTTAGGACTTGCACCGCAATCAGATTTGTCTTCGGTGCTCTCTGGCGACAAGTCGCTTAAAGACATTTGTATCACCGGGCCGTTGGGTATTCAGATCATTCCCGGAGCCTCAGGCGTTAGGGAAATGGCCGAGTTGACCCAGGCAGAGGTGGCCCGGTTGTTCCGCGACTTATACGAGACCTTTGCACAGGCCGATTACCTGCTCATCGACACGGGAGCCGGTATCGGCTCGCATGTGACTTCTATGGCCAACATTGCTGATGAAATTCTAGTTGTTGTGCGTGATGAGCCTGCATCGTTGGCCGACGCTTATGGCCTTATAAAGGTGCTGCACACCGACTTTGTAAAGCAGAACATCAAGGTTGTCATGAACGACTGCGGCGATGATAAGCGCGCAAAAGATGTGTTCATGAGACTCGATGGTGTTTCGACACGATTCATCGGCTTGCCGCTTTCTTTGGCTGCAATCGTTCCTCATGACGATGCCGTAAAGGCGGCTACGCGTAAGCGCCAGTTGTTGGTGGAGTTCGCCAAAGAATCTCCGGCATCTCGTGCTATCCAGGGCCTTGCCGCGCAGCTGATTAAATCAGCAGCAGTGCCGCGACCTCCCGTTGCGTCATACACCTGAGCCAACCAGAGATCATGAGCAACATGAAACCAGGTCGCGACTCCTACTCTGCGGTTGCCAAATGGAGCGAGGCCGGAACACCTGGCTCGGGTCTTGCGGCACACCTGCACCTGGTTAAGCGCGTTGCTTCGCATTTTCGCGGGCGTTTGCCTCCTTCCATTGAGCAAGGCGACCTGGTTCAGGCTGGAACGGTGGGGCTGCTTGAGGCGATCAATTCCTTTCAGCCTGACAGGGGCACGGATTTTGAGACGTTCGCCAAACCACGCATTCGCGGGGCAATGCTGGATGAGATACGCCGCGCCTCATGGGCGCCGCGTAGCACCGCAAAACTAGCTATAGAGGCCAAGTCTGCAGAGCAGCGCATTGCCAATCGCACGGGGTCAGCGCCCACCAATCGCCAAGTGGCCGATGAGCTGGGGCTGTCTGTAGAACGTTACGAGACCTTGCGTGGGCGCAATCAGGGTTTGGCCGACTCCGCACTCGAAGACGGTGAGTTTGCCAGCGAATTTGCTGAGGCTGAGCAAGTTCTGGAGCAAGAGTCTTCGTTAAAAGCACTCAAGAACTCTATCGAGTCGCTGCAGGAGCGGGATCGATTGATCATTGAGCTCTACTATCACGAAGAGCTAACGCTTAAAGAGATAGGCGCCGTGCTGTCCATCAGCGAATCTCGAGTCAGCCAGTTGCTGACCGCATTGGCTGGCAAACTCAGATTGGCGCTTAAAGACTCATTCTAAAACGCGGCGCTACTGCGTCAGTCTTCCAGTTGTACCCAACGCTCAAACGCGCTTTCTAGCTCTGATTCAACTGCCGCAGCACGCGCCAATTCGGCTCGTTGCAATAGCGGGTCTTGCTGATAAAACGACGGCTCTGCCAGTGCGGCTGCCAGAGCTGTCTTGTCTGCTTCCAGTTCGGCAATGCGCAGGGTGAGCTTTTCAAGTTCGCGTTGTTCCGCATGCGAGCGCCGTTTACGCGGCGGCAGTACCGGCTTTGGTGCAGGTGTTGGCGGGGCGACTTTGGGTGCTGCTGCGCGAGCGCGCTGGGCATCACGCTGTGCGGTACGCCAAGTGACGAAGTCACTATAGCCACCCACAAAATCTTGCACTCCACCACTGCCATCAAGCACGAACAGGTTGGTGACCACGCTGTCGAGGAATGTACGGTCATGGCTCACCAACAGTAGCGTGCCGCTGAAGTCTGTGACCAGTTCCTGCAGCAGCTCCAGCGTGTCGATGTCCAGATCGTTGGTGGGTTCGTCCAGAACCAGCAGGTTGGCCGGCTGCGCAAACAACTTGGCAAGCAGGAGCCGGTTGCGTTCACCGCCTGACAGTGCGCCGGCGGGTGTTTTGAGTTGATCGGGGCGGAACAGGAAGTCGCGCAGATAGCCCGACACATGTCGCGGTTGACCATTGACCGTGACGAAGTCATTACGATCAACGACGTTGTCCATGACTGTGGCTTCAAGGTTGAGCGTGGCGCGCTGCTGGTCGTAGTAGGCCACTTCCAGCTTAGTGCCTCGCCAGACGGTACCTTCGCTGGGCTCCAGTTCGCCCAGCAGCAGTTTAATGAGCGTGCTCTTGCCCGCGCCGTTGGGTCCGACTATGCCAATGCGATCCCCCCGCATCACACGACCGCTGAAGTCGCGGATTATTTCGCGTTCGCCAAATCGCACAGTCACGTTCTCGGCCTCAAACACCAGCTTGCCAGACTCGCGGCCTTCCTGAACTTGGGCAGCGAGCTGACCGACTCGATCACGGCGATCCCTTCGTTCGTTGCGTAGTTCCATCAGTGCGCGTACGCGACCTTCATTGCGCGTACGGCGCGCCTCGACGCCCTTACGGATCCATACCTCTTCTTGCGCGAGCTTCTTATCGAACAGCGCATTCTCTTTTGCTTCGTTGGCCAGTTGCTCGGCCTTGCGCTGCGCGTAGCTGTCGTAGTTGCCGGGCCAGCTGCTCAGGTGGCCGCGATCGAGGTCAATGATGCGAGTGGCCAGTGTGTTGACGAAGCGTCGGTCATGGCTGACGAACAACAGCGCGCCGTTGAACTCGAGCAGGAACTGCTCGAGCCATTCGATGGCTTCGATGTCCAGATGGTTGGTAGGCTCGTCGAGCAACAGCAGCTCGGGTTGGCAGACTAGTGCGCTACCCAGCAGTGCGCGCCGCCTCCATCCACCAGACAGCGCGCTGTACAGCACGCTGCCATCCAGCCCCAAATGCGATAGCACCGTGTCGATGCGCTGCTCCACCTGCCAGCCCTGAGCGGCGTCGATCTTCTCTTGCAGTTTGCCTAACTGCACGCCATCGGCATCGGTAAAGGTCTGGGCATAGCGGTCTGAGGTGGCGTGATAGTCGGCAAGCAGGCGCGCAACCTCGGGCAGGCCGCCTGCGACCACTTCACGTACCGTCTCACCACTGACTTTGACAATATCTTGAGGCAAGTGCGCCCTGCGGGCGCCGGGGCGAAGCCACACGATGCCGCTGTCGGGCAGGGCTTCGCCGGTGACCAGTCGCATCAGCGACGACTTGCCCTCGCCGTTGCGGCCCACGATGCAGACCCGTTCGCCGGGTTCGACCTGCAGGCTGGCTTGTTCCAACAGAGGCCGGGAGCCATAGGCCAAGGACACACTATCTAAACGCAGTACTGGGGGCATGGTTCAGGTACCTGGCGCAAATGTGACAAGGCTCATGCGCAACTCTGCAATCGTGACGCCGGTCAGGTTCTGCCGGCAGGCGCTGAACCATACTCCTGCCCAAGGTTCCGACTGGTCCGCCATGGCTGGCCGGAGCGTGATCTGTGAACCGCACGGTGCTGTCTGAGGGTCTGTAGTGCTCGCAATCATTGGTACGTTGGTAGTCCTCGGTAGCGTGCTGGGTCCGTTCATGGCGGGTGGCAGCAGCCTGTTGCTGCTATGGCATCCGCTCGAAATCGTGATCATATGCGGTGCTGCGTTTGGCGCGTTCCTTATCAGCAACCCTATGAAAGTGGTGAAGGACGCGTTTTCCGGTGCACTGTCCCTGGTCAAGGGACCCCGTTACGGGCGCCAAGAATACATCCAGCTGCTCAAACTCATTTACGACATTCTCGTGATGATGCGTAAAGACGGCGTCCTGGCGCTCGAAAAGCACATCGAAGAGCCTGAGAAGAGCGAGATTTTCAAGAAATACCCTGTGGTGATGGGCGACCACCACATGCTGGAGTTCATTACAGACTGCTTGCGGCTGATTTCCGGCGGCAACCTCGATCCCCACGAACTTGAAAGTCTGCTCGAATATGAGCTGGAAACCCACCACCACGAGGCAGCAGAACCTTCTCATGCGGTGCAGAAGGTGGCCGATGCATTGCCGGGTTTCGGCATCGTGGCAGCAGTGCTGGGCATCGTCACCACTATGGCCAGCATCGAGGGCGCCAGTACCGCCGAAATCGGCCACCACGTGGGCGCGGCACTGGTCGGTACCTTCCTGGGCATTCTGGTGGCTTATGGCTTTGTCGGGCCGATTGCCGCCGCGATGGAAGGCAAGGCCAATGAAGAGGGCAAAGCCTTTGAAGTGGTCAAGATGGCGCTGGTCGCCAGCGTGCGTGGCTATCCGCCACCGGTAGCGGTGGAATTTGCCCGCAAATTGCTCTTCAGCCAGGTACGTCCGAACTTCAAGGACCTGGAGCAGGCCTTGCGTAACAAGCCAGCCGCGAGTTGATGCGCCGTGGCTGATGAAGAGGCCGTACGGCCGATAATCATCAAGAAGCGCAAGGTCCAGGGCGGCGGCCACCACGGCGGCGCTTGGAAAGTGGCCTATGCCGACTTTGTGACCGCCATGATGGCCTTCTTCATGGTGATGTGGCTGGTGGCTTCAGTAAACAAAGAGCAGCGCGCTGCGCTCTTCGAATATTTCAACAACCCCAGTATGGAAGAGGGCAAGAGCACCAAGGCTGCGCCCGGTCAGCAGGGCCCTGGCGGTGCCAGCACCAGTGCGATCAATCTCGGTGGTGGTCTTGATGCGCCGCGCTCATCCGATGGCAAGGAAAATGGTCTGGGCGAGCCCACCAACGCCGAAGAAGCCAAGAAGCTTGAGGAAGAAGAGGCCAAGAGAATTGCAGAAGCAGCAGAGCACAAGAAGCTGGAATCACTGGCCGCTGAACTCTCAGATGCGGTGTCAAAAAGTCAGGCCTTGGCACCTTTTAAAGATCAGCTGCTCATCGACATCACTCCCGAAGGACTGCGTCTGCAAATTATCGACAAGCAAAACCGGACGATGTTTGACGTTGGGCGTGCCGAGCTCAAGGACTACACCATCAAGATTCTGCGTGAACTGGCGCCCTTTCTGGCTCGCGTACCCAACAGCATCAGCATCAGTGGCCACACCGATGCCAAGCCCTATGGCAGCGGTGCAGGCGGCTATTCGAACTGGGAGCTGTCGGCAGACCGCGCTAATGCGGCGCGTCGTGAATTGATCCGTGGCGGCCTGACCGAAACCAAATTCCAGCGTGTCGTGGGTCTGGCGTCATCGGTATTGTTTGAAAAGACCGATCCATTGAGTGCAAAGAACCGGCGCATCAGCATCATTGTCATGACCAAGACAGCGTCGGAGGCTGCGCGTGCTACCGACGAGCCGGCTCGTACAGAGGAAGAAGCGGTTGCACCCGGT
Organism: Pseudomonadota bacterium; assembly: GCA_026398735.1. Taxonomy (GTDB): domain Bacteria; phylum Pseudomonadota; class Gammaproteobacteria; order Steroidobacterales; family Steroidobacteraceae; genus ZC4RG30. The sequence goes on along the minus strand of JAPLSH010000001.1, from coordinate 6,143 downwards.
ACTACATCAGCAGATGCCCCGAAACCCGCAGCACCAGTGGCCGACGCGACGCCTGCAGCTACTGCCAATCCTGCGCCCGCTGCGAATCCGCCAGCTGCTGCCAAGCCTGCGCCCGCTGCTAGTGCTGCACCTGCTCTGAGTCCAGCGGCGGCTGCGCTTGCCGCTGCTCGCGCTGCGGCTCCTCGCCCGGCCGTTGCTACCAAGCCTGCTGCGACGCCCGCTACGAAGCCGGCTTCTGCTCCGGTAACACCACCTTAATCGCCTGCCCCTCGACCAGCGAATCCGACGGGTTGAGGATTACCGAGTCATGGGCTGAGTAGAATGGCGCACCTATGATTCATGAAGCCCAGATACTTGCGCTGTTTGCTGCTGCCTTTGTGTGCGCCTTACTGCTGGGTTGGTTAGCCGTTGCTGTTCGTTTACCGCCGCTAGTGGGTTACCTGCTGGCCGGTATTGTCATTGGGCCTTTCACCCCTGGTATTCACGGCAACTCTGATCTGGCTCAGGAGTTTTCTGAAGTCGGCGTCATTTTGCTGATGTTCGGCGTTGGTCTGCATTTCTCTGTGGAAGAGCTCTGGCGCCATCGGCGTTTGGCATTGCCGGGCGCAGTCATTCAAATAGCGGTAGCTACGCTTGCAGGTGCTGCGCTTGCACAGCTGTGGGGCTGGGCATTGATGCCCGCTGTGGTCTTCGGGTTGTCGCTGTCTGTTGCCAGCACTGTGGTGTTGCTGCGCGGCCTTGAGCAACACCGGTTGCTCGATACAGAGGGTGGTCGTATCGCTGTCGGTTGGCTGGTGGTCGAAGATCTGGTGATGGTACTGGCGCTGGTCGTATTGCCGGTCATGGCCAATGAAGCGGCTGACGGCGACTGGTCTGGCATCTTCACGGACTTGGCGCTGGTGGCAGCCAAAATTGTGGGTTTTGTGGCGCTCATGTTGGTGGGAGGCCGGCGTTTTTTGCCGTGGATGCTCGGCCGCATTGAAGCCACAGGGTCCCGTGAGTTGTTCACGTTGGCGGTGCTGGCGGCGGCGTTGGGCGTGGCCTATGCGGCATCACATCTGTTTGGCATTTCCGTGGCGCTGGGTGCCTTTTTGGCCGGCGTGGTGCTGTCCGGTTCGCGTTTGAGTCAGGAGGCCGGTGAAAAAACCCTGCCGTTGCAGGATGCCTTTGCAGTGCTGTTTTTTGTGGCAGTAGGTATGTTGTTTGACCCGGCAGTGTTGGTCACCGCGCCGCTGAAAGTGCTGGCGGTATTGGGGGTGGTCATTGTGGTCAAGTCGCTGGTTGCTGTGGCACTGGTGCGCTTGTTCGGTCACTCCTGGCGCACCGCGCTGACCATCGCGGCAGGTCTTGCGCAGGTGGGTGAGTTCTCGTTCATCCTTGCCGGGCTTGCAGTGTCGTTGGGGCTGCTGTCGGGTGAGGGCCGTGACCTGATCCTGGCGGCTGCTTTGTTCTCGATCAGTCTCAATCCGCTGCTGTTTGCCTTGCAGCGGCGTTCAGCAGTGCATTAGTCCAAGTCCTCGTCGCGCCACGCCAGGATGGTGGCCGGCGTGATCAGCACAGTCATGAAGCCCAATAAAAAGAAGTTTTGGGTTACCGCCGGCGTTACCTGAAAAGCGAACAGGCGGGCCAGAAAGTCTGTGCCCAGATAGCCCACGAGCAGCAAGATCACTGCGTACTGATAGGCCTTGAAGTAGGCCGCATTGCGATCGGCCAGTTCGCGTTCATCCAGTTGGCTGGCGGGCGCGTTGGCTACGAAATTGTAGGTGCACAAGAACATCACAATGCAGCCAATCAGGCCAATCAGTGCACACAGCCCAACGAGCGCTTGCACCCCCGGCTGCTCGTCGGTGAGGTGCAGCTTGAGCAGGAACCACAACCACATTGCTGCAATCGATACGGCCGATAGCGCTTTGGCGCTGCGTGGCTTGAGCAGGATGTATTTGAAGTGCGAGGGCTTGTTGGGTTCATGCGTATCAGTCGTCATGGGAAACGCCTCTTGCGTTGGATTGCGCTGCGGAGAGTTGATCGGCTAATGCCGGAAATGGCTGCAAAGAAAACAGGGCCTCTACCGGCACCCTGAACACTTCGGCCAGTTTTAGGGCCAACTCGACACTGGGGCTGTACGTGCCGCGTTCCAGAAACCCGATGGTCTGTGGATTGACCGACACCAGCGCGGCCAAGTCTTTGCGGCTGATGCCTCGCTCGGTGCGGAAGACTGCAATTCGGTTGGCTACCATGTGCGAATCCTAGCATTTAATTGCTTATACGCAACGAATAAATATAAAAAGCACCTAACATGGGCTGATAGGCGTTTTAAAGAGAAGGGAAACGCGGTCGGTGGACGACGCGGTAAGGCGTGGAGCGGGTGATGGGAATCGAACCCACGTTAGTAGCTTGGGAAGCTACAGTTCTACCATTGAACTACACCCGCGTTGCGCGACCACAAGTGTAGCAAGGCTTGGTGCCAGGGCTGCAACCGCAGCGCGCCTACGAAGGCGCGGATCCCTGTAACTTTTGCGACGTGTATCAGGGTTTGTCAGCCGCCTCAGCGTTAGCCTGCGCATCCAATACTGATGGGCATCCGCAGCGGCCATGGCTCTTCTAAAAAAACGTGTTGAAGTTCCGGTGCACCAGTTGCGCCTGGGTCAGTACGTGTATGGCTTGGACCGCGATTGGTCGGAGACGCCGTTCCTGTTTCAGGGTTTCGAAATCGAAACGCAGGAAGAGCTCACGCAGCTGCGCCAGCTGTGCAACACCGTGGTAATCGAGGTCACCTCTGAAGAGGCTGACAAGATACTCACGCTGCAGCGTGCCGCTCCTGTGCGCGCAGTCATCAAGGCACCCACAGAAGTGCTGCGTCGTCCTGATCCACTGCGCCTACTTGCCATCGATGCCAAAGCTTTGGTCGAAAGCGTCCCGTTGAGGGATGACGCGTCGGTGCGTAGCGAAATCGGCCATGCCCGCGAGGCCATGGATGGTGCGCGTGAGGTGGTGCTGGATATCTTCAGCCAACTCAAAAATGGTGGCGGACTGGATACTAAGGCGGTCATTTCCGCTGTGGATTCCATGGTCAGCAGCGTGTTTCGCAACCGCGACGCCATGGGCTGGCTGGCACGCATGCGAAGCAAGGACGACTACCTTTACTCACATTCGCTATCCACATCCGTCTGGGCCGTGACCTTTGGGCGGCATCTGGGCCTGGATAAAGACACTCTCAAGCTGCTGGGTACCGGCGCGATGCTGCTGGATGTGGGCAAGACCCGCATGCCGGATCACCTGCTACGCAAGCCCGAGTCACTCAACGCTACAGAATGGAAGTTGCTGCGTCTGCATGCGCGCTATGGCGCGCAGATGCTGCGTCGCAGCGATGAAGAGCTGGATCCGCGGATCATCGAGATGGTGGAGTTTCATCACGAACGCATGGACGGCATGGGCTACTCCAGCGGCCTTACAGGTGACCAGATTCCTTTCTTGGCCCGCATCGCAGGTATTGTCGATTCATACGATGCGATGATCACGCAGCGCGCCTATGCAGGTGCCAAGACGGCTTATCAAGCCGTCACGGAGCTCACGAGCTTGGCAGGCACTGCGTTTCAGCCGGAGCTTGTAGAACTATTTGTGCAGGCTGTCGGTGTCTTTCCCACCGGCACGTTGGTTGAGCTCAACACTGGCGAAGTCGGTGTGGTGGTCACCCAAAACCGCTATCGCCGTCTTAAGCCCGAAATCATGTTGATCCTCGATGCCGACAAACAAGTGCGTGAGGAGTTTTCCATCGTTGATCTCTTTAGTTGCGAAGAGAACAGCGACATGTCCAATCCAAAGTTGTGGATCACCGATGCGCTGGAACAAGGCGCTTACGGCATAGATCCGGCAGAGTATTTCCTGTGAACACATTTGCTGCTGTGCCCGTGCCCCGAAAGGCTGATGTGCTGCGTCTGGGTTATGAGGATCTCGTCGCTCTTATTGAACAGACGATGCAAGGCGGCTGTACAGCGCTGGCCTTGATCGTGGTGGATGTGGCGGAAGTCTCTAAGCTGCAGGCGCGCGTGGGCTTTGATGCCGCCGAGAGTCTGCTCGATGCGCTGGCAGTGCAGTTCAGCACAGTAATTGCCGAGCGTGGAACGGCCTGTCGTTTTGGTGATGGTCGCTACTGTGGGTTGGTGCGCGACGCGCGCAACAAGGGTCATGCTCAGTTGGCAGCGGAGAAGCTGCACCGTGTTGCCCAAGAGGTCTTTGCTGCCAGTGCCGTGTCGATCCGTCCCTCCATACCTACAGGCGTGGCGCTGTGGCCTTCGCAGGCTGATAGCGCCGTGATGTTATTGCGTCACGCACAGCTTGCAGCCACAACTGCGCGCCATAAGGGCGAGCGCATTCGTGTGTTTGATGCCGATGCAGCGACCCAGATTTTGATGCCTTGGGAACTGGGCGATGCCTATGCTCTGGCGCTGGAAACCAGTTCGCTGAGCGTGTTCTACCAGCCCAAGATTCGCATGACCGATATGCAGGTGGCCGGTACTGAGGCATTGCTGCGCTGGATGGAAGACGGCAAGCCGGTGGCGACACCCGACGTGTTTATTCCGCTGGCCGAAGAGGCTGGCAGCATGCACGACACAACGTGGTATGTGCTCTCCAACGCGCTGCGTGATTCACAAACGCTGGGCAATCTGCCAGTTGCGGTGAATATCTCGCCGGGCATGCTGCATGAGCGTGAGTTCCTAGAGATGGTGCGCAGTGCCGTCGATAACTGGCATGTGCCCGAGGGGCACCTTACGCTGGAGGTCACTGAGGGCGCGGTCATCGCCGATTTTGAGTTGTCTGCCAGGCGGCTTGCCAAGGTACGTGACCTGGGCGTGCGCATTGCGCTGGACGATTTTGGCACCGGCTATTCTTCACTGAGCTACTTCAAGAAGTTGCCGGCTGACGAGCTGAAAATCGACAAGGCTTTCGTGCTGCGCATGCAGCAAGACAAGGAAGATCAGCACATGGTCGATACCATTGTGCGATTGGCTCACCACTTCAACCTCAAGGTGGTGGCCGAGGGTGTCGAGGATGAAGTGGCACTGAGTATGTTGCGGGAGCTGGGTTGCGACTATGCGCAGGGCTTCTATTTCTCGAAGGCCCGCGACGTGATTGGTCTGCGAGATTGGCTGACCGATTACGCCCGGCTAAACGGTCATCCGCCACCGGGCTAGCGGCATCCCCAATTAGGGCCTATCGTTCTGAAATAAATTAGAACTACACTGACGCTTCAGCCAGCAGGATTGGAGTGCCCGCTCATGACTGCACCCGACGTGTCTGAGTTCGCTGCAGCTCTCAAGGCTGGGCGCGAGGCCGCTGGCTTGTCTGTTCATCAGGTTGCAGGCCAGCTGCTGCTGTCCGAGATGCAGGTGGTGGGTCTGGAAAACGACGACCTGGGTGTGTTTTACGGGGTCGCCTATGCCGAGCGCGCTGCCAAAGCCTATGCCGCGCGTTTGGGTCTGCCCGATAGCCTGCAGGGCGGGCCACCCTATTCAACCGCCCACTCAATAGACGCCCAAGCCACCCCTTTGCTCGATGGCATGGGCTCGGCTGTGCGTATCGGTCCACACGTGCCTCGCGGTGCAATTGCCGTGCTGGTGTTGCTACTGCTGGTCGGGGCTGGTTGGAGCGTGCGGCACTTCGTGATGCCTGCAAATCAGCCTGCCATGCTTACCATGCCCGACACCCTAGGTGTGGCCCCGGCCGAAGCGTCTGCGCCGGTGTCGGCGCCCGTGCCAGTGCCAACAGAGGCTGCACCGGTGGTGGCTGACGTTCCCGCCGCTGCTGAGCCGGAGCAGCCAGTTGATCAGACACCGGGCCAATCCATGGATATCGAGGCCGATCGCGGTGACAAGCGTCTGCGCTTTTACTTGGTGATCGATGCGACTGCTGTGGTTAACGCGTTTGATGGCGAGGGCAATCGCCTGCTCGGTGGCCGCCATTCACCGATGCCCGGCCAGTCGTATTACGGCACGCCGCCTTTTAGCGTGCAGACCAACGATGCTGAAGCGATCGAGCTGTATTACATGGGTGCCCGTATACGGCCCATGCAAGATGCCAACGGCGGCTACAGCACTCGCTTTGGCAGCCGTCCCTAGTTGCTTTAGCTTTGCCCCACACCCAGT
>JAPLSH010000033.1 GCA_026398735.1 Pseudomonadota bacterium | reverse complement strand
GTGCTCTCGCCCATTTCATCCAGACCGTGATCCATCAGATACAGCTCGAGGTCATCTTGGTTGATGCCTTCGGGCGACAGACGGAACACGCCCATTTTCTTAAACTGAAACGACACGCTGCCGGTGGCAGCCAGATTGCCACCATGCTTGGAGAACACGTTGCGCACGCCGGCCACAGTGCGCGTGGGGTTGTCGGTGGCGGTCTCTACCAGCACGGCCACACCGTGGGGTGCATAGCCTTCGTAAATGATCTCGGCGTAATCGGTGGCATCGCGGCCGGCGGAGCGCTTGATGGCCGACTCGACCTTGTCCTTGGGCATGTTGATCGCGCGCGCGTTCTGCATGACGCGGCGCAATGACGGGTTGCTGTCGGGGTCGCTGCCGCCGGATTTGACCGCGATGGCGATTTCTTTACCGATGCGCGCGAACTGCTTGGCCATGCGGTTCCAGCGCGCGAACATGGTGTGCTTGCGGACTTCGAAAATACGACCCATGGCGATCTACCCGGCAACTGTCTGGGAAGGGCATGATACCCCGCTAGTCACCCGAGGTTGTCATGCAAAAGCCCGTCACGCTGGACCGTCGTTCGCTGTTGCGCCTTGTTGCGGCAACGCCCTTGCTGGCCTCGCCGCTGGCTGCTGCTGCTACCAAGGCCACCGCGGGCCTTGAGGTGATCGCCGAGGGCCTGCTGTTCCCCGAAGGCCCCATCGCCATGAAGGATGGCTCGATCGTGTTGGTCGAGATGCGCGCGCGTACGCTTACGCGCATCGATGCCAAGGGCAAGCGCAGCGTCATTGCAGAGTTGGGCGGTGGCCCTAATGGCGCTGCGATCGGCCCCGATGGCGCGGTGTATGTGGCCAATAACGGCGGCGCTTGGGGCTGGACCGAAGGCGTTACCAACATGCCCGGCCCGCCGCCTGCGGTGTACAACGGTGGCTCTATTCAGCGCGTGGACTTGGCCACCGGCAAAGTCACCACCCTCTATGACCGCTGCGACGGGCGCCTGCTCAACGGCCCCAACGATCTGGTGTTCGATGGCCACGGCGGCTTCTGGTTCACCTGCTATGGCCAGACCGACAACGAAGTGCGCCGGCTGGGCGGGCTGTATTACGCGCGTGCCGATGGCTCGCAGATCACCCGCTGGCGCAGCGCGCAGTACTCGCCCAACGGCGTGGGCCTGTCGCCCGACGGCAAGGTGGTCTATATGGCCGATTGCATGCAGGGCCGCTTGTACGCCTACGACCTGTCAGCCCCCGGTGTGATGGCCACCCGCGAGATCCCCAACGACCCGACGGCGCAGGGCAGGGTGATCGCCACGCTGACCGGCTATCAGTGGCTCGACAGCCTCAAACTGCAGGCCGATGGCGCCATCTGCGTGGCTACGCTGTTTAACGGCGGCGTCACCACCTTTGCGCCCGATGGCCGTTATGTGCACCGCAAACTGCCCGATGCCGTCACCACCAACCTGGTGTTCGGCGGCGCCGATATGCGCGATGTGTGGATCACCGGCTCCAGCAGCGGGATTTTGTACAAAACCCGCTGGGCCAAGCCGGGCCTCAAGCTGGCCCATTACGCCTGATCAGGCGTAATGGGCAGGCGGCCCGCACAACTGGCGTTCGGGCCATCTTTTGTGCATGATTCGCGGCCCGAAAGGGCCAAATTTCCGCATAGAAACACGTTAAGGATTTCCCATGCCGTTGAGTGATATTGAGATCGCGCGCGCCGCCAAGATGCGCCCCATCGAGGACGTGGCTGCCAAGATCGGCATCAGCCGCGACCAGCTGCTGCAGTACGGCCCGTATAAGGCCAAGCTGTCGCTCGACACCGTCAAGTCGCTGCAGTCGCGCAAGCCCGGCAAGCTGGTGCTGGTCACCGCGATCAACCCCACTCCGGCTGGCGAAGGCAAGACCACCACCACCGTGGGTCTGGGCGACGGCCTCAACGCCATCGGCAAGAAGACCGTCATCTGCCTGCGCGAGCCGGGCCTGGGGCCCTGCTTCGGCGTCAAGGGTGGCGCTGCCGGCGGCGGTTACGCACAGATCGTGCCGATGGAAGACATCAACCTGCACTTCACCGGTGACTTCCACGCCATTGCCGCAGCCAACAACCTGCTGGCTGCGTTGGTCGACAACCATGTGTACTGGGGCAACGAGCTGGGCATCGACGTGCGTCGTGTCAGCTGGAAGCGCGTCGTCGATATGAACGACCGCGCCCTGCGTCAGATCACCAACTCGCTGGGCGGCCCGGGCAACGGCTATCCGCGCGAAGATGGCTTCGACATCGTCGTCGCTTCGGAAGTCATGGCGATCTTCTGCTTGGCCACCGACCTGGATGACCTGACCCGTCGCTTGGGCAACATCATCGTCGCCCGTACCCGCGACAAGAAGCCCATCTTTGCGCGTGACCTGGCTGCCGATGGCGCCATGGCTGTGCTGCTGCGCGATGCGCTGATGCCCAACCTCGTGCAGACGCTCGAGGGCAACCCGGCCTTTGTGCACGGCGGTCCGTTTGCCAACATCGCTCACGGTTGCAACTCGGTCATGGCCACCCAGACCGGCCTGCGCTTGGGCGACTATGTGGTGACCGAGGCCGGCTTCGGTGCCGATCTGGGCGCCGAGAAGTTCTTCGACATCAAGTGCCGCAAGGCGGGCCTGGCGCCCGATGCAGTGGTCATCGTTGCCACCGTGCGTGCCCTCAAGATGCACGGCGGCGTGGCCAAGGATCAGCTGGGCAAGGAAGACCTGGTCGCGCTGCGCAAGGGCTTTGCCAACTTGCAGCGTCACGTTGAGAACGTCAGCAAGTTCGGCGTGCCGGCAGTGGTTGCGATCAACAAGTTCATCGCCGACACGTCGGCTGAACATGACCTGATCAAAGAGCTGTGCACCGCGATCGGCACCAAGGCCATCCTGTGCTCGCACTGGGCCGAGGGCAGCAAGGGCACACTCGAGCTGGCACACGAAGTCGTGCGCTTGGCCGAAGGTGGCACTGCCAAGTTCAAGCCGCTGTACGAGTCAGAGCTGCCGTTGGTCGACAAGGTTCGCACCATTGCCCAGCAGATCTATCGCGCCAGCGACATCAGCATGGACGCCAAGGTGCGTGATCTGTTCAAGGAGTTCCAGGACGCTGGCTTCGGCCACTATCCGGTCTGCATCGCCAAGACGCAGTACAGCTTCTCGACCGATCCCAATGCCAAGGGCGCGCCCACCGATCACGTGCTCAACGTGCGCGATGTGCGTCTGTCGGCCGGTGCCGAGTTCATCGTCGTGGTATGCGGCGAGATCATGACCATGCCGGGTCTGCCGCGCGTGCCGTCGGCCAATTCGATCAAGCTCAACGCGCAGGGTCAGGTCGAAGGCCTGTTCTAAGCACTTGAGTTCGGCGCTGCGCCTGCGGCAGCGCTACCCAATCAAGGCCCGTCGGGGAAATCCGGCGGGCCTTTTT
>JAPLSH010000003.1 GCA_026398735.1 Pseudomonadota bacterium | reverse complement strand
GTTCGGGTGTTGCCGCCGCGGGCATCATCGGTTCGGGTGTTGCCGCCACGGGCATCATCGGTTCGGGTGTTGCCGCCGCGGGCATCATCGGTTCGGGTGTTGCCGCCGCGGGCATCATCGGTTCGGGTGTTGCCGCCGCGGGCATCATCGGTTCGGGTGTTGCCGCCACGGGCATCATCGGTTCGGGTGTTGCCGCCGCGGGCATCATCGGTTCGGGTGTTACCGGACCCTAAGCCGGCAGCCAATCCTGCTGGTTGACCGCAAACGCCGCCTTCGGGCGGCGTTTTCGTTTCGCCGCTCTGTTCGGGCGATAATGCGGGCCCGACCGCTGCTTGGCCGCTAACGCTTAATTACATGGCGACCCGTAAGACCCCAACCGACTCTGCAGATCCTGCGGCAGGTGTGCCGCCGGCGGTCTTTTCATTTTTGGTTGAACTGTCGGGGTTGCTGTTGGCGGGTGGCATTTCGGCCAGCACGCTCAAAGAACTCTCGCTGCGCGCCTATGTGCAAGCCGCCTGCGAGGCGACGCAACAAACCCGCCGCAAACCCAACAAATCGGTTGTCGCTGCAATGACCGGCTTGTCGCGAGTCGAGGTCACCCGCTTGCTGGAGGCTCTCGGTCAGCAGAGCGATCAGCCGCTGCCTTTACCGAGTCGGGCAACACGGGTGCTAGATGGCTGGCGCAGTGATCCCGAGTTCAATGATGTGGCTGGCGAGCCCTTACCCTTGCCGTTGCGCGGCCCGGGCATGTCCTTTGAAGCGCTGGTGCGCCGCTATAGCGGCGACATGACACCGCAAGCCATGCTGCGCGAGTTAGTACGGCTAGAATTGGCAGAGCTGATTGATGACCAGGTGCGACCGACGCAGAGCCCGATCGGCAGCCACCACTTGCAGACACTGGCTGCACTGATACAAAGCTTACGTCCGGTGATGCAGTCGGTCAGTGTGGACAAGCGCCTGCGCAGTGATGTGCGTGCCACAACTATAGATGTACCAACGTTTCACCCCATCACACAGAAGCTGCTGCTCAAGCATCTCAAGACTGCCGTGCCGCGCTTTCTGGAGGCCGCCCGAACCACCGCGGAGGTGGTGTCAGCGAGTTCGCGTGCGCGCAGCGCACCGACACGTGATCGCGTGAGCATCTCGGTGATTGTTACCGATACCAAAACACAAAAACCCAAGGGCCGCGCATGAAACGCAAGGTTACGTCCCCGCGCCTGAGTGTGGCGCAAACAGCCTATGTGTCGGAAGTGGTGGCGGCGATTACAGACTTTGCTTTGAGTTCGGGCTTGCCCCTACCGCTGCTCAAGACATTGGTTGAGCAGCGCATTGCCCACCAAGTTAAAACCGCCGGCACCACCGTGCGCAGTGGCAAAGCGGCGGGCCGCAGCACTTATGTGGTGGCACCGAACATGCTGTATCGCTGGCACAAAAACCTGCGCTTGCTCGATGACCTGGGCAATCCAAAGCCGCTGCCGCTGCGCGGGGCTGCGCCCAGTGTTGAAGCCTTGATCCGCGCCGAGAAACCGCGGGACAGCATAGAGGCTGTTATTAAATTTCTGCAGAAAGCCCGGTTGATACGTCGCCGTGGTAAGGGCTGGGCACCACCGGCAGCTGAAGTCATTATGAACAGCATTAATCCCGCTGTGGTTGAGCACTCTACGCGGACGGTACTGCGTTTCCTCGAGACCATAAACCACAACCTTAGGCACGAAGTTCCTGCAGCGCGCTTGATCGAGCGCAGTGTGGTTGCAGCAGACTTTCCGCCCGAGGCAATGGCGGAGTTTCGTGCGTTTGTGCACGACCACGGCGCCGACTTTCTGACGACAGTCGACAACTGGATGGGATCGCGTGCGGCACGGTTTGCGCCTGCTGCAACCACAGGCCGCCGCTCGCGTGCACGAGCAGCAAACCCTGAAGTGGGTGTGCACCTGTTTGCTTGGGTGCAGACGCCGCCGGCGGCTTAGGTTTCGCGCAGCGCTCTGCGCAATATCTTGCCCACGTTGGTTTTGGGTAGAGAATCGCGGAAATAGACTTTGCGCGGAACTTTGTAAGACGTGAGTGACTGGCGCAAAAATGCAATGATCTCTTCGGCAGTCACATCTGCAGTACGCCGCACCACATACAAGGTGACCATCTCACCCGAATGCGCATCGGGTTGACCCACTGCCGCCGCTTCAAACACCCCCGGATGGCGCACTGCGACGGCCTCCACTTCGTTTGGGTACACCTTGAAGCCGGACACAGTGATCATGTCCTTCTTGCGGTCCTCGATATAGAACCAGCCTTCTTCATCCATGCGACCGATGTCACCGGTACGCAGCCAGCCGTCGGGCAACATGACGTTGGCTGTCTCATCTGGTCGATGCCAATAGCCCTTCATGACCTGCGGACCGCGCACGCACAGTTCGCCAGAGTCACCCATCGGCACAAACTCTCCGTCATCAGTGCGAACTGACACTTCGGTGGAAGAGATGGGCAGTCCGATGGAACCATTGAAGTGCATGTTGGTCAGCTTGGTGACTGTGACAACAGGAGAGGTCTCTGTTAAGCCCCAACCCTGTGACAACAGACAGCCGGTGAGTTTTTGCCAACGCTCTGCCACCGCTTCTTGCACGGCCATGCCGCCACCCATCGTCGCTACCAGTCCGCTGAAGTCGATGCGGCCGAAGTCCGGTGAGTCCATCAACGCATTGAACAGCGTGTTGACGCCATTGAGCGTGTTGGGCGGATGTTTGATGAGCTCTTTAACAAAAGAGCTGAAGTCGCGCGGGTTGGGCACCATCACGCCGCAACCGCCCACCAACATGTACAGCAGGCAGTTCCCTGTCAGCGAGAAGATGTGATACAGCGGCAGCGCAATGATGTAGGTGGCGTGGGCAATAGGCACTTGCTCGTGCCAGGCGCGCGCCTGCAACACGTTGGCGACCATGTTGCCGTGGCTGAGCATGGCGCCCTTGGAAACACCGGTAGTGCCGCCGGTATATTGCAAAAAAGCCAAGTCGTCATGGCCGATATCCACCGGCGCCAAGGCTGCATCCCGCGCGCTATTCAGTACAGATGGCAAACGCAGTGCGCCCTTGATCTGCCAGGCAGGGATTTGCTTTTTGACGTAGCGCAGGACTGCGTTGACTAATTGCCGCTTAGGAAAGTCGAGCAGGTCACCCACTTGAGTGACCACGACGCGACGCACCTGCGTTTCACCGATGACGCGCTGCAGCACATGGCAGAAGTTTTCAAGGATGACGATGGCAGTAGCGCCGGAATCGATGAGCTGATGGCGCAGCTCGTCGGCGGTGTACAGCGGGTTGGTGTTCACGATGACCAGTCCGGCGCGCAGCGCGCCGAGCATGACGACCGGGTACTGCAGCAGGTTGGGCAGCATGATGGCGATGCGCTCGCCTTTGACAAAACCCTGCTGCTGCAGCCAAGCGCCAAAACAGGCCGACAGCCGGTCTATGTCGCAGTAGCGCAGCCGCTTGCCCATGAGGATGTAGGCATCGCGCTGCGCGTGCAGTTCAAAGCTGTGCTCTACCAAATGCCGCAGCGACGTGAATTGATTGACGTCTATCTCGGCGGGAACGCCCGGTGGGTAGTGTTTGAGCCAGATTTTGTCCATGGTCTGTCCTCCGTGCGCAGTCAGCGGGTCAGCAGCGGCTGCAGCCGCGGCCAGACGTTGGCCAGCAATAAAGGCTGGCCGCTAGCATTGGGGTGCAGACCATCAGCCTGCATGTAACGGTCTTGCAAGGCCACACCTTCCATCAGCATGGGTACCAGCGCAACGCGCTGCGTGGCAGCCAGCTGCGTGAACATCTCGGTAAAACGGGTGTTGTAGGCCGGACCATAGTTGGGCGGCAGCTGAATGCCCAGCAGCAGCACCTTGGCGCCTGCCTTTTGGGTCAGCTTGATCATGGCCTGCAGGTTGTCCCTCACGGTGGTCAGCGGCAGACCCCGCAGGCCGTCGTTGGCACCCAGCTCCAAAATAACCAGCTGCGGCCGGTGCTGCTGCAAGGCGCGCGGCAGTCGCGCAATGCCGCCGCTGGTGGTCTCGCCGCTGACACTGGCATTAACCACCGCTGCACCGTAACCTGACTCTTGCAGCTTGCGCTGCAGCAGCTGCGGCCACGCGGCTGCGTCGCCCAGACCGTAGCCGGCGCTGAGACTGTCACCAAACACCAGTATCGTGGGGTTCGGTGCAGCTGCAAAAGCGCTGCCACCGCACAACACGACAGCTAAGACGAGTACCCCGATGACGCGCAAGATAGTTCTCAAGGCGCAGGATTTGACTCGCAAGGTTAGCAGCCCCGGGGGATCGCTGACCATTGTCGATGGCGTTTCACTGCAAATCGAAGCAGGAGAAACCGTGGCGCTGGTGGGTGCCTCCGGTGCTGGCAAGTCCACCTTGCTGGCATTGTTGGCCGGCCTAGACCTGCCAACAAGCGGACAGGTCTGGATCGACGGGACCGAAATCACAGCGCTGGACGAGGATGCCCGGGCGCAATTGCGTGCCGAGCGGGTGGGTTTCGTTTTTCAGGCCTTTCACTTGTTGCCAGCGCTGACCGCTCTGGAAAACGTCATGTTGCCGCTGGAACTGGCCGGTCATGGCGACGCCCGAGCTGTGGCACTGGCGATGTTGCAGCGAGTGGGCCTGGGTGAGCGTGCCGGCCATTACCCGCGGCAACTCTCTGGTGGCGAGCAACAACGGGTGGCGTTGGCGCGAGCCACGGTCACCCGACCGCCTGTGTTGTTTGCCGATGAACCCACTGGCAACCTGGATACAGTGACTGGCGAAGCTATCTGTCAGCTGCTGTTTGAGCTCAACGCTGAAACCGGCACCACCTTGGTGTTGGTCACTCACGACACACAGCTGGCGGCCCGTTGCCAGCGGGTACTGACGCTGCACGCCGGCCGGCTGGACTAAATCGCATGCGTGCCATCCGACTCGGTTTACGCATGTTGATGCGGCAGTGGCGCTCTGGCGAACTGGGCGTGCTGCTGCTGGCGCTGACTGTGGCAGTCGGCGCTCTGGGTGGTGTGGGTTTGCTGGTAGATCGCATCGAACGCGGCCTGCGTGCCCAAGCTACCGAGGTGCTAGGTGCTGACTTGCGCCTGCAATCGCCGCAACCGCTTTCAGCAGACTATGCAGTGGCTGCACTGCAGCAGGGTATGCGGGTATCGCGCATTACCTCCATGTTGTCAGTGGTGTTGTACGGTGATGTGACTCAGCTGGCCAATCTGCATGCCGTGGCCGACGGTTATCCCTTGCGTGGCACAGTGCGTGTCACCGATGCGCCCTATGGTGCGCCTCGCGATGTACGCGGTATTCCAGCGCCGGGTGAACTGTGGGCCGACTCGCGACTTACGGTGGCGCTGGGCGCGCAAGTCGGTGATCTGCTCTCGGTAGGCAGCGCGCAGCTGCGCATCACACGCATTCTGGTGTCACGCCCCGATCAAGGCACTGGATTTTCCGAATTGGCACCGTCTCTGTTGATGAACGACGCGGATTTGGCAGCCACTGAGCTGCTGCAGCCCGGCAGTCGTGCCAGCCGTGCGGTGCTGTTTGGTGGCAACGAGTCACAGGTCGCCCAGTTTGCCCTGTGGATTGCAGCTAATAAGCAGCCGGCAGAACGCCTGCGCGATCTGCGTGAGGCCAGCCCTGAAGTGGCCAATGCTGCGACCCGCGCCACGCGATTTTTATTGCTTGCCAGCTTAGCCAGTGTGTTGCTTGGTGCAGTGGCCGTTGCGATGACGGCAAGACGCTATGTGCAGCGGCATCTGGATGTTGTCGCTTTGCTCAAGACGCTGGGGGCCAGCCGACGCTTTGCGTTCATCTTCAGCCTGGCTCAATTGCTGCTTATCGCGGCATTGGCAATCGTGCTCGGTTCTCTGATGGCATGGCTTGCGCAAGCCTGGTTGCTACAGTTGTTGCAACCGTTGTTGGCAGTGCAGTTGCCATCGCCGGCCTTGCGCCCGTTGTTGCCCGGCGTTGCAGCTGCCGTGTTGTTGTTGTGCGGTTTCGCTCTGCCGCCTGTGCTGCAGTTGGCACGCGTACCTGCTATTCGCATTCTGCGGCGCGACATGGACGCACCAGCAGCGGCGATGACGCTGGCCTATGGACCTGCAGTGCTGGCCATCGTTGCAATGATCTTGCAGGTCACCCGTGACTGGGCGCTGGCCGGTTGGTTCACGCTGGGGCTGGCGGGCAGTGTGTTGTTGTTGGCCGCTGCAGCGTGGTTACTGGTACGTAGCGTCGGGCGTCTGCGCGGCGGTGTGGGCGTGGCCTGGCGCTATGGCATTGCCAATCTGGCGCGGCGTCGCGGTAGCAGTGTGGTGCAGGTCATTGCGTTTGGTTTGGGTCTGACGGCGCTGCTGCTGTTGGCGGTGATCCGCGGTGATTTGATCGAGAGCTGGCGCGCCAGCTTGCCAGCCAGCGCACCCAACTTTTTCTTCGTCAACATTCCTGCAGATAAGCGCGATGGCTTTGTGCAGCAGTTGAAGACGGACGGTGCGGAGCCTTCGCGCCTGTGGCCCATGGTGCGAGGGCGTCTGTTGGCGATCAATGAACAGCCGGTGCAGGGACGCAGCTTTCCCACACCACGAGGTGACGGCTTCGCACGTCGCGAGCAAAACCTCAGCTGGTCTGCGCAGCTGGGCGAGGGCAATCGGGTGATCGCCGGGCGTTGGTTTGAGCCTGCCGATGCTGGCAAGCCGCTGGTCTCTGTGGCGGTGGACTTTCAGGAGGCGTTAGGCCTGAAGCTGGGCGATCAATTGCGATTCGATATTGCCGGCGAAACATTTGATGTCACTGTGGCCAGTGTGCGGGAAGTCAAATGGGACAGCTTGCAGCCCAACTTTTTTCTGGTGTTTGCCCCGGGGCTGCTCGATGCAACAGCAGGGACTTGGATGACCAGCGCACGGTATCCGCCGGCTCAGGCTGCCAAGATCTCTGCATTGGTGCGCGCTTATCCGAGTGTGTCGGTGTTCGACATGCAAGATCTGTTTGATCAATTGCGCGCCATGATCGACAAGGCCGTGTTGGCGGTGCAGGGTGTGTTTCTGTTTACGCTGCTGGCCGGACTTACAGTGCTGCTGGCCGCCGTGCAATCGAGTCGTGATGAGCGGCGCTACGAAAGCGCCGTGCTGCGTACCTTGGGCGCACGCTCGGCCACTATCTTGCAAGGTGTGCTGGTGGAGTTTGGCGCCTTGGGTCTGGTGTCCGGGTTACTGGCGGCCTCTATTGCCACCGCCGGTGGTTGGTTGGTCTCCAGCAATTTGCTCGATGTGCCGTATCGCCCGGACTTGCGTCTGTGGTTGGGCGGCGTGGGTGGTGCCGTGTTGCTGGCCTGTCTGATGGGCTGGTCTTCCACGCGTCGCGTGATACGCGAACCGCCGCTGGGCGTATTGCGCGATCCTTAACAGTGCCGGTCGACGCCAGCGCTGTGGTGCGTTACAAGATGCAGTACAGATGGTAATGAGCGCATGACCACGGAACTGTTTGCCAACGACATGGTGATTTTCTCGCTGGTGGTAGAGCACAACGGCTTTACCGCAGCAGCCCGTGTCATGAATGTGCCCAAAGTACGGGTTACCCGTTCCGTGGCATTTCTGGAAAAGCAGTTGGGCGCACGCTTGCTCGAGCGCACTACGCGGCGCATTCACATCACCGATGCTGGCCGAGCCGTGCTGGCACATTGCCAGCGCATCGCCGCCGAAACCGAGGCCGCCCGCATAGCGCTCATCCCCGTTGCAGCGGGGGTTTCGCTGCGTATCAGCCTCGACAATGGGTATGCGCGCGCCTTGATTGCACCGTTGGTGTCGCGCTTTCTGCAGACCCAGCCCGAAGTCGTGCTGCGTCTGTTGCATCCGGGTGAGCCCGAGTCCGAGCTGTTCGACGTGCAACTGCGGGCTGATGGTCAGGTGACTGCCAGCGAAGTGGCGATGTCGCTGGGCAGTCCGCCGCTGCTGCTCTGCGCCAGTCCCACGTACTTGGCCGGTCGCACGTTGCGTATCCCCAGTGAGTTGGCCGGACATGCTCTGTTGTGGGCCACGCCCGCGCAGAATCCCGTGCTGCGCCTCACCAAAGGCGGTGGCGTGGTCGATCTGCGCTGTACGCCGCGGCTGTCTACGGCAGACCCGCTGCAACTGCATGCGGCGGTGGTCGCAGGGTTGGGCATTGGCGTCCTGCCCGAGTTCATGTGTCGCAGTGGCCTGGCTACCAAACGGTTGGTGCGAGTCATGCCCGACTGGGAATTGGTCGATCGTCTCGATTTGCAGGCGGTCAGTCCGGCGGACCGGGCCAATGAGCCGGTGGTGCGCAATTTCGTGCGTTTTTTAAAGGCTCACGCTGTGCCCGTGTTGGCGGGAACTTGAACGCTCTCTGAAGTACACTTTGTTGCAACGGCAACGGGTTCTGTGCCGAACATCAATCGAGGCCTTTCATGTACCACGCTCCCCTCAAAGATATGCGTTTCGTTATGCACGAAGTGCTCGGTGATGGCGCGCTGCAGCAGTGGTATGCCGATGTCGACTATTCGGGCGAACTGGCCGACAGCGTGCTGGATGAAGCCGCCCGCTTCGGTGAGCAGGTGCTCGAGCCGATCAACAAAAGTGGCGATCTGGAAGGTGCACGCTGGACACCAGAAGGTGTGCAGGTGCCAGCCGGCTTCAAAGAAGCCTATCAGGCTTATACCGAAGGCGGCTGGACCCAGCTGTCTGTGCCGGTGGCTGACGGCGGTCAAGGCATGCCGCAATTGCTCAACTCGGCGGTTGAAGAAATTTTCTTTGCGACCAACATGGCGTTCTATCTGGGCACGTCGTTGGCACGTGGCGCAGTAGAGGCCATCACGGCCTCTGCAGGAGCGGAAATTCAGCAGCTGGTGCTGCCCAAGCTGGTCAGCGGCGAGTGGATGGGCACCATGAACCTTACCGAGCCTCAGGCCGGCTCGGATCTGGCGTTGCTGCGGTCGCGTGCGGTACCCGAAGGCGACCACTACCGCATCTACGGCCAGAAAATTTTTATCACCTACGGTGATCACCAGATGACGGACAACATTGTCCATCTGGTGCTCGCACGTATTGATGGTGCACCGGCAGGTACGCGCGGTATTTCGATGTTCCTGGTACCCAAGCGTCTCATCAACGCCGATGGCAGCAGCGGTGAGCTTAACGATGTGCGCTGCCTGTCGATCGAACACAAGCTGGGCATTCATGCCAGCCCGACCTGCGTGATGGCATTTGGCGAGAAGCAGGGTGCTTTGGGCATGTTGCTTGGTGCGCCCAACAGCGGCCTGGCGCACATGTTCATCATGATGAATGCAGCGCGTCTGTCGGTCGGTGTGCAGGGATTGGCACAGTCCGAGCGCGCGTTGCAGCAAGCCTTGGATTGGGCGCGTAACCGCGTGCAGGGCAAGCTTGCGGGTGGTGATCCAGCGGCAGGGCCTGTGGCTATCATCGAGCACCCCGACGTCAAACGCATGCTGTTGTCGATGAAGGCGCGGACTGAAGCCATGCGTGTACTGGCCTATACCGCCGGCCTGGCCTTGGATGAAGCCCATCACCAAACCGACGCGGCGCGCCGCGCTGTGGCGTTAGCTCGCGCCGAGTTGCTCACGCCGGTGGTCAAGGGTTGGTGCACCGAGATTGCACTGGATGTCACGTCCACTGGTGTGCAGGTGCACGGTGGAATGGGCTATGTCGAAGAGACCGGTGCGGCTCAGTTCCTGCGCGATGTGCGCATTACCTCAATCTATGAAGGCACTACCGGCATCCAAGCCAACGATCTGATCGGCCGCAAACTGATGCGCGACAAGGGTGCGGCGATGGCTGCACTGATAGCCGATTTGCGCAGCAAGCTCGATACCGCCACAGCGCACACCCCGGGTGTTGCTGCTGCGAGCGACGCAGTCCAGCACTTAGAAACCGCCACGGCTGCGCTGTTACAACTGCAGGCCACAGCGCCTGCCGAGGCGCTGTCTGTAGCAGTGCCCTATTTGCAGCTGGTGGGATTGGTGGTCGCCGGCGCACTGATGGTGCATGCGGCCGATGTGGCGGCCCGCGCCTTGGCTGCCGGTGCAGCCGATGCGCCGTTCTATACCGCCAAGCTGGTCACGGTGCGTTTCTATGCCGAACAACTGTTGCCGGCCGCCTCGGGCTGGGCACAGGTTGTGCAATGCGGTGGCGCGAGTGTCGCAACAGTAGATGCTGCGCTGCTGTAACGCGTCGCTGCGCTAACTGGTAGCAGATTGGCGCAGCGCCAGATGTGCATCTAGCGCGCGCTGACGCGACAGCTTCAGATCAACAATGGGTGCCATCGCACTGGCCACGGTGCCCCCCGGTAACCATCTGCGCCGGTAGTCGCCTGCCGCGTCAAACTTCTGCGCTTGGGTATCTGGATTAAAGATGCGAAAGAACGGTGCAGCGTCGGGGCCGGTGCCGGCGACCCACTGCCATCCCAACGCATTGCTGGCCAGATCCGCATCCACCAGCGTGTCCCAGAACCAGCGCTGACCCTCTTGCCATGGCAGCAACAGATTTTTTACCAGCAGTGAAGCGGCGATCATGCGTACGCGGTTGTGCATGAAACCGGTTTGCCATAGCTCCCGCATCCCCGCGTCAACCAGTGCAATGCCGGTTCGACCCTGTTGCCAGGCGCGCAGTGCTTGCGCATCGTCGCGCCAAGCCATGCGCTCAAAAGCCAAGTTTTTTGGTCGTTCGGGCAACTGCGGAAAATGATGCAAGACGTGTGCTGCGTATTCACGCCACACCAATTCGGCTACATAACGCCCCTCGCGCCAGCTGCTGTCACCGTTGCGCTGACTGGCCTTGCCGATCGCGGCCCACACTTGTCTGGGCGACACTTCACCGTAGTGCAGATGCGCAGACAATCGCGACGTACCGTCGATGCCCGGCAAATCGCGTGCCTCCGGATAGCCAGCAAGACCATCGCGACCAAACTGCAGCAATCGCTCCCGTGCAGCCACTTCACCTGGTGTCCAGTGTGCCGCCAATGATTCATGCCACGGCAATCGCGGCAGCAGCTGTAGAGCATCCAGCGACAGCGATGCGGGCCACTGCCGCGGCGAGGACCAAACCTGTGGTGACGCTTTGGGTGCAGCCACCACCAAGTCGCGCAGAAAGCTGCGCCAGAAGGGTGTGAACACTTGATAAGGGCCGCCGCCGCCAGTGCGCAGCTCCCATGGCTCGCGCAGCAGTGCGGACTGACTGCTGTGCACGGCAACACCCGCGCCGGGTAGCGCATCGCGCAGCGAGTTCTCGACTGCTTGGGCGGCCGGTTCATAGCGACGGTTGAAGTACAGCGTACTGCTGCCGGTCTCACGTGCCAGTTGCAACAACGTTGCTTGGGCTGGACCGTGTCGCAGCAGCAGCTGTGAACCGCGCTCGCGCAGGCTTGCATCCAGCGCCTGCAGCGATCGATGCAGCCACCAGCGCGATGCCGCACCGGGCGCCCAACCGCCTTCTTCGTCGGGGCTCCAGATGTAGACGGGCACGATGTGCGCGCCGCTCTCGACTGCTGCCAGCAGCGCAGGGTTGTCTGCCAGACGCAGGTCCTGCCTGAACCACACCAATGCCGTCGGTTGCATCCTCAATCCTTTGGCGGCTGCTGCATTAACTCGTAGATGACATCACAGACCGCGTTGATGGCTGTAGCCCGTGCACTACTGGGACGCCACACCATGCCGATCTGGCGTGCTGGTGAAGGCTTGGCAAACGGCACAATAGCCACGCCGCGGGCGCCGCCATAAGCACCATTGCTGGCCAGCTCCGGCAGCAGTGTAACGCCCGCACCCGAAGCCACCATCTGCCGCAGTGTCTCCAACGACGTGGCACGAAAATCCTGTTTCTCGTGTGCACCGCTGCGACTGCACACCGCTAGCGCCTGATCGCGCAGACAGTGGCCGTCTTCCAATAGCAGCAACGTCTCGCCGTCGAGATCATCAACTTGCGCCTGCTTGCGTGTGGCGAGCCGGTGCCCTTCAGGGACTGCCAGCACGAAGGGTTCTGAATACAGCTGGCGCTCGCTGAACTCCTCGGTGTCAACCGGCAAGGCTAGGATGCCGGCATCAATTTCACCGCTGTGCAGCTTATGCAGCATTGGTCCGGTTTGATGCTCATAGAGCATCAGATCCAAGCGGGGCAGCTGCTTGCGAATGCGTGCTGCAACCACCGGCAACAGATAAGGGCAGATGGTGGGCAGCAATGCCAGACGTAGCCGACCTGCCAGCGGATCACGCAACTGCTGTGTCACAGCCACGATGTCGTCGCTTGCTTCGAGGATCCGACGTGCACGCAGCACTACTGCCACACCGGCGTCAGTCAGCGCGCTATGGCGCGGCTGGCGTTCAATCAGCTGCACACCCAGATACTCCTCGAGCTTGCGCAGCTGCGCCGACAAGGTGGGCTGACTGACAAAGCACAGTGCTGCCGCTTGGCCGAAGTGACCCGTATCCGCCACTGCCACCAGATAGCGCAGATCTTTGAGTTTAATGTCAGCCATGGGACGCTGCTCCAGTGACTTCCACATCCGGTGGCATCAGCTTGTAGACAACCGGCGTTACCAGTCGTGCAAGCAAAGTCGAGGTAACCAAACCGCCAATGATGGTCCAAGCCATCGGCGCATACAGCCCCGAGTTCTCGATGGCCAGGGGCAGCAGTCCGCCGATAGCAGTTGCCGAGGTCAGCAAGATGGGCAGGAAGCGCACTTCACCAGCTTGCTCAATCGCATCATCCAGAGCCACGCCCGAGGCGCGCAGCTGGTTGGTGAAATCCACAAGCAATATCGAGTTTTTAATTTCGATGCCCATCAATGCCACAAAGCCGATGCCTGCGGTAAATGAGATGTCGTTGCCCGTCAGCAGCAACATCAACAAGCCGCCCATGATGCCCAGCGGCACAACTGTCAGCACGATAAGCGTAGAGCGATAGTTGCCAAACTCTAGGACCAGGATGGCAAAGATGCCAAACACTGCCACCACACTGGCTACGCCGATGCCACTGAATGCCTCGGTGCTGGACTCAGCCTCGCCACCCAACACATAGTGATAGCCGCGCGGCCAGTCATAGGCTTCAAGCTTCTTAACCACGTCCCGAGTGACTGCGCCGGTGTTATAGCCTTCGACAACTTGCGCATCGATGGTCACCGACCGCTCGCGATTAAATCGCTGGATGCGCGTTGGGGCTGGCTTAAACTGCAACGACGACAGCTGCGACAGCGGCAGTGAGCTGCCATTGGCAGTAGGCACGCGAATTTCATCCAGCGTGGCCAATCCCGCACGGTCAGCGATGGCCGATCGCACCACGATGTCGTATTGCTCGCCATCGCTACTCTTGAAGCTACCGGCAGGCAAACCCGACACGGCCAACCGGACAGCTTTGTCGAACTCTACCGTGGGCACACCTAGCATGGCGGCCTTGTGAGGATCGGGCTGCAGTTGCAGATTGGTGCGTGCTACGCGCAGTGGATTGGTGACATCGCGTGTACCGGGCACTGCTTCAAGCTGCTTTTGCATCTCGCCAGACAAGCGCCGAAGCACATCCAGATCTGGCCCCAGGACTCGTACTGAGATCGGTGCAGAGATAGGTGTGCCTTGCACGAACTCACGCACTTGGATGCGCGCACCAGCATAAGTGGCAAATTCTTTGCGCAGTTGCTCCAGCAAGACTGCAGTGCCGCGTGCATCGTATTCATGCAGCTGCACAAACACTTCGCCTAGGTTGGCAGCGTCACTGCGTACGATCTGGTTGTAATAGACCTGCGGATTACCATGACCCAGATTGGTGAACCAGTCGCGTACCTGTGCATGGTTCTGCAGGCGTTGCTCAACAAATCGTAGCGCGCGATCGGTCTCTGCCAAACTGCTGCCGTTGGGCGCGTCGACCAGCACCATGAACTGCGGCGTGTCGGCCTTCGGGAACAAACTGCTACCCAGCGACACTGCAAGCAGCAGCGATAACAGCAATGCACCACCCAACGATACGGCCACTGTGGCGCGCGGCCGTGCCAGGCAATAGTGCAGTGCCGGGCTGTAATACCGCTGGATAGCGCCCATCAATTTTTGTAATAGCGGGCTGCCGTGGTCTTGGCTGTTCTCCCCACCGTTACCGGGTTTGCCCAGCACACGGCTGGCCAAGAAAGGAATGAAAAATAACGCGACCAGCAGTGAGCCCAGCACGGTGGCCATCACCGTAATGGGCAACACACGAATGAACTTGCCCGGTGTACCTGGCAGCACAGCCAGTGGCAGAAAGGCCAACAGCAGCGTGGCAGTACAGCCGACAATGGCTTCGAAGATTTGCCGGGTCGCGGCGATGGCCGCCTGCGTGCGCGACAAGCCCATGCGCAGGTGACGCGAGATGTTCTCGACGACCACGATGGAGTCGTCCACCAGCAGACCTAGCGACAACACAAATCCTGCGATGGTGATCTGGTTCAGTGAATAGCCCACCAGATACAACACAGTCATACCCACTGCCAGCGACAAAGGTACCGAGACCATCACAATGCCGGCAGCGCGCAGGCCAAGGGGCAGCAAGGTCACCATCACCAGTGCGATAGCAATGCCAAAGTCGATACCTAACCGGCTCAGACGCTTGCCGACGTTCTCACTCTGTGCAAAGCCATGTTCAAGTCGGATGCGCGCCGGCAGGGTGGTGGCGTACTGTGTCAGCGCTGCATCGATAGATTGCTGTACCGCAATGACATTGAAACCGTCTTTTTGGTTGGCCGTGACAAAGACGGCGCGCTCGCCTTTGTAGCGCCCCACATAGCTGTGCGGCTGATCGGCCCAACTGACTTCGGCCACATCCCGCACCCGCAGCAAACGCCCACCCACCTGTCCGACTGCAGTGTCACGCACTTGATACAGATCGCGGTAACTGCCGGATGTTTGCAGACTGAAGCTGCGGCTGCCGATGTCGACAATGCCGGCAGGGATGCTGGCATTGTCACTTTGTAAGGCACGCGCCACGGTGTCGGCTGACAGATGCGCTGCAGCCATACGGCGCAGGTCTAATTGCACCCGCAATTCACGCGATGGATAAGCCCAGGTTTCTGCACCGCGCACACCGGGAACAGTCTTGAGCAGGTCTTTGAGTTCGCGCGCCCTATCTTCCAGTTCGGCATACGGCGCATCGGGTGACACCAAAGCAACCTGTGCGATGTTGACCAGCTGCGGATCCATGCGGCGCACTTCGATGCGACGGATTTCCGGTGGCAGCTGGGTTCGCACGGCGTTGACTTCGCGTGTGACCTCTTCAACTTTCTTGTCAGCGTCGGCAGAGGCCTCGAACTCAATGCCGATCGAGGCCACACCATCGGCTATGCCCGTCTCGATCTTGCGCACATCATCGAGTTGCGCCAGCCGATCTTCTATCGGTTTGACAAACAGCCGTTCCAGATCCACGGGGTCTGCGCCGGGATACACACCGACGATGAAGGCCGCACCAAACTTGATGTGTGGGTCTTCTTCACGCGGCAGGCTCAGAAACGAAGCCAGGCCTACAGCGGCAAGACAGCTGAACGCTACCAGCGTGAACTGGTGACGACGTATCGGGAACTCGAGCAGTTTCACGGCAGCTGCACCGCATCACCATCATTGAGGTAAGCGGCGCCAGCGGCAGCCACCGATTCGCCGATTGTCACACCGCTGCGTAGTGCGACGCCGTTGCTGGCAACGAACGCCACCTGCACCGTACGCCGCTGTGCCTTACCAGCTTGAATGACAAACACACTGGCTTGATTGCCATTACCCTCAAGCACGGCTGCTACGGGCACCCATGCCAACGGCGTGTCGCCGGCGCCTCGCGGTGTGATCGACACTCTCGCCACCATGCCAGTGGCAACACCGGCAGGGGGCGCTTGCAGCAATGCCTCAATTTCAAACAAGCCACTGCGTTCATCGGCAGCAGCACCGATGCGTGTGACTTTGGCCGATAGTGCAGTGCCGGCAAACGCATCCAGCGTTACGGCCACGGTGTCGCCGCTATGTACTTGCACCAGTTCGCGGTCTGATAAACCGGCCCGTACAACATAGCCACTGTCTTGCGCTCCGATCACCAGCACCGGCTGACCTGCGGGCACCAGCTCCTGCGGCTCTGCCAGTCGGCGCAGTACCACTGCATCGCGCGGTGCCACGATAGTGGCGCGCTCATGGTTAAAACGCGCGGCGCGCAGTTGCGCCGCCGCCATCGCTGCTGCCGTACGCAGGTTTTGCAGCTGCTCCAGCGCAATCACCTCGTCGGCCTGCAGACGTTCGCCGCGCGCCAGATCACGACGCGCTTTCTCATCCGCCCGCTGCGCCTGTTCCAGTGCCGCGTCGGCTTCGGTCAAATCGATACGCGCCAGCAGCTGTCCTTGCCGCACGCGATCGCCGACGCGTGCAGGTAACTGTGCAATGACTCCGCCGACCTTGAACGACAGCCGCATTTCATCGGCGGCCACCACCAGACCGGTGGTGTTGATGGGCGGCAGTGCCGGACCTGCCCAAGCGTTGATGGCTTGCACGGGAGTCGGCGCGGCGACTGTGGCAGCAGGTTTGCCATTGCAACCGGTCAGGACCGTCAGCACGGCGATAGCGGTGCTAGCGAGCAATACAGGGCGACGCGTCATGGCAGCAGATCCTTGGCAGTAGTGCGCAGCAGCGGTAATTCGCCGCTGCCGGTGGCGTAGTCGAGTTCGGCGGTGCGCTGCAGCAGTTCGAACCGTGTGGTGTTGAGACCCTGATGCGCTGCAGTCGCTGCAGTACGCGCATCCAAAAACTCCACCTGGCTGATGCTGCCTTCATCACGCTTGCGGCCAGCGATGCGCAGTGCGGCATCAGCAGCTTGTTGTCTGGCCGCTGCAGTGCTCAGTGCATCACGGGCGACAGCCAATGCGTCGATAGCTTGTTGGACTTCCAGCGCCACACGCTGAGCAGTGGCCTGGCGTGCGACGGCTGTACGCCGGCCGGCAATGCGTGCTTCGTCCGCAGCAGCGCGGCTTGCGCCACCATCAAAAAACTTCCAGCTCAGCACCAGCGAGGCACTGACAAAGTTATAGCCGGAGCCCAGCCGGTACTGCTCACCTTGTGTACCAGCGTCGACACCCAGTGCCAACTGTGGTGCCAGTGCCGCACGGGCTATACGCAATTGCGCGTCGGCGGCTTTACCCAGTGCATCGAGTTGCGCCAGCTCGGCGCGATTTTGCAGTGCCGCATCACGCAGCTGTGGCTCGGGTTGGCTGGTGCTATCCGGCGTGTTGGCTGCGTCGGCCTGTTCCAGCGGCGTATCCAGCGGCCGGTTCATCAAGAAGTTCACATAGCTGCGAGCTTGGGCCACGGCGCCGCGCACAGCGCCGAGTTGCTGCTGCACAGCCAGTTGTTCGGCTTGTGCGCGCAGTACTTGATCTTGGGTGATAAGGCCGTTGGCGTGCAGCGAACTGACCACGCGCAGGTTCTCATCCAGCAGTTGGCTGCTGCTACGGACGATTTGCTCGTTACCCAGCGCCATCAACCAGCCCGCATAGCCGATGGTCACATCGCGCTGCAGCTGTCGCGCCAGGGCCACGCGCGCGTATTGCTCGCTGCTGAGCAGCTCGCGTTGTGCAGCCACTGCAGCGGGTATGGCGGGTTGATACAGCGGTTGACGCAACGAGATGCGGGTGTCTTGTTCGTGCTCGCGCTGAAACGCGATGGACTGGTCGGGGAGTGTGCCGAAGCGCGCCGGCTGCCCCTGTGCCACCAGCAGCTGGTTGAGGGTTTGGTATGCCGGATTGATCAATTGTCCGATCGGAAAGTCGAGCGTGCGCCCGCCTTGCGCCAGCGAATAGCGCGCTGTCAGTGAGAGCTCTGGCCAGAAGCGCGCTTTAGCGGCATCCAGGGCTGCAGCGCTGCGCTCCACCTGCAAGTCCTGGCCTTGCAACCCAAGGTTGGAGTCCAGGGCCTGTGCAATGTATTGCTGCACCACGCTCTCGAACGGACGCGTTGCCGTTTGCGCCGGCAACACCCACAGCAGGGCAGCGGTGGTGACCAGCAGGCGTCTCACGGCGTCACCTGCAACGCGGCCCCGGCCATCGCCATCGCCTGCTCGAACAGTCGCTGGGGCGTGATGCCGCGCTGCTCCAGTACTGGCGCCTTGCTGGCTACCAGTTGGATGACACCGTGCATGAAGCCCCACAAAACCGTGGCGACCGCATCCGGATCACCCACGTCGGCGCGGATCGAGCCGTCGGCCATGCCTTCGCGGATCGCGTCGGTCATGAACCTGTGCACTTTGTCGTCGGCCGCACACCACTCACAGGACGCATCGCCTGGGTGGGCCTCGAAATGCGCCAAGGCGCCGAAGTACACCGGCTCGCTCTGCGCGAAGGCGATATAGGCACCACCCATCGCCTCCAGCTTGGCGCGGCCCGTAGTGGTCCCTGTACAGGCGGTGATGAATCGCCCCAACAGCAGATCCAGTCCCCGCTCGCACAGCGCCCATTGCAGAGCCTGCGTGTCCTTGAAGTACGTGTAGGTGAGGGCGCGGCTGACGCGGGCTACTTGCGCCACCAGCCCCATGGTGAGCCCCTCGAAGCCGACTTCCGCCACCACGGCAGCAGCTGCATCGAGGATCTCATCGCGCCGGCGCTCTTTTTCTTCGCGACGTCTATCTGCCAGATCGTTCATGTCTGACAGACTGCTCGATGTCTGACAGTCTGTCAAACAGTAGTCAGTACGTCAGCGAATTGCCCCGTATTGTTTCTAAAACAGGGGTGAAAAAGCCCCTTTAGGGCTCCATTGTTGCACTGTAGATGCCAATCCGCCTTCGACGGCCTCTGCAGCACTGGGGCCTGGCTTGCCGGGACCGGCCGGCGTACCCAGGCAAACGAAACCAATCAGGTGGTCATCCGCGCCCAAGCCGAGGCTGGCCTTGAACTGCGGGTCGAACACCCCCGCACCGGAAAACAGAAATGCCGCATAGCCCAGCGCATGGGCGCCATTGAGTACCAGCTGGGTGGCGCCGCCGGCGGCAAACACCTGCTCGATGGGCGCGACCTTGTGCGCGGTGTTGATCTTGGCAGCCGCCACAACCAGCAATGGCGCGCGCGCAGTCAGCCGGTATTTGTCGCGGTTCATGTCATAGCGCGCCGGGTCGCCCTGTACGCGCGTGGCGGCTGCAGCCAGCTGGTCATAAAAGGCTTCGTATTGCGCCGGTCGCACCACCCAGAAGCGCCAAGGGCGCAAACGGCCGTGGTCCGAGGCGCGCTGGGCAGCGCCCAGAATCTGCCGCAGCTCTGCATCGCTGGGTGCGGGCGCAGCCATAAACGAACCGGCAAGCGAATTGCGTGACAGCAGGTTGTCGATGATCGCGTTACTGGCGTGCTGGGTCATGCGGGCGTCCTTGGGGCGTGGAGTGCGCATGGTAGCAGCGGTCGCGATTGCAGGACCGCACCGCACACCAGATACTCAAGCCATAACAACAGGGCTTGGGGAACACGTCATGGCCACAACGCGATATTCCATCTTTGGTCTGCTGGCCATTTCTGCGCTATTTGGCGCTACGGCGCAGGCAGCTGATCCCTCGCTGTGTGCAGCGATAGCCGATTCGGCTTCACGTTTGATTTGCTACGACGCGGCACTGAGGCCCGCGCCTGCAACCCCCGCGGCACCAGTTGCCAAGTCGCCGCCCGCCGCGCCGGCTCCTCTCGCCGCACCGGCACCGGCTCCAGTGGCCAAGGCAGCCCCCGCAGTTGCCGCAGTCTCCCCAGCCGCTGTTGCCGCGCCGGCCGCCGAACCTGCTAAGCGCGCTGGCATCACGTCCATGTTTGGTCTGTTGCCCAAGCGCCAGAAACAAGACCGCCCGCAACTGCAGGCCACCGTGGTCGATATCAAGGTGCGTTCTGATGGCCAGATCGTCACCCTCAACAATGAACAGGTCTGGATGATCACCGAGCCGCAGCGTGATCCCTTTGCCGAACCCGACGACGAAATCGTCATTGATCCGGCCAGCCTCGGTTCCTTCCTGATGTCGCGCGCCAGCGGTGGTGCCAGCGTGCGCGTAAAGCGGCTGCGCTGAGCGTGTTGCGCGGCGAATAAATCGCCGCGCCATCTCCCATTGATGCGGTGTCCGAGCTCGCTGCGGCGGTGGCTCGGCTGCTCAAAAGTGTGATTTGTGGCGGTGCGGCAGGGCGCTAAGCAGCGCAGCCTTGGCTCACGATGACCCAAGCGCTGCCATGAAACTTGTCGGAATACTCAACGAGCCGCCGTTCGACCCCATAAGTTGGTCTGGCACAGCCCGTTATTTTTTTTCCGCGTTACAGCGCGCCGGCCTGTTGTCCGACGCCCTGAACGTAGACATGTCCCGATCCACGGACCTGGCATTTCGATTGCTTAATGTTGCCCCCGATAAGCGGCGCTGGCGCGAGCGATATCATTTGGACGTGCGTCGCTTCAAATGGCTCAGCAGCATCGCTGCCCAGCGAATCAATGCCATGGGTGGTGACGCCCAAGCCGTATTGCAGATCGGTGCGTGGTACAGCGTTAGTGCGCGTGTTGGCCGGCCCTGCTTCTCCTATCACGATGGCAACTTGGCACTGCGCCTGCGCGCAGGTCATACGGTGTTGGGTCAGTCAGATATCGCAGTGCAACGCGCCTTGGCCTGGGAGCGAAGCACATATCACGGTATGTCTGGCATTTTCACCATGAGCCGCTGGCTGGCTGACTCGTTCATCAATGACTTTGGTGTGCCGGCATCGCGAGTGCATGCGGTGGGTGCCGGAATTAATTTCGATACGCTGCCAGATCCTTTGCCCACAAAGCAGTATGGTCCGCGCTTCCTGATGGTCGGTAAAGACTTTGAGCGCAAGGGAGGTCCGCTATTGTTGCGAGCCTTTGCGATCGTGCGTCGCAGCGTGCCGGATGCCGAACTGGTGCTCATTGGCCCGCAGTTGGCCACGGTGCCGGAAGGGGTTCGATGCTTGGGCTATTTGTCTAAAGCCAATCCGCAACACCTGCACTTGCTTCAAGAGACCTATGCGCAAGCCGGCATCTATGTGTTGCCATCACTGTATGAGCCCTTTGGCATTTCATTGTTGGAGGGCATGGCCCATTCCTTGCCCTGTATCGCTGCCAATCACTGCGCAATGCCGGAAATTGTCAGCCATGGCCATACCGGGTTGGTGGTGGAGCCAGGCAGCGAAGAGTCTTTGGCCCAAGCCATGCTGACTCTGGCCCAATCGCCTGCGATGGCGCGTGAATTTGGTGAGGCCGGGCGCCAGCGCCTGCTGGCCCATTACACCTGGGATGCAGTGGCGACGAAGATAGGCCAGGTTGTTAACGCCAGCTGCGGTGTCCCCAGCCCGGTCAACTCAAGTGACTCAAACCATGCTCAATAGAATAAAGACGCTGCTGCCAGAGAGCATCAAGGGCTACCTTAAGTCTCTGCTTGGCACTGATGCCATCAAGTTCTATTCGCAATTTGGCGAGGACGCAGTGGCCTATGGCTACTTTCGTGGCCAGACTTGGGTTGCAGGCAGCCGGATGAGCCTGCCGAAAAACGGCTTCTATGTGGATATCGGTGCGTATTCGCCCACGACTGGTTTCAACACTCATGTGTTCTATAAGGCGGGCTGGAGTGGCATCAATATTGATGCAGCTCCTGGCGCAATGAAGCCCTTCGACACGGTGCGTACGCAGGACATCAATCTCAACGTCGCGGTTGGTACGCAGGAAGGTCAGGTGCAGTTCTGGTGCTGGGGCGTGCCCAGTGTCTTTAACACTGCGGACCCACAGGTCGCACGTGATCGCACTGCCACGTTGGGTGAGCCGCAACTGGTTATGGTGCCTTGCCAGTCGATGGCCACCATCATTTCCAGACATATGCCTGCGGATGCAGAATTTCGTTTGCTGTCGGTGGACGTCGAGGGTCGCGATCTGGATGTCTTGATGTCCAACGACTGGGCGCGTTTCAGACCGGAATTAGTGATTGCTGAATCTCTGGACGTGCCGCTGCAGCAAGTGCTGGGAACCGAGCTGTATCGGTTCCTGCTTGAGCAAGACTATGAGTTGATTGCCTGGGTTCAGCCCTCGCTGCTGTTTCGCGACCGTCGACGCAAGACGAGCCTGCCCGCAGAAACTTAGTCGCGAAAGTTTTCAAACTGTAGCGGCACATCCACGTCGGCTTTGCGCAGCATCGCAATGGCGTCCTGCAGATCATCACGGCTCTTGCCGGTAATGCGCAGTTTTTCACCCTGAATCTGCGCCTGTACTTTGAGCTTGCTGTCTTTGATCAGCTTGATGAGTTTCTTGGCAGTTTCCTGCTCGATGCCATGCTTGAGCTTCACCGTCTGGCGCGCTTCGGCAATGTTGGACTCCGAGTCCTGAGCGTCTACACAACGCGGATCGATGCCGCGCTTGGACAACCGCAGGGTCAAGATCTCCAGCATCTGCTTGAGCTGATGTTCGGCCTGCGCCTTCAACAGCACTGAAAACTCGTTTTTCTCGTCGCGGCCATAGCTGGCTTTGGCATTGCGAAAATCAAAGCGCTGCTCCAGCTCACGGTTGGCTTGATCCACCGCGTTGGTCAGCTCGTGACCATCGAGTTCCGAGACGACGTCAAAAGAAGGCATGAAAATCCCCGGCGGTTGGTTTTGGGCGGTTAGGCGCCTGGCCGCTAGCATACGCTGGGCCGGTTTCCTGAGGCATTCCTGCGCTTGACTGTGCCGTGGGCCGCTGGCCATACTGCTCCGATGAACGTCAAACCCCTCACCCGTCGTTGGTGGTGGCCACGCTCCTAAAGGAGTGGGGTGCTGGGCGCTTTCGTTTTCGAACCTAAGCTGCGATCTCAAGAACCAGAACCCATCTCCGGCACACACCGGGATGGGTTTTTTC
Source organism: Pseudomonadota bacterium (assembly GCA_026398735.1). Classification (GTDB taxonomy): domain Bacteria; phylum Pseudomonadota; class Gammaproteobacteria; order Steroidobacterales; family Steroidobacteraceae; genus ZC4RG30. The sequence goes on along the minus strand of JAPLSH010000003.1, from coordinate 167,776 downwards.
GTTTTCTAAGGAACATTTTCTGAAGCCGCCATTCGACATTGCAGGGGATCTGGACACGCCCGTCTCGGCTTTTGCCAAGCTGAGTGAGTTCAACCCGCGTTTCCTGCTCGAGAGCGTCGAGGGCGGTGAACGCCTGGCGCGTTATTCCTTCATAGGGTTTGGTGACGGCCTGGAGGTGCGCCTCGATGCCGACGGCCTGCACATCGGCCAAGAGCACCATCCGGTGCCCACCAGTCAGGCGCAGTTGCTCGACTTGCTGCGTCGCGCACTGTCGCTGGCGCCGCGACCGTTGCCGCAAGTGCCAGGCGTGCCATTGGCCGGTGGGCTCGTCGGCTATACCGCCTACGACATCGTGCGTTTTTTCGAACGCATCCCGGCGCGTCATGCTGCAGCCGATACGCCCATCCTGCATTACGTGGCGCCGCGTTCGCTGCTGGTGTTCGACCACCTCACGCGCGCTATCGCCTTGTTGCATGCCGGCACCGAAGACGAGCGCCAAGCACTGCGCACACAGGTCATCGCGGCACTGAGGGGGCCATTGCCGGCGCCGCGCGCCAGCGGCGGCTTCAGTGAGCCGCAGATGTCGCTGTCGCGCGAAGCCTATATAGCGGGCGTTAAACGCGCGCAGGAATACATCGCCTGCGGTGATGTGTATCAATTGGTGCTATCCAGCCGGTTCACCGGCACGCATGATCTGGATCCGTTTCAGGTGTATCGCGCGCTGCGACTCATCAATCCGTCGCCCTACATGTATTACGTGAAGCTAGGTGGCGTAGAGGTTGTGGGCTCTTCGCCCGAAGCCTTAGTGCGCTTGCATGGCGGTCAGGCTGAGTTGCGACCCATCGCCGGCACTCTGCCGCGGATGGCCGACGCTGATGCAGATCTGGCCAATGAGCGACGCTTACTGGCCGATCCCAAAGAGAACGCCGAGCACGTCATGCTGGTGGATCTGGCGCGCAACGACTTGGGTCGCGTGGCACGCGCCGGCACCGTGCAAGTGCATCCGTATCGCGCCATCGAACGCTATAGCCATGTCATGCATATCGTCAGTGGTGTGCGCGGTGAGTTGGCCGCAGGCAGCGATGCGTTTGATCTGTTCGCGGCCACTTTCCCTGCTGGCACGCTGGTCGGTGCTCCGAAGGTGCGCGCTATGCAGATCATCGATGAACTTGAGCCGGTGGGGCGTGGCCTGTATGGCGGCACCATTGGTTACTTTGGTGCGCAGGGTGACATGGACCAGGCCATCACCATCCGCACGCTGGTCTTTGAAGGCAACCGTTACAGCTACCAGGCTGGCGCAGGTGTGGTGTCCGAGAGCCGTCCCGAGAGTGAACACGATGAAGTCTTCGCTAAGAGCGCTGCATTGCGCAGTGCCTTGGCGCTTGCCCAGGAGGGCCTGTGACCGAGGCCACGCTGCAGCCGCGGCTGCTGTTGATCGATAACTACGATTCTTTCACCTACAACTTGGTGCAGGCTTTTCTGGTGCTGGGTGCCGAGGTCGAGGTGGTGCGCAACGATGCCATCACCGTAGAAGAGGCGCTGGCGCGCGATATCACGCATCTGTGTATCTCGCCGGGCCCCGGCACGCCGGCTGATGCCGGTGTCTCCATCGCCATGATCCGTGCCTTTGCGGGTCGCTTGCCTATCTTTGGTGTGTGCCTTGGGCATCAGGCCATCGTCGAGGCTTTCGGTGGTGATGTGGTACGTGCACCGCGCTTGATGCATGGCAAGACCTCTATGGTCGGTCACGACGGCCGCACTCTGTTTGAAGGCATGCCGCAACCTTGCGAGGTGGGTCGTTATCACTCGCTGATCGCAGCGCCCGACAAGATGCCCGCAGAGCTCGAGGTCTGCGCCTCCACGGTCGAGAACGAGATCATGGCTGTGCGTCATCGCCGCTATGTCATCGAGGGTGTGCAGTTTCATCCCGAAAGCGTGCTCACGCCGCAAGGGCCACACCTGATGGGCAACTTCCTGCGGATGCGGAGCGCCTTGCGGTGAATCTGCGCGACACCCTCGACATGCTGCTTGATCACCGGTCGCTCGATGCTGCCGGTGCGCAGTCTTTGTTGCTGGCGCTGACTGCGCCTGACGTGCCGCCAGCTCAGGCCGGCGCACTGCTGGCAGCGCTGCGTGCCAAGGGTGTGACGGCCGACGAACTGCGTGGCTTTGCATTGGGCATGCGTTCGTTGGCTCGCAAGCCAGTCATCGATACTGCCGTTGCGCAGCAGTCGGTCGATATTGTGGGTACGGGCGGCGACAAGTCCGGCAGTTACAACCTGTCCACCGGCGCCTCATTGCTGGCCGCGGCGGCGGGCCTGTCGGTGGTCAAGCATGGCAACCGCTCGGTTTCCAGCCGTGCCGGCAGCGCCGATGTACTCGAAGCACTGGGCCTGCCGCTGCCTCTAGATGAACAGCGCGCTGGTCAGTGTCTGCAGCGCATGGGTTTTACCTTTTTGTTTGCGCCGCACTATCACCCCGCCATGAAAGCCATTGCACCGGTGCGCGCAGCAATGGGCGTGCGCACGGTGTTCAACATCTTGGGGCCGCTGACCAATCCGGCTGCACCAGGTTTTCATGTGATCGGCGCTTACAGCGAGCCGGTAGCGCGCTTGATGGCCGATGCACTCACGGGCTTGCCGTTACAGCGAGCGTTTGTCATTCATGGCGCAGCCGGATGGGATGAGCCCACACCGCTGGGTCCATTCCTGTTGCTGGATGTGCAGGGTGGCAAGGTCACCGGGCACCAACGTGATCCGGCCGACTATGGCCTTGCGCGCTGCACCGAAGAGTCACTGATGGGCGGTGATGCAGCCTTCAATGCTGCAGCCATGCACCGCGTACTGCGTGGTGCTGAACAGGGTGCGCATCGTGATGCGCTGGTGTTGGGTGCGGCACTGGCGCTGGAAGTGACCGGCCATGCTGTGCACCCGCTGGCTGCCGCAGAGCTTGCCGCTACGGCTATCGATGATGGACGTGCGCTTGCCTTGCTGGAGCGCCTTGCAGCATTCGGCAAGGAACCGGTATGAGCACGGATTTTCTGGCTGGCATGGCGCTTAGCAGTCGGGCGCGTGTGGACGCTGCCCGGGCGCAGCTGAGCGACGAGCTGCTGTGGCAGCAAGCATTGTCTTCACCGCAGCCGCCGCGGTTGCAGCTGTCGCCGCAGCGCTGGGATTTAATCTCCGAGGTCAAGCTGCGCTCGCCTGCAGTCGGTGCACTCAAAGGCGGCGATGAAAACGTCGCAGCACGCGTGGCCGGTTATGCCGCTGCTGGTGCTGCAGCGGTGTCGGTGCTCACTGAGCCCACACGTTTTGATGGCTCGCTGGATCACCTGCGCAGCGCCGTGCAGGCACTATCTGCACAGGGCGGTGGCGTGCCGGCCATGCGCAAAGACTTTCTGGTCGATCCTTATCAAGTAGCCGAAGCACGACTGGCCGGTGCCGGTGGCGTGCTCATCATTTTGCGCATGGTGTCGCGCGCCAATACCGAAGCGTTGCTTCAGGCCGCAGGCAAGTTTGGCTTGTTTGTATTGGCCGAGGCCTTCGATGCAGCCGATATCGCGCTTGCTCATGAGTTGGTCGGCTCTGCAGCAGCGCGTGATGTGCAGTTGTTGGTAGGACTCAACAGTCGTGATCTGGTGACGCTCAAAGTAGTGCCTGGCCGTCTGGAGCAGCTCGCCTCATCCTTACCGACCGCAGTGCCGCGCGTGGCAGAGAGTGGCCTGGCCGATGCAGCCGATGCGGCGCGGCTTGCTGCTGCCGGTTACGACCTGGCGCTGGTGGGCAGTGCACTGATGACCAGCACTGATCCGGCTGCCTTGCTGGCCGATATGCTGCGCGCTGGTCGCCAGGCACGCTGTTAATGGTCGGCTTCATCAAAATCTGCGGACTGCGTGATGCGGCAGCAGTGGATGCGGCCTTGCAGTCTGGTGCTGATGCGCTGGGTTTTGTGTTTGCGCCGTCGGTGCGTCGTGTCACACCTGCACAGGCCGCAGCGCTGGCCGAGCCTGCACGCGGTCGTGTGCCTTGCATCGCCGTGATGCTGCATCCCACACAGGCCGACTGCGATGACGTGCTGCAGGGCTTTGCGCCCGACGTACTGCAGACCGATATCGATGACTTTGCGGTGTTGCACTTGCCCGCACAGTTGCAGCGCTTGCCGGTGTTGCGCGATGCAGCACGCGCTACCGCTGTTAGCGGCCGCATATTGTTTGAAGGGCCGCGCAGCGGCACTGGGCAAGTAGCCGATTGGAGCGCCGCGGCACACTTGGCTGCAGACCACGAACTGGTTCTTGCCGGCGGTCTCTCGCCGGACAACATCACCGCGGCCTTGCTGGCTGTACATCCTTTTGGCGTCGATGTCTCCAGTGGCGTCGAGTCCAGTCCGGGTCACAAAGACCCGCAACGAATTGCCGAATTTATTTCACGGGCGCGAGCTGGTTTTGCTTGGCGCGCAGAGGAGAAACGAGCGTGACTGAATCCATGACCGAAGCTGCCAAGGCAAAGCTGCTGCGCAGCCTGCTCGATGGCCAATTGCCCGATGAGCATGGCCGTTTCGGCCCCTTTGGCGGGCGCTTTATTCCCGAGACCTTGGTGCCTGCCTTCGAGCGGCTCACCGAGGCTGTGCGTACCACGCTGCACGAGGCCAGCTATCAAGCCGAACTTGCTGCAGAGCTTTCTGATTGGGTGGGTCGTCCCACGGCACTGTCGCCGATGCGCAATCTGTCGCGTCGCTGGGGCGCAGAGATCTGGTTCAAGCGCGAAGATCTGGCGCACACCGGTGCCCACAAGATCAACAATGCGTTGGGTCAGGCGTTGTTGGCCAAGCGCATCATTGCCGAGACCGGTGCCGGTCAGCATGGTGTAGCCACTGCGGCAGCCTGCGCACGCGTGGGCTTGCCATGCGTGGTTTACATGGGCGAGGTCGACATGGCCCGTCAGGCGCCCAACGTCGGTCGTATGCGACTGATGGGTGCTACGGTGGTGCCGGTTACCAGTGGTGATCGCACGCTGCGCGCCGCAATCGACGAAGCGTTTCGTGATTGGGTCACTGATCCGGAAGGCACGTTCTATTGCTTGGGTTCTGCGCTGGGCCCGCATCCCTATCCTTATCTGGTGCGCGAACTGCAATCGATCATCGGTCGCGAAGCGCGCGCGCAGATGCTGGCCAAGGCCGGTGCGCTGCCGGACTGCGTCATCGCTTGCGTGGGTGGTGGCTCCAATGCCATCGGCACCTTCCATGCCTTCCTGGGGGATCCGTCAGTCAAAATCATCGGCGTTGAAGCCGGTGGGCGGGGCCCTGGCTTGGGCGATAACGCTGCCACGCTGACCACCGGCCGTCCGGGTGTGTTGCATGGCACGTATACGCTGTTGCTGCAGGATGCCGATGGCCAGATCCAAGAGACACACTCGGTGTCTGCTGGTCTCGATTATCCCGGCGTAGGCCCAGAGCACGCCATGCTGCGTGAGATCGGCCGCGTGCAATACATCATGGCCGGTGATGACGAGACGCTCGAGGCTGTGAAGGAATGTGCAACGCATGAAGGCTTGCTGCCCGCCATCGAAAGCGCGCATGCGCTAGTTGGCGCACGGGATTGGGCGCGACAGAATCCAGGCACGCGCATCCTGGTGGGCATGTCGGGTCGCGGCGATAAAGACATGCCGACTTTGCAGACCACGCTGCTGGCCAACGACGGAGTGCTGTCATGAGCCAATCGCCCGCACAACGTCTGACGCAGTCCATCCGCGATGCGCGCGACACCCGCCCGGCGCTGGTGTCGTTTCTCACAGCAGGCTATCCGTCACGTGAGCACTTTCGTGCAGACCTTGCCACGGTTGCAGAACATTCAGATGTCGTCGAGATCGGCGTGCCCTTTACCGATCCGATGGCCGACGGTGTGACCATTCAGCGCTCCAGCATGGGTGCGCTGGCACATGGTGTGACGCTGCACTGGATCATCGATGAGTTGGCCGCGATGCCGCCCGTCAAAGCGCCCTTGGTACTGATGAGCTATATGAATCCGCTGCTGGCCTATGGCCTGGACAAGCTCGCTGCTGATGCGGCGCGTGTGGGCGTCTGCGGTTTCATCGTGCCCGACATGCCGCTGGAAGAGGCCGGCAACTTTGAAGTGGCGTTGCGTGCCAATGGTGTGGCCCTGGTGCGCATGGTCACCCCTGTCACGCCACCAGCGCGACTCAAGCACCTGTGCGATGGCGCAGAGGGCTTCATCTATGCGGTGACCATGACCGGCACCACCGGCAAGAATGTCACTGGCGCAGACGATGCGCTAACTGCAGTGGGCAGCTATCTGGATGCCGTGCGCAAGCAGGCAGCCATTCCTGTGTGCGCGGGCTTTGGTATTCGCGGCGCTGCACAGGTCAAAGTACTCGATCCGCATTGTGATGGTGTGATCGTAGGCTCTGCCTTGGTCGAAACGCTCGAGCGTGGTGAATCAGTGGCTGCATTGTTGGATGGTTTGCGCGGCGGCACTGCGTGAGGCATTCCTTACCGCGGCCCGGCAGCGCGCCAACGTTGGCGATGGCGCTGCTGCTGGGTACGCTGTCGACCGTCAGTCCGCTGTCGATCGATACCTTCTTTCCGTCCATCCCTGCGATTGCCCAAGACTTTAATCTGTCTGCCTGGCAGGTACAGCAGATCGTCACGTCTTACATGCTGCCTTATGCATTGTTCACACTGGTGCATGGCCCGCTGTCCGATGCCCTGGGGCGTCGCAAGCTGGTGGTCATCGGCATGCTGCTCTACACCGTGGCGTCTCTGGGCTGCATGCTTGCACCGAGCTTCGGTGTGCTGCTGTTCTGTCGCGTACTCCAAGGCACTGCAGCAGGCATAGGACCCACCATCGCGCGGGCAGTGGTGCGCGATCTGTATGACGGCCACAACGCACAGCGCCTGATGAGCATCATGATGATGGTGTTCTCTGTGGCGCCAGCCATCGGCCCGGTCATCGGTGGTTGGCTGCATGTGGCATTTGGTTGGCGCTCGGTGTTCGGCTTCATGGTGTTCATCGGATTGTGCTTGGCGCTGTTTGCGTTTCTGTCGCTGCCTGAAACCCACCCGCCCGAGAAGCGCTCGCAGTTTCATTTAGGTCAGTTGGCACGCACGTCGTGGGGCATCTTGTGCAACATAGACTTCATGTTGCTGGCGTTTTCTGCGGCGATGGCGGTGGGTGCCGTCATGTTGTTCATCGGCTCGGCGCCGGCCATCGTCATTGACCGATGGCACTTGGGTGAGACGGACTACTTCTACTTGTTTGGTCCGGTGGTCACTGGCTTCATGACGTCATCGTTCATTGCCAGTCGTCTGGCCGGCAGGGTCAGCCGTGCCGCGATGCTGCGCTTTGGCTATACGCTGATGACCACCGCAACAGCGCTGCTGTTGTCGGCACAGTTGCTAACGCCCGTATTACCCCTGTGGCCGCAGCAGCTGCTGCTGTTCTGCATGGCATTTGGCGCGCAGTTCACCTTTCCCATTCTCACGCTCGAAATGCTCGATCTGCAGCCGCATGCACGCGGTGCTGCAGCCTCTGTCAGCACGTTTGTAGCGCTGGGCTTTGGTGCCGTGGTGATGGGCGTGATTACCCCGGCGCTGGGCGGCAGTTTGTGGCGGATTGAATTGGCCGCTACGCTTGGCGGACTGACTGCGTTTACGTTGTGGCGCATTGCGCGCCATCGCGTTGCAAGGAGCACGGTACATGTCCACTGAACATCGTCTGCGCGTTCCGGCTCGCTTTTGCGGACCACCCACATCGGCCAATGGTGGCTATGTGGCCGGCTTGGTCGCTGCTGCAATGAATCGCGATGTCATCGTGCGCTTGGTGGGACCGCCACCGCTCGACACTGACATTACCTTGCGAGCAGATGCCGAGGGCCAGTGGAAACTGTTCAACGACCACAGCCCGGTCATTGAAGTGCGCGATGGCGGGCCCGACCTGCAGGTGCCCGAGGGCTGTGATTACGTCACCGCATTGAATGCCTCGATCAACGCGCCAACCGATTTCATTCACCCTTGCCCCGGCTGCTTTGTCTGTGGTCCGGCACGCGCAGTGGGTGAGGGTCTGCGGCTGACAGCCGGCGCTGTGCCAGATCGCGACATAGTGGCCACACCGTGGGTACCAGCGGCAGAGTTCGCACTGGGCGATGGCAAGATCGCCCCCGAGATCATCGCTGCCGGCCTCGATTGCCCAGGCTATATGGCGCTGCGCAGCGGCGGCGCATCCTGGCTGCTGGGCGAGTACAGCCTGCACATCGACCGCCGCGTCCATCCCGGCGAGGCCTGTGTCATCACGGGTTGGGAGTTGTCGCGTCGCGGGCGTGTCGCCACAGTGGGCACCGCGCTGTATGACGAGGCAGGTCTGCTGTGTGCCGTGGCGCGCGGCACCTGGATACAACCGCGCAGCGCATAACGATTCACTGCCTATGAAGTGGCACATCAGCCTCGAGTCACCCGATCAGCCCGCAGTATTGAGGCTCATCGATGAGCTCGATGCTTACCAAAAGCCGCTGTATCCGCCCGAGAGTCATCACGGCATCGATGTGCAGGCGCTGCTGCAACCTAATGTTCTTTTTGCTGTGATGCGTGACGCGCAACACCAAGCGGTCGGCTGCGGTGCAATGGTCATTGGTCCGCAGCATGGAGAGCTCAAGCGTATGTACGTGCAGCCTGCGCTGCGCGGACTCGGCGCCGGGCATGCATTACTGCAGTGGTTGGAACAGCAGGCGTTGCAGCGCGGTTGCTCGGTGTTCGTGCTGGAGACCGGCGTGTTGCAACACGCGGCGCTGGCACTGTATGCGCGCACGGGCTACACGCCCTGCGAACCGTTTGATGCTTACCAGCCCGACCCGCACAGTGTGTTTCTGCGCAAGGTCGCACCCGTCAGCGGGGCTTGAAAGCCTCGCGCAGCAACCAAACGCCACCGCCGGCACCCAATATCCAGCCCAGTGCCAGCGGTAAATCCAAGCCGATGCCGATGATGCCGGCCAGCAGCGTGACGCTGGCAGAGACCAATGCAGCACCATCGCGGCGCGCACGGGCGGGCTCGATAGCCTGCTGGCGCGCATCGGGTGAGAACTGCGGCTTGCTGCGCGACTCCACTGCATAGCGCAGCGCAGCGGGTAGACCCTCGAGCGCCCCCAATACATCGGGCATGTGTTTCCACAAGCGCTTGGCAACGGCGACTGGATGGCGCTGCTCGCGCATCCACTCGACCAAGATCGGGTTGGCGGTCTTCCAGATGTCTAAATCCGGGTACAACTGCCGGCCCAAGCCTTCGATGTTGAACAGCGTTTTTTGCAGCAGGATCAGCTGCGGTTGAATGCGCCCATCAAAGCGACGCAACGCCTCAAACAGCCGCAGCAGCACCACGCCAAAGCTGATGTCCTTGAGCGGTTTGTCGAAGATCGGCTCGCAGATGGTGCGGATAGCAGATTCCATCTCGTCAACGCGTGCGGTTGCCGGCACCCAGCCCGACTCAATATGCAGCGTGGCTACCTTGCGGTAGTCCCGACGAAACACCGCCAAAAAATTCTCTGCAAGATAATTGCGATCACGCGGATCCAGTGTGCCGATGATGCCGAAGTCCACTGCGGCATAACGCGGGTTGGCCGGATCATCGGCCAGCACAAAGATGTTGCCGGGATGCATGTCAGCGTGAAAGAAGTTGTGCCGAAACACCTGCGTGAAGAAGATCGCCACGCCAGATTCGGACAGCTTGCGCATGTCGGTGCCTAGTTCACGCAGCCGCGCGACTTCACCAATCTGAATACCGCGGATGCGCTCCATCACCATCACGTTGTCGCGGCACAGCGGCCAATGCACCACCGGCACGTGCAACAGCGAGCTGCCCTCAAAGTTGCGCTTGAGCTGCGTGGCATTAGCCGCTTCGCGCAGCAGATCCAGTTCGTCAAGAATAGTGCGCTCGTATTCGCGCACCACATCCAGCGGCCGCAGCCTGCGGCCTTCGGTCGACCAGCGATCCACCAGCCCGGCCAGTGCATACATCACTTCCAGGTCCTGACCGATACGCTCGCGCATACCGGGCCGCAACACCTTGACCACGACTTCGCTGCCATCGAGCAGCGTGGCCACATGGACTTGTGCGATGGACGCAGCCGCAAGCGGCGTTACGTCGAACTGTGAAAACACCTCGGCCAGCGGCTTGGCCAGTGCGTCGACTACCAGCTGCTGGGCCACCGCGCCATCAAAGGGCGGCACTGCGTCCTGCAGCTTGACCAGTTCATCGGCAATGTCTGGTGGCAGCAAGTCGCGGCGGGTGGACACTGCTTGCCCGAACTTGACGAACACAGGGCCGAGTTCTTCAAGAGCCAGTCGCAGCCGCGCGCCGCGGCTACCCTGCGAATCGCGTTGTAGCCAAGTCCACGGCGACAGCAGCCGCAGCAGTTGTAGCGGCCTGTACAGCGGTGTGCCGGCAGTAAAGTCGGTGAGCCCGTGACGCACGAGCGTGCGCTGAATGCGCACCAGGCGCAGCAATACGCGCAGCTTCATGATGCTTTGTGTCCGTCGTCCAGCGCATCCACACGCGCTTGCAGACGATCGGCTGATTCGCGCAGCGTATCGACGCCGCGCATGAATGCTTCGGCTTCGGCGCGCGGCACCAGGTCGCGGCTCTCGTGCGCCAGATATTCGGCCACGTTGTGCGTGCTGGTCTGCAGCGTTTGCCGCAGCCAGGCAAAACCCTGACGTGCCACCACACCAAAGTGATGGGCCGGCACATCGCCGATCAAGCGCGACAACTCTTCTTCAACATCCGGATACAACAGGCTGCCCAGTTCACGAAATCGTGCGGCCACCTCTACATCGCCATCGATACGCACATCACCGCGACGTATGACCGCTTCCGGATCACTGCCGGCCAAGGCTGCCAGCGACAGCGGCGTACCGGCGATGACTGCATCGGCAGCGCCTGCTGCCTCGCGGGTCAGCAACAGGGATCGACCATCAGAGCCCAGCTGTAAGCGCCACGGCGTATAGCGAGCCACGATAGTGACGCGCTTGCCGGCCAGTTCGCCAACCAGCGTGGCAGCACGTGGCGAGGCTTCTACCTGACGGTTGAGCAGTGCTTGTAGACGTGCGGTGAACATCAGCTGCGCCAGCCGCGGTGTACAGCGACGACGCCGCCGGTGAGGTTGTGATAGCGGCAGTCGCTAAAGCCTGCATCGCGCATCATGCCCAGCAGCGTTTCTTGATCGGGATGCTTGCGGATCGATTCGGCCAGATAGCGATAGCTCTCGGCATCCCCTGCCACCAGCTTGCCCAGCAGCGGCAAAATGCGAAACGAATATGCATCGTAAATGGGCCGCAGCGCTGGCACCGCGACTTGCGAGAACTCGAGCACGATCAGCTGACCGCCGGGCTTGAGTACACGCAGCATCGAGCGCAGTGCGGCAGGCTTGTCGGTTACATTGCGCAGACCGAAGCCGATGGTGACGCAATCGAAGCTGGCATCGGCAAATGGCAGGCATTCGGCATTGGCCTGCGCGGCGCGCGTGTTGTGCGCCAAGCCATCGTTGAGCAGTCGGTCACGGCCGTGACCCAACATCGCCGCATTGATATCGGTCAGCACCACCAAGCCGTCGGTCCCCACCTGTGCCGCCATGCCGGCGGCCAGATCGCCGGTGCCACCGGCCACATCCAGCGCCGTTTGGCCCGGTCGCAGCCGGGTGCACGACAGCGTGAAGCGCTTCCACAGGCGGTGGGCACCGCCGGACATCAGGTCGTTCATGATGTCGTAGTTGCCGGCCACCGAGTCGAACACGCCGCGCACACGGCGGGCTTTGTCTTCCCAAGCGACTTTCTCGAAGCCGAAGTCGGTTTCTTGCGGCGGGGGGGATGCGGAAGCGGGGCTGGTCACGGTGGGCAGAACCTGGTCGGCGCCGAAAGCGGCAAGCCCTAATAGTAGTGAAAACCGGCCGCTTCGACCTGCCTCTGGTAATCCTCGCCGGACGGGTGCATCCTGACGCCCATTCCTGCGGCTTTGGCCGCCGGAAAGTCGGGGGGTGTATTGATTCTAAGCCGGGCCCTGTGCCCGGCTTTTCTTTGATAGACTCCCGCCCCCGGTTTTCAAGGTTTACGGAGCAGGCACATGGGTAAGGGTGACCGCAGGACCCGTCGCGGCAAGATCTACGCTGGCTCGTTCGGCAAGTCGCGTCCGAAGGACGACGGCAAGAAGGCCGTCGCGACTCCGAAGAAGAAGTAAGTTGCTGGCCGCCTACGGGCGGCCCGCGCTGTAGTCTCTCGATCCCCTCCCTGTCGTTCAGGGTTTGCGTCGCGCGCGGGGGTGCGCCTGGTCATAGACCCGGGCGAGATGCTGAAAATCCAAATGCGTGTAGACCTGCGTGGTGCCGATATCGGCATGGCCTAGCAGTTCCTGCACGCCGCGCAGATCCTGACTGGACTCCAGCAGGTGGGTGGCAAAAGAGTGGCGGAACAAGTGCGGATGTACCTGCATCGGCAACCCTTGGCGCCGCGCGGCCGAAGCCATGCGTAGCTGCACGGCGCGCGCACCCAGCCGCTTGCCGGTGCGACCCACAAACACTGCGCGCGTGTCTGGCCGTGCCAGAGCGCCTCGCTCGATCAGCCAGTGGCGCAGCGCCTCGATGGCTTTACTGCCCACCGGCACAATGCGCGTTTTGCGCCCTTTGCCCAGCACACGCACTGTGCGATCGGCCAGATCCAGCTGCTCCAGATCCAGCCCCACCAGTTCGGCCAGACGCAGGCCCGACGAATAGAACAATTCCATCATCGCCAGATCGCGGGCATCGAGCGTGGTGTCGGGCTTGAGTTCCAACAGCCGGCCCATCTGGTCGGTATCGAGCACTTTGGGCAGGCGTTTACCCACCTTGGGGGCGCGCACATCGGCGGTGGGCAGCTGGCTCACCACACCCTCGCGCAGCAGAAATTTATAGAAGCTGCGTACGGCGGACAGGCGCCGTTGCACGCTGCGTGGCGCCAGCCCGCCGGCATGCGAGCGCGCCGCGAAACTGCGCAGCAGTGGGGTGTTGAGCTGGGTCCAGTCGGCCAGTTGCTGCTGGTCGCACCACAGCTGCAGGGCCTGCAGGTCTTGTGCATAGGCGCTGCAGGTGTGCGGCGACAAGCGCCGCTCAGTGGCCAGATGGCGCGCAAAGCGCTGCAGATAGTCGTCCGCTGCGGGTGTCATGGCGGTGTGTGACACACCGCGGGGTCAGTCCCGCGCCAGCGCGTCGGAGGCCAAGTCTGCAATGTTGGCCAGAAACTCGGTGCTCATGCCCGGGTTGAAATGCTCGGCGCTGGGGCTGCCGATGGCCAGCAGACCAAAGGGCTGGGCACCGCCGAGCGGCAGCAATGCTGCGGACTGGATGTGGCTGCCCTCAGAGCCGAACAGGAAATCGCGATGCGCTTCGCGGATCGGACCGCAGCGCGGCTTGCCGTGCGAGAGCAGCGATTCGAAGGAGGCCAGGCCCGGATCTTTGGCGTCGATCACGCCGACAAAGCGGTCGATGGCCAGATCCACTGCTCCCAAGCCGAACAGCAGCAGCGCGCTATCGGGCAGCTGGAAATCCTCGGTGAGGCTTTGGCGCAGCTGGTTGATCACGGATTGACGATTGGTGGTGGCCAGCAGCCGACGGGTGAGGCGGTGGATCTTGCCCACCAGCACCTCATTGCTACGGGCTACATTCACCAGCGAATTGAGGCGTGCCTCAAGCGATTGGTTTTTGTCGCGCAGCACCTCGACCTGACGCTCGATCAAAGACACTGCCGAACCGCTGCGCGAGTGCGGCAGCACCAGTGCTTCAAGCAATTCGGGGTGACGCTCGAAGAAGCCCGGATCCTGCGTCAGGTAGGCCACCAGGCGCGCCTGTGCGTCGTCGGGTGTGGCATCAGCGTCAGGTAAGACTGAGGTCATCGTGTCGGCTCCAGGCAGTCGGCGGTCACAGGTCAATCTGGCCGCGAAAGGATACTTCAGCTGGGCCTTCGAGCCAGAGCGACTGCCCCGGCCCGGCCCAGCGCACAGTCAAATCACCACCCGGCAGGCTGACGCGCACGGTGTCGGCCAGCAGACCGTCGCGGCGACCGACGGCTACGGCAGCACAGGCACCGGTGCCGCAGGCTTGGGTTTCGCCCACGCCACGCTCGAACACCCGCAGCAGGATGTGCTCGGGCGACAGCACTTGCATGAAGCCGACGTTCACACGCTTGGCAAAGCGCAGATGACGCTCTATCGGTGGACCCAGCTGTGCCACTGGCACCAGCGCAATGTCATCAACACGCAGCACGGCATGCGGGTTGCCCATCGACACCACGCCGCAGTGCACGGCCTGCTCATTCACATCGAGGCTGTAAGTGGGGCCGCTCTGATGTTGCGCATCGAAGTGCGATGCGGCCGGCGTGAAATTGGGGATGCCCATGTCTACGGCGACGCTGCCGCCTCCGGGTACTTGTGCATTGACCAGTCCACCGGGGCATTCCATGCGCACGCTGCCCGCGTGGCTGCGGCCATGAAGTCGCAACAGCTCGGCGATGCAGCGCGCGCCGTTACCGCATTGCTCGACCTCATGACCGTCGGCATTGAAGATGCGATAGAAGGCTTCGGTGTTGCTGCTGCGCGGGCGCTCGATGATCAATGCCTGATCAAAGCCGATGCCGCGATGGCGATCGGCCAGCTGTTGCCACTGTTGCGGCGTGAGTTGTTCGGCAATGGCATCGGACTCGAACACGATGAAGTCGTTGCCCAGCCCGTGCATCTTGGTGAAATCGATTTGCATCGTGTGCACAGGATACACCGCCGGCCGCGGTGATCTTTCAGTCGAACAGCCGTTCGGTCAGACGAAAGATCGCCGAGATGTCCTCATCGCCATAGCCGTCGGCCACCAGCTTCTCGTAATCGGCCAACACGTTATCCACCACCGGTAGCGCGCCGCCGCAGGCGGCAGCCATATCGCGGCAGATGCGCAGGTCCTTCTGGTGCAGTCGCACGCGAAAGCCCGGCGGAAAGCGCTCGTTGACCATGAACGGCGCGCGATTGACGAAGTACCAGCTGGAGCCGGCGCCTTTGCCCAGCGTCTCGACGACCTGCGCTAACGGCAGCCCCTGTGCTTTGGCAAACGACATGGCCTCGCCCACCGCACGGATGATGCCTGCGCACATGATCTGGTTGGTGGCCTTGGCGGCCTGACCTGCGCCGGTCTCACCAAAGCGCGTGATCGTACGACCCATAGCAGTAAGCACCGGTTGGGCACGATCAAATGCAGCCTGGCTGCCGCCGACCATGATGGCCAGTGCGGCATCGCGCGCACCTTCGGTGCCACCGCTCACGGGGCAATCGAGAAAGTCCACGCCCAGCGGTGCTAGTAAAGCTGCTGCAGCCTTGGCCGTCTCGCCGCTGACCGTCGAACAGTCGATGACCAGTTGCCCGGCGCGCAGGCCCGGCAGCAGTTGGTTCACGACTGCCAGTACATCGACATCGGCTGACACACACATCACCACTACATCGCAGGCTGCAGCTACTTGCGCCGGTGTGGCTGGCGCCAAGCAACCCAGCTCTGCTGCCAGCGTGGTGGCCTTATCTGTGCTGCGGTTCCACACGGCAGTGAGTAATTTGGCGCGATGGAGGTTGCGGGCCATGTGGGCACCCATGGCGCCCAGGCCGAGAAATCCAGTCTTCATGTATGCGAGCTCCGGTGTGCGCTATTTGGCGCAGAGTTGTTGCATCTCGGTGCGCGCGGCGATGCGATACGCATCAATCTGATCGGCGTCGAGGTATTGCGGGTTGCCTTGTGCATCGGGTTTGTAGATGCGTGCGGTGGCGATGGCTTGTTCGTAGTTCTCGGTGGCCTTTTTGCAATGCTCTGCACGCACTGCTGCCACATCTACCTTGGCCTGTTGGGCTGAGCGCTTGGCAGCGGCTGTTTCTGCAGCTGGCGCCGTTGCGGTTACTGACGGTGTGGTTGGCTCGGGCCGCGCGGTAGCTCGGGGCAGTGCGGTGACTTTTTCTGCGCCGGGCACCGGTCTGTCGGTGAACTGCCAAATGCCGTTGGCATCCTTGTAGCGCCAGACTTCTGCCGCTTGCGCAGACAAAGCCAGCAGCACAGCACAGGCGCTCAGCAGCAGGCGAGGGTGGGCCATATCAGTCTCCGGCACGTGGGCTGTCAGTCACTACAAAAGAGAAAGCCCCGGCAACCTTGCGGTTACCGGGGCTGTCAGGGTGTTACCCCGCGTTCCTTACGGAACAGTGCATCAGTCGTAAGCGCGCTCACCATGCGAAGTGGTGTCCAAGCCCTCACGCTCGGTGTCCTCGCTGACGCGCAGGCCGATGGTCAGATCCACCAGCTTGTAAGCGACCAGCGATACAACTGCAGACCAGACGATCGTGGTGCCCACGCCCCACAGCTGCGCGATGACCTGCGCAGTCATGTCGAAGTCGGCCACCTTGTCGGCGACGTAGTCGTATACGCCGGTGCCGCCCAGTGACGGATCGGCCAGGACGCCGGTCATGATGGCGCCCAGGATGCCGCCGACGCAGTGCACGCCGAACACGTCCAGTGAGTCGTCGTAGCCCAGCGCACTCTTGAGCTTGCTGACTGCCAGCAGGCAGACCACACCGGCGATCAGACCCAGAACGATGGCACCCATCGGGCCGATGAAGCCGCAGGCCGGAGTCACGGCCACCAGGCCGGCTACTGCACCCGACGCAGCGCCCAACATGGTCGGCGTGCCGCGGGTGATCCACTCAACAAGCATCCAGCTCAGCGTGGCCGCGGCGGTAGCCAGGATGGTGTTGGCGAACACCAGTGCTGCCAGGCCGTTGGCCTCGAGGCCCGAACCCACGTTGAAACCGAACCAGCCCACCCACAACAGAGCGGCACCGATCATCACGAAGGGCACGTTGTGCGGCGGCATGGCGACCTTGCCGTAGCCGGTGCGCTTGCCGATCACCAGCGCGCCAATCAGGCCGGCGATACCGGCGTTGATGTGCACCACGGTGCCACCGGCGAAATCCAGAGCGCCCTTTTGGAACAGGAAGCCTGCAGTCGAGCCTGCAGCAGCACCCGCCTCAGCACTGGTGTAGGCGTCAGGACCGGCCCAGAACCAGACCATGTGCGCGACAGGCAGGTAAGAGAACGTGAACCACAGGACCATGAAAACCAGTATCGCCGAGAACTTCACACGCTCGGCAAATGCGCCGAGGATGAGGCAGGGGGTAATGGCTGCGAAGGTCAGCTGAAAGATAAAGAACGCCAACTCGGGAATGACGACGCCCTTACTGAAGGTGGCGGCATTCACGTCGGTGGCCAAGCCTTGCATGAACAGGCGATCAACACCGCCGATAAAATCGTTGCCGGCGGTGAAGGCGAAGCTGTAACCGTAGATGGCCCACAACAGCGCCATCAGCGAGAAGGTGACAAACACCTGCATCAGTACCGACAGCACGTTCTTGCTGCGGACCATGCCGCCATAGAACAACGCCAAGCCAGGGATGGTCATCAGGATGACCAGCACTGTCGAGGTGAGCATCCATGCCGTATCGCCCTTGTTGGGGACAGGTGCATCGGCCGCAGCGGCCAGGACGGGGAGCAGCGTGCCCAGCGCTGCCATCGCGCCGCCTGCTAGGCGCGGTTTGAGAGATGAGGCGAGATCAATGCGCATGTGCGACTCCCAGTTCTTCAAGTTGCCGCGTTACCGGTCTCGCCGGTGCGGATACGAATGGCCTGCTCGAGTTCGCCAGCGATGATGCTGCCGTCGCCGACTCTGCCCGTACGGGAGATATTGGCGATGGCTTCGAGGACCGGCTCGAGGACGCTGTCTGCGACAGCCACCTCGAGCTTGACCCTCGGTCCGAATCCGTCTTCCAGCACTTCTGTAACGGTCACGCCTTGAACGCCAAGCTCTGCCATGGCGTTTCGAAGGTCATCCAGCTTGAAAGGCCGGACTACAGCCGTGATCATTTTCATGATGTGCATTTGGTCAGGATCTGGCACATAAGCCACATTGCCGAACATCTACCAGTACGCTTGAATCCACGAAGGACGAGCGAACTCGAGTAGGTGTTTTGCAGAAACCGTGCCACGGGCTCTGCCCTTGCCGCGGCGCTCTGGGGTAGGTCGACACCCCGATTTCGCACAGTTTTAGACATGCGCCCTGTTTTGACGCACCAATTGGGTGCTTGCTTGCCAAGGATCACCATGAATACCAGTCGCATCGAAGAGCTTGCCCGCCAACTGTTCGAGACCGTGCCGCCTGCACTACGGGCCGCGCAGCACGACCTCGAGGCCAATTTCCGCAGCGTCCTGCGCGCCGGTCTGGCGCGTCTGGATCTGGCCACGCGCGACGAGTTCGACGCCCAGGCCCGAGTGCTCGAGCGCACCCGGCAAATGGTCGAACAACTCGAGGCGCGAGTGCGTCAGCTTGAGGCGCAACCCAAGCGCGATTGAGTCCGCCGGCCCCGCGCCGGCGCCCACGTCCAAGGAGGGACCATGGGCATCGCACACATACACAGCCGCGCGCAGGTCGGGCTGGCCGCGCCGCCCGTGCGCGTTGAGCTGCATTTAGGCAGTGGCCTGCCTGGCTTTACTATCGTCGGGCTGCCGGCACCGGTGGTGCGCGAAAGCAAAGAGCGGGTGCGCGCTGCACTGGTGCAGTGCGGCTTCGAGTTTCCCGCCGGTCGCATCACCGTCAACCTGGCGCCGGCAGATCTACCCAAAGAAGGCGGGCGCTTCGATCTGGCTATCGCCTTGGCCATTCTGGTGGCCTCGGGCCAGCTGCAGCCGCAACTCGACCTGCAACGTCTGGAGGTCTATGGCGAGCTGGCGCTGGGTGGCGAAATCAAACCTGTGCCCGGGCTGTTGTTGGCTGCGCTGCACGGCGCACGGCTCGAACATCGGCTGCTGATCGGCGTAGGCAATGCCGCCGAGGCACAGCTGGCCGGCTGTCAGCGTCTGCTGGTTGCGGCCACGCTGGCCGACGCCTGTGCGCTGCTCAAGGGCGAGCCGGTCCCCGACACGCCCATACAGTCCACCGGGGTCACCGCCGGCGCGCCACTGCCAGATATCGCCGACGTGCGCGGTCAGTGGCAGGGCAAACGTGCCCTGATCATCGCTGCCGCGGGCGGTCACAGCCTGCTCATGACGGGCCCACCCGGGGCCGGCAAAAGCATGTTGGCGCAGCGTCTGCCGGGCTTGTTGCCGCCGCTGACGCATGACGAAGCGCTGGAAGTGGCGGCCATCGATGCCATCGCGCAGCGGCGCGCGGGTGTGCATCAGTTCGGGTTGCGGCCGTTTCGCTCCCCACATCACACGGCCTCTGCGCATGCGTTGGTGGGTGGTGGACGCGAGGCGCGGCCGGGTGAGGTCAGCCTGGCGCATCGGGGCGTGCTGTTCCTCGATGAGCTGCCCGAGTTTGATCGGCGCGTGCTCGAAGCGCTGCGTGAGCCTCTAGAGAGTGGCGTGGTCAGCGTGTCACGCGCCAACCTGCGGGCCGATTACCCGGCGGCGTTTCAACTCGTAGCGGCCATGAATCCCTGTCATTGCGGGTGGCTGGGCGACCCGGTGCGCCGCTGCCGCTGCAGTCCCCCTGATATAGAGCGCTACCGGCGCCGGCTGTCGGGCCCGCTGCTGGATCGCATCGACCTGCATGTCACGCTGCGCCGGGTCGAGGCGGCAGTACTGGCGGCCACGTCTGCGGTGCCGGAACCTGGCTCCGCACAGGCGGCACAGCAGGTGGCGCTGGCTCGGAGTGCGCAGTTGCAGCGGCAAGGGTGTCTCAATGCGGCCTTGCCGGCAGGGGGCATAGTTGAGCGGTGCAGACCCGAGGCTGCGGCGCTGACTTTGCTGCATCGGGCTGTAGAGGCGGCCGCGCTGTCGGCACGCGCCACCCACCGACTGCTGAAAGTGGCGCGCAGCATTGCCGATCTGGAAGGCCGGCCTGCGGTGGTGCAGGCCGATGTGGCCGAAGCGCTAGCGCTGCGGGTGCCGGCGGGAGGTGCCGGCACAGGCCACTGAGCGGCGCCGGGTGGCGCCGACGGTGCTCTGTTAGAGCGCGATCATGTAGTCGACAGCCGACTTCACCAGTTCATCGGGGAAGTCGCTGCGCGCGCCCTTGGCCGGCATCACGCCCTTGGTGCCGTTGAAGCCGTTGATGGCGTGCTGATACAGCGTGGCCTTGCCCTGCGCAATGCGCGGGCCCCAAGCGGCCTTGTCGCCAGCCACCGGTGCGCCGCCTACGCCTGCGCCATGGCAGGTCTTGCAGGCCGTTTCGTAGGCTTCTTTGCCAGTTTCGGGGATGGGCAGGGCTGCGGCCACCATGGCGCCGCCGACCGGGGCGATGACCAATGCGCTGTTGTCCTGGCCCTGCACAGCCACCTTTGCCGGGGCTTCCAGACGCTTGCCGATGTCTCTGAGGTTCAGGGCATCTTCTTGCACCTGCGGCACCTGGGTGACGTTGCCCACATGGCGCGCAAACGCGAACACCAGAATGGTGAAGCCGACGAGCAGTCCGAGGACGATGCTGAAGATGTTGAAGAACTGAGTGTCTTGCTTGCTCACGTGGATTCCCGGTACGGCCAGTCTTGAGTCGCTGATTATAACCGCAAGCATGGGACTTGGGGCGAGGGCCGGGATGCTCCAAAAACTTGGTGTAGAGTTGCAACCATCATTACGACGTTTTTCTGTGATCTGCGGAGCATCAGATGGCCTTATTGGTAACTGGCGGCGCGGGCTTCATCGGCTCCAATTTCATCCGTGACTGGCTGGCGCTGGGCGACGAGCCGGTGGTCAATCTCGACAAGCTCACTTATGCGGGCAACCCCGCCAACCTGGGCCAGTACGTCGGTGATAGGCGGTACACGCTGGTGCAGGGCGACATCGGTGACGCGGCATTAGTGGCGCAGTTGCTGGCCACGGTTCAGCCGCGCGCGGTGCTCAACTTCGCCGCCGAGAGCCATGTCGATCGCTCCATCCTGGGTGCCGATGACTTCATCCAGACCAATATTGTGGGCACCTTCCGTCTGCTTGAAGCGGTGCGCGCCTACTGGAAAGGCTTGCAGGGCGAAGCCCATGCGGCATTTCGCTTTTTGCATGTGAGCACCGACGAGGTCTACGGGACGCTGTCGCCCACCGATCCGCCGTTTGCCGAGACCAATCGCTACGAACCCAACAGCCCCTATGCCGCCACCAAGGCTGCCAGCGATCATCTGGTGCGCGCTTGGCATCACACGCACGGGTTGCCCGTGATCACTACCAACTGCTCCAACAACTACGGGCCTTATCACTTCCCCGAGAAGTTGATCCCGCTGGTCATCCACAACGCATTAGCTGGTAAGCCGCTGCCTATCTATGGCGATGGTCAGCAGGTGCGCGATTGGTTGTATGTAGGGGATCACTGCAGCGCCATCCGCACTGTGTTGGCCGGCGGCAGGCTGGGTGAGACTTACAACATCGGTGGTTGGAACGAGAAGCCCAATCTCGAAGTAGTGCGCACGCTGTGCGCACATCTGGATGCGCTGGCACCGCGCGCAGATGGCGCCTCGTATGCCACGCAGATCACCTTTGTAAAAGATCGCCCAGGCCACGATCGCCGTTATGCCATCGATGCGCGCAAGCTCGAGCGTGAACTGGGCTGGCGTCCTGCAGAGACCTTTGACACGGGTATAGAAAAGACCGTGCGCTGGTATCTGGCCAATCCGCAGTGGGTGCAGGATGTAACCAGCGGCGCCTACCGTGAGTGGGTGGGCGCGCAGTACGGTGCCGCTACACCATGAAACTGCTGTTAACCGGTGCCAATGGCCAAGTTGGCTTTGAGCTGCAGCGCGCGTTGGCGCCGCTGGGCCCGGTGGTCGCGTTAGACAGAGCGGGCTGCAACTTGGCTGACGCTGATTCGATCCGTGCGGCCATAGATGCCGCCGCACCGGATGTCATCGTCAATGCTGCGGCATGGACTGCCGTCGATAAAGCCGAGACCGAGCGTGAAGCAGCCTTTGCCATCAATGCCACGGCACTGCAGATCATTGGTGAGGCCGCTGTACAGCGTGGCGCGCCCGTCATTCACTATTCGACCGACTATGTGTTTGCTGGCGACGGCACTCGCGCTTGGCGCGAAGACGATGCCATTGCGCCCTGCAATGCCTACGGCGCAAGCAAAGCTGCAGGCGAACAGGCACTGCGCGACAGTGGCGCGCGCCATCTGATTTTGCGTACCAGTTGGGTGTATGCGGCGCATGGCAGCAACTTTTTGCGCAGCATCCTGCGATTGGCTGCACAACGACAGGCGCTGGATGTGGTGGCAGACCAATGGGGCGCACCGACTTCAGCCGCATTGATTGCTGATGTCACTGCGCAAATGCTGGCGTTTTATTGCCATCGCGGTGATGCGGCGATGCCTTGGGGTACGTTGCATCTAGCCGCTGCAGGCGAGACCAACTGGCATGGCTTCGCATCGCACATTGTCGATGCAGCGCGCCGTGCGGGCGCGCCGCTGCACCTGGCCGAGGGTGCACTGCGACCCATTCCCGGCAGTGCTTGGCCTTCACCGGCTCAGCGTCCCGCTAATTCAAGACTCGACACCACGCGACTGCGTGATGCCTTCGGGCTGGTGCTGCCAGCCTGGCAGCGCGGAGCCGATCACGTTCTGACACAACTGCTGACAAAGGCACCCTGACATGCGCAAGGGAATCATTCTCGCCGGCGGCTCCGGCACGCGGCTGTATCCGGTGACCAAGTCGGTCTCTAAGCAGCTGATGCCCATCTATGACAAGCCGATGATCTATTACCCGCTCACCACGCTGATGCTGGCCGGCATCCGTGATGTGCTGGTTATTTCAACGCCGCAGGACACGCCGCGCTTTGAGGAGCTGCTGGGGGATGGCGGCCAGTGGGGCATGAACATTAGCTATGCGGTGCAGCCGTCACCCGATGGCTTAGCACAAGCATTTATCATTGGCCGCGACTTTGTTGGCAACGACCCCAGCGCGCTGATCTTGGGCGACAACATTTTTTATGGCCATGATCTGGTCAAGCAGCTGCAGCAGTCTGCCGAGCGCGATGCCGGTGCCACGGTGTTTGCTTATCACGTCAAAGATCCAGAGCGGTATGGCGTAGTGGAGTTTGATGCCCAGCGCTGCGCTGTCAGCATCGAAGAAAAGCCCGCCACGCCGCGCAGCAACTATGCGGTCACGGGTCTGTATTTTTATGACACGCAGGTCTGTGACATTGCCGCCAATATCCGCCCGTCTGCGCGTGGCGAGCTTGAGATCACTGACGTGAACCGTTGCTACCTTGAGAAGGCGCAGTTGCAAGTCGAGATCATGGGTCGTGGCTATGCGTGGCTAGACACCGGCACCCACGACAGCTTGCTTGAAGCTTCCAGCTTCATTGCCACACTTCAGCAGCGCCAGGGTTTGATGGTGTCTTGCCCCGAAGAAATTGCCCATGCGCAGCACTGGATCGATGATGCAGCGCTGGAGTCGCTGGCCAAACCACTGCTCAAGAACGGCTACGGCCAATACCTCATGCGACTGCTGCGCCAAGGCTGAACATGCCCTATACCGTCACACCCACCGCACTGCCCGATGTGCTGATCCTCGAACCCAAAGTGTTCGGTGACGAGCGCGGGTTTTTCTTTGAGAGTTTCAACGATCGGGACTTTCGTGCCGTCACGGGTCTTGATGTGCAGTTTGTGCAGGACAATCACAGTCGCTCGCAGCGCGGTGTGTTGCGCGGTCTGCACTATCAGATCCAGCATCCGCAAGGAAAGCTGGTGCGCGTGTCGACGGGCAGCGTGTTTGATGTGGTGGTCGACATGCGCCGCAGTTCTCCCCATTTTGGCAAGTGGGTGGGTGTCGAGCTGTCTGCCGACAACAAGCGTCAGCTATGGGTGCCGCCGGGCTATGCCCACGGCTTTACGGTGACCAGCGATGTCGCCGAGTTCTTGTACAAGACCACGGACTATTGGCACCCCGAGTTCGAGTGCAGCTTGCTGTGGAGCGATCCTACGGTGGGCGTGAACTGGCCGCTGCAGGGCGAGCCCAAGCTTGCCGCCAAGGATGCGGCCGGCAAGCTGTTTGCTGAGGCTGCTGCCTTCGATTAAGCGCTACAGCAGCGCAAAATACTTAATGCTGTTGCCGTCAGACTGACGCTGGCCCAAGCCGATGAATACATGGCGCATCAGCCAGTCGTGCGGACCCTTCTCGGTTTCAAAGCTGGGCGCAGCACGCAGATAAAACTCTTCGAAGGGCACTTCGGGCCCGCCGCGGAACATCCAGTCTTGAATGCGCTTGAGCGTGTCGGGCTGATGGCCCCACAGAAAGCCGCGGTTGTACATCAGGATGCGCGTGCCATCGTCGGCCTCCAGCATGTAACGCGCATCGGTCGAGATCACATCGTCCGGGCGGAACATGGCCCAGTCGCCACCGCTGTAGGGCAGCACCTTGCCGTTGAGATAGGGCCCGCTGATGACACCGCTCTCGATGTACACAAAGCCACGCCCCGCACCGCTGGGCATCGCTGCAATGGTCTCGTATTTGGCGAACTTGAGTTTGATCTCGAAGACGAACTCAAGCTTGGGCTCGCCCTTGGTCGAGCTGCCATGAAAGGGCGTGAGGCTGGGCTGCATAACGGACTCCGTAGGGGTTCGTTGCGATCGTAACCTTTTTGGTGCCCGGTGCTCAGCCCGCAATAAAACGCAGCATCGCCGGCAGACAGTGCCGCTGCAGGTCATAGCGCTCGATGACGGTCTGACGTGCGGCTGTGCGCAGCCCGTTCAGTGCCGTGCCTTGCGCCAGCGCATCGGCCACCGTGTCGGCCAGCGCTTGCGTATCGAAAAAGTCGACTAGCAACCCATTGTGACCGTGCTCGATTACTTCCTCGACGGGCGCAGTACGCGAGCCCACGACCAAGCAGCCTTGGCTCATCGCCTCTAGCATCGACCACGACAGCACGAACGGATAGGTGAGATAGGTATGCACCGACGCCACCTGCATCAGCTTGCGCAGCTGCACGTGCGGCACACGACCCACAAAGTGCACACGCTGCAGGTCGATGTCGCCTTTGACCTCGTCTAAAAAGCGTTGCTTCCAACTGGTGCCGGCTGGCGCTGCAGCGCCATAGCTGACTTCATCACCGCCGACAATGACCACGCGTGCCTGCGGCCTTAGCTGCAACAGCTTGGGCAGTGCGCGCATGAAACAGTGATAGCCGCGATAGGGCTCCAGGTTACGAGCTACGAAGCTGATCACTTCATCGCGACGCGTCAGAGTAATCGGCGCTACTGCGCCAGGCTGTGCCAGCGTGATTGATGCAGCGGCATCCGGTTGCAGCAAGTCGGTATCCACGCCATCGTGAATGACCCGAATGCGATCTTGGTACACCGCCGGGTGGCGACTACGCTGAAACTGCGTGGGCGAGAGCGCTTCATTACAAATCGACAGCGCGTGCAGCAGATGCGTGTTCTTGAGCCGCAACCGTTGCAGCGCTTCAAAGGAGGGCGGGATGGCATCAAATTCGGGATCAAAGCTGGTGTCACCGCCGTCACTGCCATAGTAGTACTCGGCATAGGTGATGAGCCGGCATGCCGGGAACACATCGCGGATGTACAGCGCTTCGCCCCAACCCGGATGCGCCACCACCACATCTGGCGCAAAGCCTTGCTGGCGCAGTTGCAGCATGGCGCGTGCGGCAGATTCACCGCGTACCAGTTTGGCGGCCCACTCACGCGCATTTGTGTCGCTGCCACTGCTGTCACCGGGTCGCAGCTGTGGCTTGTGCAGCAGTTGCGTCACACCCGGCCACTGCTGCCCGCTGTTGCTGATGCCCAGCGTCACCACCTGATGTCCCTGCCGGGCCAGTTCTGGCGCGACATGCGCAAACTGACCAGGGAAGTTCTGGTGGATGAACAGCAGTTTCATGATGAGGGCATGATGCCCCTGTCGCCGCGTGTCTTCCATAACGACCAGATCACACCACCGGCCAAAAGTCCGCCGGTGATACCCAGCGACAGCAGCGGCGGGAATTTACCGATGAACCCGACCAGAAAGATCTTGGAGCCGATGAACACCAGCACCAGGGCCAATGCGTATTTGAGATAGCGGAAGCGATCCACCAGTGCGGCCAGCGCAAAATAAAGCGCTCGCAGACCCAGAATCGCAAAGATGTTGCTGGTGTAGACAATGAACGGATCGGTGGTGATGGCGAATGTCGCCGGCACCGAGTCCACTGCAAACACCAGATCAAACAGCTCCACCAGCAGCAGGGCCAGAAATAGCGGCGTGGCATGCAGCGCGACACCTTTGCCATCTGCGGTGGCCTCTCGGCTCCAGAAGCGATTGCCGCGCAGGCCCTCGGTGAGGCGCAGATGTTTGCGCAGCCACACCATCAACGCACTGTGCGTCAGGTCGTGTTGTTGCTCGGCCAACCGCCACATTTTGATGCCGGTCCAGAGTAAGAAGGCACCAAACACATACAGCACCCAATGAAATTGGCTGACCAGCGCGGCGCCGACGCCGATGAGCACGCCGCGCAAGATGATGACGCCCAAGATTCCCCAGAACAACACGCGATGTTGCAGATGTGCAGGGATGGCCAGTGCGCTGAACACCAGTGCGATTACAAAGACGTTGTCCATCGACAGCGACTTCTCGACCAGAAACGCCGTGTAGTAGTCCAGGCCTGCCTGAGCGCCAAACTGCATCCAGACGCCTGCGCCAAAAGCCAACGCCACACTGATATAGCCTGCGGACAGCAGCAAGCTCTCGGCCGGTTGTATGGGGCGTTCTGATTTGTGCAGCAAGCCCAGGTCCAGCACCAGTAAGACGATGACGATGCCGGCAAACACCAGCCACGCCCAGACGGGTGTGCCCAGCCAGTTACCCGCGGTCAATTCGATAAGGTTTTGCATGTGGGGCATGCTGCACAGATTCAGTTGCCTGAAAAACCAGCCATTGGTAAATTGATATATCGGTAAAACAGGACAAACCAGATGCTCAACTATCGCCATCTGCATTACTTTTGGGTGGTGGCCAAGGAGGGCGGCTTCGTGCGCGCCGCAGAACGGCTGGGCATGGCGGTACAAACCGTCAGCGCACAGGTACGCGAACTCGAGCGCAGCATGGGACTGCAATTGCTCAAGTCTGCCGGTCGCGGCGTCACGCTCACCGAGGCAGGCAAGGTGGCCTTTTTGCGCGCTGACGAAATTTTCCAGTTGGGCCAGGGCCTCAGCGATGCGGTACGTGCTACTGCGGCAGCGCCGGTGGCGCGCTTAGCGGTGGGCTTGTCCGATGGCCTGTCCAAGCTGGCTGCACACGCGGTGTTGGCGCCGGTGCTCGACACACCGCAACTGCGGTTGGTTTGTCATGAAGGCGAGGCTGCGCAGCTGCTCGGCGAACTGGCCTTGCACCAACTCGACTTGGTGCTGACCGGTCAGCCTGCGCCGTACAACGCCAGCCTGCGCCTGACCAGTCAGCTGCTGGTCGATTCACCGGTGGATTGGTATGGACCTGCTGCCTTCGTGAACAAGTCGGCCATCGACCAGTTCCCGCAGTCGCTGGCGCGGTTGCCGGTGTTGCTGCCCACGGTCCATGCAGCGCTGCGGGGTCGTTTGGATCGCTGGTTCGATGGCCTCGGCCTGCAGCCTACGGTTGTGGGAGAGTTCGAGGACAGCGCCTTGCTGACGGTGTTTGCCGCCGGGGGCATGGGTGTTTTTCCGGTCAGTCGGCTCGGTGGCGATGAGGTCGCGCTGACACGGGGCCTCAAATTGCTAGGCCGCTGCGACGAGGTAGGCGAGGAAATCCACGCGATCCGCACCCGCCGTGGCCAGCACCATCCGCTGGTTCAGCGGGTCATGGCGGTCAAACATTCAGGTTTATCCTGAATAAGAGGCTATTTAAATCAGCTTTTTAAAACAGCCCTAACGGCCCAGACTGTCCAATGCACAGCCCCAATGCGGGTGCTGACACTTTGGTTTTGGAGGATTACATGGAACGCTCACGCTTGCCCGTCCCTGCCAATCAGGGCTTTGCCAATCTTCCCGCGGCGCTGGGCGCTGCCACTGTGCCGGCCAGTTCTGCAGCCGTGCTGCGCAGCACCTACATGCTGTTGTCGATGACTCTGTTGTTCAGCGCCGCTGTCGCTACCGCCAGCACCGTGTGGCGGTTGCCAGCACCCGGCCTGATCATCACCTTGGTTGGTTTCTACGGCTTGCTGTTCGGCATTCACAAGATGCGCGACAGCCTGTGGTCGTTGCCGATGGTCTTCGCGCTCACTGGTTTCATGGGCTACACGCTCGGCCCGGTGTTGTCGCGTTACGCCGCAGTACCGGGCGGCAGCGAGACAATCGCCATGGCCTTGGGTTTGACGGGCGTCACGTTCATCGCGATGTCTGCCTATGCCATCCAAACACGCCGTGACTTCAGCTTCCTCGGTGGGTTCCTGTTGGCCGGCATGGTCATCGCCATGCTTGCAGGCCTTGCCGCGATGTTCTTCAACATTCCTGCGCTGTCACTGGCAGTGTCCGCTGCAGTGGCGTTGTTGTCGGCTGGTTTGATCCTGTTCGAGACCAGCAACATCGTTAACGGCGGCGAGACCAGTCCGGTCATGGCGACGGTCAGCCTGTTCGTCTCGATTTTCAACCTGTTCACCAGCCTGCTCAGCTTGCTGGGCATGGGCAGCTCCGAGGACTAACGGTGCTGCGTCCGCGTCGCCTGGCGTTGGTGTTTCGCCGGGCAGCGCGGTCTCTGGCCGAAGCAGACTCTGTCGGGCCAGATCAGCAAGGCCGCGTAAGCCTTGGTGAATTGCTGCAGTTGCACGGCCAGCAGTCGCTGGCCGTGTTGTTGTTGGTGATGTCCCTGTTCAGCATGTTGCCCTTGGCTGGCGTCGGCTCTGTGTTGGGTTTGCTGATGCTGGTGCTGGCACAGCGATGGCGGCGTCAGGAACACGAAATTCAACTGCCCGACAAACTGGTGCAGTTGCGGCTGACGGCGCGCTGGTCGCAGCGCAGTCTGCAGGCCCTAACTTGGCTTTATGCCACCTCATCTCGTCTGCTGCGCGAACGCTTGACGGCCTTGTGCGAACCGCGCTTTGCCGGCTTTTGGGGGCTATGGATTGCCGTCATGGCGATCATCATTTTTCTGCC
Organism: Pseudomonadota bacterium; assembly: GCA_026398735.1. GTDB lineage: Bacteria > Pseudomonadota > Gammaproteobacteria > Steroidobacterales > Steroidobacteraceae > ZC4RG30. Next base: position 138,649 of record JAPLSH010000003.1, on the reverse strand, counting down.
TGTTCCGCTCGGCAATCTGGTCTGCGGCAGCAGTCTGGTGTTGTTGAGCTTGGGGTGGATGTTCCGTGATGGTCTGGCACTGCTGCTGTCAGCGGCAGTCGGTACTGGCGGTATTGGCCTGACAGTGGGTGTCGGCTGGGTTGCGGTCCGCGCCCTGTTGGCCGGTGGCGATTGGTTGCAGCGCCTGTTCTGACTTGGCGGCGTGTGCGCTGCGCCATTGCCGGATTACACTCGCCTCCTCAGATCACTACTGACTGTCCGGGGGATTTCATGATGACTACCAAGCTGGCCGTTCGCGGCCTCACGCTGGCGCTCGCCTGTGCGGCTGCGCTGGCCCAGGCGCAAAGCCTCACTGTCACCAATGCCCGCATTCTTGATGGCAACGGCAAAGTCATCGAACGCGGCTCGGTCGTAGTTCGCGACGGCAAGATTGTCTCGGTAGCAGCAGGCGCACCCACTGCAGCAGCCGGTCGGGTCATCGATGCCAAGGGCCGTACCGTCATGCCTGGATACATCGATGCGCACCGTCATGTGATCAAGGGTGATCCGGTCAAGTGGCTCGACAAGGATGCCGCGCGTGAGCTGCAGCAGTTCCTAGATGCCGGCTTCACCACCGTGCTTGGCGCCATAGATCCGCCGCAACTGCTCGAAGCGCGCAAGCGCATTGATGCTGGCACGCTCAAGGGCCCCCGTTTGTTTGTAGGCACGATGGTGCCGTTGGCGGGCTTTGCGCCGCCGCCGCCCGGGCCACGCCCTGCCTTCACGGATCCGGCTCGCACCGATCCGGCGCGTGCACCGCTGGCAGGTCCTGCGGCGCCGACTATTGCTCGTGAGGCCACGATCAAGACCATCGAGGCTGCCAAGGCTGCAGGCTACGACTACCTTAAGACCATCATGAACGCGACGCCGGGTGGTCCAGAAATCGCCACGCAGCAGTTGGTCGTTGAAGAAGGCCGCAAGCGTGGCATGCCCACCATTACCCACGCGGTCAGCGTGCGCGATACGTTGGCCGCGCTACAAGGCACGCCTCCGGCGTTGCTGGTACATACACCGCATGTTGGCGATCTGTTTGCCGACCAAGCGGCGCTCAAGAAAATCGTCGATGCGAAAGTGCCGATGACATCCACGCTGCAGGTGTTCCTGCCGCACTTTGCTGCCGATGGCAAACCGCTGTTCCGCGATGGCGGGCCGTTCCCGTTCGACACACTGTCCAGCGCAGGCCAAGGACCGGTTAACGCACGTCAGCTGTGGCAGGCCGGTCTGAAGGACTATGGCTTTGGTACCGACACACAGTGGCCGCCCAAAGAGAGTCTCTTTGATGAGCTGCGCGCGCTGTCACTGGTGTTTGCACCGTCAGACATCGTGCAGATATTGACGCGTAATGCTGCCGTCGCCACTCAGCATGCCGATCAATTGGGCACGTTGGAGCCAGGCAAATACGCTGATCTGGTCATCGTTGACGGTGATCCGCTACTGCGTGCCAGCGACCTGCTCAACGTGGTCACCACCATCAAGGGTGGCGTGGTGGTGTTCGAGAAAAAGCGCTAAGAGGCGCGCTGATGCTGCGCCGCAGGGTATGCGGCGCAGCGTTGTCACTTACTTGACTGGTTCAATGCGCAAAATTGCGCCCTTGGGCTCATCGGTTGCGATGTAGATCAAGCCATCCGGCCCCTGCCGCACATCGCGAATGCGCTGATGCAGATCGGCCAGCAGTGTCTCGCGGCGCAGCTCCTCGTTCTTCTCGTTGAGCAATACGCGATCCAAGCGACCGGTGCCGGGGATTTCGCCCGTGCGAACACCGCCTACGAAGATGTCACCCTTCCACTTGGCCAGCTTGTCGCCGGTATAGAACGCAATGCCGGTGACAGAGATTGAAGGCGTCCAATACACCACGGGTGGCTCGAAGCCGGCGTGAGTGGGCTCGTTAACCTTGGCCTGCCACGGTCCCGGATAGGTACGACCCAAACTCACCAGCGGCCAGCCGTAGTTGCGACCGGGCTTGAGCACATTGAGTTCATCACCGCCATTAGGGCCCATCTCGGTGATCCACATCTCGTGGGTCTGCGGATGCTGGGCAAAACCCAGGATGCTGCGATGGCCCATCGTATAGATCTCGGGACGCATGCCCGCCTTGCCCACAAAGGGATTGTCCGCAGGAATGCTGCCGTCATCCTTGAGGCGCAGCACCTTGCCGCCCAGTGCATTGGCATCTTGCGCTTCGTCATAGGTGAAACCGGCCGTGGCAATCCACAGCATGCCGTCTGCGGTCAGCGTGAAGGGCAGTGCACCACGCACCGTGTTGCTGCTGAATACCTCTTTCACATCCACCAGCTTGTCGCCGTCAAAGCGACCGCGAATGATCGCCGGTGCATTGGTCTTGGCGTCGACCTTCTTGGTGTAGCTCAGATACACCAGCTTGTTCTGCGCGAATTGCGGGTGCAAAACCACGTTCATGTAACCGTGCACCGCGCCCAAACCACCAGACTGACCCGCATAGAACGAATCGGGCGTACCACCGATGGGCTTGGGGTCGAGTTTGCCGCCGCGCACGATGCGCAGCAGGCCGCGGCGCTGGGTAAACAGCATGTCGCCGTTGGGTAACCAGGTCATGGCATGCGGATACTCAATATCGCGCAGCAGCACGCTGACCCGGATATCCATACCTTCGCCGGTTTTATAAGTGAACGGGCCCGGCGGCAGCGGCTGATCAGCCAGTCCGGTGGGCGCCACCGGTACGCCACTGGCGAAGGGCACAGCTTGTTGCGCCCAGGAAAGACCGGTTGGTGCGATGCACAGCAAAGCTGTACCAGCCAGATGCTTTAACGAAATCGTCATGCTGTTCCCCCTGGTCACTCGGTCCAAATTGGACTCGATAAAATTGTAATTGCGATCCTCGCTGCCCAAATTGCACGCCGGTTGTGCGTTTTGCAATCGTTTTTGCCAGCAGCCAGTTGGTCCCGCACCAGCTCTCGAGAACGAGGTTCCCATGAATTTTATAAGAAGCGCCCAGAAGCGCCTGTATTCGGCCCTATTTGATGTTGAAGGCCTGAACGCTGGACCCAAGCGTCTTGAGAGCTTTGTCAACTGGCTGATTATCATTAATTTGCTGGCATTGCTGCTAGAGCACATTCCTGCGATGTACTCGGGCCACAAAGAGTCATTCGCGCTGTTTGATTTGATATCGATATACATTTTCTCCGCAGAATACTTTTTGCGGCTGATAAGCGCTTCGGCAAACCCAAAATATGCCGGCCGTAAATTCGGAACCGTTCGGCACATTTTCAACCCGTTTTCAATTATCGATTTGCTGGTCATTGCGCCGCATTGGCTGCACTTGCTGGGCATTGTCGAGCTGGACCTGCGCGCCCTGCGGATCTTGCGTCTGTTGCGACTGCTGAAGCTGATGCGCGAGATCATCCCGGCAATTTCTGAGTTCAGAGCTGCCAATAAAGGCAGAACGATTCGGCAGAAAGTGGACTCGCTGATGAATGAAACGCCCACCTCTGGGCGGTTGCAGCATCAGCTAGACCTCATCCTGGTTTTCGTAATTCTCCTGAGTGTCGTTTGCGTATTTCTTGAGACGGTTCCAGAGATCCACGAACCCTTGGCCTTGGAATTTCACTATCTCGATCTGTTTTCTGTCGGAATATTTTCGATCGAGTTCCTGTTGCGCCTGTACTGCGCCCCAGAAAGATTGGGTGTTGATTCGCCGCTGTTCTCTAGACTGAGTTACCTGCGCAGACCGACAACCTTGGTTGATCTGGTGGCCGTTCTACCGTTCTACCTGCAGGTCTTTGTGTCGGTCGACTTGCGGTTCGTGCGAATTCTGCGCGTGCTGAGAGTAGCCAAGCTGTCGCGCTACAACACTGCGATGAAAACTTTCACGATGGTCATGGCGCGCGAGCAATTGTGTTCGAGGCTGAACATGCCGTTCAGCCAGATAAATACGACACCATGTTCCGAGCGATGTACTGGGCGGTGATCACCTTGGCCAGCGTTGGCTATGGTGATATTTCGCCTATCACTCCGCTTGGACAGGCATTCACGATGATTTTGGCGATCATGGGAATCGGCATCGTTGCGTTGCCAGCCGGTATCCTGGGCTCTGCGTTTTCGGATCAGCTGCACCAAGACCGTGAGGAAATGCTCAAGGAGATTGAGGATGCGTTTGCCGACGGCATCCTGACAGACGCGGAAGCATCCAGCCTTGAGCAGGAGCGGATACGCCTGCATCTGTCAGAAGACCAATTTGAAGCGCTTAAGAAAAAGGCACAGTCTCGTCTGGCGGGAGCCGGGATCGACAAGCCCACCTTGGAACAGTTGGCCGCAATGGTGACCAAGACCGAATCCGCCTTGGCTGGGCTACCCTTGGATAAAGCCGTTGAAGAGATCAACAAGCTCAATATTTCCGAAAAGCAGAAGGCGTCTCTCAAATCCCTTCTGTAGGGTCACCGCACTATCAGAATGTAATGCGGGCCTTGCGGCTTTGTGGATCGATTGTGGTCTGCACGGGCTTATAAGAGACCACCAGTACATCGGCGAGCGCTGCCGGTAATTGCACGTCCAGCGATTGAATGCGCTGGCTAGAGACAATGTCTGCCGTCAACTCCAGAGTAGTTGGCTCGGCTTTGTCTGTGCCTAGGGCAATAGCGGCCATGGCCGATTGCTGCAGCAGCTTGCGCGCCTGGTTCAATGACGGCCAGCGCAGTGGTGTGACTGACAGCGAACGGTGCTGCGCATCTTGCAGCACGATGCCTTTTTCCAGTGTTGCATGCGCCTGCGACAGCGTGCGCTGCAACTGCGCATCAGCCATGCCAGAGCAGGCGATCACAAACTCTTTGTAGCTGGCAGCCGGTGCAGCGACCGCCCTAATCGTGGTGACGTAGTCGATCACCAGTGTCATCGACACGTGGTTGGCGTCGCGTTGCACCAGCGTCAGCCGGTTGGCCACCACTTCGTGCGCACTGACGCTAATAGGTAGTGACATTAGCAGCAGCGCGATCAGTGCTTTCATGTCAGCGGCAATAACTGATGGCGGGCTGGGTGGTGTTGGCGTTGCTGTCGGTGAACTGAAAGCTCCAGCACGAAGACTTGTTGCTGTTGGCGGTTAACGCCAGCTGAGTGCTCAGCGCGCTGCCGGTCAACTGCTTGTAACGCACCCGATAGGTGCCGGCAGTATTGGCATAGCTGTCGGTGCCGGTCTCTGTCGTGGTGAAGCTAATGCCAGAGGTGAACTGCAACACTGAATAGCCATCGCTAGCTGTGGTCAGCGTCATGTTCGACACCTTAAATGGCGTAACCGGCGGCTGGCGAAACGGTGAGTACTTGCTGCCCTGACCGGCAAGATCAGGACTGGGTGTGCCGCGAAAGCAAGACAGCACATAGGGCGAGGCATCGGTGACGTGATAGCTGTAACCGGCCGGTGCGTTGCTTACTGCGGTGGTGTTGCCACCGCAGGTGCTATCGCGAGTGGCCACAGTGCCATCAGCATTGTTGTAGCCAAAAATCGCAAAGCCATCCAGCGCCCAGCCCAGCGGATGCGTGTCCCAGTAGTTGGCTGCTTTGGTGGCCATTAAGCAGGTGGGTGCGGCGTGATAGTGGTAATCGTCGGCACGCCCCGCATGCCCGTTGCATACGTCCAGCTCACCCAGCACTTTGGTGTCGCCGTTGGCGCAGCCGCCTTGCTTGCAAGGATTAAAGATCATCACCCCGTTGACTGCGATGCCGATGGGCCCATCGACAGCGGCTGTTGTGCTGGCGGCGATTGCCGGAGCCAGCGGTATCTTCCAGCCATTGGCTCCTAAGAAGTTCTGTTGTACCGGGATCTGTAAGTTGGTGGCTGTGATGCCATCCATCATGGTGTGTGTAGCGATGCTGTTAGAGCTGACATAGGCATAGGTGGCATCGCAGCTCACGCTGGCACCTGCAGAGGCTGCTATGGCAGTGCGCACATAACCGCAAGCAGTGGTAGAGCCGGTGGGCGTGGTGGCACGGCTAAAGCTGAGATTAAGTGTGGCGGTGCCCAAGGTAAGGCCGCTCATTGCAGTGGTCAGGGCTGCGCCGGTAGCCGGTGTAGTGCTTAGCGTGGGACTGCCCGACAACGCGTACACCGTAAAGGTATAGACCTTGGCGCCAGGTCCTTGTGAGCACGGCGCTTGATAGCCCACGAACGGACCGTCGCTGCCTACACCCGGTGTGCCCAATCCAAAGCTGTCTTTGGCCAAGCTGCGCGTGGCAGCAGCAATGCCAGACATGACCCAGTTCCACTTAGTGGTGCCATCACCCGGCAGCGTGGTCATTAGCACTGCAAATTCTGTGGTGCCAGCAGGGGGGTTGGACCAAGTCAGCTGCGGCGACGAGCCCGTGCCGTCGCAGGTGTAGTCGGCAGCCATGGTGGCGCCCTCAATGCCTGCGGTGCTGGTCAGCGTAAAGCTGCCGCTGTTGCCGCCAGTGGGCGTGACAGTGGCGCTGCTTGAGGCCGCACTGGTACCTGCAGAGTTGGTGGCAGCCACAGTGCAGGCGTAGGCCGTGCCGTTGGTCAGCGTGGTCACAGACAGCGGGCTGGCTGTACCGGTTGCGGTACGTGTAGCACCACCGCCGGTGCACGAGGCTGTGTAGCTGGTAATACTCGCGCCGCCGTTGGAAGCAGGGGCGATGAATACCACGATGGCGCTGGCGTTCGCTGCTGTGGCCGTGACGCCAGTGGGGGCGCCAGGCGCTGTGGCTGAAGGCGTAGGCGTAGGCGTAGACGTCGAGCCGGAGTTGGAGGAACTGCCGCCCCCGCAAGCGACCAGTAGCAGACAGGTCAGGACAGTAGCTGCATGTTTCATGGTTTCGACTCTGCTACGCATTGATGGATTAAGTGTGGAGGCTACTACCGCACCCCAACGCCGCGGAAAGGCAGGGCGCATCGAGCCGATAGGTTATGTCCTGCCGCTGGAAGCTGCTATACCAACAGGCACTTGTTACCCAGGAGAGCAACATGGATGTACGCAACCGCCGCAAATTCTTGATGGGCAGCGTTGCGCTGGGCGCAATAGCCACCCTGGCTGCTACTGCCGCAGAGGCCACCAAGGCAGCACAGAGCTCATTCCTGTATCAGCACGAGCCGTTGCCGTTGCCCTTTAAGGCGGGGTCCGTCAAAGGGCTTTCTGAAAAGCTGATTCAGTCGCACTGGGAGAACAACTATATCGGCTCTGTCAAAGCGCTCAACATTGTGCGCTCGCGTCTGCAGCAGGCGCTAACCGATGCCAATACGCCTGCCTATGTCTACAACGGCCTCAAGCGTGAGCAGTTGCTGCGCACCGGTTCAGTGGTTTTGCACGAGCTGTACTTTGCCAATCTTGGCGGTGACGGTCTTGCCGATGCATCCGTACGCAGCCGTATTGCGGCTTCTTTTGGCAGCTTTGATGCGTGGGAGTCCGAGTTTCGCAAGATCGCACAGGGACTGGGCGGCGGTTCGGGGTGGGTCATGTTGGGTTACAACACGCAGTTGAACGTACTGGAAAACTACTGGATGGCCGATCACGCCACAGGGCCCGTGGGCACTACGCCGGTGCTGGTGCTCGATATGTATGAGCACTCGTATCAGATGGACTATGGCGCCGCCGTCGCCAAATACATTGACGCTTTTTTCTCTGGCATTCGCTGGGAAACTGCTGCACAGCGCCTTGCGCTGACGCGCCAAGGATAAGAGCGCTGCGCAGCAATTCCAGCAAGCGTATGGCGCAGTACGTTACTTGACCTGAAAGAACTTGATGCGAATAGCCATGGTGGGCGGGCTGCCACCTGCTGTGGCTGCAACCGGCGGCTCTACTTCCAGCAAGGCGACAAAGCTGCTGCGGTTAAGCCACTCATGCGGGCCCTTCGGGGCTTCAAACTTCGGGCGGAAGAAGAACCTTTCACCGGTTACAACATTGGGGCCGCAGCTGTAGGCTTCATTCACAATATGGATGAGAGTCCCATCGTCGGCGCGTAGGAAATAGTCCGCAGACAAGGTGCCGCAGCCGTCGTTGAGTTTGAGCTGATAGTCCCATCCGCCCGGCACGACCTCACCTTTGAGCTTGGGACCGGCAACAGTGCCTCCGGTAATGCCGATGTATTGCCGGCGACCAAAGGGCGTCTCGCCCAGCACGACCGGCGGTGAGAGCGTGACTCGCTCTTCAAATACAAACTCCACCTTGGGCATGATCCCGGCCGCGGGCTGAGCGCCCAGCACGGGTGGTAGTGCTGCTGCGGGTGCTGCAGCTTGGACAGGCGTCGCAGAGGTGTGCCACGCGATACCGAGCAGCATTGATACAAGTGATGCGCGCAAGGCAATAGAGCTAAAGCCCATGTGTCCCCCCAGTCTGTAGATTTTGTGAATATTGGTTACTCTGTGCCTACACTAAAGAAAAATCAGGGTCGGGGGAAACTACAGATGAATATCGCACTGAAGGCCATCAGGCTGCTCGCGGTTGTTGCCCTTAGTTCGTCGAGTGCGACGGTCGTTTCGGCGCAGCAGCCCGCGCCGGCTGCGCCGCCGCCCATGGCCGAGATCAACAAGCTGCCAGATAACGTCGGTACTGGCCGCTACCCTGCACTTAAAGAAGAGGTGGCATCGCTGCCAGATCATGTGGTCTATCGACCGCGGGACCTTGCAGCTCTCGGTTCGCAACAGCTAGGCGTAGTGGCTTGGGGCAATGGCGGTTGCTCTGACGACGGTGCCAGCACCCGCTTTCATCTGCTTGAACTGGCCTCGCATGGTTATCTAGTCATCGCCAGCGGCAAGATTCTCAGCGGCCCGGGCGTTGCGCCGCGTCCGCCCGCACCGCCGGCGCAGCCAGGCCAGTTGCCGCCACCGCGTACCAAGGCCTCCGATCTCACAGCAGCCATCGATTGGGCGCTGGCCGAGAACCAGCGCGCCAGCAGCCCGTATCTGGGCAAGATCGATCCGCGCAAAGTGGCTGTTTCAGGCTTTAGCTGTGGCGGCCTGCAGGCGCTGACCGCTGCGAAAGACCCACGCGTGGCCGCTGTAGTGCTGCAGAACACCGGTATCTTCATCGATGGGCCCAGTGCGATACCGGGCATGGATCTTAAGAAGGACGCTCTCAAAGATTTGCACACACCGGTGCTCTACATCTTGGGTGGCGAGACTGACATTGCTTACAAGAACGGCATGGATGACTTTAAGCAACTTGCGCATGTGCCAGTTGCCGTCGCGAACTTGTTGGGTGCTGGTCATGGCGGCTCATACTTCAAGCCTGACGGTGGTCCGGCAGCGTCGGTTGCCGTGAGTTGGCTGCAGTGGCAATTGCGCGCAGATGCCGATGCAGGTAAGCGCTTTGCAGGCAAAGACTGCGGTCTGTGCCGGGACGCGCAGTGGTCCTTCGATAAAAAGCGGATGCCCTGAGCCATGCGTTTTTCAAGAGCTGTTTTAGGTAGCGTGCTAATGCTTGGCTGTGCAGCACCGTCGCTTGCAACGGCCGCTGCACCGTTGCCCACAAGCCAGAGTTGCACGGCGTTGGCGCAGCGCGCCACACCGCGCCTGCAACTCAAAGAGGCTAGTTGGGTACCTGCTAGCGCACTGCCACTGGGGCCCGCTGGCGCTATGGTCGCTGCGCCCGAGCATTGTCTGGTGCGGTTGATGATTGATGCGCGCGCATCGGGGCTGCCAGACATGAGCTATGGCACCGGCGTTGAGCTGCGACTGCCTCGCGACTGGAATGGTCGTTTGTTGTTCCAAGGTGGCGGCGGGCTTAACGGCGTGCTGCTGCCTGCGGTCGGTCGCGTCGCGGGATTTGCTTCGGCACTTGAGCGCGGCTTTGCCGTGGTTTCGGCCGATGGCGGTCATCAGGGTCGCAACAACATCGACTCGCGCTTTGGTGCAGACCAACAGGCCAAGCTCGACTTTGGCTATCAGGCTGTGGAGCGCGCAACTCGCGAGGCCAAGTCGCTGATCGATGTGTTCTATGGTCGTCAGCCCGATCGTTCTTATTTTGTCGGCTGCTCGACCGGCGGCCGTGAGGCCATGCTGGCTGCTCAACGCTTGCCGCTGGAGTTCGATGGTGTGGTGTCGGGCAACGCTTCTTGGAATCTCACGCGTGTTGCGATCAATCAAGTCTGGAGCCTGCAGCAGGTGCATCGCATCTCACCACGCGACGCCAAGGGTCAGCCCGAATATTCCAAGACCTACACCGACGCACAGCTTTCAGCGGTTTCTGATGCGGTCCTCAATCGATGTGATGCATTGGATGGACTCAAGGACGGCATGATCAACGACACCAAGGCGTGTCGCTTTAGCCCGCGCGAACTGGTGTGTGGTCGCAAAAGCGCACCCGCGGCAGGCAGTTGTTTGGCGCCGCAGCAGGCTGATGTGCTCGAAAAGATTTTTGCGGGTGCCCGTAATTCCCGTGGCGAGTCACTGTATGGCAGCTTCCCTTATGACACCGGTATTGCCTTACCAGCGTGGCGCTCCATGCACCTGGGCAACGGTAATGGACTGCCGGCCAATGCCACGCTGGGCGCCGATACGCTACGCAACTTTTCGGTCACGCCAACTGATCCGCGGCTTGATCCGCTGCGCTTTGACTTTGATCGCGATGTCGAGCGCACCACCGAGACTGCTGCCATTAACGATGCCAACGGCACTGAGCACAGCAGCTTTGCGGGCCGCGGTGGCAAGCTGTTGGTCTATCACGGTCTGTCAGATCAGGCGATGTCGACCGGCTCGCTGGTCAATTGGTATGAGCGACTTACGCCGCGCCAGCCCCAAGGCCCACAAGCCTGGGCGCGATTATTCCTGGTGCCTGGAATGACACATTGTGGTGGCGGTCGTTCGACCGATCAGTTTGATGTGCTGTCGGTGATTCAGGACTGGGTCGAGCGCGGCCAAGTACCGGATCGCATTGTCGCCAAGGGCGCGGCCTTTCCGGGCCGTACGCGGCCGCTATGCCCCTACCCCCAGGTGGCTCGCTACGACGGCGGCAATCCCGAAGACGAACACAGCTTCTCGTGTCGTTGAAGCTCAGCCCTTAAAACGCTACCCAAACCGATCCCGCATTTACGGAGACTGTTCATGAACACTCGCATCGCTTCGCTGGCTGGTGTGGCATTGGTTGCCACGGCTGTTGCCCTTGCACTGCACGCTCCATCTGCCCAAGGTCAGGCGGCAGCTAAGCTCGCACCGGCTGGCGGTAGTTGCACTGCGCTCGCACAGACACTGCAATTGCCTCACGTCACTATTACCTCTGCTGACGAAGTGGCTGCCGGGGCGCTGCGCTTGCCAGGGAACGGCATGGGCCCGCCGATGGACGTTTCGAAATTACCGGCCTTCTGCCGCATCGCAGCAACAGCCAAACCTACGGCCGACAGCGACATTCGCTTTGAAGTGTGGATGCCGTTAACCGGCTGGAATGGCAAGTATGTGGGCGGCGGCAACGGCGTTTGGGCGGGCTCTATTGCCTACGGCGACATGGTCGGTCCGCTGTCGCGCGGCTATGCCACAGCAGCCTCAGATGTCGGTCATCAAGGCAGCCCGCTAGATGGCACGTTTCTGGTTGGACACCCCGAGAAGCTGATCGATTTTGGTCATCGCGCGGTGCACGAAACAGCCACGGCCGCCAAGGCCACTATCGCCGCGTTCTATGGTCAAGGACCTAGCCGCTCGTTGTATGCCAGCTGCTCAACCGGCGGCCGCATCGGTCTGATGGAAGCCTATCGCTACCCAGAGGACTATGACGGCATCTCGGCTATGGCTCCGGCCAACCCGATGGTGCCGCTGATGGTGATGTCGGTGTGGAGTGGCACAGCCACCATGAAAGATGACGCTAGCCGCATTGCGCCGGCCAAGCTTGCGATGGTGGGCAAAGCCGCCATGGCAGCTTGCGATGCCAATGATGGTGTGAGCGACGGCATCATCAGCAATCCACCAGCCTGCAAGTTCGATCCGGCTGTGTTGCAGTGCAAGGCCGGTGATGCGGCCGATTGCCTCACGGCACCTCAGGTCACAGCGCTGCGTGCGGTGTATGACGGTCCGCGCAATCCACGCACCGGCGCACGTATTTATCCTGGCCTGTCGGTGGGCAGCGAGGCGCAAATGCCTGTGCTGACGGTCGGCAACGAGCCTTTCCCAGTGGCCACCACCTTCTTCAAAGGCCCCGTACTGGGTAATGCGGCATGGGATTTTCGCACCATGGATTACGACCGGGATACGCAGCGCGCGTTGGCCTATGGCAGCGATGCCTTGGACATCCCCGCCACGGGCCTTAAGCGTTTCTTTGCCGGCAATCGCAAGCTATTGCTATCGCATGGTTGGGCCGATGGTTTGATCCCTGCGCAATCAACAGTCGATTTTCATGCGGCAGTAGCTAAAGACATCGGGCCCAAGAATGCAGCACAAGGTCTGCGTCTGTTCATGGCACCTGGTATGGCTCATTGCTCTGGCGGCAGCGGGCCTTCAAACATCGATATGTTGGGTGAGCTAGATCGCTGGGTTGAAACCGGTAAAGCACCCGAGCGCATCATTGCCAGCAACCAGCCAGCGCAAGCCGCCCGGTCGCGACCGCTGTGTGCTTATCCGCAGGTGGCCGTGTACAACGGCAAGGGCAGCACTGATGACGCAGCTAGCTTTCAGTGCAAGGCGCGTCCCTAGCAGTGCGTCGGCTCACTCTCCCGAAGAGTGAGCCCGGTTGTATTTAGCCACGGCGCGGCGTGCCATCAGGCGCGCCGCATCGGCAGCCGTGGCAAACAACCTTTCCTCCCCAAGCTCTTCGACCCGCTGCTGCTGTGCTTCGATGAACAGTTTGTCCTCGATGATGGCCGCATCCACCTGTTCGCAGATGATCTGCGTAGCCTGCGGGTCGTCGGTGTGATGGCCGTTGGCTACCGAATAGAAGTAATAACAGCTGTTGTCGGTCGCCGGTGTTGCGCTGTGAAAGATGCGCATGTCAAAGCGCGGCGCCTGTGCGGTATGGCGGTCTGCACCGGCAGGTATGCCACCGGAATACTGTAGGACTGTGGCTGGTGCGATGAAATCAAACTCCTGCCAGCGGTCTATATGGCCCGGGAAGCTCACACAAGCAGAATACGCCGGTGGTGGTGGCGCATCGCGCATCAGCCGTTCATAGCGCAGACCCTGCGGCATGGGCTGCAACGAGGATTCTGCGTTCATATGTACGGCAGGGTTGGCGCCACCGACCGTGTTGCCATGCACATAGGCCAAGTGAGTCGCATCCAGCAGGTTGTCGGCGATCAGCAGGTAATGCGCAGCCACCGGCGCCAAGGTCTGGCGGCACGGCCAGCGCGGATCACCATGAAACGGGTAGTCGACGATCAGCGAGGCATCGGCGGCTGCGGCATCGCCGATCCATATCCATAGCATTTGATCTTTTTCGATTAGCGGAAACGCTTTGACTCGCGCCTGCGCAGGAATGAGCGACTGATTGGGGATCTGTACGCAACTGCCTTGGCAGTTGAACACCACGCCGTGATAGTTGCAGCGGATGCCATCTGCGACCACGGTGCCCAAGCTCAGCGGTGCGCCGCGATGCTCGCAGCTGTCAATCAAGGCGGAGGCTTTGCCATCCAGACCGCGAAACAACACCACGGGCTCGTTGCAAATGCGGCGTGCCAACGGTTTGCTGCTGACCTCGCTGGACCATGCTGCGAGGTACCAAGCGTTTTTTACGATCATGGCTGTATTCCCTCTTGCATTCATTCGACGTTCATTTCACAGGGCCCACTATTTCAGCGTACCGGCAATTCATCTAGGAGCGATCATGAAGTTCGATACGCGCATCCTGCTTACCACTGGCCTTATAACAGTAGTGCTACTTACTGGTTGTGCTACCAAGCGTTATCCCATTGCCACGCCGCTGGCACCGACCGAGGCCTCGCTGCTTGGATGTCGTGACATTGCACTGGAACTGGCCCGTGCAGATCAGATTCAAAAGCAGATTGATGAAACCGGCAACATGGATTGGCGTTCCGTCGCCGGCTTTCTGGGTGATCTGGGTATAGGCAACGGCATGGCCAAGAGCGAGGCGCATAAAGCAGTCAATGCGCGCCGCGCGGCACTGCAAGAAGTTCAGGCCAAGCGCGATTGCGTTAAGGATGTGGTGCCGGCAGCACCGGGGCGCTAGCGCACCGGCACTGCACGCAACTAGTTCGCGTAGTTCTCTGCAAAGCTGGGGTCGCAGTCGTAGGCGTGCACATGATCGCCTTCGACGCCGCGATCCCAGCTGATGAATCTGGCGCCGCGATTATCCAGCACCTCTGGGTCTTCAAACTCTTGGGTCGACAGCAGCTGCTTGCGGTCTGCAGAAATTTTGAAGCGCTCGATCACCTTCACGTTGCGACTGTGATCCAAGCCGTTGTTAGTCAGGGTGGACTCTTTAAGGTGAGTCGTCTCGACCACCAGCATGTCGCCGTCCCAATGAGCGATCGAATCACCCGTCTTGGTATGCGGACCATCGGCGGGCAGGTGTTTGCGGCCATCGGTAAAGAGTACGCGCGTCATATCAAAATATTCCATGCGGATCACCGTCAGCTCGGTGCCCTGGAAGATCTCGATAGGGAAGGGCCCTTGCATCGAATAGATGATGGACGGCACGCGGCAAGCGTTAGCCACCGACATATCGTCTTTGATGTTCCAAGCCTTGGCTTTAGCCAGGGCTGCTGGCTTGAGCTTGAGCCCACCGAACTCAAGAATGCCGTATTCAATCGGGCCCACGTCATCCAGCACTACGGTGTTGGGCGCAAGCTTGGCGGCCAATGCTGCATCTTTAACGGGCTTGCCGCGCGACAGGTTCCAGAAGCCCGACAGGTCCGGGTGCTTTTCTGCAGCACCCGCCAGTGCGCTGAAAAAGGTAACAGCGCAGACGGCGACCGCTGGCCACAGGCGTGTAGTGCGCATTATTTTTCTTCCTGCGGAGCGAATACCACGCCGATTGTGGAGCCGTCGGCGCGCGTGGCTTTGCGCAGTCGCATGTAGCGCGACCCATCGCGCGCACCCCAGCCTTCGATGGTGATCTCGTCACCCAGCTTGAGGCTGTCGCGCGACCAGCCACGACGCTCGAGGATGGAGGGTGAGTTGGTCTCGGCCTTCCACTGCACTACTGCACCGGTGGCATCGCGCACTTCCAGGCGGATGAGGCCGTGCGGGTTCTTGAAGTCGAAACCGGTGACCTTGCCCGACACGCTGACCACAGCCTTGTCGTCAGCGAAGAACACCGCAAAAGAATGGTGTGCCAGTGCCGATGCGCTGAGCGTAAGTCCCAGCGCCCAGGCGGCTGCCCGGACTGTACGTGTGCTGCGCTTCATCATGGTTGCCCCTGTGGCGGCCGCGTGTGGGTGCGACTTCTTAAGGCTATTGTGGGTCGGATGGTAGGGGGAGGCAACCCGGTGTCACGAGCCTGACAGTTGGGAAGTAGCGGGCGTATCGATGCGGGTCGCGCGTGAGGACGGGCAGGTCAGACACCGCCGCGTGGGCCCCGATTAAAAAGTCGCTTAAGACATTGGTCTTGGACCCTCCAATGCGCCGGTACTGTACGAAGGCCTTGCCGGCCAGAAACAATGCGGGGCGCGGGATCTCAAGCAGATGCAGTTGCATGCTCTCCAACTGCGCGTCGAGTGCCTCGACACTTGAGAAGGTCAGTGACAACTCGGAATAGATGATGGGGTAATCGCCCTCTTTTCGGTGGTCCGAGAAGTAGAGGTTAAATGGCCAAGGCCAGCAGTTCATCTAGCACGGTACGGCAGGCTACGCGCCATCATCGCGCGGCCACTGAGCCAGGCTTCTGGCCGGGACGGTTTTTACCCCGCTTTGCAGTACTTTTGTAGCACTCACGGGGCCTTAAAAAGGAACTCGGAGATTTTGTTGTGCGCCTGGCGAGATTGCTCGCGGCTTCGCCGCTCGTCCCTCGCGCCGCTCGGGACCGCCGTCGCGCGATGCGCTCCGGCGTCCAGCCGACCTGCGGCCGGCTGTCGAACTCCCGACCCAGCTTTACGATCCTGAGCGTGTCACGCTGAGCAGGCCAATCAAAGCAAAAGACCGGCGCGAGGCCGGTCTTTTAGTTTGATGTGGTGCGTGAGGCTAATTCAAAAATAATCACCAATTAATTTAAAGACAATTTTAAAAAGACCTTGTATTTCTCTGTAGAAATTAAAATCAAACGAGACCAAGCATAATCAGTGGTATCTGCAAGATTGCCATGACACCAAGAAACACAAGCAATCCAAGAATCCAGTCCTTTTCTTTCCAAGGAAGCTTGTTGTTTTTTATGTCCCAAGGGCTTGCGGTAAATTTATTCGGGAAAATTACGGACAAAAGCGTCCAAGTTCCCTTTCCTAAGTAGACATAAACGAAAGCCGCTACGATGACTGCCCATTTGAAAAAAGCATAGCCCGCCTTATAGATTCCTTTAAACACTGATCCAGTGCCAGAGGCAATTGAGCCCACGCTACTAGCGCTTGATCCAATGACCGAGCTTACGTCGCGCGCCATTTTCTTGTAGTTCTCACGTTGTTGCAGATCATTTTCTTTATTTATTTTTTGCTGTTCGCGCTCACACCGAGTGCAACGATTCGATGTGCTAAGAAGTGCTGCGTTTTCGAAAACAGCGCCACAATCACGGCATTGCCAATTCATGAATTAACCCTTACCTTTTAATAATTAAGTCTAAAATTGTAAAATTCGCTTACGCCACTTTGCTCTCGGCTTGATTTATAGTGGCTTACAAAGCTACGATTTTTAGCGCCGACCAATAAAATGCCGAATAACGCTCACGATTTGGGAATTTGCTCGCCGGAAACTTTAATTGAGAGTTATTTTGTTAATTTTTAAGAATAAGATGATTTGGTTTAATTCGCATCAGCTGAAGTATCCAAAAACACCGATTTTTGGGTCAAAATGGTTATTGCTGGCTCGCCTAGGTTGTTGTTTTTATGTGCATTGGTTCTGCAGATTATTTGATTACCGGTCATGGGGTCTGCTCGATTTAGTGGGCAACCTCCGGTTACAGGTGTTTATTGCATTCACTCTTCGTGCCGGCTTGTGTGCGGCGACTAATGTGTGTGATGCGCTCGAGTTGCTTTGGGCGAAACGGGTTACGAGTTGGGGTACTAGCAGGAACCGCTTTTCCTTGGCTTTGCGTCATACGCATAACTAAAAATCAGCAGCTGTTTTATTTGGTTTCGCGCTGTGCGAGATTGCTCGCGGCTTCGCCGCTCGTCCCTCGCGCTGCTCGGGACCGCCGTCGCGCGATGCGCTCCGGCGTCCAGCCAGCCTGAGGCCGGCTGTCGAACTCACGACCCGGCATATCGCAATCCTGGTTGTGTCACGCTGAACAGGCCAATCAAAGTAAAAGACCGGCTCGAGGCCGGTCTTTTACTTTGATGTGGTGCGCCTGGCGAGATTCGAACTCACGACCCCTGCCTTCGGAGGGCAGTACTCTATCCAGCTGAGCTACAGGCGCATTGAGCGGGCGAGGATACCGGATTCGACTGCGGGGGGCACATGGACACTCGATCATCGCTATTTTGGGGCGCTGCGATAGGCGCTCTGCTGGTTTTTAGCGCGCCGTCACAGGCGCAGTTGCGGGCTGGCGCACCGCCGCCCCAGGCGATGGGTGATTTGGCCCGGCGTGATATCCGTGTGCCTGATTCGGTGCCCAATATCTCGGGCACTTGGCTGTCGCAGAGCAGCAACCGCTCCATCATGCCGATGGACGGCTCGCCCACACCCTTCCTGCCTTGGGCGCGTGCGTTCTTTGACAACCGCACTGCTGCCGAGGCGCGGGGTGAGCCGCTGTTTGACCCGAACGCCAACTGCCTGCCCAGCGGCGTGCCGCGGGTGGTGGCGGTGCCCTATCCGTTGGACATCGTTCAGACCCCGGGACTGACGATGATCGCCATCGAGGTGATGCATAACTACCGCATCATCCACATGGATCGAACCGAGGCGCCGGCGGGCTGGCCGCTTAGCTACCTGGGTTATTCGGTGGGGCATTGGGAGGGAGACCAGCTGGTGGTGGTCACTACGCACCTCAATGGCTATACGCAGGTCGATGAAGAAGGCCGCCCCAAGAGCAGCGACATGAAGGTCACCGAGCGCTACCGCAAGCGCGCACCGGATCTGCTCGAGGTGGATTTCACGATCGATGACCCGCGCACTTATGCGCATGCGTGGACGGCGCGTGCCCAGTTTCGCTGGGCACCGGAGGCACGCTTGGCCGAGTACGTCTGCGAAGAGAACAACCGCAACAAGTCCGATGCAGCCGGCAAGCTGCGTCGCAACTAGGAGCCGCGTATGACATACCTTTCATTCGTACGCGTGGCCGCAGTGCTGATGCTGGGCGCTAGCACGATGGCTCATGCGCAAGCGCCTTCCTCTCAGCCGCGTGAAACGGCTGCACGTGCGGCTCTGCAAGCTGCCGCTGATAAGTCACGAGCCGCTATTGAAGCCGAACGGACGCGACCACGGTTGTCGGGCATCTGGCGTTTGGCGGCACCCGTCACGCAACTGCGCACCATCGAAGGCAAGGCGCCAGTGCTTACACCTGCAGGCCAGAAGCAACTGCGCGGTCAAACAGACCCTGCGGATCGATGTCTGCCGCCAGGCACGCCGCGATTGATGTTCACCGATGCGCCTTTCCTGCTGACGCAGGCGCCGGTCAAGGTCACGCTATTCAGCCAGCATCGTCATGTGGTGCGGCATGTGTTTTTGGATGGGCCGCTCAAGCTCGATGCAGATGCAGACCCGACCTGGGAAGGCTATTCGTCGGGACGGTGGGAAGGCGACATGCTGGTCATCGACACGGCAGGCTTTAATGGCCGGCAATGGATACACGCCAGCGGCTTGCCGCAATCACCCGCAATGAAAATCACTGAGCGTCTACGGCTGGTAGATGCCAACACGCTAGAAGACGTGCTGCATATAGAAGATGCCGCGTATTACCGCAGTGCCTTTACTACGCGCGTACTGTTCAAACGTCAGCCGCCTGGCACCGAACTGCCGGAAGAAGAATGCTCGGAAAAGCTGTTGGAGTATCCGCTGCGCGAGTACGCACCGCCGCGCTGACAGCGCTTACAACCACCCGCGCTGCCGGAACCACAAGTAGGGCCCGACAGCCGACACCACCATGGCAGCGATCGCCACGCCAAAGCCCCACGGTTGCTGCAGGCCTGGCATGTGCGCAAAGTTCATGCCGAAGATGCCGGCAATCACCGACGGTGGCAGCAGGAACACGGTCGCCACCGAGAAGATCTTCAGGATGTTGTTCTGGTCGATGTTGATCATGCCCAGCGTGGCATCGAGGATGAAGTTGAGGTTGGTGCCCAAAAACCCTGCGTGATCGCTCATCGCCACCACGTCCTTGGATAAGGTCTGCAAGCGCACCTGCACATCGGCCGGCAGCGGATCGGTGGACTGTTCGACGAAGGCCAGCAGCCGCGACAGGCTGGCCAGACTCTCGCGCGCCTTGGCGATCAGTTCGCCGCCTTGGCCAATGCGCTGCAGCACTTTGCGAAAGTCGCGCGCCTTAGCCTTGGTGCCTTTGCGCTGCGTACCAAACACTTCGGCTGAAGACTGGTCAATGTCAGAGCTGATGCGCTCGATGACATCGGCGATACGGTTGACGATGGACTCGAGCAGGCCGACAAAAATAGCCGGCGCGCTGTTGCACGCAGCGGGGTGGCGCTCGGCAAAGGCCACAAAACGTCGGAAGGGCAGCGGGTCTGCATACCGGTTGGTGACCAGACGCGAGCCTTTAAGAATGAACGTGATCTGCGCGTTCTCTGGCAGATCACTGTCGAGCTTGGTGACCACAGTAGCGGTCAGATATAACGCTCCGCCGTCTTCATACAGCCGGCTCGACGACTCGATCTCACGCATCTCTTCGCGTGTAGGCACTTCAACGCCCAGTCGTGTTTCAACCAGGCGCTCTTCTTCGATGCGCGGCTCGAGCAGGTCGAGCCAGATCGCTTCTTCTTCGATGGGGGCACCGACGCTGCGATCGAGTTGCCGCAGGCCCTGTGGTCCTGGCGCGTAGACGGTCAGCATGGGCGTAACGCGCGGCGCCCGGCGCCGTCAGCGCTTCTTCTCGGCTGCAGCCATGTCGTTGATGAGCGCGATCAGCTGCTCATGGCCGCCGGCCATGGCCACATCGGTTTGGTATTTGCCGTTAATCACGATGCTCGGCACGCCTTCGACCTTGTAACGGCGCGTCACATCGTCGGCACGTTGCAGCGCCTGATTGACGAAGAACCCGTTGTACTCGCGATTGAAGTCTGTCTCGGCAATGCCCTTGCTGCGTGCATAGGCCAACTGCATTTTGAGCGTCTTGCCTTCGTCGGCATCTACCAGCGGGTTGTTGCGTGTTTGAATCTCGTCGAACGTGGGGCCGAACAGCGAATCGAGCTGACCCAATGCCTGCAGGGTATAGAACAGCCGCGCGTGGGCACGATGCACCGGTCCCCACATCACTGGCACGCGCACGAACTTGATGTAAGCCGGCTTGCTCTTGAGCCAGTTCTCTAGGAACGGATCCAGCGCATAGCAGTGGCCGCAACCGAACCAGAACACTTCGAGGACTTCGACATCGCCGGGCTGAGCGCTGGTGCCTTGGGCAGGCACGACCGGCAGATAGTGCTGACCGGCTTTCCACTTGCCACCGGGCAATTGGCCGGACTCGGGTAGTGCTGCCACGCGTTCGAGGGTGGGATCAGCACGGTCGCTGGTTTCGCTGCCCGCATCGGCCGCCAGCTTTTCGGTGGCGGCACTGGCAGCGGCGCTGCGCTGCTGTGCAGCTGCAACATCAACTGCGGACTCAGGCGCCTTTTTGCCGCAGCCCACAAGCAGCAGGCCCGTGACCAGCGTCAGCAGCAGCGCCTTTTTCATCACATTCCTTTAGCGAATGCCCTGCAGATAGCTAGCCAGACTGTTGCGATCGCTCTCGGTAAGACGCGACGCGATGGCTTGCATCATTACGCTGTTGGCGCTGCCCTGCATCTGACCCTTGTCATCCTTGGTGTAGCGCGCCAGCGAGGCGTAATCGGCCAGCTGCTTGGCCGTGTAGGTGCCGTGCTGCGCACGCAGTGCCGGATAGCCAGCCGCAGGGTTGCCACGCGCGCCAGGGCCGTGGCAAGCCATGCAGGCAGGAATGCCACGGGTTGCATCGCCGTTGCGATACAGCTTGGCGCCAGCCTGCCAAGTGCCGGCATTGGCTTCCAAGCCGACAGGCGTCTGCGTCGAGAAATAGGCGGCGATGTCGGCGATATCCTGGTCGCTGAGCGCGTTGGCGATACCGGCCATCAGCAAGATATTGCGCTTGGCATCACGGACCAGCTTGATCTGTTCTGTGAGATAGGCGGCATTCTGGCCCGCAAGGCGCGGCCACTCGGGGTTGGCGCTATTGCCATTGGGACCGTGGCAGGCTGTGCAGGCAACGGCTTTGGCGGCACCGGCTTCGGCCGAACCCTTGACGACGGCGGCTGTTTGCGCAGCGGCGACGGGTTGGGCCAGCAGCAGCACCGCAAAGCAGGCGGCGGCAAGCGCAGCAAGGCGAGGGGCGATACGGGTCACGGGCAGCGTATAAATAGTCATCGGCCTGAGGCTCCGGCAACGTTAAAAAGCCGCGAGATTGTACACTAAGCCGCCCAGCCAAAAGGCGGCCGCCCTGTGAGTCTGTTCCCAAATGTGAAGTTCCTGCTCAGTGTGGCAGGCGCAGGCCAGTTTCCGCCCGATCGGGGGTTGGACGTAGCGATCGCTGGTCGGTCCAATTCCGGCAAATCAACGGCCATCAACGCCATCTTGGCGCGCAAAGGTCTGGCGCGCACCAGCAAGACGCCGGGCCGTACCCAACTGCTTAACTATTTCGAGTTGTTGCCGGAGCGGCGGCTGGTTGACCTGCCTGGCTACGGACATGCCGACGCCCCTGGCGAAGTGCGTGCCAAGTGGGGTCCCATGATCGATGGGCTGCGGGTGCGCGAATGCTTCGGCGGCTTGATGCTGGTGGTGGATTCGCGCCGCGGCGTTCAAGACAAAGATCTGGAACTGCTGGATTGGTCTGGGCTACCAGCCGAGAGTCTGCATGTGCTGCTCAGCAAGTCCGATCAGCTGACTCACTCCGGCGGCATCAAGGTGCTGCGCGATACGCAGGCGCAGCTGGAGGGTATTGGCGGCGTGCAGTTGTTTTCTGCTTTGAAGCGCACGGGCCTCGATGAGGCCCGTGCAGTGCTCAAGCGTTGGTGCGCGCAAGGCGGCCCCAAAAAATAAAAACCCCGATGACGGCACCGGGGTGAAAGAGTCTTGGCAGGGTATGCCAGAGACCCGCCCGCTCAGGGAGAGAAACGGGGAGTGTTCATCACACTCAATGAATCAGACCATACCTCTGGCTCAAAGTTCGGTCAGATTAGCTAGGTTTTATGTGCACGACGTTTCGGTTTTTCCGAATTGTTATGCTGCTTAGTGAGCTTCATCCCAGTTGGCACCGACGCCGATTTCCACCTGCAGCGGCACTCGCAGCGACCCGGCGGCCACCATGGCGTCGCGCACGGCAGATTTGATCTGCTCAACCGCATCGGCGCGCACTTCCAACACCAGCTCGTCATGCACTTGCATGATCAGCCGGGCCGGCAGCGCATCGCCAGTTAATAGGCCCTCTACGTTGATCATGGCCTGCTTGATGATGTCGGCCGCAGTGCCTTGCATGGGCGCGTTGATGGCACTGCGCTCGGCGTACTGCTGTTGCTGACGATTACGGGAACGGATCTCGGGTAGATACAGCCGGCGACCGCGCACTGTTTCCACATAGCCCAGTTGCTTGGCCTGTTCACGGGTGCGATCCATGAACTGCTTCACGCCCGGGTAGCGCTGGAAGTACAGATCCACATAGCGTGCGGCCGAACCGCGATCGATACCCAGTTGCCGCGCAAGACCAAAAGCCGACATGCCGTAGATGAGGCCGAAGTTAATTGCCTTGGCCGAGCGACGTTGGTCTGCACTGACTTCGTCCAGCGGCACGCCGAACACCTCTGCGGCAGTGGCCTGGTGAATATCACGGCCTGCAGCAAACGCACGCAGCAGATCCGGATCACCGGACAGGTGCGCCATGATGCGCAGTTCAATCTGCGAGTAGTCGGCGGCCATCAACACATAACCCGGTGGGGCAATAAAGGCCTGCCGGATGCGCCGGCCTTCGGGTGTGCGTATCGGAATGTTCTGCAGGTTCGGGTCGGTGGAGGATAAGCGCCCGGTGGCTGCTACCGCTTGGTGATAGCTGGTATGGATGCGACCTGATTGCGGATCCAGCTGCAAGGGCAGCGAATCGGTGTAGGTCGACTTGAGCTTTGCCAAGCCGCGGTACTCAAGGATCAACCGTGGCAGCTCATGCGCATCGGCGAGTTCCTCGAGCACGTCTTCGGCGGTAGAAGGTTGACCGGTGGGTGTCTTGCGCAGTGGTGCAATGCCCAGCCGATCAAACAGGATGTGCTGTAACTGCTTGGGCGAATCGAGGTTGAACTCTCCGCCTGCGGCAGTGTGGGCGCGAGTCTGCAGATCGAGCAGGGTGCGGCCGATCTCGCCGCTCTGGATGCGCAGTAGCGCGCCATCTACCAGCACACCGCGCTCTTCCATCGCCAGCAGCACAGCGACTAACGGCTGCTCAAGTTCATCACACAGCGCCAGTAGGCCAGGCTCGCCCTGCAACCGGGCGTGCAATGTTTGGTGCAGGCGCAGCGTCACGTCCGCGTCTTCGGCGGCATAGGGCGCCGCTTGCTCGATGGCCACTTGATCAAAGCCGATTTGCTTGGCGCCCTTGCCGGCCACCTCTTCATATTTGATGGTGGTAATGCCCAGATACAGCGCAGCACAGGAGTCCATGTCGTGGCGCGTGGCCACGCTATTCCAAACATAGGACTCGAGCATGGTGTCGTAACGCATGCCGCGCAGCACGATGCCGTGGTTGGCCAACACATGCGCGTCGTACTTGAGGTGATGACCCACCTTGGGCAGCGCGGCATCTTCCAGTAGGGGCTTAAGTAGCGCCAAGGTGGTGTCGCGATCGAGTTGATCCGGTGCGCCTGGATACACATGCGCAAGCGGCACATAGGTTGCCTCACCCGGCGTCACACTAAAAGACACTCCGACGATGCGTGCCTCCCGGTAGTCCAGGCTAGTGGTCTCGGTGTCAAAGGCGATCAGCGGTGCTACAGCCAGTCGATCGAGCCAGGTTTGCAGCTGCTCTTGGGTTAATACCGTTTCGTAATGGCGCGGCAACGCACCCAAGGCACTGTCGGCTTGTGGTGCAGCGGCTGCAGGCTGTGCTGGTTCGGCGCTGCTGATCCTGCTGGCGCTGGCCACTGGCGCTGCGCCGCCCTCTATGGCCGACAGCAGCATCTTGATTTCTAACTGAGCATGCAGCGCGCGCAGCGCAGCTTCGTCTACTGGACGACGCGTGAAGTCCAGGTGTTCGTCGGGCAGCGTCACATCCAGTTGGATGGTGGCCAATTGCCGCGACAGGGCCAGTGTCTCAAGGCCTGCGCGCAGGTTCTCGCCGACCTTGCCGCCGATGTCGGCCGCGTTGGCTACGATCGCATCCAGCGTGTGGTACTGCGCCAGCCACTTGGCAGCGGTCTTGGGGCCCACTTTGTCGATGCCGGGAATGTTGTCGCTGCTATCGCCGATCAGCGCCAGATAATCGATGATCTGCTCGGGCCACACATCAAACTTGGCTTTGACGCCTTCGCGGTCCAGCCGCGAGTTGCTCATGGTGTTGATCAGCGTGATATGCGCGTCCACCAACTGCGCCATGTCTTTGTCGCCCGTGGAGATGAGCACTTGCTCACCGGCATCGGCTGCACGCCGCGCCAGCGTGCCGATGACATCGTCTGCTTCTACGCCGCTGATCCGCAGCAGCGGAAAGCCCAGCGCCTGCACGGCCTGTAACAGCGGATCAATCTGCGCGCGCAGATCATCGGGCATGGGCGGGCGGTGCGCCTTGTACTGTGCGTACAGGTCGTCACGAAAGGTGCGTCCCGGTGCATCAAACACCACCACCACCCGAGCGCCAGCGTGCTCGCGCTCATAGCGTTGCAGCATGTTGAGTACGCCAGTTACCGCGCCCGTGGGTTCGCCACGACTATTGGTGAACGGCGGCATCGCATGAAACGCGCGATAGAGATAAGACGATCCATCGACCAGGATCAGCGGTGCTGACGTGCTCAATGGATTCTCCGGTGTGTGTCTTCGCTACGATCTGCTGGTGCCGTGTCCGGTGCCGTGTCGGGTGCAGTGATCGGCTCAGCGGTGCGATCGGGCAGATAGAGCGAACCTGTTTGGCCACAGCCTGCAAGCAGGGCGGCGGCCAACAGGGCGGTAACGATCGACAGCGTTGCGGTGCGGTGCATGCGCTCGATGATAGCCGGTCAGGGGGTGTGGCCGTCGCGCAAAGCCAGCCAACCTGTACCGATACGCCATGCGGCCCACAGGCCGATCGCGCCATAGGCGCTCAGCAGTACGGTGGATCCGACGCCCAGCAGCACGACAGGCCCTAGAGCCAGAGTCGCAGCCACAACCGCCAGTACCGTGTAGCCGACGCTGCGCTGCTGCCAGAGAAAGTGGGTGTGTAGCGTGCTGCCGCGCGCGCTGCGTACACGCAGCAGGTTCATCAGCACCGCCACGGCCGATGGCAACGCAAACAACAGAGCCAGGCCGAGGAAAGCTCCCGCTAGCACCGACACCAGTGCCAGTGCATGCAGGCCGTACATCGCCTGCACCCAGCGGTGCAGGCTGCGCTGCTGCGCGTCGCTGTCAGCCACCGGCCTTAAGCCTGGCACCGACGATGCGATAGGCCTCGCGAAAAGGAATGCCGTCTTTGACGACCAGCGCATAGGCTTCTTCAGCGGTGTGGATCGACGGATCGATCTTGATGCGTGCCGGATTAAAGCTCACCGCTGGCAGTGCTGTGGCCATGATGTCCAGCGCTTGGGCGCACAGATCGATGCCGCGAAACAGCGGCTGCTTGAGCAGCTGCAAGTCGCGCTGATAGCCAGAGGGCAGCTTGGCAAATATAGCCAAGGCTTCCAGCAGGCAGGCCTGCGCCGAGGCACTGCGACCGCGCAGCAGCTCGAACACGTCCGGGTTGCGCTTCTGCGGCATGATCGAAGAGCCGGTAGTAAAGGCATCCGGCAACGACACGAAGGCAAACTCCTGCGTGTAGAACAGCAGCAGATCACTCGACAGACGACCCAGGTCCTGCATCGTCAGTGCAATCTCGAACAGCAGCTGTGCCTCGGCCTTGCCGCGTGACAACTGCACGCTGGTCACCGGTTCTTGTACTTCAGCAAAATCCAGCTTGGCGCGCGTGAGTTCGCGATCCAGCCCCAGCCCGGGCGCGCCATAGCCAGCGGCCGATCCCAATGGATTGCGGTTGATGCGCCGCAGCACGCTGCGCAGGCCTGCAGCGTCATCGCGCAGCTCGCCGGCAAAGCCGCCAGCCCACAGTGCTACCGAGCTGGGCATCGCCTGTTGCATATGCGTATAGCCAGGCAGAACGACCTCGCCTTGGCGTGCAGCCAACTGATCCAGCTCGCCGGCAACGCGTTCCGCATTCTCGGCCAGCCCAGTGGCGGCATCACGCAGGTACAGGCGTACGGCTGTGAGCACTTGATCGTTGCGCGAACGGCCCAGATGCACGCGACCCCCGGCCGCACCGATGCGTGCAGTCAGACGCTGTTCGAGTGCTGTCTGTCCGTCTTCGTCAGCAAGGCTGATGTGCCACTGACCGGCCGCATGTTCCACTGCCAAGTGTTGCAGGCCGTCGCGGATCGCCTCCAGGTCGGCTGCCTCGAGCAGGCCGCGCGTATGCAGCATTTCGGCGTGTGCAATCGAGGCGCGCACGTCATAGGGCACCAGCCGTTCGTCGAGCGCGTAGTCGTCGCCGGCGGTGAACTGCAGTACGCGCTCATCCAGCGGTGCACCTTTGTCCCAGAGACGGCTCATGGCGTGCGCCTTAAGCCTTGCCGACTTGCTGTTCGGCCGGCGACAGCGCGTTGACGTCGTTGACGTCATTGACGATCAGCGTGCCGGTACCTTCATTGGTAAAGATCTCTGCGAGGATGCTGTCGGGTGCGTCATATGAGATGACATGCACGCGCCGCACGCCGCCGCGGATCGCCGCTTCAATGGCCTTGGCCTTGGGCAACATGCCGTCCTTGATGGCACCGCTGGCAAGCATGGCATCGAGACCCTTGAGATCGGTGTAAGAGATGATCGAACGCGGATCGTTGACGTCGGCCAGGATGCCCGGCGCACCGGTGCACAGGATCAGCTTCTCTGCACCCAGCGCTGCGCCGATAGCCGCTGCAACGGTGTCTGCATTGATATTGAGCAGTTGGCCGCTGTCGTCGGCCGACAGCGGGCTGACCACAGGCATCAGGCCGTTGTCGAGCAGCTTGCGCAGCACCGAGCCGTCGATCAGGTCAATGTCACCAACAAAGCCATAGTCGACCATCTCAGAGTCGACTTTTACAGGCGGACGCTTGTGCGCCTTGACCAGTCCGGCATCGACACCCGATACGCCCACTGCCTCAATCTCCAGCTCGCGGCACATGGCCAGCAAGCGTGTGTTGATCAGGCCATTGAGCACCATTGAGGTGGCATCGATGGATTTCTCGTCGGTGACGCGACGGCCTTGCACCATACGCGTCGGTACGCCCATGGCCTCTGTGACTTGTGTGAGCTGCGGACCACCGCCATGCACCATCACCACGCGGATGCCCAAGTAATGCAGGATCGCAATCTGCTCGATGAGCGCGCGTGTGGCGACCGAGTCACCAAATACGGCACCACCGGCCTTGATCACGAAGATCTTGCCCTTGTACATGCGGATGTAAGGAGAAGCGTTGCGCAGGGCGCGAACGGCGGCAGACTTGTCGGAGCTATGAACGATCATGGTTGCGCCCTGTTAATTCGAGTTGGCAAGCAGGCGGTGCAGCACGGCCATTTGAGCCGGCATGCGGTTATGAGCCTCGTGCAGCACGACGCTGCGCGGGCCATCGAGGACATGGTCGGCCACTGCGACATTGCGTCGCACTGGCAGGCAATGCATGAAGCGGCAGTCTTGGTCGGCATTGGCAAACCAACGCTCGTCGACCTGCCAGTCGCCCAGTTGAGAGCGCAGGGTGCTATCACCCTCCACATCTCCGTAGAAGCGAGTCGAACCCCACTCCTTGGCATACAGCACTGTGGCGCCTTTCATGGCGGCAGCACGGTCTGTGGTCTCGCTGACCGAACCACCCGAAGCCGCAGCAGCACGGCGCGCCTTCTCCATAATGGCATCGGGCAACGCAAAGCCATCCGGACGCAGCACGGTGACATCCATGCCGCGCATGGCGGCCATATGCAGCGTTGCGGCTGGCACAGCCAGCGGCAGCGGGCGCGGATGCTTGACCCACGACAGCACAAACTTGCCGCGCTGCGGCACGCCCAGCTCGTCCATGGTCTTCCAATCTGCCAGTGCCTGGCAGGGATGGTTGACGGCCGATTCAAGATTGATCAGCGGCTTGTTGACCGTGGCAGCCATTGCATTGAACTGCGTTTCGGCCAGATCAAACGCCAGATCGGTGCCTTCGGCAAACGCACGGATACCAAACGCATCGCAATACGATGCCAACACCGGAATGCCCTCGCGCACATGTTCGGCGCGATCGCCATCCATGATGGCTCCCAAGCGATGCTCGAGCTTCCAAGTGCCTTGGCCCGGAGTCACTACAAATGACGTGCCGCCCAGTCGTGCCATACCCGCCTGAAAAGAGGCCAGGGTGCGCAGCGAAGGATTGAAAAACACCATGCCCAAAATTTTGCCGGCCAGAGCCTGCGGTTCGGGATGCTTTTGCAGACGCGCAGCAAGAGCCAGCAGGTCTAGTACTGCATCGCGTTCAAGATCGGCAAGGTCGAGGAATCGTTTCATGATTCGATCCTTCAGAACGTAAGGCGCGCGAGCGCGGCGGCCAGAAAGTCGACGTCGGCTTCCTTGAGTACGTACGGCGGCAACAGGCGCAGTACGTTGGGGTCACCGCTGGTGCCGGTGAGGATGTCTTGCGCAAGCAGCGCTTGTTGTACTTGTTTGGCAGGCACGCGAGTCTTAAGACCAGTAAGAAAGCCTGCACCTTGATGACCAATTACCGGGCCCACGATGCAGGTGTCGCGGATGTACTGGGACACGCGCCGCACATTGGCCAGCAGGTCTTCGGATTCGATGGCCTCGATGACCGCTTCGATGACTGCGCAGGCCATCGGTCCACCACCAAAGGTGGTGCCCATCGCATCGAGCTTGATGGCCTTCGAGACCTTGGCCGACATCAACAGCGCCGAGCAGGGAAAGCCGTTGCCCAGTGCTTTGGCGGTGGTGATCATGTCCGGCATCACGCCATACAGATTGGCGCCGAACGGATGACCGGTGCGGCCCATGCCGCACTGCACTTCATCAAAGATGAGCATGGTGCCGGTTTCATCGCAGCGCTTGCGCAGTGCCTGCAAGAAGCTGGTGCCGATATCGAAGGCACCGCCCACGCCCTGCACGGGTTCAACAAAGACAGCGGCGGTCTTCTCGGTGATGGTGGCCAGACCCGTCGTATCGGTGCGCGACACGAACTGCACATCAAACGGCGTGCGCGGATAGCCGTACCACTTCTCCATGGCGCCCCAAGTGATGGCGGCGGCACCGGGTGTGCGGCCATGCCAGCCTTGTTCCAGCGCGATGACCTCGCTGCGACCGGTAACCGTGAACGCCATCTTGAGTGCGTTCTCGTTGGCCTCGGCACCGCTGTTCACGAAGAACACGCGCTCGAAGGGCAGACCAGAGAACTTCACCAACCGCTCTGCAGCGCGCAGCCGCACATCCATCGGCACGGCGTTGGTCTGGAAGTTGACGGCCTGTGCCTGTGCGATCAGCGCATCAGTCCAGCCCTTATGGCCATAGCCCAGCGCCGCCACGGCATGGCCGCCATACATGTCGAGCACGCGACGACCGTCTGGCGTGTACAACCACACGCCTTCGGCGCGTGCGACGGGCAGCGGATATTGGGCAAATACTGGCGCGAGATAGTCATGCATGACGAGACGTGTCCTTGGCGTATCAGGTCCAACCGGCAGCCGGCGCCGTAAGACCAGAGGTCTCTGGCAGGCCCAGCAGGCGGTTCATCCATTGCATGGCGCCGCCGGCGGCGCCCTTGTTGAGATTGTCGATGACGCTCATGACCGCGATGCTGCGGCCGTTGGCTGCCACCGACAGGCGCGCATAGTTGCTGCCTGCCACATCTTTGATGCGCGGAGCCTGTGCGGCCACGTGTACGAACGGCGAGTGCGCATAAAAGCCTGCGAAGGCCTGCAGTAGTTCTGCCTGCGATACCGGCTGTAGCAACTGCGCCTGTACCGTCACATGAATGCCGCGCGCAAACGGGCCCGAGTGCGGTACGAAATTAAAGTCTGCAGCCACACCGCTAGCGGCCAGTGCGCAGGCAGTGACCTCGGGTGTGTGGCGATGCGCCAGCGCGTTGTACGAATACATATCGCTGTGCCGTTGCGGGTGGTGCGTGCCGTCGGTGGGCTTGCGACCCGAGCCGGTGCTGCCGGTCACGCCACTGACAAACAGCTGTGGCGACACCAGACCCAGCTTGAGCAGCGGGACCGAGGCCAGCAAGATGGCAGTGGCAAAGCAGCCCGGATGCGCCACGTGCGGTGTGGGCGACTGCGCCAGATGTTCGGGCACTGCGCAGCTGAACTGCGGCAAGCGCGCCGGCGCACCGTGCGCATGCTTATAGACTGCGGCATATGCTGCATCGGTGCTGTAACGAAAGTCTGCCGAGATGTCGACGACGCGCGGCTGTGTGCCAGCCGCCTCGGCCACCGTCAGCAAGCGATCGATGAGCGCGGCTGATGCACCATGCGGTGCAGCCGAGAAGATGGCGCTGACCGGCAGGCTGGCCACCAGTGCTTCGATCTGTTCGATCGATGAGAACACCGCGTCGGGATAGGCGCTGGCCAAGTGGCCAAACGAAGCCGCTACCGCGGCACCGGGCTGGCTGTCAGACAGAATCCCCGCCAGCTGCAACTGCGGATGGCCGGCAATCAGGCGCAGCAACTCACCGGCTACATAGCCGGTGCCGCCGAGCACGATGACGGGAATGGCAGACGCGCTCATCAGGCTGATTCCGCAGCCTTGGCCGGCAGCTTCAGACTGTCGATGATCAGATCGCCCAGCTTGGCGCCATCGGTAATCGCGTTGCAGGCGCGCACGTTCATCTGCTCTTCGATGATCTGCACGCCCACGGCGTTGTCGGTGGCAGGGCCGGTGACCACGGAAGGCTCAATGCCAAAACGCTCGCGCAGCAGCTTCACGCCACCCCATGCGGCCACAGGATCGTTGGCCGACAGCACGACGCTAGTCAGCGACTTGGCGATGTCTTCGCACTTGAGGATGGCATCGACACCATAAGTGCCGATCAGGCCATCGCCCAGCTCGAACACAATGACGTCGGGCTTCTTGGCCGCAAGCTCGGTGAGCATGGTGCGGGTCAGCGCCGGACCGGTCTTGGCCGTAGTGGTGACCACGCCAAGGTCGGTGAAAATGAGACCGTTGCGGGCACCGGAATCTTCCATGGCCAGAATGTCGCGACGCAGCGAAACACCAGTGGCCTTAAACACATCGACCACCAGTCCGCGATGACGCATGCGCGAGACGATGGCGCAGGCAGCGGCAGTCTTGCCGGCTTCCATGCAAGTGCCGGCCAGTGCCACCACCGGCACGCCTTGCGTGTCGAGCGGAGCGTCGTAGTCGAGCTTGCGTGAACCCACGCGCGCCGGCACGCCGATGCGCTCACCTAGGAAAGGGAACTGCAGCACCACGCCCAGCACGCGCACATCAAACGGTTTGCCCTTGTCGGGGTTGGCCGAGTCGCACACGCCCAGCACACCACCGATGTTGAGCATCTGAATGACATCGCCGGCCTTGACCGATTCGGGCACCCGACCTGAATAACCAAACAGCGCACGCCGTGTGCCCAATGCACCGACCACGATATCGCCGCGCACAACCTTGGCCATGCGACCGCTGGTCAGTTCCAGCGTGTTGTAGGTGGACTTGTTGGTCAGCACTTCGACCACCAACACCACGCCCTCTTCGGCGGGGATGTTGTCCTCTGCAACGCGCAGGTCGTGCTTGAGTCCCAGGGCCTGGGTGACCGAGGCGATCTTGTCGACGACGACGCTCTTCATCTACTTGTTGCCTTCGGCTTTTGCAGCCTGTTCGCCAGCACGGCGGTGAAATACGCCCGTCAGGGCCACAATCTTCGAGAAACCCAGCGCATCGGTCGGGGTCCATTCGCCCACGGCCTCGCCATACACGCCCTTGGAAGCGGCCATCATCGAGAACGGCGATTCGACGCCCTCGACAAAGCACTGACCAGGACGCAGCAGCACATGCACGTCGCCCGTCACGCGCGACTGCGATGACAGCAGCAGTGCTTCAATATCGCGGCACACCGGATCGAGTAACTGGCCCTCATGAACCAGATCGCCATAGGGGCCGGCGACACTGTCTTTGATGCGCTGCTGACGCGGCGTCATCACCAACTTCTCCAGTTCGCGGTGCGCATTGAGCAGAATCTCTGCGGCGGGCGCTTCGAAAGCCACGCGACCCTTGGTGCCGATGATGGTGTCGCCCAGATGAATGCCACGACCGATGCCAAACGCAG
This sequence comes from Pseudomonadota bacterium, assembly GCA_026398735.1. Lineage (GTDB taxonomy): Bacteria > Pseudomonadota > Gammaproteobacteria > Steroidobacterales > Steroidobacteraceae > ZC4RG30. The sequence continues at coordinate 105,919 of JAPLSH010000003.1, read as the reverse complement.
CACCGATAGTCTCCAGTCGCTCAATGACCTCGACTGGGCTCATGGTCTTGCCATCAAGACCGGTCGGCACGCCTTCATCAAAGTGCACGGTGTGGTGTGCAGGGCGTGCCGGATTGACGAAGGCATCCTTGGACAGCACCCACGCGTCTTCGGGAATGCTGCCCTTGGAGGTGAGCGTCTCGGTACCGCCGATGGTCACGCCCCACAGGCCGCGATTGATCGAATAGGCAGCGCCATGCGGCGGAATCGGCAGATTGCGCTGCTGCAAATATTCCAGCTCTTCCTGGCGCTTGAACGCTTTGTCACGCACCGGTGCAAACACCTCAAGGTCGGGCGCCAGCGTGCGTAGCGCCACTTCAAAGCGCACTTGGTCGTTGCCGGCAGCCGTGCAGCCGTGCGCGATCATGTTGGTGCCCAGTTCGCGCGCTACGCGTGCGATGGTCTGGGCCTGCATGGTGCGCTCGGCACCCACGCACAGCGGGTACATCTGGCCGCGACGCACATTGCCCATGATCAGGAAGCGCAGCACCTCGTGGAAATAGTCGGCGCGCGCATCGATCTGGTGGTGATCGATAGCGCCCAGCGCAACGGCGCGCTCTGCCAGCGTCTTGGCGGCCGCGGCATCAATGCCGCCGGTATCGACAGTGACCGTGATGACCGGGCGACCGGTGTTCTCGGCGACCCAGGGCACCAGGAAAGAGGTGTCGAGGCCACCCGAATAGGCGAGGACGATGGGCTTGTTGGTGTTGCTCATGCTGCTTGGATCCGGAACGAGGATTGAAGACGGATGATCAGTCGCTGCTGCGCAGCCTGATCCTGGGTGGCAATAAAAATGGTGTCGTCGCCCGAGATGGTGCCCACCACCTCGGGCCAGTCGGCCTTGTCGAGTACCGCGGCAACCGTGCCGGCGGCCCCTGCGCTGGTCTTGACCACGGTGATGGAGGGCCCGGACGGCAGCACTGCGCGCACGAAGCGCGCCACCGCGCCAAAGTCGCCTTGTACCGGCGACAGTTCGGCGCCCGGCGGCAGGTAGCGGCCCTGCGCCTTGATCACGCCGAGCTCGCGCATGTCGCGACTGACCGAAGACTGGGTGACATCGAAACCCTGCTGGCGCAGCAGGCCGACCAGATCTTCCTGGCGGCGCACGACCGAGCCGCGCAGCAGGCGCAGGATGGCATTACGACGGTCGGCGAGATGCAGGTCTTGTTGCATAAGAATGCAAGGATAGTGCATAAAATTGCACCAGACAAGCCCCGTCTGCGCCGGGCATGACGCGGCGGTCTTCTTTATATAGGGTGTTTGACCATCAGCCCTTTGCAGCGGGAGCCCCGTATGGCCGGTCGGAGTGTCGTTTTGTTGCTGGCGGCCCTGCTGAGTGCCGGGGCTGGCTTTACCGCCGCGGCCCAGCAGGCCCCGCCCGAGCAGCCGCTGAGTCAGCTCCCCTATGAGCCGAGCCTTAACCCGGCGTCGATGGACCGCGCGGTCGATCCTTGTGTGGACTTTTATCAGTACAGCTGTGGTGGCTGGCTGCGCGCCAACCCCATCCCCGACGATCAGTCGAGCTGGGATGTGTATCGGCGCGCCACAGTCGCCAATCAGCGTTACCTGTGGGGCATTCTCGACGGGCTGTCGCGTGCCGATGCGCCGCGGACCGCCACCCAGCAGCAAGTGGGCGATTACTTTGCCGCCTGCATGGACGAGACCGCCATCGAGCGTCGCGGCAGTGCGCCATTGGCGCCGCGGTTAGCAGCCATCGATGCGCTGAGCGATCTGCGTGGCCTGCCGGTCTTGCTGGCCGACCTGCACCTGGCTACCCCCACCAATGCGCTGTTTGATTTCTCGGCCAATCAGGATCTGGTCGATTCATCTCAGATCATTGCCTTTGCCCAGGCCGGCGGCCTGGGTCTGCCGGATCGCGACTACTACAGCCGTCAGGACGACAAGTCCGTTGAGCTGCGTCGTCAGTATGTGGCGCAGGTGGTGCGTGTGTTGATGTTGCTGGGCGACAGCGAGGTGCAGGCCACCCGTGCCGCGGCGCAGGTGCTGCAATTGGAGATGTCGCTGGCGAGCGCATCGCTGACGCGTGTTGAGCGTCGTGACCCGCGCAAGCTGCTGCACAAAATGGATTTGGCTGCGTTGCAACGCCTGACGCCGCATTTTGATTGGCGTGCGTACCTGCAAGGCGTGGGCGCAGCATCATTGCGGCGTTTTAATGTGACTGAACCGCGTTTTTTGCAGATGCTGGATCAGCAATTGCAGACAGTAGATCTGGCGACGCTTAAGGCCTATCTGCGTTGGCAGTACGCACGTGGCATGTCGCCGTATCTGTCGAGTAATTTTGTGGACGCCAACTTCGACTTTTACAGCCGCACGCTACGCGGCGTGCCGGCGCAGCAGCCGCGGTGGAAGCGCTGCGTGCAGTTGGTGGACCGGCAATTGGGTGATGCACTGGGTCAGGAGTTTGTGAGTCGCAACTTCAGTGCGGATCTTAAGCAGAAGGTTCTGCACATGACCGCTCAGGTGGAGCGCGCGTTTGAGATCGAACTGGAGCAGCTGGATTGGATGGGCCCGCAGACCAAGGCGCGTGCGCTGCAAAAGCTGCATGGCATTACCAATAAGATTGGCTACCCGGATCGCTGGCGCGACTACAGCAGCATCACGCTGCAGCGTGAAGACTTCGCTGGCAACGTCGAGCGCGCCACGCTGTTTGAAGCCCGGCGCCAACTGGCCAAGATCGGCAAGCCTTTGGATCGTGGCGAATGGGGCATGACGCCGCCGACGGTCAATGCCTATTACGACCCGCAGATGAACGACATCAACTTCCCCGCCGGCGTATTGCAACCACCGCTGTATGACGCATCCATAGACGATGCGCCCAACTACGGCAACACCGGCGGCACGATTGGCCATGAGCTGACGCATGGCTTTGATGATGAAGGCCGGCAGTTTGATGCCAAGGGCAATCTGCGTGACTGGTGGACTGCTGCCGATGCCAAGGCCTTTGAAGAGCGCGCGCAATGCGTCGTCGACCAATACGCCCAGTACACCGTGGTCGATGACATCAAAATCAACAGCAAGCTCACCGAAGGCGAAGACATCGCCGACTTGGGTGGTTTAGTGCTGGCGTGGATCGCTTGGAAAATGGACCCTGCCACTGCCAATGCCCAGCCGCGTGATGGGCTGACGCCTGAGCAGCGCTTCTTTGTGGGCAACGCGCAGTGGGCCTGTGGCGATACGCGCCCCGAGCAACTGCGCCTCAGTGCCGCCACCGATCCGCATTCGCCGCTCAAATATCGAGTCAATGGCTTGGTCTCTAACCTGCCGCAGTTCGCTCAAGCGTTCTCGTGCAAAGCGGGTCAGCCGATGGTCCGTCCCAAACCGTGCAAAATCTGGTGATTCCCATGCGCAAACTGATGTTGTCTGTTGTTGGTGTGCTGGCAGCGATGCCGTTGTGTGCTGCCGAGCCCGCGGCAGCGGTGGACGGCGCAACGCTTGCACGGATTCGCGATGCCTCGATGCACAGCGACTGGGCCATGACCAATCTGGCCGCGCTCACCGATCGAATCGGTCCGCGCTTGTCAGGTTCGCCACAACTGGAAGCGGCCGTGCAACAAGTGGCCGCAACGATGCGCACGCTGGGTGCCACCGTGCAGTTGCAACCGGCCAAGGTGCCGCACTGGGTGCGCGGGCTGGAGCAAGGCTCGCTGGTTGATTACATCGGCAGACCCTCTGGCATTACCCAAAAGCTGCACCTGACGGCATTGGGTAACTCAGCAGCTACACCTGCAGCGGGGCTTACTGCCCGCGTCGTGGTGGTGCAGGACTATGAAGAGTTGAACAAGCGCGCCGCAGAAGTGCGCGGGGCCATCGTGCTGTTTCATACGCGTTTTGATCAACGCTTGGCCGACAACGGCGAGGCCGGCACTGCCTATGGTCAGTCCGTGCGCTATCGCAACGGCGGTCCTTCTGCTGCCGCCGCGCTCGGTGCCGTTGCTGCATTGGTACGCTCGGTGGGTGGCGCGGATTACCGCCTGCCGCATACCGGTAACACCAGTTTCAAGCCTGGCCAGGCAGCCATTCCCGCCGCCGCGTTGTCGGCAGAAGATGCCGATCTAGTGCAGCGTCTTGCGGCCCAGGGTCCGGTCAGCATGCAGTTGCTGCTCACCCCGCAGACGCTGCCCGATGCCGACAGCTTTAATGTGATCGCCGATTGGCGCGGCCGCGAAAAGCCCGATGAAGTGGTGATCGTGTCGGGACATTTAGATTCATGGGATCTGGGTACCGGCGCAGTGGATGATGGTGCTGGCGTGTACGCCGCTGCCGGCGTCATAGAGGTACTACGGCAACTGAACCTACATCCCCGTCGCACGATTCGCTTTGTTGCTTGGACGAATGAGGAGAACGGTGGGCGTGGCGGTAAAGCCTATGCCGCTGCGCTGAGTGGTAACGCTGACAAGCAGATTGCGGCCATCGAAAGCGATGAGGGCGGTGGTCGTGCGCTGGGTATCTCTGCGGCGGTGAGGCCCGAGTCGCTGGCCGCGCTGCGCCCGGTGATCGATGCGCTGCGGCCCATCGGTGCCACCGCACTCAAGCACAACGAAGGCGATGCCGGTGCAGACATTGAGCCGCTGCAGGTAATGGGCGTGCCGGGCTTCTCGCCACTGGTTGATGCGCGCAGCTATTTTAGTTATCACCACACAGCCGCCGATACGCTCGACAAAGTAGAGCCGCAGAGTCTGCAGTCACAGGTGGCGACGATGGCAGTGCTTGCATACTTCCTGGCAGAGATGCCAGAGCCGCTGCCGCGCTATTCCATTGCGCCCTAAGTGCATGAAGCCGGTTTCGTTCATTGTGATGCTGGCGCTGGCGGCCCAGCCGGCTGCATTTGCACAGCAGCCGCCGACGCCGGCGCAGCAGGCAGCTGCAGCGCAATTGGCTGCCGCCGCACAGCAAGACCATCGTCGCTTGTTGGATCTGCTGGGCATCGAGTCCCTGCGTCCGGCTGCCGATAGCCGCGCCACGTCGGGCCCTACTGCCGCCAACTATGATGAAGCGCGCGCAGCACTGTCGGCGCCGGTGCCTGATGCCTTGCGTTTCAATAACGACAAGCCGGTGCGCAGTGCAGCGGATTGGCGCAAGCGTCGCAGCGAACTGCTCGAGCACTTTGATCGTGAAGTATATGGGCGCGTACCGGCAGGTCTGCCCGCAGTAAAGTGGACCGTGCTGTCGCAGCAACGGTTGCTAGAGCAGGGCATCGAAGTTATTCGCAAAGACCTGCGTGGCACGGCGGCGCATGCCGGTAAGCCCGATGATGTGGTCACTATCGAATTGCAGTTGACCACGCCCGCTGCGGCCGCTGGCCCAGTGCCGGTGATCCTGGAGTTGGGCTTTATTGGTGTCAGCCCGTTCAACCCGCCACCGCCCCCGGGTCAACAGTCTTGGCAGCAGCAGGTGCTTGAGCGCGGCTGGGGTTATGCGATTGTCGCGCCCCGTAGCGTGCAGGCCGACAACGGTGCCGGTTTGCAGAACGGCATCATCGGTTTGGGTAACCACGGCAAGCCCCGTGGTCTTGAAGACTGGGGTGCGCTGCGTGCCTGGGCTTGGGGCGCCAGTCGTGCGCTCGACTATATGACCACTGACCGGCAAGTAGATGCTCGACGCGTTGCGATAGAAGGGCTGTCTCGCTATGGCAAGGCAGCCCTCGTGGCGATGGCCTATGACACGCGCTTTGCTGCAGGTTTTATTGCCTCATCGGGGGCGGGCGGTGCAAAGCTGCACCGGCGTGACTGGGGCGAGCGCGTCGAGAATCTGGCTGCACCGGGTGAGTATCACTGGATGGCTGGCAACTACCTCAAGTATGCCGGGCCGCTCACGGCTAACGACTTGCCCGTGGATGCTCACGAGTTGATTGCGCTGTGTGCACCTAGGCCGGTGTTCATCAGCGCTGGTGCGCCCGAAGTCGAAGGCGGCTGGATTGATGCGCGCGGCATGTTTCTGGCTACGGTTGCTGCCGGGCCGGTCTATCGGATGCTGGGTGCCGGTGATGTGGGAGCCAGCGACTATCCTGCGCCGCAGGTCACGGTGACCGGCGGTGCTTTGGCCTTCAGGCAGCATGAAGGCGGACATACTGCCGGTCCTAATTGGCCGGCGTTTTTGCAGTGGGTTGCGACGCGCTGGCCCTGAGCAGCCTTATTTGTAGATGCTCAGGTTGTGGTACGCGGCTTCGATGTTATAGGGCCGCAACTGCGCGTAATGCGCCCAGCTTTTGTAGCGGTCCAGCGTTAGTTGCTCACGCATCTGCGCAAGGCTCAGGCCGCGTGACATAGCGCCCTCTACTTCGTGCTGCAGATATTCAAAGTACTCGCGGCCTTCGGTGATGTCCTGCTTGCGAAAAGCCACGGTGCCATGCCCGCCGACCAGCACATCAAAGTCCAATGCCTCTAGGGTGCGATACGATTTGATCCATTCGGACATGGGGTGGCCATCAAATGGACCGCACGCACTGGGCAGCGAGCGCATCGAGGCTTGCACCAATGCATCGGCGGGGAAGTCCACCGCAAACAGCACGCGCTCGTCTTTGAACAACACTGCCGTGCCGTCGTTCGCATGGTTCTTGCCTGGGAACACCAGCTCCATCGTCTTGCCGCCAAAGCGCAAGGTCATGCGCTCGCTGTAGACAATGTCGGGTTTGACGATGTCGGCAAAGAACTGCGCCGATGTGATGCTGCCGTGATGATCGGTGTCTTTGTTGGTAACCGCGCCACGTGTGGAGCCGCAGAACCACAGCCTGTCTAAGAACGGTTGCTCAAACTCCGCGATGTTCAGGCGCCCATCTTCGTTGCGATCGACGATGTCACCGGGCAGGGCCGGATAGCGACCGTCCATGTTGCGCAGCATGCCTTCCTGGCCGATGAAGGTGGCGGTGTCGGCAAACACGCGTCCACCTTCGGCATGGTCCCAGTGGCTGTGACTGTAGATGACGTATTTGACTGGCTTGCCGGGGAAGCGCTCGGCTAGAGCTTTCTTGAGCCACTGCGCAAAGTCGGTGTTGAGCGTGTCCACCAGGACGATGCCTGCGGGCGTGACCAGCACAGCCACATACCAGCCGACATTGTTGGCGCGGTACAAGTCACCGGCCACATGGGTGATGCTGCGGCCCGGCGGTGCAAACATGCCAGCCGGTGGCGGAGGCAACTTGGGCCCGGCATCTGCTGCAGCCGGTGCAGCGGCCTGCGTGCCCGGCAACAGCGGCAACAGCAATGCGGTCAGCAGTGCCAGCGCGTGACGCGCCCTCACTTGGCATCCTCCCGCACCAGCGGGCCTTGTGGCGTTTGGCCCTGCGCCCGGGTGTTGTAGAGCTTGCCGTCGGCAGTGACTGCTTGAACGTAGGCTGCAGCAGGCCGGCCGTCGCGCAGCGGATAGCCGGTAATGGTGACTGTATCGCCCAATTTGAGTACCTCGGGCGTCAGGCCGGTGGGGCGCATCTGCCCGGGCGTGCCGGCTTCAAACGACCACAACACGGTTTTGCCATCGTCGCCGGTGACGTTGATGTCGATCCAGCTGTGCGGGTTGACCCACTGAAACTTGACCACGGTACCGGTCACCGTGACCTTGCGGCTGCGGTCAAACATAGCGCCTGAATGGTGTGCCAGGGCTTGGCTAGCCACCAGCACTGTGGCCGCTGCCAACGCGATGCGCGAGTGCTTCACTTGTTTGTGTCCTTTTCGCCGGGCAGCACCAGGCGCTGCGTGCCATCGTCCATCTCGATGCGACCGCCTTCGCAATAGGCCCCGTCGCTTTGTGGTTGGCGATTGATGCGTCGCAGATGCCGGGTCACCTGCCACGGCTTGGTCAGCATCACTGCATCGTCAATGACCATGCGCGACTCGATCATGTCTGGCGCAATCATGCGAATGCGTTCGACCACGTGTACCTGATCGCTGTGTGGTGCGCCGGTGCGATCGTACACACCCTCATGCATGCCCACAGTGTCGACCACCAGTGTGTCGCCTTCCCAGTGACCGATCGAATGGCCCATGTAGCTGGGCACCAGGTTGACACCCGCGGGATGCGGGCGCCCATCTGTGTAGATGCGGCGAGTGGCGTTGAACCAGTAATAGGTCATGCGCACCTGGCCGGGTAGCACGATGATCTCGGGTCCGCCGGGTATGCCGCCAAGTTCGCGTGGCATGCCATGCGGTTGCTGACAGCCACCGACCGGGTCATTTACCAACCCGTTGATGGCATCGACCACAGTCTTGTCGTAGTGCTTTTGGTATTCGGGTTTATACGGGATGTTGCGCACCACCGAGCCTTCGAGCGGGCCGGTATCGAAGGCCTCGTCATCATTGGGCGGCAACCAGGCGTTGGACGGATCAAATAGATAGCCGCCGATCATGAACCACGAGCCGTTCCAGTCGGGCAGTTGCGCTAGCTGTTGCAGGTACTCGGCGCTAAATGCTGGCGCTTTGAAGCCCTGCTGTGCTGCCGGTGCCCGCCAGGTCGGTGGTAACAGCGGCGGCCCAAAGGGCTGCGCCTGCGGTTTGGCGGGAGCAGGTTGTGCCGCCACTGCGGCAGATGCGGCAAGCGCGCCCCATAGCGCTGCTGCGACTAAAATGCGACTGGTGTGTTTGATGTAATCCATGAGCCAATACTGCGCGGCGCACAGGGCGGCCGCAAGGCGGCTACTTGAGAATGGTGTAGACCATGTCAGCGCTCTTGGCTTTGCCGGACTCGGTCTTGAGCGTCCATCGATCGCCGATGGTGTATCGCAGCTTTACGGTGTTGATAGCCTCGGCAAGGCTGATGCCATAGCTCACATACAGACGTGGTGAGAGGTACTTGCCCAGTACCAACGACGTGTCATTGGAAAGAGTTGATTCGATGCCCACGTCTTCGATGCCAACGCGATTGCCCAGTTGCTGCGCCAGAATGGCGCCGCCCTGGGCCAGCATCTCGTTGCGCGCCGCACCGCCGCGTGCACTGCCCTGAACAGTCTCAAGTGAACCGCCGGCCAGGATCAGCGAGGCAATCTGCGACTGCGGAATGGACGGCTCCGAGAAGAAGGTCATGCGTGGCGCACGCAAGCTGCCGCGCACATTCACACCAGCGGTGATGTCCGGGTAGACCTTCTGCGCGCGCAGGTCGATGCCGGGATCGTTGACCAGCGCGTTGTTAAACACCAGGCGGCCCCGCGCGATGTCCAGATTGCGCCCGAAGGCAGCGTATTTGCCCTCGGCTACATTGAGCTCGCCGCTGCCGCGGGTGTTTTGCGCGCCATCGCTTTGCACTCGCAGCGTGCCGGTTAAGCGGCCTTTGAGGCCCAGCGTGTCGATGCTGACCTTGTCACCCAAGATCAAGGTGAGGTCACTGTTGACCTGCCACTGTTGGCTGCGCTCTTTGATTGGCGCACCTACCAGCACTTCATCGCTGGATGCGGTGATGGCATTGGTGATGTTGGCAGGTTCCAGCACGCCATACGGAATGCGCACTTCACCGTTGATGTCCAAGCGCTGGCCGGCAATGCGCAGATCGATCTTGGGTGAGGCGTGCACACGGGCTTCGGGTATGTTGACCACCTGCAGGTCAGTGCCCTCAAAGTGCAGCGACCCCTGCGGCTTGCGATCTCGCCATTGCAGTTGGCCGTTAACGCGCGCTGAGCCATCACCCGCATTGGCGCTGCCGTCAAACTGCAGCCTGTCGCCGATCAATTGCGCATCCAGATTGAGTTTGCGCAGCGCGAAGTTCACGCGATACACATCCAATTCCACATCGCGCAGATGCAACTCACCTTGCAGATCCGGCTCAGTCAGTGTGCCGCTAGCCGTAAGCCGGGTGCTCATACGGCCGCTGGATCGATCCACGTCGCCCGAATACATGGCGATCAAACCTAGACCATCGGTCTCTAGTGACAACTCGCCTTGAATCGGATGCGATAGAAAATCGGCTGCGCTACGTTGGCCAGTCAGTCGGCCATTGATGTTGCCGGCCTTGCCCGCATCAAGTCCCACACGCAGCGTGAACGCGTCAGCGGTGGCGTTGCCGTCTACTTCACCATTGCCCAGTGCATAGCGCTCTTCACGACCATTGCCGAAGCGATGGCGCAAACCTGCATCAGACAGCGTTGCATGCACACTGCCAACGGCTGCGGCACCCTTCTGACCAGAGGCATTGGCCTGTATGTCGATGCGACCCTCATAGTCGATGTTTTGTGACAAGCCCGCTGTCAGCGTGCTCAGTGGCAAACGTTGCGCTTCAAGTTGCGCTTGCCAAGCTCCTTGGACCAGATGGTACTGACCGCACAGCCGGGCCTGTCCGTTGCCCGTCACGCACAGGCTTTCCACCTGTACCTCAGCTGCTGTCGCCGAGAGGCTGGCTGGTGAGGCCAGAGCCAGCTTGAGTTCGCCACCATCACCCAGATCCAGTTGGCGTATCTGTCCTTGCCAGCGGCCGTCATGCCAACTGCCACGTAAACCACCCAACAGTTTTAGGCCGTCGGCATCGACGGTGATAAAGCCGGTGTTGTCCGCTGACGTGCCCTCAATGTCGGCTTGTACCAACGCGAAGCGGCGCCCGCCGACCAGCAGATCGTCGAGCTTGATTCGCCCGCGTAGCTCACCGGCACCGTGCAAGTCGATGTCTATGTCTGCATCAAGGCGACGCAGCGTGCGTTTGCCCAGCGCAAAGTTGGCGCCCTGTGCTCGCAGGGTCAGCACCGGTTCGCTGGCACTGCCGCCGATCATGCCGCGAGCCACCAAACGACCCTGCGCCTGTGGATCGAGCAGACTCAAGTCGGGTGCGTCCAGACGCAATTGCAGATCGCGGTGAGCACCCAGACGACCCTGTGCCGCCAAGTGTGTGGTGCCTAGCTGTAATTCCACACCGTCAAACCGCCAATCCTCGCCCTGCCGCACGACACGCCCGCCGCCACGCGCCGCCGTGCCGCGAACGCTGCCATGCAGGCTGTCAACGCGCAGGTCCAGGTCTGCAGTGGCCGACAACTGGGGGCTGCTGGCGGCAAAACCGAAGCCGATGCGGCCCGGCAGATCAGAGCGCCACTGGCCCAGATCCATATTCTGAACGTTACCGGTCAGCGTCCAACTACGCTGACCGGACCAGATCACGCGACCCTGCAGTTGCGCAGTGCCACCATAGCCGTCGATACGTCCCTGTTGCAGCGTGAAGCGCTGCGGCTCCAGCAGACCCGTAGCATGCGTCTGCACACTCTGCAGACCGTTGAGTAACAGGTCGCCGTCTACTTGTACGCGCCAAGGATTGCTTCCTTCCAGGCTAAAGCGGCCCGCGGTACTGCGCAGTAGCGCGCCGCCGGCTTGTAGTGGGTATCGCAGCTGTTGCCAGTCGCCGTTGAGTACAAACTCCATGCGCTGCCCGACCGGCACATGCACAACGCCTTGAGCCTGTGCGGTGGCCTGCGTGGATTGGTGGACCAGCTGCAATTTGCGAACGGCTAGATCCCGATGCGCCCAGGTGCCATCGAAGTCCACATTGAACGCGCCTACTTTTATAGCACTGGACTGCGCCGTACCGCGCGCAGTGAGCGCCGCTGCCGATGCGCTGATGTCGAGCTTGCCCTGCAACAAACCCAGCACACTGCCTGCGCCAAACCGTGCCAGATCAAAGTCGGCCACATCCGCCTTGCCAATGAATTGCCAGGTTTTGGTGACGTCTACCACGGCGCCGCTAATCTGCGAGTGGAACGGCGCGCTGGTTGCGATCTGCAGCGCGAGCTTTTCCAGTGAGCCTTCAAAACGTGTGGTGAGATCCCACACGGGCTGACGGGCCGGACTCCATTGGGCGCTGACTTGGCCTTGATAACCAATGGGGCGATCGGCAAGCACTCGTCCGTCTGCTTGCAGATGCAATCGCGCGGCTGGCAAGTCTAGAGTCGAGTGAAAGACGCGCACTTGCTTGTGATACACAGCGGCGGCCGCGTGCAAGTTGCTGACATCGATGTGCAGCTTGTCGATGATGAGCACAACGGCCTTATCGATGTCGACTTGCTCGCTGCGGATCTTTAGCAGCCGCGGTAAAAACCGCGGATCCCACCGCGCATTGGGGTTTGGATTGGGGCGCACATCGACCAGCGCGTCGGCGATATGCAGCTGCGGTGCGCTGATGGTTTGCCACAGCAGGGGCAGCAGCTCCAACTTGCCGTCGACACCTTTGAGGTGCAAGTGCACGCGTGGGTGCTGCAAGTCAAAGCTTCCCAAATGAAAGCCTTGCGCCAGCGTGCCGCTGACGTTTTCTATGCGCAGCGTCGTTTTGCCCAGCTTGCCCAGATGTGCAGCGGTCCACTGCAACCCGCGCTCAGTGGTGGCAACCCACAGCAGCAGTGCCCACGGTGCTAGCACCAGCGGCACGACGATTAGCAGCAGAATGCGGCGGCGCAGCGTCATAGCTTTGGCGAGATGTTGATGTTGAAACGCGGGCTGCCGGATTGCGATAGCGGCTGCGCGACATCGATGCCGATGGACACTACCGGCAATCGATATCTGACACCGATGCCGGCGGCATAAGCCAGCGGATCACCGAAATGATTAAAAGCATTGCCGCCATCAAAGAACGCCGCCACTGCCAAGTTACGTGGCAAGTCGCGTACAACTTCTATAGAGCCTGCCAGCAAATGCCGGCCGCCGACGGCCAGTTCCTGTGTGGTGCCGTTGGCGTCGGTAACCATCTGAGTGGGCGACAGCGTGTTGTAGCCAAAGCCGCGCACGCTGCGATCACCGCCGGCAAAGAAGCGATAAATGCCGGGCAGTGAATCGAAGTCGGGCGCCCAGCTGGTGCCGAATTCCCCGCGCAGCAGCAGATGCCAGCGCGGCCGCAAGTCGAACACGCGCTCGGTCTGCAGATGTAAGCGCAGGAAATCCGAGTCGGAGCCCAGCACGTGCGCTGCACCGATCAAATCGGCGTAGAAGCCGCGACTAAACAGCGCTTCGCCCAGATAGCCCTCGGGTACAGACGCGAAGCTGATTCCCGGCACCAGCAGGTTGCCGGTCTGGCGGCTACCACCGCTGTCGGTGCGCGTGTGAGTGGCTGCAACGGACAGTACCCGCTGCCAGGTGCCAGTGAGGCGTGTAATGGAGGGCTTGAGCGACAACTCCTGCGTCCGCAAGTCCCCACTGGTGTCGTTGCGCTGCGTCAGTTGCACGGACATGCGCTCGGTGGCCGGGTCGCCAATGGGGATGTCATAGCGCGCGTCGAAACTTTGCGTGATGGTCGAGGCCTTGAGCTCGACGCGCAGTCGATGACCTCGATCGTTAATGCGTGGGTCAGACCAGATAAACGTGCCGCGAGGTCCGGTGTCGTTGCCATAGCCGCCGCCGAGCTGAAACTGTCGGCGACCCTTTTTGGTTTCGATGCGTACCGGCACAGTCAGTGCCTGCGTGTCGCGCTCTTGAAGCAGGGGCAGCACTTCAACAGTGGAAAAATACAGGCTGTCATCCAGCGCGAACAGCGTGCGCAGCAGCTGGTTGCTGGTATAGGGCTCACCTTCGTGAAACCGTACAAAGCGCTGCATCAGCTCCGGGCGGATCACGGATTGGTCGATAGCCAGCTTGCCGAATTTGTAGCGGGGCCCGGTCTTAAGTTGCAGCTGAACTTCGGCGCTGTGTTTGGTGGTATCCACGCGCATTTCGTTGCGCAGTAGCACGGCATCAAAGTAGCCATTGGCCTCGGCATTGCGCAGCAGGTCGCTCTTTGCTTGCTCATAGTTGCCGTGGTTGAGCTGCTGTCCGGGTTGCAGCATCCGCGCCGCCAGCGCATTGGTAAACACCGGGTCGTCGGCTCCGTCGCCTTCGACGCGCACTTGCGCCACCTCGATGAGCACCGGCTTGCCGGTGTTGATGACAATACGAAAGCGCCAGTTGTTGCTGCCCTGTGCTTCGTAACTGGCCTCGACAGTAGGTTCATACCAGCCCAGCGGCTTGAGGGCTGCACGTACTTCATCGGTGATGCGGTTGTACAGCCGGGCGATGGTGTCAGCATCCAGATCGTCGCGGGCCTTGTAGCGCTCGACGCTCAAAAACGCATCGACATTGCGGCGCGCTTCGCCTTCGATGCCTTCGATGTCCACTCGTACAGCGGCCTGTGCTGCCATAGGTGCTAGCAACAGACTGCTGCATAGCATCAGGCGCAAGGCGCAAGACAAAGGTGCACTGCGCATCAGCTGCCACTTAGCCAATGTTCGATGAGACGTCGCGAGATCGACTCGACCGGTGGCAGCAGTATCTCTCCGGCATGCACCTGCGCGGCGCTGAACCAACGAGCGTCTTCGAGTTCGCTGTCATTGGGAGCAACATCGCCCTCGCCATCGGCGATGAAACCAAGCATCAGCGCTGCCGGAAACGGCCAAGGCTGTGAAGAGTGATAGTGCACCGCGCCCACGCGCACGCCGGTTTCCTCCAGCACTTCGCGGCGCACGGCGTCTTCCAGTGATTCACCGGGTTCGACAAACCCGGCGATTGTGGAATAGCGACCGGCTGGCCAGCTGGGCTGGCGGCCTAACAGCGCGCGACCCCGATTGCGCACCAGCACAATGATGGCTGGATCGATACGCGGGAAGCTCTCGTGGCTGCAATCGCGGCAGGCGCGGACATGACCTGCGCGTGTGGCCTGCAAGGGTCCGCCGCAGCGGCCGCAATAGCGATGGGTGCTGCGCCAGATCGACAGCGCCCGCGCATAGGCCAGCAGGCCGGCTTGGGCAGGGGGCAGATCGCAGGCCAGCAGCCGCAGTTCGGATAACTGCTGCGCGGCACCGGCTGGCAATAAAGCTTCGGGTGCCAGCGTTGTATCGAACTCGATCAGCACACAGCGCGCGCCCTCAAACCAGCCCAGCAGCACTTGCTGTTCGGGAGTGGCTGCCAGCACACGTGGGTCGTCGTGGCTTAGAAAGGCAATGGCCGCTGGCGCTTGGACCAAGGCGGCTGTGCCGTGCATGACGATAAAGCGAGTGGCCGGGTCGGCGTGGGCGGCCTGTAGCCAGGTGTCTACCGAGCGCTCTTCGGCGCGGCGGTCGAGATAGTCACCTGCGTAGAAGTTGGCCGGTTGCGTCATGCCCTGATGATAGCAACCGGCAACCCCAACCCTACATGAACAGTCGACCTTGTGAGCCAGCCTCGCAGGCGCTGCAGCGGCGGCTAGGCAGGCAATAGCGGTCGACCACGATCAGGGCGTTGCAGTCGCGGCACAAGGTGGCGTGGATTTCGTCGCTGCGCGCCAGTGCGGTGACCAGAAACACGGCGTGCTCGAAGCTGATGCGCGGTGACTGCACTAGGTCGCGGTAGTTTTCGAAGGCCTCACACAGCGCTGCGCCGCGCTGCACGCCGGGCAGCGTGCGCTGCGCATCGGCCACTTTGCCCGCCGGCATGACACCCAGCAGATAACAGACGCTGGCCAACAGCGAGCTTTCCTCGCGCATGGCAGGCGTGCGGGTGAAGAACGCTGTTTGCTGTGGGGATTTGCCGCGGTGGCGCGCCAGATTGCTGCCGTCACCTTCGACAAGATAAGAGCGGTAGAGCTTGCGAATGCGGTCATCGCTGAGCCCGGTCCAGACGCGAATGGTGCTGGTACGGGCTTCGTGTTGAATGAGGCGCAGGGCAAGGTCAAAGCGCAAGCGATCACGGCTGTAGCGGGCGTCTGAAACTCTCATTGGGCCTCCTTGGCAGAAGAGTGACGTATTGAGAACTTGTCTTTTTGGGAAATATATCCCAGATTTGCCGCTGTGCCGAATGCCTTCTTGCGTGGATTATGTTGCGTAAATAGGGAGTAATGACATGCCATCCAGACAAGCTTTGCGTGCCGCGCCTGCCACCGAATCCATCAGCGGCTGGTTGCCACCGGCGGTGCTCGAACCGCTAATAGAGATCAACCGCCATTGCATAGACCTGCTGTGCGATCTGGCCGCCGCCAACGATTACCGCTCTGCGGTCATCAAAGAATTGGCGCCGCTGTGGCGCAGCCTGACACCGGCGTCGCGTCAGCTTCTGGCCACCTGTCCGTTTCTATTGGTTGATGCCGGTTTCGCCGATGAACAGCGGTGGCGACGTTTGCGTGTGCCGCACAGCCCTGAAGCACAGCGTGTGTCAGCCGACGCGCCACTACCGCTGCCTGCGGGTTTTACGCGACGGGTGCTGGTCTATGGCTGGCATCTGGCGCGATCCGAGCCGTCCATGGCGCGTTTGGCACTGGGCATGACCGCCGAGTGTCTCTCGCAGGTGGCAGCGCTGGGTTTGCACGAGATCGACCAGTTGTGCGAGCAATACCCCGGTTGGGTCCGACCGCGTTGGGAAACTCGCCCGGATGTGTGGCGACCGCTGCTGCAAGCCGTCGGTCGGCCCACCGAGGCTACGTTGCAACGTATGCGCTTGCGCGGCATCCAGCTGTTGGCGGGTGCGGCGTTGCCCGGCGCTACACCACCGCGCTAAGCAGCACAGGCGCATTGCGGGCCGGCCGTGGCTTAGACTGCGGCCATGAGCCTGCAACCTTTCCATCTCGCCATTCCCGTCCACGACATCGCCATCGCACGCGCCTTCTATGGCCAGCGCATGGGTTGCCCCGAAGGGCGCAGCAGTGATGTCTGGGTCGATTTTGATTTTTTCGGCCACCAGCTGGTGGTGCACCTGGACCCGTCGCGCAAGCCGCACGCTCCGGATGTATTCAATGCGGTTGATGGTCACGACGTGCCGGTACCGCATTTTGGCGTAGTGCTGGGTTGGGACCAGTGGCATGCGCTGGCCGATCGTTTGGTGGCGGCGGGTCAGCGCTTCGAGTTGGCACCGGGCATCCGGTTTGCCGGACAGGTGGGCGAACAGGCGACGCTGTTCTTTTTCGACCCATCGGGTAATGCGCTCGAGTTCAAAGCGTTTCGCCACCCATCCCGACTGTTCGCCAAGTAGCCGGCATCCTGCAATGCGCAGATCATGGATTTTTCAACGATCTACGCGTTATTTGGCACTGCTGTTGGCCTTGCTCGCGGCGCCGCTGCCCGCCGGGCAGTCTCCAGGACGCGATCCAGAGTTCCAGCTAGTCCGCTTGGCCTATGCCGACGCCGGGGGTGGCTTTGGCTTTGGTCGGCGCCGTGGCGGCAGTTGGCTCACCGACGCACCTGAAGCCGAGCAGCACCTGCTGCAAGGTGTTTCACGCTTGACGCGCTTGCTGGCGGCGCCCGACAGCATCGGTCTGCGGCCCGTCGATACCGAGCTGTTCGACTATCCCTTTTTGTATGCAGTCGAGGTCGGGCATTGGGAACTGTCCGATGCCGATGCGGCGGCGCTGCGTCAATACCTGCTGCGCGGCGGCTTTTTAATGGTCGACGACTTCCACGGCAGCCGCGAGTGGGAAGTGTTCATGGAGTCCTTGCGCCGCGTGTTTCCAGAGCGGCCTGTCGTCGATATCGATTCGGCTCATGAAGTGTTTCATGTGCTCTACGACTTGGATCAACGCGTGCAGATCCCCGGCATCGCGGCCCTGAGTCGTGGCCTGACCTCTGAGCAGGACGGCCAGACGCCGCACTGGCGCGGTGTGTTTGATGACCAGGGGGGCTGGTGTGTTTGATGACCAGGGGCGCTTGATGGTGGCCATCAACCACAACATGGATTTGGGCGATGCGTGGGAACTGGCTGACGAGCCTTATTACCCGCAACCGCTCACAGCACTGGCTTATCGCTTCGCGATCAATTACATCCTGTACGCGATGTCTCATTAAGGAAGCTGCCGTGTTCGAGCTGTTGCTGGAACATTCCCCGATGGCCTTTCGCACTGGCGAGTTATCGCTAGCGCGTGGATGGCCGTTGCTGTGGATGTGGGCCGCGATGGCTGTCGCATTGGTACTGGTGTGCTGGTCGTTGTGGCGACAACGGCACCTTGGGTTGTGGCGTTGCGGCGTATTGGCCGCACTGCAACTGTCTTTCATTGCTGTGGTGTTGCTGGCGCTGTGGCGGCCGGTACTGCGGGTGCAGCACATCCGCGATCAGGGCAATGTGGTGGCGTTACTGGTCGATGCCTCACCCAGCATGACCGGCGGTGCCAAGCCGCGTCGCGATGCGGCGTTGGATGCGCTGCAAGTGGCGGCACTGCCTGCGGTACAGCGCAGCGCCAGCCTGCGGCGCTACGAGTTCACTGACCATGCGCGTCCCATCGATGCTCCCGCTGCTGCAACCTTTGCACCAGTAACGCGAATCGGTACGGCGCTGCGCGAGGTGCTGCAAAGCGCCGGCAGCGTGCCCTTGGCTGCGGTCGTGCTGGTCAGCGATGGCGCTGAGAATGGCGATAGCTTGGATGAAGAGGGTCTGCGCGCTATCGCTGCTGCCGGTATTCCCGTGCACACCGTGGGCGTGGGCCCGTTGGTCGCTAGCAATGATCTGGAACTGGCACAGGTTACTGTCGACGAAGACGCTGCAGTGGGTGACACGCTGCGAGCGCAGGTGTCGATTGCCCATCAGGCACAGCGCAGCGCGCGCTTGCGCGTGTATGACGGTGGGCAATTGCGCGCCGCTCTGGATGTGGCGCTGCGACCCGGTGCAGGACTTACCACTACGACGGTAGATGTGCCCTTGGCTACGGCTGGCCTGCACGATCTGCGCTTTGAGGTCGATGCGCTGCCGGCCGAGACCAACGTTGCCAACAACACGCGCAGTGCCGTGGTCGATGTGAGCGCCCGTCGTCGCAGTGTGTTGTATGTCGAGGGTGAGCCGCGCTGGGAATACAAGTTCATCCGGCGTGCAATGGAAGGTGATGCGGCGCTGCGCTTGGTCAGCATGGTGCGCGCCACACCCAATCGCTGGTACCGCCAGGGTGTGGGCTCACCACAGGAGTTGGTCAACGGTTTTCCGCCCGATGCGGCCAGTCTGTTTGCCTACGACGCGGTGGTAATAGGCAGTCTGGACGCGGCCACGCTTAACGACCTGCAGCATGCAGCCTTGCGTGATTTTGTTGATCGCCGCGGCGGTGGCTTGTTGATGCTGGGTGCGCGCGATGGCTTGGGCGATGGCGGTTGGGGTCGTGCACCGGTTGCGCAAGTCTTGCCTGCGGCGCTGCCAGTGTCTGCTCCGCCCACATTAATGGTCCGCAACGTGCGGGCGCGCCCCACTGTCTATGGTCTTGAATCGCCGTTGCTGCAGTTAGGCGCCAGCGCAACTGACACACCGGCGCGCTGGAACGGTTTGCCGCTGCTCACCGATGTGCAATCGCTGGGCGCACTGCGGCCCGGTGCCACGGTGTTGCTGGAGGCGCTGGCCAATGGTGTGGCGCAGCCCTTGCTGGTCACTCAGCGTTATGGGCGCGGCAGCAGCTGGCTGTTGGGCACTGCCAGCACTTGGCATTGGCAAATGCGCTTGTCCCACGATGACGGTCGTCATGGCCTGTTCTGGCGGCAGTTGCTGCATGGCCTGGCAGCCGGAGCGTCTCAGCAAATATCGCTACGAATCCCCCAGCGTGTGTTTGATGATCAGTCAGCCATACCCATCGAGGCAGAAATCCTCGATGCACAGTTCAAGCCGGTTAACGACGCCGTGGTGTCGATCGATATGGCCTCAGAAGCCAGTGCCAACAGCAGCTGGCGTCTGGTGCCCTCTGGTCGCGGTGATGGTCGCTATAGCGCCACCCTCAACGCCGAGGCGTCCGGACTGTACCGCCTGCAGATGCAAGCGACCCGGGGCAAGCAGGTGATTGGCGAGGCGACCACTCACCTGCGTCGCAACAGTGGTGTGCGCGAAGCCTTCGGCGACTATCAGCACCAATCCATGTTGCAGCGCATTGCCGCCTTGACCGGCGGGCGCTATTGGCAGTTGGATGATCTGGCCGAGTTGCCCGAGGCCATCCGTTATTCGCATGCTGGTCGCATTGAGCAGGAGACCTTTGACCTGTGGAACGTGCCCGCGCTGTTCTTGTTGCTGCTACTGCTCAAGTCGGGCGAGTGGCTGTTGCGTCGCGCCTGGGGGCGGTTGTGAAACACCGCCTGCCCTCACGGTGCTTGCTGGCGGGGTTTCTGCTGCTGTGCTGCTTGCCGGCGCAGGCCGCAGTCCATGTATTGGTGGTGTCGGGCTTGGGCGGCGAGGCTGAGTACGCTAAGCGCTTTGCGGATCAAGCCAGCCACATAGCCCATGCCTCACAGTCGGTAGCCGGCGATGCGCAGCGCGTGCGGCTGTTGTCCGCCGAAGCGGCTACAGCGGCTGCGGTAGAGCAGTCGTTGACCAGCTTGGCTGGCACGCTGCGCAGCGGTGATCAGTTGATCGTGGTGCTGATCGGGCACGGCAGTTATGACGGCAGCGATTACCGCTATAACGTGCCCGGCCCGGATCTGACCGGTGCGCGTCTGGTTAAGCTGCTCGATGCCTTCGCACCCGCGGTGCAGCAACTGGTGGTGGTGGCCACCAGTGCCAGTGGTGCACTGGCCAAGCCTCTGCAACGAACCCAGCGCGTGGTCATCACGGCAACCAAATCCGGTGCCGAGCGTAATGCCACGCGCTATGCCAGCCAGTGGGAGCGTGCGCTGACCACCGATGCCGCTGATCGAGACAAAGATGGCTCAGTGACAGCGCAGGAAGCGCATGACTTTGCCGAGCGCCAAGTGGCCGATGGGTTCAAGGCTGATGCCGCACTGGCTACCGAACACGCTCAAATGGTCGGCGAGGGCGCGTCGCGCATCGTGGTGGCTCTCTTGGGCGCCAAAGCGCTGTACGCCGCTGATGCGCAGTTACAGGTTTTACGCGGTGAGCAGCAACAAGTTGAGGCAAGACTAGATGCCGCGCGCAGTCGCAAAGACACGATGAGCGAGGATGCTTGGTATGGCGCGCTTGAGCCCTTGCTGGTTGAAATCGCCAAGCTCGATCAACGCATCGATGCGCGTGAAGCGCAGTTGAGTACGGCCGGGGGTGCACGATGAAGCGGCTGCTGATGTGTGTCTTGGCGGTCGGCCTGCTGCCGGCGGCAGCAGCGCTGCAATTTGATGGTGATCCACAGCGCGCCGCTACGCTGCGATCCTGCGATACCGATCGTGACCGCGGCCGGCAAGCCGAGTCGCGTCGCTGCTATCAGGCCTTGGCCAATAGCGCAGCACCTGCGCTGGTGCGTGCCGAGGCACAGTGGGCCTTGGGCGATCTGCGCGCTGCCAACGAGCTGTTTCGAGCTGCTGCCGCAGCTGCGCCGCGCAGCGTGCAACCACGATTGCGATGGGGTCGGCTGTATCTGGCTGCACACCAATATGCAGAGGCTGCTGCGTTATTCGCGGAGGCTCAACAGCTGGACGCTAATTCGTTTGAGTTGCAGGTGGCCGCTGCAGAGCTGGGCGCACAGCGCTTTCAAGGTGGCGCAGCGCTGGAAGAGCTCGGCAAGCTGGCTGCGCAGCAGCCGCAGCGCTCTGAACCTTTGTTGATTACCTCGCAATTGCAGCTCGATGCCGGCGATACAGCAGCGGCCATAGACAGCGCGACGCGTGCGCTGACGCTGCTGGAGTCGCAGCAGCGCACGCCGCTGGCAGCTTTGTCGGCGTTGGCCGCGGCCGAGTTGGCTGCAGGGCGCGATCCGCAAGCAACAGTAGATAAAGCGCTACGCTTTAATCCGCGCTATGGCGACATCCATGCCACCTTGGCACGTACCGAGATCATGCGGCGTCGCTATCGCGAGGCCGCGCAGTGGTTGCAACGTGCGGTGCAGGTCGAGCCCGACAACTGGCAGGCGCTGGAGGAGCTTGGCGTAAACCAGCTGCGTTTGGGTGATGCCGACGGCGCGCGTCGCGCGTTAGAGCGCGCTTACGCGGGCGATCCGTTCAGCGCCACCACAGTTAATACGCTGCGCGTACTCGACACCTTGCCGCAATACACCGTCGAGCAAAGCAGCTCGCCGCCGCTGGCGCTGCTGTTACATCGCAAAGAATCCGCTGTGTTGCAGCCTTACGTTGAGCAGCTTGCACGCCAAGCGATTGCCAGCTTCAGTGCACGTTATGGCTGGCAGCCGAAGCGGCCCATCCGCATTGAGCTCTATCCCAATCACGATGACTTTGCGGTGCGTACTGCGGGCTTGCCTGGCATCGGCCTGTTGGGTGTGACGTTTGGTGATGTTGTGGCAATGGACAGTCCTTCAGGACGGCGAACGGGTGATTTTCATTGGGGCAGTACGCTGTGGCATGAGTTGGCACATGTGTTCTCGTTGTCGGCGACCGATCACCGCGTGCCGCGGTGGCTCAGTGAAGGTCTGTCGGTGTTCGAAGAGTGGCGTACCGGCCCGACACCGGGCGTGGCCATCGAGCCCAACGTGCTCGATGCCTGGTCTGCCGGCAAGCTGCTACCGGTGGCGCGTCTGGACGAAGGCTTTATGCGCCCGGCCTATGAAGGCCAGGTGCAAGTCTCTTATGCGCAAGCGGGATTGGTGTGCCTGTTTATCGAGCAGCGCCATGGCATCGACAAACTGGTGGCCCTGCTGCATCAGTATCAGCGCGACACAACAGTACCTGCGGCAGTGCAGGCGGCACTGGGGCTCAGCAGTGAAGCCTTCGACATTGAGTTTGCGGCGTTCATGAAGCAGCGCTTTGCACCCTGGGCAGCAGATCCCAAGCGGCTGCGGGTGCAACTGCGCGCCGCTCAAACAGCACTTGAAAAGAAAGACTGGGAAGCGGCGACTCGTGCGGCGCGCGAGGCCGTGCAAGTGCTGCCCGAATACACCGGCTCTGCCAGTGGGTATTTGCTGCTGGCTGCCGCGCGATTGGGTGCTGGCGATAAGCCCGCTGCCATCGAAGCCCTGCTGGCATGGCGTGCTGCAGGGGGCTGGGACCCTGAAGGTCAACGACAGCTGGTGCAGCTGCTGTCCGAGGCAGGTCGCGAAGCCGAGGCATTGCCAGTGCGTGTGGCCCTGAACTTCGTCGATCCCTTGGCCCTGGCCGATCACCAGCCGCTGGGTGAGCAACTGCTCAAAACCGGCAAGCCGCTTGAGGCGCGACGCGAATACCGGGCGCTGCTGGCCTTGCAGACTCAGGACCCGGCCACCGCGTGGCTGGGACTGGCGCGTGCCGAAGCCGCTGCCGGCAATGCGGTCTTAGCCCGGCGCCACGCGCTGCAGTCGCTGGAGATCGCGCCCCACTTTCGTCCTGCACAACAATTCCTGCTTGAACTGCGTGGAGAACCCGCACCATGACCGATCACACCGTACCTGAAGCTGATCCGCGCGAGCTGGTCGAGCGCTTTACCCAAACGCTCACCGGTATTCGCGGCGAAATCCGCAAACTCATCGTCGGTCAGGACGAAGTGGTTGAGCAGCTGCTGGTCACGCTGCTGGTGGGTGGCCACTGCCTCATCACCGGCATGCCCGGCACTGCCAAAACCTTGCTGGTACGCACCTTGGCTACAGCACTGGGGCTGTCATTCAAGCGCATCCAGTTCACGCCAGACCTGATGCCCACCGACATCACTGGTACCGACATTCTGGAAGAGGACAACGCCACCGGTCAGCGTCGCTGGAGCTTTGTGCCGGGCCCGGTGTTTGCGCAGGTTCTGCTGGCTGATGAAATCAACCGTACGCCGCCCAAAACACAGTCTGCATTGCTTGAAGCCATGCAAGAGCGCTCGGTTACGGTGCGCGGCAATACGCGCACCCTGGAAGCGCCGTTCTTTGTGTTGGCCACGCAAAACCCCATCGAAATGGAAGGCACCTACCCGTTGCCCGAAGCACAGTTGGATCGCTTCCTGTTCAACGTGCTGCTCGACTACTTGGGCGCTGACGATGAGTTGGCGGTGATGCAGGCCAATACCTCGCGTATTGATCCACCGGAAGTGATTGCTTGCACCACAGCCGCAGACATTCTCAAGTTCCAATGGCTGGTGCGGCAGGTGCCTTTGGCAGACGACATTGCCCGCAAAGCAGTGCAGCTGGTGCGTGCTACGCGGCCGACAGATACGCAGGCGTCTGAGCTGGTGCGCAAGTACGTGCGCTATGGTGCCAGCTTGCGTGCTACGCAGTTTCTGGCGCTGGCAGCCAAGGCCCGTGCATTGATGCAGGGTCGCTATCACGTCACCACCGAGGACCTGCGTGCACTGGCCATGCCGGTGCTGCGCCATCGCGTGCTCACCAATTATCAGGCTGAGTCCGATGGTTTGAGCACAGACGACGTGCTGCGACAGATCATCGATAGCGTGGTACCGGCTTAAACTCATGAGCGCTGCCACCCGCAATTCGTTGCTGTTGCCGTCTGCCTTGGCAGCATTGGGCACGCTCGAGTTGGTGGCGCGCAGCGCAGTCGAGGGCTTCTTTCACGGCCTGCACCGGTCGCGGCGCTTTGGCTTTAGCCAGGAGTTTGCTGAGTACCGCGCTTATGCCGAGGGTGATGATCCGCGGCATGTCGATTGGAACGTGTATGCGCGGACCGATCGCACTTACATTCGTCGCTATGAAGGCGAGACCAACACGCGATTGTTGGTGGCTCTGGATGCCAGTGCCTCGATGGGCTATGGCTCGGGCCCGGTGACTAAGTTGCGGTACGCACAGTTTTTGGCTGCTGCACTGGGCTATATGGCCACCCAGCAGCATGACCCGGTGGGTTTGCTGGTGTTTGACAGGCAGTTGCGCAGTTGGCTGCCGCCCAGCAGTCGTGCTGGAAGCCTGGGTGCCTTACTGCATGCGCTGGATGCTGTGCAGCCCGGCGAGTCGACCGACATTCAGACCGCCTTGCAACCAATGGCAGGACAGCAGGGTCAGCGCGGACTAGTGGCTTTGATCTCTGATCTGTACTGCGACGCAGAAGCGCTGACGCGCGCCGTGCGACCGCTGGCGCAGCGCGGCCACGACGTCATGGTGTTTCAGGTGCTCGACCGTCAGGAAATGAGTCCTGATTGGGACGAGTCGGTAATGCTGCAGGACTTGGAGTCCGGCGAGCAGCGTGAGGTGTCGCCCGACTATCTGGCCAAGGTCTATCCGGCTCGCTTGCAGGCGCACCTTGAGTCGTTGCGTGATGCGGTCGCGGCCACCGGCGCGCAGCACACGCTGGTGGTCACCGACGAACGCTTGGATCAGGCGCTGCGCCGCTATCTGCAATTGCGACAGAGGCGCGGCTGAACCATGTGGCTGGCACCGCTATTTTTGCTCGGCTTGTTGGGCGTTGGACTGCCCCTGTGGTTGCATCGCTTCGCGCGGCGCACGGACGAGCGTCGACCGTTTGCATCGCTGATGCTCATCGAAGCCGGCGAGGTGCGCCGCAGTCGTCGTCAGCAATTGCGTTACTGGCTGCTGCTGGCACTGCGTCTGGCTCTGCTGATCTTGCTGGTGCTGGCGCTGGCAGGGCCGCAGTGGCCCCGTAAACCCAGTGCTGGCGCACAGGCCGATGCCCGCCTGCATTTGCTGGTGCTCGATACGTCACTGTCGATGCAGCGCGAGGGCGTATGGGCAAAAGCCCAGCAGCAGGCTGGCGTCATACTGGATGGCCTGCGGGGCGGTGATCGAGTGTTGCTTGCCGCAGCCGACCACCAGGTGCGCGTGTTGCAAGCGGCGGTGTTTGCCAGTGATGCCGGCCCGCTACGCGCGAGCTTGCGTGATCTGACACCAGGGCAGTCGCGTCTGGACTACGGCAATCTGATGGGTGCGGCGGCATCGTTGTCTGAGGGCTCTGGGCAGCCGGTCGTGCTGCACGTGATCACCGATCTGCAGGCTTCTGGAAGTCCACTGCATCTGGCAGATCTGCAGCCACCGCAGGGCATGACGCTGGATCTGATCGATGCAGGCCGTGAACCGGCGGCCAACCAATATATAGACGCAGTGCAGTTGTCGGCCACAGCGGCCAATACCGTCGATGTGACGATCGGCGGCGATTTGCCGCTGGGTAAGCCGCGCGAACTGCGCCTGCTGGTGGATGGGGTCGAACGCGGCCGCAAGCTGCTGGAGGCCACACATGCAGCGCCCTATGTTGAACACTTTGCGCTAGGCCAGATCGGTGAGGGCGAGCACAGAGCCACAGCGGTATTGGCTGGTGGTGATGCGTTAGCGGCGGATGATGCAGGTCACCAGCTATTGCGACGCGTCGAGCCTCGCGTGTTGGTTGTCGCCGCCAGCACGTCGGGTGATGACGCAGCCTATTTACGCGCCGCGCTAGCGGCTTTAGAAGGGTTGCGTTTGCGCGTAGAGGTCATCGATACGGCAGCGCTCAAGCGGCGCGCCCTCAATGACTATGCCGTGGTTGCAGTGGCCGATGCCGGGCAACTCGATGCGGCTCAGTCGCGCAGCCTGCAAGACTATGCGGCGGCGGGTGGCGGTGTGTTGTTGACCTTGGGTCGTCACAACGTGGCAACAGTGCCCGTCATCGGTGGTCGTGCCGCTGCGGTGTCCGGCGTTACAGCGGCTTCGCAGGCGGTGCGCATCGCGCAGGTCGATGACAGTCATCCCGCACTACGGCAAGTCGGCGATTGGCGTGCATTGCGGTTCTTCCGTCATGTGCCGGTGCAGATCGCCGAAGGCACCCAAGTGTTGTTGCGGCTTGAAGGTGGCGACCCTCTGCTGCTGCAGCAGCAACCTGGCCGTGGTCGTGTGCTGTTGCTCACGTCTGCGCTGGATCGTGATTGGAACGACTTGGCACTGCATCCGCAGTTTGTGGGCTTTCTGGCAGAGGCTACGGCCTGGCTTGCCGGCGAGCGCGGTCGTGTTGAGTCAGCCACAGTGGGCGGCGTATTCACAAGGCCCCTCAACGCCGGGGCAGGAGTGCAAGTGTTTGCACCCGATGGTCGCCGCGCTGCATTACTCGACAGTGGTAGCGACGAATTGCGGCTGGCACCAACACAGGCGGGCTTTTATGAGTTGCGTGGTGGCGGTCGCAGCCAATGGCTGGCTGTCCACATCGATCCGCGTGAATCACAGTTGCAGCGTCTGGCAGATCAACGCATCGATGAATGGCAGCAGATGGCCACGCCTGCGGCGCAGACTGGTGCCGTGACCGCCACGCAGGTCGGCTGGATGCCGGTATGGTTCTGGCTGTTGTTGCTGGCAGCAGGATTGGCATTTATCGAACCGCTGGTGGCCAACAGCCACTTGAGCGTCAAACGGGAGCACTCAGCGTGAACGCAGCGCAGCGCCTGGATGAGTTGATTGCCCGGTGGCAACAGCGGTTACGCTGGAGGGCCGGCGCACGCACAGCCTTAGCCCTGGCAGCTGCGCTGTTAGCAGTGACGCTGCTGAGTGCTGCAGTGTTGCTGCATGCCGGTGTGGCTTGGCCTTGGCGCTTGATCGCGCGTTGCGTGTTGCTGTTGCTGGCTGTTGGGTTGGCGTGGCGATTTGCGTGGCGGCCACTTCGAGCATTGCGTCGTGATGAGGGAGCACAGGAGCTCGAACGCAGCCTGCCTTTGCAGCAGGGACGATTGCTCACTTATCTGGATCAGCGTCGACGCGTGGCGCAGGGCGAGGCTTCACCCTTGCTCGGCTTGCTGGCCGCCGATGCCTTGGCGCGTACCGACGAAGCGCCGCTTGATCAGCAGCGTCTGGAACGTGCCGCCTGGCTGCCCGGTGCTGCTTCAGTGGCACTGCTGGTCCTATTTGCCGGGCTGTTGGCGTGGCGCGGCTCTGATTGGGGCGCTGCCGCGCGCAGTTTGTGGTGGGGCGCTCCGGCCCCTCAGCGCGTCTTGCCGCTGGCGCAGCGTCGCATCGACATCAAGCCCGGCAACAGTCGAGTGCGCCGCAATAACGATCTGCAAGTACAGGCCTCGCCCGTAGGCTTTGCTGCCACTGAGGCGCAACTTCATGTGCAGTTTGGCGAGGGTGACTGGGAAAGCGTGCCGATGCGAGCCACGGAAGGCCATCTCGATTACACGCTGTATGGAGTGCGCGAGGCCGCTCGCTACTACGTCACGGCCGGTGAGGTGCGCAGTGCGGAGCACAGCATTCAAGTAGTCGATTTGCCGCAGATTGCGGCATTGCGTCTGACCTACACCTATCCGGCATGGACTGGTTTACCGCCGCGTGTGCAGGAGGTAGGTGGTGACATCAGTGCGGTGGCCGGTACGCGTGTACGCATCGAATTGCGAACGGATGTGCCTTTGCAGCAGCCGCAATTGGTCATCGATGAGCAAGCCCAGGCCATGACCCAGCAAGGCGTGACAGGTCGGGGTGAGTTGGTGGTTGGAGAGCGCACGACACGCTATCGACTCGCCGCCAATGTTGAAGGCGAGTCTGTTGCGCTCAGCGACAGCTATCGCATTGATGTCGTGCCTGACGAGAAACCCACTGTCGAGATCCGTCGTCCCGGTCGGGACTATCAAGCCAGCAGTATTGAAGAAGTGCCAGTAGCGGTGCGCGCGCGCGATGACTTTAGGCTCGAAGCTCTGGAGTTGCGTTATGCGGTCAATGGCGGCGAATGGCGCACTCAAAAGCTCGATCCGCGCGGTGGTGATGCCAGCAATCTGGTGCTGCTGCGCTTAGAAGAATTGCGTCAATCGCCTGCGCTGGCATTAGAGCCGGGCGATGTCATCAGCTATTACGCAGTCGCCCGCGATCATCACTCCACTGTGCAAACTGATTTATTCCTCATTCAAGTGCAGCCTTTTGACCGTCGCTATACGCAGTCGCAAGCTGCCGGTGGTGGTGGCGGCGGTGGCGGCGGTGGAGAGCAGGAAGGGCGCATCTCCGACCGGCAGCGCGAAATCCTGATGGCGACCTTTAATCTGTCGCGCACGGTAGAGAACGGCACGCAGGACAACGGTCGCGTGCAGGACAACGCCACGCTGCTATCGGACTTGCAGAAGACGCTGGCGGAACAGGCGCAGAGCCTGGTAGAGCGCGCCAGTGCGCGTGAACTGGTCGGCGGTGATGACAACGTCACCCGATTTGTCACCCAACTCAATGAAGCTGCTAAGGCGATGAAGCCGGCTGCCGAGAATCTGGCTAAGCGCCAGCTGCAGCAAGCAGTCTCTGATGAGCAACGTGCGTTGCAGCATCTGCTGCGCGCCGAAGCAACGTTCCGCGACATTCAGGTTGCACAGCAGTCGGGCGCGCGCGGCGGTGGCGGTGGTGGCGGCGGACAAGCCAGTCGCGATGTCGCGGAGATGACAGCGCTGGAAATGGATCTGGAGAAGAACCAGTACGAGACGGAGTCACAGAGCCCTGGCAGTCCGGCAGCCAGCGCCGCCGAAGACGACGCGGTGCGTCGCTTGCGTGAGCTCGCGCGTCGTCAGGAACAATTGGCGCGAGAGCAGGCACAGCGCACACAGCCTCCCGAAGCGCAGCGTTGGCAGCAGGAACAGCTGCGTCGTGAGGCTGAAGCGCTGCGCCAGCAGTTGCAGCAGCTGGCACAGCAGCAGTCGGGCCAGCAACGGGGCCAACAGCAAGGTGGTCAGCAGCAGGGCGGTCAACAGCAAAGCGGTCAACAGCAGGGTGGCCAGCAGCAAGGCAACCAGCAACAAGGCAACCAACAGCAGCGCGGTGCTCAGCAGCAATCTGCCGATGCGGCGCGCGATGCCGCTGCGCAATTGGATCAAGCCATCCGGGCGATGCGTGAGGGGCGCCCGGGAGCAGAACAGCACCTCACCCAGGCGCTAGAGAGGCTGGACCGCGGTCGTCAGCAGGCTGCTGGCGAGCGTTATAGCTCATTGGCTCGCGATGCCGATGCTGTGCTGCGTGAGCAACAGCGTAGTGAAGAGGCCCTGCGTGAAGCGATGAAGGGCAATCGCAGTTTGCGTTTCGACGATGCCAATCGATTGGCAGAGCGCAAGCGCGCGCTGCAGTCGCAGTTGGAAGCACTGCAAGGGCAGATGCAGGCATCGCGACAAAAGGGCAAAGCACAAACACCTCGTGCAGCCGCCAAGGTTGACGAGGCACTGCGCCAGCTCGAAGAGCAGTCCACGCTGGCGCGCATCGCGCGCAGCGCACAGGAAATCGACCGTGGTCGAGGCGAGTCGGCGCTGGCGCGCGAACCGCTGATCGGCGAGGCGTTGCAAGGCTTGCAGCAGCAATTGGCCGAAGCGGGGCAGATGGCCGCCGCCGAGGCGGGCGAAGGGAGCCAAGGCGCAGGGTCGGCAAAGCCCGATGAGTTGCTGGCGGAGCTTGGGCAATTGCGGCGCGCACTGCAGCAAGCCGGTGAGCAAGGCTCTCAGCCGGCAAACCAAGCGGGCGGCCAGCAAGGAGACCGGTCCGCAAACCAAGCCGGCGCTCAGCAGGGCGGCCAGCAAGGAGACCGGTCCGCAAACCAAGCCGGCGCTCAGCAGGGCGGCCAGCGCGGCGGTGGCCAGCGCGATGGAGGTGGCATGGACCGTGGTCGCGGCTGGAATGGCGGCGATGGCGCACGCATTGCCGGTCGCCTGCGCGAATTGGGTGAACGCTTGCCCGGCGAGGCCCTGTCTGAGGCTGATCGCGATGCGCTGCGCGAGCTGACACAGCGTATCGGCCGCGGCGGCCGTGATCCGATGGCCGGGGAATATTCACGTATGACGGCGCTGCTCAATCAGGTCGAGCTGGCCGCGTTGCGCGCCGCAAAAGCCACCCAGCCGGCTGGGACGAGGGCTGTTCCGCGGGGTGCACAAGCGCCCGAGCGTGCCGATGATGTCGCCGAGTATTACCGTCGACTCGGTACCCACTGATAAGGCGGCGCATTGGGTATCATCTGCGCCTTGCACATAAGATGCGCAGGCTGCGCAGCAGGGGACCCATGACCACGGACTCGAAGATTGTTGCCGACCTGTCGGCCCTGCTTGGTGCCGACAACGTACAGGCCATCGATGCCGCGCTGCTCGACACGATCACCCACGATTGGTGCGTTCACGGCCGCAAGGATGTGGGCGTCTATGCGCTGGTGTTGCCGCGCACTACCGAGCATGTCTCCTTGGCGCTGCGCTACTGCAATGATCACAGCATCGCAGTGGTGCCGCAGGGTGGTCGCACCGGTCTTGCCGGCGGCTCAGTGCCCATCGGCCCCAGTGTCTGTATCTCGATGGAGCGCATGCGCCAGATAGTCGAGCTGGACGCCGCTGCAGCGACCATCACGGTCGAGGCCGGTGTGGCCATGGAGACGGTGCAAAAAGCCGCCGATGCGGCTGACCTGTTCTTCCCGTTGGATCTGGGCGGCCGCGGTAGCTGCCAGATCGGCGGCAACCTCTCGACCAATGCCGGTGGCAATCGCGTGCTGCGCTTTGGCATGGCTCGCGATCTAGTGCTGGGTGTCGAGGCAGTACTGGCCGATGGCACGGTCATCGACTCGCTGCGCAAGGTCATTAAGAACAACACGGGTTACGACCTGCGCCAGTTGTTCATCGGCGCCGAAGGCACGCTGGGCATCATCACCAAGGTTGTGCTCAAGCTCTATCCCAAGGCCAAGAGTGTTTGCACTGGCATCATGGCTGTTGATGACTATGAGGCTGTGTTGCAGTTGCTCAAGCGTGCCCGCACGGGCTTTGCCTCGCAGCTGACGGCCTTCGAAGTGATGTGGCCCGACTTTTACGAACTGGGCACCGTGGGTCTGGGTCGCAAGCCGCCGCTGGACTTGGGTGCTGGTGCTTATGTGCTCATCGAAACCATGGGCACCGACCCGGTCACCGACCAGGAACGTTATGAGTCTGTGATCGCCGAGGCGATGGAGGCTGGCATCGTCAAAGACGCCATCGTTGCGCAGTCACAGCGCGAGGCTACTGCGCTGTGGGACGTGCGCGACTCACCGGGCGAATGGTCCAGCGGCGTGCATTGGCCGCAGCTGGGCTTCGACGTCAGTGTTCCCACTGGCGAGATCGGTCCCTTGGCCGGTGAGATCCGTCATGTGTTAGCCACCAATTGGCCGCATGTGACAGCAGTGTTCTTCGGGCATGTTGCGGATGGCAACCTGCATGTGTCAGTGCGCATGTCCGACCACGACGTGCCGGAACTGGATCTGGAGCGCGCTGTATATGAAGTGGTGGCGCTGCGGCGTGGTTCGGTGTCTGCCGAGCACGGCATCGGCTCGCTCAAGCGTGAGTTTCTGCACTACTCGCGCAGCCCGGCAGAGCTGGCGCTGATGCGCGCCATCAAAAACGCCATGGACCCCAAGGGCATTATGAACCCGGGTAAGGTCCTCTGAAGTTTGAGGGCCCCGCGTGCTGCGGGGCCCGGCCGATTGCACTACAGAAAGTTATGCGGCCAGATCATCGACCGCCACATGTGCGCGGCGGGTGAGTTGTCAAAGCCCAAGCCTTCTTCCGGCTCTTTAAAGTGCCGGCCGATGATGTCGGTGAACTGGTCCGGGTCTAGGTCCCAGCCCTCCTGAAAGCTGTAGATGTCGTAAATGGTGATCAACCGTGAGGTCATATACCAGCGGTGATTGCGCGCCTCCTCGTGCGCCTTGCACAGGTATTCGGGCGGCTTGTAGTCCGCTCCGAAGAACTGGTTGTAAGCATCGGGGTATTTGAAACCCACAGACTCGTCAGCGAAGTAGCGCAGTGCCTGGTGCTGTTGCACGGCCCAGGCAATTTCTTCGCTGACATAGGGCGCGATCATCTGCGCACCCCAGTAGCCGTGATCGCTGCGCAGCAGCGCGCCATTGGCGATGTCGTGCAGCAGGCAGGCCACCACGACTTTTTCTTCCTGGCCGCCGTCCAATGCCAGCTTGGCGGACTGCAGCAAGTGCATATAGGCGATGTCTGAAAACCGGAAGTGAAAAAAGTCCAGCAGCTTGGGCCGCTCTGGCATGACGCACAGGTCCGGGTTCTGTCCCATCATGAATACCGCGCCGGTATCGCGCATGCGCTGCAGCAACTCTGGCTCGGGATTACGAGCGTTATTGCCGATCACCTCGATGGGCTGCGGCATGATCATGCGCTCGCGCCCGGCTTGCGGGCACTGCTCTGCACTCACATAAATCTTGGGTTTGCGGCTTTTCATTTCGGGTCCTCGCCGTGACGACGCGCCAACCACGCGCCAACCATTAACTGCATCTGATGAAAAATCATAACCGGTAGCAGCGCAGCGCCGATCTCGGGCCCGGTAAACAGTACGCGTGCCATCGGCACGCCGCTGACCAGGCTTTTGAGGGAGCCGGACAACTGGATGGAGATGACATCTTCACGGTTGAAGCCCAGCGCTCGCGCCAGCAGCAGC
This sequence comes from Pseudomonadota bacterium, assembly GCA_026398735.1. Taxonomy (GTDB): domain Bacteria; phylum Pseudomonadota; class Gammaproteobacteria; order Steroidobacterales; family Steroidobacteraceae; genus ZC4RG30. The sequence goes on along the minus strand of JAPLSH010000003.1, from coordinate 72,883 downwards.
GTGCCCGCAAAAGCCAGTAGCAACATCACCAGGCAGATGCCTACCAGTACCAGCAAGGTGGGCAGCGGCACGCTGTGCCAAATACCGCCGATCACTGCCAAGGAGAACGCGCTGTACACCGACAGCATGATGGTGGTGCGGTCACATAGCGCAAGGATCTTGCCTTGGCGCTTGGCCCATTCGCCCAGCAAAGGCCGCAGCGCATGGCCCAAGGTAAAGGGCAGGAACAACTGCAACACAATTTTCCAGACGCCCGCGAACGAGATGCCGCTGCCATGGGCATGAGCCAGCAGTCCGATCAGCAGCGGCGTGAGCACGATGCCCAGCAGATTGGAGGCGGCCGCAGAGGCCACGGTTGCTGCGATGTTGCCGCGTGCCATCGAAGTGAAGGCTATGCACGACTGCACGGTCCCCGGTAAAGCGCACAGAAATAGCACCCCCACCCACAGCTGTGGCGGCAACAGACCGGGCAGGGCTGTGGCCAGCCCCAAGCCAAACAACGGAAACAGGCCAAAGGTAATTGACAGGATCAGCAGGTGCAGCCGCCAGTGCACCAGCGCCGCCAGCAGATTCTCGCGTGGCAGGCGTACGCCATGCAGAAAGAACAGCAGCACCACACCGCCGGTGGAGATGTTGCTGACGACACCTGCGGCCGGACCGCTGACTGGCAGCACTGTTGCCACGGCGATGGTGCCTAGCAGCATCAGCAGAAAGGTATCGAACAGCATTTTGCGCATGGGAGGCCTTTGCAATCAGCGGGGCGGATATTCGGCGTCGACTGTTGTGCCGTCAACCGCAGTAAATTGAATTAGACTACACCCCTATGCAGGCACTCTCAGTACGTGGTCTTACCAAGACCTATAAGAACGGTGTTCAGGCCCTCAAGGGCTTGGATCTGGATGTCGCACAGGGCGATTTCTTCGCGATGCTGGGACCTAATGGTGCAGGCAAGACGACGCTCATCGGCATCGTCACCTCGCTGGTCACCAAGTCCGCCGGGCAAGTCAGTGTGTTCGGACACGATCTGGATACCGACCTGGAGCGGGCCAAGGCCTGCATTGGCGTGGTGCCACAGGAATTTAACTTCAACATGTTCGAGTCGCCCGAGACCATCGTGGTCAATCAGGCCGGCTTTTACGGTGTGGAACGCGCGGTGGCCCGCGAACGCGCCGAGAAATATCTCAAGCAGCTGTCGCTCTGGGACAAGCGCAAAGTCATGGCGCGCTCGCTCTCCGGCGGCATGAAGCGTCGTCTGATGATTGCCCGTGCGCTGATGCACGAGCCGCGCCTGTTGATTCTCGACGAGCCTACGGCCGGTGTGGACATCGAGATCCGCCGGTCGATGTGGGAGTTCCTGCGCGAGATCAACGAGCAGGGCACCACTATCATTCTCACCACGCATTATCTGGAAGAGGCCGAAAACCTCTGCCGCAACATTGCCATCATCGATGGCGGTCGCATCATCGAGAACAACAGCATGAGTACGCTGTTGCGCCGCCTGCAAACCGAGAGCTTCCTGCTGACTCTGCGCGATCAGCAGACCCAAGCACCGGTGATCGAAGGCTATGGCATCAAGCTGATTGATGACCACACCATCGAAGTTGAGATCAGCAAGGATCAGGGCCTCAACGACATTTTTGCGGCGCTCTCTGCGGGCGGCATCGAAGTGCTTAGCCTGCGCAACAAGGTCAACCGTCTGGAAGAGATGTTTATGCGTCTCGTGGAGAACCGCCAACCATGAGCACCGAAGCACTGTCAGCCAACAGCATCCGCATGACCGGACTGCGAACCATAGTCATCCGTGAATATGGGCGCATTGTGCGCATCTGGGCGCAGACGCTAGTCCCCTCGGCGGTCACGGCTACCCTGTATTTTGTGATCTTCGGTAGCCTCATTGGCCGTCGCATCGGCGATATGGGTGGTTTTGATTACCGCGCCTATCTGGCGCCCGGCCTCATCATGATGTCGGTCATCACCAACTCTTACGGCAATGTGGTGTCGTCGTTCTTTGGCGCCAAGTTTGGTAAGCACATCGAAGAGCTGCTGGTCTCGCCGCTGCCCAACTGGATCATCGTGGTCGGCTATGTGTGCGGCGGCCTGATTCGCGGCATGTTGGTGGGCCTCGTGGTCACCATCGTGGCGCTGCTGTTCACTCATCTGCATGTGCATCACGTCGGCATCATTCTGGCGGCAGTGTTTTTGACCTCTGCAGTGTTCGCGCTGGCCGGTTTCATCAATGCCGTTTATGCCAAGAACTTTGACCAGATCAACTGGATTCCAGCCTTTGTGCTGACGCCGCTCACTTATTTTGGTGGTGTGTTCTATTCGGTGTCGCTGCTGCCGGACTGGGCGCAACACATCTCGATGGCCAACCCCATCCTGCACATGGTCAACGCGTTTCGATACGGATTTCTGGGCACTTCAGATGTCAGCGTGACCCGCGCGTTCATCATCATGGGTGCCTGTGTGGTGGTGTTGTTCTTCTGGGCCTTGCAGTTGCTCAATCGCGGAACCGGTACCCGTGACTGACGCGGGGTTTGTCGCCCGGGTCAACGCGGCGGCCGACCGTAACCGGTCGCTGGTCTGTGTGGGCTTGGACCCGGAGCCAGAGCGCTTTGCGCCCAGCTTGCAGGGTTTGCCCGACGCCATCTTCCAGTTCAACCGCCGCATCATCGATGCCACCGCCGACTATGCCTGCTGCTACAAGCCGCAGTTTGCGCACTATGCCGCGCTGGGTGCCGAAGACCAGTTGCTGGCCACCATTGCCTACATCCATCAGCAGCATCCCGGCCTGCCGGTAATCCTCGATTCCAAGCGCGGCGATATCGGCAATACCGCTGGCAAATATGCTCAAGAGGCCTTCGTGCGCTATGGCGCCGATGCCGTGACCGTCAATCCTTATATGGGCCTCGATACGCTTGAGCCGTATCTCAAGTGGACGGATCGGGGCGTGATTATCCTGTGCCGTACCTCCAATCCGGGCGCACGGGATTTTCAGGACTTGGAGATCGGCGGTAAACGGCTCTATCGCATCGTTGCCGAGCAGGTTGCTACGCGCTGCAATTCCGCCGGCAATTGTCTGCTGGTGGTGGGCGCCACGTATCCGGGTGAATTGGCCGAGATTCGCGCGGCGACAGGCGACATGACCTTCCTGGTGCCGGGTATCGGCGCGCAGGGCGGTGATGTGGCTGCTGCAGTGCGTGCCGGCCGCACGGCCGATGGCCGCGGCCTGCTCATCAACTCCTCACGCGGCATTTTGTATGCCAGTCAGGGCGAGGACTTTGCCGACGCAGCCCGCGCTGCAGCGCTGACGCTGCGCGACGAGATCAACCAGTACCGCTAAGGCTGGCGTGGCGCGCCTCAGTGGCGCGCGTTCACTTCGATGGTGATATGGCTGAGTCCGCCTAGCGCGGACAGTCTCGCTTTGTAATCGGCCGGCGCAGCCGGCGCGCTGCTCTCCACCGAAACGATCAGGCCGTCGTGACCGGGGCCCAGGCGCCACAAGTGCAGATCGGTGACGCGAGTGTTGCCGTCGCCTTCCAGTGCCGTGACGACCTGCTGACGCCGCGCACCATGGTCGTTGGCATCAATCAGCGATCGCCCCGCCTCGCGCATCAGGCCGATAGACCATTGTGCGATCACCAAGGCGCCCACCACTGCGATCACCGCATCCATCCAGACCCAGCCCAAGTATTTGCCGGCCAACAGTCCAAGGATGGCCAAGACGGATGTCAGGGCGTCCGCCAGTACGTGCACATAGGCCGCATGCAGGTTGGTGTCGCGCGCATGGTCGTGGCCAGCACCCACATGCTCATCATGATCGTCATCATGATCGTCATCATGGCCGTGATGATGGTCGGGGTCATGGTCATGGTCGTGGTCGTGGTCATGGCCATGGCTGTGGCCGTGATGGTGGTGATGATGATCGTCCCGCAGCAGCAGGGCGCTGACGAAATTGACCAGCAATCCGACAATGGCGATGAGGCCGGCCTGGTCAAAGTCGATGCGGCCGGGGTTCATCAACCGATGCAGCGCCTCCCAGCAGATGAGAATGGCGACAACAGCCAAGGTAATGGCGCTGGCAAACCCTGCCAGCTCGCCGACTTTGCCAGTGCCGAAGCTGAAATCCGGATTGCGGGCATGCTTGCGTGCATAGCGATAAGCCAATGCAGCAATGCCCAGCGCTGCCGCGTGCGTGGCCATGTGCCATCCATCCGCCACCAGCGCCATCGAGCCGAACCAAGTGCCGCCGACGATCTCGCCGACCATCATCACTACGGTCAGGCCAACGACCAGCCAAGTGCGGTGTTCGTTGCGTTCGTGATGACTGCCGAGGAAGGACTGTGGGCAAGTGCCACTGGGTGAAGTATTCATCTGCCGATTATGGCAGACGCACCAGTGCTTGCCCCATGCGCACGCCCGTGCCCGCGGTAATGCCCTCGGCCAGTGCGCATCCGGCCGGCAGCAGCAGGATGATCGTGGAGCCGTGCTCGAACCAGCCCATCTCCTGACCCTTGTGCACGGTGGTGTCGCAGTTGATGACGTTGGGGCCGCGATAGCGCAGGTGCAGTAGCACATTGGCAAAGTGCAGTCGGATGCTAGCTACCAGTACTGCAGCGACCGGCACCAGCGTGACGGCCAGCCCCGAGCCGGCTAGTCTGGTTTCGATTACCGCACGCTCATTGCGGCAATACAGTCGCTCGATGCGTTGCAGTGCCGGCGGATTGACGTTCCAAGTGTCGCCACTGATATAGGTCACCTTGGAGATATGGCAGTCGGCTGGCGCGTGGAAGCGGTGGTACATGCCGGCAGTCAACCGCAGCGTGATGTAGCGGCTGCCTTGATGCTGTACCGCCAGTACGCTGTCGCCCAGCAGATCACTCAAACGGTAATCCAGGCCTTTGGCCTGCAGCAGTGTGTCGTCGCTGACTACGCCTGTAGCCATCACGACGCCATCGCTGGGGCTGGTCAAGATCTGCGGGTCAGCGTCAATCCGACGTGCGCCCGGGCGCAGTTCGCGAGTGAACGCGTCATGAAGACTGGTAAACCGGCTGCGCGCTGCGTCCGACAGGTCGACATCACAGAACAATCGCCATAGCGCGATAGACGGGATCCGCACCGCGGGGTGCCGCAGTTTGCTCACCCAGCCCATGAACAGCGTCAGGCTGCGGCGGGGAATCCGGTTGGTCACCAGAAAATTCAATTCCTCAAACAGCGTCATCAGGTCGCAACCTCTTTGTCATACGTTGGGCGAGGAGGAACACCATCACTATGAATGTCTCGTCCTTGTGGATCTTGCCCGCCGCGCTAGCCGCGGGCCTTGTCAGTCGGCGCGCCTGGCGTCGTCTGCAGTTGTCGCGTGCCAAGCACCCCTCATTGGCTGGCCATGCGCGATGGTCGCGCCGCTTCGCCCGGCAGGTGCCCTTCTACGCCTATGATGAATCGCAGTTCTTTCGGGCTGATGACGCTCCGCCTGAAGTTGAGCAGCGCCGCCGTGCAGCCTTCGAGCGTCTGTCGGCGTTATATGCCACCCGCTATGCCCGCAGCGTTGCCGACTCGGTGCTGTTGGAGCCGTCCATTCCCGATATGCAGTTCACGTCCCGCTACCGCGTGCCGTTTCAGTTTCGCGAGTTGGTGCGGCGCAACCTGCGCCACGGCAGCGTGCTGGTGGCCACCCGTGGCAACCGTGTCATCGATGCCGACGGCAACGAGTCTTATGACCTGACCGGCTCTTATGGCGTGAATCTGTTTGGCAACGACTTCTACAAGCGCTGCATGGCCGATGGCGCTGCTGCAGTGGGTGATCTTGGGGCCATGCTGGGTGCCTACCACCCGGTCATGGCCTACAACTTGCGCCGCCTGAGAGAGATCTCCGGCCACGAACAGGCCTCGTTTCATATGTCTGGCACCGAAGCGGTAATGCAGGCGGTGCGCGTGGCCCAGTACAACACCGGCCGTTCCAAGATCGTGCGCTTTTGCGGCGCCTATCACGGCTGGTGGGGCGATGTGCAGCCGGGCGTCGGCAACCCGCAGACTGCGCGCGACACCTATACGCTGCGCGAAGATAGCGCCCGCACGTTGACCGTGCTGGAAACGCGCAACGACATTGCCTGCGTGCTGGTCAATCCATTGCAGGCGCTACATCCCAACAGCAATGCCCCCTCGGATTCGCAATTGATCGACAGCTCGCGCAAAGCCCGCTTCGACCGCGATGCCTATGCCCGCTGGCTGCGCCAGTTGCGTGACGTTTGCACCCGGCGTGGCATCGTCTTGATATTCGATGAAGTATTCGTGGGTTTTCGCTTGGCTCGCGGTGGCGCCCAGGAGTACTTCGGTGTGAAGGCCGATCTGGTCACCTATGGCAAAACTCTCGGCGGCGGTCTGCCAGTGGGCGTGGTGTGCGGTCCGGCGGCGCTGATGCGTCGCTACCGGGAACAGCGACCCGCCGACATTTGTTTTGCTCGCGGCACCTTCAATGCTCACCCGCATGTGATGGGCGCGATGCACGAGTTCTTGCGGTTTCTCGAAACCGATGCGGCCAATGATCTGTATCGGGATGTGGACGGCCTATGGAACCGTCGTACAGCGACGCTCAACGCGCGCTTGGCCGAGGCGGGTTTGCCGGTTGTTGTGACCAATATGGGCAGCATCTGGACGGTCAGCTACAGCGTGCCGTCTCGTTACAACTGGATGCTGCAGTACTACCTGCGTGCCCAAGGCCTGCATCTGGGTTGGATCGGCACTGGCCGATTTATCTTCAGTCTGGATTACACCGATGCCGACTTTGCTGCAGTAACAGAGGCCTTTGTGGCCGCTGCGCAGTTGATGCAAGCAGATGGCTGGTGGTGGAACGACGGGCGCTTGACCAATAAGTTGATCAAGCGCCGTGTTCTGACCGAAATGGCTCAGTCTTGGTGGCGGGCGTGCATCGGGTCGATGAGCTCACCACGCAGCAATGCCAGCGGTGCGCGCCAGTAAAGCTTCACATCGTGGAAGGGATCCGTGGTGATCTTGCTCGCCCAAGCCAGGCCCGTCATGAAGCCCTGCTGCACAAACAACTGCAGCGTGCGAAACAGCAAGCCGATCAAGCCGACCAGCAACCACAGATTGCCCACTTGGTGGGCAAAGCTGGCCAGATCTGTGGCCGGCTGCAGCGTGCCAAACAACGTGGGGTTAGCCAGCAGCATCAGCGGTGACAGTGCCCAGATGCCCATCAGCACTACTTTGCGACGCAGGTTGTAGCCAACCTTGATCTCTTCTTTGTGCTCGTGCGTAGCTTGATTGATCTGGTCATAGCCCTTGGGCTCGAAGAAGAAGTGCCCTGCTTGACGGCTGCTCATCGAGAACAGCCAGGCCACCAGCCCAGCAGCTGCCGGATCAATGAACAACAGCACGTAAGACAGCAGAAACCCCAGTGCGCTGAGCAGATGCAGCGTCTGGTTGATGCGGCTGTGGTGATAGTAGCGGTGATCGTCCCAGCGCTGAACGCGCAGTGTTTCGCGAAAGCCCGACATGGCAAGTCCTCATGAATGACAAGTGCATGCAAGAGATATATCGCTCTCGTTACAGGGCGATGACGATTAACGTTACAAATCGTTATTAATAACGTCACATGTACGTCATGAGCAGTCATTAGCCTCCTCAGGCCATGAAGATCCTCATTGCGACGGACGCATGGTTGCCCCAGACCAATGGCGTAGTGAACACACTGCGTCATACCAGCGAGGCGCTGCGCCGCAGCGGTCATGAGGTGTCACTGCTAACGCCGCAGCAGTTTCGCACTGTGGCTTGCCCAAGCTACCCAGAGGTCCGCCTCTCGCTGCTGCCAGGGGCAACGGTCAGCAACCATATCGGGACGTTTACGCCGGACGCGATTCATATCGCCACCGAAGGCCCGATAGGCTTTGCGGTGCGGCGCTATTGCACCGCAAACAACCTTAACTTCACCACGTCGTATCACACGCAGTTTCCGGAATATCTGCGCAGCCGATTGCCGGTTCCGCTGGCATTTTCTTATGCAATCCTGCGCCGTTTTCATGGTCGAGCCACGCATTGCATGGTTAGCACGCCCACCATGCAGTCCAAGCTCGAGCAGCGTGGCTTTGGCAACATCGTGCGCTGGCAGCGCGGCGTTGATACCGACTTGTTCAAGCCACGCGACAAACACTTTCTGGATCTACCTCGACCCATTGCTGTGTATGTCGGCCGGGTTTCCGTTGAGAAGAACCTTGATGCCTTCATGGATATGCCGTGGGAAGGCAGCAAAGTTGTGGTGGGCGATGGACCTGATCGGCAGCGTTTACAGGCCGCGCATCCGCAAGTGATGTTCGCCGGGTATCGCTTTGGCGAAGACCTTGCTGCTCATCTGGCTGCCGCCGATGTCATGGTGTTCCCCAGCCTGACAGACACTTTTGGTCTGGTGAATCTGGAGGCCATGGCCTGTGGTGTGCCGGTTGCGGCCTTCCCGGTTGCCGGCCCCATAGACGTGGTGGACGACGGTGTGACTGGTGCGCTGGATTGGGATTTGGGCGCCGCTGCGCGCCGCGCCTTGCACATCGATCCTGCCGCCTGCCGCGACCGCGCGCTGCGTTCCGACTGGAACGCGAGCACCCGTCAATTCGAATCCAACCTGGTCGATTGTCGCGCCGCCTGACCACGGCGCCCGGAGCTTCACATGCGCAAGGGCGAGCACAGAGATCCGATCAAAGTTCGCAGCGTGTTCATCTCAGACGTACATCTGGGCACGCGTGAATGTCGCGCTGATCGATTGCTGGATTTTTTGCACTCAGTCGATATGGAACGGCTGTATCTGGTCGGCGACATCATTGATCTGTGGAGCCTGCGCAAGGGCATTTACTGGCCGCAGCAGCACAGCAACGTGCTGCGAACGCTACTGGGCAAGGCCAAGCAGGGCACCCGCATCATCTTTGTGCCCGGTAATCACGATGAACAGCTGCGTGAGTTCTGTGGCCAGACTTTTGGCAACATTGAGTTTCACCGCGAGCACATTCATGTCACCGCCCGCGGTCTGCGCATGCTGGTGCTGCACGGCGATGAGTTTGACGGCATCGTCAAAGGCGGGCGCATCGCCGCACTGCTCGGCTCTCACTTGTATGACCTGGTGCTGCGCTGGGGCTACCGCCTTAATGCGATACGCAGCCTGCTGGGATTTTCGCATTGGTCACTGGCCACTTGGATCAAGGGCAAGGTGGGCAATGCGGTGCGCTACGTAGAGCGCTTTGAGCGAGCCGCAGCTACTGCCGCACGCCGCAGCCAACTCGACGGTGTGATCTGCGGCCACATTCATCGCCCGGAAGTGGCCACGCTGGAAGGCGTGCTGTATTGCAACGATGGCGATTGGGTCGAGCACTGCACTGCGCTGGTTGAGGATCGCAGCGGCGAACTTGAGCTGTGGGACTGGTCACAAGCCAACAGTGATGTTGCACACCTGCATCGCACGCCGCAGATGCAGGCGGCCTGAGCTGTCATCAACCTGTCGCAAGCACATTGCAGAATCCGCAACCATGAACACCACAGCAAAGTCCTCGCGCGTCGCTGTCACGCTGGCCTGGCTGGATAACTTTGAGCTGCGTATGTGCCGCAGTTTCAACACGCTGGTGCAGCGTGCCGGTGCGTGTCGGGTGTTTCAGGTGGCCAGTCGCTTGGGCGATGGCGTCATGTGGTACTGCCTGATTGGCGCAATTGCTGTGCTCGGCGGGCGTCACGGAGCGCTCGTTGCGTTGCAGATGGCTATTAGCGGTCTGTCCGGGTTATTGCTGTATCGCTGGCTCAAGCACCGCTTGGTGCGCGAGCGCCCATTTATCACCCATGCGTCCATCAAGCTGGCCGGCCGTCCGTTGGATCGATTCAGCTTTCCCTCGGGTCACACGCTGCATGCGGTGGCTTTCACTATCATCGCCTGCACCGGATTTCCCTGGCTGGCTGTTGTGCTGATTCCGGCGGCGGCGCTGATCGCGCTGTCGCGCTTGGTGCTGGGCCTGCACTATCCCAGTGATGTGCTGGCCGGTGCACTGATTGGTCTGGGCGTTGCCTTTGCCACGGTTTCGTTGATTCACGTCACCTGAGTCGCTGCATCGTCACGGGCTGCGACCACGGCAGCTGCCTGCGTTAGACTTCGCGCATCTGTTCCGCCAATGGTTGCCGGATGCCTGCCAAGCGCGCTCTAGTTGTCGATGATTCTCGCTCAGCCCGTGCGTTTCTCACGCGCCTGCTCGACAAGTACGGCCTTGAGGTTCACCCGGCCGAGTCTGCCGAAGCGGCCATCCAGTACCTGACGACCGGCCAACCCGACGTCATCTTTATGGACCATCTCATGCCCGGCATGGATGGCTTCCAGGCAGTCCAGGCCATCAAGGCCAATCCGATGACCGCCTCCATTCCGATTGTCATGTACACCTCTCAGGAAGGTGAGCTGTATCTGGGACAGGCACGGGCGCTGGGTGCGTTTGGTGTGTTGCCCAAGCAGATCAAGCCGGCTGATATCGCTGCGGTGTTGCAGCAGTTGAACCTGATAGAGGAGCGCCGCTTTCCGCTGGATGTGGGGCTGCAAGACAGCCGTGCGGATCAAGAGCGACTTGCAGCTGCTGCAGTGCTGCAGCGTTTGGAAGAGATGACGGCGACTACACGGGCAGCACAGGCTGCTGGCGTGGCACCGCCGCCGCTGAGCGCTTCCCCCGCGCCAGCCGCATCGGGACTCAATGCGCCGCGGCAGGCTGCCGCCTTGAGCTTGGACAGTGCCGAGTTGCGCCGTCAGCTGGAGGTGGCCTTCGAACAGCAATCCGAGCGTCTGCGCCGCGAGTGGCGACAGGGTTTGGACGAGTTGCCGCAGCCGGCGCCTGCAGAGACCAGCAGTTGGACCAGCGGTTTGTTTCCGGCTCTCATGACTGTAGCCGCATTGGGTCTCGGTGCGCTTTGGTTGCAAGCCGAAGTTGATCGGCGTGCCCTGCGTGTGCAGCTGGCACAGGTGGCAGGTGACCGCGTGTTGTCGTCTTCCAGCGAACCTGCGGCATTGGCCTCGGCCGCACCCGCCGAAGCGGCGCCGGCCAGCATGCCTCGTGGGCCAGTGATGTTGCCGGTGGCTTATGGCGAGCAGGCCTTGGTCGGCGAACGAGTCACTCGTTTGCAATCGGTGCTGGTACAGCTGGCAGCGGCTGGCTTTCAGGGCAGCGTCGACATCCTGGTCTATCCGGCCACCTTCTGTTTGGTTGGGAACAGCAGCGAGGGTTATTCGCTGGCATCTGATGCAGTGGCTGTTAGCGCATGCACGTTGATGGGCAACCCGGCCGCCGACGCGGCCGGTGGTGATGGCCTGCGCGAGTCGCCGCAGTTCTCGGCGTTTCTTCAAGAGTTCCGTCGCCAGCATGCGGGCATCGAACTGCGTCTGGTAGCGGGCACATTGGAACAGGCTCTGCGTGCGTATCCGCAGACTAACGGCGCCACCGTACCCAGCGCAGGTGACTGGAACGCCGCTGCCAAGGCAAACAGTCGTGTGGAGGTCCGTTGGCGCGCTCGCAGCTGAAGCCCTTTGCGCCCCGGGGTCTGCTGCGCAATCGCCACCTGCAGTCCATAGCTCCCAGCCTTGCGCCGCGTCGCCAACTGGTACTGCGTCAAGCGGCGCCGCTGTTGGCTGCCAGTACCGAGTTGCTGCTCGATGGGGGCGAGGGCGTGCGTTTGCAGGCCTTTCATGCCGCCCCCGCACAGCCCAATGGCCGGTTGGCCGTGTTGCTGCACGGTTGGGAAGGCAGCGCCGATGCCACCTATCTTCTGTCGCTCGGACAAGCGCTGTTTGACGAGGGTTGCGAGGTCATACGCCTGAATCTGCGCGATCACGGCAACACGCAGCATCTCAATCGCGGGCTGTTCCATTCCTGTCTGTTGCCTGAAGTGGCCGCAGCCGTCACCGACTGCGCGCAGCGCTTTGCCGGTCGCAAGCTGTGGCTGGTTGGGTTTTCGCTCGGCGGCAATTTCATGTTGCGTGTGGCGGCGCTGCCGTCCAGTGCGGCCTTGCAGTTGGCCGGTGTGGTGGCTGTGTCGCCGGTGCTTGATCCGGCCCGCGCTATGCAGGCGCTGGATGATGGGCTGTGGATCTATCGGCGCTACTTTGTGCACAAGTGGTCGCGCTCGCTGATGCGCAAGCAGGCGGTGTGGCCGGATGAATACGACTTTCGCCAGTTGCTGCGCGACGGCGATCTGCGGCGTATGACGGCCACACTGATCGCCCAACACACCCACTATCCAAGCCTCGAAGAGTATTTCGCAGGCTATGCGATTACCGGTGAGCGCTTGGCCACCTTGACCGCGCCGGCAGTCATACTGGCTGCCGACGATGATCCCATCATCCCTGTGGCCGATCTGGCACGGCTTGCGTCCAGCCCTTTGTTGCGCGTGGTGCGCACTGTCCATGGCGGCCATACGGGATTTCTGGAAGCGCTGGGTGCCGGGTCTTGGGCCAATCAATTCGTGCTGGCGCAGATGTCTGGCAGCGATGCCACTGCAGCCGTTCAAGGAGAGTGAGTGAGCAGACTGATATTGGGCGTGCTGGGCAGCGCGCTGTTACTGACCGCTTGCAGTGGCGACAAAGATGATTGGCGTGCCGCACAGGCTGCCGATACCAGCCTGGCTTACAGCCATTTTGTCAGCCAGCACCCGGATAGCAGTCATGTAGCCGAGGCACGCACTCGTGCCAGCGCTCTGATGGTCACCGAGACCGCAGCAATGAGTGTCGGTGATACGCCGGCCTCGGCCGTGGTTGCGCCGGCTCCGGCGGGTGACACGATGCCAGTAGTAGAGGTGCCGTCCCCGGTAGCTGCGACACCGACTGTCGTCGCGGCACCGGCGGCCGCGCCGCTGCAACCGGCCCAGCAAGCAGTCCCGCCGCCCAAGCCGGCAGCCGTGCCTGGCAAGCCCAGCTCTGCCAAGGCTTCAGGCTATGGTGCGCAGATCGGCGCGTTCTCCAGCCGCGCCAAGGCGCAGGCTCAGTGGCAGACAATCGAAAAGCGCTACAGCCGTGAGTTGGCAGGCAGCACTCACCAGATCGCCGAGGGTAAGGCGGGCGCCAAGGCGGTGTTCCGGCTCAAAGTGCCCCAGCCCAGTCAGGCCGCCGCCAAGGCGCTGTGCAGTCGCCTGGCTGCAGGCGGTCAGTCCTGCGTGGTCTACCACCCCTGATGGCGGGATTCGCACTGCTGTGGTGCAAGCTGAGCGCCATCAGTGCATAAAATCCAACTACCGGATGCGCGGGATACGCGCTAACGCGGCTCGCGAGTTGGCACGCTGATTGCTTTATCTAGATCAAGCAGTCTTAGCTGACAGCTCGCGAATCACCTTCCCCCCCCCGGTGATCGTTACCCTCAACGCCGCGATTCCTGTCGCGGCGTTTTTTTTGGTCTCAAGGCCTGCCGGTGACGGACTGTTCGCGCAGGAACGCTTGTTCGATGCCGGTGCTACGCCGGCCCAGCAGCTGGTTGTGCTGTGGAAAGCGCCCGAAACGGCGGATCAGTGCGGCGTTTTCCTCGGCTGTTACCAGCGCCGCCAGCAGTGCGTCGCGACAGCCCTCGGGTGCTTCGTCGGGCAGCCGGCGAAATGCCGCCAACGACTCTTCCTGGATGGCCGCAGATTCGCTGCGCGACAGCGGCAAGTAATAGAACAGCCGTTCCAGCGCGCTCAGTGTGGCGTCGGCGCCCTGCTGCAGGCCCTGCAGCGTTAGCGCAAGCGCTTTGGGATCTTGGGCAAAGGCCCGTTCGGTACCGCGCCAGATATGCCGGGGAAAAGTGTCCAATAGCAGAATCAGGGCCAGTTGCCGGCGAGGGCTGCCGCTCCAGCTGTCCAGATCGCCGCGCGCGGCAGCCTCGGTCAGTGGCAGGAAGCGACGCTCCAGGTCCTCGTCGCGGACCATGAGCACTTCAGGGGGGTCGTTGCCGCCGAACCAGAACCGCAGGCGCTGGGGCAGCGTATCGACGGCACCAGGAGCGTCCCCGAACCAAAAGTCGAGGACGTCCTGGGCGCGCTGTGCAGTCATGCCAGGCCCGCGCTGTAACGCGGGCGGCAGCTCATTCGCAAAGACTCTCGAGATAGCCCTGGGCGACCGGGGACAGGCGTTTTTTTGCCAGTTCACGGGCTTTTGGGGCATCCATGATGAACTCGAGGGGGCCACGCACCATCATTCCGCGGATCTGAGGATCTTTGGTGGAGGCACGGGCCATTTTGTTCAGCACGGTAAAGCCACGATAAATTTTGTGGCGCGGAGTGCGATTGCACTCGATCGAGTTGGCCAAATATTGACCAAAACGGCTGTACAGAAAGTAATCGTCGTCGCCTACTTGGAAGCGGGCTTCGGCGAAAAAATCCGGGAAATTCTTTTCAAGGTAAAGAGTGACGCCCGACAGGCGGGGTCCAGGTTCCGATTCAGCCGATGCATTGCGATTGTTCATTAAAGTCGAGCCACCTCCAACGGGGTCCTGACAACCATTTCTGGACGTCACGAGCGGCACCACACCTCGCAACGCGGCGCGAAGTTAAGACCACAGCGCCCCAGATGCAATAGCTGGAGGCAATTTTTTTGCCCAGTACCCTGCGTGTCAAATTGACCCCCCGCCTTGGGCTAGTATGATTGGCTTCCTGCGTGGCGCTGGCGCCGCGCCTTGCCCGGGTACTGGCCTGCCAGTCCCGCGCGCGGCCAGCAGGCCTGCGGTTCTCATTTCTGCCGGTAGCGGTAGCTCGGTTTTGGCATGGGTGGGACGTCTGGTGGGGGCTTTTTCCCCGCTAGTGAACGTGCCTGCCCCAAAGGGATGTCTGATGCACAGCGAAAACAATCAGGGTCTTTACCGCGAAGCCTACGAAAAGGACAGCTGCGGTTTTGGGCTCATTGCCAGCCTTGATGACCAGCCCAGCAATTGGCTGGTCAAAACGGCAATCGTTTCCCTCAATCGATTGACCCATCGCGGCGCTATCGCTGCTGACGGCAAGACGGGCGATGGTTGCGGCCTGTTGCTCAAAACGCCCGTGGCCTTTTTGCGTGCCGCCGCTGCCGAGGCTGGTCTCAAGCTGACGCGTCAGTTTGCTTCGGGCCTGGTGTTCATGAATCAGGACACTGCGATTGCTGCCGGCGACCGCGCCGAGTTGGAGCAGCAACTGCAGCGCGAGGGTTTGCAGGTGGCCGGTTGGCGCTTGTTGCCCATCGATACCAATGCCTGCGGTGTCGAGGCCATCAAGACCTTGCCGCTGATCGAGCAGATCTATGTCAACTCGCCCGACGATGACATGGACGAGGAAACCTTCAACCGCAAGCTGTTCCTGGCGCGTCGCCGCGCCGAGCAGGTGCGTCAGAACATCGATCCGGTGTTCTATCTGCCCAGCCTGTCGGCCAGCACCATTGTCTACAAGGGCATGGTGATGCCGCAGCATCTCACCGAGTTCTTCAAAGACCTCGACGATCCGCGGGTTGAATCTTCGGTGGCGGTGTTCCACCAGCGCTTCTCGACCAACACGCTGCCGCAGTGGCGTTTGGCGCATCCGTTCCGCTTGCTGGCGCACAACGGCGAGATCAACACCATCGAGGCCAACCGTCACTGGGCACAGGCCCGCGGCACTATCTTTAAGTCGCCGCTGTTGCCGGACCTGCACGACATCCTGCCGCTGGTGTCCTTGTCCGGTTCCGACTCGCAGAGCATCGACAACATGCTCGAGCTGCTGGTCATGGGCGGCCTGGATGTCATGCATGCGATGCGCTTGCTCATGCCCCCGGCATGGCAGACGGTTGATGGCATCGATCCGGATCTGCGCGCCTTCTACGAATTCTGGGCACCGCACATGGAGCCTTGGGATGGCCCGGCCGGCGTAGTGCTAACCGATGGCCGCTATGTGGCTTGCACGCTAGATCGCAATGGTCTGCGTCCGGCTCGCTATGTCATTACCAAGAATCGCCATCTGACCATCGCCTCGGAAGTGGGTGTGTGGGATTACGCACCTGAAGATGTGCTGCGCAAGGGCCGCATGGGCCCCGGCCAGATGCTGGCGCTGGATCTGCAAACCGGCGATCTGCTTGAGAACGCTGCGATCGACAACCTGCTCAAGGCGCGCCATCCCTATAAGGCATGGCTCAAGAAGGGCGTGAAGTACCTCGAAACCGATCTGCTCGATGCCTCGTTGGCAGCAGAGCCGTTTGATGGGGCGACGCTGTCGGTCTATCGCAAGATGTTCAACATCACCGCCGAAGAGCGCGACGAAGTCATTCGCGTGTTGGCGCGTGACGAGAGCGAAGCGGTGGGCTCGATGGGCGACGACACGCCGCTGTCGGTGCTCTCGCACAAGCAGCGCAACCTGTACGACTATTTCCGTCAGCAGTTTGCGCAGGTCACCAATCCGCCGATCGACTCATTGCGCGAGTCGATCGTGATGTCGCTGCAGACGCAGATCGGTCCCGAGCTCAACGTGTTTCATCCGGGCCCGCATCACGCCGAACAGATCGTGCTCAATTCGCCGATCCTCTCGCAGCGCAAGCTGCGCCAGATCGTCAGCATGGCCGATCAGGGTGTTAAGCACGCTTTCATCGACCTGCAGTACTTGCCCGAAGAGGGTCTTGAGAACGCACTGCGTCGCCTGTGCCATGAGGCTGAGGCTGCGGTGCGCGATGGCAATCTGGTGCTGCTGATCTCTGATCGCTATCTGGTCAAAGAAAAGATACCGGTTCATGCGCTGCTTGCCACAGGTGCAATTCATCACCATCTGGTCAAGGTGGGTCTGCGCTGCCGCTGCAATCTGATCATCGAGACCGGCACGGCGCGTGATCCGCATCACTTTGCCTGCCTCATCGGTTATGGCGCTACCTGCGTCTATCCGTACATGGCGTATCAAACGCTGTTCGACATCATGCGCAAAGGCAGCGTCAAACTCGACTACAGCCAGCGCGCTGAGTTGGGTCGCAGCTATCGCAAGGCGATCCGCAAGGGCTTGTTCAAGATCATGTCCAAGATGGGCATCTCGACCGTTGCCAGCTATCGCAGCGGCCAGTTGTTCGAGATTGTCGGTCTGTCGTCCAGCGTGGTGAGCCTGTGCTTCCACGGCACGACCAGCCGCATCGAAGGCGCCAGCTTTGGTGATTTGCAGGAAGACCAGCAGTACTTGGCCACGCGCTCATGGAATGCCATGCAGTCGGTCGAGCACGGCGGCTTGCTCAAGTTTGTGCACGGCGGCGAGTACCACATGTACAACCCGGACGTGATTGCCACGCTGCAGTCAGCAGTCATGTCGGGCAGCTATGACCGTTACCGCGAATATGCGGCGCTGGTCAACGAGCGCCCAGCCTCCACACTGCGTGACTTGTTGTCGTTGGTGCCTGCGGGCCCGGCAGTCCCCATCGACGAGGTCGAGCCCATCGAGGCGATCATCGCGCGCTTTGATTCGGCCGGCATGTCGTTGGGTGCGTTGTCACCCGAGGCGCACGAAGCGTTGGCTATCGCCATGAATCGTCTGGGCGCGCGTTCCAACTCGGGCGAGGGCGGTGAAGACTCGGCCCGCTATGGCACTGAGAAGAACTCCAAGATCAAGCAGGTGGCTTCGGGCCGCTTTGGCGTTACACCCGAATATCTGGTCAGCGCTGAAGTGCTGCAAATCAAGGTGGCGCAGGGCGCCAAGCCCGGCGAGGGCGGACAGCTGCCCGGTGACAAGGTCAATGAGATGATCGCCAAGCTGCGCTTTGCGCGGCCGGGCGTTGGGCTCATTTCGCCACCGCCGCACCACGACATCTATTCCATCGAAGATCTGGCGCAGCTCATCTTTGACCTCAAGCAGGTTAATCCGCAGGCGTTGGTGTCGGTGAAGCTGGTGGCAGAGCCGGGTGTGGGCACCATTGCCGCAGGCGTGGCCAAGGCCTATGCCGACCTCATCACCATCTCCGGTTATGACGGCGGCACCGGTGCCAGCCCGCTCACCTCGGTCAAGTACGCCGGCTCGCCTTGGGAGTTGGGCTTGGCCGAAACGCACCAGACACTGCGTCGCAACGACATGCGCCACAAGGTGCGTGTACAGACCGACGGCGGTTTGAAGACCGGTCTTGATGTCATCAAGGCGGCGATTCTGGGTGCCGAGAGCTTTGGCTTTGGTACTGCGCCGATGGTTGCGTTGGGTTGCAAGTACCTGCGTATCTGCCACCTCAACAATTGCGCCACGGGTGTGGCCACGCAGCATGAAGTGCTGCGTAGCAAGTACTTCATCGGCCTGCCCGAGATGGTCATGAACTACTTCCGCTTTGTCGCGGAGGAATGCCGCGAGCTCATGGCGGGTCTGGGCGTGCGCAGCATGGCCGAGCTCATCGGCGTGGTGCAGCGTCTGCAAACAGCTGAAGGTCAGTCGCCGCGTCAGCGTCGTCTGGATCTGTCGCCGCTGATCAGTGATGCAGGCTTGCCTGTGGGTGGTCCGCAGTTCTGCACCGAGCCGCGCAATCCGCCTTTCGACAAGGGCGAGCTGGCAGAGCGCATGGTGCTCGACACCAGCGATGCCATTGCCAACGGCAGCGGTGGCGAGTGGCACTACACCGTCGCCAACTACAACCGCTCGATCGGTGGTCGCTTGTCCGGTGAGATCGCGCGCCGCTGGGGCAACTACGGCATGTCCAACACGCCGTTGGTGTTGCAGCTGGCTGGCTCTGCGGGTCAGAGCTTTGGCGTGTGGAACGCCGGCGGCTTACACATGTATCTGGAAGGCGATGCCAACGACTACGTCGGCAAGGGCATGGCCGCGGGCAAGCTGGTGCTGCGTCCGCCGCGTCAATCCGGCTTTGTGGCACGCGACACCGTCATCATGGGTAACACCTGCCTCTATGGTGCGACCGGTGGCGAGCTGTTTGCTGCAGGCCAGGCTGGCGAACGTTTTGCAGTGCGCAACTCCGGCGCAACGGCCGTGGTCGAAGGCGCAGGCGATCACTGCTGCGAATACATGACCGGTGGTGTGGTGGCGGTGCTGGGCAATACCGGCGTGAACTTCGGTGCCGGCTTCACGGGTGGCTTTGCCTACGTGCTGGATCTGGATCGCAGCTTTGTCGATCGCTACAACCACGAGCTCATCGACATTCACCGCATTTCGGCCGAGACCATGCAGGCGAACCTGCAGCATCTGCAGTTGTTGGTGGGTCGTCATGTGGCCGAGACCGGTAGCGTGTGGGGCGCAGAAATTCTGCGCGACTTCCGCAGTTACATCGGCAGCTTCTGGGTGGTTAAGCCCAAGGCGGCATCGCTCGATACCTTGATTGAAAACCTGAGCAGGGCAGCCTGATGGCCGACAAGAATTTGCAATTCCTCGATGTGCCGCGGCACGACCCCGAGAAGGTCGCTGTAGAACAGCGCATTCATGAGTTCAAAGAAATCTATGCGCAGTTTGATGCCCCTGCTGCGTCGCAGCAGGCGGGTCGCTGCCTGTCCTGCGGCACACCGTTTTGTGAGTGGAAGTGCCCAGTGCACAACTACATCCCCGACTGGTTGCGACTGATCAATCAGGGCAATTTGTTCGAGGCCGCAGAGCTGTCTCACAAGACCAATTCATTGCCCGAGATGTGCGGTCGCATCTGCCCACAAGATCGTCTCTGCGAAGGTGCCTGCACCCTCAACGATGGCCTCGGCGCAGTCACCATCGGTTCGATCGAAAAATACATCACGGACGAAGCGCTCAAGCAGGGCTGGCGTCCGGACATGTCCAGCGTTGTGCCCACGGGCCGCAAGGTGGCCGTGGTGGGTGCAGGGCCTGCAGGCCTGGCCTGTGCAGACATTCTGGTGCGCAACGGTGTGCAGCCGGTGGTGTTCGACAAATATCAGCGCATCGGCGGCCTGCTCACTTTCGGTATCCCGCCCTTCAAGCTTGAAAAAGAAGTGGTCGAGACGCGTCGCGAGATCATGGAAGGCATGGGCGTCGAGTTCCGCCTCGGTGTGGAGATCGGTCGCGACATCAGCTTTGATCGGTTGTTGGCCGAGTTCGATGCTGTCTTCTTGGGTATGGGTACTTACAGCTACGTGAAGGGCGGCTTCCCCGGCGAAGATCTGCCTGGCGTGCATGAAGCGTTGCCGTATCTGGTGTCCAACATCAATCACGAGTTGGCACTGGGCAATGAGGGCGAGTGGGTCAACCTCACTGGCAAGCGCGTTGTGGTGCTTGGCGGTGGTGATACGGGCATGGACTGCATCCGCACGGCGATCCGCCAAGGGGCCGAATCGGTCACTTGCACCTATCGCCGCGATGAAAAGAACATGCCGGGCTCGCGTCGCGACTACAAGAACAGCAAGGAAGAGGGCGCAGAGTTCTTCTTCAACCGCCAACCTATCGAGATCATCGGCACCGATAAGGTCGAAGGCGTACGCGTAGTTGAAACGCGTTTGGGTCCGCCGGGCCCGCGTGGTCGTCGTGTGGCCGAGCCCATTCCCGGTACCGAGCAGGTCATCCCTGCCGATGCGGTGATCGTTGCCTTCGGCTTCAATCCCAGCCCTGCCAAGTGGTTCGATGACTTCGGTATTGCCGTGCATCGCAATGGCCGGGTGCGCGTGTCGCCCGATAAAACAAAGCCTTTCCAGACCACTCACGAAAAAGTGTTCGCCGGTGGCGACATGGTGCGCGGCTCTGATCTGGTGGTGACTGCAGTGTTTGAAGGTCGCGAAGCGGCGCGCGGCATTCTCGGCTATCTCGGCTTGACGGTCTGACGGCACGGAGAGAGCAGATGTCTGAAGTGTTCACCAAGACTGCGGGCTGGCTCGACTGGTACCAAGGGCCGTCCAAGCCAAAGTTTGTATTGCCTGCCGGCGCAGTCGATGCGCACTGCCATGTGTTTGGTCCGGGTAGCGAGTTTCCGTTTGCACCGGAGCGCAAGTACACGCCCTGCGATGCCTCCAAGGCGCAGCTGTATGCGCTGCGGGATCAGCTGGGCTTTGCGCGCAATGTCGTCGTGCAGGCCACCTGCCACGGCGCCGACAACCGTGCCATGGTCGATGCCTGCCTGGCATCCGGTGGCAAGGCGCGCGGTGTGGCTACGGTGCGTCGCAGCGTGACTGATGCAGAGTTGCAGCAGTTGCAGGCGGCCGGTGTCCGCGGTGTGCGCTTTAACTTCGTCAAGCGCTTGGTCGACTTCACGCCCAAAGATGAACTGCTGGAGATCGCCACGCGCGTCGGTGCGTTGGGCTGGCATGTGGTCATTTATTTCGAGGCGGTGGATCTGCCCGAGCTGTGGGATTTCTTTACGGCGCTGCCCACCACTGTGGTGGTCGATCACATGGGCCGCCCTAATGTCGATAAGCCTCTTGAAGGCCCCGAGTTCCAACTGTTTTTGAAGTTCATGCGCGAGCATCAGAACGTGTGGAGCAAGGTCAGCTGCCCCGAGCGACTCTCAGTCAGCGGCCCTCGCGCGCTGCCGGGCGAAGTGCAGCCGTCTTACCGGGACGTGATCCCGTTTGCGCGTCGCGTTGTCGAGGAGTTTCCCGACCGCGTGCTGTGGGGCACCGACTGGCCGCATCCCAACCTCAAAGACCACATGCCAGACGATGGCTTGCTGGTGGACTTCATCCCGCAGATCGCCGTCACGGCCGAGTTGCAGCACAAGGTGCTGGTCGCCAACCCGATGCGCTTGTATTGGCCCGACGAAGTCTGAGGTCGGTTCTAAACCGCTGACGATCGCTTAAGGCCAGGCGGCGACAAACAGCCGATGTAATTGACGCGGGTCATCGCTGCCGGTGCTGGCACGAGCCAACTGCGCAGCCACATAGCCGCTGCGCACCGCCTGCACGCTGATCAGCCGATCGCTGACGCAAAACTGCAACCGCCAGTCTTTTATAGCCAGCTGTAGAGCGCCCTCGGTAATGCGTTTGATGCGCCGGTACGGATGCGGCTGCGGTCCGAGTGACAACGCCGCGAGTGCGCGTTCGCGCAGGGGCAACGAGCCGCGCTCTGCTAACCACTGCAGCTGCGCCTCTGCCTGTGCGCTGAACACGACGTCCCAGGCGGCTACCGGATCTGCTGTCAACCAGCCGCCCTGTGCATCGGGAAACGCATCGGTGTAGGGCACATAGGGTTTGATGTCGAGCACCGGCGTACCGTCCACCAGATCCACATCCTGCACATGGACCCGCAGTCCCTCTACTTTGAGCAAGCGCAGTGCCGATAGACCAATGGGATTGGGGCGATGCGGTGAGCGTGTGGAAAACACACCTTTGCGGCCACTGTCGCTGCGCGGTGGCAACACTTTGGGGCGCCAGCCTGTGTTGTGATGAAACCAGAACAGCACCCAGATGCGCTCCCACCCGGCCAGATCCTCTAGTGCATGTTCATAGTTGCAACCCGGCAGCAGTTCAATGATGCCGTGCAACTGCGTGGCAGCAGCGGGTTGGCGCGGGGCATCCACTTTATCTACTTGCTCGCAGCGCAGTACGCCGATAGGCGTGAGCGACAGTGTGGAGGCTGGATCACTGATCGAGCAGGTCGTGTCCAAGGCAGCTCTCCACAGTCGGTGTACAGTGCGAGCATTGCACAGGAGCGCACGATGGCCGGCAAGCAGGAACTCAAACTGGCGGTATGTGATGTCACGGCCTGTGAGGCCATGTGTTGTCACGATGGCGTATATCTGGAGCCGCAGGAGGAAGCCTTTCTGCGTGAACTGGTCGAACGTGTCCCTGCACTCAAGGCGCATCTGCCGCAGGAGTTCATCGTCGAGGGCTGGTTTCAGGGCGAACATCTGGGGCGCAAAACCGCCACTCGCCCGCAGCACTATGAAAGCCCTGACTTCCCCGCGCACTTCACCCGAACGCGCTGTGTGTTCGGCGATGCTCAAGGCTTTTGTGAACTCGAGAAGCTCGGGCGCGCACGCGGCCAGCATCCGTGGACCTTCAAGCCTTCGGTGTGTTGGATGTTCCCGTTGCATGAGTCGCGCGGTGTGGCCCGCCCGCCATCACCGGACGCAAAGCAGGATCCGCATCGCAGCAAAGACTATCCAGGCTATGTCAGCTGTGTGGGCTGTGGTCGTCACGATGCCGCAGGCAAGCCGTGGCGTGAAGCGCTGACTGCAGAGTTGCAGTGGTATCAGCAGTGCAAGCCGCTGCCGGTGCTGGGTTCGCCGGGCCACACCGTGGATGAGTTGCTGCGATGAGTGCGGCATTGCGCGCGTCAGCAGCGTTGCTGCTGGCGCTGGTCATGCTGCCCTGTCACGCCGATGGCAACCCGTTCAAGCCCGATGCTCACGAGTCAGCCTTCGGCATCTATGGTGATGCGCTGCAGTACTTGCTGCCGCTGGGTGCAGCAGGAGTAACGCTTGCACGTCACGACAGCGAAGGCTTTCGCCAAGTCGCTGGTGGTTGTGCGTTGAGCATTGGCACTACGCATTTGTTCAAAGCCTTGCTCAACAAGACCGCTTTGGGACGCAGACCCGATGGCGGTACACACAGCTTTCCTTCCGGTCATACCGCAGCAGCGATGTGTGGTGCGATGGGTTTGCAGAGCCGCTATGGCAACAGCATGGGTTTGCCCGCTGTGGCGTTGGCTACTACGGTGGGCTTTAGCCGCATCGCTGAACAGCGTCACCATGTGCGAGATGTTGCAGCCAGCACGCTGCTTGCCTGGGCAGGTTCGCAAGCAGCCGGTCGCGGTAACGATGCGGTGTCTGTTGCAGTGCCTGCTGCGGCGATGGCTGCTATGGCTGGCTATGGGCAGTGGGGCCCGGTGACCCGCAAGCCGTTTGTACTCGGTGACCAAGACAGCAGCGCGCAAGGTGGCGCGGATATGGGCCTGACACTGCTGCCGGATGCGCGCGGGCGTGCGGTGCCGGCGCTGCGATTTGTTGTGGTTTGGTAGGTCTCGGCTGACGACAGGCAAAAAAAGACCCGCACGAGGCGGGTCTTGTAGTTGCTTGTATGACACGGATCGGTCGGGTTGTAGTCGCTTGCGCGCTGCATATGGACGGCCAAAAAAGGCACCGGTGGGAATCGTCAGGCTTACGCCCGGCGGCAAATTTGCTCTGCCCACGCGTTTATTCGCGCGTATTTCGCTCCCGGCCTGGCACAAATAGGGTCAGGCTTGCCGTGTCCACCCGATCGATCCGGTATTTCTTTCGAAAAAGTCAGCCAGATGCAACCGAGGCCAACTGTACATCTGTTTCTAAAAAAATACACCCGTGTATAAAAACAACATTTCGTGGCAAGCCACGATAGTTGTCGGGGTGAATTTCACGCGGCCAGTTCCTCGTCGGTGGACATCAGCTTTTTCAGGCGCTTCATAGCAGCCACCTCAATTTGGCGCACGCGCTCGGCCGAGATGTCGTACTCGGCAGCCAGCTCATGCAGCGTGGCCTTGTCTTCCGCCATCCAGCGCCGCCGCACGATGTCCTGGCTGCGCGCATCCAGCGCTGCCATTGCATCGGCCAGCCGCCGTGTGACGTCTTCATCCCATTGCTCGCTCTCGGCCGATACGGCCGGATCTGCGTCGGGGGCCGGCAGAAACAGCGCCGGACCATAGCTTTCGTCTTCGTCGCCGCTCTCCGGAGTCGGGTCGAAGGACAGATCGCGAGCCGATAGCCGCTGCTCCATCTCGGTGACTTCGGCAACGCTGACGCCCAGGTCGCGCGCCACCGCCTGCGTCTCGTCGGCCGACAGCCAAGCAAGGTTCTTTTTCATGCGGCGCAAGTTGAAGAACAGCTTGCGCTGCGACTTGGTGGTGGCGATTTTGACCAGCCGCCAGTTGCGCAGTACGTAGTCGTGGATTTCGGCGCGGATCCAGTGCACGGCGAACGACACCAGTCGCACGCCCTGTTCGGGATTGAAGCGTTTGACGGCCTTCATGAGGCCGACGTTGCCTTCCTGCACCAGATCGCCCAACGGCAGCCCGTAGCCGATGTAGCCGCGGGCCACGTGCAGTACGAAGCGCAGATGCGACATGACCAGCGTGCGCGCGGCGTCGAGGTCCTGATTTTTGTGGAGGCGCTCAAACAAGGCCGCTTCCTGCTCGCGGGTGAGCACAGAGATGCGGCTGATGCGCTCGGCATAGGCTTCGAAACTGCCCAGCGGACCGGCCAACATGAGGTCGGTAGGGCGGGGGGCCAGACTGCAAGTATTCAAGGTGGTGTCTCCTGAAGAAGATGCCATGCCTTGCAGTTTAGCACTCCTCTGTACCGAGTGCTAACAGTGCCTGGATCAGGCCCTCGGTTGGAGCCTGGAGATGTGACGGGCAGCCGCGAGCCAGGCGCCGGCCAGCCCCAGCACGCCCCCCACACCCAGCATCAGGCCCAGGCCCTGCACGCCCAGCGGCTGCAGCGCGAATTGGCTGCCATAGGAGCGGGCCAACTGGTTGACCGGCCCCGCCACCAGCGCTCCAGCGGTTTGCACGATACCGGCCGCCAGCAGTGAGCCCAGCAGCCCGTACAGTGCGCCGGTGTAGAGGAAGGGGCGGCGCACAAACGCGGCGCTGCCCCCGACCAGCTGGGTGATCTCGATCTCTTGTCGACGGCCGTTGATCTCGAGCCGGATGGTGTTGCCGATCACCGCCAACACGCCGATGCCCAGCAGTGTGCCGATACCCAGCGTGATGCGTTGCATCAGCAGCAGGATGGCATCCAGACGCCGCACCCAGTCGCTGTCGAGTTGTACCAGCTCCACTTCGGGCCAGGCCGTCAGGTATTGCCGCAGCGCGCCGAGCGACGTGCTGCTGCTGGCATCAGCCGCTGGGTGAATCGATAGCGCATGCGGCAGCGGGTTGTCGGGCAGTGCGCCGAGTGCTTCGGCGAGGCTGCTGTCCTTGCGCATCAGCGCCAAAGCATCGTCTGCGGTGATGACCGCGACGGATTCAATGCCGTTGCGCTGGCGCAGGTGTGCGGCCAGCTGCTGCACCGATTCCAGCGGCACCTCGCGTTTGAAATAGACGGTCAAATCGACGGTGGTGGCGTTACCGGCCACATCGCGCACGCTGTGCGTCAGCAGTAGAAAGCCGGCGGGCAGGGCCAGTGCGATGGCGATGACAACCGCCGTGAATAAGGTGGCCACGGGCGCCCGCGCGAGCCTGCCCAGCGCGAACACCAAGGCCTGCAGATGACGCGACAGCCAGCCGATCACGGGATCACCCTGCCGCCGTCGAGGTGGATCTGGCGCGCACCGGATTCGTTGACCAGCGCCATGTCGTGGCTGGCGATGACCAGCGTAGAGCCCGCATCACGCAGGCGGCAGAACAGGCCCAGGATCTCGCGCGAGAGCTGCGGATCAAGGTTGCCGGTGGGTTCGTCGGCGACGATCAGCGCCGGTCGCGGCGCGATGGCGCGTGCAATGCCGATGCGTTGTTGCTCGCCCACAGACAACTCGCCCGGCAGTGCTTGAATGCGATCGAGCAGGCCGACTTGATCCAGAGCCGCGCGTACGCGTTTGTCGGTTTCGCGCAGCGGTGTATGCGCCACCACCAGCGGCAGGGCAACGTTGTCGAACACACTGCGTTCGCCCAGCAGCCGGTGATCCTGAAACACCATGCCCACTTGCCGGCGAAACGCGGGCACTTTCGAGACGCCAACGCGCTGGGTGTCGTGACCCAGTACATTGACCAGGCCGCGGGTAGGGCGCTCCAGCAGAGTGATGAGACGTAAAACACTGCTTTTGCCGGCGCCGGAGCGGCCGGTCAGAAACACCATCTCGCCCGCGGCTATATCGAAACTGACGGACGAGAGCGCCTCGCGGCCGTTGGGGTAACGCTTATAGACGCGGTCGAAGCGGATCACGCGGCGCCTTCCGTGCCGTTGTCGCCCACTAAGGCGTTGGCAAAGGCGTTGGCATCAAACGGACCGAAATCACCGGCTTGCTCGCCGATGCCGATGAAGCGGATGGGCAGGCCCAGACGGCGCGCAATGGCGACGGCAATGCCGCCGCGTGCAGTGCCGTCGAGTTTGGTGAGTACCAGCCCGGTCACGCCCACTGCTTCATGAAAGGCCACCGCTTGGGCCAGAGCGTTCTGGCCTTGGTTGGCATCAAGCACCAGCAGCACCTCGTGTGGTGCGGTGGGGTCGACACGTTGGATGACGCGTTTGACCTTCTTGAGCTCTTCCATCAAGTGCGACTGACTGTGCAAGCGGCCGGCGGTATCGGCCAGCACTACATCGAGGCCTCGCGCGCGGGCCTGTTGCAAGGCATCGAACACCACGGCACCCGGATCTGCGCCGGCCTGCTGCTGGTGGATTTGCGCGCCGGTGCGGGTGGCCCAGATCGTCAGTTGCTCTGCCGCAGCGGCACGAAAGGTGTCACCGGCGGCCAACATGACAGAACGGCCCTCGGCGGCCAGGCGCGTGGCGAGCTTGCCGATGGAGGTGGTTTTGCCCGAGCCGTTGACGCCGACAACCATCACTACATAGGGCTTGTGCGCCGTGTCGATGTGCAACGGTTTGGCGCAGGGCGCCAGAATGGCCGCCAGGTCATCACGCAGTGCATCCATCAGCGCATCGACATTGCCCAACTCGTTGCGCGACAAGCGCTGGCGCAGGTCTTCGAGCAGGCCTTGCGTGACTTCGGCACCTACATCCGACGTGATGAGCCGCGTCTCAAGGTCATCGAGCAACTCGGCATCAATGCGGCGGCCGCGAAACAGGCTGCGCAGGCCACCGCTGACTTTGGCCGCGCCGCTGCCCAGACGCTGCTTGAGGCGTGCAAAGAAACCGCGGTTTTCTGAAAGCTCTGGCATGGGACCAACAGGCCGCTACGACAGCCCCTAGTGTAATAGGCTTGCGCCATGAAACGAGGTATTCGCCAATTGCGGATCATCGGCGGCAGTCTGCGCGGAAGGCGCTGGCAGTTTGCGGATGATCCGGCCATCCGGCCCACGCCTGACCGGGTGCGTGAAACGCTATTCAACTGGCTACAGCCGGTCATCCATGGCGCACGGTGTCTGGACTTGTTTGCCGGCAGCGGGGCGTTGGGCTTGGAGGCCTTGTCGCGCGGTGCTTCGCAGGTGCTGTTTGTGGATCGCAGTGGACCTGCGGTGGCTGACTTGCGTGCGGTGGTCGAGAAGTTCGCAGTAGAGGGTGCGCGTTTTCAGATCGATGACGCAGTGCAGGCGCTGCGCGGCGCCGGCGGCCCTTGGGATGTAGTGTTTCTGGATCCGCCGTTTGCCTCAGGGTTGGTGACCGGCACGTTGAATGCGCTGTCCCGTCCGGGTGTGTTGGCCCGCGGTGCGTTGGTGTACCTGGAGGTGCCCGCCAAGGATCCGTTGCCACCATTGCCTGCGGGCTGGGCTGTGCATCGGCAGGGCCGCGCCGGCGAGGTCGGTTATCATCTGTTCTCTACTGCCTCTCAGGTCACACCATGATGCGCAGGGCAATCTATCCCGGCAGTTTTGATCCGATCACCAACGGCCATACAGATTTGCTGCGCCGTGGTGCTCAACTGTTTGACGAAGTGTTGTTGGCCATTGTTGCTGATCTGCCCAACGTGCGGGTTATCGGTTACAGCGGCCTGACGGTTGATTTGGCGCGTGAGTACGGCATCCATGTGGTGTTGCGTGGCTTGCGTACAGTTTCAGATTTTGAGTTCGAGTTTCAGTTAGCGAACATGTCGCGCCGCTTGCTGCCTGGCCTTGAAACCGTGTTTCTGGCGCCTCAGGAAGGCAACGCCTGCATCTCGTCGACACTTGTGCGCGACATCGCCAGACACGGCGGTGCTATTGACGAGTTCGTCCATCCCATCGTGGCCACTGCGCTGCGCAATAAGAAATCATCATGAAAGCTTTCCGACTGCCGTTGATCGTCGCGTTGCTGGTGGTGTTGCCGGCCTTGCCGCAACCCGGGTTCGCTGCCGAAGCCGCACCGGGCAAAGCTGCCATCGCCAGTGCTCATCCGTTGGCTACTGCTGCGGGCATGGAAGTGCTGCAAAAAGGCGGCAATGCCTTTGATGCCGCCGTTGCAGTCAGCGCTGCGCTGGCGGTGGTTGAGCCCAGTGGCTCTGGCATCAGTGGCGGTGGCTTGTTTCTGTTGCACAGCGCTGCCGATGGTCGCAACGTCATCGTCGACGCGCGCGAAGTAGCGCCTCTGGCAGCCACACGCGACATGTATCTGGACAAGGATGGCAATCCGATCAAGGGCGCGTCGACCAACACCGCACTGGCTGCAGGTGTGTCGGGTGAACCCGCAGGACTTGGCGTGTTGCAGTCGCGCTATGGGCGTTTACCCTTGGCGGTGAGCTTGGCGCCGGCTATCAAACTGGCACGCGATGGCTTTGACATGTATCCGCGTCTACATGCGGGCCTGAAGCAAAAGTCGGCGCAGTTTGCCAAGACCGCCGATGGTCTTAAGACCTTCTTCGTCAAAGAGGGGGAGCCACTGCCAGTCGGTGCGAAGCTCAAGCAGCCGTTGCTGGCCCGCACGCTGCAGACGCTGGCTACCGAGGGTATGCAGTCTTATTACACCGGCACCGTGTCCAAGCAGATGCTTGAGGGCATGAGCAAGCTTGGCGGCATTTGGACCGCCGAAGATCTCAAGCGCTACACCGTGGTTGAGCGCGAGGCTGTGGTTGGCACCTATCGCGGTGTAAAGCTGATCTCGGCGCCGCCGCCGTCATCCGGTGGCATCGCGTTGGTCGAGGCTTTGCATATCCTCGAAGGCTATCCGCTAGACAAGCTCGACCCAGTCACGCGCAAGCACGTCATCGTCGAAGCCATGCGCCGTGTGCATCGTGATCGTGCGGTATATCTGGGTGATTCGGACTTCGTGAAGATCCCCGTCGCCCAGTTGCTCGATCCGGTGTATGCCGCGGGCCTGCGTACGTCCATCCGTCTGGATCGCGCCACGCCTAGTGCCGCGCTGGCCGATGCGCCTGAGAACTTGTCGACCGGCACTAACACCACACATTTCTCCATCATCGATGCCCAAGGCAATCGCGTTGCCGGCACCATCACGCTCAATGCAGGGTTTGGTACCGGGCTCATGGTTCCGGGCACGGGGTTGCTGCTCAACAACCAGATGGATGATTTTTCCATCAAGCCAGGCGTGCCCAATATCTATGGCTTGATTGGCGCCACGGCCAACGAGATCGCGCCGGGCAAGCGCATGCTGTCGTCGGTCACTCCCACGTTTGTGGAAGGTCCGCGGGGCGTGATGGTGGTGGGTTCACCCGGCGGGAGCCTCATCACCGGTATGGTGCTGCTGGCGACGCTCGACTGGATGGACGGCAAGACTGCCCAGCAGATTGTGGCCGCACCGCGCATCCATCATCAGTACCAGCCCGACGTACTGGCCTATGAGGCTGCTGCGCTGACGCCTGACGAAGTGACCGAGCTGGAAAAGCGCGGCCATAAGCTCAGCCGTCGCGAGACTTGGGGCAATCTGCAGGTGGTCACCTGGGACACTGCCACTGGCACAGTTAGCGCGGCCTCCGATCCGCGCGGTGTCGGTACAGCCGGGCTTTACTAGGCCCGGCCGCAGGGATTGATCAGCAGTACACCGTCTGCACGGTGGTGTACTCCTTCAAGCCCTCTTCGCTAAATTCCACGCCGATACCCGATTGCTTGACGCCGCCGAAGGGCGCGTTGGGCTGAATACCGCCGTGCTTATTGACCCATGCGGTACCGCATTCCAAGCGTTGTGCCAGCACCTTGGCCTTGGCTGCATCGCTACTCCACACGGAGCCACCCAGGCCCATCGGGTTGTCATTGGCGCGGCGCATAGCATCTTCAACGTCGGTGTAACGAATGATGGGCAGTGCCGGGCCGAACTGCTCTTCGTCCACTAATCGAATGCCTTCCTGCACATCGGCAACAAAAGTGATCGGATAGAAATAGCCGTTGCCGGCCAGCGGCGCGCCACCGCAGAGGATGCGGCCACCGGCCTGCTTGGCTTCTTCCACCAGTTCGACCACACGCTTGAACTGCATGGCGTTTTGAATCGGGCCGAGCTGATTGTTTTCGTCCAAGCCATCGCCCATAGGCACGGTGCTCGCAAAGGCCACCAGTTCATTGCACACCTGCTCGTAGATGCTGTCGTGCACATACAGGCGCTTGAGCGCTGCGCAGGTTTGCCCGCCGTTGATGAAAGCGCCCCAGAACAAATCCGGTGCGATGGCTTTGGGGTCTGCATCGGGCAGTACTACGCCTGCATCGTTGCCACCCAACTCCAGAGTGATGCGTTTGAGTGTGGGTGCAGCCGAGGCCATGATCTTGCGGCCGGTTGCTGTGGACCCGGTGAATACCATCTTGGCGATGCCTGGATGTGAAGACAGTGCCGCGCCCAGGGCATCGTCACCCGAAACCACGTTGACTACGCCGGGGGGCAGCACTTCGTTCATCAGCTCGACCATGCGGATGGTGGACAGCGGCGTGTAGGGCGAAGGCTTGATGACCACGGTGTTGCCGGTGCGCACAGCAGGAATGATGTGCCAGCTGCCGATCAGCATCGGCCAGTTCCACGGTGTGATCGAGCCGATGACGCCGATGGGTTTGCGATGCAGCTCGATGCGCCCCTGTTCGTTGTCTTGCAGCACGCTGACAGGCAGTTGCATGTCGGCAGTGGCATGGGTCCATGCGGCTGTGCCGCCCACTTCAAATCGTGAACCTAGACCGTTGAGCTGTTTGCCCTGTTCGGCAGTGATCAGCCGCGCCAGCTCTTCGGCGTGAGCTTCGATTTTTGCAGCGATGGCGTGGCAGGCCGCCTGGCGTTCTGCATCGCTGGTTTGGCTCCAGGTCTTAAAAGCGCGGGCCGCGGCGGCAATGGCATCATCCAAGTCTTGTGTGGTGGCCATAGGCATGCGCCCGGCGACTGCACCAGTGGATGGGTTTTTGACGTCGGTATGGGCTGCGGTCTGACGGCGTACGCCATCGATGATCAAATCGAAAGCCATGTGTTCCCCCTGCGGCAGCCGCCGCGTTGTTTGCCAGAGCATACACTGGCACCTGTTGCCCACTTTGCGGAGCCGCGCTGTGAAATACCTTCAAACTGTTGGACTGGTGTCGATCTGTTTGCTGCTGGCGCTAGGCCGCAGCGCCTCGGCGGCAAGCTCTGCCGACATACTGGGGCAATCACCGGACAGCCACTGGCGCACTGTAGATCCGCAGCACACCTATGTGATGCAACTGACCGACAAGCGCATGGTGCTGATCGAGCTGGCGCCGGCCTTTGCGCCACGCCATGCCGCGCAGATCGCCGCGCTGGTGAAGTCTGGGTGGTATGACGGACTGGCTATCGTGCGCGTCAACGATAACTACGTGACCCAGTGGGGTGATGCTGAGGGCACCAAGCCTTTGCCAGACGGACTCTCGCGCACCTTGCCTGCGGAGTTTGAGCTGCCAAGGGTGCCGGCGGATCTGCCGTTTAACGCCGTGCCTGGGCGTGATGCCTATGCACCCGAGGCGGGGTTTGCGCAGGGTTGGCCTGTGGGTCGCCAGAGTGCCCGCGGTCCGGCATGGCTGGCCCACTGCTACGGCATGGTCGGTGCCGGGCGTGATTCAGCACCGGATTCCGGAGGCGCTGGCGAACTGTATGCGGTGATCGGTCATTCGCCGCGGCATCTGGATCGCAACATCACGGTAGTAGGTCGCGTGCTGCTGGGCATGGAGTATCTGGCTGCGTTGCCGCGTGGTGATGATGCGATGGGGTTCTATGCCACGCCCGCGCAGCGGGTGCCTATTCTGTCGGCCCGATTGTTGTCGCAGCTGCCGGATGCAGGGCGCCCGGTGGTGCAGGTACTGCGCACCGACAGCAGCAGCTATGCGCGTTGGCTAGAAGCGCGCCGCAATCGCACAGACAGCTGGTTTGTTCGCCCCGCCGGTGCTATCGACCTATGCAATGCGATGCCGCCGGTGCGTCTGCGTTGACGGGCGCTATAGGGGCCTGATCTCAACCTTGCGAAAGCGCACGCTGCCGCTGCCTCTAAACTGCAGTGCAAGGTGGCCCTCGGCATGGGCTGCATCGTCCAGTTCCACAGCGGGTGTGTTGTTGAGCTTGACCTGCAGATGCGTGCCTTGGGCGCGTACCGTCAAGGTGCTCCACTGACCAGAGGCACGCAGTTTGGTGGCCGACTCTACCCGTTGCACGATTGAACCTGTGGCAAAGGCGCCATCACGGTCATCCCACAGGTTTACTTCGTAGCAGTTGGTGGGCGAGATGTCTTTGGCATCGCTGCAGCGGATGAACACGCCACTGTTGGTCTGGGGCTCGATGAGCACTTCGACACTCAATTCGAAGTTGCTATAGCGCGCGTTGGACACCACAAAGCCATCGCCGGCGTTGCCCAGCAACGCGCCTTGCTCCCAGCGCCACTGCACATCACCCACGCTCTGCCATTGCGTTGCAAAGTTGCTCTCTGCAAGTAGCGTTTGCCAGCGCGGTGCCTCTGCAGCCTGTGCAGTGCCGACCAGCAACCACACCATCCAGGCTGCACCAGTGCCTGTGAAGATGGGCCAGATTACCGAGCCGGTCAGAATCACAGTAAGCAGTGCGACCGCGGCACCGACCCATTCTTTGGGCCCGCCGCCAATGACTGCAGGGATGACAAAGCTGACGAACAGACAGCCCGGAATGTAAGAGAACACCGTTTGCACTGCAGCCGAAGGGCGCACGCGAGTCAGCAGCCAATAGCCACCGGCGCGACAGCCGTAGCAGCCCAGCGCCATCAGCAGGATGGTGATCACAGTGGGTGTGTGCAGTGACATCAGCTTGGTCTCCAGCGTTGTTGCAGCAGGCCTGTTATGCCGCCGGCCAGTGCGCCGATCACGATGTGCCAAGCGGTGTGCGGCAAGGCCTGCGACACCACCAGCGCGACGCTGCCAGCCACTAACCAGGGCAGCAGATCTGACTTGCCGCGCCACATCGGCACCAGCAGTGCGATGAACGTGGACAGCGCAGCAAAGAACAGCGGATGGCCCGGCCCGGTATGTATGAGGCTGCCTGACAGATGTCCGACGATGCTGCTGACCACCCAGACGATCCAGATCGGTACGCCGCTGCCTATGAGAAACGCGGCATCACGCTCGCCCTTCTCAATCTCTTTGAGAGCTAGCGCCCAGTTGTGATCAATCATGAAGAACAGGCTCAGCCAGCGCCGCCAGCCCCGCAGGTGATCCATCCAGGGCGCTAGTAGCGGACCCATCAGCAAAAAGCGCAGGTTCATCGTCAGCGAAGCCAGACTCACGGTGCTCACGGAGACGGGCGCAGCCCATACGCCCAGTGCGATCAATTGCGCCGAACCGGCAAACACTGTGGCGCTCATCAACGTGCTTTCAAGAAAGCTCAGGCCATGGGCCTGCGCAGTAAGGCCTGCCACCAAGCCAAACGGCAGGCCACCGATCAGTAGCGGTGGACTGGCGCGTACGCCGCGCAGAAAGCCTGCGCGCGTGAAAGTGACAGGTAGGGCGTTGCTCATGTTTTGGGTGCTTTGGGTTTGACCTGCAGTACGCGCGGCGCACGACCGCTACGTGCGGGCAATTGCGTTGCACGATGCAGATCGACAGCGCGCCACAGATACCACGCGGCCGCAGAACGATAAGGCGACCAGCGTTTGCCCCAAGCAGCCAGGGCCTTGGGTTGCGGCAGTGCTTTCAGACCATAGGCCAGCTTGAAGCCATTGCACACACCGTAGTCGCCTACGGGCAATACATCTGGTCGCTGCAACTGAAACATCAGCAGCATCTCGGCAGTCCAGCGACCGATGCCGCGCACGCTGCAGCAGTGTTCAATCACAGTCTCGTCATCAAGTGTGGCAAGGGTTGCATCGTCTGCTAATCGGCCATCGAGACAGTGCGCCGCCAAATCTTGCAGTGCAGTGACCTTGGCCTGAGAAAAGCCGACGCTGCGCAGCGCAGCAACTTCTGCTGCGGCCAGTTGCGCAGGCGTGGGGAACGTGCCGTTGAACAGCGCTTCAAGACGCTCAAGGATGCGCCGCGCTACTGCTCCAGAGAGCTGTTGGCCTGCGATCGACCGCGCCAGCGATTCATACACAGAAGGTCGCGGCGTGACGCCTAGTGTGTACGGCCCGGCCGCGCGCACCAGGGCCGCCATCACCGGGTCGATCGTCTCGAAATGCGCAAGCAGCTCAGCGGCGCTCACGACTGGCATTGCGTGCAGTAATAGGTGGAGCGTTGGCCTTGCACGCGATGGCGTATGGCGGTGCTGCAGTTGCGACAGGGTTCGTCGGCACGCTCGTACACATAGAGCTTCTGCCGGAAGTAACCGGGGGCTCCATCTACACCGACATAGTCGCGCAGCGTGGTGCCACCGGAGCGGATGGCCATCGTCAGCACATCGCGAATGGACTGCGCCAATGCGTCGCACTGCGCACGAGTGAGTGACTGCGCCGCACGACCCGGGCGGATGCCAGCGCGAAACAGCGCCTCACTGGCGTAGATGTTGCCCACGCCCACCACCACGTGACTGTTCATGATGTGCTGCTTAATGGCCACGCGCCGGCCACGGCAGTGGCTGTGCAGATACGCACCGTCAAACTGATCTTCCAACGGTTCCGGTCCCAACGTGGCCAATAGCGGATGGGCCATCACGTCGCCGGTAAGCCAATGCAGGCTGCCGAAGCGGCGCGGATCGTTGAAGCGCAGCAACTGTCCAGAATCCAGTTGCAGATCGACATGATCGTGGAGACGTCGCGGCGCATCGGCCGGCAGCACACGCAGACTGCCCGACATGCCCAGATGCAGCAGCAGGCTGCCAAGTTCTAAATCGATTAACAGGTATTTGGCGCGCCGGCGCACGCCGGCGATGCGCTGACCGTCGGTTGCCTTGGCAATACCAGGCAAGGTGTTGCAAGCGACGACCCGCGATGTGCGGCCCGATGCCGCGGCGGGTGGTCTCTACTTCGGGCAGTTCGGGCATCGGCGCAGGATGCCAAAGCCGGATGCGAAAAGCCCGCTTTGGAAGCGGGCTTTTGGCTTACTTGATCTTGGTCTCTTTGTAAGAGACGTGCTTACGCACGACAGGATCGTATTTCTTGGTTTCGAGCTTCTCGGGGTGAAGACGCTTGTTCTTCATGGCCACATAGAAGTGGCCGGTGCCCGCGGTTGACAGCAGTTTGATTTTCTCACGCATAGCTGGCTCCTCAGACCTTCTTGCCCTGTGCACGCATCTTGGCGAGCACGACGTCGATACCGTTCTTTTCGATGGTGCGCATTGCGTTGGCCGATACGCGCAGTTTTACCCAGCGCTTTTCTTCCTCGATCCAGAAACGCTGCACATGGAGGTTGGGCAGGAAGCGACGACGCTTCTTGTTGTTGGCGTGCGAGACGCGGTTGCCAACTGCCGGACGCTTGCCGGTAACAATGCAGACGCGGGACATGACGGATTCCTCGAGGCGGCGCCGGGCGCGGAAAAGGGCGTGCTTTATACCAGCCTGCGGGGGGGCAGGGCAAGGTTCTCTTTGCCGTTAGAGCAACCCCCGCTCCGCAAACGAGACACAGCGCGTGTCCCCGACCACCAGATGGTCGAGCACGCGGATGTCGACCAGGGCCAGCGCGTCGCGCAGCCGCGCGGTGATCAGCTCGTCGGCGTGGCTGGGTTCGGCGATGCCGGACGGGTGGTTGTGGGCCAGGATGACAGCGGCCGCATTGCGGGAAAGTGCCTGTTTGACCACTTCGCGCGGGTGCACGCTGGCGCCGTCGATGGTGCCGCGAAACAGCTCATCGAAGGCGATCAGACGGTGGCGGTTGTCCAGGTGCAGGCAGCAGAACACCTCGTAGGGGCGGTCGCGCAGTTGCGCCTGCAGAAAGTTGCGGGCCGCTTGGGGTGCTTCCAGCGCCGGTCCGGCCTGCAGCGCCTCGCGGTAATGGCGCCGGGACAGCTCCAGCGCGGCCTGCAGGATGCCGTAGCGGCGGCCGCCCAGCCCCGGTGCGGCCAGACACTGCGCCTGCTCGGTCACCAGCAGCTCACGCAGCGAGCGGTAGCGCTGCAGCAGCGCGCGGCCTTGGTCTACGGCGCTGGCGCCGCGGCAGCCGCTGCCGAACAGCACGGCCAGCAGTTCGGCGTCGGACAGGCTCTGTGGCCCGGATATGAGCAGCTTTTCGCGCGGGCGTTCGCCCGCCGGCCAATCGCGGATGGTCATGTCTGCCTCCTTGTGACACTGCGGTCAGTGTGGTGGCGACCTGTCACTGAGGCGATCAGCAAATGACCCGAGGATCATGGAAAACGCTGATCCTCGGGCCCTATAGTGGTCCTATGAACGGAAAACGCATCGTGCTGGGTGTCACCGGCGGCATCGCCGCCTACAAGAGCCCCGATCTGGTACGTCGCCTCGTAGAGCGC
The DNA here is from genome assembly GCA_026398735.1 of Pseudomonadota bacterium. Lineage (GTDB taxonomy): Bacteria > Pseudomonadota > Gammaproteobacteria > Steroidobacterales > Steroidobacteraceae > ZC4RG30. The sequence goes on along the minus strand of JAPLSH010000003.1, from coordinate 35,655 downwards.
GGGGCGCAGGTCCAAGTGGTGATGACCTCTGGCGCCCGCGAGTTTGTGACGCCGTTGACCTTCCAGGCCGTGTCGGGCCGCGAGGTGCGCTCTGAGCTGTGGGATAGCGCGGCCGAGGCGGCCATGAGCCATATCGAATTGGCCCGCTGGGCCGACCTTGTGCTGGTGGCACCCGCGACAGCGGATTTTCTGGCGCAGCTGTCCCATGGCTTGGCCGGCAGCTTGCTGGGCACCTTGTGTTTGGCCACAGCAGCGCCTGTGGCGGTCGCTCCGGCCATGAATCAACAGATGTGGGCCAATCCCGCCACCGCCGCCAACGTCGCGCTATTGCGCGCGCGTGGCGTGCAGGTGCTGGGCCCCGGCGTCGGCAGTCAGGCCTGCGGCGAGACCGGTGAGGGTCGCATGCTGGAGCCGGTGGCCTTGGCCGACGCGGCCATGGCTCTGTTGCCGGTGCAGGGGCCGCTGGCAGGTCATAGGGTGCTGATCACCGCCGGTCCGACGCGCGAGCGCATCGATCCGGTGCGGTTTATCAGCAATCGCAGCTCCGGGAAAATGGGCTATGCGGTGGCACAGGCAGCCCGTGAACTGGGCGCCGAGGTGACGCTGGTCAGCGGCCCGGTGAATTTGTGCACACCGCCGGGCGTGCGCCGCATTGACGTGGAAACGGCGCAGCAGATGAATGATGCAGTGGAGGCCGAAGTGGCCGCAGCACAGGTGTTCATCGCTACGGCGGCAGTGGCCGACTACCGGCCGAGCAATCCCGCAAGCCTTAAGATCAAGAAGGTCACCGACAGCCTTGATCTGCGCATGGAGCGCACCGTCGACATATTGCATGCGGTGGCGCAGCGCGCCAATCGCCCCTATGTGGTGGGCTTTGCTGCCGAGACCAACGATGTTGAGCTGCATGCGCGCGCTAAGCTGGAGCGCAAGAATCTCGATCTGATCGCGGTTAACGAAGTCGGCGACTGCAAAGGCTTTGACCGCGACGACAACCAGGTAGTCGTGCTGTGGCACAACGGCGGCCGGCAGGAACTGGGTGAGGGCAGTAAGACGGTGCTGGCACGCAGACTGATGGCGCTGATTGCCGAGCGTTATCTGGCAGCTCGTTCATGAGTGCTGCGCTGCAGCCGCTGCAGGTTCGCATTCTCGATCCGCGTTTGGGTCGGGAGTGGCCGTTGCCTACTTATGCCACTGCAGGCTCTGCGGGCTTGGATTTGCGTGCCATGCTCGACACGCCCACTGAGCTTGCCGCAGGTGCCACACTGCTGGTGCCCACGGGCATGGCAATACATCTGGCTGACTCAGGTCTTGCGGCGGTGATCCTGCCGCGCTCGGGTTTGGGCCACAAGAACGGTATTGTGCTGGGGAACTTGGTTGGCTTGATCGACTCTGATTATCAGGGTCAGCTGATGGTCTCGTGCTGGAACCGCAGTGCCACAGCGTTTACGTTGCAGCCCGGTGATCGCATCGCGCAGTTGGTTGTCGTGCCGGTGTTGCAGATGCAGTTGCAGGTGGTCGAGTCATTTACCGACAGCACGCGCGGCGGCGGCGGATTCGGGCATACCGGACGCGGCTAATGGTGCTGCGCGTTGGCGCGCAGGGTTCAGTCACCATTAAGGCGATAGCTCCTACAAGGGAGTTGTGATCGCGAAATCACTACTCCTCATCAAGCCATAAGCTTCTGGAAGGCATCAATGAACACTAAGCTTCTCGTCCTTGTTCCAGCGGTGCTGTTGTCGGGTTGTGTCGTAGACAACAGCGGCGCCTATTACGCCGATGCTGCATCTGCTGCAGCCGAGCCGGTGCCGGCACAGGTTTACTTCTATCCCACTCAGGGCCAGACGGCCGAGCGTCAGGAGCGAGACCGCTACGAGTGCTACAACTGGGCGGTCGCCCGCACGGGCTTTGATCCCAGTCGACGGCCTTTGCCGCCTGCGCAGCGTCAGGTGGTGGTGCCGTCGCGCCCCACTGGCGAGGCCACCGTGGGTGGCGCGCTGATCGGCGCCATCATTGGTGCAGCAGTCTCGGATTCGCGCAATGCCGCCTCTGGTGCCATCGTGGGCGCTGCGGCAGGCGGATTGCTTGGTGCAGCGTCTGAGAGCGCGCAGGCCGATGAAGAAGCCCGTCGTTATGCCGCAAACCAAGTTGCGGCCTCGGCCGGTAACGGTCGCGCGGCGGCCGATTATCAGCGTGCGATGTCCGCCTGCCTTGAGGCACGCGGCTACACAGTCAAGTAAGGAGCGTCACCATGATCAGCCTAAGCTCGGTTCGTGGATCTGTCGTTTTCGGCGCGGCGCTGGCGCTTCTGGGTGCAATGCCCGCAACGTTGCTCTCGCAAGAGGTGGATGCCGAAGACAAGCGTATTGAGTCCCGCCCTTACCAGCGCCCGATGCCCGGACGCCCGGAACAAGCGCAGCAACGTCCGCAGCCTGCCGTACAACAGGGCCGCCCGGAGCAAGCGCAGCAGCGTCCGCAGCCTGCCGTACAACCGGGTCGTCCGGAGCAAGCACAGCAGCGTCCGCAGCCCAACTACGGGCGGCCTGATCAAGGCAACGTGTATCAGCGCCCTGTGCCGGGTCGGCCTGAGCCGCCGTCGTTCCGGCCCGAGCAGCAGCGTCCGTCGCCCGGTTACAACTACAACACGCGTCCCAGCCGTCCTGCGCCGGACCGCGTGGTCACCCGGTTGCCCCCCGGATATCGCTCGCACTACTGGGGTGGCAGCCCTTACTACCAATATGACGGCTACTGGTACCGCCCTTATGGCAGCAGCTTTGTACTGAGCACGCCGCCTTACGGTCTGTATGTGTCGGCGTTGCCGCCGTTCTATTCCACTGTGTTTATCGGTGGGTCGCGTTACTACTTCGCGGACGATACCTACTACAGCTACGACCTGAGCCGTCGCAGCTATGTGGTGGTGCAGCCGCCGTCAGGCACGCGATTGGCTACTGCGGCCGAGCCGGCGGTCGAGCCGCAGCGCGACCCGGAGCTGTACGTCTATCCGCAGAAGGGACAGAGCGAGCAGCAACAAGCCGATGACCGCTATGAGTGCCATCGCTGGGCTGTTGGCCAGACGCAGTACAACCCGGTGGATGCCGTCTATAACCCCGACAAGCATGGTCAATATGACCGCGCGCTGACGGCGTGCCTGACGGGCAAGGGCTATAGCGTCAAATAAGATGATGGGGCCTGCGCTGATTGCGCAGGCTCTCGGGTTCAGCGCTTGCTTTGCTGAACAACCAGCTGGCGATAACGATCGATATCCGCCTGAAAGCTCGAGCGCAGCGTTTCCTGTTCTTTTTGCCGCGAAATCAGCACGGCGCGCTGTGACAGTTCTTCGTTGAGCGTCTGCACTATCTCGGCAGTCAACGTATCGGGCAGGCGGCGCGCGTTGGGCTTGGTCGAGTAGGGTTTGAAATTGCGCATGCGTGTTTTCAAGCCCTGCATGCGCGTCTGCACAGCCTCCACATAACCGCGACTGGCGGCCACCTGGGTTTCAATCTGTGCCAAGCGCTCGTCGCGCAGCGACTCTATGTCCTGCGTTGAGGTGTAGGTGGTCAGCAGAAAGTTGTCGCGCTGTTTGGTGCGAGCATCCAACTGACTGCGCTCACTGATGGAGGCTTGTTCGGCAGCAGATAGCTGTGCCGGCCGCTCGCGCACCGCCAGCCCCTGGCTATTGAGTTCTGCAATGCTGCGCTGTGCGTACTGCGCCGGCACTGTATCGCCGTAGTGCACGGCACCGTTCTCGTCAGTCCAGCGGTAGCTGCGGACAGCCGGTTCATTGGACGTACCCGCCTTGCGCGGTTGCGCCGCCGGCACGGTGGCAACCGTGCAGCTGAGCAACAGAGCAAAGGCGAGGCGTTTTTTCATCTCTGGCATTGTCCATGCCAGCGCGCCAGAGGCCAGCACCAGCCGCGCCAATTGCGGCGCGGCTCACATCTTCACTCGATTCCGTACTGCGCCCGGTAGGCCTCCATGGCCGCCAGATGCTCCCCGGGCTGTGCGGCAGCACCGCCGCGCACCGCCTCGATCAGCGCGCCGAGCGTCAGGATGCTCAGGCAAGGAATGCCATACAAACGCGCCACTTCCTGCACGGCGGATTCAGTCAGTGTGTTGCCGGTGACCGGGTCGCGGCCGCGCTCTTGTCGATCCAGTGCCAGCGCGACACCGCAAGGTATTGCGCCTGCGGCCCGGATCAGTTCGATCGATTCGCGGATGGCGGTGCCGGCGGTAATGACGTCATCGATGATCAGCACGCGACCGGCTAGTGCACGACCAACAATGGCGCCGCCCTCGCCGTGGGTTTTGGCCTCTTTGCGATTGAACGCAAACGGCACGTTGCGTCCGTGGTGCGTATACAGCGCCGCAGCGGTGGCGGCCACCAGCGGGATGCCTTTGTAGGCAGGTCCGAACAGCATGTCGAAGGGCAGGCCAGAGGCCACGATGGTGGCGGCATAGCACTGCCCCAGCACGGCCAGCGAGGCGCCGTCGTCAAACGAGCCGGCATTGAAGAAGTAGGGGCTGATTCGTCCCGACTTGAGCGTGAACTGGCCAAAGCGCAGCGCATTGCGACCCAGGGCGAGTTTCAGAAAGGCAAGTTGATGGTCGTGCATGAGGGTTCCAGACAGTGGGGCTATCATGCTGCCCATGAAAGTCACGTCTATCAACGTCAATGGCATCCGGTCGGCCACCAAAAAGGGTGTGTTCGAGTGGTTGGGGCAGTTACAGCCGGATGTGGTGTGCATCCAGGAGACCAAGGCTCAGGAACACCAGCTGGCCGGGTTGGGCTGCGAGCTTGCGGGCTATCACAGTGTGTTCTGTGATGCGGTAAAGCCGGGCTATTCGGGCGTGGCGATATTCAGCCGGCAAAAGCCCGATAGCGTGCGCTGCGGCTTTGGCGTCGAGGAATTCGACAACGAAGGCCGCTACATCGAGGCCTGCTTTGGTGATCTGTCGGTGATCTCGGTGTATCTGCCGTCGGGTTCGTCGGGTCCGCACCGTCAGGAGTCCAAGTTCCGCTGCCTTGATGTGTTTCTGCCGCACATGCAGGCGCTGGCCGCTACAGGCCGGCGCTACATCTTGTGTGGTGACTGGAATATTGCGCACCGCGAAATCGACTTGAAGAACTGGAAGGGCAACCAGAAAAACAGCGGATTTTTGCCCGAGGAACGCGCTTGGCTCGACCGTGTGTTTGGCGAGGCGGGCTTTGTGGATGCGTTTCGCGAAGTCGATCAGCGTGCCGAGCAATACACCTGGTGGTCCAACCGCGGCGAGGCCTGGGCCAAGAACGTGGGCTGGCGTATCGATTATCAGGTGGTCAGCGCCAACCTTGCCGGTACGGCCCGCAGTGCCAGCATCTATAAAGACCAGCGGTTTTCAGATCACGCGCCACTGACATTGGATTACGTGCTGTGACAGCAGGCGCGGCTGCGACGGGTTGGCGCGCAGCGTTGCCTGCAGGTTTGCGCGCCTATGTTGAGCCAGCGCCGTTGGCGGCGTTTTTTCTGGGCGTGTCGTCTGGTGCGCCTTACGCGATGATCGCCGCGACTCTGACCACGCGGCTGGCGCAGGATGGCATCCGCAAGAGCACGGTCACTGCCTTCACACTTACGTTTCTGGTCTACAACCTCAAGTTCCTTTGGGCTTGGGTAGTCGACGGCGTAAAGGTGCCTGTGCTGTCGCGATTAGGTCAGCGCGTGTCATGGCTGGTTCTGGCCGGCGTGCTGGTGATGGCAGCCATCATCAATCTGGCGTTGGTGGATCCGCGGACAGATCTGCTGGGCACTGTCTATGCGGCGATCCTGGTTGCAGTTGCCGGCGCCACATACGACATCGTCATAGACGCCTACCGTATCGAAACTCTTGAGCCTGAGCAGCTAGGCGTTGGCGCGGGTATGTCGCAGTATGGCTGGCGCATCGGCTCTGTGGTGGCTGCTGCGCTGGCGCTGGTTATTGCAGGTCGCTGGGGTTGGTCGTTGGGCTATGCCGTCTGCGCAGCGCTGGCCTTGCCTGCAATGCTGGTGGGTCTGGTACTGGGCGAGCCACCGCGGCGTCGCGAGCCGCAGGTGCGCACCGGCTTTGATGCAGTGCTGCGTTCCATAATTGATCCGCTGGTTGAATTCATGGGCCGTCGCGGCGCGTTGCTGGTTCTGTTGTTTGTGTTGCTGCACAAGGTGGGCGACACCATCGCCAACCTCACCTTCAGGCTGCTGTTTAACGAGCTGCAGTACAGCAACGATGAAATCGCGTTTTATGACGTCGGTTTTGGCTTCTGGGCTTACTTGGCCGGCGTGTTTGTCGGCGGTTGGCTCTACAGTCGTGTCGGCCTCAAGCGCTCGGTGCTGTGGAGTCTGGTGTTGATGGCAGTGTCCAACCTCAGCTTTGCGGTGCTGGCATCGCTGGGCCATTCCAACTGGGGATTGGCCGGCGCAATCGCTTTTGAAAATCTGACCAGCGGCATTGGTGGCGTGACGGTTGTGGCGTATCTCTCTGCGCTTTGCGATCTGAGGTACACCGCAGCTCAGTTTGCACTGTTGTCGGCAGCATCCAGCGTGGTGGGCCGATTCATCAGCGGCACGACGGCCGGCAAACTGATCGAGCTGCTGGGTTTTGTGGACTTTTACCTGTTGTCCACGGTGGTCGCCGTTCCCGGTGTGCTGCTGTTCTGGCTGTTAATGCGCAAAGGTTTGATTGATGTCCCGGACAAGGGTGTGACATGAATTTGCTTGCGGCCGGTACAGCAGTGTGTGACCTGCAATTGCTGACGGAAGGTCAGGCGCAGGGATTTACCTTGGGAGAGGGCGAGTGGCCGCTGCGCGGGCTGGTGGTGATGCACCAAGGAGAGGTGCGCGCCTTCGTTAATCAGTGCCCGCATGCCGGACATCGTCTCGATTTCCCGCCCGGTCGGTTTCTGACGCCCGATGGTGAATTGCTGCTGTGTCGCTCGCATGGCGCGGTATTCGACAAAGCCAGCGGCGAATGCGTGGCAGGGCCTTGCACCGGCGAGCGACTGCGATCCCTGGAGGTGGCTGTGGTGGGTGCTCAGGTGCAGCTGACTGCCGAGGTGAATGTGGATGCGCTGGTCACGCGGTACTGGTAGCGTTTAACCATGATTGACCAGTTGCTCAATTTCTTTGTGGTGTTCCTCGTGGTGGTCGAGCCGGTCGGCGTGATCCCCATTTTTATCGCCTTGACGCCCAATGCCACCGAGGCCGAGCGCCGTCGGATGGCCCGTAAGGCCATCCTGATTGCGGCGTGCATTCTGTTTATTTTCTCGCTAGTCGGCGGCCCGTTTCTCGACATGATGGGCATCACCATCGACAGCTTTCGCATCTTTGGCGGTGTGTTGCTGTTTCTCATTGCTCTGGACATGGTGTTTGCGCGCAGCTCTGGTACGCGTACCTCCAGCAGCGAAGAGGAAGAAGGGCGACAGCGCAGCGACATCTCAGTGTTCCCGTTGGCCTTTCCGCTTATCGCAGGTCCAGGTGCATTGGCTACCATCCTGCTGTCATTCGGACCAGCAACCCACGACCCGCTGCTGTTCATCGGTCTGCTGTGCTGTGTTGCAGTGGGACTTCTGCTGGCGCTGCTGACCCTCTATATGGCCTCACCCATCATGCGGGTGATGGGCGTGACCGGTGCCAACGTACTCAACCGGTTGTTTGGCGTGGTGCTGGGCGCGCTGTCGGTGCAGTACGTCATAGACGGTTTGCGGGGTAGCTTTCCCACTCTGCTGCCTGGCTGACTCTTAGCTGTTGGCAACACGTCGCGCTGCCAAATCACGCACTTCATGACCTAATCGCTCACCGCGACGCTCAAAGCGGGTCGGTGATCTGTGCGCATCGCGCGGCATCCAATCGCCGGTGGGTGACAGATTTACAAAGTGCTTGCTGCGCTGCAGGCACTCGAGCATGTGCTCGGCATAGGGCAGCCAGTCGGTGGCCATGCGCAGCACACCCTCTGGTTTTAAACGACTGGCCACAAGGTCAAGAAAGCTGTCCTGCACGATGCGCCGCTTGTTGTGCCGCTTCTTGTGCCAAGGGTCCGGGAACAGCAGCAGCAATTCATCGAGGCTAGCAGCAGGTAACTGCTCTGTGAGCACCTCGATGGCGTCATGACAGCTGACCCGCACATTGCTCAGGTTGCCTTGAGATGCCAAGTGCAGCAGGTGGCCAACGCCCGGCCGGTGCACTTCGATGCCGATAAAATCCGCCTCTGGTCTGGTGCTGGCCAAGCTTGCCAGGTGATCGCCATTGCCAAAGCCGATCTCCAGCACACGCGGTGCGCTGCGACCGAACAATGCGTCCATATCTATTGGCTGCGTATCAAACACCAACCCGAAGCGTGGCCAGAGCTCGTCCATGGCCTTTTGCTGACCTGTGGTCATGCGACCGGCACGGACGACGAAGCTGCGGACGGTGCGGTGCCGCGGCGTTATGGCAGCCGGAGTCTCTGCGGACGCATTTACATCCGAAATGGAATATTTCAAACGAACCTCAAGCTTGGAGTATTGGCGTCGACTTGTTTAACTGCCTGTGGCTTCGATGCCGCTGTGATCTGAGATCAGACAGATCTCACAGGTAAGTCCATCTTCGCGCGGCAATATTTGAGAGGTCGCCATGTTCGTAATGATAGGTCTGGTTGTTCTGTTTGGCGCTGTCTTTGGCGGCTACATCCTTGCCGGCGGATCCATGGCACCTATTCTCCATGCGACTCCCCACGAGATGATAGTGATCGGTGGCGCCGGCGTCGCGGCTATGATCATTTCTAACAGCGTCGATGTGCTCAAGGGCGTCGGCTCGGGCATTGGCAAGGCAATGGCAGGCCCGGCATTCCATAAACAGGAATTCATGGACACCATGTTCCTGGTGGTCAAGCTGTTCAAGGTGTTCAAGAGCGAGGGTGCGGTAGCACTGGAAGCACACATCGAGAACCCCGAGGCCAGTGCGATTTTTAGCGCATACCCCAAGTTGCTCAAAGATCATGCGTTGACCCACATGATCACCGACACGATCCGATTGCTGGTGACCTCCAACCAGCCGCCTAAGCCCGAAGCGGTTGAGGACATGCTCAACCTGTCTATCAAGACTCATCATCATGGCGCGCTCAAGCCTGCCGAGGCTCTGGCTGGTCTTTCAGGTGCGTTGCCGGCACTGGGTATTGTGGCTTGCGTGCTGGGTGTGGTGAAGACCATGGCCGCCATTGATCAACCGCCGGCGATTCTTGGTGGCCTGGTGGGCTCGGCACTGGTGGGCACCTTCCTTGGCGTGTTCCTGGCTTACGGCATCGTCGAGCCTCTGGCCATGCGACTTAAGCAGGTGGTAGACGAGGAGGGCGAGATCTATCACGTGGCCAAGCACATGTTGCTGGGCCATATTAATGGCTACCCGGTACCGCTCATCATCGAAAGTGCGCGCGCTGCGATCAGCCATCATTCACAACCCTCGTTCGCAGAGGTTTTTGACGGCCTGCGCGGTTAACGGTAGTGGCCGAAGCACCCGCTGAAAAACCGGCTCCACCCGCCGCAGATGTTCCGCCTGATCAACAGGCGGATGCGGCCGCCGCAACTGCAGAGGCTTCCGCAGAGGCGCCAGCGGCGGCAGAGCTGCCGCCGATCATTGTCATTAAGAAAATTATTGATGACGGCCATGGCGGCGGTCACGGCGGCGCTTGGAAGATTGCGTTGGCCGACATGATGACCGCCATGATGGCGTTCTTTTTGTTGATGTGGATCTTGGGTGCGACGAACGAATCGCAGCGCAAAAGCATCGCCGAGTACTTCAAGCCGACGTCTATCGTGACGAAAGCGGATAAGTCCGGTGGCGCTGATGGTTTCTTTGGTGGCATGTCGATCATCGACCCCAAGGCGCTCCCGAGCCAGGCTTCGCAAACTGGTCTGGTGCAGCTGAGCGCGCCGGGCCGCGAAGAGTTTGAGAGCACACACGAGGATCAGGCTATGCCTGAGGGCCTCAACGAGCAAGAGCGCCAGAAAATTGCTGCCGAGCAAGACGAGAAAAACTTTGAGGAGCTGCAGAAAAAGCTCAAAGCAAAGCTTGCCTCCGATGAAAAAACCGCCGACCTGCTCTCTGTAGTCAAGTTTGTAAAAGAAAAGGAGGGGCTGCGTATTGAGATTCTCGATACGGCCGGCTTCTCTATGTTTACCTCTGGCACCAACAACATTGAGCCGGCTGCCAAGGAACTCATCGCCAAGGTGGGAGAAAGCCTTAAGGGTGTAGCCAACGAAATTGCGATTCGTGGCCACACGGACGGGTACCAATTTAAAAATGGCACCAACAACAACTGGTCGCTCTCTGCAAACCGTGCAGATGCGACGCGGACCTTGTTGACTGGACTGGGTGTTGAGGGAGGAAGGTTCGCACGTATCGAAGGCGTGGCAGATTCTCAGCCAGTCAATACACAGAATCCGCTCGATCCCAAGAACCGTCGCATCAGTATTACGGTCCTGTATCGGGATGCGAACAAAGGTTTAAAGCCCACTCCAGAAGCTGCCCAGTGACCGTCCTGCACTGCAAGCCGTCGCTGTTAGTTCTGTCATGGCGGCTGCTTGCGACAACAATACTTACCGCCACGGTGTGGGCGACGCCGGCTCTGGCCCAAAACTCTGGCGCCTACGATAAATTTTTGGTCGGGAAGTATTGCGAGGCGCGTGACAACTGGCTCAATGACTGGAAGCTCAAAGATTCGACTGCCGCCTTTGGTCTGGCAGAACTGTATGCACGGGGACTGTGCGTAAAAGAAGATCAGGCATTGGCGTCACGTTGGTATCTGCGCTCTGCACATGCCGGGTCGGCCAGGGCGCGCAGCGAATTGGGTATCCGCTATGCCTTTGGTAAGGGCGTCAACCAAAACTATTTCAAGGCATTTGTGTGGTTGCGCGTCGCCAAACTGACCGCCTCACCCTGGGAAAAGGGGCTCGCAGACTCCGCGCAGCGCAATCTCGAAACCATATCCCGCTATCTATCAGCCCAGGATATGAAGACTGCAGACGCAATGGCTGATGACTTCTCGCGCACTTACAAATTGCCGCCCTCCTTCGATTCTCTAGACTGATAGATCAATACGGAAAATCCTGTGCGACCCTTCAAGAGCACGCTCTTTGGTCCTTCAGGAGGCTTGCTATGGCACTGGCGCGCGCTGCGCGCCTGGGGCAAGCATGCTGATCTCAGAGATCAGATAGAAAGTTGGCTGTTGGATTGGAAGCCGTCGGTAAAAACGCTGGTGCTGGTTGGTCCCAGTGCCGGATGGACGCTCTCTCGAAGGTTCCTGTCACAGTTCAAGACGCTAATTGCCATCGACCTTGATCCGGTTGCAAGACCGTTGTTCTGGCTCACCCACGGTAAGGCACTTGCCGCTAATGGTGTTCAGATCCGTTGGGTCCAAGGCGACTTTGTTGAAGCGCTGCCCAGCTTGCTCAGTGCTGACGCCGATGTGGCCGTGCTGTTTTGCAATGTGCTTGGGCAGCTGGGCGTGGAGCGTAGCGACTATCAGCAGGTGCTGGGCGCACTGCCGCACACCTTGCGCCGCGTTCACTGGGCGACCTATCACGATCGATATTCGGCAGTCGCAGAATGCGTGCCAGAAGCAGCTCGCAAGGCGTTTGAATCTATGTCCGGTATGGACTCATCCACTCTTTTGTCTATGGGTTGCAAAGGCGAATGGACGGATCATGGTACGGGAGTGCTGCTACCGGGTAATTGGCCGCGTCGCTATTTACCTTGGTTGCTGACGGCACGTAAGTTTCATTGGCTGGAAGCGGGCACCGTGTCCCCTGCTTAATGATGTTGGAGCGTCGTGACTTGAACCGGAACTACTCTCAGTTTGCTGCTGCCTGCATGATCCTGTTGCTATTGGGCGCATGTACTAGTGAGTCGACGCAATGGGATCGCGCAGTCAAGGCTGATACTCCAGCCAGCTATCAAGAGTTTCTCAAGCGCCACCCAACCGGCGACAGGGCCAAGCTGGCAGTCGTGAGAGCAGCGGCATTGGTAGAGCAGCGGCAGTGGCTGTTAATTAGTCATGCCCCGTCGGTCAGTGCGATCAATGCCTTCCTGCGCGATAACCCCAACTCTATTTGGGCTGCTGATGCCAAGCAGGCGTTAGATAAGTTGTCTGCGCCGCAGCAAATCGAGCCGGAGCCACGCAGCGTGGACCAGCAAACCGGTGATCATGAGGCTGAGCCGGTGCCTGAGCCTGCGCCCGCTGAGCCCAGCCGCGAGGCCAAGCCCTCCGTAGCTGCAGCACCTGCGAAGCGCCTTGTGGCAGGGGTGCAAATTGGTGTGTTTAAAACAAGAGCTTCTGCCCTAGCAGCAATGGATATGGCAAAGACTCAGTCCGTTGCGCTGCGCGCTTCGGAGCCGCAGATAGATGTCATCACGGTTAAAGGTCAGTCGCTATTTCGTGTACGCGCTGGTGTCAGTTCTATAGATCTGGCGAAAAAAGCCTGCCAAGACATGACTCGTGCTGGTTCTTCCTGCCTGGTCTTCAAGAAATAGGCCAAGTGGTTTGATGTTGTCTTTACGCTCAATGCTCATAGGAACCTGAAGAATGTCCATGTTGCTCGGAATAGTCGGGACCTTGGCGTTGCTCGTATGGTCCATGAGCCTTGGTGGGGCCGTTGATGCCTTCGTCAGCATTCCATCGCTGGCATTGGTAGTTGGCGGAACAGCCTGTCTGGTGTTGGCCAGGCATGGGTGGGAAATATTTGTATTTCATCTGCAGTCTGTTAGCACGATGATTCGTGGCGTAGAGCACAGCAGTGCCAAACTGGCGCCCACCTTGGTGGATTGCGCTGTGTTGGTTAAAAAGGAAGGCACGCTCGTACTAGAGAGCCAACTCCAAAACGTAACGGATCCCTATCTGCGTTACGGCATACAGGCGATTATCGATGGCTGTGATGAGGCGCGCCTTGTCATGCTCCTCCAACAACAGGTGGATGCCTATGAGCGGCGATTCAACAACGCTGTTTCGGCATGGAAAAGTTGGGCCGAAATATCTCCTGCAATGGGTTTGATCGGTACGCTGATTGGGCTAGTTGAAATGCTTCGAGGCATGAAAAACCCAGATCAGATCGGCCCCTCTATGGCGTTGGCACTGATTGCAACGTTCTATGGAGTGTTCTTTGCCAACGTTGTTGCAGGACCCATAGCAGTAAAGTTGCAGCAGTACTTCGAGCAGCAGCTGCGCTATTTTGAAAGTGCCGCAGCGGGATTGCAGATGTTGTTGCGGGGCGCCAGTCCGCGCGTAATAGAAGAGTCACTAACTTCCCAGGCGCCTTGGGAGTCGGTCAGCAAGCCCAGTGCCGTAGCCGATGAGCAGTAATCCGCCTTCGGTCAGAGCTGCCCGCAAGAATGCAGCTCCGGTCTCCGCTGGTCAGGCAGCATGGGCTTTGAGCTTTGCAGACTTAATGACCTTGCTGATGTGCATGTTCGTCTTTATGTACTCCTATGCAGAGATGAACGCGACCCGCTTTCGCGAGATCTCTGAGAGCATGCGCAGTGCTTTCGTGACTCCAGCAGAGTCTTCAGGAATCTCCCAGACAGCTGCCAGCAAGGCCAGCTCAGCGGCGGATCTGCTGTCCAAAGCGTTTGCATCTCAGCTCGCCAGCGGACAGATAACAGTCGAGAGCCGAGCCGGATCTCTCTTGATCAAACTAGGTGAAGCAGGGGCTTTTGCTTCAGGTGAAGCGGTGCTGTCACCCATGGCGCTGCAGCTAATTGCCAGGGTCGCTGTTGTTGCGCGTGCCGGCAATGCAAGCTTAATAATCGGTGGTCATACCGATAATGTTCCAATTCGCACTGGCCGCTATCAAGACAATTGGGATTTATCCGCTGCGCGAGCGATAGCTGTCGTGCGCGAGCTAGTGGATCATCAGGGTGTGGATCCAAAACAGATTGAGGCGCAGGGATTTGGCGACACGCGACCCGCATCGCCTAACGACACGGCAGAGCATCGTGTAGCAAACAGACGGATAGAAATCGCGGTAGTTTGGTAGAGGCTACTGCAGAGGAGTGCGCAGCTTGATGGCCCAGAGCACCGTTTGACGTTGCTCAGCCGAAGCCGCCACAAGCTCGAACGCTGCACTGGCACCGCTTGCGGCAGCACGAGGCAGAATCAACCCGCTGGCGTCGACGGTGTGATCTGCGACTGACAGCGCGGCGTCACCGTTAACGACTCTGCTGGTCACGCCGCCATTTTGCTGTGCGATGACATAGATAGTGGTGGCATCCAGACGCGCAATGCCTTCAGGGTTTGGCAGACTCCAGCCCAAGGTGCGCAAGTCGATCACCAGACTCGACGGCGCTAATCGGACGCTGCTGGATTCCACTTCTGCGCTGGTTCCATATTCAAGCTGAAGACCTGCTGATGCACCGGTTGTTAAAGTCTTGCCAGTCAGATCGGTGGCAGCAGACAGATCGATACTTCTTAGATGAAACTGATACAGCCCTGTCGCAGCATCCTTGTATCGAAACAGTGCCAGCATGAAGTCTTCGCTGATCGCATCAATGTCCAGCAGCTGCAACGACGAGTCGTTGAGCCAATTGCTGATGCCAAATTGTCTTACGGCTCCGGTGCGCGGGTTGTAGCTGACCACTCGCAGCAGCTTGGCGCGGTTGGGAGTCTGCGTTGCAATATCCAGAGGTGCGCCGCTGGCCAGCAGAACATCGCCAGACAATGGCCTAATGGCAACGCCGCCGCAGCCAAGGCCGGCCTGACGCGATCCAAGCAGCGCAGGTAAGAGCCTTGAAACGCCAGGCAGGTTGCCAGTAGAGCCAGCGGGCGCCAGGCGCTGTATGGTCCGGCCAGTGCTCTCCAGCTGTATCAATTGGGGTCCGCGTCGATCGCACAGCCAGTAACTGCCCTCTGCAGCAATCCGCAGTCCGGCGGGGTCTATGCCCAGCTGATCAAATTCCGGGTTCGACGGCTTGAGCGTTTCATCCAGATTGCGCGCGCCGTCGCTGCCTATAGAACCTGTCGGCGTCGGTTTTCCTGAGAACACTTCCGTTGCACTGGCGCGCAGGGATTGTGTTGATTTGAGATCAAAGGCTGATGAACTCAGTTCCAATATACCCACTGCAGGAAGTGCCAAGCTGTCGGCGCCTACCAGGACGCTGGCCGTACGGGTGGACACGCCATCTTTGTATTGGGGCGCGGCTACGACGATCCCGCGCGTAGTGATGCTACGTAGTTGAACTGGCGCTGTGCCTGTACCGGGGACTATCGCAAGGCCTGCGCCTTGTGCGGGCTTCAGGCCACGTGGGAACGCGTCGCGCAACGCAGTGTTCTGACCGGCATACGGGACAAGAAAGCCGTCAGGCACCTTGAGCACATACTTGCGCACTTCGGTCGCGGCAATGGTTGTTGAGGTTGGTGTCTCGGTATAAACACCTCTGTTGAGCGCTTCAGATTGTTCCAGCAATGAGCGCGCGACGTATTTATCTGGTGCCTTGAGAGCGCTGCGGAAGTTTGAGGTCAGCCGTGTGTCTGCTTTGAGAGCGTCCATCAGCGCTGTCAAATCGGCCTCAAAAGTTGCGGCAGCAAAGTCCAGACGCTTGCCTGTCAGGGCAGCGGCCACTTCTGCGGAAATCTGAATTCCGTTGGTGATCTCAGCATCAGTATCCAGAGCGATTAGCAGACGCGCTCTGCGCACCGTCGTTTCGGACAGCTGACCGTTGTCCATGCCGCTAGTGAGATCATGCAGCGTGATAGTTGCTGCGCCAGTTACTTGGCCAAGGCTGATGCCACCTAAAGCAAAGCTGATGGTTTCGCAGCTGGTGGTGCAGGCGTAATTGAAGACGCCTGCTGTCGACGTAGTACCACTTAGCGTTGCCGTAGCGTAGCCAACACCGGCCAAGGTGATATCTACGAAGCTTCCCGTCAGTGGAGCGCTTGGTGTTGTGGGCGTAGTGGTCTTCGGAGTGTCACTGCTACCGCTGCTACCGCCGCAGCTGCTCAGTGCAAGCACTGATGCTGCCAGTATTGCCGGTCGCACGATGGACGTGCGCCGGTTCAACGCGGATCATCCCGGCGATGTTGAGCACTGCAGTGAACGTAGCGTTGTAGTGTCGGGGTCAACCTTGATCCAAGCGCCGATTTTAAGATTTTCATCAAGGATTATCTGGGCGTTACCGATGGACCATCGCCGGCGATCGTTGCGCAGGATGGTTCCTGTCACCGTCTCTTCGCCAGCTACTTTGCCCATGTACAGTAAGGTTCCGCGCATCCGCAGATACAGCACTGAATCCGTTTTGGATGTTTCTAATGTGCTGTGATTGATGACGAGCACCTGTTTGGAGATGCAAGACAGGGGCGGAATAACCATTGTGCGAGGGTCTGGGGGCTGACTTGGCTTGGCCAGATCCAATAATTTTTTCACTTCCATCGCGTGGCCCGCGGCTGGAACGAAGAGAAAAAGCGCGATTAATCGGAGCAAGAGATGGTGCCGCATGGCGTCAGGGCTCCTTATAAATTACTTATGTAGGCGCGTTGCCGTAGAGTTGTGATCAAGTTTCTCACGGTTCTGTCGACTCTATAATAATGACCACTCCAGTGGGTATGGGTCCGCAGTTGCCAGTTGCACCTGATGCAGACCTGGTACCTGTAATGGAAAGATCTGTGGCGCTGCCGCCGAACGCAGAGGCGTCCGGCAGATGGCGCGTGGGCGCAGTGTTTGCCACGACGGTGCGCTTTCAGGAAGGCGAACTCGTATTCGCGCTCGGCGATAAGTTTTTTTCGACTCGGCCAATCCCTAGTTTGGTTGAGAATTCTAGGCTTGCGCTACAGGTTGCGCGCGATGCCTCCGGCACATTGGTGTTGGTTCCGTTATTGCCGCTGGCCGGAAGGGCGCTGCAGCGCATCGGTGGCGTGGCCGGCAGCAGCTCAGTTGGATCTGTTGTTGCAACGCAGGTGCAAGCGCCGCTGCCAACGCTGGTTTCGT
Source organism: Pseudomonadota bacterium (assembly GCA_026398735.1). Taxonomy (GTDB): domain Bacteria; phylum Pseudomonadota; class Gammaproteobacteria; order Steroidobacterales; family Steroidobacteraceae; genus ZC4RG30. The sequence continues at coordinate 18,704 of JAPLSH010000003.1, read as the reverse complement.
CGAGTCCGATTTCAGCGCTGGCTTCCAGGCTTGAGATGCCTGCTGCTTTATCGCAGTGGCTATTCAAGCGCGTCGCGTCTGGCGCAACAGCCCCTGTTACGCCTGCGTATCCAGAGCTCTCGGTAGAAGAGGGCATTGGTGGCTGGATGCAATCAGTGGCTATGGCGTTGTCGCAATCCGGGCTCTTTTATGAGTCTCGGCTTAAAGCCAAAGCCAAAGTTCCAAGCGATGATTTAAAACGCCAGGTGCTGTTCGAGAGTCAAGGCGAAGAGGTAGAGCTGTCGGGCGCTGCCTGGTCGGCGCTGGATGATCTGGTGCGCATGCAAAGCGCCGCAGCCATCGCGCAGCAGGCTGGCGGTACCTGCTATTCGTTTGTGGTGCCTTCGGGTCATGGTGGCGAGGGTTGGTGGATCACCTTGCAGCGCAACCCCGCCCGCGAACAGTCTGCTGATGAGGATGGCGACGCAGGCGAAAATGGTGCCTGGCAGATGCGTTTGACCAGTTTGCATTTGCCGCACGGTGATTTAGAGATCCGTATTCGACAAACTTCTGAAGCGGGCGTGGCTGTCACGTTGATGACCCGCAAAGCAGAGTTGGCAGAGCGCTTTGAAGGTGGCGTACCGGAATTGTCGAGCCGTTTAGAGCTGGCTGGACTGAGTTTATCGAGCTGGACGATCGCGGATCCTGATGAGATCGGCGAGGCTGCTGCGTCGCCTGTCGGACAATTTGCGCAGGCGAGGGCGTGATGGCCAACGCACTGGACAAGGCGATTGCACTTGAATACGGCAAGCACGCCGCGCCAGTGGTGACAGCGACTGGTCGTGGCGTTCTTGCCAGTCAGATAGTGGCTGAAGCACAAGCTCAGGGTGTTCCGGTGATGCGCGATCCGGAACTAGCGGCGCGGCTGGCCAACTTGCCGTTGGGGGCGACTATTCCACGCGAAGTGTATGTCGCGGTGGCCGTCGTGTTGTCTTGGGTCTATTGGATGGAGGGCCGCAGCCCAACACAGTCCGGCGCTGAATCAGGCCCGCTCTGAACGGTTGATCATCCCGAAATCTCTGTACTTGCCGCCGCGGTCATACAGACTCACTGCGTCGTCAGGCGCGCGCAGCACTGACAAAATACGTTTTTGTGCGTGCACGATACGACCGAACAATTGATGGTTACGCGCCTGTAAGGACTTGCAACGCTCTATAGCCGTCTTGGCAACATGCGCCCTGTCGGGTGAGGCACGTGCTTCATCTATGCAGGTTCCCGCTCTGCTGATCTGATCCAGGACAGCGATCTGCTGTTCCTTTTCCAGGTGCAGTTCATCGAGCTCCTCAGCGCCGTCACCGATCAAGCCGTTGCGTGAGCGCAGTATTGAATACTCGCGCTCCAGCAGGTGCGAAATGCGATCGCACATCAGCTGCAGATCGGCAAGATTGCCGTTGGTGCTCACGGCGCTCATTCGCGTCCGAGACTACCCAGCTGCATTTCCAGGTCCAGAAACTTCTCTGCCAGCTTTTGCGCGTCCAAAGGCACGCGGCCGTCAGCGATTTCCTTGCGCAGCCGGTCGACCTTCTTCTGGTCAAAGCCTTCGGTGGCGCCAGCAGTGCGCACGGCCTGCAGCATTTCGCTGGCCGCGGCCGAGACGGTCACGGTCTGCGTTGCTGCTTCTGTGACGACCGGAGCGGGTGCTGCCTGCGAGCCAGGGGCGCGGACCGTATTCTTGGCCTGCGCAGCCTGAGTTTTGGCAGCTGCCAGCGCGGCAGCCGTTGATAATGCATCGGATGTTGGGCCGGAGCCCGAAATCTTGTCTGTGCTCATGGTGTTCTACCTGCTTCCATGCCAACTAAGTCGACGTTGGCCACCCGAACTTTAGGGTCATCGGCAACTTGTGTACTGGATGTTCCCAGTACCCCCAGTCTAACCGTGCCATCGGGCTGGATTTCACCGCGCACTTTGCGCTTGCTCAGGGTGTTTTCGAGGTCGATACGCTGTCCGGCCCGGCCGTCCTGAAGGGCAATGAGCTTGGTGCCCACCCGGCCACCCGAAAAATAGGACCAGCCGGTCACGCTGTCGTTGCGCCGGATCACCAGCATGGCCTGAACATCAGCCCTGCCGGGGGTGTCGCCGGCCCGCATGTGGCGGGTCAGGCTTTTCCCGACCAGGTCATCGGGGTTGCCCAGGGAGTTGGCTGTGTTGGCCATCCCGGCGGGCAATTGCTTGACCGACAGGTCCGCTGCAGTCAGCGAGTGCCCGTAAGGCAGATCGCGGTTGAGCACCACGGCTGAGAAGGTTGCCTGGGGTTTGGCCTCTGCCGGGGCGGGCAGACGCAAGGACACAAACTTGTCCGGGCCAGTCGCACCAGGGCAATGAGCCTTGACGGTGTTGCGGGTGCTAAAAGCAAAGGTCCACTGCCAGCCTGTGGCGCAGGCGCCCAGAGGTAGTTGGTTATTGATCGTGACCGCGGTCACGCTGCCGGCAGGCAGCTTGAGCGCCGACTCTGCGAAACGCTCTGCCGATGCCGCCAGCGTGGGCACGGCGTCGGTCGGCGCGGCAGTGGCCAGCACAGAATTGCACCAGCACAACAGACCGAGCCCAACAGCTTTGAGGTAACGCAGTCTCACACTTGTTAGCCGTCAGCCACCGCCGCGCAGCAGGTTCATCACGTACTGCTGCGACTGGTTGGCCTGAGCCAGCATGGCCGTGCCGGCTTCCGCCAACACCTTGGCCTTGGCCAAAGCAGCAGACTCTGCCGCGTAGTCGGTATCAAAGATGCGCGACTTGGCCTCTTGCGTGTTCTGCACGATGTTCAACAAGTTGTTGACCGTGTACTGAATGCGGTTCATGGCTGCGCCCAGCTTGGAACGCTGCGCGTTGGCCAGCTGCTGCGCCTTGTCCAGATAACCCATAGCGTCGTTGGCGCCGGTAATCGTGTTGATGTTGGTCGTGTCTTTGGACCACTTCAACGTCGCAACGGGAGGATCGTCGTTTTCATCTAGTGCGGATGGCAGCCAAGTGACGACCAAAGCCTTGGGCGGTCCTGCGTCTACGGCGATGGAATCGATGCCCGTGTTCTTCAAGTCGTAGTCAGCGCTCAACTTGGTCGCAACATCCTCAATAGAGGTTGCGTCTTCAGCAGTGAGGCGCACGCCATTGATGGTGAGCTCGTAGTCGTCACCTGGCAAAAACGTACCAGCGGTGCCGCCGAAGGACATCGTATAGGTGGTTGTTGCAGCGGCAGAGCTAGTTGCTGCAACTGGAGTGCCGACATCTTCTTTGTTGGCCTTGAGTCCCAGCGCCCGAGTGGTCAGCGGGCCAATTGGAATGTTGATGGTCATGGCGGCAGAAGTGCCCACCTGGATATCGACACTGCCGACGTCTTCGTCCAGCAGCTTCATATCCTGATCCCAGGTAGTGGCGATAGACGTGCGATGCAGTTCTGACATCAGCGACACGTATTCCAGGTTAAGGAAGCCGCGGTCTTCTGCGGTGTAGGTGCCGTTGGCAGCCTGCACAGCAAGCTCGCGCATACGGTGCAGCACGTTCTGCATTTCCTCGATGGCGCCTTCTGCAGTCTGGGCAATGCCCACACCGTCGTTGGCGTTACGGATCGCGACATTAAGACCCTGAATTTGGTCCTGCATGCGGGCGGCTACGGCGATGCCTGCGGCATCGTCATGAGCACTGTTGATTCGTTTGCCAGACGCCAGACGCTGCATGGAGGTTTCCATGCCGCCTCGAGTCGTGGCCAAAGCGCGTTCGGCTTGGATAGACCCGATGTTCGTGTTGATAACAAGAGCCATGCTGTTCTCCGCGATTCCTGCGCTTGTGAAAAGTCGACGCCAGAGTTCAAAGCAAACACCGTGCCAACCGAGGGCGCGCCGCTGTGCAGCCCGTTGTCTGCAATCAATTGCCGCTTAAAACCAGTGTTGGCACAGCCGGCAGGCGATGAATTTCCGGTTTGAGACAAGACCGGCAGTCGATTGCCGGTTGGCTGTTTCGCAGCTACTGAAGCAGACCCTTTGTGTGCCTATACAAGGAGTGATGCATCAATGCCCTCGGATTTCCGATCTGGCACGGCGCTTGCTTTGATGTCTGCGACCAAGAGCCACGTGTGGCACTTAAGAAGGAATTGGACGATGTCTCAACTGGATAAAGCGCTAGGTGTGTTTCCCACTGCGATAGCCGTACAGGCACGTCGCATGGAAATCATTGCAGGCAACTTGGCCAACTCGACCACGCCCAATTATCACGCGCGTGACATTGACTACAAAGAACTCCTGAAAGAGTTCGGTGATAAGCCGCGTCTGGCGGTGACTCAACAGGGACACGTCGAAATTTCGCAGGATCTGACCGACAACGCATTGCGCTATCGCGTACCGCTCTCTGCATCGAAAGACGGAAATACAGTGGAGGGAAGCATTGAAGAAGCCGCCTATGGCGATTCTGCTACTCGCTATCTCGCCTCATTGCGCTTCGCGGAGAGTGCGCTCTCTGGCATGCGCAAGGCCTATCGCGGCGATTGAAACAGATAGCAGCGGGAGAAGCACATGTCGCTCACGAAAATTCTTGATTTGGCAGGCGGCGCGCTAAATGCGCAGACCGTCCGTCTAAATACGATTGCATCCAACTTGGCCAATGCCGAGACAGTCGCCGGTAGTCCGACCGAGGCCTATAGGGCGAAGCGTCCGGTATTCGAGACCATGCTGACCGAAAGCAAAGCCGGGTTGGCGTCCTCATATGGCGTGAAGGTCAACAGCATCACAGAGCTGCAGCGAGCTAACCCCCAGGTGTTTTCGCCGGACAACCCCATGGCCGACAAAGACGGCTATGTCTATCGCTCCAACGTCAATCCGTTGGAAGAGATGACAGACATGCTTGAAGCCTCGCGGGCCTATGAGTCGTCGCTGAGCGTCTCTTCTACGGCGCGTGAACTGATGATGCGCACCATCGACATGAGCACCAAGTGAGGCATTGCTAAATGACTTCTGCAACTGCACCCAATCCCGTCGATAGCTCCTTACCGCCCGGCGTTATGTCGCTGGCATCTGAGCAGCAAAAGCAGACTACTGCCTCTGCCACGCTTGGTCAGGGCGACTTTCTTAAGCTGATGACTGCTCAGCTGAAGAACCAAGATCCGATGGCACCGATGGATAACGGTCAGTTTCTGGGCCAGATGGCGCAGTTCTCGACGGTGTCGTCTTTGGGTGACATGGCCACGCAACTCAAGGCACTCAGCGACCAGATGTCTGGCTCGCGCCTGCTCTCCAGTGGCTCACTCATCGGCCGCTCGGTGCTCTCGCCGTCGAATGTTGGTGAGCTGCCCCAAGGTGGTTCGCTCGATGGCGTTGTGCGACTGCAAGAGCCTGCCGATGGCGCAACGGTCACTGTGCGCAATGCAGTCGGCCAGATCATGGAGACATTTAATCTTGGCCCGTCAGGTTCTGGGGACTATCCCTTCTCCTGGGACGGTGCATTGAAAGGTGGCGCCACCGCACTGCCTGGCAAGTATCAGGTAAGCGTCAGCGTATCGCGCGCAGGCAAATCGTCTGCCGAGGCAGCGCTGCTCTACACGCCTGTGGCCAGTGTCTCGATGGCCGGTGGCGACATCAAATTGAATCTTAATAACGGCGGCTCGTTGCCACTGTCCCAAGTTACGAACCTGCGCTGAAACAGCTGCACCTTCTTACGGAGTAAACCATGTCGTTCTATACCTCACTGACCGGCCTTAACGCGGCAACTGCTGAACTGGGCATCGTCAGTAACAACATTGCCAACGTAGGCACCATCGGTTTTAAGAAGTCGCGCGCAGAGTTCGGCGACATCTTCGCCACCTCGCCTTTGCAGAACGCCTCAAGCTCCATCGGCCAGGGCGTGCTGCTCAAGGGCGTGGCCCAGGAGTTCTCGCAAGGTAACGTATCGTTCTCGCAGAACTCCCTAGACATGGCTATTCAGGGCCAGGGTTTCTTCGTGTTGAAGCCCAATCTGACTTCAAACCAGACGGTGTACACGCGTAACGGCTCGTTCCGCGTTAACAACGACCGATATGTGGTCGACTCCTCTGGCCAGTTTGTCCAAGTCTTCCCAGTAAACGATGACGGATCCGTGGTTGCCACCGGTCTGACATCAGCCAAGTCTTTGCAGCTTCCCACTACGGCAGGTTTGCCGCAGGCTTCATCCAAGATTGATCTGGGTGTGAACCTGCCCGCCGACGCCGAGATCCTTCCCCAGCAGGCGCAGTACAGCTCTGGCAATGCGGTGTATCGCTTTGATCGTAACGACCCCAACACGTTCAACCGGTCGACGTCGATCACCGTGTTCGACTCCCTTGGTAATCCATCGATCGCAACCATCTATTACGTTAAGACCTCTAACGCGACGATCGAAGATCCTACCAACAAGTGGCAGACCTACATTTACGTGGGTGATCGAGAAATTAAGCCCGCGTTGCTCTCGGCTAAGACCGACAAAGGCGAGGCGCTTTACATTGATAAGTTTGGTCAGCAGACGACGAACCCGTCGCAGTTCGACCCAACCTTCAACTCTACTGCCGCGCATCCGCTGTACTACCTCAACGACCAGAACAAGCGTGTCGACTCGCAGTCGGGAAAGTTCGTGGGCGGGTATGTGGCCAGCGGCGTGGGCTTCGACTTCGGTAGCACCGACAGCAACAAGATTCGCATGGGCGCATCAGAGTCAAGCACCAGTGCTTGCGGCACCTTCACGACGGGCATTGCTAGCGATGCCGGTGAAATGCTGGAGATCAACATTGGCGGCACCTCCGATGCTGGTGATCCACCGACCTATACCGGCGGTGTAACGATTAGCATCGAAGCCGCCGCAGCAGGTGACACGATCACTGCCGTTGATTTGGATGCTGCAATTAAAGCGGCTGCGGAAGATCTGGCAACGGAAGGGTTCGGAACTACTGGCTCTGCACTTGCCGGCGACCTGACCTTCTATCGCCTTGGCGATACTGAGCCTTTCAACGTCAACATCTACAACTCGCTGAGTGTTGGCGGCACGTTTGGCGGTACAGATTTCACCAAAAACACGACTAACGTCATTGGCACCCTGGCGGAAAAGTCGCTGGGACTGTCTACCAACAGTCTGTTTAAGATCAGTGTAGACGGCTCTGATCCGCTCGAAATTTCTCTGCCTGAAGACCTTCAGGGCGTCGAGCTGTCGGGTACCGAGCTTGCCCAAGAGCTGACTCGTGCAATTAACGATACGTTTGGTGACGACCAGTACTTTGATCTCTCTACTGGTAACAATCAGTTCCAGATGTTTGCGGAATTCAATGGCGACCTGCCTGCAGGTTCCAGCCTTGAGCAGCTAAAGACAGGCATCACGCTAACGCTGGATCCTACCCAAGCCCGACTGACTCCTCCGCAGCTCGTCAAAGAAATTCAGGCCAAGCTCGATGATGAGATTGGAGCAGGCAAGCTTCGTGTCGCCTACGACTCGCGCAGCCGCGGATTGACCTTCAAGCCGTACAGCAACTCGGACAAGATACTCTCTCTTAAGCTCACTGGTCCTGAGGTGGGCGGCGTATCTCTTGCCAATCCTGTGCTCGGCCTGGCTGCGACCGGTGATTTCATACCGGTGGGTGCCAGTCCGTTGCAGGGTACCGCCGGTACTGGAGAGCTGGCGCCAAACGGCGAAGACAAGCTTAATCAGGACCAGCGTCGCTATGGCATTCAGGTGCAGTACCTGAAGGATCAGCGCAAATTTGCCTTCCTTTCCGGTACCACCGGCGAGACCTCGTCTATCAAGGTGGAGGTGGCCGATAACGCTCGTGCGTCATACCTGTTTGGAATTTCTACGGAGTCAACCAAGGAAATCATCAACACTACAGGTACCGGCTTGTCATCCAAGCCCGCCATTACCACCGGTAACAAAGCCGGTATCGATATTACCGGCACGTTCTCGGTCACTCCGAATGACAATGTTGTCAACGTCACGGTAGACGGCATCGACGGTACGATTCGCATTCCGGTCGGCGCGTATACCGGCACAACGTTTGCTGCCGCGCTGGAGCGCCGCATCAACCAGATTTCGACGGCTGATGGCCGCGCTGTTAACGGCGTAACCGTTACCTATGACAATGTCGGCTCGCGATTTGTTGTGAAGTCGGGCACCACTTCGGTGAACTCCTTCATCAACATCAACGGTCACCCGAACTTTGGTCTAGACAAGACTGTTCAGCAGCGCGGTGAGGTGCCCAGGGTAACGGTGCTCAAGCAGGCAACTGACCCAGACGGCAACTTGTTGTATATCGACAAGGATGGCAACGAGACCACTCAAAAGCCAGAAAGCATTCCGAACTACTACGAGATCTACCTGACCAAGGGCCAGTTGACCTTCGATACCGCCGGTAAGCTGGTGTCGCCTAAAGAGGGTGCCAAGTACACCCCCTTCGATCCTCAGAACGGCGCTGACCTTATCGTGCTGAACGTGGACTACGGTAAGTTCTCGACTCAGTACTCACAGCCCTTCTCGGTGTTGTCGCTGTCACAGGACGGCTTCGCCTCGGGTCGCTTGGACGGTATTAACATTGACTCTGCCGGCGTGGTTCGCGCGAACTACACCAACGGCAAGCAGCAGGCGCTTGGCAAGATCATCTTGGCCAACTTCGCCAGCCCCAACGGCCTGAAGCAGATCGGTAACGCCAACTACGTGGCCACCTCTAACTCTGGCGCACCTAGCGCCGGTGAAGCGGGCTCCGATGGTTTCGGATCAATTCAGGGTGGTGCGCTTGAGCGCGCTAACGTTGACCTGACCGAAGAGCTGGTTCAGCTGATTACGTCCCAGCGTAACTTCCAGGCTAATGCTAAGGCGATTGAAACCGCTACCAACCTGACCAGCACGATCGTCAACATCCGCGGTTAATAGGTTAAGGGAGTCGCTGACATGGACAAGTTGATTTTCACCGCACTAAGTGGGCAAGCCTCGATCGATCAGCGCATGCAGCAGATCGCCAACGAGGTTGCCAATACGAGCACGGTGGGCTTCAAGAAGAGCTTCGAGTCAGCGATGAAGACCTTTCGTTATGAAGGCCCAGGCTTTGCTTCCCGCTATGTGGCGGTGCCCAGCTCCGGCGCGAGTGTGGACATGTCACCCGGAACGGTGACGACGACTGGTCGCAGCATGGATGTGTCCCTCAGTGGCAGCCAGCTGCTGGCTGTTCAAGCCGCAGATGGCGCCATTGCCTATACACGTCGTGGCGACCTCAAAATTGGTGGCGACGGCTCGTTGCAGATTGCCACAGGCGAACAAGTCCAATCTGCGGGTGGTGGAGCCATCATTCCACCCGCCCAAGCGGAGCTGAAGATCGGTACGGATGGCACGGTTTTTATAATGCCGCAAGGCGATATCACCCGAACGTTTGTCCCCTTTGCTCGAATGCAAATCGTCGATCCCCCAGATGGCACCGTCAACTTGCGTGAGGACGGCTTGTTTAAGTCTGCAGACGGCGCGCCGTTTGCCGCTGCGCAGGCGCCGTTACTGTCAACGGGTCAGTTGGAAGGCAGTAATTCCAGTGTGTTTTCGGCGCTGATCGACATGGTCAGCATGAGCCGACGATACGAAATGCAAATCAAAGTGCTTAAGCAGGCAGATGAGCTGGCTGAGCGCACGCAGGGCCTAGCCAAGCTTGGCGGCTAACAAGGATATCTAGAAATGGAAGCAGCACTATGGGTGGCAAAGACGGGTTTGGACGCGCAGCAGACGCGTATGACCGTTATTGCCAACAATCTCTCCAACGCCAATACGACGGGCTTTAAGCGCGATCGCGCCACGTTTGAGGACCTGCTGTATCAGAACCTACGTCAGGGCGGCGCGCAAACCTCGGCCAATACTGCAGCCCCAACTGGCTTGCTGCTCGGTACTGGTACGCGCGTCGTGTCTACCGAAAAGCTGCACGTTCAGGGCAACCTGATTCAGACGCAGAATGCATTTGACGTGGCGATCAGCGGCGAAGGTTTCTTTCAGATTCTTCAGCCTGACGGCACGTTGGGTTACAGCCGCGACGGTGGCTTTAAGCTCTCTGCGGAGGGCGTGCTAGTTAATTCAAGCGGCTATCGCCTGCAGCCAGAAATTGCCATTCCTCAAAACGCCAAGACCATCACCATTGGTGCGGACGGCACGGTGTCGGTTCAGGCAGTGGGTCAGGCGCAGGCTCAGACCATTGGCCAGATACAGATTGCGCGATTCGTCAGTCCCTCTGGCTTGCAGTCTGTGGGCGGCAATTTGTATCGCGAAACCAGTTCCAGCGGCCCGCCGCAGGTCGGCATTCCCACTCAGCAGGGCAACGGTCAGTTGGCCCAGGGCTCCCTCGAGAGCTCCAACGTCAACGTAGTCGAAGAGATGGTCAACATGATCGAGACCCAGCGCGCCTATGAGGTGAACTCAAAGGCTATCGAGGCGGTCGACGGCATGCTGCGCTTCACCAACAACAACCTGTAACGGCAACTCTTCATGCTCAAGTCACTTGCCCTACTTCCGCTGTGCGCGGTTCTGCTGTCGGGCTGCGCCGAAATCGGCGAACGCGACCTGCCGCCAGAGCGCATCTATGTGTCGCCGCATACGGCAGAGGCACTCAGCCCCGATGGCTCAATATTCTCGCAGATTGCGCAGGACGGACTGCTAGGTCAGGAACGGGCACGTGGTCCCGGCGACTTGGTGACTGTGCTCATCGAGGAAAACGTTACGGCCTCAAGCTCAGCGTCCAATGGCTCGTCACGCACTTCCAAAACGACGGCGCTGTCAGCTGGTGCACTCAAAGGCATTGATGCTGCATTTGGCAAAGCGGGTTTACCTTGGCCCATAGATATGAACCCAGCAGCCAGCGGTATTGATTCTGCCGGTAAGGGTACCGCCGCTGCCGAAGGCAACATTAAGGGTCAATTGACGGCGGTTGTAACCGAAGTGCTTCCAAATGGCTTGCTGGCCATTCGCGCTTACAAGCGCATGCAGCTGGCCACGGGTTCACAAATTGTGCGTCTCAGCGGTCTGGTTCGGCCTTCCGATATTCAGCCCGATAACACAGTACGGTCGCGGCGCTTGGCCGATGCGGACATCAGCTTTGCCGGAGCCGGTGAATTGGCTGATGCCAGTCGCTCTGGGTGGATGAACCGTGCGCTGCTTCGGTTCTGGCCGTTCTGACAGTGGAGCAACAACACATGAAGTACACCTCAAAGTGGATTGTAATGCTAAGTGCTGCGCTGCTTTCCGCCTTGTTGTATGCAGTGCCTGCCACGTCTCAAGCCGAGCGCATCAAAGACATCGCGGCGCTTGCTGCAGCACGGCCAAACCAGCTGATGGGCTATGGACTGGTGGTTGGTCTGCAGGGTACCGGCGATGGTAAAGACATTTCTTTCACCATCCAAACTCTGCGTGAAACGCTGGCACGGATGGGTTCTTCGGTGGACGGGCCGTTATCCAGCTATGACACCTCGCCTGAATCAGTCAAAGATTTTAAGGTCGAGAATGTTGCCGCTGTCATGGTGACCGCCGAGCTGCCGGCCTTTTCAAAGCCTGGCCAAAAGATCGATGTAAACGTTGCCGCCATTGCCAAGGCTAAGAGCTTGCGCGGTGGGGTTCTGTTGATGACCCGCATGCGTGGCGCAGACGGGCGTACCTATGCTGTTGCACAAGGCCCGCTGTCGGCATCCGGTTTCTCTGCCGATGCCGCCGGTAGCTCTGTTGCAGTGGGTGTCGCCACATCGGCACGTATACCTAGTGGTGCATTGGTTGAGCGTGAGGTCACAGGTCCGCTGAACGAAGGCGATTCCGTGGTGCTCAACCTAAGCAGCCCTGACTTTGCGACCTCGTCTCGCGTTATGCAGGCGATCAACAAACAGTTTGGGCCCGATACCGCAGATGCGATTGACGCAGTGTCGGTCAAAGTGTTTGCACCCAAGGGCTCACGGGAACGCGTCGCTTTTATAGGCATGCTTGAAGAGCTGGAGGTTGTCGCAGGCGAGCCGCCAGCCCGTGTGGTGGTTAATTCCAGAACCGGCACAGTGGTCATCAGCCGCAATGTGTTGGTCAGTGCTGCAGCTGTGTCGCAGGGTGATATCACTGTCACGGTCGATGCCACGAACGACGTCAGCCAACCGGCTCCGTTTAGCCAAGGCCAGACCACAGCAGTGCAGAACGCTACTGTGACTGCGACTGAAGACAAGAAAAAGATGGTCTTGTTTAAGCCTGGTGCAGAACTGCGCCAGATTGTTAACGCCGTAAATGAAATCGGTGCATCGCCCACTTCGCTAATTTCCATTCTCGAGGCACTGCTGCGCGCCGGCGCGTTGCATGCAGAGCTGATTGTCATCTAATCGTGGATATCTCCTCTTCACCTTCCACCTGGTTTGACTTCGGCGCGCTTTCCGAGATGAAAGCGCAGGCCGTTCGTAGCGAAAGTGAAGCCGCAGGTGGCGCTGCAGAGCAATTTGAGTCGATGTTCATTGGCCTTATGCTCAAGGAGATGCGCAAGACTGTGTCGCGCAGTGAGTTGCTCAACTCACAGGCGATGGATACCTATCAGGAGATGTTCGACCAGCAGGTCTCGTTGAACATGTCTAAAGCCGGCGGCATTGGGCTGGCAAAATTTATGATGCAGCAGGGCAAGCGCCCTGTGGTACCTGCCGATTTGCAAACTATCGACGCCACAAAGGTCGGCTTTGACATTACGACCGCGGATGCGCTGTTGCGCCGCGCCGGGGCGGTGCGCTAAGCCATGGTCGATCTAGTAGGCATCGGCGTATCGGGTCTCGCTGCGTATCAAAAAGCGCTGGCGACCACCGGTAACAACATCGCCAATTTACAGACTGCAGGCTACGTGCGGCAGCGGGCTACCATTGAGTCGGCCGGCCAAGACAATTCCGCGCGCATCAGCCTGGGTGCCGGTGTGCGCTTTGCGGGTGTGGAGCGATTGTACGATCGCTACCTTGAAGAGAACCTGCGGCGCTCCGGTGGCGACTTCAAAAGTCAGGAAGCGCTGCTCTCTAAATTGCAGCAGCTGCAGGATTCAATCGGTAGCAGTACAGCTGGATTACATGGCGCATTCCAGGCGTTTTTTGATTCCGCCAGGATGCTCGAATCGAGCCCTGGATCAACCGGAGCGCGCACAGGCTATTTGTCTGCTGCCAACGGTGTGGCTTCGCGCTTCCAAGGGCTGAGTCGAACTGTCGCCGATCTAGAATCGTCCACGCGCGCGCAGATCGAGCAGGGTGTCGAAGAGGTCAATGTCCGACTCAAGGAGCTGGGCACGCTCAATTCACAACTCATCAAGCGCTCTACTGATGCTGAGCAGCCCATGCAGTTGTTGGATCGACGTGACACGCTGCTCAAGGAGCTCGGTGAGCGAATGGGTATCGCCATTTCGCTTGGCAACAGTGGCTCTGCCGACATCTATGCGGGCGACAGCACCTCTGGAGCAGCGTTGGTCGAGGGTGGGACTGTGCATGCGATCACCGCCCAATTCGACGCCGTCGATCCGGGTCGGGTCCAGTTTGTATTGGATGCGTCAACTCGACCGACCGTGTTGCCCACCGCCATTACGGGCACGCTTGGTGGTCTCACCGCGTTTCGGGGTCAAGCGCTCGGGCCGGTTGCGGACAGCTTGGATCAAATGGCCCTGGCGTTTGGCCATGCCATTAACGATATCCAATCCAATGGGTTGGATGCCTCTGGCCATCCGGGTCAAGCGCTGTTTTATGTAGGACCCAAATATACCGTCACCGGTGATGGCAACAGCGGTAAGGGCCGACTCGGTGTGACTGTTGAGGATCCGCGAAAAGTTGCTGCGCATAGCTATAGTGCGCGCTTTGATGCCAAGGCAGGGCAATGGACTGTTAAGGATCTGTCCAGCGGCATCAGTGCCAGTGGCGCTGATACGGTGCGACTGGGCGGCTTGGCGTTCGCGTTTCAAGGCGCGGCCAAAGACAGCGATGCATTTGTCATTCGCCCTGAGGCACGGCCGGCGCAAACTCTAGCGGTTCTTATCGAAGAGCCCGGTGAAGTCGCCACAGCAAGTCGCATCTCGGCTCAAGGGGCGCGAAGCAATCTCAGTGCAATTGGCGCGGACGCCAAGCTGACGTCATTTCGTGCGTCTACCGAGTTTCGCAGTCTTCAGTCAACGCTCGCGCGCAGTGTGGCGCCGCCCTATAGCAGTACAATGTTCTCTGCTACTGCTAGGCCGCTTACTGTTATCGCTGCAGGCACTCAGGCAGTTTCATTGCGCGCTGATGGCTCTGGCGGTGAGTTGGCGGTGTTTACACGCGACGGACGGCAGCTTTCTGGCCCACAGCTCAGTGCCACCCAAGGCGCTGCTCTGATCAGCACCGCCAATGGCTTTCACCCTTTTGCAGTGCTAAACGCGTCCTACAACGGCAAGGTGGGTGACCAGGCCTACCTGGATCAAACGTTCTCTTATGGTGCGACGGCAGTGCGCACCATACAAAGCGCCGGTGACAACACCAGCATTGTCACCGAGCCTAAAATTATCACTGCACGAATCAATGCCGGCAGTTTCGTAGCGGTTCCGGCCAACGGCGTGCGCATTAACGGCGTACCGGTTCCTGTAGGGATTCCGGCTGGCAGCTCTGCCAAGGACGTGGCGGCCTTGCTCAATGCACAGTCCGCCACAACTGGCGTGAAGGTCACTGCCCTCAACGAAATTACTATTGCTGTTCCAGACACTCTGCCTACAGGCTCCATCCAGTCGCTGTCCGTCAATGGGCAGTCGTTTTCAGCCGCAGACGTTCAGACGCTCTTATCCCAAATCAATGCCGCTGGCATCTCTAACGTCTCTGCGCGGCTTGAAGCCGATGGCATTGTGATCGCCGATTCGACAGGCGCGGACATGACGGTGACTGGTGAAATTGGCAACGTTACAGTTGGCGATGTCGGTGCAACGGGCGGTGTCCTGTCGTTTGAGAGCATCGACGACGCAGACTTTATTACCGTAGATATCAGCCCAGCAGTGGTGTCTGCTGGCGCCACAGCAGATGCTGCTGCGCTGACGCGTCAGCTGGGCCTGTCCCCGTCATTCAACATGACTGCGCCGCTGGCCGAAGACTTGCTTGTGTTTGGTCTGGGTGCCGACGGCAACGCCAGTGCAGTGTCTATTTCTGGTACGTATGAAGTATCGACTGTGCCTGCTGAGCAGATGCCGGACGGGCGCACGTATGACGTGTCATTCGGGGCCGGCTCCAGCTATGCGATTACCGATGTGGCCACTGGAACGGTGGTTTCTGAGGGTCAGTTTGATCCGGTGGATCGCGAAATCCGTTACGGCAACTGGTCGCTGAGCCTCAGTGGCATTCCAGCTACTGGTGACGTCTTTACTGTTCAGCCAACACAAGACCCTTTGGGTGATAACCGCAATGCGGCGCTGTTGGTGCAGCTGCAATCGCGTACTGACGTCATGGCCGGGCAGGGCACGTTTCAGCAAAATTATGAAACGTTGATTAACAGAGTGGGCTCGCTGTCTGTTCAGGCAGAGGTCTCGCGAAACGCTCAACAGGTGATGCTAGATCACGCAACGCAGGCACGCGATCGCGTCTCGGGCGTCAATCTAGATGAAGAGTTGGCCGACTTGTTGCGCTTTCAGCAGGCCTATCAGGCCAATGCTCAGGTCATTCAGGCCGCCAGCAAGTTGTTTGATTCGTTGATGCAGCGACTGTAGCCAGGAGTAGTCATGAGAGTCTCCACATCCCAGCTGTACCAGCAACTGTCTGCGCATATGTCGCAGGCCGCGTCAGAGTTGGCAATCATGCAGGGCAAGGTCGCCAGCGGACTGAACTACAACAAGCCCTCAGACGCACCAGAAATTGTGGCGCGCGCCGTGGCGTTGGAAAGTCGCATCAAAGGCTTTGCCAATGACGTCGAGTCGGTCGCTAAGGTAAAGCTGGGCATCGACACGCAGGCCTCTGCCCTAGAGACCAGCCAAAACCTTATGGCTCGACTTAAAGAGCTTTCATTGCAGGGCGCGTCGGGCCAGTTCACTCAGAGTGAGCGCAACTCCATGGCAGTAGAGGTGTCCTCGCTCAAGGCCTCGTTGCTGGGCCTGGCTAATGCCCGCGACCCGGACGGACGCTATGTGTTTGCCGGTACGAGATCCTCGGCTGCACCTTATTCTCAGGAAGCCGATGGGAGCGTGTCTTACAACGGGTCTGGCTCGCCGTTACGCGTGCACCTGGCGGACGCTGGCTATGAAGATGCAAGTGTCGCAGGTCCAAGTGTTTGGCAGGGTGTTACCCGGCTTGCTACAAGCACCGACCCCGCAGTCAAGGTCGATGTATTCGGCGTGATCAATGACCTTGAGACCGCTCTCAAGACCAACGATAAGCAAAACTTGTCGCGTGGTATTGATGAACTATCGAAGGTGTCGGATCACATCCAAACGGCAATGGCCAAGCTTGGCGCAAGCCAAAACCGCCTGACCCTAGCGCAGTCGCAGGCCGAAGAGTTGTCAACGCGCGCCACTCAAGCGTTGTCCGATATTAAGGATTTGGATTACGCCACCGCCTTGGGTGATTTGAAAAAGCAGGAGACCCTGCTGCAGGCCTCGCAATCGTTGCTGGGTCGGCTTTCGCAGTTGTCACTGCTGGATTACATGCGGTAACCAGTCATGGCAACCACAGGCAGTACAACTTCTACTTCGGCGACATCCACCTCGCCCTCCACCAACCTGATCACAGCGTTGGGCGTAGGCACGCTCGACACTAAGAAGCTGGTATCCGATTTGGTCGAGGCGAGCAGGGCGCCGCGCCAGGCGCAGATCGATGCCGAAAAGAAGAAGTCGGAAGTCGCTATTTCTAATGTTGCGCTGCTCAAGAGCGCCATGGAAACTCTGCGGCTGGCGGCCAACGATTTGGCCAGTGTCTCCAAGCTGAACAGACTGCAAATCACCAACTCTGCACCCGGCGCAGTGGGCGCTGCCGCTGGTGGAACCGGTGTTGCCGCGCCGGGGTCGCATACTCTGACGGTAAGTAAACTGGCCCAGACCACGCGCCTTGCCAGTGCAAGCTATGCAACCGCCGCAACAGCCATGTCAGCTGATGCCTTTACGGTGACGCTAACGCCCGCATCAGGCTCTGCAGTCACGGTGTCGATGAATGCAGGTGCCACCTTGAATCAGGTGGCTGCAGCCATCAATGCCAAGGGTGGCGAGATTACAGCGCGTGTGGTCAACACCGGCAGTCAGGCGGGTGGCAGTAAACTCGTGCTGGAAGGCGGGTCCGGTGCGGGCAAGGACTTTTCGGTGCAGGTGGCGACGGGCGATGGCACTGTTGTAGATGGTTTTTCAACCACGCTGCAAACTGCTCGCGACTCGGAATTTACTCTCGACGGGATGCCAATGACGCGGTCCACCAATGTGGTGACCGATGCTTTAGCTGGCGTAACGCTTAAGTTGGCCGCCGAGTCTGCTACTGCAGTTTCGCTGGGTGTGTCGTTTGATAGCGCAGCGGTTGCAGAGTCTGTGCAGCGCTTTGTAGACAGCTATAACCTGGCGTCTGAGTTTATCGTCAGGGCCACAGGCTTGCCGGTAACAGGGGATGACGTCGCGGGTAGCTTGCAGGGCAACTCCATTGTTCGGACGATGCGCGATCAGCTACGCACGATTTTGACTAGCAAGTCGTCAACTCCAACCACAGAAGTACAGAGCTGGGCAGATCTGGGCGTGTCGCTGGACAGATCCGGCGTGCTGCAGTTTGATCAGTCTAAGCTGACAACAGCCTTCGATAACAAACCCATGCAGGCCATTTCAGCACTGTCTGCTAATGCGGCCGAACCCGCAATTTATACGAAATCTCCTAGCGGTTTGGCCGGTGATATTGTCGTCAAGCTGTATGCCATGACCAAGAGCACGGGCAGCATTGCGGACCTGAGCACAGCCATTAGCGGTCGTGCGCAAGCCATTACTGCAAAGCAAACCAAGCTGGATGCCGAAATTGCACGCTTGCAGACACGCTATGACGCCCAGTATGGCGCGCTCAACTCCATCCTAAATGCCTTCAAGACGACTCAGGATGGCATCACGGCGATGGTCAACGCGAACAACAGCAAGAACTAATATTTCTGGCGTAATACAGCCTCAATTCTCCTAAAGAATCAGTCGCAGACGACGACTGAACAGTCAGGTGGAAGCGGACAGTCGCTCCCAAGGTTTAGACACTGACTTCTTAACGGAGAATTGCCATGTCACTCGTCGTCAATACCAATGTACCGTCGACCCACGCGTCGCGTTCCCTGGCGGCCAACCGCCTTGATTTGGAGAAGGCGATGGAGCGGCTGTCGTCTGGCAAGCGCCTCAACAGCTCGCGCGATGATGCGGCGGGTATGTCTGTGGTGACGCGCATGACGTCGCAGATTCAGGGCCTGAACATGGCTGTTCGCAATGCCAACGATGGTATTTCGATGGCCAACACCTATGACGCTGCGGCCGAAGAGGTGGGCAATGTGCTATCTCGCATGCGCGAGCTGGCTGTGCAGATGAGCAGCGGTACCTACAAAGATACGGACCGCACCAACGCCAATGAGGAATTCTCAGCGCTGGCCACAGAAGTGGACCGCATTGCCAACAACACGCGCTTTAACGCCCAGGTTGTTGCAGACGGCGCCGCCGGTACTTCCGGTGCTGTGACGATTCAGGTTGATGAGGCCAGCAATGGTGCAACCTCCAACATCACCTTGACCTTTACCAGCCT
>JAPLSH010000012.1 GCA_026398735.1 Pseudomonadota bacterium | reverse complement strand
CAAGGTAGTCGTTTTCATGATGGTCTCCTGTTGAGGGAGACTGTGAGCGCATGAAGAGTGGGGGTCGGTGCGGTTGCGTACGGTGGGGGATAACAACCTCACCCCCAACGTTAGATTTGCCGACATCGTGCCTCAGGGCGGGGGTTGGTGCAGAGGGTGCGGAATAAGGGACTTTCAGTAAGACTCGATTCCCAAGTGGCGGTCAACCAAGCCATCGACTAGCCTGGCTGCATCCAAGCCATCGGTGATGTGCAATGCCAAGAGCGGTGTTCACCCACTCGCCCAGCTCTGCTTACGACGATCAGCCCGAGCTAAGCTATCACTTTCCCAAAACTTATCTGCGGGTAGCCCAGCAGGCTATCGGGGATTGGGTGCTGTACTACGAGCCTCGGCGCACTGAGGGCGCGTCCAGTTCGACGGGGCGTCAGTCCTATTTTGCTATCGCTAGGGTTACTGAAGTCGTGCCCGATCTGCAGCAACCAGACCACTATTACGCTTACATGGCTGACTACCTAGAGTTTGATGCGGCAGTGCCGTTTCGTCAGGGGCCGCACTACCCCGAGTCCATCCTAGCCAAGGCAGACGGCACCACCAATAAAGGCGCGTTTGGTCGCGCCATGCGCACCATCCCCACGGCCGAGTTCGACGCGATAGTGGCCCAAGGGTTCGCTCACGAACTGCAGCCATGGGAGGTTGCCGACAGAGCCCGGCAGCATGACCCGGAAATTGAAGTTCGAAAGCTGGTATCGCAGGTCGTGAACCGGCCCTTTCGCGATGCGGCCTTTCGCCGCCATGTCCGTGAGGCCTATGGCAACACCTGTGCGGTGACCGGTCTATGTCTAACAAACGGTGGCGGTCGTCCTGAAGTGCAGGCGGCGCATATCCGGGGAGTGGAGTTCAATGGCCCCGATTCCGTGCGCAATGGCCTAGCGTTGACCGCCACAGTGCATTGGATGTTCGACCGTGGGTTGATTGCAGTCGATGACTCCTATCGGCTGTTGGTGGCCCGGAAGTCGATTCCAGCAGAGCTGGCTTCGTTGGTGCAGCAGGGTAGGCAGATACGAGTGCCAACGAGGCGCGATCTGCAGCCGCATGCTGCCTACTTGCGGTGGCACAGGGAGCAGCGGTTCCACGGGGATTGAGAAGTGAGCGGAGGCGCGGTGAGTGTGGCTGGATCGTACCGCGAATCGGCCTCAAAGGTTGAATGAGGTGGCAAGACATTCATCCATCGAATTCAATCCGCAAACTTGGGTCTGTCTCACATTCTGAAACGATACGATTATATCGTCCAATGATATCCCGAACGGCGTTTGGGCGATCGTTCTTTTGAAACCCACTCCACTCGTAAACGTTTGTAGCAATAAACTGCTCAATTTCAATCACATCTAAGCGGTCATCTATACCAGCCTGCCTCGCCAAAGCTTTCGCACCGCCTACGCCATCCTCGGTAGTAATGATTAATGGGCGCAGGCCAGATCCAAGATTCGCCACACATTTTCTAATAAGTGATTCGCCGGGCGCAGTCGTAACATGAATGGCCACGTCGCCTACAAGAAAGTCTCCCGACCGCGCTGAAGGCGCGTCAGCAACAGCAACGCCATGATGCAAGACTGAGCTATTCGTGATGTGATCCAGCTTGGCACCAACCAAATGCTGCATTACTGCGCCTGCGTACATCGTGCCTGATACTTCACGTTGGCGTTCGATCGCTTGCCCCAAAAGGTCACGAACACAAAACCGGAGCGATCGTGCAGTATCCAGCTTAAAAATAAATGGCTGCGCATCAAAATAGGCCAGAGTTCTCTCCACCCAGTACGCTTCTGCTGCATCCAAATCTCACTGGCCGGAGCTTGCTAAGTTGTTTAATAGCTCAATATAAGCGCTCATACGCTCGATATTGCCGCGACTGGTCCGGCCGCCTTCACTCGAAAGAATACGCAAGACCCCGTTTTCCGAAAGAATTTTTTTTACCGCACCCCCACCAAGCCCGGCTACTTGGCCGCCTCTGGGAGACAGGAAATCGGATTGGCTAAGCGGGAAGCCCTTGCCCTTTGCATTTCGTGTTAAAACCAGCGCAAGAGAGATTGATCCCTTGGAAAGGCCAATATGTTGAGCGTCGAAGAATTCTAGTGCTTTACGCTGCAACAGTGCACCCACTCAAGAGAAGGAATATTTTCATATAACGGCCTTCAGTTTTAAGCCGGCTTCGCTTGCGCGAAGAATGGGCACCAGTAAGTGGTTGGACAGATGTCTCACAACCGGCACGGCCAGTCCGTCACCCGTCAAATGATAGGTCTCATTATAACTTGTTGGCAAAATGTAGCTCTCCGAAAGGCCCATAAGACGCGCCGTCTCGCGGCCGGATATGAGGCGCGACTTTACGCTATGCTTTTCCACGACGATGATGAGTTGTCTGCTAGAACCGCCCCCCGGCGTTCTTAGGCAGCCTGCGATATCGTCAAAACGAACTTCTGCGCGTTGAACTTTCACACCGACCTCGTTAATTCTAGTGCGTCTGTATACGCATCCAACGATTCGTTTGCCAGATAGCTTTGCGTTCTCAACTTTTTCAAGATGTACATTGCTCATCAAACTCAAGAGGTAATCTGTTTCTGTCTGTGTATGCCATTTGACGTCTTGGGGGTCGTCTTCAATCAAGTCTGCAAAAATTGTTTTTCTGGCTGCAGGAAACGGAACCCGCCACCACACCCAATGCTGTTTCAGGTCCGAGGAAAGTTGCATGTGGGCAGCCTGGAGCCCACGCGAATGCCAAGGTGCCAGAGGGCTGGGGGCGGTCAGAGAGGGTGAAATATCTATGTTGCTGGGGATCGCAACGAAAAACAGCCTTGGACGGGATTGAGGAACGAATAGCGCCGCGTCCATAACGAGCGCGCCGAAACGGTAGGAAGCCTGCGCAAATGCCTCACATAGCGCCGAAAAATCTTTACCTGCGTGTGACGTCAAAGTTCCGCAAACGTTCTCAAGCACGATAAGCCGTGGTTTTCGCCCATCCTTAATTAGTGCTTTCAAAAGCGACCAGAATGGCCAAAACGCCCCGGAGCTCTGACCGCCGAGGCCGGCACCACTGCCCGCTAGTGAGAGATCCTGGCAGGGGAATGAGCCCCACACTAGATCGGCTTGCCCAGGGAGATCGTGTGGTGTTAGCTTCCCGACGTCGCCTGTCCTGATCTCGCCGGCACCCCAGTTTTCCCTGTAGGAATTGGATTTCTTGGCGTCGATATCATTGGCAAAAAGGCATCTCCATGAACTTCCAAGCCCAGCTCTCGCCATCCCGCCGCCAGCGAAGAACTCGTAAAAGCTAAGCACGTGTCTTTCACCTCTGCGCTTGCTGAGTGAGATCCGGATGTTCGCGTTGCACCTTTTCTAAGATTGCTTCGGAAATCCAGGTGTTTCGTGAGACTGAGCCAACTCGTCTTGCTCGAGCTGTATCAATGGCCTCCCAAAGTCGAGGCACAAGTCTGAGGCTTTGGCGTGCGCGATCATCCCTCTGTTGAGGGGGGTTGTCTTTTTCAGTCATCACGATATTTGGCGCCAATTTGGCGCCAAAAACAAGGGGTGGTGGGGCATCGGCAGTACACCACCGGAGCGATTGTTTATGAGTCCAGCGTCCTATCCCCCATGGGTTGTCCTGCACATTCCGCATGACTCGACCGATATTCCGACCGAGGTGCGATCCCAACTGCTGTTGAGCGACGCAGCGCTGAGACTCGAGCTGCAGCACATGACAGATCACTTTACCCATCGGTTGTTTGCCGGGCCGTCAGAGGACGCAGCGGTGATTCGTGCGCCGGTGAGTCGCCTGGTCGTTGACGTCGAGCGCTTTGCCGACGATGGCGCGGAGCCGATGGCCGCGAGAGGTATGGGGGCGATCTACAACGTGACCTCGCATCTGGCGCCCCTCAGAAGGCCGCTGTCGCCGGCAGGAAGGGAAGCGCTGTTACGCCTTTGGTATCACCCGCATCACGAAAGGCTGGAGGCGGCTGTGGATGTCGCCGTGGCACGACATGGCCGCTGCGTCGTGATCGACGGGCATAGCTTTCCGGGCCGACCGCTGCCCTACGAGAACGCGGATCCGACCCATGAGCGACCGGATATATGCATCGGCTCCGATGCCTTTCATACCCCGAAGGCGCTGGAGCAAGCGTTTGTTGAGGCATTTGGCCGCAACAGCTGGCGCGTGGCGGTCAATGACCCCTTTTCGGGGGCGCTGGTGCCCGCCAGTCGATATCGAAATGACCCTAGGGTGGAGGCCGTGATGGTGGAAGTGAATCGCGATCTGTACCTCGACCCGGTCAGCTTCGAACCCAAAGCGGATTTCAACCGGATCGCTGCTGAAATCAAGAGTTGTTGCGTTGCGGCGCTGACTGCGTACGCAGCAACGTTCCCACCCGAATGGCTTGACATCACCGCCTAAAATATTCACAAATATTCATTATAAGTAAATTCGAGGTGCTGCATGGCCACAACCAGCCTGAGTTTGGGAGAGCACTGGGAAGTTTTTATCCGCAATGAGGTCTCAAGCGGCCGATACGGGTCGGCCAGCGAAGTGGTCCGCTCTGCGCTACGCGTGCTCGAAGAGCGCAAGACGAAGCTCGAGGCGCTGCGGGCGCATCTTGCTGAGGGCGCTGCGCAGGCGACGCGCGGTGAGTTTGTGCAGAACTACTCCCTCGACAAGCTGATCGCCGACGCAGATGGCGGTGAATGAAGCCGTCGTTTCGGATTACGGCAAGAGCCTACGACGACCTCAGAAACACCGTCCGGACATCGCCGACGGCTACTACTGCTTTCCGCAGGGCTCGCACCTGATCTTGCTGTGGTGCGACTTCATCAGACCCCAGTCCATCGAGGGTGGTATGAAAGAAGTCTTTCATACTTGTAATTTAAATTAAAGAATCGTTTAATTTAATCGTTGCAGCTAAAGCGGACTTTCAATGATTCGGGACACCGGGACCTACGTCATCTCCACCACTCGGGGTGAGCCGGTGCGGGCGTTCGTGCCCCATGCTCTGCCACCTACGGGACCGGCCCTGGCGCCAGCCGTCTACGTTGAACTCAATCGCCAGGCGGAGCTGGCGCTCGCGCGCCTGGCCGGTGTGTCCGGTTTAGTGCCGTCGGTGGACTGGCTGCTATACAGCGCCATCCGCAAGGAAGCCTTGCTGACATCCCAGATCGAGGGCACGCAGGCCACTCTCACCGACTTGTTCGATCAGGAGGCGGGATTCAAGGTCAGTAACACCGACGATGTGCAAGAGGTGACCAATTACCTGCGTGCCTTCCGCTGGGTTCAAGAGCAATTGCGTGACCCTCAAGGGCTGCCCATCAGCGTTCGGCTGCTGTGCGACGCCCATCGCTTGCTGCTCGATGGCGCCAGAGGTGCAGGCAAGCAGCCAGGAGAGTTGCGTCGATCGCAAAACTGGATTGGCGGCACGCGACCTGGCAATGCCGCTTTCGTGCCGCCACCGCCGGAGCACGTAGCGGCTTTGCTGGCCGATATGGAGCGCTTCATTCATGACGATGGGACCCAGTTGCCGCCCATGGTGAGGGTGGCACTGATCCATGCGCAGTTCGAAACCATCCATCCCTATCTGGATGGCAATGGGCGCATTGGCCGCTTGCTGATCGCCGCACTGTTCGAGCACTGGGGACTGCTGGCCGAGCCGCTGATGTACCTGAGCGGATATTTGAAGCAGCACCAGGCCGAGTACTACCGTCGTATGTCGGCCATCCGTACACAGGGCGATTGGGAAGCTTGGGTGACCTACTTCCTTGAGGCGGTGGCCGTGGCAGCCGGGGATGCAGAGCGCAACATCATCGAAGTGGCCAGTCTGGTGGCCGCTGACCGCAAGCGCCTGTTGCAGTCGCCCAAGGCTGGTCCGGCAAGTTACCGGTTGTTTGAAATGCTGCCGATGATGCCGCGCTTCACGATCGAACGCGTTCGCCAGCAGCTGGACACGAGTTTTCCGACAGCGACGGCGGCGGTCAAGGTGCTGGAAGAGCTGGGCATCGTGGCAGAAATGACGGGCCAGAAAAAGAACAGAAGTTACAGCTACCAGGCCTACGTCGAACTGCTCTCTCGCTGACAAAGCCGCTCCAAGACGCAGCCGCCGCTGCCCAGGGCATGCAGTTGGGTTTGGAAGGGGAACGTAGTTCCGTTATTTCGTTGCTTTATTGCTTTAGACGAATAATTGGAACAAAGTCGCGCCATGCGCCCCGATACGCAAATTCAACGCGTCCTCGACCTGGCCCGCCAAAAAGGGCTGCTGCGCGCAATCGATTTGAGTGCCATTGATGTACCCCGCGTAGTGCTGACGCGTCTGACTGCCAGTGGACAACTGGAGAGGGTCGGTCGTGGCCTCTACCGGTTGCCCGACGCCCCATGGTCAGAGCATGAGAGTCTCATCACCGTTGCCACCAAGGTGCCGCAGGCTGTGTTCTGCCTGCTTAGTGCGCTGCAGTTACACGAGCTGACCACCCAACTGCCACGCCAGGTATGGATTGCGATGCCGCGAGGAAGTCACACCCCAAGGTTCGACTATCCACCCATCAAGATGGTGCAGTTCACAGGGGAAGCTTGGACCGCGGGTGTTGAGGAAGTGGATCGCGATGGCATCACGCTGCGGGTCTTTGGCGTGGCCAAGACCGTGGCGGATTGTTTTAAACACCGCAACAAGATCGGGCTGGACGTCGCACTGGAGGCACTGAAAGACGCGCGTACGCGTAATAAGACATCTATCGATGAGATTTGGCGCTTCGCCAAGGTTTGCCGCGTCGCTAACGTGATGCGACCTTACCTGGAGAGCATCGGATGAGCGCGAACACTTCAAACCTTGCTGAGTCAGTTCGTGCGCGTTTGCTCAGCGTTGCCAAAGCACAGGGAGTCGACTTCAACCAAGTGCTGGTGCGCTTTGCGTTAGAGCGCGTCCTTTACCGGATGACTCAATCGCAGCATGCGAACCTGTTTCTGCTGAAGGGCGCGTTGCTGTTCACGCTTTGGTACGACATGCCTCACCGATCCACGCGCGACGCTGACCTGCTTGGGTTTGGTGCAAGCGATCTTGCATCAGTTACGGCGGTCTTCCGCGATATTGCCGCAGTCGCTGTGGATGACGGCATGGCATTTGATCCAGCCTCTGTAACGGCAGAGGAAATTCGTAAAGATGCGGCCTATGGCGGTGTCCGCGTGACAATAGATGGTGAACTGGCCAAGGCACGCTGCAAGACACAGATTGATGTTGGCTTCGGTGATGCCGTCACACCGTCGCCAGTGGATTCGGTTTATCCCGTGCTGCTCGCTGATCTTCCTGCACCTAAGCTGCGGGCTTACCCGACGTACACAGTCATCGCAGAAAAGCTCCACGCCATAGCGCTGTTGGGCATGACCAATAGCCGATTGAAGGACTATTTCGATCTGTCGGTGTTGTTGAAACGAGAAGCTATAGACGCCGAGTTGGTGGCCCAGGCGATCAAAGCCACATTCGAACGGCGCGGCATGCCTATGCCACGCGCGCTGCCGATTGGGCTGACAGACGAGTTTGCGCAAGACTCTTCTCGGCAATCCTTGTGGCACGCGTTTCTCAACAAGAATGGACTTGCTGCCGAGTCTTTGCCTGTTGTCGTGGAGCGATTACGCGTGGTACTGGCACCTGCGCTACTCTACTGAGAGCTGCCGGCCCCCGGCTCATCTGTTGAGCCTGCCCCCCGCCACTCTGCGTCCAGCTATAACGCAGAGGCCCCGCCCATGAACGAAATCGACCAAGACACCATGTCCGACGCCTTCCGCGCCTGCTGGAGTGCAGCCGGCAATCACCTCAATCACCAAGTCGAAGGTGGCATCAAGTTTTGGCTGCGTGCGCATCCCTATCCCCCGTACCTGGAGCATCTGTCCTTTCGGCTAGGTAACCAGCTGTTCTACGTGCGCGTCGAAGACATCGACGGAGATGTGCAAGGACCCGGTAACTCCGACGGCTTCATCACTGCAGCCACTGCCACTAATGGCGTGCCCTGCGTACTGCCCATGCGCCAGCACATCAGCGGTCAGTGGGTGGCAGCCCTGCCCGGATGGGGGCTGCTGGATGCAGACGGCCAGACACCCATTGACCCCGTGGCACTGGTCACCGACGACAAGATCGAGATGACGCCCTGGGAGGTGCAGGACCTGGCCGTGCAGGTGGTGTGCGGCGCCCTGCGACGCGACGGGTTGCAGCTGATGTCCTGGCAGTCCAATCCCCAGGTCGATCCCTCGGTCTGGTTCATCGGCAACAGCGGCGGACCCGAGTGGGTGGTGGTGCGCACTGCGCGCTATCCCACCAAGACTGCGACCCGACCCGGCAACTGGGAGGCGATTGCCGAAGGGTGTTCACAGATGAGCGACACCGGGCACTTTGCGTCGGTTTTTGTGATGAGCGCGGCGCAGCCTCATGAAGGCCCTGATGAAGAACCCGTGCCGATGTGGCGCGGGCATGCCATGCATGTGAGGTTTGGGGGGTTGGAATCTGCCTGAACACAGCGGATAGGCCGCTGGGCGTTGGAGGGGCGGGCGGCAGAGTGGGGCATGCCAGCAGCGCTGCACAAACCCGCCCTTGACGGCCTGCCGCAAGCCGCTACGATGTATATACCCAAGAGGATATACGTTATGGATCTGCAAGTAGCCAAATGGGGCAATAGTCTGGCCCTGCGCATCCCGTCCGAAATCGTCCGCCGCCTGGGGCTGCGCGAGGGCTCTACAGTCGAGGCGCAGCTCACCATCGATGGCAGCCTCTCGATCCGCCCCGCTCAGTGGGATCGCAACACCTTTGCGCTCGAATTGGCCGATGCCCGCAAGTCGCAGCCGCTGAGCGAGTCGGTAATCGACCAGCTGCGCACCACGACGCGGTACTAAAGTGGTTTATGTCGATACCAGCGTGCTGGTGCCGCTGTTCCTGAACGAGCCGCACAGCGCTGCCGCTGCTTCGTGGTACGCGCACGAGACGCGCGAACTGGTTGCCGCCGCATGGTGTGTTACTGAGTTCGCCAGTGCTTTGGGGCTAAAGCAGCGCACCGCCGCAATCAATGCGCCGCAAGCGCGCAGCGCCTGGGCGCACTTCGAGCGTTTGGTCGCAGCCGACTTGCGCCTGTTGCCAGTAGAACCCGCTACGTTTCATCGCGCTGCCGAACTGGTGCTAGATGCGCAGAGCACCTTGCGCGCTGGCGATGCGCTGCATCTGGCGTGTGCCGAGGCAGCCGGCGCCCGGCACCTGGCGTCCTTAGACAACCTCTTGAGTCGCCATGCTCAGCGGCTCAAGATCAAGACGATCAAAATTGGCTAGCCAAGCTGGTAGTCTGTTAACAAACAGACGGGGGATTCATGACGAAATCGATTGCCATTGATGCAGCGGCAGTACGCCCGCTGCGATCTGCTTTGATCGCGGCACTTGTTGCCATCACAGTGCTGCTGCCCGTGGCGCAAGCCGCTGCGCCGGCCAAGAAGCCAGACATTTTCGGGGTGTGGCTGGGCATCGCCAGCAACAGCAATAACTTTGATGCGCAGTGGGCCAACACAGCCTATTTGCCAGCACCACAGTTCACTCCTTGGGGTGCAGAAAGGTCGCGTGAGTTAGGACGGCTGGGTGTCGAGCTGCCCACGCCCGGCGCCTGCGAACCGGTTAATCCATCGGCTTTCATCGGTGGGTTCTTCCCCACCCAAATCCTGCAGGGTCATAACCAGATCGTGCTGCTGAACGAATGGGTGGCTGTGCCGCGTCGCGTATACATGGACGGTCGCGGTCATCCGCCGGCCGAAGACATGCTGCCCACGTGGCAAGGTCACTCCATTGGTCATTGGGAAGGCGACACACTGGTGGTCGACACCGTTGGCACCAACGGTCGCTCGCGTCCGATCAACGGTTATTTTGCCAACAGCGTGAACGCCACACCCGAGAGCCTGAAGGTGCCGCGCCTGCCCGCTAGCGAGCAGCTACACCTGATCGAGCGGTTCCGTGTGGTGGGCAAGGGCAAAGTGCTGGAAGTAGTCAAACAGGTCATCGACCCCAAGACCTACAAGAATACGTTTTCAAACACCGTGTACATGGAGCGTCGCCCTGACGTTGATGTGCAGGAGTACTACTGCGACGACAATGAGCGCACTAAGGACGAAGGACATTGAACATGAAAGTAGTAACTAAGTTGAGCGTGACCGCAGCATTGGCCCTGTGCACGGGCGTGGCCACTGCGCATCATTCCTTTGCGATGTTCGACCTGGGCAAAGATGTCACTGTCGATGCTGTGATCAAAGAAGTGCAGTTCACCAATCCGCATGTGTGGCTGCAGATCATGGTCAAAGACGACAAGGGCACAGAGACCGAGTGGAGCATCGAGTCCGGCGCGCCGGGCATGATGCTGCGCAATGGCTGGAAGCCATCAACGCTCAAGGCCGGTGACAAAGTCACGTTGACGATGCACCCGCTGCGCGATGGCAAGCCCGGTGGCAGCCTCGTCAAGGTCAAAGTGCCTGACGGTCGCACGCTGGGTCCCGGTGCGCCGCCTGCTAACTGATGCGCACCTCATTCATTGCAGCGTTGGCTGCATTCTCACTGCTTGTGCCTGCCGCGAACGCTGCTGGCCCTGCCAAACACTCCGACATCTTCGGCGTGTGGCTGGGCATCGCCAGCAACAGCAACAACTTCGATCCGCAATGGGCCAACAAACCCTATACGCCGGCACCCGAGTTCACGGAGTGGGGCGCCGAGCAGTCCCGTCAGCATGGACGGTTAGGTGTTGAACTACCCACGCCTGGCGCCTGCGCGCCCATCAATCCGGCTGCATTTGTCGGAGGCTTCTTCCCGACGCAGATCCTGCAGGGGCACAACCAGATCGTGCTGCTTAACGAGTGGGTCTCCGTGCCGCGCCGCATCTACATGGACGGTCGTGGTCATCCGCCGGCCGAAGACGTGCTGCCCAGTTGGGAAGGGCACTCTATTGGCCACTGGGAAGGCGACACGTTAGTGGTCGACACTGTTGGCACCAACGGCCGCTCGCGTGCGCTCAACGGCTATTTGGCCGGTAACGTCAATGCGACTCCCGCCGGCTTGAAGGTGCCGCGCTTGCCCGCTAGTGAGCAGATGCATCTGGTCGAACGATTCCGCGTGGTGGGCAAGGGCAAGATATTGGAAGTGACCAAGCAGATCACCGACCCCAAGACCTATAAGCACACGTTCGCAAATACGGTGTACATGGAACGCCGCCCGGACGTTGATGTGCAGGAGTACTACTGCGACGACAATGAGCGCACCAAGGATGAGGGGCATTGACCAGGACAGCCAGGTGAGAGGCTTTAAGCTCCGATGCGTACGGCAAATCGGTAGCAGGCACCGCTGTGGAAGTCGATCCCCATCTCCGACTCGTCACGGATCTCGCAGTGCAGGTTGTGTGACTTCGCAAACTCAGTAAAAAAGCTCTTTTTGAAAAAAAGATGGTCGGCATCCGCCGAGCTCTTCTTGTGTCCTGACCGAGGCTCTTGGCCCCGGGTGCTCCAGTACAGATCTTGCTTGTCCTCGTCATTGACCTCGAAGACAAACAGTTGCCCGCCAGGTTTAAGTACCCGCAGCTGTTCTTCCAGCGCTGCTCTTGCGTAATCCAGCGAATCGAAATAGAAAAAAACGCCAAAGGAATAGGTGCGATCGAACCAGCCATCCTCAAATGGGATGGCGGTGGCAGGGGCAACTTTGAAGTCGCCCTTGAGTTCGCGCCGCACTCGCGCAATTGCTGTTTCGGAAAAGTCGATACCGCAAATCTCTTTGCAAGGGCCTAGTTGCAACGCAAAGGCCCCAGTGCCACAGCCAACCTCTAGGACACGAAGGTCTTGCAGAGGGCCCATCCAACCGATGAAAGGGCGGGTGAGTGCCGCGTATTGGCCTGCATCAAGCAGATCGAAACCCCCTGACTGATGCACGGCGAGCTGTTGATCTGAATGCTTGCGGTCCCAGATCTGCTGCCAAATAGCGCCGCGGGTTGTGCTGCTCTCTTGCCTTAGATGCATGACTTAAGCCTGCGTGGCCGTTTCAAGACCAAAGTGATTGTTGGCCCTGTGCTGCAGGTTCGCGTATCGCTCTACGACGCGTTTTTTGAGTCGTGTGCTGGATACGCCTTGCCCGTAGGGGAAATACACCACGTTGACGCCAAGGTTCTCGAGATAGTCG
Source organism: Pseudomonadota bacterium (assembly GCA_026398735.1). Lineage (GTDB taxonomy): Bacteria > Pseudomonadota > Gammaproteobacteria > Steroidobacterales > Steroidobacteraceae > ZC4RG30. The sequence continues at coordinate 51,389 of JAPLSH010000012.1, read as the reverse complement.
TATTTGCCGAACCAGTCGTCGCCCACAACAAAGACATCAAACTTGAGCTTCTTAACCTTGTCGCTATGGTCTAAGGAATGCTGCGGGATAACTATGTTTGGCCAGCGTAGTGCCCGCACCAGTTCAATGCGCTCATTGAATGGAATGATGGGCTCCGACTTGTGCTGGATAACCAAGTCGTCTGTGTTGACACCCACGATGAGCAGCTCGCCTAGTCCACGTGCGTACTCAATCATGCGCAGATGGTTGATATGCAGCATGTCGAAGGTGCCCGAGGTGTAGACCACGGTTTTCTTTTCAATCATGAGATCAGTCTCCTGACCGGCGTTTGAGATGAGCCGCTAGTTCGATAATGAGTGCGCGTACAACTTGATCCATTTCACGTGGGCCTATGTCACCGATGTGACCGACGCGAAAAACGGTTTCTGCAAGCACGCCGCCGTTAGCTGCGACGACGATGCTGTGGTGTTGCTCGAGATGGTCGACCAACTTCTTGGCTGATATGCCAGGCATGACCTGCAACGCAGTAATGGCGTTGGACAGGGAGGAAGCGAGTGGCTTGAGCGGCAGGCCCGCTATATTTTTACGAAAATGACTTGCGGTACGCGCAGTCTGCTGTACGAGTTGGGCCATTCCAGACTGCAGCCACTGCCCAAGTCGCAGCTCTAGCTGAAGCAACGTGTTGACTGCTGGCGTAAATGGCGTTTGGCCTCTTAGACCGTCATCGAGCATGGCTGCCACATTAAAGTAGAACGACTCAGGCTCGCGGGGCAGGCGCTGTATCGCCCGAGGAGACATCACCAGCATAGAGAGACCAGGCTGTAATCCCAGAGCCTTGTTGGAAGACAAAATAAGCACGTCAATATGCTGAGACAGCATATCTATGGTGTCTGCGCCAAAGGCGCTGATGGCATCGACGATGTGCAGCGCGTCGGCACTGCGGCAATAGCCTGCGCTGTCAGTCAGATCATACAAATGGCCGGTCGTAGTCTCATGTGCGTTGATCAACAGTGCTGCCGCCGGGTGACTGGTGGCTGTAATGCCAGAGGCCGTCACGGGATTACGGATGAAGTTTCCGGGCAACACCTGGACCGCTCTGCGGTGTAGCGTGGCGATTTCTACAAAGCGCTTGCCAAAGGCTCCGCCTTCTACGACCAACACAGGCTGTGCTTGCCGGGTGAAATTAAGTACGGCTGCCTCCATCGCCGCCGTGCCAGACCCGGTTATAAACACTGCACGGGATCCTGCTGGCGCGTTGGTTGCCGCAAGCAGCTGGCGCTCGCAGCGTTGATGGACGCCCGAGAAGGTCGCATTGCGAAAGTAGGGTGCCTGCATGCCGCCCAGCGACAGAATATCCGGCGTCATCATCACCGGACCTGGCGTAAGCAGCAGCGGGGCTGGTGCTAGGGCAGCTTGCCGTAGTGGAGTGGTACTCATGCTATCCATGCAAGCTGGCGCATGAAGGCGAGTTCACGGCGGGTAGACATGGGGAGCGAAGTTCGCTTGCCTGCGATATCAGCGTAAGGGCTGCGATCCCATTCGATGGAATGGCCGGGGTCTGGTGTTTGCCAGTTGCGTCCGTAATCGACCTCTAGATAGTGCGTTATATCGCGGGGCATGGGGATTGATTTGCCATGCAATGGGCGATCCTGCGCAGGGAACATCTTCTGCATAGAGAGCGCCCGGCGCGGCATTGGATAGCAGGAGATGCCGTCGTCTTCAACCAAACCGATGAACACATCAAGAGTAGGGGCCACGTTCGAGCGGGTTCCGACCCACAGCTGACTAAAGAATGTGCCTTTGATCTCCAAACCTGCTGCAACCAAGGTTTTCGTCACGGCCTCAAGCGCAGTGCCGATGTCCGGAAACTTGGCTCTATCCAGACAAATGACCACATCCAAATCATCGTCATGTGCCAACAACTCGCCCTGACGTACAAAGCCCAGCGCTGCGCCACCGAACACGCAGGTGTTTGTGGATAGCGGCTGCAGGGCGTTAATCACGTCAAGCGCGTCTTGTAGGTATAGCTGCTTTTCCTCGTCTGTCCAGTAACGAAACGTGCGCTTGAGGCCGTGTAAAACATAGTCAAGCTCAAAGCGGGAGGTGAGCCAAGGCTCTGCTTCAGCCTTGTTTCTAAACTGCAGATCAGCGTCGAGTAGCTGTTGAGCTTTTTTGATGTCCCGGCTCAGCAGGGTGTCTATCAATTGACGCAATGCTTGATGACTTTCTGAATCCAGAAGCTGGTGCACCTGCTGGCGCAACTCTTTCGTGCGCTCATGTGAGCTGTAAACAACCATCCAGTTGTCTTGTTGCCCGTCGTACTGCAGGCAGGCAACGTTGGACTGACGAATCGGTGCAACCTGCTTGATGCGGAAGCCCTGCAGCAACGAACTGTCGAAGTTCAGCAGTTTTAGATTAATGCCAATCGCATTGGCTAGCGCTGTCACTTCTACCCGTGGCTCGCCTTGAACTGCTTCGGCATCTGCGCTCCAGATCAACTCAACAGTTGGCATCTGTTCCACGCCTTCAAAGATAAACTCGAAGGCTGTGGCTGCGAACTCTGGACTTACAGCAACCAGTAGCTCATTGGAGAGCCAGGGCACGTCCGTGTAGTCACGATCCCATTTGGCACGCAGCGTTTTAAGCTGTGCTTTTGGCGTCGACGCGGGCATGACTTATACGCGCTCCAGTTGACCATTCATTGTTGAGGACAGGGCTTTTGCGGCGCCGAGCGCGACCTGATACGGGTTGCTGAGTGTTTCCTGAGCTTCGGTCTGGAAATTGCTTCGGCGCATTTCGGTGTCGGTGCGTCCAGGGATGATGCAGTTGACGCGAATTCCGTCTGCCGCCCATTCCTCGCTCAGGCCTTGGGTCAGGTTCACGATGGCTGCCTTGGTAGCGCCATAGATCACATGGTCCGCACGTCCTCGTGTGTAGGACGAGGACGCGAAGTTGAGCAGCATCCCCTTGGTTGCCTTAAGCGGCTCGTGGCTCCATTTGGCGATCCACGCGGCTCCCATCAGGTTGACAAGGATCTGGGCGCCAATGTCCTCGGATGTCTGGTCGATCAGGGGCCCTGCTTTGAGTAGGCCTGCAGAGTTGACGATTACGTCCAGGGAGCCAAGCGTCTGGACGGCCTCTGCTATAGCGGTGCGCACGTGTTCTTCGTTTGAAATATCGCAGCCGTTGCTTCGGGAGCGGGAGATCACGCGGGCGCCGGCGCTGGTCATGATGTCTGACATGGCCTTGCCGATACCGGCGGTGCCGCCAAAGATCAGTACGTTCTTGCCGCGTGCATCTATACCTGGGTGTTCTTTGGATGCAGACGAGTGCCGCATGCGGAACATTTCGTCGGCAAGAATCAGATCTAGTCCGTGCGTGATTTTGATGTTTTCTTCATCGCCCTGAACGATGCGGATTTTGCCCATCGGATTGCATTCAAGGTAAATACCGCAATCGTCGGTGAACTGATGCAGGCGTTCCTCGCCGATCTGCTCGTAGCAATCCACCAGCGTCTTGAAGTGGAAGGCTTGGGGCGTTTGGCCGCGCAAAATATGCTTGCGCTTGGGGATCGACTGAATGTAGCCGTCGCGCTCGACAATGATCGTATCGTTTGTGGCAATCGCCACATCTACGGCTTCGTTGCTTTCCAGCGCGTCGATCACGTCTGTGATGATTTGAGCACCAATGAATGGGCGCGCTGCATCGTGGATCAATACCTGCTGGGGGCAGTGCGGGGCCAGGGCTTTGAGCCCTTTCAAGGTGGAGCCTTGGCGGCTCGTGCCGCCAGACACAATGATGTTCCGATCCAGTGCGGGGATCATGGACCGGACGGTGGCCAGTGCATCAATGGGCGCAACGATGGCAAACAGCGCATAGGGCAATTGCCGGCGCAAGGCCTCATAGGTGTGAACCAAGACGGGCTTGCCGGCGAGGCGTATGAACTGCTTTGGCTGGTCACCGCCCAGTCTCGAACCAGAACCGCCAGCCAACAGCACCACTGCGGTTATTTCACGCACAGGCCACCTCGCGCAGAGGTGATTTTTCAGGAGTGAGCGCAATGCTGGAGAGGGCTTCCCGTTGCTGGCACAGCAGCTCCATACGCCGTAGCAGCTGCGCGTCCATTGAGCCAGGCTGGTGGCGATGTTCGGTCATAATGTCTATGACTTTTCGCAGACGTGTGGTTTGCCGCTCGTGCAGCGCCTTGAGCACGTGCAATCTAGCGGTGACCATGAAGTTGAGGCCACCCTTATCCATAGTGGATGGCGACTCCAGGTGCGAGATATAGCCCGCATCGGGCACGCGCCAGTTGCCAAAGTTTTCTTCTAGGTTCAAATCGACGTTGTCAGGAACGTAAAGGTCTACACCCAGGAAATTGACCTGCTTGAGTGCAAATGGGGTGAAGGCGAAGGTCTGGCGATGGCCGAACAGGAAGTCCAAGCCCGTGACGATCTTGTCACCCATTTTCTTATAGAGAAAAATGTCTATGGTGATCTTGGTGGTGACATGGACAACTGACATGTAATAGGTGTCTATGCCCTTGAGATATTTGGCTGTGAGGTGGAACAAGTTGCTGCGCCACAGGCTGTCAAAGATCTCAAATTGTTCTGTCCAGCCCATCACGCCAACATCGATGTCTTTGTCGTGGTCCAGCAGCTTGCCCTCGCGCCGGTAGCCCAGCAGGGTTCCGGATACCAAGAAGATCTTGTGGCCGCTCCTGTTCAGCGTCCGTGCCAAATCCTGCAAAGCCAGTGAGGCGCCCTCGACGGTGAAGCCGTCTTTCTTTGCGGGTTTCGCGGCTGATACTGTTGCGCTGTTTTCGCTGCCGGACTTGCTCTGAATGTAGGTTGCGATCTGCACGTCTAGCTGCGCAACGGCGGCTTGTAGTTCGCCCTTCTTGCAGAGATTTCGGGCGATAGCTTCATGCAGGGTAAATGGATCACTGCCTTTCGGATTCAGCCGCAGTAATTCAAGCGCTTCATCAAATCGCCGAGCCCGCTCCAACGCGCGCGCGCCAAGAAATCCACTTAGCTGAGCGGTCTCGTCTATTGCTCCAATGCCCAGCATTTGTCGGCGGATGCCTTTGCCACAGAGCTCATAGAGCCGCGCAAGCAGTGCATAGTCCATTGGTAGGGGTAGCACTACCGTGTCGTCCGCTTGGTCACGAAGCGCTAGGGCTTTGAGTGCCTGTACCCAAAACAGGGTCTCCTGCGGCACGCATTTGGCCTCGAGCAGCCGCACTGCGCAGGGCATATTGTTGAAATCGACACACAGCTCCAGGCAGTCCTGCCATGTCTGGTTGGTGCCTTTCGCGCGTTGGAGCTTTTGCGGTGTGAGCTCCTCACCGCGCATCAATGCTTCCACGGTCACTCGAAGCACGTTTCGTTCTGATAGGGCTTGCAGCGAACTTTCAAGCCGCCGCAGCTTTATGGACTGGTAGCAGTCCAGCCACAGTTGGGCGCGAGTGGCAGATATGTTGTTGGCAGCAGCCAGAGTGCACAGGAAGCTGCACATCTGAGTCTCGCGGCGCATGCGCGCAAAGCCAATCGTCTCCTGAGACAGGAGCTCTTTCAGATCGCTGTCTTCCAGTAGGTCTAGGATTAAGCGTTCATCACTCTTGACCAATGCCTGTTTAAGGCGGCCAAGGGTTGTAGCTAATGCTTCGCTCAGTTCCATCCCGAACTCCAGATCACGGTGGCTAAGGTTTGCCGCCTGATACATAGAGAGCAAAATTTATGCCGGACCGGATTTTTCTTTGCGGCTTAGGACGTTGGCAGTTTCACGTCCTGCTGGATGTTGGGTGCGATTGCCGCTAATTCGGTAATCCGGCAACAATTTGCCGGCAGATTTGCTGGCATCATTATGGGGTTGGCGGAGCGTATCTGCCCTATGACTGCGGAGAGCCCACTTTTGATGTTTGCGGTCCGACCCTTTCACCTGTTTGCACTGACCAGTTTGCTGGTCGCTGCTGCCGCCTATTCGGCCGACGTTCAAGGCGATGCGGCCAAGGGCAAAGAGCTATTCACAGCCAACGGCTGCACGGCTTGCCATAGCGTGACGGCGCCAGATGCTTCGAAGGTGGGGCCGTTGCTTGTGGGTGTAGTGGGGCGCAAAGCCGGCACCACCAAGAGTCTGTTGGGTCCGACAGAGAACCTGACCAAATACGGTGTAATTTGGAGCGTCGAGACGCTCAACGAATTCTTGGCGGACCCCAATGCCAAGGCACCGGGCACGCCGATGGCTGGCATGCTCGTCGACGCGCAGCAGCGCGCCGACGTTGTCGCTTATTTGTCTACGCTGAAGTAACCCGCTGCGCTTAGCGGTTCACCGTCAGCGTCACGCCGCCACCCGGGCCCTTGCCCGAGCCGCTGCCCAGCACATCACCGACAGACACCAGCTTGACCCACAGCGCGCCGTTGCCCTTGTAGTACGACGTGGCGGTGGCATTGCGCAGTGCGTCCATGCTGCTCTGCTCCGTGCCTTCTGTGGCAGCAGTGAAGCCTGGCAGCTCGAAGATGACCCACGAGCCCGTGTTGAGCTCCTTCACATTCAGCGCCAAGGTGGGCCGGTCGGTGCTCACCTTAAACTCTGAGCCGGCGCGCACATTGGTCTCACCGGTGAGGGTGTAGTCCTTGCCGTTGCGTGTCAGCGTGACGGGCGGCAGCGGCGCGGGCGGTGTGCCTGCTGCGCGAGGAGCACCAGGGCCACCGGCGCCAGGACCGCCGGCGCCGCGGACAGCGCCAACCGTCATGCGACCGATATCGCCCTTACACACAAAAGCGTTCCAAGTGGGCTTGAGCTCGCAAGCCTCGTCGGCAGCGATGCCACCGTTGATCACGATGAACGAATTAGGCACGCCACCAACAGAGCCATCCAGGTCATGGAAGACCGAAGTGCGGTAGCTGCCACTGCCGGCATCATCATTGCCCCACTTGCGCTCGATAGGCGGGAAGTACACCGGCTTGGCGTTGACGAACTTGGCACGCTGAATAGTGTTGTTGCTGCTCATGCCATAGCTGGTGAACAACAGATACGACACAGCGCCGGTCTTGCGGGTGGCGTTGTCCTTGAAGTTGACGAACGTGACGTTGTCCAACTCATGACGCAAGTCATAGAACTCGTAGCCACGAATCGGGAAGTCTGCCAGCGTCGGCTGCGGCAGACTACGGCCATAAGCCTTTTCCGATGCTGTGCTCGGGTTGCCGATATTTTCGGTTTCGCCGACGAACAGCGAGTCAATTACTCGTGACGTATAGGCAGACTGACCGAAGTTGGCCGACGCGTGCGTATAGCCGATAGCGTTGTCGGCCATCTTCAGGTTCTTGAACAGGTCCATCTCACCACGAGCCCACAAACCGCCATTGCGGTTCTTGTAGCTGGTGAAGTCCTCAATGAGCGAAACCACCTGTTGGCTGGTCGGGTCAGCGGGGTTGGCCAGGCCGATATGACCGCCGGTGCGAAACTGTCCATCGGGCCGGGGGCCGCGATCGGACATCAAGCCATCGAAGTTCGAATGTGCGACATTGCCCTTGAATTCGCGCAGCGGGATGCGACGCGGCCAAGTGGCTTTGCTGGCATCTGTGCCTTCGAATGCGCCAGTGGGATGTTCCGGCAAGCCATACCAGAAGCCGATGGCATCTGAACCCGCAGCAACGTTATCGCGATAAACGTTGTTGGGGTTGGTGATCCAGTAAGTGGATGCGGTGTTGTCCGAAGGGATCAGCACATCTTTAGACGTCTGGCCGGTCGTCTTGAAGTTGGTACCGCCATCCGGGCCGAACGGGGCAAGGTTGGTGGGGTCGCAGGGCTTGCTGGTGTGGCACTTGGTCTGAATGCCAAGGTTGCGCACAAACTGATTGCCGTGCTCGATGCCGTCTTCCATGAAGAAGCAGTGACCGACGGTGTTGTAGGTGACGTTGTTTTCAACGCGCAGGTCGTTGGTGCCGTGCACAGTCACGCAGCGGTTGTACGTGTCGTGAATCGCCGCGTTGCGGATGTACTGACCCAGTGCGTCACCGACCAAGTGCCAATGAATGGGATAGCGCGCTAGCGTTAGGTTCTGGCCCATGCGGTTGAGCTCAACACCCTCGACAAACATCTTGCTGGTGGGCATGGCCATGATGTGGCCGCCGAAGAACGACTGTGCCGCATCGTCTGACGCCTGCACCTTGATGTTGCGCGTGAGCAAGCCCACTTCGCCGCGTTCATCCACTTCGAAGGTGATCTTGCCGAAGTGCATGTAGTCCAGTTTCTTATCGAGTGTGAGCGTGTTGCCTTTGATGGCAGCGATGTGGCGACGCTCGGCCTGACGCGGATCGAAATCGGTCGAGGCCAACACGATCTCGTCACCCACACGCCAGCCGGTGGCATTGAGCACCGTAATGGACGTGGCGCCTGCGTTGGCCGTGCCGGCCAGCTTGGTCCAGGTGTGGGTTCGGTCACCGTGCAGGTTCAGCGTGCCACCCGACAGCATGATGCCGCGGTCGCCCATGCCACCCATGATGTTCTCGCCCTTGACGGTGTCGGTCAGGGTGATGGTGGCCTTGCGCGTGTGGGGGATAGCTTCGGTGCCGATGGCCAGCTCGCCATGCACCATGATCCATTCGGTAGTCAGTTCCAGGTCGGCGTTGCTGGCAAAGCTGAGCTTGCCGTTGATGGTCACGCCGTTGAGCGGGGGAGGGCTCACATCCAGGATGACTTCCTTGCCGGTTGCGATTTCAACTTTGTCGCCAGCGACCGGGACTTTGTTGTTAGGCCAACTGGCAGGGTCGGACCATTTGCTGACGGTTTGCGCGCTGGCTTGCTGAGCACCCAGCGCAGCCAAAACACCCACTGCAAAAATCCGTGAAAACAGCAGCCGCGAGCTGGTTTTAGCGCTCATGTGTGATCCCCCCGAAAGGCTTAAGTACCCACAGTCATCCGACAGCTGAGGATAGCCCGAGTGCCTCGTCAATAGCGACGGCTCCTCCGGTCGGCGGGTAGGTGGGGTGCAGGTGGTTGTGATCTAATCGAAGGCCTAATGAATGCGTCCTTCACCCAACTTTTCACTGCTATCGAGCAATCCAGCCCATCGGTGTGGATGCGCGAAGAGACAGATCCCTATTTTGTCGCGCTCATCTTCCACGCGTGGGGCATGGCGCTGTTGGTCGGTGGCGGGCTGGTGGTGTGTCTGGCGGTGCTGGGGCTTGCGCGCAGCAGTGCGTTGCATCGGTTCGCCGGCTTCTTCGTTGTGATGAAGATCGGCGCGGTGTTTGCCGTGCTGTCGGGGTTTGGGTTGCTGCTGGGCTATCCGGCCAAGGCCCTGACCAACCCGGTGTTTGTGGTCAAGCTTGTCTGCCTGGTGATTGCAACGCTGTGCATGCGCTGGTTGGCGCGCCATGCTTTTGCCGCTGCGGGGCAGGGCTTGCCCCTGCCGCCGGCCAGTCGGCGTGTTGCGGTGCTGGCCTTGCTGTTCTGGTGGGGCGTGGTCGCCGGCGGCAAGCTGCTGCTCTATACCAACTCTGTGCTGATGGTTAGTTGATGAGCACTGATCCAATCTTCAATCCGACGGCTATTGCGCAGTGGGCGCAGCAGGTTGGCATTGGGCGCTTTATGAGCTGGTACTGGGGTTGGCCGATTACCGAGATCGTGCACTTCACTGGTCTGTGCCTGCTGTTTGGCACGGTTGCGCTGTATGACCTGCGCCTGTTGGGCGTGGCTCGTGGTGTGGCATTGAGCTCGATGCAGCGACTGATTCCGGTGGGTCTGGCTGGCTTTGGCTTGAGTATTTGCTCTGGCTTGATGTTCGTCGTGACCATGCCAGATCAGTATCTGTATAACCCCGCCTTCCAAACCAAACTGTGTCTGATGGCCTTAGCTGGCATCAACGTCACGTTGTTTTATGCCACCACAGCGCGGTTGGCCAATGCCACACCAGAGGCAGCGCTGCCACCGCTGCGCGCCAGAGTATTTGGCGCAGTGTCGCTGCTGTGCTGGCTGGGCATCATTGCCTGTGGCCGCGTCATTACCCTGTACAGGCCATCCTGGCACTGGTGCGCATGGTGCTGAGGCACTATGCCGTATGATCTGACCACAACAAATAATCGGGGGCCGCTCATGCTTACATTGATTACACGTGCTTTAGTGCCTGTCGCTGCGGCCTCATTGCTTGCCGCCTGCGCTGCCAACCCACCCGCTGCCGCAACCGCATCTGCCGCCACCGGGCCTGTTGCAAAGCCGGTCGCTGCCCCCGCGGCTGCAGCAGCTGCCAAGCCTGCAAAGAAGCTCAATGGCGGCGTGGACTATCGCAAGATCGTCAAGAACGGCGTCGAGTACTTTTGCCGCAAAGAAACGCCCACTGGCTCGCGCACCAACGCCACCGAGACCTGCCTGACCCAGGCACAGATGGATGCTGCACAGCGCACTTCCAAAGACTTGGTCGAGCGCTTGCAGCAGGTTCCCGGTACACCCAGCGGCCCGGGTGGCTCTGGTGGAGCCTATAACAGCGTGATGACCAAGTAGCCGCTGTCAGCACCGCAAAAGCGGCACGTCAGTACGATGCAAAAGCTGTTCATCACCGCCGAGTCGCTGCTGCGCGACTCGCTGATGCTGGGCCGGCAGGTGGTCGACAGCGGCTTTGCGCCCACAGTGCTGGTGGCCATTTGGCGTGGCGGCGCACCCATCGGCATCAGCGTGCAAGAGGTGCTCGAATACCACGGCATCACCACCGATCACATTGCTATTCGCACCTCGTCCTATACGGGGATCGACCAGCAAGCGCCGGTCGTGCGGGTGCATGCCATCGACTATCTGGTGTCACGACTGACCAGCGCGGACCGGTTGCTGCTGGTGGACGATGTGTTTGATTCAGGTCGCAGCATCGATGCGGTGATTACCACGCTGCAGCAGCGCTGCAAACGCAACTACCCCGAACAGGTGCGCGTGGCTACGGCTTATTACAAGCCGGCGCGCAACACCACCACGCGCGTGCCTGACTATTACGTGCAAGCCACCGAGCATTGGTTGGTGTTCCCGCACGAGTTGCTGGGGCTGACGCGCGAGGAAATATTGGCAAACAAACCGGTGGACGCTGGGTTTCTAGAGTCTGCCGTCGGCAGTTGCCTAAATGCCTAACTGCCGATAAGCGGTTTGCGGTCTAGCTGGCTGCTTTGAACGCAACGTGAAGTTCGCGCAGACCCTTAACAGAGTTGGCAATCAGGCAAGAGTGCTCGGCTTTCTCTAGCAGTATGGTGGCGCGATTTTCGTCTGACCCGGCGGGCAGACTCAAGACTGCGCGCGTGAGATAGCGCGTGAATTGCGACCCACCCTCGACGCGCTCCAGTGTTCCCTCCACCGTGCAGTGCAACGCCTTCGGTGGCTGCCGTAATCAAACCATCGGGCTGCCCAGTGGCAGAGGCGGTGTAGTGGTGTGGGTAGGGGTGCATAGGACCCGACTATCCGTTGGCTTAACGGCGGTGGGTATCCGTGCTTCCACTGATAAAACTGCGCCATAGCGCAGTGCGCTTGACCATATCGAACCAGATTAAGCTCAGTACACCGCAGGCCAAGGCCCACAGCAGATCTGATGTGTGCACCGGTGCAAAGGCGAAAAGTCGTGTGGCGTAGGTGACGGCACGGGCTGAGTCTGTCTCGTGACGAGTCTGCAGCAGAGCGAAGGCGCCTATGCAAACCGCCAGCACACACAGCCCCTGCAATACTGCGACGCTAACTGCCGTTGCTGAGAACAGCCGTTCGCCGACCGGGCGCGGCGGGCGCTTCATGACGTCCGCGTTGGCTTCTTCTGCCTCAAAGATGAGTGTGCAGGCGGGGTCGATGATCAGTTCCAGCAACGCCACGTGCACCGGCAGCAGTAGCAGGGGCCAATGACCGGTCAGCACCGGGATCATCGACAACCCGGCGATAGGGACATGCACGGCCATGATGAAGGTGGAGGCCTTGCGGATATTGCCGTAGATACGCCGGCCTAAGCGCACGGCCTCGACGATCGCCGCGAAGCTGTCATCCATGAGGATCAGCGATGCGGATTCGCGTGCGACGTCGGTACCGCGACCGCCCATGGCGATGCCGATGTGCGCGGCTTTAAGTGCCGGGGCGTCGTTCAAGCCATCACCGGTCATGGCGACGATTTCGCCTTGCGCCTTGAGTGCCAGCACCAGACGCAGCTTTTGATCCGGCGTAACGCGCGCATAAACGTTGACGCCTGCACTGCGCACAGCCAATTGCTGATCATCCATGCTGCGCAAATCGTCACCGGTGAGAACCCCGGCTGTGGTTCCAATACCTGCTGCGGCCGCAATGTTCAGGGCGGTGGCGGGATAGTCGCCGGTGATCATCACGACGCGGATGCCGGCACTGCGGCAGGCATCGACTGCTGCCGGCACTTCCGGTCGCAGAGGATCAGCAAAAGCCAACAGCCCCATCCACTGCAACGACATGGCGGCGGGTGATTCGGGCAAGGGTCCATGCACTGCTGCTGTCGCCGCTGCCAACACACGCAGGCCCTGTTGAGCCAAGGCGTCGACCTGTGCACTGACTTGGGCATGCGCAGCTGTATCCAGGCCGCACAATCTGGCGATGGTCTCTGGTGCACCTTTGGCGTAGACGCGCAGCGTGTCTTCTGCGCCGACTTGCCACGCCTGAGTTACAGCCAGTAACTGTGCAGACAGCGGGTACTCGCGTTTCAGCACCCATTCGGGGCTTACGTTTGGCAACCCATTCGCAGCAGCTGCTTCGTGTAGCGCTCTGTCCATTGGGTCAAAGGCCTGCTGCCGGCTGGCCAGTAGGCCTGCCGATAGCAGTTGCGTAGCCGCGTCGTCCAATGCGCGGTCAGGCGCATGCAAATTCACTACAGCGCCGCTTGCATCGACCAGTGCAGTCAAGGTCATGTGATTGCGCGTGAGCGTGCCGGTTTTGTCCACACACAAAACAGTTGCTGAACCCAAGGTTTCGATAGCTGGCATACGCCGGGTCAGCACACCATGGCGTGAAATGCGCCAAGCACCGAGCGCCATAAAAATAGTCAAGACGACTGGAAACTCTTCGGGCAGCAGCGACATGGCCATGGAGATGCCAGCCAGCAGTCCTTGCTTCCAAGCCAAAGCGTTGTTGCCACGTGTCAGCGCATAGACAAGCACCACGATGACGCACGCGCCCAGCCCGGCGATGGCCAGCTTGCGCACGACTGCGTTTGTCTCTTGCTGAAGCGGTGACGCGACCCGTTGGATGCTTTGCAGCGCGCTACCGATTTTTCCAAACTCGGTGCGTGGACCTGTGGCTAATACTTCGCAAAGTCCGTGTCCGCTGGTGACCAGCGTGCCTGCGAACAGCGAAGGAAGATCCTCGCCACCGGGCCGGTCTAGCGACCGTGCATCGACACTGGCGGTTTTGCTAACTGCTGCGGATTCACCGGTAAGCAGCGACTCGTCAGTGGCCAGATGCAGCGACTCACGCAGTAGTGCGTCTGCCGGGATGCGATCGCCTTCGGCGAGGATGACCCAGTCTCCCTGCACCAGTTCGCGACTGTCGATACGTCGTTGCACGCCATCGCGCAGGACCAAGGCGCGTGGGCTTGCCAGAGTGCGCAGAGTATCCAATGCACGTTCGGTGCGGCGCTCTTGCACTATGGTGATGACCATCACGAGCAGCACACAGCCCATCAACATCAATGCATCGGCTGTCTCACCGAGCAGCAGGTACAGGATGCCTGCAGCGACCAGCAACATGAACATGGGTTCGCTCAGGACATCGATGGCGATGTCTGCAAGGCTGCGACCCTGGTCTACCGCAAGCTCGTTGGGGCCTTGTTGTGCCAGACGCCGTGCAGCCTCGGCTTCGGTCAAACCAACGGTTACCGGCCTTTGGGCAGTCGGCTTTTTTGGTAACGTGGGCATATGATTGAGCATACATATATTGCGCCCTGCTTCGAGGGCCCCATCGACATTATCGGCGACGTTCATGGCGAAGTTGCTGTGCTGCGTGAGCTGCTGGGCCAGCTTGGATACAGCGAACGTGGGGCGCATCCTCAGGGTCGTCGATTGGTATTTATTGGGGATCTAGTCGATCGCGGGCCCGACAGCCCTGCTGTTATTGAATGGGTGCGCGAGGCGGTCGAGCAGGGTTTTGCGCAGTGTCTGCTCGGTAATCACGAATTGATGTTGCTGCTGCAGGAGTCTAAGGAAGGCTGTCGCTGGTACGCGGACCCAACGCATCCCGAGACGCAGCCCGGCGGCAAATTTGCCCACAGCAAGCCTGCGCCCGAAGCGCTTAAGCCGATCTGGCGCGAATTTGTCGCAGGTTTGCCGGTGGCATTAGAGCGCGCTGATTTGCGACTGGTGCATGCCGCGTGGCATCAACCTGCCATTGATCGCTTGCGACACGAAACAAGGCCGCTGGCGCAGCTGTATCACGACATTGAGCAGGACATAGAAGCTGCGCTGCAGCATGAGGGCCTATTGGCCGCAGAGTCTGCAGAGAAGCAGCAGTATGCCCAGCAGCTGGCCGGCCCGGGTTCACCGCCGCCGCTGTTACAGGCCATGGCGCAGGCTGCGCTGCGTCGCAACCTGGATCATCCGCTGCGAACGCTTACCTATGGGCCCGATTGTCTGGCCACAGCACCTGTGTATGTGATGGAGCGTTGGCGCATGACGGCGCGCAGTCGTTGGTGGAATGCCTATCACGACGACACACCGGTAGTCTTTGGCCACTATTGGCGCAAGCTGGCACCGGCCAGTTGGCCCAGTGGCGCGCCGCGCATGCCTGCGGTGTTTGAGCCCATGCAGCCGCAGCAGTGGTTTGGGGCGCGTGGCAATGTGTTCTGCAACGACTTCTCGATTGGTGCGCGGTTTCTCGAGCGCAACGATGGCGCTGCGCACTTCAACACGCATCTGGCTGCACTGCGTTGGCCGGAACGCGAGTTGTGGTTTGAGACCGGCCGCTGGACGCCTGCTTCAGACTGAAGCCAGAAACCGCTCGTGCAGATCCACAAAAGCGCGCGGCTCCTCAAAGTAAGGTAGCGCGCCGGTTTGCATGACGGTGACAGACCAATTGGGCGCCTGTGCATAACGCTGCGCCTGACGATAGTCGGTAAAGTCACCGCGCACGCCATGCATCATGCACACCGGCATCGTCAGGCTGTCATATACGGTTATTGCGTCGGCACTGAACAACATTGCCGTCAAGAAGCGCAGTGGCGCGTGCTCTGCGCCGGGCTGCCGCGCACTGGCACAGTCATAGTCCAACAGCACCGGGTCGATATTGCGCGAACCCCAAGTGCGGCGCAGGAAGTAGGCGATAACCGCAGGGCGTGTCAGTTGCTCGAATAGCCAAGCACCCAGACCGCGCCACACTATGGCGCGATGAATGCGCGGTGAGCCGATGACAGTGCCCGCTGCACCGACGCGTGGTTTGGTGCCACGCATGCCTGTGGGGCTGACCAGACACAGCGTGCGGTAATCGGCCGGTTGTTCCTGTGCGGCACGTGCCAGAAACTCGCAGCCCAACGATAAGGCCAGCGCATCAACCGCTGCGCCGCTATGACGCTGGCGCACCAGTGTCACCAGCGCGTGCACCGCATCGGTCATTAAGCGCGGACTATAGAGGCGATCCGAGCGCTCGCTGAAGCCAAAGCCCGGCAAGTCCAATGCGTAGACATCGCGTTTGCCAGCGTAGTGCTCATAGAGCGGTCGCATCTCTGCGGCCGAGGCGGCCGCATTGACGCTGTGGATCAACACCAGTGGTGGCAGACCCGGCGTGGCGTCCGCCGCGGCCGGGGTGTGATAGTAAGAAACTCTACCGGCAGCAGAGTCGAAGGACGATCTGCTGCCAGTTAATGCCGGCCAAAGCGGGACGTAGCGTGTCACCACAAGGTGACGCGATCCGCCGGCGCCCGATACATTTTGTCACCGGGCTTGATATTGAAGGCCTCGAAGAACGAAGCCAGATTGGTCGGCGGCAAACTACCGCGAGTTTGTCCCGGCGAGTGCGGGTCAGACTTGACCTGCACGACCAGCTCGGCCTCGCGCGTCTTGGTGCGCCACACCTGCGCCCAGCCGTAATAGAAGCGCTGCGCGCCGCTGATGTTGTCGATCAATGGTGCGGGCTTGCCCTTGAGCGACAGCTGCCACGCCTTATACGCAATGGCCAGGCCCGAGTTGTCGGCGATGTTCTCGCCCAGTGTCAGCTCGCCGTTGATGTGCAAGCCAGGCACTGCTTCGACCGCGCTGTACTGCTCTACCAGCGCTTTGGTGCGTGACTGAAACCGCTCCAAATCCTGCGCCGTGAACCAGCCGGGCACACCCACCAGGTTGCCATTGCCGTCGTACTGGCTGCCTTGGTCGTCAAAGCCGTGGCTGATCTCGTGGCCGATGACTGCGCCGATGCCGCCGTAGTTAACCGCATCATCTGCTGCTGCATTAAAGAACGGTGGTTGCAGAATGGCGGCTGGGAACACGATGACGTTCTGTTCCGGGTTGTAGTAGGCATTGACCGTTTGCGGGCTCATTTCCCACTCGTTGCGATTGATCGGCTTGCCCAGCTTGTCCAGGTTGCGCTGGAAATCAAACTCATTGGCCGTGACGGCGGTGAGCGTGATGTTGCCCGGGGTGATCTTCAGCTTGCTGTAGTCGCGCCAGCTACTGGGGTAGCCGATCTTGACGCTGAAACTCGACAGCTTGGCCTGGGCACGCTTGCGTGTGTCCGGTCCCATCCACTCCAGCGTGTCGATGCTGCTGCGATAGGCGCTGATCAGGTTCTTGACCAGTGCGTCCATGCGCTGCTTGGAGGCAGGCGGGAAATGCTTGGCCACATACAGCTTGCCCAGTGCTTCGCCCATGACGCCGTTGACCAGGCTGATACCACGCTTCCAGCGCGGCTGGTTTTCCTCGGTGCCACGCAGCGTCTTGCCGGCAAACGCAAAGCGCTCGTCTACCATGGCCTTATTGAGCAGCGGTGCAAAGGTGGTGCAGACCTTCCAGCGCTGATACGCCTGCAGCGTGGTCAGCGGTGTTTGCTGCAGCAGCGTGTCCAGCGCCGTGAAGTAGGTCGGCTGACTGATGATGACGCTCTTGACCTTGGTCGCGGCGCCCAGCTCGGTGAGATAGGCCTGCCAGCCAAAGCCCGGTGCCAGCTTGGCCAAGTCGGCAACAGCCACCACGTTGTAGGTCTTGACCGGATCACGGTTCTCGACGCGTGACCACTGAATGCGTGCCACTGCAGTCTCGAAGTCCAGTACCAGCTTGGCCTGCGCTTGGGCATCGGGTACGCCGCCCAACGTCATCAACTTGGTGATGTGCGCCAAGTACTGTTCGCGGATGGTTTTGAAGCGGGGCTCGTCTTGCAGGTAGTAGTCGCGATCGGGCAGACCAAGGCCGCTTTGGCCCAAGTCCAGCACATACTTTGAAGAGTCCTTGGCGTCCTGATGCACGTCGCCGCGCAGCAGTGTGGACACACCCACGCGGTTGTAGTGACCGGCCAGCGTGTAGTACTCACTCTTGTCTTTCATCGCATTGATGCGACCCAGCGGCAACTGCAGCGGCGCAACGCCTGTGGCCTCGATAGCGGCCTCGTCCATGAAGCTGCTGTACAGGTCGACGATCTTTTGCTCTTCGGCGCTGCGTGCCATGCGGCTCTTGGCCAGCGTCTCGACCAGCGCGCGCAGTTGTTCCTGCGTGTCATCGTTGAGCTTGTCAAACGAGCCATAGCGGCTGCGATCGGCAGGGATTTGCGTGATGTCGAGCCAGCGGCCATTCACGTGACGATAGAAATCGTCCTGCGCACGCACGCTACTGTCGACGTATTGCAAGTCGATACCCGACTGCAGTGGCGCAGCCAGGGCACTGCCGGCCAGCAGACTGCCAGCCAGGATGATGGAAAGCTTGTTCATTGAGACCTCAACAAATGGCGATGGGGCAGTCTGTCGGAAGCCTCACCGGCTGGTCAATTCGGCAAACGGTTAGGGCGTTAGCCTGCAGGCTGTGCCAGCGGGTCTATCAGGGCCAAGTCGTCGTTGCTGGCCACGTTTACCCGTCTGGAGACGGGCCAGGCCGAGCGCAGCTCGTCCGGGTAGCTGCGCAGGCAGGCCCAGGCCTCGTCGGCGGTGCCTGTGAGCCAGGCCTCGTGGTCTTCACGGCGCAAGATGGCCGGTTCGCGCTGTTTGGTGTTGTGGATACCGGCCATCAACGGCGAGGCCGGCAGTGTCAGCACCGTGCACGAGAGCAGCGGTTCGCCGTCGGCAGCGCGCGACTGGTCCCACAGGCCGGCAAAGGCAAAGGTGGGTTGATCGGCACAGGCGATGTACCAGGGTTGCTTGCCACCCTCGACCACCTGCCATTCATAAAAGCCCTGCGCGATGACCAAGCAGCGTTGGCCGCGCTGCCAGGCCGTACGAAAGGCCGGTGCGGTACGCACGGTCTCTATGCGTGCGTTGTGCGTGGCATAGGTGCCTGGAACGCCCTGCGCAAACGCCGGCACCAGCCCCCAACGCAGGAAGGTGCCCACACGCTTGCCTTGGTGATGCACGACAGCAGGCACCTGGGCAGTGGGTGCGATGTTGAAGCTGTGCAGCTGGCGTGACCAGCTGCGGATGACGCGAAACTCGGCCTCTATGGCGGCATTAACCTGGCTGACATAGCGACCGCACATACCGCATTAAACCGTGACAACAACCTTGCCGATCTGCTGATTGCTCTCTAGGTAGCGATGCGCGTCAACTATTTGATGCAGCGGGAAGGTGCGGGCGATGACCGGCTTGAGATGGCCACTGGCTAAGCCACGCACCACCAGTTCGCGGTAGCGTTCATAGCGGGCAGGGTTGCTTGCGATATACGAGAACACCCAACCGCGCAGGCTCAGGCTCTTGAGCGCCGCAGGCCAATGCGGATAGGGCGTGGGTTGGCCGCTGAGGCTGCCATAAATCAGCATGACGCCGGATTCACTCATGCAGTTGGCTAGCGTCTCGACATACGGACCACCGACCGGATCAAACACCACGCGCGCACCCTTGCCGCCGGTGATGCGCATCACCTCTACCGGCACATCGCATTCAGTGCTGGCAATTACATGGCGCGCGCCCAGCGCTTTGAGCGCCTCGGCCTTGGTGCTGTGACGGGTGAGGGCGATGGGCTCTGCACCGATCCAATTGGCGATCTGCAGTGCGGCGATGCCCACGCTGCTGGATGCGGCAGTGATCAATACATAGTCGCCGATGCGGGCTTTGCCGGCCTCGACGATGCCAAAGGCGGTCAAGTATTGCATCCACACCGAGGCTGCTTCGACAGATGACAGGCCCGCGGGCACGGGCAACACACTGCGTGCCGGTACGATGGCGTGCTCGCCATAGACACCGTATTCACCCATGCGAAAGGTGGGCAGGATACTGACGCGATCGCCTTCGGCGATACTCTGCACATCGGCACCCACGGCCTCGACGATGCCGGCTGCTTCATAGCCGATCAGCGACGGCAGCTTGGGCGGCTGCATATAGCCACCGCGACGGAACATCGCTTCGGATCGATTCAGGCCGATGGCTTCGATACGTACGCGCAGCTCACCGCTGCCCGGCGCGCCGACATCCAGCTCGTCCAATTGCAGTACTTCGGGGCCACCCAGAGAATGAAAGCGGACGATCTGGCTCATGGTGTGTGCTCGTGCGTGGATAGGTAGAGAGGATAGTGGCACGGCCGATGGCCGCAATCGATTCGCGCTGGGCAGGCTAGCGGCGACGGGCCAACACGCCATCGCCGTCAAGGCGTGTGTTGAAGCCGGCTTTTGCAAGGCGCCGTGAGACCTCTGCAGGCACATTGCGTCCACTGGTCAGCTTGTTGGGCGTGCCTGTGTAATGAAACAGCCAGCCGCCTGGTCGCAGTACTCGCGCCAGCTGGTCATAGAACAACTGTGAGTACAGCTCGCCGGCAATGCCAAAGCGCGGCGGGTCATGCAGTACCGCATCAAAGCTTTCGATGGGCAGCTCGCCGATCACTTCAGAGATATCGTTGTGATAGATCTTGAGCGTAGGGTCTGCTTTGGGCGACCACGGATTGACCGTGCGCAGCCACAGCACATCTTCGTTTTTTTCAAACGATTGAATATTCGCGGCGCCGGCCGCCAGTGCTGCAGCGGCAAAATAGCCTAGACCACCGCAGCAATCGAGAATGCGCGCACCGCGCGGATGCACCAGCGACACCTTGCGTTTGGCATCGTCCCAGGGCGACACCTTGGCGGTGGGCAGCATCTTGATGCCGTCGATCTCGAAGGTGGGCGGGCCCCAATCGGTAGGCACTAATTTGATCAGTGCACCGTTGTACCGCGACGCCTGTTGAAACTGCGTGCCATCCCACCAATAGATGGTGCGTGGCTTGCAGGGCTCGGGCCAAGGTCGATGCACTCCATCGAGCGTGAAGCCAGCAAGGTCGATATCCACCACCTCACGGCTGCGACGCAGATCGAGCGAACACTCGGTGGCAGACAGGCCGCGAGCTGCAGCGGCCTGCAGTGCTTCTATGGTCTCTGCGGTTACGACAAGAACAGAGCGGGCAGCGGTGTCGGTCATTTTACGGTCTCGCGCAACTGCGCTCTAAATTGCGCTGCACCGCCCATCGATGGGTGACGCAGCGTGGGCACTTCCAGCCCCATCTCTTGTAACGACGCTGCCGCGGTACGTCCTACTGCCAGCACACGCGCCTTGGGTTGGGCGCGCAGTAGAGCCTGCAGCACGGGCACGCCCAAGCGACGTTCTGCGGGTGTAGGTGTGCGGTTGGTCTGCAATTGGCCTTCGTTGTGTGGATGCCAAGGAAAGGCATTCCACAGCAGAGTGTGTTCAGCAATGGCTAGCTCGTGCAGCGTGCCCCACACGGTGGTGGCCGAGGGTTCGCTCCACGGCAACGTGCGCGTTGAGAGCCGTTGCCATACCTCGACGCGTGGGATGGATCCTGCTAACAGCAGTCGTTCGCTGGTAAAGGCAATGCCGCTGACATGACAGCCCTGATAGCCCGGCGCTTCACCAACCAGTATTAACTTGGCTTTGACGTTCAGATGGGCGCGCAGCCGTTGCAGACGCTCTGCAGCCGCGTTGTCGTGCACGTCGGTTCCGACGTCCACCTGCGTCCAAGGATTGAATACACGTGCACCAACCGGTGCGAGCAGTAGCTCGAGGAAACTGTCTATCGGGCTCATGGCTTGCGGATGCTACACGCAGCGCCGGCGTACTGGCCCTAGATCAGAGCGTTGCTGCGGGCCTGCAATGCCTGTTGATGGGTCCGTAGCGACGCAAAAGCATCGCGGACACGGCGTACCGCATCGAGTTCGCTGCGCTCGTGGCCATTGAGCAGCGTGAGCAGCTTTTCGGTGACGACCAGCTCGATGGCGGCAGATTGAGGGTCTGCAGGCGTAGCCGGAAGGCTGCGGTACCTGCCACTGCTGGCAGCTTGCTGCTGCAGACGCTGTAACTGGGTCATTCCCAGCAGGGCCTCCCGCAACATCTGTCCGGCCAACATCATCAGCCGGTTGTCCGCTGCCGGGGGGAGCTGGTCGATGTCCAAGCCTGCGCCAGTGCAAAAATCCTGCAGGGCTGTGCGCGGCTCCAGCGGCGGATCGGTTGCCTGGGGCTGTGTTTGGTTGGCCCCAAGGCCAGCGCCACGATCCAGCATATCGTCCAGCAGTAAAGCCGGTGTCAGCTCATCGTCGCCCGGCAGGAAGTTCAGCATGGCCAGCTGTGAGACGGGGAAATTGCCGGTGCCAGAGAGTTGTTGCAGCTGCTCGGCCCAGTCGTGCAACTGCTGCGGCAGGAACACCTCGTCGATACGCACCCGCAGGTGGTAATCGCCCAATTGCAGCACCTCGCCGTCGCGCAGCGGATGCAGGGTGCTGCGCGGGATCTGGCGGGCACCGCGGTCGGCAAATATGCCGTTGGTGCTGGTGTCCTCAATGAAATAGCGGCCTTCGCGCACGTGAATGCGGGCGTGATGCCCGGAAATCAGCCGTTGCGGATCCGGCAGGGACCATTCGTTGTCATCCAGACGGCCGATATTGGCCGTGCCACTGGGGCCCGGGTTGAAGACGAATTTGGCCTGGTCGCCCAATGAAGGGCGCTGATGACTGATGACGTGCAGTGTCAAGGACATTGCTGACTGATCCTGTAGGCGGTTAGCGCCTATAATGTCCGCCCGTCCCACAAGGGACTGAGCGCTGCTAACGCCATGTCATCCCAACACATCTTCAAAGTGCTTTTCGTGAATCAGGGCAAGGTTTACGAAATCTATGCCCGCAAGATTTCCCATGGTGGATTACTAGGCTTTGTCGAGATCGACGAGCTGGTGTTCGGCGAGCGCGCCGGTGTGCTGCTCGATCCGGCCGAAGAGCGCATCAAAAGTGAGTTCGAGGGCGTCAAGCGCAGCTATCTGCCCTTGCATTCGGTGCTACGCATCGACGAAGTCAGCAAGCGCGGTCCAAGCAAAATCTCTGAATACGAAGGCAGCAATGTCACTCCCTTTCCGTCGACTGTGTTTCCTCACTCGTCCAACGACCCGGGTCGTACGCCTTGAGCTCGGCTGAGTTGGCGGTGATGGGTGGTGGGTCGGCATGTTCGGCCTTTCGTCTGGGGCAGTTGTTGCAGCGCCTGCAGGCGCTGATCCCGCAGGTGCAGTCGCTACAGGCGCAGTACACCCATTTGGTCGATCTGGCTGCGCCGCTGACTGGCGCACAGCAGCAGGTGCTGGGTGCCTTGCTCACTTACGGGCCACGTCAAGACGGCAGCAGTGCCGCCAGTGGACAGTTGTTGCGGGTAGTACCGCGCCCGGGCACGACGTCGCCCTGGTCGACTAAGGCCACAGAGATTGCGCAGGTCTGCGGCTTGTCGCAGGTCAATCGCATTGAGCGCGGTATCGACTACACCGTGCAGAGCACGGTCACCCTGACAGATCAGCAGCTGCGTGTGCTTGGCGCTGCGCTGCACGATCGCATGACCGAAGTGGTGCAGTTGCACGCTGCCGAGGCTGCGCGCTTGTTTGCCCACGAAGCCCCGCGTGCCTTGCGCAGCGTGTCACGTGAACCGGCGGCACTGGCGCGCGCCAACACCGAGCTGGGCTTGGCACTCAACGCTGATGAAGTGCAGTACTTGGCCAACAGTTTTGCCACGCTGGGCCGCGACCCCACCGATGTTGAGTTGATGATGTTCGCGCAGGCCAACTCGGAGCACTGCCGCCACAAGATCTTCAATGCGGATTTCACTATCGACGGTAAGCCGCAGCCCAAGTCGATGTTTGCCATGATCCGCAACACGCATGCTGTGTCGCCCGAGGGTGTGTTGTCTGCTTATCG
This sequence comes from Pseudomonadota bacterium, assembly GCA_026398735.1. Lineage (GTDB taxonomy): Bacteria > Pseudomonadota > Gammaproteobacteria > Steroidobacterales > Steroidobacteraceae > ZC4RG30. The sequence continues at coordinate 28,082 of JAPLSH010000012.1, read as the reverse complement.
CGATAACGCATCGGTCATTGAAGGCAATGTAGCCACGCGCTGGTTCCCGGATCCGCAGACCGGTGTCTATGGCGGTGTCGACGAACACGTCGACATCCTCATGAAAGTCGAAACCCATAATCACCCGACGGCCATCTCGCCATTTGCCGGTGCCGCCACTGGCTCGGGTGGTGAGATCCGTGATGAGGGCGCCACCGGCACCGGTGCCAAGCCCAAGGCGGGGTTGGTAGGGTTCTCGGTGTCCAACCTGCGCATACCGGGTTTCGTACAGCCGTGGGAAACCGACTTCGGCAAGCCCGATCGCATCGTCAGTGCGCTGGACATCATGATCGAAGGGCCGCTGGGTGCAGCGGCCTTCAACAACGAGTTCGGCCGTCCCAGTCTGGCAGGCTACTTCCGCAGCTTTGAGCAGGCCGAGGGTGCAGGCAGCGCGCGCGTGCGCGGGTATCACAAGCCCATCATGATCGCCGGTGGCTTGGGCAACATCCGTCGTCCGCACGTTGAGAAGGACGAGTGCCCGGTCGGCGGCCATGTGGTGTTGCTGGGTGGTCCGGCCATGCTCATCGGCTTGGGCGGTGGCGCAGCGTCGTCGATGGACAGCGGTGCCTCCAGTGCCGATCTGGATTTTGCGTCGGTGCAGCGCGGCAACCCCGAGATGCAGCGTCGCGCGCAAGAAGTGATCGATCGCTGCTGGGCCTTGGGTGAGGCCAATCCCATCCATCTGATTCATGACGTGGGTGCCGGTGGACTTTCCAACGCCATCCCCGAAGCGGTGTCGCACAGCAATCGAGGTGCGCGCATTGATCTGCGTTCGGTGCCCAACGATGAGCCGGGCCTCTCGCCCATGGAGATCTGGTGCAACGAGGCGCAAGAGCGCTATGTGCTGGTGGTTTCGCGTGGTGGGCTTGCAGCGTTTGAAGCGATCGCCAAGCGCGAGCGGTGCGTGTATGCGGTGGTAGGCGAGCTGACCGGCGATGGCCGCTTGGTGGTACACGACCGTCAGTTTGATACCAACCCGGTGGATATTCCCATCGATGTGCTGCTGGGTAAGCTGCCGCGTATGCATCGCGATGTGCGCCGCGTTGCGCCAGCACTGCAGCCGCTGCAGTTGCAGGATGTGGCGGTGCGCGAGGCTGTGCTGCGTGTGCTGTCGCATCCGGCAGTGGCTGACAAGACCTTCCTCATCACCATCGGCGATCGCACCGTGGGTGGCATGTGCAGCCGTGATCAGTTTGTAGGCCCTTGGCAGGTGCCTGTCAGCGATGTGGCGGTGACAGTCAGCGACTATCACCACTACACCGGTGAAGCGATGGCCATGGGCGAGCGCACGCCGTTAGCGCTGCTCAATTCTGCCGCAGCCGCACGAATGGCTGTAGCCGAGTCCGTGACCAATCTGTTGGCAGCTGATGTGGCACGCATGAGCGATATCCGCTTGTCGGCTAATTGGATGGCAGCTTGCGGTGAGCCGGGCGAAGACGCGGCGCTCTATGAAGCTGTGCATGCAGTGGGTGAGCAACTGTGCCCGGCCTTGGGCATAGCCATCCCCGTGGGCAAGGATTCGCTGTCGATGCGCACTGCCTGGCAAGACAGCACTGGCGCGCGCAGTGTGGTGTCACCGGTATCGCTCATCGTGTCTGCATTTGCACCGCTGGCCGATGTGCGTCGTACGCTCACGCCGCAATTGCGCACTGATTGCGGTGCCACGCGGCTGCTGAGCGTGGACTTGGGCGGCGGGCGCAATCGCCTCGGCGGTTCCATCCTGGCCCAGGTGTATGGGCAGTTGGGTGATGTGCCACCAGACCTGGACGACCCTAAGCTGCTGTTGAATTTTGCTGCGGCGCTGCGTGCGGCGCGCGCTGCAGAGTTGCTATTGGCCTATCACGATCGCTCCGACGGCGGTCTGGCCGCCACGCTCATCGAGATGGCCTTTGCTGGCCACTGCGGTCTGGATATTCACTTGGCAGACGATGCGTCGCTGTTGGCGCAGCTGTTCAGTGAAGAGCTGGGTGCAGTGCTGCAGGTGCGCGCTGCTGATGTTGCCGCGGTACAAGCGCTGTTTGCTGCACACGGTCTCGGTACTGCACTGACCGACATCGGTGCACCCATCGACCAATTGCAAGTGCGCTTGCGGGGCGAGAATCAGGCGCTGACCTTCGACTGGGTCGAGTTGCGTCGTGCCTGGAGCGAAACATCGTTCCGTATGCGCAGCCTGCGCGACGACCCGCAATGCGCCCGCGAGGAGTTTGACGCGCAGCTGGATGTGAGCGATCGCGGTCTGTCGGTGGCGCTGAGTTTTGATCCGCAGCACGATGTGGCCGCGCCTTACATCAACACCGGCGCTCGTCCGCGCGTGGCAGTGTTGCGCGAGCAAGGCGTGAACAGTCAGGTGGAGATGGCTGCTGTGCTGGATCGCGCCGGCTTTGAAACCCACGATGTGCACATGAGCGACATCCTCGGTGGCGCGCGCAACCTTGACGAGTTCAAGGGGCTGGTCGCTTGCGGCGGCTTCTCGTATGGCGATGTGCTGGGGGCAGGCGAGGGCTGGGCCAAGTCCATCCTGTTCCACCCGGGTGCGCGCGCGCAGTTCACCCAGTTCTTTGAGCGGGCCGATAGTTTTACGCTGGGTGTGTGCAACGGCTGTCAGATGTTGGCGGCGCTGCGTTCGCTCATCCCCGGTACCGAGCATTGGCCGCGCTTCGTGCGTAACCGCAGCGAACAGTTTGAGGCGCGGCTGAGTTTGGTCGAGATCCTCGATTCACCCTCCATCCTGTTGGCAGGCATGGCCGGCTCACGCCTGCCCGTGGTGGTATCGCATGGCGAGGGTCGCGCCGAATTTGCCACCGACGGGCAGCTGCAGCAGTTGGCCGCGGCAGGGCAGGTGGGCTTTCGCTATGTAGACAGCCATGGGACGGTGGCCAGCGCCTATCCGGCCAATCCCAATGGTTCGCCGCAGGGCATTGCCGCAGTGACTAGCACTGACGGTCGCGTGCTGGCTGCTATGCCGCATCCCGAGCGGGCGTTCCGCTTGGTGCAGAACAGCTGGAGCGCACCGGGTAGCGCGGGCGAGTTTAGCGGTTGGATGTCGCTTTTCCGCAACGCAAGGCGCTGGGTGGGTTGACGGAGCTGATTGTAATATTTGTCACACTATTGAGTTTCTAACGATTTCTAGGGTAATTTGCGGTCAGGCCGATACGGTCCGTTCAAATATTCTGGAGTCGTTCATGCGCAACAACATTGTCGCTGCGTTCGTCGCAGCTGCTGTGGCTCAGGCAATAGCGCCTTATGCGATGGCTGCCGATGCCCCTGATGCAATCCGTGAAGTCGTGGTCACCGGTACCCGCGTGGCCAATCGCTCTGCCCTCGATACCGCGGTGCCCGTCGATGTGGTGTCGGCCGAGACCCTGACCAATCTGGGTGTTAGCGAGGTCAGCCAGGCGCTGTCTGTCGCGCTGCCTTCTTACAACTTTCCCCGTCCGGGCCTGACCGACGGCTCCGACACCGTGCGCCCCGCCACGCTGCGCGGCTTGGCGCCCGACCAGACTTTGGTGCTGGTCAACGGCAAGCGCCGCCACTCTGCTGCATTGGTCAACATCAACGGCACCGTGGGTCGTGGTTCCTCGGCCGTCGATCTCAACACCATTCCCGGTGGCGCCTTGCGCTCCATCGAAGTGCTGCGTGACGGCGCGTCTGCGCAATATGGTTCTGATGCCATCGCGGGCGTGATCAACCTTCGCCTGCGTGATTCGCGCAGCGGCGGTGAGCTGGGCACCAGCTATGGCTGGCGCGACACTTCTTACACTACGCCTACGCCGGCTACGCCGACGGGCGCAACTTGGTCGGCCCCGGCTGAGCAGACACGCGACCGTCGCGATGGTCAGACCGTCACCGTGTCGGGCTGGAAGGGCTTTGCACTGGGCGAGAATGGCTTTTTGACCGTCTCGGGCGAGTACAAGGACCAGAAGCATACCGAGCGTGGTGGTTGGGATCCGCGTTCGCTGTATCCGAAGATCGGCACTGCGTTTGATCCGCGCGAAGTCACCATCAATCGCTATGACGCATGGTACGGCGAGCCCGACATGACGCAGGCAACGCTGTTTGCCAATGCCGGCGCTACGCTGGCTAATGGCGTTGAGTGGTATGGCTGGGCCAGCTACCAGAAGCGCGATGCGGTTTCTGCGGGCAACTTCCGTTGGGCCAGTGATCCGCGCAACGTTATCCAGATTTATCCTGATGGCTTCCTGCCCAAGATCGCCCCCACTGTGACCGACATGGCAGTGACCGGTGGTGCGCGCTGGAATTGGGCCGGTTGGGACATGGATGCGTCGCTGAGCACCGGTCGCAACAAGATGATGTACACCATCCTCGACACGCTCAATCGCTCTATCGGCCCGAGCAGCAAGAAAGAGTTTGATGCCGGTGGCTTTGACTATGAGCAGGCGGTGTTCAACCTCGGTGGCGTACATGGGTACGCGGTCTCGGGATTGGCCTCGCCTGTGAACGTGGCGGCGGGCATCGAAGGACGTGCAGAGGGCTATTCGATTACTGCCGGTGAAGCCGATTCATGGCGTAACGGTGGCGTGCTGTTGGCAGTGGGTGCGGCCGGTTGCACGGCGCCCACCACCGCCCAGACGGCCGCCGGTGGTTGCGCCACGGCTTCTGGTGCACAGGTGTTCCCGGGCTTTCGTCCGGCCAATGCCGGCTCCTATAGCCGCCACTCGCTTGGCGCTTACTTGGATGTCGAAGCCAACATCACCGACAGCCTGCTGGCCTCTGCAGCGGTGCGTGCTGAGCGCTACTCGGACTTCGGCAGCAACACCTCCGGCAAGATCGCTGCACGCTATGACTTTGTGAAGGGCTTTGCGCTGCGTGCTTCTGGATCGACAGGCTTTCGCGCCCCGTCGCTGCAGCAGCAGTACTTTGCCACGACCTCCACCAACTTCATCAATGGCGTGCCGTTTGACGTGACCACCTTCCCGGTCACCGATCCGGTGGCCAAGTCGCTGGGTGCCTTGCCGCTGTCTCCTGAGAAGTCGCGCAATCTGTCGGTCGGTGCGGTACTTCAGTACGAAGGGCTCAACATCACAGTCGATGCCTATCGCATCAACGTCGATAACCGCATCGTGCTGTCTGAGAACCTGACAGCTACCAACGTCACCAACTACCTCACGTCGCAGGGCTTCATCGGTAGCGGTGGCGGTCGCTTCTTCATCAATGGCGTGGACACCACGACCAAGGGTGTGGATGTGGTGGCCAGCTATGCGCTCAACACTGACGCTGCGGGTCGCTTTGACCTGACCGCGACGGCCAACTTCAACACCACCACTGTTGATTCGCTGCCGGCGATTCCGTTGCAGAGCGTGTTGACTCCTGCGCCGGTGCTGTTCGCACGCAGCAACGTGCTCACGTTTGAGCAAGGCACGCCCAAGGACAAGTTCTCGTATGCCGTGAACTGGAAGAAAGACCGTTGGGGTGCCACGCTGCGCGCAACACGTTATGGTGAAGTGCTGTCGCCCGGTACGGTGGCTACATCCGACGTAGTGCTGACGCCCAAGACGCTGATCGACATCGAAGGTCGCGTCGAGTTGTTCAGCGGTCTGAAGTTGGCCATCGGTGCCGACAACGTTGCCGACGAGTATCCGGATCCGACGCCTGCTGCACTCAACACCACGGGTGTAGCAGCGTTCTCCAACTACTCGCCGTTTGGTCGTTCGGGTCGCTTTGTCTACGGCAGACTGACCTACAACTTCTGATGCCGGCCTAAGGCAGCCCTGCTGCAAGCCCGGAGTCGCCTCGTGCGGCTTCCGGGCTTTTTCTTGTCTGGCGTCAACCGACGTGTCGCGTGCTACGTTGCTGTAGTCATGAGTAGCGCAACAGATGCGGTCATTGCCGCCAACCGTTTTGGCCTGGGTGCCAAACCCGGCGAGCTGCTGGCGCTGGCCAGCGCGGCGCGCGATGCGCTGGATGTGCAGTTGCACGGCCCGGTGCAGCAACCGGCGGCCAATCTGCAATCTTCGGCACAGATTGTCACAGCGATTGCCGATGCACGCCGGCAACAGCGCCAGGCGCGCCAGGCGGGCGCAGCCCCTGATGTTGTGGCAGCGGCTTTGAATCTGGGCAAGGTACTGCGTCCGCTGTATGTCGCGGACTGTGTGGCCAGGCTGCAGTTGGCAGTCACCAGTGAGCGCAGCTTTATTGAGCGGCTGGTGCACTTCTGGAGCAACCACTTTGCGGTGTCGGTAGACAAGCTGCAGGTGCTGGGGTTGGCAGGGGCCATGGAGCGCGAGGCCATCCGCCCGCACGTGCTTGGCAACTTCGCGCAGATGTTGCAGGCCGTCGAGCAGCATCCGGCCATGCTGGTGTATCTCGATAACATCGCCTCGATGGGTCCTCAGTCCATCGCAGCGCAAAGGCTGCGCCGACGCGCCAACGCCCGGGTGCCGGGTCTCAATGAAAACCTCGGCCGTGAAATTCTGGAGTTGCACACCTTGGGTGTGGACGGTGGCTACAGCCAGCAGGATGTCACCACGCTTGCAGCGATGATTACCGGTTGGTCTGTTGAAGGTGGCGATGGTGTGCTTGCAGACGGAGAAACCGGGCGTTTTCGCTTTCGTGAAGCGCTGCATGAGCCGGGCACCAAGACACTGTTGGGGCGTGCCTATAGACAAGATGGGATCGAGCAAGGGCAACGCGCGCTGCGCGATCTGGCGCTGCATCCACGCACCGCACATCACTTGGCCACCAAGCTGGTGCGCCACTTTGTAGGCGATGAGCCTCCACCGTCGCTGGTACAGCATGTTGCTGCGGCTTATCTGAAAGCAGACGGTGATCTAACTGCTACCTATCGGGCGCTGTTGGCACGTCACGAAGTGTGGGAGCCGCAGTTGAGCAAATTCAAAACACCTGCTGACTACATCCATTCGGTATGGCGCGCCTTGGCATTGCCGGTTGCAGACACTGCGCGTGCGCTGGCGCCGTTCGATCAACTTGGGCAGCGTATGTTTGCGCCCGGTTCGCCTGCCGGGTGGCCCGATGTCAGTGCAGGGTGGGATGGCTCATCGGCACTGCTCAAACGTATCGAGCTGGTGCATGGTGTGGCGCAGCGCACAGCATCGCGCTTTGATGCGCTGGCGCTGGCCGATGCAAGTTTGGGTTCTAACCTGACTTCTGCAACACGCACTGCTATCGCTCGCGCGCAAGATGGCGTGCAGGGCATGACCTTGCTGTTTTCCTCACCCGAGTTCATGCGGCGCTGAGCCCAAGGTCTATCACTCATGACACAGCTAACTCGTCGGGATCTACTCAAGCAGGCTGCCGCTGCGGCGGCGGTCACCACTGGTGGCTTGCTGCTGCCACAGCGTATGGCGTTTGCTGCAGTGGGGCAGGGCGATGCGCGCTTGGTGATGGTGGTGCTGCGTGGTGCCCTCGACGGTTTGAGTGTGGTGCCACCTGTGGGGGATCCAGCGTATGCCGCATTGCGTCGCCAGATTGCCTTGCCAGCAGCCGGTGCGACCGGCGGCGTGTTACCACTCGATGGCACGTTCGGCCTGCACCCTTCGCTAAGCTTTTTGGCCGAGAGCTGGCAAGCACAGCAACTGACGGTGCTGCACGCGGTGGCCACGCCTTATCGCGAGCGTTCGCACTTCGATGGTCAGGACGTGCTGGAGTGTGGTCATCTGCGCGCGCATGCCGCACAGACCGGTTGGCTCAATCGTGCGTTGATGCAGCTGCCTGGTCCGCGCCAACGCGATGCCGGCATTGCCCTCGGCGCCAATATTCCCTTGCTCATGCGCGGGCCGGCGGCTGTGGCATCGTGGTCACCCTCTAAGCTGGCACAGCTCGACGACGACACGCTGCAGCGCATTGGTGACTTGTATGCCAGTGATGGCTTGTTGTCGCGACGTCTGGCCGATGCACTCTCTGCTGATGCAATAGCCAAACAGGCGCAGGCTGAAGATGTTGATGCGCAGTCTATGGCCGGCGCCGGGCTGCGAGGTGCGGCAGCGCAGTACACCGAGACCGTGCAAGCTGCCGCTGGTTTTTTGCGCCGACCGGATGGGCCGCGTGTTGCGGTATTTGATACCACCGGCTGGGATACGCATGCTAACGAAGGTGCGGCGCAAGGCCAGTTGGCACAGCGGCTCAAAGCATTAGACAGTGGGCTGCGTACTTTGCGCGACAGTCTGGGGCCAGTGTGGCAACACACAGCTGTGCTGGTGGTGACAGAGTTCGGGCGCACCGCCGCGATCAATGGCACTGGCGGTACCGATCACGGCACCGGTGCCGCGGCGTTTTTGTTGGGCGGTGCAGTACGGGGCGGCCGCATCCTGGCCGATTGGCCCGGGTTAGCTGCGTCCGCGCTGCATGAAGGTCGCGACCTGCGCCCCACCACCGATTTACGATCGGTCTTTAAGACGGTGCTGCGCGATCACTTGGCAGTGCCGCAGCCACATATCGAATCGCAGGTGTTTCCAGACAGCAAGGCTGCACCCTACGTTGCCGACTTGATGCGCAACGCCTCAGGTTGATGCAGCAGCCTTCAGTGGCAACAGTCTGGCCGGCATAAGACACAGCACCGCGCCTGCTGCGGCGATCAGCAGCGTTGCAGTAAGGCCTATGTGCTCTGCCACCTGTCCCCAAGCGATGCTGCCCACAGCCAGGCAGCCATAGAACACCGCCGTGTAGAGGGCCATACCACGGCCGCGTGCCCAGTCGGGCACGGCCAGTTGTGCGGCTACATTGAGGCTGGATAACGATGCAATCCAAGAGGCGCCGGCCAGCAAACTGGCGATCATGCCCAGCGCCGGGATGCGCAGCAGCGCATAGCCAGCCAATGCCGTGGCAGTGCCCAGCGTACCGGCCACCACCACGCCATCGAGGCCCAGTCGCTGGCGCAGGCGCGGTAGCAGCATTGCGCCCAGCACTGCACCGGCACCGATGCAGCCCACCAGCACCCCAAACAGTTTGGCGGTGCCTTGCAATTGAACTCGTGCGATCAAGGGCAGCAGCGCCCAGTAGCAACTGCCAAACACATAGAACATGACGGAGCGCCACAGCGTGTTTTGTAAGGCGCGATGACTGCGCGGCAAGGCCAGTCCTTGCAGCAGGGCAGCCATGAAGCCCGGTCGCGGTGCGGTGGATGCCGGTGCAGGCGCTGCCTGCGGCGCGCGCCACCACAACAACGCAGCAATGACTGCGACAAAGCTTGCCGCGTTGACGAAGAACGGCCAAGCAAGGCCGGCTGCGACGATGATCAGGCCGCCCAAAGCAGGGCCGATGGCGCGACTGATGTTCATGCCCACAGCATGCAAGGCAACGGCCGATTGCAGCTCAGGTCGTGGCACCAGCTGCGGCATGATCGATTGCCAAGCCGGGGACAGCACGGCAGTGCAACAGCCCATGGCAAACGTGAAGACCAACAACAACGTGGGCGTTGCGCTGCCAGTCAGCACTACCAATCCCAGCAGCGCGGCCAGGACCAACATGATTGTCTGAGTGATGATTTGGAGCCAGCGTTTGTCGACACGATCAGCCAGTGTGCCGGCTGGTAGAGCCAGCAAAAACACTGGCGCCGCGGTGGCCGTTTGCACCAACACGACCATCGACGGTGCGGCCGACAGCGTGGTCATCAACCACCCTGCCGCCGCGTCGTGCATCCATGAACCGATGTTTGAGACCAGCGCCGCACTCCACAGCACGGCAAAGTCACGGTGCCGCAGCGGGCTCCAGGCGCTGGTCTGTGGCAAAACCTACAGGCCTTCAGTCATGAACACGCGATAGGTGCCTGCTTTCCAGCGATGCTGAACCGCCTGCTGATAGGCCGGGCTGTGATACCAAGCCAGCGCGGCGGCGGTGTCGGGGAACTCGGCGATGACTGCACCCTCGATGGCAGGGCCCTCGAGCATCTGCAGCTTGCCGTAGATGGCCAAGGGCTTTACCGGGTGGCCCTCAAGTGTCTTGGGCACGGCATCCATATAGCGGCCGAACTCCGCCGGGTCCTTCATCTCATCGCGCATGAAAACAATGTAAGCGGCCATCTGTAGCTCCTTGTGCGCTTAGCGCGTGAGTTTCTTGTATTTGATGCGGTGCGGTTGTGACGCACCAGCGCCGTTGCGCCGCTCGTAATCCGCGGCATATTCGTTGTAGTTGCCTTCAAAGAACACCACTTGCGAATCGCCTTCGAACGCCATGATGTGCGTGGCGATGCGATCGAGGAACCAGCGGTCATGGGAGATGACCACGGCACAACCCGGATAAGACAGCAGTGCCTCTTCCAGCGCGCGCAAGGTTTCGATGTCCAGATCGTTGGTGGGTTCGTCCAGCAGCAGCACGTTGCCACCGGTCTTGAGCACCTTGGCCAAGTGCACACGATTGCGCTCACCGCCAGACAAATCGCCGATCACCTGCTGCTGTTGTGCGCCGGTGAAGTTGAAGCGACCGACATAGCCGCGCGATGAGGTCTCGTAGTTGCCGACCTTGATAAGGTCCAGGCCGCCGGAGATTTCTTGCCACACGGTTTTCTTGTCATCGAGTTGCTGGCGTGATTGATCGACATAGGCCAGCTTGACCGAAGGTCCTAGGCGGAACTCGCCACTGTCGGGCTGCTCTTGCCCGGTGAGCATGCGAAACAGCGTGGTCTTGCCGGCGCCGTTGGGACCGATGATGCCGACAATGCCGCCCTTGGGCAGGCTGAAGCTGAAGTTGTCGATCAGCAGGCGATCGCCAAAGCCTTTGCTGATACCGCGAGCTTCGATAACCAGATCACCCAGGCGCTCGCCCGGGGGAATATAGATTTCGTTGGTCTCGTTGCGCTTCTGGAACTCTTGCGAGGCCAGTTCTTCGTAGCGCTGCATGCGCGCTTTGCTTTTGGCTTGGCGCGCCTTGGGGTTGGAGCGCACCCACTCCAGCTCTTTTTCGAGCATCTTGCGCAGACCTTCTTGCGCGCGATCTTCCTGCGACAGACGCTGGTCTTTTTGTTCGAGCCACGAAGAGTAGTTGCCCTGCCACGGAATGCCATGGCCGCGGTCCAATTCAAGAATCCACTCAGCCACATTGTCGAGGAAGTACCGGTCGTGGGTTACCGCGATAACGGTGCTGGGATATTCCTCGAGGTACCGCTCCAGCCATGCCACTGATTCGGCATCCAAGTGGTTGGTGGGCTCGTCGAGCAACAACATGTCTGGGGCAGACAGCAGCAAGCGGCACAGCGCCACACGACGCTTCTCACCACCGGAGAGCTTGCCGATGATGGCATCCCATGGCGGCAGGCGCAGTGCATCGGCAGCAATCTCGAGTTTGCGCTCCAGTTCCCAAGCGCCAGCGGCATCGATGGCATCTTGCAGCTTGGCCTGCTCTTCGAGCAGCGCAGTCATCTCGTCATCGCTCATCGGCTCGGCGAACTTTTCGCTGATCGCATTAAAGCGCTCTAGTTGGCGAAATACCTCACCCACACCTTCCATCACTGCGGCGCGCACCGTGTGGCTGTCGTCCAGTTGCGGCTCTTGCGGCAGGTAGCCGATGCGGATGCCGGACTGCGGCCGTGCCTCACCGTCGATGTTGGAATCGATGCCTGCCATGATCTTCAGCAGCGTCGACTTGCCCGAACCATTGAGACCCAGCACGCCGATTTTGGCGCCGGGGAAGAACGACAGGCTGATGTCCCGAAGGATGGTGCGCTTGGGTGGCACCACCTTGGAGACGCGATTCATCGTGTAGATGTACTGGGCCATGGCTGCAGGTGCTCGCGTGAAAGGGAAGTCGGCTGACTATTGGGTGGTGCGCATTATCGGCAAAACCAGTAGCGCTGTCGCCTGCGGTCTGCGCTCGAGTCCGTGCTAGGCTCGCCCCGTGCAGACTCCTGATCCGCGCGTGCTGGTAATCGCTGACGAGCCCTTGGGTCGTTATGGCTTTCCCGACGCTCATCCATTTGGTACCGACCGGCTCGCCGCGTTTAACAGCGTGTTTCGCGAGCGCGATCTGGTATCGCGCACGCTTGCCGGCTACAGCCGCGAGGCCACGGAAGACGAACTGCTGCGCTTTCACACCCCGGCCATGGTGGCCAAGGTGCGCGAGCGATCCCTGACCGGTGGTGGTTATCTGGACGGCGGCGATACACCGGCCTGGCGCGGCGTGCACGAAGCGGCAGCGCAGGTGGTGGGCGCCACGCTTGAGGCGGTCATGGCGATCATGCACGGCCCGGTCTCGCGCGCCTTCATACCAGTGGCTGGCCTGCACCACGCCACACGCGACTCTGCCGCGGGCTTTTGTGTCTATAACGACATCGGCGTGGCTATCGAAACCCTGCGCTCTCAGCATGGTTTGGAGCGCATCGCCTATGTGGATATCGATGCACACCACGGCGATGGTGTGTTCTATGCCTATGAGAGTGATCCGCTGGTGATCATTGCGGACATCCACGAGGACGGCAGTACGCTGTATCCGGGCACTGGTGCCGTCGAAGAGACGGGTAAAGGCGCTGCGCGCGGTACCAAACTTAATCTGCCCTTGGCCTCAGGCAGCACCGATGCTGATTTTGATCGTGTGTGGCCGCAGGTCATGGCGCATCTGCAAGGCTTTGAGCCGCAGTTCATCATCCTGCAGTGTGGCGCCGACAGCATTGCCGGGGATCCGCTGACGCACCTGGGGCTGTCGCCCGCATCTCATGCACGGGCTGCCACTGAGCTGGCGGCGCTGGCGCAAAGCCTAGGCCATGGTCGGCTGCTCGCGCTCGGTGGTGGAGGCTACAATCGATCCAACCTTGCTGCGGCCTGGAATGCTGTCGTAGAGGCTTTGCTGTCGCCGTAAATGCTCTGCATCGGCTAGACTGTCGGCTCTACACGGAGGCAGGCGAGCATGTTCCAGAAGTCCATGACGATCGGTGGTTTTGATCCGGTGCTGGCGGCGGCCATAGAGGCCGAACGCGTGCGTCAGGAAGAGCACATCGAGCTGATCGCCTCCGAAAACTATGCCAGCCCGCGCGTGCTCGAAGCACAGGGGTCTGTGCTCACCAACAAATACGCCGAAGGTTATCCGGGCAAGCGCTACTACGGTGGCTGCGAGAACGTGGATATCGCCGAGCAGTTGGCCATCGATCGCATCAAGCAGTTGTTCGGTGCCGACTATGCCAACGTGCAGCCGCACTCCGGCTCACAGGCCAACGGTGCGGTGTATCTGGCTCTGCTGCAGGCCGGCGACACCGTGCTGGGCATGAGCCTCGATCACGGCGGTCACTTGACCCACGGTGCCAAGGTCAACTTCTCGGGTAAGACCTATCGCGCAGTGCAATACGGCATCAAGCCCACCGATGGCACCATCGACTACGATCAGCTCGAGCAGATTGCGTTGGCTGAGCGTCCCAAGATGATCATCGCGGGTTTCTCGGCCTATTCACGTCACCTCGATTACGCGCGCTTTCGCGCCATCGCCGACAAGGTCGGTGCTTATCTGCTGGTCGACATGGCACACATTGCCGGCTTGGTCGCTACCGGCTTATCGCCCAACCCGCTGCCCTATGCCGACGTGGTCACCAGCACCACGCACAAGACGCTGCGCGGTCCGCGTGGCGGCTTGATCATGTGCCGCTCCAACCCCGAGCTCGAAAAGAAGTTCAACTCGGTGGTGTTCCCCGGCACGCAGGGCGGTCCGTTGATGCACGTCATCGCGGCCAAGGCAGTGGCCTTTCAAGAGGCACTGCAGCCCGAGTTCAAACAATACCAAGTACAGGTGCTGGCCAATGCCAAGGCCATGGCTGCCGCACTGGTGGCGCGCGGTTATCGCATTGTGTCTGGCGGCACCGACAATCACCTGTTCCTGCTCGATCTGTCCGACAAGGCGATCAACGGTAAAGAGGCCGACGCCGCGCTGGGCAAGTCCTATATCACCGTCAACAAGAACGCGGTCCCCAACGACCCGCGTCCGCCGATGGTCACCAGTGGTATTCGCATCGGTACGCCGGCTGCCACCACGCGTGGCTTTCGCGAGGCCGAGGTGGTGCAGGTCGCCAACTGGATCGCCGATGTGCTCGACAGTCAGGGTGCCCCTGAGGTGATCGATCGCACCCGCGAGGCAGTGCGCGAGCTGTGCCGTCGTTTTCCGGTTTACGGCACCTGACGGGCTGACGGTCGAGGCAGGCGCGGGTCATGTTCTGTCCCTTCTGCAGCCATGCCGAGACCAAGGTCACCGACTCGCGGCTGGCCGGTGGCGGAACGCAGATCCGTCGGCGTCGCGAGTGCCTGGCCTGCGGCGAGCGCTACACCACTTTCGAGACGGCCGAGCTGGTCATGCCGCTGGTGATCAAGACCGACAGCAGCCGCGTGCCGTTTGATGAGCGCAAGTTGCGCGGCGGCATGGAAAAGGCACTGCAAAAACGTCCCGTCAGCCGTGAGGCCCTGGAAGAGGCAGTGGGGCGTATCTGCCATAGTCTGCGCAGCTTGGGTGAGCGCGAAGTGCAGTCGCGTATCGTGGGCGAACTGGTGATGGAAGAGCTGCGCCACCTCGATGAAGTAGGCTATGTGCGCTTTGCCTCGGTCTATCGCAGCTTTCAAGACGTGGATGCATTTCGAGACGAAATCGATCGTCTCAGCGACAATCGCCTGCCGGCGCGTGAGCAACTGCCCTTGCCGGGTCTCATCGATAAGCTTTCGCGCAAGCCATGACACAGCCAGACAGCACATTCAGCGACATCGATCGTGCGCATATGCAGCGCGCGTTGGTGTTGGCTGCACAGGGTCTATACACCACCGACCCTAATCCGCGTGTGGGTTGTGTGTTGGCGCATGGCGCCACTGTGGTGGGCGAGGGGTTTCATGCGCGCGCCGGTGAAGGACATGCCGAAGTGCATGCGCTTCAGATGGCAGGCAGTCATGCCCGCGGTGCCACCGCTTATGTGACGCTGGAACCTTGCAATCATCACGGCCGTACGCCGCCCTGCAGCGAGGCGCTGATTGCGGCCGGTGTGGCGCATGTGGTGTATGCCCTGCGTGATCCCAATCCGCGGGTCGATGGTGCTGGCGAGCGGCGCCTGCGCGCAGCCGGCATCAGCGTGGCTGGTGGGCTCATGAGCGACGAGTCGCAGCAACTTAACTGCGGGTTCGTCAAGCGCATGTCCACCGGCATGCCGTTTGTGCGCGTCAAGCTGGCGATGAGCCTGGATGGCCGCACCGCACTGGCCAATGGCGAGAGCCGCTGGATCACCAGTGACATAGCCCGCAAAGACGCGCAGCGCTATCGCGCGCGCAGTTCGGCCATTCTCACCGGCATTGGCACCATTCTCATCGATGATCCAGCGCTCAATGTGCGCTTGCCCGACAGCGATCGTCAGCCGTGGCGCGTGATTCTCGACAGCGACTTGCGTACGCCGCCGCAGGCACGCGTCATTAACCGCGAAGGCTCTGTGCTGGTATTTGCCGCGCGCGACAATGCGCAGCGACGCAGCGCGCTGCAAGCACAACACGCAGCTGTCGAGGTGTTGCCGGCAGTCGAGGGTCGCCCCTCGTTGCATGCAGCGTTGCAGCGCCTTGCTGCGATGGAAATGAACGAAGTCTGGGTCGAGGCCGGCCAAACGTTGGCCGGTGCGCTGGTGAGCGCCGGCTTGGTAGATGAACTGGTGGTGTATGTGGCGCCTACGCTGCTGGGCCCGGATGCACGTGGCTTGATGCAGTTGCCGCCACTGCTGCAATTGGACCAGCGTCAGCGCTGGCGGTACACCGACGTCGCTACCGTCGGTGATGATCTGCGTTTGACACTGAGGCCTCTCTGACATGTTTACCGGCATCATCCAGTCTGTGGGTCGCGTTGCTGCCGCCGAATCGCGTGGCGGCGATCTACATCTGGTCATCGATGCGCGCGAGTTGGCTGCGCGCATTACCGCAGAGCGGTTTGCGGTGGGCGAGAGCATTGCGGTCAACGGCGTGTGCTTGACCGTGCTCGACCCGAGTAACGGTCACTTCAGTGCCGATGTATCGCGCGAGACCTTGTCGCTGACCACGACCGGTCAGTTGCGCGCGGGCGATCCGGTCAACCTCGAGCCTGCATTGCGGGCGGGGGATCCGTTGGGCGGTCACCTTATGTCTGGTCATATCGATGGCATCGCGCAGGTGCTTTCGGTACAGCACGATGCACGCTCGTTGCGAGTTGAGGTGCAGCTGCCCGAGGCGCTGGCGCGGTTTGTTGCTCCCAAAGGCTCCATCGGCCTCGATGGCGTCAGCCTCACCGTTAATGCGGTGGAGGGCAGCCGGTTTGGTGTGAATCTCATTCCGCACACGGTGGCGGCGACCACGTTTGGCAGCTTGCGCGTCGGATCGAGTCTGAATGTCGAAGTGGACCAGATGGCGCGCTACCTGGAGCGGCTGTTGGCCCTGCGCTGTTAGACTGGGGGCATGAATACGCCCCCCGACAGCGCCGCCGCCGCCTCGCCCTTTGATTCCATCGAGGACATCCTCGCGGACCTTGCAGCGGGCAAGATGGTGGTCATCGTCGACGACGAGGATCGCGAGAACGAAGGCGATCTGCTCATGGCTGCGGCCAAGGCCCGCCCCGAAGACATCAATTTCATGGCCCGCTATGGCCGTGGCCTGATCTGCCTGACGCTGACGCGCGAGCGCTGCGCGCAGTTGCGACTGCCGCTGATGGTCAGTGAGACCGATCGCGAGCAGCGCACCAACTTTACCCTGTCGATCGAGGCCGCCGAAGGCATTACCACGGGTATCTCGGCCCATGACCGGGCGCGCACGGTGGCCGCTGCGGTGGCGCCCGGTGCGCTGCCCTCAGACATCCGCCAACCCGGCCATGTGTTTCCGCTGATGGCCCAGCCCGGTGGCGTGCTGACGCGCGCCGGTCACACCGAGGCCGGTTGTGATCTGGCGCGGTTGGCCGGCCTAGAGCCTGCGGCAGTCATCGTTGAGATCATGAACGACGACGGCACGATGGCGCGGCGTCCTGAACTCGAGGTGTTCGCGCGCCATCATGGTCTGCGCATGGGCACGATCCGCGATTTGATCCGCTACCGGCTGCGCAATGAACGCAGTGTCGAGCGCGTCAGCGAGCGCACCATCGACACCGAGTTCGGGGCGTTTCGATTGATGGCCTACGAAGATCATGTGCATCACGACCTGCATCTGGCGCTAGTGCGCGGCGAGGTATCTGGCGCTGAGCCACCGCTGGTGCGTGTGCATGTGGCCGATACGCTGCGCGACCTGGTGGGTGTGCAGGGCGGTCAACGCGCTTGGACGCTACGCGCAGCACTCGAGCGCATCTCGCGTGCACCCAGCGGTGTGCTGGTGATCCTGCGTGAACAGGAAACCGCACGCGAATTGGCCGATGCTATTGCGTTGCTGCCGCGCCGTGCACCGGCAGTCAGCTCCAATGCCGCCCATTCAGTGCTGCGCACTTATGGTGTGGGCGCGCAGATCCTCAAAGATCTGGGTGTCAGCCGCATGCGCGTGTTGTCGGCACCGCGGCAATTGCACGGTATCTCGGGTTTTGACCTGGAGATTGTCGGCTACGTGGGTGCAGACAGCACTTGACCGCACGCTAGCGCGGGCTGGCTGCTGCATTTGGCTATACTGCGCCGCATGTCCACTTCATCCCCCTCTGGCGGTTTGCACCGTCTCACGCGTCCTCAGGACGCCGGTGCCGCTACGCTGGCACGCGAGCTGTCGGTGGCGATCATTGCCGCGCGTTTTAACGATGCCATCGTCAATCCCATGATCGACGGTGCTCTGGCTGCCTGGCGTCGCCACGGCGGCGATCCGCAGCGCGCCACCTTGATGCGCGTGCCCGGTGCCTTCGAGTTACCGCTGGCTGCCAAACGGTTTGCTGGCAGCCGTCGGTTTGATTGCGTGGTCGCGCTGGGCTGCATTATCCGCGGTGA
This sequence comes from Pseudomonadota bacterium, assembly GCA_026398735.1. Lineage (GTDB taxonomy): Bacteria > Pseudomonadota > Gammaproteobacteria > Steroidobacterales > Steroidobacteraceae > ZC4RG30. The sequence continues at coordinate 10,216 of JAPLSH010000012.1, read as the reverse complement.
TACGCCGCACTTTGATTTTGTAGCGGCAGAGGCGGCTCGGGGTCTGTCACAAGCCAGTCTGGATACGGGCGTGCCCGTGGCCTTTGGTGTGCTCACAGTCAATACGCTGGAGCAGGCGCAAGAACGTGCCGCGCTGGATCGTATGGACAAGGGTGGCGAAGCCATGCTCACCGCCATCGAGATGGCCTTACTGTTGCGGCAGGCTTGATGAACGCTCCCGCCAAGACCACCCGTGTACGCATGCAGCGCTCGTCTGCGCAGCGCGGTGTAGCACGCAAGCTCGCACTGCAATCGCTGTACAGCTGGCAGCTCAACCCGCGGCCGTGGCAGGACGTGCTGGCCGAGTTTTTAACCACCGAAGATGGGCCGCGTGCCGATCAAGACTATCTGCAGCGGCTCTTGAACGGCGTCTGCGACAGCGCCGAGTCGTTGTATGACGACTTAACTGCTTGGGGCGACCGGCCTTCGATAGAGCTCGATCCTATCGAGCGTGCAGCCATGATGATCGCTGTGTTTGAGCTGCGCAGCTGCCCTGAAGTGCCCTACAAGGTGTGCATCAACGAAGGCGTGAACCTCACCAAGCGCTTTGGCGCTACCGATGGTCACAAGTTCGTCAATGCGGTGCTCGATCGTGCAGCGCGTGCGTTGCGTCCGCTCGAGACCTGAGTAGCCGCCGCCGTGGCGCTCGGCGAGTTTCAATTAATCGACCGTTATTTCCGGCCGCTGCAACAGCCCGGTGGGCTGTCACGTCCTGACGTGCTGTTGGGTGTGGGCGACGATGGCGCCGTGCTGCGAGTGCCGGCGGGCCGTGATCTGGTGGCGGTGCTCGATACCTTGGTAGAAGGCCGGCATTTTCTACCCGGCTGCGATCCACGCTCCATCGGCCATCGCGCGCTGGCCGTCAATCTCAGTGACCTGGCTGCCATGGGAGCCACGCCCGCTTGGGCGCTGCTGGGACTCACGCTGCCGGCTGCCGATGACACGTTTCTGCACGCGTTGGCTGCGGGGTTGGCAGAGCTGGCGGCACGTCATGGCGTCGCGCTGGTCGGCGGCGACACCACGGCAGGGCCGTTGGCGCTGACCGTACAGGCAATGGGTTTTGTGCCGCCGGGGCAGGCGCTGCGCCGTAGCGGTGCTGCGGCCGGCGAGCTGCTGTTTGTCAGCGGTACGCCGGGCGATGCCGCAGCGGGGTTGTTGCTGGAACGTGGCACAGCCGGTGGCTTGCACGTGACGCCAGAGCAGCAGCACGCAGCGCGCTACCTGCAAGATCGGTTCCTGTTCCCCACGCCGCGCGTTGCGCTGGGCGAGGCGCTGCGCGGGCTGGCGTCGGCCTGTATCGATGTCTCTGACGGGCTGGCCCAAGATGCCGGCAAGCTGGCCCACGACAGCGGCTGTGGCTTGCGACTGGAACTGGATCAGCTGCCGTTATCGCCGCAGTTGCTGGCGCTGGTGGGCGCAGGGCGCGCTTGCCAGCTGGCATTGACCGGCGGCGACGATTACGAGCTGTGCTTCAGCGTGCCGGCAGGCTCGCTGGCCGAGCTGTCGGCGGTGGCGACGGCAACCGACTGTCGGCTGACCTGCATAGGCGTGCTGGAGGCGCAGCCCGGCCTGCGCCTGTGGCAGGAGGGCTCCCCGGTACAGCAGCCGGCGGCGGGTTTTGATCATTTTGCCGGTGCCGACTGACCGGCGAGAGCCGCATCACAGTTCGGTTTCGATGCCTTGCCTATCCTGCTTGCCCCGTAAGGCAAGTAGGCGGCGATGGCGCAGTCGGTCCCCAATCCCACGTTTGATGCCGTAGAGCAGGTGCCTGACCGCATCGGCAAGTACGTCATTGTCAACGAAGTGGGGCGTGGCAGTACCGGCGTGGTGTATCTGTCGCACGATCCTTATTACGGGCGTGATGTGGCCATCAAGGTCTATAAAAGCCCGCACAGCATGGCCGAGGACAAGGCGCGTATTGCGCGCAAGATGTTTCTCTCTGAAGCCCACATGGTGGGCATGCTGCATCACGCCAATATTCTGCCTATCTATGATGCCGGCGAAGAAAACGGCCGCTGTTACATCGTCACCGAGCATGTGCACGGCGCACGCACGCTGTCTGACTACTGCCATAGCGAGTCGCTGTTGCGGCTGGATCAAGTGGTCGAAGTTATCTTTAAGTGCGCCAAGGCGCTGCACTATGCGCATTCGCGCGGCGTGATCCACCGCGACATCAAGCCGTCCAACATCCTGCTGACGCATGACGGGGATGTGCGCATCATCGACTTTGGTATTGCACTGGTAGCGGGCTCAGATTTATCTGGCATTGAAGGCGTAGCAGGCAGTCCCAGCTATATGTCGCCCGAGCAAGTGCAGGGCCTGGAGATTGGTAATCGCTCCGACCTGTATTCACTGGGCGCGGTGATGTATGAGCTGCTGACCGGTGAGCGGCCCTTTCATGCCAATACTCTGGCGCGTCTACTGCACCAGATTGTGTATTCGACGCCGCAGCCCATCCACCTGCTGCGCCGTGAAGTGCCCGAAGAGCTGGAAACCGTCGTGGCGCAGGTGCTGCAAAAAGATCCGCAGCAGCGCTATCGCAATGGTGCCGAGTTGGCCGCCGCGCTGACGCGTGTGCATCAATGCTTGCGTGCCATAAGCGGCACGATAGATCAGAGCGAACAGCTACGCATGCTGCGCATGCTCAAGTTCTTTCATGATTTCTCGCAGACTGAAATTCACGAAGTGTTGCAGTCGGGCAGTTGGCAGGAGTTTGTGGCTGGCGACCAGTTGGTGCGTCAGGGTGAGCTCGATGACCGTCTGTACATCATTGTCAGCGGTAATTGCCAAGTGGAACGTAACAGTGTGACCATCGGCCGCATTGGCACCGGCGGTTGTTTTGGTGAGGCCAGTTATGTGCCCGGTGCGATCCGTCAGGCCACCGTGCGTGCGGTCACTCCAGTCACGGCGCTGAGCGTCAGTTCCACGCTGCTGGAGCAGGTCTCCTCGTCCTGCCAGCTGCGCTTTAATCGAGTCTTCCTGCGTTCGTTGATCCAGCGCCTGCAGGGCGCTGAGCGTGTGCATACCAGTTGACCCTGCTGGGGCCGCTGCTGTAGCGTCCGGCCCAAGGTGAGGAGTTCCCGAAAGGGATTCAAAGGGAACGCGGTGTAAGGCCGCGGCTGTTCCCGCAACTGTAGACGGCGAGTGTTTCTCCTACATGCCACTGGGCCGCAAGGACCCGGGAAGGCGGAGACCCACGCAGTAGCCGTAAGCCAGGAGACCTGCTCCACACTGTCGTCCTGTTTGGGGTCGGGAAGAGCCCTGAGCTACGGTTTTCCGTGGTGACGACGGTCTGGTGTGTGCTGCTTTGGCAGGGCACGCCGGTGTGTTGGTCTTGCCGGAGAACCGTAAATGGCCCCTGTGCCCACTTGCCTGCGGCTGTTGCCGCTGCTGTCCCTGTCTATTGTCTCAATGGCCGCTGCTGCGGCCGATTCCCAAACCGATGATGAGCCGCTGGCGCAGTTGATTGTCACTGCCACACGCGCACCGGCTGGCGTGGCTCTGCAAGATCTGGGCAGTGCCGTCACGGTGTTGCAGGCGCAGCAGTTGCGTACCCGTCAGGTGCGCATGCTGACTGACGTGTTGCGCGATGTGCCTGGTGTGGCCGTCAGCCAAGCAGGTCCTGGCGGCTCTGTGACCCAAGTGCGTTTGCGCGGCACAGAGTCCAATCACGTGTTGGTGCTGGTCGATGGCATGGATGTCAGCGATCCGTTTTTTGGCGAGTTCGATTTCGCAGGCTTGGTTGCCGATGATGCGGCCCGAGTCGAGGTGCTGCGCGGCCAGCAAGGCGCGTTGTATGGCACCGATGCTATCGGCGGCGTCATTCACTACATCAGTTTGTCGGGTCGTGAGGCGCCGGGTGTATCGAGCCGCTTGGAAGGTGGTGCGTTTGGCACTGCCGATGCTGCAGCGCGTTGGGCCGGTGTGGATGGCGCGTTGGACTATGCGTTGAGCGGTGGTTTGCGCCACAGCGACGGCTCGCCCAGTTCGCGGTCCGGTACGCGCAAGCTCGGTCAAGAAAACCAGAACCTCTCCGGGCGCTTTGCCTGGGAGGCCAACGATGCGCTGCAGTTGCGCGCTGTGCTGCGCTGGGCGCGTTCACAGGTGGACTTCAACCAACAGGATTTTAATTGGGGCAGCCCAACCTACGGTGCCGTCATCGACAGCGATGATCGCTCGGACACGCGACGACTGCAGGGCTTGGTTGCAGCGGATTGGCGCACAGTGCCGGGGTTTTGGACGCAGAGCCTTAGCGTGCAGGGCATGCAGGCCGAGCGCGAGAGTCAGGCGCAGGGACTGCGCAGCGGTGCCAGCCGCGGCATACGCGTGAAGGGTTCTTATGTGTCGACCTTGCAGTGGCAGGGTCTTGGCGCTGCGCAGCAGTTGGTGCTGCTGGCCGATGCCAATCAAGAGCGCATGCAAAACCTGCAGCCCGACAGCAGCCTTGAGCAAGGCCAGTTGCATCAGTTGCACACGCAGGGCATGGCAGTGCAATACAGTGTGTTGTGGAGCGAGCAGCTGGCAGTGGCCGCGGCGCTGCGTCACGATCAAAACGAACGCTTTGCCGATGCCAACACTGCCCAGCTGCAGGCCAGCTGGCATGTCACCAAAGCGCTGCGGCTGCGCGCCGCAGCAGGATCGGGCATCAAGAACCCCACCAGCACCGAGTTGTTCGGCTATGACCCGCTGACCTTTGTCGGCAATCCGTCGCTGCGGCCGGAGTACTCACGCGGTTGGGAAGTGGCGCTGGAGCACAGTGCCCTGCAAGGGCGGGTGTTGACTGGCATCGGTTGGTCACAGAGCCGCTTGCGCGATGAGATCTATACGGTGTATTCGCCCAGCTTTGTGGCATCGCCAGCCAATCGCAGTAGCGTGTCGCGACAGCGCATGCTCGAGCTCTATGGTCAGGCGCGTCTCGACGGCGGCTGGAGTGTTGATGCCAGCTACGGACATCTGTCGGCACGTGAAAACAACGTAGCCGAAGTACGCAGACCGCCGCAGGTGGGCAGTGTGTCGGTGGCTTGGCAGGGTGTGTCCACTGGCTTGCACGCGACGCTGCGTTACAACGGCAGCACCGACGACTACAACTTCACCGACAACGGACCGCCGATCGTGCGACTGGGCGGCTATTCACTGCTGCAACTGGGCGGGCAGTGGCGCATCACACCGCGTTGGGAAGTATTTGGCCGACTCGAAAATGCCTTGGGTGCGCAGTATGAAGACGTCTATACCTATCGCATGCCGGGTCGTGCCGCTTACATCGGGATACGCAGCGCCCTATGACACGACGCTGCGCACTGTTGTTGTGTGGCCTGCTGCAAATGCTGCAGCCGGTGCTTGCAGACAATGCAGTGCCGCAGCGCGTGATGTCGCTGAACTTGTGTGCCGATCAGCTGCTGCTGGCACTGCTGCCGCCGCAACGCATTGCGTCACTGACCTGGTTGTCGTCCACCGAGGGTGATCCGCAGTGGTTATCGGTGGTGCGGCAGTTGCCGTCAAATCATGGCAGTGCCGAAGAGGTGCTGGCGGCGCATCCGGATCTGGTGATTGCCGGAGCGTTTACCACCTTGGCGACCCAGCAGTTGTTGCGTCGCACGGCCACGCCAGTGCTGCGCTTGCAGCCGGTGCAGGACTGGGAGGGTATCCGGCAGGTGACACGTGAGGTGGCTGCAGCGGTGGGCGAGGTGGCGCGCGGTGAGCAGCTGCTGGCGCAGATGGATGCAACGTTGGCACAGCTGCAAGCCACACGTCCTGCGCAGCCACTGCGCGTCATCGGTTGGAGCGGCGGTACAGATGTGCCGGGCCGCGACACGTTGTTTGATGCAATTTTGACTGCAGCCGGTGCGGTCAATGTGGGTGCTGCTGCGCAAGGCCATTCGGATTTTGATCTGGAGCAACTGCTGTTGTTGCGTCCAGAGGTGCTGATGCGCGGTGCGGCGTATGCCAGCACACCGTCGGTGCGCAACCAAGTGGCAGCGCATCGCGTGGTACGTCAGTTGTACAACGGTGCGCAACTGACTTATCCCGAGGCGGTGTATGGCTGCGGTGTGCCGCGTGCCGCGCAGTTGGCGCTGCAATTGCGCGGTCAATTACTCAAGCTGCGTGCCGCGCAACAACCGGTGGCGCCATGATCCGCGTTGCGCGCTTGGGCTTGTGGCTGGGTCTGGTGCTGGCGCTGTTGTCTGTGCTGTCTCTGTTGGTAGGGCGTGTGTGGATGAGTCCCGGGCAGTTGCTGGGTGCATGGCGCTTAGATGCGGATCCACTGGCTGCGCTGATCCTCATAGAGTTGCGATTGCCGCGCACGGTGTTGGCGTTGCTGGTGGGCGCAGCGCTGGGCTTGTCGGGTGCGGTGTTGCAAGGTCTCACACGCAATCCGCTGGCAGAGCCGGGCTTGCTGGGCGTGTCGTCTGGTGCGGCGCTGGGCGCAGTGATTGCCATCCACAGCGGCTTGGCATTGGTGTTCCCGCTGGCCACACCGTTGTTGGGATTGGCCGGTGCTTTTGTCGCGGCCTTGCTGACATTGAGCTTGGGTCGCGGTGAAGGAGTGCTGGTGTTGGTGCTGGCAGGTTCTGCCGTGTCCGGGGTCATGTTGGCCGGCACTGCGCTGGCGCTGAACATGGCTGCCAACCCGTATGCGGCCTACGAGATCTCGATGTGGTTGATGGGATCCTTGGCCGACAAGAGTTGGGATCATGTGCTGCTTGCAGGGCCGTTTCTGTTAGCCGGACTTGCTGTGCTGGCTGTCAGTGGCCGTGGCCTTGATGCGTTGAGTCTGGGTGAGACTCAGGCGCGCAGCCTAGGTGTGGATCTGTCGCGTTTGCGGTTGCAGGTATTGGCCGGCACTGCGTTGGCAGTGGGCGCCGCCACTGCGGTGGCCGGTGCGGTGGGCTTTATTGGTTTGCTGGCGCCGCATTTGGTGCGACCGCTGGTGGGACATCAGCCGCGACGTGTGTTGTGGCCGGCCACGTTGGCTGGTGCGGCGTTGTTGTTGGCAGCGGATCTGGGCACCAGGCTGTTGCCCTTTACCCAAGAGCTCAAGCTCGGTGTGCTGACGGTGCTGGTGGGCACGCCGTTCTTTGTGATGCTGGTGCTACGACTGCGCAAGGTGGCGCCATGATGCAGTTGCAGGCATCAGGGGTGTGCGTGACGCTGGATCGGCGTGACGTGCTCAAAGACATCACTGTCAGCGCGCAGGGCGGCGAGTTCATCGCGGTTATCGGTCCCAATGGCGCCGGCAAGTCCACGCTGTTGTCGGTGTTGGCGGGGCTGCGCAAGCCCGATCGCGGTCAGGTGCTGTTGCAGGACAAACCGCTGTCCGCCTATGCGCCGCGCGAGTTGGCGCGCCATCGTGCGTTTTTGCCGCAGAACCCGCGTTGTGATTGGCCCTTGCCGGTGGAGCGACTGGTGGCCTTGGGTCTGACTCCGACGTTGCCGGCTTTCGGTGGCTTCTCTGCCGACGATGCCGCGCGCATCGAGACGGCGCTGACCGCCTGCGATCTGTTGGCGCATCGGCAGCAGGCAGCCACGACCTTATCCGGTGGTGAACTGGCGCGTGCCATGTTGGCGCGGGCGTTGGTTGCTGATCCGCAGGTGTTGGTGGTGGATGAACCGCTGGCCGGTTTGGATCCTCGTCACGCGCTGGACACCATGCGACGGCTGCGACGCTTGGCTGAGCAGGATGGCCGCTTGGTGATTGCGGCAGTGCATGATCTGACCTTGGCGCTGCGTCATGCCACACGCATCTGGGCGTTGCGCGACGGTTGCCTGCTGGCAGACGGCGCACCTGCGGCCACGCTGGATGGCGCACTGGTCGCTGCACTGTTTGATGTGGCCGGTTGCGTCAGCGGCACTGGCGACAGCGCGTTTGTCGACTGGGTTTAAGGCTTGGCCACGGCGCTGCCCGTACAATGCCGAGCATGAGAATCACTATCGAGATTGCCGGTTGGATCGGCGCGCTGCTGATCCTGCTCTCTTACCTGCTGCTGTCCAATGGGCGATTGCAGGGACGTTCACCGGCGTATCAGTGGATGAACCTGATCGGTGCGCTGGGCTTTGTGATCAACAGTGGCTACAACGGCGCCTGGCCGTCGGCCATCCTCAACGTGGTGTGGATGGTTATCGGTGCGGTGACGCTGCTGCGTCTGTGGCAGCAGCGGCGAGGGGCAGCCACCACTGACTGATGCGTGCCACCACACTGGCCGTATCCAGCCCAGCAGCCACCAAGCAATCTTCGCGTGTGCCGTGATCGATGTAACGGTCGGGGATGCCGATCGCCAAGCGCGGCAGCAGGATGCCGGCAGCATCGAGTACTTCAGAGACACCGCTGCTGGCGCCACCGGCCAATGCATTCTCTTCGAGGGTGACCATCGCGCGGCTTTGAAGCGCGTGACGGCGAATGGCGTCTTCGTCCAGCGGCTTTACAAAGCGCATATCCAGCACTGTGGCATCGAGTTGTTCGGCAGCGGCCAACGCTGCGGTTAGCATCGTGCCGAAGGCCAGCAAGGTCAGGCCGCTGCGCCCCTCGCGCCGCAGCATGGCGCGGCCTACCGGCAACGCCTGCATCTGCTGCTGAGGCACGATGCCGGTGCCAACGCCGCGCGGATAGCGCACGGCACTGGGGCCATTGAGCGTGATACCGGTATAGAGCATCTGCCGGCATTCATCTTCATCACTGGGCGCCATGATCACCATATTGGGGATGCAGCGCAGGAAGCTCAGATCGTAGCTGCCTTGATGAGTAGCGCCATCGCTGCCCACAAGGCCACCGCGGTCGATGGCAAACAACACAGGCAGATTTTGTAGTGCCACATCGTGGATCAGCTGGTCATAGCCGCGCTGCAGGAAGGTGGAATAGATGGCCACTACAGGCCGCAGACCTTCGCAAGCCTGACCGGCAGCAAACGTGATGGCATGTTGCTCGGCGATAGCCACATCAAAGTAGCGTTCGGGAAAGCGCCGTGAATACTCGACCAGTCCAGAGCCTTCGCGCATGGCGGGTGTGATCGCCACGATGCGCGGATCCTGTTCGGCCATGTCGCACAGCCAGCTACCAAACACCTGCGAGAACGTGGGGCTGGTGCCGCTATCTTTGAAGATGGTGCCGCTGGCCGGATCAAACGGGCCGGGGCCATGCCATTTGATCGGGTCAGCTTCGGCCGGCGCATAGCCCTTGCCCTTGCGTGTGACCACATGCAGAAACTGCGGGCCCGGCAAGGCGCTGATGTTGCGCAGCGCAGCTACCAGCGACTTGAGATCATGGCCATCTACCGGGCCGATGTAGTTGAAGCCCATCTCTTCGAACAGCGTGCCGGGCAACACCATGCCCTTGAAGTGTTCTTCGGAGCGGCGCGCCAGTTCGCGCATGGCGGGCAACTGGCTGAGTACTTTTTTGCCGCCTTCGCGCAGCTGCGAGTAGGCGCGGCCCGACAGCAGACGTGCAAAGTACTTGGACAGCGCGCCCACGCCCTCAGAGATCGACATCTCGTTATCGTTGAGGATGACCAGCAGGTTGGCAGGCAACGTGCCGGCGTGGTTGAGCGCTTCAAAGGCCATGCCGCCACTCATAGCGCCATCGCCGATGACTGCGATGGCATGACGCTTCTCGCCCTTGAGCGCTGCGGCACTGGCCATACCCAGTGCGGCGCTGATCGATGTACTGGAATGGCCGGTGCCAAAGGTGTCGTAGGGGCTTTCGGCACGGTTGGGAAACGGCGCCAGACCACCCTTCTGTTTGATGGTCAGTAGACGGCTGGCGCGACCGGTGAGCACCTTGTGCGGATAGGCTTGATGGCCCACGTCCCACACGATGCGATCATCGGGTGTGTTGAACACATGATGCAGCGCGATGGTCAGTTCGACGGTGCCCAGGCCCGCGGCAAAATGCCCGCCCTGCATGCTGACCGTTTGCACTAGAAACTCCCGCAGCTCGGCGGCCAGAGCCTGCAACTTTGGCAGGCTCATGGCATGCAAGTCGGCAGGCGACTGCAGCGCATCGAGCAGTGGGTGGTGAGCAGGGGCGGTCATGGTGCGCGAGTGTACACGGGCGTTGCCGCCCGCCCACTTCAGTGGCTGCGATCGACGACGTAGTGCGCCAGTGCAATTAACGTGTCGGCACGCTGACCCAGCGCAGCAACTGCCGCGATAGCCCGGTCGCGAGAGTCGGCGGCGCGCTGCTGCG
>JAPLSH010000006.1 GCA_026398735.1 Pseudomonadota bacterium | reverse complement strand
CGACGAGACACCGAGGTCGAACAACACGCCACGGACCGGACGACCGGGGAAGTGCTCCTGCAGTAACGCGGCGAGTTCGCCGAAGGGCGCATGGGCAACCTGCAACCGCGACTCAGTGGCAAAAGTCGCGGCGGCCGCGGCGATGGCCTGCGGGTCACGGTCGATGGCCAACACCCGCCCCTCGGGCCCCAACGCCGCAAGCAGCCGTGCCGTGTGGCCGCCACGTCCGAAGGTTGCACCAACATAGAGACCGGCGCGATCGCCACTGTCATCGTGGTCGCCAAGCCCCAAGCCATCGAGCGCTTCGTCAAGCAGCACCGGTACGTGTTCAACCAATGCAGCGACTCCCGCGAAACAGACATTACAGGGACAGAGAATCGAGTTCGGTGGCCAGTTCGGTGGTGGCCTGCTCATCGCGCAACCAGGCATCGCGCTGCTCGTTCCAGCGTGCCTCGTCCCACAACTCAAGCTTGTTGCCTTGGCCAATGAGCATGGCCGTGCGCGACAAGCCGCCGAAGGCACGCAGCTCCGGTGTCAGAGCAATGCGCCCGTGACCGTCAAGCTCCAGATCCGTGGCATGACCGACCATCAGGCGCTGCAAACGGCGCGACTGGGGATGCAAGGTCGGCAGGCTCATCAGCTTCTGCTCGATCTGCTCCCACTCGCCGGTCGGGTAGATCAGCAGGCATTGGTCACGGTCGACAGTAACCACCACCCGGCTGCCGCTTTGTGCAGACAACAGGGCGCGGTAGCGCGTGGGGATAACCACTCGCCCTTTATCGTCCATCGTGACTTTGGATGCGCCTCTGAACATGACATGCACTGGGGGGTCGCCCATTTCGCCCCACTTGCTCCCACTGGAGGCGACTATATGAACCGTTAGGCGCTGCTGTCAACGAAATTGCAGGGTTAATTTGCCGTAGGCACAAAGACTTACGTGCGCCGCCTCAAAGTGGGACACCTCTTAGAACGCTTATCCTTTGTGATTCCGGCACTTGGGCTTGTTTGCTCACAAACAGCCTTCAAGGGAGACCCGATTGACGGCCTTCAGGCCTCGCGAAGCGCCCGCTGCAGGGGCAGTTCCCGCAGCCGTTTCCCGCTGGCAGCGAAGATTGCGTTGGCCAAAGCCGGCGCAGCGGGCGGCACGCCGGGTTCGCCCAGTCCACCCAAAGGGGCGTCGGATTGTAAAAATTCTACGTCTACCTGCGGCACCGCATCGATGCGCAGTTGCGGGTAATCACCGAAGCCCGTTTGCACCACCCGCCCCTGCGCAAGCGTGATTTCGCCATACAGGGCAGCCGATAAGCCAAACAGTATGCCTCCCTGCACCTGGGCCAACGCACCATCGGGATGTATGACTGCACCGCAATCCACCGCAGCCACCATGCGCAGCACACGAATAACGCCACTGGCATCGACTTGCACCTGCGCTACTTGTGCACACAACGAGCCAAAGGCCTCAACCAGTGCAATGCCGCGACCTTGACCTGACGGCAACGGCTCGCCCCACTGCGCACGCTGTGCTGCGGCTTGCAGCACCGCGCGATGACGCGGTGCGTGTTGCAGTGCAGCCAAGCGAAACGCCAGCGGATCCTGCTGTGCTGCATGAGCAAGCTCATCGATGAATGATTCAATGACAAAGCACTGCTGCGAAAAACCCACCGAACGCCAAGAGCCTTCGCGCACGCTTTGCGCTGCATAACTGCTGCTGCGCAGATCGAGGTTGTCGATTTGATAGGGCGGCGTGCCGGCCTGTGCTTCTGCGCCGCCGTTGTAACGCGCACGCCAGGTGGTGAGCTTGCCTGCAACATCCACACCGCCTTGCAGCGTAGCGACCATCGCAGGCCGATAATAATCGTGCTGCATGTCCTCGCTGCGCGACCACAGCAGCTTGACCGGTGCCGGTGACATCGCTTTGGCAATGCGTGTGGCCTGATCAATGTAATCAAATGCACCTGGCAAGCGGCGGCCAAAACTGCCGCCTAAGGCCATGTTGTGCAGCGTGACGGTGTCTTTAGATACATCAGCAGCTGCGGCGGCGACTTTGCGCGCCGACAGCGGATCTTGTGTGCCTGCCCATACTTCACAGTGGCCGTCTGCAATGCGCACTGTGGCATTGAGCGGCTCCATCGCAGCATGTGCCAATAGCGGCAGCTGATAACGCGCTTCCACACGCTGGGCAGCCTTTGCCAAGGCCGCATCTGCATCACCGTGTTGCGTCACACCGCTGGCTTTGGCCAGCGACTGTTCAATGGAGGCAAACAACGCCGCGTTGTCTGCAGCGCCTTGGCTTACAGCGCTGAACTGCGGTTGCAGCTTTTGCACTGCTTGATCGGCCTGCCACCACGTGTTGGCCACGACAGCTACCGCATCGGCCAGTTTGATTACCGCCTGCACGCCGGGCATGGCACGCGCAGGGGCTTCATCAACAGAGAGTAAGGTGCTGCCTTGCACCGGCGCCGCACGCACGCTGGCATGTAACAGGCCCGGCAGCTGCACATCGATGCCGTAACGCAGGCTGCCGTCGACTTTGGCTGCAATGTCGCGGCGCTGCGGCGAAGTACCCAACAAGCGCCAGTCTTTGCGAGCTTTAAGTGCCGGTGAGAACGGCACAGATAACAGCGCTGCATCGGCTGCCAACTCACCAAAACCGGCACTGCGTGCGCTGGCCTCATGCACTACGCGCGATTGCGACACACTGAGTTGATCAAGCGGCACTGACCAACGCTGGGCAGCAGCCTGCATCAGCATGGCGCATGCGGCCGCACCGGCCACCTGCATGCCATAGCGACCGGTACTGCGCACACTGGCACTGCCGCCTGTGACCTGCAGACCGATGGTCTGCGCCAGCTTGTAAGTGCTCCAGTCAAAGCCGCGCGACAACCACGCCGGCACTGCGCCAGGAATAAAAGCGCGGATGATGTGCGAGTTGGCGTAAGCATCTTCGGCAGGTGCTTCTTCGATGATCACCTGCGACCACTCTGCGTCCAGCTCTTCGGCAGCCATCATGGCCAACGCGGTCTGCGCGCCCTGCCCCATATCGCAATGCGGCACCACTACTGTGACCGTGCCATTGCTTGCGATCTTGAGCCAAGCCGTGAGCCAGTGTTGCTCAGGCTGTGAAGGCGGCAGCAGACCCAAGCGATCGGGCGCAAAAGCCACCACACCCACACCGACCATCAAGCCTCCACCGACCAAGCCACCGGCAGTGAGCAAGGCGCGACGGGTCCATTTGCGAGTGGTGGGTGACATGTACTGGACTATATCGGGCGCGAGTCAATTTTGTTTTCGGACTTGATCGCAGCGGCGGTGCGCCGGCGGGCAGCGCGCTCGAATACCGGCACCAGCGCTACATACAGCAACAGCGTTGCCAGCGGCCCCACCAGCAGGAACGCCACGCCTGCGTGAATGATCGCGTTCCACAGCACCACGATGGCATGGCCGACGCCCTGCTCAAGCAGCCGCAGGCTCGCCTCTATCGACAAAGGCTCTGGCGGTGAACGCAGCAGCCATTCACCCAGACGCACCTGCGGAATGATCAGCAGTAACTGCGTGGGCGCCATAAGGCCCTGGACCAATTGGATAGCGGGTAAGTTAAGTCGCAGCAGTAACGCAAGTGCCGCGCTGAGCAATGTCGACACACCCAGGATGGGAATGTTGCCGATCACGATGCCCAGAGCAACGCACAACGCCAGACGCCGCGGCGCGATGCCACTGGTCAGCAGCGCCAGCAAGGGAGCGATCAGATAGCGGCGTAGCCAAGCGTTCATGGGCTAATACATTTACAGACAAGGGCTGAAGATACCAGTGTAGCCGTCTGCTCGAGCAGGCTCACTAGCTGAGCCTTTGCGATGTCAGCCTCGCGCCGCGTAACAAGCGCAGCCAAAGGCAGGAACAGTGCCATGAAAGGCAGCCACCCACATCAGCAACAGCACACACATGTCGGTGTCGAGCAGGCGCTCACGAGGCCGGCTCGCATATTCGGATTTGCAATCAATGCACTGCTCATGATGGGTGCATGGGCACAGACACTGCTTGCAGGCGGGTCGGGCGCACTGCCCGGCGCAATGCTGTTGTGCGTGATATTGGTACTGTTGTGGCAGGCGTACTTTCCGCGCCAATAGCCACGTGTAAGTAAGTTGGGGAGCCGGCCACACCGGTACACCCACGTGTAATCAAAGGGGGGAGCCGGCCTATAAGCCGGGTTCTGTCGAGGACAGTCATTCCTCTACGGACTACGTCACCGCAGCCCTTTAGCAGCCTACCCGGAAGTACGCGGGACCCACGCTGTGACGCACCCTTGCGGGCTGCCACTACTTCCCTATTTGGCCTTGCTCCAGGTGGGGTTTGCCGTGCCGTCGAGTGTTGCCACCGACGCGGTGCGCTCTTACCGCACCCTTTCACCCTTACCGGCATCCTTGCGGATACTTAGGCGGTTTGCTCTCTGTTGCACTTTCCGTAGGCTCACGCCTCCCAGGCATTACCTGGCACCTTGTCCACTGGAGCCCGGACTTTCCTCCCCGCCGCACTGTTGCCAGTGAAGCGCAGCGACTGCCCGGCCGACTCCCCGACGCAAGGGTAACAGGGATGGTAGTGGCCCGTAGCGAAAGGCATCACGCCACTGCGGCGATCGCCTCGACTTCGATCAGCATGCCGGGCAGGGCCAGGCAAGGAACGGGAATCAGCGTGGCCGCGGGATGATGGGCGCCGAACAGCACGCGCTGCTCGCTCTGCATGATGTGCAGCTTCTCCATATCGTGCTCAACGATCAACACAGTAATCTTCGCAACGTCAGCAGGTGTGGCACCGCAGGCCTCAAGGGCAATGCCCACATTGCGAAACGCGCTGGCCGCTTGGGTGCGAAAGTCAGCGCTGAAGCTGCCGTCAGGGTTGTCACCGCCCTGCCCCGACACATACACCAGCCTGCGACCCGCAGGCACAAGGGCGAGCTGTGAATAAGCATTGGGTGAGGAATCATAGAGTCCAGGCGGATTTATCAGGGTAAGTGCGGTCATGAAACCCTCGGCAATGACTGAAGACGCAGGCCTAACTGTATCAAGGCAGGGGCTGCTGCCCCTGCGGATAGTGGCTGCCGGGCGCTGCGCCAGCTTGGGCTATCATCGCGGCTTATCCCGTAGGAGTCTCTCGTGACCGACACGCTACCCGACCGCCTGAGCATCGACCCATCCAGCCGTTACTACGACGAGGCGCTGCTCAGCCGTAACGTCGGCATCCGCTTTAATGGCCAGGAACGCACCAATGTCGAGGAGTACTGCATCTCCGAAGGCTGGATCCGCGTTGCAGTCGGCAAGTCACTGGATCGGCGCGGCAAGCCGCTGATGCTGCAGCATCGCGGCACCGTCGAGCCTTACTTCAAGGAATGAGCCAGCGCTTTCACGCGCTGGAGCAGTTAAACCAGCTGCACGATGGCTACCTGAAGGCCTTCACGATCGACGGCGTGGATCTGGTGCTGGTCCAGCAGGCTGGACAGCCTTCGGTGCTGGAAGGCATCTGTCCGCATGCCGGGCACCCCTTTGCCAACTCACGCGTACGCGGCAGCAACATCCGCTGCGACATGCACGGCTATCTGTTTGACCTGACCAGCGGTGCCTGCACCTACTACACCGAAGGGCCTTGTCGCGCGCTGCGCGTGTATGCCTGGGAACAGCAGGACGGGATGATCGGGATACGGCTGTAGCGCACTTGCCGCGCGTCAGCCCACCTTGCGCAGCTCCTGGCGGATGACGCGCCGTAGGATCGTCTCCAGAGGTTCCCGCTGGTGCTGCATGTGCTCACGCAGCGCGGCATTAATCAGCGATTGGTAGCTACCCTGACCGGCGGCCTCGACCCGGGCACGGAACCAGTCGATTATTTCGTCATCAAGCCGGATCGTGATGCGCGTCTTGCCCGGCGCAGTTAGTACAGCCGCGCCACGCTTGGCTTTCGAGAAGTCATAGTGCTTTCTCATCCGATGCTCCTGTACTGCAGACGCTCCGCGCTGCTCGCTCGCCTAGATGAAATGATCCGTATCCGGCTTCCACGGTACGCAAATACTGTAACTAGCAACCTACCCTGCGGATCCAGCCCCAAGTTCAGGAAGCGGGCTTCTTCCTGGCAATCAGGGTCTGGCATCGACAATGAGAAGGGATCTTCGAGCGACATAGCCGCATCCGCAAAGGACACACAGTGTTTGCGCTTGTTCGCGTCCGACTTGATGGCATCCCATTCATATTGATCAATATTAGTATGCACAAAAGTACACCACAAGATGGGCTGGCACTGGGCCAAATCTTTAGCCAGCACCCCCTGCGATGAAACTCGCAAATCAACTCCAAAGGACCAAAATACAGTCAGTACTCCGTATATTTCTTACTGCTCCCCCGCACCTTCTCTGCCGGGTACTTGAGCGCATTCAATTGCAATTTGCCTCGCGCCGCATCGACCAGATCCACATCGAGCTTGTCGGCCAGCCGTATCAAATACAGCAGCACATCGGCCATCTCCTCACCGATCTGCATGCGCTTATCAGCAGACAGCAGTGTTGATGCACCCTCATCCATCCACTGAAAGTGCTCCAGCAGTTCGCCAGCCTCGACACTCAGTGCGACAGCTAGGTTGCGCGGCGTATGAAACTGTTCCCAATCGCGCTCGGCAGCAAAGCTTCGCAGCGCATCTCGAAGGGTAATCAAAGCATCGGACATAGCAGGGTCTCCGGGCCGGTTGCAGGTCGGCAGTTACGCCACCTTACAGCAGGCGTCGCCAGCGCCTAAGATGCCCCCACAACAACCGGTGATCCACACCGGGTCACCAGGGAGCACACATCGATGAGCAGCGCAGAACTGGCACAACTGATCACCCTGTTGCGATCCAACGATCTGGACCTGGCCGCCACACCGGCAAAAGCGCGCAGCGACTTTTCGACCTCGATCGGTGCAGCGCCGGTGGCCGCCGACATCAGCTTTGAGCCGTTGACGTTGGCAGGACGGCCGGCTCTCGCTTCTGTCACACCTGGGGCGCGCGCCGACAAAACGCTGCTGTACATCCACGGCGGCGCGTTTGTGATCGGCAGCCCGAGCGACTATCGCTCGCTCACTGGCGAGTTGGGTCGCGCTGCGGGAGTGCGCACGGTGTCGCTGGACTATCGTCTGGCACCCGAACATCCGTTCCCTGCTGCCGTCGATGACTGCGTAGCCGCCTATCGCGCGCTATTGGAGGCAGGCAACAAACCAGCAGACATCGCCTTGGCCGGTGACTCGGCGGGTGGTGGCTTGGTGATCTCTACGCTGGTAGCGGCACGCGATGCAGGTCTACCTATGCCCGCTGCAGCACTGGTGATCTCGCCTTGGGTCGACCTGGCCTGCACGGGCGGCACCATGCAAAGCAAGCAAGCCGAAGACCCATCGATTACACGTGAGGGCTTGCAGGCCATGGCAGCGCTATATCTGCAGGGCAAGCCGCTCAGCACGCCGCTGGCCTCACCGTTGTATGCGGATCTGCGCGGTCTACCGCCGTTGTTTGTGCAGGTCGGCAGCGCCGAGTTGCTGCTGGACGATGCAGTGCGCTTAGCCGGCGCCGCCGGTGCTGCCGGCGTACCGGTTCACCTGAGCATCTGGCCCAACATGCCGCATGTCTGGCACATCTTCGGCTTCATGCTCAGCGAGGGTCGCGACGCGCTGACCGAAGCCGGCGTGTTCCTCGGTACGTTCTTGAAGCAGTAAGCGCTCAACGCCTTACAGTGACGGCCGCGGCTTCACCTTGAAGCCGCGCAGCACCAGCACAAAGAACAGCGGCACGAAGAAGATCGCCAGGAAGGTCGAGGCCAACATGCCGCCGATCACGCCCGTGCCCACCGCGTTCTGTGCGCCCGAGCCGGCGCCACTGGCCAGTGCCAACGGCAACACGCCAAACATGAATGCCAGCGAGGTCATCAGGATCGGCCGGAGCCGCTGTCGTGCAGCCTGCAGCACCGCGTCACGCAGTGGCATGCCAGCGTCAAAGTTAGACTTGGCAAACTCCACGATGAGGATGGCGCTCTTGGCCGCAAGGCCCATCGTCGTAAGTAAGCCCACCTGGAAGAACACGTCGTTGGCCATGCCGCGCATCAGCGTGGCCAACACCGCACCCAACACACCCAGCGGCACTACCAGCAACACCACAACGGGAATAGACCAACTCTCGTACAACGCTGCCAAGCACAAGAACACCACGGCCAACGAGATGGCATACAGCGCCGGCCCCTTGCTGCCGGCCAAGCGCTCTTCGAAAGACACACCAGTCCACTCCACGCCGATGCCCGGCGGCAGCTTGGCGACCAAGCTTTGCATCAGGTTCATCGCCTCGCCAGTGCTCTCGCCCGGTGCCGCAGCGCCCTGAATGTTGAAAGACGGCACACCATTGAAGCGCACCAGTTTCTGCGGACCAAAGCTCCACTCGGCAGTAGCAAAGGCCGAGAACGGCACCATGTCGCCCTTGTTGTTACGCACATGCCAGCGCGCCAGATCATCCGGCTGCATGCGGCCAAAGGGCTCGCCCTGGACATACACACGTTTGACACGGCCACGATCCAAGAAGTCGTTGACGTAGCTGGAGCCCCACGCGGTGGCGAGCGTTTGATGGATATCGGCAACGGCTACACCTAGCGCACCGGCCTTCTCACGATCGATGTTCAAGCGCAGCTGCGGTGCGTCCTCGA
The DNA here is from genome assembly GCA_026398735.1 of Pseudomonadota bacterium. Lineage (GTDB taxonomy): Bacteria > Pseudomonadota > Gammaproteobacteria > Steroidobacterales > Steroidobacteraceae > ZC4RG30. The sequence continues at coordinate 116,797 of JAPLSH010000006.1, read as the reverse complement.
TGCCATTGGGACGCACGCCGACCAGCGTGGGCTCTTTGGATGCCATGCCCAGCAATTGGCCGCGCGCAGCCAGCAACACCTCACGACCCACACCACCGCGATCCTGCAGTTGCAGATCAAAGCCTGACGAGTTGCCCAGCTCAGAGACTGCTGGCGGCACTGTGACGATGATGGAAGCATCGCGAATGGCAGAGAAATAGCGCGTGGCGCGCTGCGCGATCGCTTTGATTTTCTGTTGCGGCTCGCGGCGTTGATCCCAGTTCTTAAGCTTGACGAACACCAGACCCATGTTCTGACCGGTACCGGCGAAGTTAAAGCCATTGACCGTCATCACCATGTCTACGACGTCTTTCTCACGCTCCAGAAAGTAATCCTGTGCCTGCTTGAGTGCCGCCGCCGTGCGCTCTTTGGTGGCACCGGGTGTGGTCTGCACAATGCTGTACATCGTGCCGGTATCTTCGTCAGGCAGGAACGAGGTGGGAATACGAGCAAACAGCACCACCATCACACCGACCAACACGCCATACACCAGCACCCAGCGCTTACCGCGCGTCAGCATACCGGCCACACCATTGGCGTAAGACTTACTGCTGCGATCAAAGGCGCGATTGAATGCACCAAATAGACCGCGGCGAGCCTGCGCCGCACCTGGCGCATGCGGCTTGAGCAGCGTTGCGCACAGCGCAGGTGTAAGCACCAGTGCCACGATCACCGACAGCGTCATCGCCGACACCAGCGTGATCGAGAACTGGCGATAGATGACGCCCACTGAACCACTAAAGAACGCCATCGGCACAAACACCGCCGACAGCACCAAGGCGATACCAATCAGTGCGCCAGTGATCTGGTCCATCGACTTGCGTGTAGCCTCACGCGCCGACAGACCTTCTTCGGCCATCACGCGCTCGACATTCTCGACCACCACGATGGCGTCATCGACCAGCAAGCCAATAGACAACGCCATGCCGAACATGGTCAGCGTGTTGATGGAATAACCAAAGGCCGACAGCACACCAAACGTACCCAACATCACCACCGGCACGGCCAGTGTGGGGATCAGCGTGGCACGCAGGTTTTGCAGAAACAGATACATGACCAGGAACACCAGCACGATAGCCTCGGCCAGCGTCTTGGCGACCTCTCGAATCGAGGTGCGCACAAACGGCGTGGTGTCCTGCGGATAGATCGCCTCAAGACCCTTGGGGAAGAAGGGCTGTAGGCGCGCGATGGTGGCGTGAATGTTGTCTACCGTATCGAGCGCGTTCTTGCCGATCGCCAAACGCACGGCCATGGCCGCACCGGGCTGACCGTTGTGATAGACCTCGCGCGCGTAGTTCTCGGCACTTAAGCCCACGCGACCAATATCGCGGATACGCAAAATAGAGCCGTCTGCATTGACACGCAGTTGGATGTTGCCGAACTGCTCGGGCGTTGAAAGACGCGACGGGCCGACGATAGTTGCGGTGATTGCCTGCCCGGGCAAAGCCGGCAAACCACCCAACTGGCCAGCAGAGACCTGCACGTTCTGTGCACGGATAGCCGCCACCACATCACCAGTGGTCACGCGATAGCTTGCCAAGCGCGCCGGGTCGAGCCATACGCGCATTGCAAACTGTGCACCGAACAACTGCACATCACCCACACCTGCAGTACGACTGATCGGGTCCAGCACATTGGAGGCAACGTAGTTGTTGATCTCCTCGCTGGACATGCTGTTGTCGGTCGAGCGAAAGCCCAGCACCACCAGAAAGTTGCGTGTGGGTTTGTTGACGCGCAGGCCTTGCTGCTGCACTTCGGCGGGCAACAGCGGCGTTGCCGCCTGCAATTTGTTCTGCACCTGCACTTGCGCGATATCAGGGTTGGTGCCCTGCGAGAAGCTCAGCGTAACGCTGCCACTGCCATCTGCAGTGCTCTCAGAGGTGATGTAGTCCAAGCCGTCGATGCCATTGAGCTGCTGCTCGATGACCTGCACCACGCTGTCCTGCACAGTCTGCGCAGAGGCGCCAGGGTAGTTGGCATACACCGTCACCTGCGGCGGTGCGATGGTGGGGTATTGCATGACCGGCAAGGTGGTCACGGCTATGCCGCCGGCCAACATCAACACCAGCGCCAGCACCCATGCAAACACAGGCCGATCGATGAAAAAACGCGACAGCATGGCTTTAGCCCTTGGCTGCAGCGGGCGGCGCACCGGCTGCCGGCATACCCGGCGCGCCCGGCGGACCCACAGGTGCAGGCTTAGAGCCGGCAGGCACAGGCTTGACCTTGTTGCCTGCCTTGGCACGCTGCAGTCCTTCAATGATCACGCGATCACCGGCTTTGAGTCCGTCGAGCACTTGCCACTGGTTATCGATGACGCGACCGGTCGTGAGTACGCGCTCTTCGGCCATGTCATCAGCGCCGACCACCAGCACAGTGGGCAGACCGCGCGCATTGCGCGATACGCCGGCCTGCGGCACCAGCAACGCTTCGCTGGCTACGGCTTGACCCACGCGCGCGCGCACAAACATACCGGGTAACAACTCGCGGCGCGGATTGGGGAAGCTGGCACGCAGCAACACCGAGCCGGTACCGGCATCGACAGTGACTTCAGAGAATCGCAACTCGCCGGCTTCGGGGTAAGCCGAACCATCTTCGAGTGTCAGCATGACGCGCGCCGTGACGGCCTTGTCCTGCTGCAAACGACCACTAGCCAATTCGCGTTGCAACCGCAGCAGCTCCGCACTGGACTGCGTGACATCAACGTTCACCGTATCGAGCTGCTGTATCACTGCCAGTGGCGCATCCTGCGCCACCCTGACCAATGCGCCCTCGGTCACTTGCGAACGACCGATACGGCCGCTGATCGGTGCGCTGATGCGCGTGCGATCCAACTCCACCTGTGCCGCATCGAGTGCCGCTTTTGCCGCGACCACATCGGCCTCGGCGCGCAGCTGGTTGGCGCGCGTGTTATCGCGATCCTGCTGGCTGGCCAGTTGGCGCTCGAACAAGGTTTGATAGCGCTGCGCAATGGCGCGCGTGTTGGTCGCTTGCGCCTCGGCACTGACCAGCACGCCGCGTGTGCGACCCGCGGCAGCGCGATAAGCGTCTGCATCGATTTGATACAGCGCCTGACCTGCCTTGACCTCACTGCCTTCGGTGAACAAGCGTTTTTGCAGAATGCCTGCCACCTGCGGGCGGATCTCTGCAGTACGTGTGGCCGTCACGCGGCCCGGCAGTTCGCTATAGAGCTGCGCCGGCTTGGGCTGCAGCGTGATGACACCCACTTCGGGCACCGGCAGCGGCGGCGGCGCCTTGTTCTTGCCGCCATCGCAGGCAGCAATAGTGCAGACCAAAGCAGACAGCGCCAAGGCGCGAACAAAAGGTGTGTTCATTGTTTTGTCGTCGATCCGCACCCGGTGCCGACCGGGTTTCGCGTCGTATTGTCGCACCGTTATCTGCAAAGCCACAGGCTAAGGGCCACCAACTTCGTCGTCTTCAGTGCCGCCCTGCGCGACAGCCAAGGCGTACACGTCAGATTTACGCAGGCCAGTCAGCTGGGCCACCACCGCCGCCGCACGTGAAGTCGACAGCTCACCACGCAACACATTGAGCGCCCGTCGCACAAAGGCCCCATCGGGCGTGGTGTCGGCCTGCGGCGCACCGTGCAAAACCAGCGTGATCTCGCCGCGGGCAAAATTGCTGTCTTTGCCACAGATATCCAGCAACTGCGCCAGCGTGCCGCGATATATCGTCTCGTGCGCTTTGGTGATTTCCCGCGCCACTGCGGCGCGGCGCTCGGGGCCGCAGGCCGTGGCCAGATCTGCCAAGGTGTCGGCAATACGATGCGGGGCCTCAAACAGCACCAGCGTGCGCGGTTCTGTGGCCAGCTCGCGGCAGCGCTCCAGTCGTGCACCGGCTTTGGTTGGCAAAAAGCCCTCAAAGCAAAAGCGATCGGTGGGCAGCCCACTGGCCGCCAGCGCCGCCAGCACGGCAGAGGGGCCGGGTATGGCCTGTACATCAAAGCCGGCGGCCAGCGCAGCGGCCACCAGCGCATAGCCCGGGTCCGACACCAGCGGGGTGCCGGCGTCACTGATCAACGCAATCACCTGGCCCTGTGCCAGACGCGCCAGGAGTTCGTCTATGCGATCGCGTTCGTTGTGTTCGTGCAAAGACAGCATCGGCTTCTGCAGCCCCAGCGAGCGCAATAAGCCGCCGCTGTGCCGGGTGTCCTCGGCGGCCACCACGTCGGCATGGGCCAGCGCATCGCGCGCCCGTGGCGACAAATCAGCCAAATTGCCTATCGGCGTGGCCACGACATCAATCCGGCCTTTTGCAGCACCCACTATACTCTCCAGTCGGCGCACATCGGCCTCAAGGGATACCAGCTTGCCCCCCACCATCAAAGCGATGCAACCCAGCTTTGTCCGCGCTGCCCTAATGGGCCTGGCGCTGCTGCTGGCCGCGTGCAGCCCCCTGCAGGTCAGCGCACCACCTGCCTCCGTCGAACAGGCCGCCCGACTGGCGGCGAGCGGTGATCATGCTGCAGCGGCGACGATGTACGGCGAACTGGCCGCCGCCAATCCGCCGCCGCTGGGGCTACAGCTGAGTCTGTCAGCAGCGCGCCAGTGGCTGGCCGCCGGCAAAGCCGACGTCGCACTCAGCACCCTGCCGCCGGCGGGTAACGGCTACACACCAGCGCTGCTACTGGAGCGTGGACTGCTCGAAACCACCGTGCACTTGGCACGTGACAAACCCGCTGACGCCTGGAAGGTCATCGCCACCGTGGCAGCCCCGGCCACCGACGCGCTGCCCTACTGGCAACTGCGCCAGCGCACCGCCTTTGCCGCAGGCCGCCCGGTTGATGCCGTGCGCGCTGCGCTGACCGCAGAACCACTTTTGATCAACGATGCCGAACGCACTGCACAGCGCCGCGCCCTGCTGGGCGCGCTGCGCCTATCCGCCGAGCGTGGCACCAAATACACCGCCCCACCCGCCAGCGAGCCCATCGCCCGTGGCTGGCTCGATTTGGGCACGCTGGCCGCAACGGCCGCGCGCAGTCCACTATCAGCAGCGCGCGAGCTGGCCGCCTGGCGCAAACGCTATCCCTCGCATCCTGGCAGCAGCATTTATATGGCAGAACTCACCACCGCCGGCGGTCCGGCCCCCGCTCTGACTGCACTGGCCAATGTCCCCGTCGCAGTGTTGCTGCCCTTGGGCGGGCGCAATGGCGCAGCCGCTGCACTGGTGCGCGATGGCCTACAAGGCGCGCTGTCGCAATTGCCCGAGGGCCAACGGCCGCAGCTGCGCATCCACGACACCAGCACGATGTCAGTGGCCGAGGCGGTGACCAAGTCCCAAGCCGACGGCGCAGGGTTGATCATCGGACCGCTGACCCGCGACGAGGCGGTGGCTGCGGTCGCTGCCAATACGCGCGGCACACCCATGCTGCTGCTCAATTCGCTGCCGGCCGGTCAACTGGCACCGGCCAATGTCTGGCAATACAGCCTGTCGCCCGAAGACGAAGCACGGCAGATTGCCCGCCATGCATTGGCTCAGGGCCACAAGCGCGCCCTGCTCATCGCGCCGAGCGGCGATTGGGGTACGCGCGTGGCTGCTGCCTTCAACAGCGAGCTGCTGGCCGGCGGCGGCAAGCTATTGGCGCAGACCTCCTACGATCCGCAGGGTGCAGAGTTCACCGCACAGATCACCGCCGCACTGCGGATCGACGAAAGCCGTGCGCGTCATAAGCGCGTGCAAGAGCTGGTCGGCGGCAAGCTCAACTTCGAGTCGCGCCGTCGCGCCGATGTCGATTTCATCTTTGCAGCCGGCCAATCTTTGGCGCTGCGACAAATCCGCCCGCAGCTGCGTTTCTTCTACGCCGGCGACGTGCCCTGCTGCAAGAGACGGGTCTGGTGGCCGATACGCGCACGGCGACGCAAGCAACGTGGGGCGGCCCCACCGCCACACCACCGCGTCTCTATGCGTTTGGCTATGACGCGGGTCAATTGGCTTTGGCACTGCGTGATCCGCGCTGGCAATGGCCACTGGCAGGTGTCACCGGCCGGCTCGCACCCGATGCAGAGCGACGCATCCGCCGCGAACTCGACTGGGCTCAGTTGCGCAGTGGCAAACCAGTGCTGCTATCGGCGCCGCCGCTGATTCCGTGACAGTCGATCGTCGCGCCATCGGCCAAGAGGGCGAGGCGCTGGCAGTAGACTACCTGCAATCGCAAGGTCTGCAGGTGATCGCGCGCAACTACCGTTGCCGCATGGGCGAGATCGACATCATCGCCACCCAAAAGCCGGACATCCTGATCATTGCCGAAGTGCGACTGCGCAGCCGTCGCGACTATGGTGGCGGCGCGGCCAGTGTCGATTGGAAAAAGCGCGGCCGCATCCTGCGCACCAGTCGTCACCTGCTGATGCAGCAACCGCAGTTGGCAAAACTACGGGTGCGTTTTGATGTGCTGGATGTACAGCCCACAGATGGGCGCCATCACATCGAGTGGATCCGCGGCGCCTTTGATGCGCTCTGACGCCGCGGTCCGCCCTAGTTAGCGCTTGCCCGTGTAGGCAATGCGATAGATCAGGTTGGCGCCATCATCACTGATGAACAGCGAACCATCCTTGGCCACCGCTGCGCCCACCGGACGACCCCAAGCATCGCCACTGTCGGTGATCATGCCGGTCATGAAGTCTTCGTACTCACCAGTTGGTACACCGTTCTTCATCAGCACGCGCACCACCTTGTGACCGGTACGGAAAGCGCGGTTCCATGAACCGTGCAACACCGCAAAGCCCTCGCCGACATACTGGCGCGGGAAAGCCGCTGCACCGCTGGTGGCGTTGTAGAAGGCCAGATTCAAGGCTGCCGAATGCGCTTGGAAAGGCACATCGGGCACGGTGGCCTTGCCGGCCAGATCCGGACGCGCACCCTTGTGGCGCGGGTCTTCGTAATTGCCCATGTAGTACCAAGGCCAGCCATACCACTTGCCCTCACGAACGCGGGTGCTGTAGTCGGGAACCAGATCATCGCCGAGCATGTCGCGCTCGTTGGTGGTGCACCACAGTTCGCCGTTGACCGGCTGCATGGTCAAGCCCACGCAGTTGCGAATGCCATTGGCAAACACTTTGCCGGTGCCCGGGTTGGCCACATCAAACACCAACACGGCAGCGCGACGCGTCTCACTGTCCCAGGTCGCACCCAAGCCATATTGCTTTTCGAAGGCCTGCGCCTCGGCAACTGTTTTCTTGCTGATGTGCTCTGCCACATTCGACTCGGAACCCACCGACACGAACATGCGCTTGCCATCCAACGAGAACACCAAGTCGCGGGTGAAATGACCATTGGTGCGGCTGTTGTACAACTGAGCCACCACCACTTCGGGCACACCGCTGGCTACCGCATCGCCCGCCTTGTAGGCATAGCGAACCACGCGATTGAGCTCGGCCACATACAGCCACTTGGGATCGTTGGCCGGATACAGCGCCATGCCGAATGGCAGGTTCAAGCCTTGCGCAAAGGTAGTGACTTGCGCGGCTTTGCTGCCATCAGCAGAAGGGCGCAGCACCGTAATGCGGTTGGACTGCGTCTGTGCCAGGAACACATCGCCGTTGGGTGCGACGCGCATGTTGCGCGCGCCGGGCAAATCCTTGGCGAAGACATCGACGCTGAAGCCCTCGGGGACCTTGAGCGCAGCGCCAGCAGGCTTTTCGACAAAGCGCGGGAAGTTGCTGGCCGACGGTGTCTCGTAAGGCGCAGGCAACTTGGCCAGATCAATGCGATGACGGCGACCCGGCGCATCTTTCTTCCAATCAGCATCGCCACTGGGTGCCTTAGTGGCGGGCGGCGGCGAAAAGCCTGCGCGCGCTGGCGCCGGCTTGAAAGTGCCATCTTGCACGGCCTTGAAGTAGGCCACGACGTTAGCGCGGTCGGCGGCATCGGTCACTGCAACCACCATCGCCGAACCTGGTACCACCGTGGTGGGCGAGGCGAGGAAGCGATCGAGCGTGGCCTCATCCCAAGTGAGGGCGCTGGCCTTGAGAGCCGGCGAATAACTGAACGCCGTGCTGGCGGCAGCTTTACGACCCAGCAGTCCGTGCAGTGCAGGACCTTGCGCACCACCGTTATCGTTAGGCTCTGCGCTGTGGCACAGCGCGCATTGCGAACCGAACACCTGCTTACCGGCAGTGGCATCGGCAGCAAGCACCGGTGCAGTAAACGCAGCCAGCAGCAGTGCGGCCAGCGTCATTGGCTTGTTCATCATCCATCCCCGTTGGTAACCTGCCCCGAGCATACCGCGAACCTCGCAGCACCACAGGCGGCCGCGTCGGTCACGGAAAACAATAGGGGACTCCCGATGAGAATGTTCCGGCAGATTGCTGGCGCCGTGCTGGCAATGGCCAGCGTTGTCGTATTGCCCGCCCTCAGTGCAACACCTGCTGCCAGCGACCCCGACGCGCGTGCCGAGCAGACGCTGCGCAAACTGCGCCCTGCCGAACGCACCACACTGCTGCACGGTTTATCCGCTGCTTGGCTGCCGCCGCCGGTGCCACCCGGTTACGTACCTGGCGCGGGCTATGTGTATGGCATCCCGCGCCTGGGTGTGCCGCCGTTAATCGAATCCGATGCGAGCCTGGGTGTGGCCTGGCTCGGAGGACGCCGCGGCGACAAAGAGCCGACCACGGCTCTGCCCTCCGGTCCGTCGATGGCATCCAGCTGGAACCCGCAGTTGCTGCAACAAGGCGGCGCGATGATCGGCACCGAGGCACATGCCAAGGGCTTTAATGTGTTGCTGGCCGGGGGCAACAACCTGCTGCGCGAACCGCGCAACGGTCGCACGTTTGAATACTTCAGCGAGGATCCGCTGCTGTCGGGCACGCTGGCCGGCGCTGCGGTAGCCGGCATCCAATCGGCGCATGTGCTCTCGACGGTCAAACACTACGCACTCAACGACCAAGAAACCGGTCGTGCCTTTCACGACGTACTCATCAGTGAGCCGGCCGCCCGCGAAAGCGATCTGCTGTCGTTTCAATTGGCCATAGAACGCGGTCAGCCCGGCGCCGTCATGTGTGCTTACAACCGCATCAACGGCGGCTTTGGCTGCGGCAACGACTGGCTGCTCAATCAAGTGCTCAAGCGCGATTGGGGCTACAAAGGCTGGGTGATGTCTGACTGGGGTGCCGTGCACCAACTGGATTTCGCGCTAGCCGGACTCGACCAGCAGTCGGGTCAGCAGATTGATCCGCAGGTGTTCTTCGACAAGCCACTGCTCGACGCAGCCAAAAATGATGCCGGCTATTGGGCGCGTGTCGATGACATGAACCGTCGTGTGTTGCGCTCGATCTACGCGGTTGGGCTCGACCGTCATCCACCCAAGCTGCGCAAAGTCGACGTTAAGGCCCATGCTGCCGTGGCCGAACAGGTGGCATTGCAGGGCAGCGTACTGCTACGCAACAACGGCGCACTGCTGCCGCTGCCTGGCAACCTTAAGCGCATTGCGGTGATCGGCGGTAACGCAGATGCCGGTGTCATGGCCGGTGGCGGATCAAGCTTGGTGCATGGACCCGATGGTCCTGCAGCGCTACGCACCATCGGCCCTGAAGGCCCGTTCTCCAAAATGATGAACGAGACCTATCACGACAGCAGCCCCATCAAGGCGCTGCGGGCACGCGTCCCCAACACACAACTGAGCTTTCGCAGCGGTCGCTACCTAACTGATGCCGTCGCTGCAGCACGCCAAGCCGATGTGGCCGTCGTGTTTGCGACGCAGTACATGAGCGAAGGCTATGACGTGCCAGATCTATCGCTGCCCGATGGTCAGGATGCGTTGATCGCCGCCGTCGCTGCCGCCAACCCGCGCACGGTGGTCGTACTGCAAACAGGCGGGCCGGTGCGGATGCCTTGGCTGGGCAGCGTGGGCGCAGTGCTACAGGCTTGGTATCCCGGCGCACGGGGTGCAGAGGCCATCACCGCACTGCTGTTCGGCGATGCAAATCCTTCCGGTCGCTTGCCAATCACCTTCCCGTCCAGCGAAGCACAACTGCCGCGGCCGGCACTCGATGGTGCCGAGACGGTCGAGCCTGGCTTTGTGGGCCGTGGCAGACCTGGACAAACGCTGACGATCAACTATGACATCGAAGGCAGCGACGTCGGCTATCGCTGGTATGCGCGCCAAGCTCTGCAGCCGCTGTTCGCTCTTGGCTTTGGTCTGTCCTACACGCGCTTTGACACAAACTGCAGCAACCCAGTGGCCACGCCCACGCCGCAGCTGACCTGCAGCGTGCGTAATATGGGTGATCGCGCCGGTGCCGAGGTCGTGCAGATTTATCTCACCTCGATGGCCGGCACAGCCACGCGCCGTCTGGCCGGTTATCAGCGCGTGATGCTCGCGCCGGGCGAAAGCCGCGAGCTGCGCATCGAGCTGGAACCACGTGTGCTGGCGCACTGGCGGGACGGCCAATGGCAGCAGCCTGCAGGACAGTATCTGTTGGCCAGTGGCCGTTCATCACTGGATCTGGATCCGCCTCTTACCCTTACCCTGCCCGCACGCAACTGGAAATAACCCATGGCACAGCATCTGGACACTCGTGACATTTCGTCCACCGATCCAGTGCCCGGCAGCGATACGCCGCCGCATGGGCATGACGCACCCGACCTGCGGGTGTTCGTGTTCGTGCTGTTCTTCGTGTTCGGTGGCATCACCAGTCTCAACGACGTGTTGATTCCCAAGCTCAAAGAGCTATTCACCCTCAGCTATGCGCAGGCGATGCTGGTGCAATCTGCATTCTTCGCAGCGTATTTCATCGTGTCCATTCCAGCGGCACGCATCGTGCGCCGCTACGGCTATCTGCGCACCGCAGCCCTAGGCGTGGCAGTCATGGCAGTGGGCTGCTTGCTGTTTATCCCCGCCTCACAGGCAGGTGTGTTTGCGCTGTTCCTGCTAGCACTGTTCATCGTCGCTGCCGGCATCACCACCGTACAAGTGGTGGCCAATCCGCTCATCTCTTTGCTGGGCACACCACGCACTGCGCACAGCCGACTTACCTTCGCGCAGGCGTTCAACTCGCTGGGCACAACGATCTTCCCGTTTGTCGGCTCGCTGCTGATTCTGGCGCCGCTGGCGGGCATTGCCACAGAGTCACTACAAGGTGAGTCGCTGCTGGCCTATCGTCAGCGCGAGACCGCTGTCGTCAGTCAAACCTACATGGGGCTGGCCGTAGCACTGGTGGTGCTGGCTGGTTTGATCTGGATGCGCCGTCATCGCCTGCAGGATCGTCATGCCGCCACGCTGCGTTGGAGCCACACGATAGAGCTGCTGGGGCGCGCACGCTTTGGCTATGGCGTGGCCTGCATCTTTTTGTATGTGGGTGCAGAGGTGGCCATCGGCTCTCTCATCGTTAACTTCCTGATGCAACCATCCACTCTAGGTCTGGATGCTCAGAGTGCTGGCACCCATGTGGCGTTCTATTGGGGTGGCGCACTAGTTGGACGCTTCATCGGCGCAGCACTGCTGCGGCTGGTCTCACCAGGCAAGGTGCTGGCTGCGGCAGCCAGCGGCTCAATCATGCTACTGCTCATTGCTCTGCTGTCAGAGGGCGCTGTGTCAGGTTGGGCGCTGCTGGCCATCGGCCTGTGCAACTCGATCATGTTCCCGACCATCTTCAGCCTGGCCTGCGAAGGCTTGGGCGCACGCGCCGCAGACGGATCCGGCATCTTGTGTGTAGCCATTGTCGGCGGTGCGATCATCCCGCCACTCACCGGCCATCTGGCCGATCTGTTTGATCTGCGTCTGGCACTACTGCTGCCGGCAGCCTGCTACGCGCTGATTGCCGCTTACGGCGTGTACGCCCGACGTTCGGCTATCTGACGATCTTGAGGCTGGGCCGCGGGCGCGTGGGGGCGGCCGGGCCGCTGCCGGCAGGGGATGCTGCGGGCGGAGGATCTTCCGGCTCAGAGGGATCAGCATCGACTGCCGCACCCTCTTCCGGAAACACCATGCCTTCACTGGTCTCGCGGGCATAGATGCCCTGCACGGCCTGAATTGGCACGCGCACGTAGTGGCTGACGCCACCAAAGCGGGCTGTGAACTCGAGAAAATCGGCGCCGATCAGCAGGCCTTGAGTGGCCGACAGCGACACGTTGAGCACGATGCGCCCTTCGCTGACAAAGCCGAGCGGCACCTGTACGCCGTCCTTGGTGGCATCCACCACGACATGCGGCGTGCAGCCGCTGTCGCAGATCCAGTCATGCATCGCCCGCAACAAATACGGACGGCGCGAGAGTTCTGCCACGGAGGGTGGAACGACGCCCTTAGTGGACGTCGCGCCAGTACTCGCGCTTGAGCAGCCAGGCAAAGCCAGTGAAGACCAGCAGGAACAGCACGACCCAGATGCCCAAGTCATTGCGCTGCAGTTGCGACGGCTCGCCGGCGTAAGACATGAAATTGACCGTGTCACGCACGAACGCGTCGTACTTCTCGGGCGACAGCGAACCGGCTGCGACTACTTCAAACCGCTCTACTACCGGACCGCCGCCGTGACCACCCACCGCGCCCTGTTCTGCGAACACCGCGCGCTTGACGCCCTCGAGCTCGGACAACACCGCCGGCATGGCCGCACCCGGCAGCGCCAGGTTGTTGGTCTTGGTCGCTGTGCTCTGGTCGACGTAAAAGCCCTTGAGGAACTGGTACACATAGTCGCTGCCCTTGGAACGGGTGATCAGCGACAGATCGGGCGGCAGCTTGCCAAACCATGCCTCAGCGTCGGCCTTGGGGAAGTTGACCATCATGTAGTCAGTGGGCTTCGCGCCGTCCGGCAGCAGGTTCTTGCGCAGCAGATCGTCGGGGATGCCCAGATCCTTGGCCATGCGCTCGTAACGCAGGTACTTGAGCGAGTGACAGCTGGCGCAGTAGTTGGCGAAATTTGCCGCGCCGCGCTGCAGTGAGGCCTGATCACCGATCTGGTTGTTGGCCTTCCAGTCCTGCCAGTTGACGTGGGCCGGCTCACCGCCATGCCCCTCGGCTGCCATGGCAGCCGGTGCCAACATGAGCGGCGCCAACAACAAGGGTGCCAGCAGACGCACAGAGAAGACGCCGAGACGGCGCGTGATGCGGGTGCTCATCTGGATATCACTCATGGTCGGAAGTCAGGCGGGCCGGCACCGGCTTGACCGGGTCCAGACGGGTGTAGATGGGCATCAACACGAAGAACGCGAAGTAGACCACCGAGCAGATTCGCGCCAGCGTGGTGTACAGCGGCGACGGCGGCATCAGGCCCAGATAACCCAGAGTCACAAAGGAGATGACGAACAGCGTCAGCGCCGTTTTCCACATCCAGCCGCGATAACGGATGGAGCGCACCGGCGAACGGTCGAGCCAGGGCAACAGCACCAAGCAGACCAGCGACAGCGCCATGGCCAGCGCACCGAGCTGCTGGTCGGGCACTGCACGCAGGATTGCGTAGAAGGGCGTGAAGTACCACACCGGTGCGATGTGATCAGGCGTCGACATGGCGTTGGCCACTTCGAAGTTCGGCTTCTCGAGGAAGATGCCGCCGAAGGTCGGCATGAAGAACACCACGATGCAGAACAGCGTCAGGAACACGCCCACACCGAACACATCCTTGATGGTGTAGTAGGGGTGGAACGCAATGCCGTCGACCGGGTTACCCTTGGCGTCCTTGTTGTCTTTGATCTCGATGCCATCGGGATTGTTGGACCCGGTTTCGTGCAGCGCGACCAGATGCAGCGCAACAAGCAGCAACAGCACCAACGGCACTGCCACGACGTGCAGCGAGAAGAAGCGATTGAGGGTGGAGTCGGCAATACCGTAGTCACCGCGGATCCACTCGACCAGGCCCGGCCCGATGACCGGAATGGTGCCGAACAGATTGACGATCACCTGGGCGCCCCAGAACGACATGTTGCCCCACGGCAGCACATAGCCCATGAAGGCTTCTGCCATCAGCGCCAGATAGATGACCATACCGAACAGCCACAGCAGTTCGCGCGGGGCTTTGTACGAGCCGTACAGCATGGCGCGGAACATGTGCAGATAGACGACGATGAAAAACGCCGAAGCGCCGGTGCTATGCAGATAGCGCAGCAGCCAGCCATAAGGCACCTCACGCATGATGTACTCGACCGAGTCGAAGGCGGTGGCTTCACCGACCTTGTAGTGCATCGTGAGGAAGACGCCGGTAATTAACTGCATGACCAGCACCAGCAGTGCCAGCGAGCCGAAGAAGTACCAGATGTTGAAGTTCTTGGGCGCGTAGTACTCGGTCATCGAGCCCTTGACGAAGGCATCGACCGGCAAGCGCTTGTTGAGCCAGCCCGTAAAACCAGTGCGTGCCGGACCGGCTTCGTTGCTGTGACCGCCCATTATGCGGCTCCCTGCACTGCATCATCCTTGCCGATGATCAGTGTGCTGTCGTTGCTGAAAGAATACGGCGGGATGCGCAGATTGACCGAGGCGGGCGAGCCTTGGAACACGCGGCCAGCCAGATCGAAGCGCGAACCATGGCAGGGGCAGAAAAAGCCGCCCGGCCAGTCTGCGCCCAAATCGGGCTGTGCCTTCTCGAAGCGCGCCTTGGGCAGACAGCCCAAGTGCGTGCAATTGCCGACAACCACCAAGAACTGGTCGCGCGCTGCGCGACTGACGTTGGTGGCATAGGTCGGCTGTTCGGAGGCCTTGGAGCCTGGGTCTTTCAGCTGGCCATCGAAACCCGCCAAGCTGGCGATCATCTCGGGCGTGCGGTGCACGACATAGATGGCTTGCTTGCGCCAAGTGAGCGTGACCATCTGGCCCGGCTCAAGCTTGGAGACATCGACATCAACCGGTGCACCCAGCGCGCGAGCGCGCTCTGATGGGCTCCAGGAAGCGATGAAGGGCACTGCGGCAAAGGCTGCGCCAAGCGCGCCTACGGCAGTGGTGGCTTGGGTCAGAAAAACCCGGCGGCTATTGTCCACCGCAGGTGTTTCCTGGCTGCCGCGCAGTGCGGCGCCGCTGGTGTCGCTCATGGATCTCGGCTCGTAGGTGAAAACGGGCGCATTATACACAATCAAGTTCAAGCTTTGACTGTGAGCTGGTGCATGTTTAACAACCCGTTGAGACACACAACTCTGTACTGGCTGGCATGGGCGGCGGCCGGCTTGCTAGCCGCATTAGTGGCTACCCGAGTGTGGCCCGGGCTGCTGCACTCTCCCGCCGCAGCCGGGGCACCATCCGCTGTCAATGTGGCAGTCGACGTAGTGCCCACCGCAGCAGTGCGCGTGGCGGTCAGCACCGACCCGCCAGACGCCACCGACTCCAGCAACGGCGCGGACCTGCCTCGTGTGTCCAGCTATGCGCCCGCCGTGCAACGCAGCGCCCCCGCGGTGGTCAACATCTTCACGCAGGGCAAGGTCACCGAACGCCTGCCGCCGACCGGGCTGGAACAGATGATGCCAGGCGCGATGCCGCCGCGCTACCGCCAGCGGATCCAACAGGGCTTGGGCTCGGGCGTCATCGTCGATGCCCAAGGTCATATTGTCACCAACAACCATGTGATCGCCGGCGCCGACAAAATCCAAGTGCAACTGGCCGACGGCCGCAGCGGCGAAGCAGAGGTCGTCGGCCGTGATCCCTATACAGATCTGGCAGTACTGCGCGTGCGCTTGGCGCACCTGCCGGTGATGCAGCTGGGTCGTTCGGATCGCTTGCAGGTCGGCGATGTGGTGCTGGCCATCGGCAGTCCACTGGGCCTGACGCAAACCGTCACACACGGGATCATCAGCGCGACCGGTCGTGCTGATCTGGGCGTGGCCACCTTCGAAAACTTCATCCAGACCGATGCAGCCATCAACGAAGGCAACTCCGGTGGCGCGCTGGTCGATGTAAGTGGCGCATTGATCGGCATCAACACCGCGGTGCTGGGCAAGAATCGCGGCGCAGAGGGCATCAGCCTGGCCATTCCGGTGGATCTGGTGCGCGGCGTGATGCGCGAGATCCTCAACAAGGGACGCGTGGTGCGCGGTTGGATCGGCATCATTCCCGTTAATGCCGAAGCAGCGCGTGCTGCACAGCTGGGCTATCCGGCAGGCAGTGTGGTGATCGACGATCTGTACATCGACTCACCGGCGCTGCGCGCCGGATTGGATGTCAACGATCGCGTGGTGTCGGTCGACGGCAAGCCGATTCGCAATGCTCAGGACGCCACCGCACAGATCGCGCTGCGCCCGCCGGGCAGCAGCATCAAGCTCAGCGGTATGCGCGGCACCCAGCGCTTTGATACCGAACTCAAAGTCATCGAGATGCCCACGACCCGCTGACTGCGGGTGCCAGACTAGTTAGGCACGCGGCGGATCTGCGCGCCCAGCGACGCGAATTTTTCTTCGATTGACTCGTAGCCCCGATCAATGTGGTAGATGCGCTCGATCTCGGTGCGGCCTTCTGCCACCAGGCCTGCCAGCACCAAGCTGGCCGAGGCACGCAAGTCGGTCGCCATCACCGGCGCCGCGGTCAACCGCGACACGCCCTTGATGATGGCCGTGTTGCCTTCCAAGCGGATCTCGGCGCCCATGCGGCGCATCTCAAGCAAGTGCATAAACCGGTTTTCGAACACGGTCTCAATGATTGTGCCGACGCCATCAGCGACGCAGTTAAGTGCTGCAAACTGCGCCTGCATATCAGTGGGAAATGCCGGATACGGCGCAGTGCGCACATCGATGGCCAAGGGGCGACGGCCGCGCATGTCGACCTCGATCCAATCATCCCCCTGCCCCACCGTGGCACCTGCAGCCTGCAGCTTGAGCAACACGGCATCGAGGTGTGACGGGCAGGCGCTTTTGACGCGCACGATGCCGCCAGTGATGGCGCCGGCCACCAGATAAGTACCCGCTTCGATGCGATCCGGCAGCACGGTGTACTCGCAACCGTGCAGCGACTTGACGCCCTGAATGACGATCCGGTCGGTGCCCGCACCTTGGATTTTTGCACCCATGGCAATGAGGAAATTGGCCAGATCGACCACTTCCGGTTCGCGCGCGGCATTTTCGATGACCGTTTCGCCATCGGCCAACGTGGCAGCCATCATCAGGTTCTCGGTACCGGTCACTGTGACCGTATCGAGCACCAGTCGCACGCCCTTGAGACGTTCGGCGCGGGCCTTGATATAGCCGTTCTCGATGCGGATGTCGGCACCCATGGCCTGCAAGCCGGCCACATGGATGTTGACCGGTCGCGCGCCGATAGCGCAGCCACCGGGCAACGACACGTCAGCCTTGCCAAAGCGTGCCAGCAAGGGTCCCAACACCAGAATCGATGCCCGCATGGTTTTGACCATGTCATAGGGTGCAAAGCACTCGGTCACACCACCGGCATCGACCTCCACGCCCATGCGCTCGTTGATCGTCACCGACACGCCCATGCGGCCCAGCAGCCCGATCATGGTGGTCACATCTTGCAGATGCGGCACGTTGGAAATGGTGACTGGACCTTCGGCAAGCATGGCGCCGGCAAGGATCGGCAGCGAGGCGTTCTTGGCGCCCGAGATGCGCACTTCACCTTCCAGCGGGCGACCGCCGGTGATCTGCAGCTTGTCCATATCAGCGCGCCGCAGCCAGTTCGTCGGGCGTCAGCGCTTCGATCGATAGCGCGTGGATATCGCCGCCCATCAGTTCGCCCAGCGCGCGATACACCATCTGGTGGCGCTGCAAGGGACGCTTGCCAACAAACGCGCTGCTGACAATGCGCGACTCGAAGTGCACGTTGTCACCAGAGCGCACATCGATGTGGGCATCGGGCAGGGCAAGGCGGATCAGATCGGCGACCTGCTGGGGGGTCATGGAGGGCCTCGGGCCAAGTCGGGGGCGCTAATCTTAAGCTATGATCGACCTTCTGACATGAACACCGCCCCCCACATCCCGGCCGCAACCCTGATCGACGCTGGTCGGCGCACCCTCGACATCGAAGCGCGCGCTGTCCAGGCACTGGCCGGTCGCATCGACGAACAGTTCGCCAGCGCCTGCCAACTTTGTCTGGGTGCCACCGGTCGTGTGGTCGTCACCGGTCTGGGAAAGTCGGGTCATGTAGGGGGCAAGATCGCCGCCACGCTGGCCAGCACGGGCACACCCTCGTTCTTTCTGCATGCGACCGAAGCCGCGCACGGCGATCTGGGCATGGTGTCGCGCGGCGACGTGGTCATCGCCATTTCCAACTCCGGCGAAACGCCCGAAGTCGTGATGCTGCTGCCGCACCTCAAGCGACTGGGCTTGCCGGTCATCGCCATCACTGGCGGCAGCACCTCCACGCTGGCGCAAGCGGCCAACGTCAATCTCGATGTCAGCGTTGCCGAAGAAGCCTGCCCGCACAATCTGGCCCCTACCGCCAGCACCACTGCCACGCTGGCCATGGGTGATGCACTGGCTATCGCCTTGCTCGAGGCACGCGGCTTCACACCCGAAGACTTTGCGCGTTCGCATCCGGGTGGCAGCCTGGGCCGCAAGCTGCTGCTGCATGTTGCCGATGTCATGCGCAGCGGCGATGAACTGCCCTGCGTGGGGCCAGATACCGCGCTGGCAGCGGGTCTTATCGAAATGACCCGCAAGCGCTTGGGCCTCACTGCCGTGGTCGATGCGCAGCAGCGCGTATTGGGCGTGTTCACCGATGGTGATCTGCGCCGCGTCATCGATCGTCAGATCGATTTGCATGCCACCACCATGCAGCACGTGATGACCGCCAACCCGCGCTGCATCCAAGCACAGGCGCTGGCTGCAGAGGCCGTCAATCTTATGGAGCAACACGGCATCACCGCGCTGTTGGTGGTCGATGCGTCGCAGCAACTGGTCGGCGTTCTCAATATCCACGACCTGCTGCGCGCAGGAGTCGTCTGATGGCTGCGCGCCGCAAGGCTGCGCGCCTTACTGCCGCACTGGCCCAACGCCTCCGTTTGCTGGTGCTCGACTGCGACGGCGTACTCACCGATGGCGCTCTGTACTTCGGTGCCAGCGGCGAACAACTCAAAGTCTTTCATGTGCGCGACGGCCACGGCATCAAGCAAGTGCAAGCAGCCGGCATAGAGGTGGCCGTTATCTCGGGCCGCCGCAGTCCGGCGCTCTCACGCCGCTGTCGTGAGCTTGGTATCCGGCACCTCTACCAAGGCGTCGCCGACAAATCCGCTGCACTAGATGTACTGCTGCGCAAGCTCAAACTCAGCGACACGCAGACTGTCTGCGTAGGCGATGACACGCCGGATGTGGCGCTGTTTAAACGCGCTGCGTTGGCTGTGGCTGTAGCCGATGCACACGTCGATGCGCTTGCTGCCTCGCACTGGGTCACAACACTGCCTGGTGGTCGCGGCGCAGTACGCGAGGTCTGCGATGCGCTGTTGGCAGCGCGGAGCCGCGCTTGAAAGCGCTGCTGGTGGTGATTGCTGGACTGTTTCTGGTCGGATTGGCTTTTGTGCTTGGGCGCACGGGCAACGCACCCGGCGCAGTCACACCACCTGACGTGGCGGCGGCTCCACCGCCCAGCTATATCGCTCTCGATGCGCGGCTTCGACAGAGTGCTGTCGACGGTTCGACGCTCTACACGCTCACTGCAGATCGCTTAGCGCAAGAAACAGGCAGCGGCACACTGCGCGCCAACGCACTTACGCTGCGCTACGCCACCGGAGCCGTCAAACCTTGGACGCTTACCGCACGCGAAGGGCTGCTGCCAGGCGGCACCACGCGCATAGAGCTGCGCGGTGATGTGCGTCTGCGTGGACTGCCGCCGGGTTCACAGCAATCGACTAGCATCGAGTCCCAGCGACTGGACTACGACACGCGCAGCCAAATAGTGCGCACCGAATCACCGGTGCATATCGTGTGGGGCACACGCGAACTCGACGCACGCGGCCTGACCGCCGATCTATCCGGCTCACACCTGCAGCTGCAGGCAGATGTTCATGGCCGCTTCAAACCCTGATCAAACCTTGCTGTGGGTGCTGCTGTGTCTGCACTTGGCAGCATGGGCAACGCCAACGTCCGCTGCTGCAACCGCTGCTGTAGCCCCCGTACCAGATATCGTGCTCGATGCCGGCTCGTCGCAGATCGACTACAGCGCCAATCGGCTCACCTTTACCGACGTGACCATCTCGCAAGGGGAACTGCGTATCCGTGCGGACAAAGCCGAAGCCAATGGCACAGGCCTGCGCTTTGACGACAGTCGCTGGGAGTTCAGCGGCAACGTTCGCATTGTGTTTCCCAACGGCACGCTCACGGCCAGCGATGCCAGCGTGCGCTTCAGCGGTAATCGCATGGCGCTGGCTCAGGCACGCGGTGCGCCGGCACAGTTCGAGCAGCAACTGGCTTCGCTGCCGCGACCAGTGAAGGGTCGTGCCGGCCGTATCGACTTCGACTTCATCGCGCAAACACTCAAGCTGTCGCAGGATGCGTGGCTGTTTGATGGTCGCAATGAGATGGTTAGTCCCGCGTTGCTCTACGACATACGCGAACAAGTGGCGCGCAGCGAAACCAAGCCCGGTGCCGGCGAGCGCGTACAGATCACCATCCGGCCCGATTCTGGCGACCCCAGCGCGCCGCCCTCACCTGCCAAGCCCGGTGACAAGCGATGAGCACACTGGTCGCCAGCCATTTGCAAAAGGCCTACAAAGGCCGCCGCGTGGTGCAAGACCTGTCCCTGCAGGTCAAAGCAGGTGAAGTAGTCGGTCTGCTGGGCCCCAACGGTGCAGGCAAGACCACGGCCTTCTACATGATCTCGGGACTGGTACAGGCAGACGCCGGTACCGTGCTGCTCGATGATACGGATGTCACGCCGCTACCCATGCACCGCCGGGCCCAACTGGGCCTGGGCTATCTGCCGCAAGAGGCCTCGGTGTTTCGCCGTCTGTCGGTCGAGGACAACGTTCGGGCCATCCTGGAGACGCGCAGCGATCTGGATCGCGCCGGCCGCGAACAACAACTCGAAACACTGCTCACTGATTTGCGCATCGACCGGGTGCGCAACAGTGCAGGCCAGTCGCTGTCGGGCGGCGAGCGACGGCGAGTCGAGATCGCCCGCGCCCTGGCAGCCAACCCGCGCTTCATGCTGTTGGACGAACCCTTCGCCGGCGTCGACCCCATTTCAGTCATCGATATCCAACGCCTGATCACCGATCTGGCAGCGCGTGGTATCGGCGTGCTCATCACCGATCACAACGTGCGGGAGACGCTTGGGGTCTGCAACCGCGCTTATATCGTCGACCGCGGAACTGTGATCGCGTCGGGATCTGCAGCGGAAATCCTTGCCAACGCACAAGTGCGTGAGGTGTACTTGGGAGAACATTTCCGGATGTGAGCCGGAAATTTATTTTCTTAATACATTCAAGGGGTTGAAATCCTACGCTCCCCCGGGAACCCCACCCGGACACGGCAGGTAGGCACGAATCATGCTTAAGACCTCGCTACAGCTGCGGATGAGCCAGCAGCTGACGATGACACCGCAGCTGCAACAGGCCATCCGCCTGCTGCAGATGCCCGCCATCGAATTGCAGGCACACATCAACGAACTGCTCGAAAGCAACGTGATGCTCGAGGCTGACGAAGAGGCCGACCCACTCACCAGTTTCGAATCCTTGGGTGCCGCACCCCACGAAGAAGCATCCTCGCAGCCGCAGGGCGACGATAGCGAGATGTCCTCGGCGTCTGCTGAGACCGAGCCCGAACCCGAACCTACCGTCGAAATCGTCGACGACGTCTGGGATGAACGCAGTGCCAGTGCCTCCGACACGCCGTACAACCCCGAAGACGATGATCGCGGTCAGGACTTCAGTGATGCCTCGAGTGAAACGCTGCAAGAGCACTTGCTGTGGCAGCTCGAAATGGAAAAGCTCGGCACGCGCCAACGCGACATTGGCCGTGCAGTCATCGATGCCATCAACGAAGACGGCTATCTGACGGAGTCCCTCGATGACATCGTCGCCACGCTGCGACCCGACATCGAAGCCGACGAAGACGAAATCGATACTGTGCTGACTCTGGTGCAGCGCTTTGACCCTGCCGGGATTGGTGCGCGCAACCTGTCCGAGTGCGTGCTGCTGCAACTGGACCGCCTCGATTCCAAGACCGCCGGCCTGAGCTTGGCAAGGCGCATCGCAGCGCAGCATCTGGAACTGCTGGGGCAACGTGACTCCTCGGTGCTCAAGCGCATGCTGGGCATCAGCGATGACGAGCTGGCACAGGCGATGTCTCTGGTGCGCAGCTGCCATCCAAAACCGGGATCACAGATCAGTTCAAGCCGGCCGGAATACATCGTTCCCGATGTGTTCGTACGCCGCGGCAGTCACGGCTGGACAGTCGAAATGAACCCGTCGACACAGCCCCGCGTGCAGGTCAATCAAGCCTATGTCGGCATGCTGGGCGGCCGTTCGCCGGGCCACGCCACACTGCGCGCCCAGCTACAGGAAGCGCGCTGGCTGCTCAAGAGTCTGGAAATCCGCCAGGACACGCTGATGCGCGTGTCGCGATCTATCGTCGAACGCCAGATTGCCTTCCTGGAGCAAGGCGATGAGTTTATGAAGCCGATGATCCTGCGGGACATCGCCGAATCCATCGAAATGCACGAATCCACGGTTTCGCGCATTACGTCGGGTAAGTACATGCACACGCCCCGAGGGGTGTTCGAGCTGCGTTATTTCTTTTCCAGCCACGTCGGTGGCGATGGCGACAGCGCCGAGACCTCGTCCACGGCGATCCGGGCCAAAATCCGCAAACTCATCCGTGACGAACCACCGGCCACACCCCTCAGTGATAGCCGGATCGCAGAGCTGCTGTCTAGTGAGGGTATTCCGGTAGCGCGGCGCACAGTTGCCAAGTACCGTGAAGCCATGGGGATCGAACCGTCGAACGAACGCAAGCGCGCAATGGCTCGCGTCTAACCAGGAGTGAAGCAGATGCAACTCAAGCTCACCGGACACCATGTCGAGGTTACAGAGGCGCTAAGGGCCTACGTTGAAAAGCGACTGGGGCGCGTCAGCCGCCACTTTGACGAGATCATCGACCTACACTGCACGCTCACAGTGGAAAAGCTCGAACAGAAAGCCGAAGCCACAGTGCATGTGCGCGGCGGCACCATTCATGCCGAGGCAGTCGATGCCAACATGTATGCAGCTATCGATGCACTGGTAGACAAGCTGGATCGCAACGTGGTCAAGCACAAAGAGAAGCTGCAAGATCATCACGCCGAGGAGGCGCGTCGCGCGTTGCGCGGCTGATATGAGCATGCGGCTAGTGTTTGTCAGCGGTCTGTCGGGTGCCGGTAAAAGCGTGGCTTTGCACATGCTCGAGGACCTCGATTTTTACTGCGTCGACAACATCCCTGCTGCACTGCTCAATTCCTTCATCGCGCACACGCTGCGCAGCAACGATCCTGTCTACCGCCGCACGGCGGTAGGCTTGGACGCTCGCAACACCGAGGCGGAGATCGCCACGGTGCCCACACTCATTGATGAACTACGTCGATCTGGCATCAGTTGCGAACTGATCTACCTCATCGCCAACGAACAAGAGCTGCTGCGCCGCTTCGCCGAAACGCGCCGCCGCCACCCACTGAGCCGTAACGGTGAAAGCCTGCGCGAGGCCATCGACATCGAGCGACGTCTGCTCGAGCCCATTGCACAGCACGCCGATCTCACACTCGACACCACGCGAATCGGCGTGCATGACCTGCGCGAAGCGATGCGCCAGCGCGTTGAGCAGCGCGCCACGCCGCGCATGTCGCTGCAATTTGCCTCGTTTGGTTTCAAGCACGGCATTCCCGGCGATGCTGATTTCGTCTTCGATGCCCGCACCCTGCCCAACCCGTACTGGGATCCGGCGCTGCGCGGACTCACTGGCCGCGATACCGAGGTCATCCGTTTCCTTGAAGCCTGCGAACCGGTGGGCCGCCTGATCAACGACATCGAACACTTTGTCGAAGGGCGCCTCAAAGACCTGCAAGACAGCAACCGTCGCTATGTCACCGTGGCCATCGGTTGTACTGGTGGGCGCCATCGGTCGGTCTATCTGGCCGATCAACTGGCGGCGCGCTTCAATCCGCGCTATCCATCCGTATCGGTGCGTCACGCCAGCCTGACTGGTACCGATACGTTGCTGCCGTCGCAGCCAAACCCACCGCATGGCTAAACTGCTGGTGCAGGCCTACCAGCAACTAGTTGCCAGTGGCAGCCTGACGCCAGACGACGCGCAAGTGGCGCTGGCACAGCGGCTGGCCCAACTGGCCGAGCAACTCAGCGCCCTGCCAAAGCCCAACCTGTTGCAACGGCTCGGGCTGCAACGCAGCACTACCCCGAGCGCACGCGGTATATACCTGTGGGGCCCTGTGGGTCGCGGTAAAACGCTGCTGATGGATCTGCTGCCATCCTCGCTGCCACCGGGTATCAGCCGGCGTGTGCACTTTCACGCCTTTATGCGCGAAGTCCATGCAGAGCTGGCCAAGCTACGTGACATCAGCGATCCGCTGCGCACTGTAGCCGGACAACTCATCGGTAATGCCCGCCTGCTGTGTCTGGACGAACTGTTCGTGACTGATATCGGCGACGCGATGATCCTGCATGGCTTACTCGATGCGCTGTTGGCGCAGGGCATCACACTGGTGATCACCTCCAACACGCCACCGCACAAACTCTATGCCGGCGGGTTGCAGCGCGAACGCTTCATGCCCGCCATCGAGCTGCTGCAACAGCAACTGGATGTCGTTGAGCTCAACGGCGGTACCGACTACAGGCTGCGCCAGTTAGAGCAGGCCGGCACGTGGATCCAAGGCAGCGACACTCAGGCGCAGCAACGGCTGCAAACGCTGTTTAATCAATTGGCAGGTGACACCGCACAGCAAGTGGGCGGCACGACGCTGCTTGAAGGACGGCAAGTACCGCGAGTGCGTGCAGCTGCAGGGCTCGAGTGGTTTGAGTTTGGCGCGCTGTGCGAAGGGGCACGCGGCACGCATGATTATCTGGCGTTGGCATCGCGCACGCGCACGCTGTTTGTCAGCAACGTGCCACGCATGGGTGTTTTGCAGGATGACGCCGCACGACGTTTTATCTCTCTGGTCGATGTGGCTTATGACGCAGGGGTCACGCTGGTCATCGGCTCAACGGTGGCCACTACCGAGCTGTATGACGGCACACGTCTGGCAGCAGACTTTCAGCGCACCACCAGCCGCCTGATCGAAATGCAGAGTCGCGATTATCTGACTAAGTCGCGCTGCGCCAAGTAACGCCGCAGCGCATCGGTCGAGAACAACACCAGCGCCAGCCAGATGCAGGCAAAAGTAACCTTCTGCACATAACCAAAAGGTTCGTGGAACACAAACACCGCGATGAGCATGCTGACGAGGGGCGCCAAATACTGCAAAAAGCCCAGCAGTGTCAGCGATACGCGGCGCGCGCCATAGGCAAACAGCACCAGCGGCAACGCGGTGACGCTACCGCCGACAGCCATCAGCACATCCAAGTGCACTGCCTCATGCAGGAATACGCCATCGCCGAGCGATTCGCGCCACAGCAGAAACCCTATTGAGGGCAACAGCAGGATCAGGCTCTCGACCGCCAATCCATGCACTGCATCCACCGCAGTGAACTTGCGGATCAGTCCATAGGCAGCAAATGAGAACGCCAGCACCAGTGCGATCCACGGCAGACTGCCCAGTTGCCAGGCCATCCAGGCCACGCCCGCAGCCGCGCAGATCACCGCTGCCCATTGCAGCATGTTGAGTCGTTCACGCAGCAACACCACTCCGCACAGCACATTGACCAGCGGCGTAATGAAGTAGCCCAGGCTGGTGTCCAGCACATGGCCGGTATTGATGCCGACGATGAACACGCCCCAATTGAACGAAATACACACTGCACTGGCCGCCAACATGCCCCATAGCCGGGGCGTAATGCCCCGCCACCAAGCCCCGTCGCCGCGCAACAGCAAGAACAGCCACACGACCACTGCGCACCAGGCGACGCGGTGCGCCAATAGCTGTGCGCTGGGGACACTGGCCAGCAGGCGCCAGTACAGGGGGAACAGGCCCCAAATAAAATAGGCAGCGGCGGCAGCCACAAAGCCGCCACGATTGGCCAGAGCAGTCATCAGCGATTCACGTAGTCACTAAATATCTGTGCATCCTACGCTTATACTGCAGGCCATCCGACACCTGCACCCGGGATCCGCCTTGCACAGCGTCGCGAGCTTCGACATCCGCTACCGCCAACTGCTCGATGCCGCAGGCATACCGACGGGCGAGTGGCCGGGCTTTGCCCACGATCCGGCGCAGTTGCTGGCCATGTATCGCATGATGACGCTGTGCCGAGTGTTCGACACCAAGGCCATCAACCTGCAGCGCACCGGACGACTTGGAACCTATGCGCCCTGCACCGGCCAGGAAGCCACGCATGTGGGCGTGGGTGCTGCCATGCAAGCCGACGATGTGCTGTTCCCGGTGTATCGCGAATACGGCACGCAGCTGTGGCGCGGCGTCACGCTGGCTGGCATCTACACCTACTGGAACGGTGACGAGCGCGGCACTTGGTTTGACGGCCCACGCCAAGACTTCCCCTGGTGCGTGCCCATCGCCTCACAGATGCCTCATGCCGCCGGCGCTGCCATGGCCTTCAAGGTGCGCGGCCAAGCCCGATGTGCCGTGGCTTACATCGGTGATGGCGGAACATCGCAGGGCGCCTTTTACGAAGCACTCAATGCCGCTGGCGCACAAGCGCTGCCGCTAGTGGCGGTCGTGGTCAACAACGGTTGGGCCATCTCGGTGCCGGTGGCCGAGCAAACCGCAGCGCGCACGCTGGCACAAAAGGCTATCGCTGCCGGCATTGCCGGCATACAGGTCGATGGCAACGACATCATCGCGGTGCGTGCCGTCATGGAAGAAGCTCTGGCCCGCGCCCGCAATGGCGGCGGCCCGACCTTGGTCGAAGCACTCACGTACCGGCTCAGCGACCACACCACCGCCGACGATGCCACGCGTTACCGGCCCGCAGGCGAGCTCGAAGCGGCTTGGCAACGTGAGCCGCTGCTACGCACGCGCCACTATCTGCAGGCGCACGGTCACTGGAGCGATACGCAGGAAGCTGCACTGCGTGCCGACTGTCAGGCACAGGTCGATGCAGCAGTCAGCGCCTATCAAGCTCTGCCCGCAGCCAGCACCGATTCGATGTTCGAGCACTTGTTTGCGCAGTTGCCGCACGATCTGCAGGCCCAGCAAGCCAGCGCGCGCCATTACGCCGCGCACAAGGGCTAAGGCATATGGCCAAACTCACACTCGTCGAAGCCATCAACCTGGCGCTGGCGCACGCGCTGCAAAACGACCCTGACGTCGTGCTCATGGGCGAGGACATCGGTCTCAATGGCGGCGTGTTCCGTGCCACCGCAGGGCTGCAACAGCGCTTTGGTGCACTGCGCGTACAAGACTCCGTGCTGGCCGAGGGCGTCATCGCGGGCATGGCGGTGGGTATGGCGGCCCAAGGCCTCAAGCCAGTAGCCGAAATCCAGTTCATGGGTTTCATCTACCCGGCACTCGACCAAATCTGCAATCACATGGCGCGCATGCGCAACCGCACCCGCGGCCGCATCACCCTGCCCATCGTGGTGCGCATGCCGCATGGCGGCGGCATTCATGCACCTGAGCATCACTCCGAAAGCCTCGAATCCCTGCTGTGCCATCACGCCGGACTGCGCGTGCTGTGCCCGTCCACGCCGGCACGTGCCTACGGGCTGCTGCTGGCTGCAATCCGCAATCCCGATCCGGTCATCTTCCTCGAGCCCACGCGTCTGTATCGACTGGCACGGCAAGAAGTAGAGGATGACGGCGTCGCCGCAGACTTGGACTGCTGTCATCTGCTGCGCGAAGGGCAAGACGTCACCGTGGTGTGCTGGGGCGCAGCCACCCACGATGTACTGCAGGCCGCACACACCCTCGAGAGGGAAAGCATCGACTGCGAAGTCATAGACCTGTCGTCGCTGTCACCTATCGATCACAACAGCATCCTCGACTCGGTGGCACGTACCGGTCGCTTGGTCATCGTGCACGAGGCTGCGCGCAACTGCGGCGTGGGCGCCGAGATTGCTGCCACAGTGGCCGAGCGCGGGCTCTACCACCTGCACGCTCCCATCCGCCGTGTCACCGGCTACGATACGGTCATGCCGTATTTCCGGCTTGAGCACGACTACATCCCCAGCGTCACGCGCATTGCCGATGGCATCCGCGAGACGGTGCAAGCCTGACGCACGTCGCAAGGACAGCACCATGTTCAGATTCACACTGCCCGATCTTGGCGAAGGCCTGCAAGACGCAGAAATCGTGTCTTGGCACGTCGCAGTAGGTGATCGAGTGGCTGTTGATCAACCGCTGGTCGCCATGGAGACCGCAAAGGCCGTGGTCGAAGTCCCCTCACCCGTGGCCGGCGTAATCGTCGCGCTGCACGGTCAGGCCACCGATCGCATCGACACCGGTGCGGCACTGGTCGACTTCAAGCTCGATACCGACGACGCGGTCGCTGCGCCGGCGCCAGCACCGGCCACTGCCTCCGGAGGCGTGGTCGGCCACATGCCCACCAGTGATCAAGAGATCAGCGCCACACCGCAACGCAGCAGCAGTACCAGTGCCGGAGCGCGCAGTTCACGTGCCGTGCCCGCTGCTCGCGATCTGGCCCGCCACCTCGGCATCGACCTCAGCAACCTGCGCGGCAGTGGCCGCGATGCACTGATCACCGTCGAAGACGTCATGGCTGCGGCAGCGCTCACTGTGCAGCCTCAGGGCAGCGCGATGCGCCCGACACTGCCCGCTACAGCAGGTGGCGAGTTCGACGTGTTGCGCAGCCTGCGCCGCGCCATGGCGCAAAGCATGTCGATGGCACGTGACAACGTCATGGAATGTACCGTCGTCGATGATGCCGACATCCATGCCTGGGAATCGGGCAACGACTACACCGCACGATTGCTGCGCGCCATCGCCGCAGGCTGCCGCGCTGAACCGGGCATCAATGCCTGGTACGACGCCACCTCGCAGGGCCGCCGCATCTTCCACCACATCGACGTGGGCATCGCTGTCGACACGCCCGATGGGCTGCTGGTGCCGGTGATCCGCGATGTGGGTAACCGTACTCCCGAGCAACTGCGTATCGAAATCAATCGCCTCAAAGTCGGTGCCCGCGAGCGCAGCCTGCCGGCCTCCGACCTGCGCGACTTCACCTTCATGCTGTCCAATTTCGGCGTCATGGCAGGACGCTATGCCACACCCGTCGTGGTGCCGCCGGCCATCGCCATCCTCGGTGCGGGCAAGGTGTCACGCGATGTGGTGGCAGTGGGTGATGCGATCGAGATCCACCGCCGCATGCCGTTGTCGCTGACCTTCGATCATCGCTGCGTCACCGGTGGCGAGGCGGTGCGCCTGCTGGCTGCCATCATCGTCGACCTGCAACGACCCAACTGATCTCTGCACTGCACACTTCACTGGAGCATTCATCTTGACCGGCAAACTCGTCCTTCTGCGTCATGGCCAAAGCGTCTGGAACGTGGCCAATCTGTTCACCGGTTGGACCGATGTCGATCTGTCAGATCAGGGCAGACAGGAAGCGGCGCAGGCCGGACGCGAGTTGCGGGCCACTGGCATTCGCTTCGACTACTGCTACACCTCGATGCTCAAGCGCGCGATCCGCACGCTGCATCTGGCCTTGGACGAAATGGACCGGCTGTGGCTGCCCATCGAAAAGACCTGGCGCCTAAACGAGCGCCACTACGGCGCACTGCAAGGTCTGGACAAAGCTCAGACCGTCGAGCGGCATGGCGAAGCGCAGGTCAAAATCTGGCGGCGCAGCTACGACATCCCGCCGCCGCCGCTAGCCGCCAGCGATGACCGGCATCCTTGTCACGATGTGCGTTATGGGGGGCTTGATCCAGCGCTGCTGCCAGCCACAGAGTCACTCAAAGACACGCTCGCGCGCGTACTGCCGGTGTGGAACGAATCCATTGCACCGCGCCTCAAGGCCGGTCAGAACGTGCTGGTGGCGGCCCATGGCAACAGCCTGCGGGCCATGGTCAAGATGCTCGACAACGTCGCCGAAGCCGACATCACCGAACTCAATATTCCTACCGGTGTGCCGCTGCTGTACGAGCTGGACGCAACGCTGCAGCCGATCTCCAGTCGCTACCTGGGTGACCCGGCAGCAATCGCTGCTGCCGCCGAGGCCGTGCGCCGGCAAACCGAAAAGAAGTAAGCGCCGCCGTTACTTGCCGATTGCCCAGCCGTCGTAGCGCCCGCCGCGCGACTGGGCCATCGCGTTGAAGCGTATCGTAAAGGCCTGCATCTGCTCGACCTGCAGACGCAGCGTGCGGTGCGCGTGCAGGCTCCAGCGCTCGGTGTCCGGCTCGTAGCGGCTATCGATCACAAACTGCTCAGGCTCCAACTCTTCAGTCACCTCACGGCAGGCCTGTTCGTCGGGCAGGTCAAAGAAAAAATCCACAGGGTAGGGATCGAAGGGCGCAAAGCCCATCTTGCGCAGCTGCTCGATGAAGCGCGAATCCCAATCGTCATCTTTCTTTGGCTTGAGCGTGGTCCGCAGCTGCGACACGATGCGCGCCAGCGAGATCAATGCTGCCAAGATCAGCAGCGCAACTGTCCAGTTCATTCGCCCACTCCCGCCGTGATCACAGTTCCAGCACAGATCCCTTATCACCAGGCGTCTCGTTAACCGACACAACCGTGGCCTTGGGGAAAAAATTGAATTCGGACGCCGAGGCCCAGGTATAGGCACCCATCGCCGCGCCCACCACAATATCGCCTTCTCGCAGCCGTGGCATGGGCACGCCCTCGGCCACCACATCGATGCTGTCACAGGTCGGACCCGCCAGTACCGACGGCTGCATTGGGCCCTTGCGCAGTGAGCGCACCGGATAGCGTCCGTGATCAAACACCTGACCGCTGTACGAACCGTACACACCGTCATCCAGGTAATACCACCAGGCACCACCGCGCTGCGCCCGCCCCATGACTCGCGACACAGCCACCGCTGAGGGTCCAGAGATAAAGCGACCTGGCTCGGCAATCACTCGTACGCGCTTAGGCACTGCCTTGAGCGCCTTGCGAATCGGTGCACAAAAGCGGCCTATGTCCGCCACTGCCTCGACGTAATCGATGGGAAACCCACCACCGATATCGAGCGTATCAAGTGGCCCGAGCTTTTCGCGGCGTGCCGCGGCCAGCAGTGCCGTGCACACCTCTATGGCCTGCACATGCATGCCCGCATCCGGTGCCTGCGAGCCCACATGAAACGATAAACCGCGCAGCTTGACGCCCAGGCTTGCTGCCAGGCGCGCCAACTCCAGCGCGTCCTGCGGCTCACAACCGAACTTACGCGATAGATCACTGACCACGCCCGGACTGCGAAACGACACTCGCAACAGCAACTCGGCCTTGTCACGGTACCGGCGGAACTTGCGCACCTCGTCCGGGTTGTCGGCCACAAACACCGTCACGCCTGCAGCCAGTGCGTTGCGGATGTCCTGGTCGCGCTTGATGGGATGGGTGTGGATGCAGCGGCGCGGATCCGCGCCCAAGCGCTGCGCCAACTGCACCTCGCCAGTGGTGGCCAGATCGAGCCAGCCTCCCAACGACAGCATGGTGCGAACGATGGCCGGATGCGGCAACGGCTTGAGTGCGTAATGCAGGTCTACACCCGGCAACGCCTTGGCCAGCTTTTTGTACTGCGCACGCGCGCGTTGGCAATCGACGATCAGCAGCGGTGAGCCATATTGGGCCACCAGTCGCTCGATGTGCGCATCTTCAAACGGATCGATCCAGCTCGCAGTCATAGTGACGTTGCCGCCCTCGGGGCACCAGGCCCATTGATGATCAACAGGCGGTAGTCGCAGCCCGGCTCAGCCGGTCGCGCACCGCATCCCACGCATCGCCCGCAGGCGCTGCCACAGCCAACAATTGCGTGCAGCCGGATGCATCCAGCTGTCGCAGGTTCGCATACAAGTCGTGACCAAAGGCGGCCGCCGTAGCCGGTGCCTGCAGCCACAGGGTCGTCTGCACCTCAACCGGTGCTGCGCTACGCGCCAGCACGCCAACGCGCGCGCCCTGCGCCCGCAGCGAGGCTACTGCCTGCACCAACGCATGATCCTCTACCAGTCGCAACGCAGTGCGCGGCGCATAGTGCTGCAGCGTACTGCCTGGCACACGCGGCGCATCCTCATCGCCGGCCGCATCGACCTCACCAACTACTGCTCGCAACTGCGACAGGCTGATGCCACCAGGTCGAAGCAACTGCACTCTGCCCTGCAAGCAAGACACGATCGTCGACTCTAACCCGACCTCGCAGTCACCCCCGTCGAGCACCTGCACCGCATCACCAAACTCAGCGCGCACATGCGCAGCCGATGTTGGACTGATATGTCCGTAGCGATTGGCCGAAGGCGCCACGATGCCACCACCAAACGCCGCCAACAGCTCACGCGCCAGCGGATGTACCGGCACCCGCAGCGCAACAGTGCCCTGCCCGCCGGTAATCACATCACTGACGCCCGGCGCACGCGGCAGTACCAGCGTCAGCGGTCCTGGCCAGAAGGCGCCGGCCAAGCGCTGCGCCACAGGCGGCACCTGACTTACCCACTCCCGCATCTGCTCTGCATCATGCAGATGCACAATGACAGGATGGGTGGAGGGCCGGCCCTTGAGAGCAAACAACCGCCGTACGGCCGCCTCGTTGCGCGCGTCTGCCCCCAAGCCATAAACCGTCTCGGTGGCAAAGGCCACCAAGCCACCGGCGCGCAGCGTCGAGACAGCGCGCTGCAGCTCATCTACCGGAGGCGGGAGGGTCAGTGCCATCCCGTCAGTCTACCAAGGCTGCTGCCTACTCAATCGGTTTGCGTTCCCATCCCTGTGCTCCACGGCGCAGCTCATAGGTAGGCCAGTACTGACGATCCAACTTCAGCGTGGTGACCTCTGGCGCGTTGTTCCAGGTCAGCGTCCGCAGACGCAAAGAGCTGCGATCCGCACGTCCGGCCACCACCTTCAAGAAGGCGTCCAAGTCTGGTGTGGGCTGCCCGTCAACCTCGACGATACGACGGCCAGGCACCAGCCGATAGCGCGTTGCCGGCGAGCCATACGCGAAATAAGACACATACACGCCTTCGGGCTTGATGCCACGTTGCGTGCTCATCGCCCGGTGCGGCGCCTGCAAGGTGGCGCCGGCCCACAACACAATTCTGTCGATGTCCGTGCCTGGCAATGCCGTAGTGGGCACTTGCAGTACCAGTGCGGCATCGTTGCGCCACACCGTCACCGTGACTGCCTCTCGTGACACCACGCGCTTCTCCACATCGCGCAGACGAGTGACCGTCTGGTCATCGATGGCCAGCAACAGATCACCCTGCTGCAGCAATTTGCTGGACGCAGCGCCGCCGGTCAGCCGGTTGATGGTCAGCACCTGGCGTGCCTCGGGGTTGGCCTGCTCTATACGCCGCACCCATTCATCAGACAGCCCCAAACGCCGCGCGGCCGCCAGAGGCTGCAGCACCAAGTCTGCGTCGAGTGAGTACAATGGCTGGCCGCTGCGAAATCGATCGAGCATTTCGGTGACCAACTCGATGGGCACACCGCGGTTGCC
Organism: Pseudomonadota bacterium; assembly: GCA_026398735.1. Classification (GTDB taxonomy): domain Bacteria; phylum Pseudomonadota; class Gammaproteobacteria; order Steroidobacterales; family Steroidobacteraceae; genus ZC4RG30. The sequence goes on along the minus strand of JAPLSH010000006.1, from coordinate 83,192 downwards.
TTGCACAGTCTCGCGGCCACTCTCGAACGCAAAGCTGGACCACAGACCCCGCACTTCGCCGCGTGCATTGACCAGCACGCCATCAAAATCTTCGGGCGGATTGAGCAGCTGCACCACTTCAATATTGGAATCGCGGAACTGCATGGTTCGCGACAGCGGCAGAAACAGCGGGTCACGCGACACAATGCTGGTCGGCCGCGACTTAATATCGCCGTCGCCATCGAGTCCCACCACCGTCACAGCATCGCCCAAATTAAGTCCACCCAGGTCGAGCTTGGCCGACTTGACCGGCGTGGTGCCCACCAACGCAGGGTCATACGAGATCACGGCAAGATTGTGCAGCGGATGGATGAACTCCACCTTGCCCGGCACTTCCACTGCGCCGCCAAACACCAATCGCACATCGCCCAGTGCCACCGGCACCGTGTTTCGATCCGTCACGACCAAGCCGCGCGCGGCATCCACCACCAAGCCTGTGCCGTGGTAGTTGCGCTCGCTGATGCCCGACACCGCATAAGGCATATCAAAGCTCAGCTGCACCAGTGACGGTGCCAACGCAGTGACCAGCGGATCCTTGCTGGTGGCATAGGTGGTCGAACGCGGCGATTGCGGTTTGGCCGGTGCAACGTCGGTCAGAGGCTTGCAAGGCCACAGTCCCGACACATCATCCCGCTGGCATTGCGCGGCAGGGAACCAACGCCGATCCATGCGAAACGACTTGAGTGCACTGCCATTGGGGTTGGCCAGCGTTGTGTAGCGCAGCGTTGCACGCTCACCCTCACCAAGCTTTTGCAGCGCCGCAGTGAAATCCGCCAAGCGTGCAACCGGTTGGCCATTGATTGCTGTCACCAGTGCTGCGCGCGGCACGCCAGCGGCACCCAGGGCATAGCCCGGGTTGGCCACATACACACCCTGCACCGGCAGATTAAAGTGACGCGCCTGCTGATACGAGAAGTCGTGCACCACGGACTCGCCGAACTCAACGAAAGAGGCTGGCGAGATCGCCTCCAGATCGCCCACCTTCAATTCGGTCGTCAGCGTCTTGCCACCACGCTGCAGCTCGACGGTGACGTTCTTGCCGACAGCATCATCGAGCACTGCTTCCAGTGGTTCAAACTGCGTGACGTAGCGTGAGTCCAGCTTTACCAGCACATCACCCGGCTGCAACTGCCCAAAGGCTGGCGAGCCAGGTTGCACCTGGCCGACCACCAGCATCCCAGTGCCCTTCGGAAAGGCTTTGCGGATAGTCGCTTCGGTATCAGCAGCCAAACCCAAACGACGCAATTCATCATAAGGCGTGTAGCCGAACACCGTCTGCAAGGTGCCGCGTGTGACCGGCTTACCGGCCCGTAGCAACTCGACAGCGCGACGCACACGACCCAGCGGCAAATAAAAACTGGAGGCATTGCCCGTGGCCCCGCCAGCGTTGAGCGCAACGACCCGCCCTTCGATGTCGATCACCGGCGAGCCTGACGAACCACCAGAAGTGCCAGAGGCCGCCTGCAGATAGAACGTGTTGAAGTCGTTGTACTTGCCCAGCCCGTAGGCCGGTGCCTCACGATCCAGCCGTGCCAGCGTGCCGGCCAGAATCGACAACTGCTCACCGGCATTGTTGCCGATGACGCGAATCTCACGGCCCACCTGCGCACCTTCCGGGTACAGGGGCAAAGAGCGCGGCTTGATGAAGCGCAGCTTGCTCGGGTCATAGCGGTACAGACCAAAGTCATGGACCGGATCGCGGTACAGCGGGAACAGCTGAACTTCCTCACGATCAAGAAACGTCGCCTCAGCGGTCACTGGACCGGCCGTCACCACATGACGGTTGGTGAGGATGAGGCCTTTTTCAGCATCGATCACAAAGCCCGTGGCTTGCGAGGAACTGCTCTCTTCGGTATCGAAAGCACGCACCGAATCGATTTGAATGGCCACCACGCTTTGCGCAATGCGCTCGAGCGTGGCAGACCAACTGGCGCTCTCGACTACAGCCGGCTGCTGCGCCCCGGCAGGCACTGCCAGAACAGCCGCCAGAGCCGGCAATAACCAACCGCGCAGCGCGCGGCTCATGCCGGCCACAATACGAGCAGCCAAGTAACTGCCAAAAACAGCAGCGATATCCACACCGCCGCAGACCCGAAGTCCTTGGCCATACCCGACAGGGCATTGGGTTCGATTCCGATACGGTCCACAGTGGCCTCCACGGCGCTGTTGATCAGTTCGACGATGATGACCAGAAACATCGGCCCGATGAGCAACACGCGCTCGATGCCGTTTTGACCTAGATACAGCCCGAGCGGAATGACCACGACGGCCAAGGCCATCTCCTGGCGAAACGCTGCTTCTTGCTGCCAGGCCTGCACCAGGCCCTGCCAGCTCACCAACAGTGCTTTGAGCAGACGGGGGCCGCGCAGCTTGGGGCGTTCCATGGAGGGCACCTGTGATGGCACAAAAATGACAGTCCAGCATAGCAAGGCTTGGGCCCACGCCGCTGGCGTGCCTACAATGGCAGCCATGAGCTTCATCCGCCGCCAAAGTCTCACTACCACCGTCGGCGCCGTGCGCATCGGCAGCAGCGCGCCGATCGCCGTGCAGTCCATGACCAACACCGACACCGCCGACATCGACGGCACAGTCGAGCAGGTTCGCGCGCTGGCCAAAGCCGGCTCCGAACTGGTGCGAATCACGGTCAACAGCAGCGAAGCCGCCGCGGCCGTACCGCACATCCGCGACCGCCTCGCCGCCGCAGGTTGCACAGTGCCGCTGGTCGGTGACTTTCACTTTAATGGCCACAAACTGCTGACCGAGCATCCGGCCTGCGCCGAGGCTCTAGCCAAATACCGCATCAACCCCGGCAACGTGGGGCGCGGTAGCAAGCGCGACAGTCAGTTTGCCCAAATGATCGACATTGCTTGTCGCCAGGCCAAGCCGGTACGCATCGGCGTCAACTGGGGCAGCCTGGACCAAGACCTGCTGGCCCGATTGATGGATGAGAACAGCGCACTGCCACAACCGGCTACTGCTCAAACCGTGATGCGGGAAGCCATCGTGCGTTCGGCCCTCGAAAGCGCGCAGCTGGCTGTCGAGCTGGGCCTGCCGCGCGATCACATCATCCTGTCGGCCAAGGTCAGCGGCGTTCAAGACCTCATCGCGGTCTATCGCAATCTGGCAGCACGCTGCGATTGGCCCTTGCACCTGGGCCTGACCGAAGCGGGCATGGGCTCCAAGGGCATCGTGGCCTCTACTGCCGGCATCGGCATCCTGTTGGCCGAAGGCATCGGCGACACCATCCGTGTGTCACTGACCCCCGAGCCTGGTGGTGATCGCACCCAAGAGGTCATCGTCGCCCAGGAAATTTTGCAGACCATGGGTCTTCGCGCCTTCCTGCCGATGGTGGTGGCCTGCCCGGGTTGCGGCCGCACCACCAGCACCTATTTTCAGGAACTGGCGCAGCGCATCCAATCGCACATCCGTCATCGCATGCCACAGTGGCGCCAGCACCATGTGGGCGTCGAAAACATGACCGTCGCGGTGATGGGCTGCGTGGTCAACGGCCCGGGCGAAAGCCGACACGCCAATCTGGGCATCAGCTTGCCCGGCACTGGCGAGCGTCCCGTGGCACCGGTCTATGAAGACGGCGAGAAAACCGTAACGCTCAAGGGTGACCACATCGCCGACGAGTTTCAGCAACTCATCGAGCGTTACATTGAGCGCACCTACCCGCCCCGCAGCGACACGCCATGACCAACATCGCCGAACGCCGCTGTGTACCTTGTGAGGGCGGCGTACAGGCGCTGGCACGCGCAGCAGCGACCGAAATGCTGCAGTACCTGCACGAGTCCTGGCAGCTGTCGCTCGATGGCGCCAGCATCCAGCGCGAATTTCGCTTCATCGATTTTTTGCGGGCAATGAGCTTTGCCAATGCTGTAGCGCATGTGGCCAACATCGAAGACCACCATCCAGACATTGAAATCGGCTGGGGCTATTGCCGGGTGCGCTACACCACTCACGCCATACAGGGTTTATCCGAGAACGACTTCATCTGCGCCGCCAAGCTCGACGCCATCGCTCTCAGCTAAAGACTCCGCGCGCCGCCGCCGGCGCTTCACCCGCAGTACCCATCGCCTGACGCGCGAACCACTGCCGCAGCAGCGCACTGCGCGCCACCACACTCATGCCTTCGCGCGCCAGTCGCCCGGCCATATCCGGCGGTCGCGACAGCAAATGATCCAGCGCATCCATCAGGCCGCCCACCAGCGCATTGCCGCTGCGACGTCCCCGCTCATAGCGGCGCAACAGTCGCAAAGCGCCCACGTCTTCCTGCGGCGGTCGCTGGGCTACCGCGTCGCATAGCGCGGCAGCATCGAGCAACCCTTGGTTCACACCCTGGCCTGCCAGCGGATGGATCACATGCGCCGCATCACCAACCAACACACAGCGCCCGGCGACATAGCGCTGCGCAGATAAGCGCCGCAGCGGGAAATGCGCCCGTGCACTGGTGAGCTGCAACCGGCCCAGCACACCACCACTGGCACGCGTCAGCGCTGCACTGAACTCATCAGCGGACAGCTCGAGCAACTGCGGCACTCGCGCATCGATCATCGACCACACCAGCGAACAGTGGTTACCCGGCAGAGGCAGCAAGGCCAGCGGTCCAGTGTCCAAAAACACCTGCCAGGCAGTCTGCTGATGCGGTAACTCGCACTGCAGGTTGGCGACGATGGCTTGTTGGCCATAGCTGCGCTCGGTACTGGTGATGCCCGCCAACTGCCGAACCCGCGATGCCGCACCGTCGGCACCGATCAGCAGTGCGGCCGTGCACTGCCGCGACTGCAACTGCAACTGCACGGCGGCAGCGGACTGAGTCAGCGACACCAGCGTATCGCGCTGTGGCACCACCCCGGCCGCGATGCAGCCCGACAGCAGGGCCGCCTGCACTGCGCGGTTCTCTACTATTACGCCCAAATCCACAGCACCGACTGCAGCAGCCTCAAAGCGCAATGCATCGCGGCTCTCGGCCGTGCTGCCCTCGTGCCAGACGCGCATGGCCTCATAAGGCTGCACACGGGCACTGTCGAGCAAGTCATAGGCGCCGGCTGCGCGCAGCACGTTACGGCTGGCCTGCGACAGCGCCCACACCCGCAAATCAAACGGTGCATCTACAGCCGGCGGAGCAATCGTGCCGCCATCCTCCAACTCGCGTTCCACCAACAGCACACGCTGTGGATCGATACGCGCCTGGCGTACAAGCAATGCCGCCAACGCAGCACCCACTACGCCACCACCCACTATCGCCACATCATAGTCGGGCCGGCTCATCGCAACGCCTGACCGCGCGTCAGCCGCGGTGTCTGCGTACCAAAGCCCAAGCTCACGCGACTTAGCGCCTGCTTGGCTGCCGGCACCAGATCGAAGGCGAGCAAACCCAAATCACGCAAGGCAGCCACACCAGGGCGTGTATCCGAGAACACACGTACCAGTGCATCGGTAAAGCGCACCACGCCTTGACGATCAGCACCGCGCTGCGCTTCAAAACGCGCCAGCACCTGCGCAGAGCCTGGATCCAGTCCTTCTGCGACAGCATCTGCCAGCACCTCGGCCAACTCTGCCGCATCGCGCAAACCCAGGTTGAACCCCTGCCCTGCCACCGGATGCAGCGCCTGTGAGGCATTGCCCAGCAGCACAGCACGCGTGGCCACGGTGGCGTCTGCCTGCTGCAACGACAGCGGATAGGACGCTCTGCGACCCAGCTGCAGCGCTGCACCGGCGCGCCAGCCAAACGCCTTCTGCCACTGCTGCATGAACTGCGCGTCATCCAGCGCCAGCAGCTTGATGGCTTCATCCGGAGCAGCAGCCCACACCAAACCATGCCAGTTACCCGGGCGTGTGCTGCGCAGCGGCAGCAACGCCATAGGCCCCTGCGTGGTGAAACGCTCATGCGCAGTGCCGTCGAGCGGCTGATCGGTGCGCAGCGTGGTCACGATGGCGGTCTGCGCGTAATCGTTGCGCTGTGCGCCGATGCCCGCCACGCGTCGCACCAGCGACTGCGCGCCATCGGCAGCCACCACCAATCGTGCCTGCAGCATCGACACGCCGTCCGCGTCCTGCACTTCCAGCGTGGCACCCGCCGCCGCCAGCTGCACCTGGCGCACCTGCGCCGGCATACGCAGCGTTACCGCCGGCGTAGCGCGCAACGCCGCCCACAACTCTCGCCCCAGTACGCGATTGGACACCACATAGCCCAGTGCATCGAGTTGCAACTGCTGCGCTTCAACACGTGCAAAGCCAAACCGGCCCGCATCCGACACATGGATACGGTTGATGGGTGCCGCCTCTTCTGCCAGCTTGGGCCAGATACCCAAGGCTTCAAACACACGCCGACTGCCATTACCCAAGGCAGTGGTGCGGTCATCGAAACTCGGTTGCGACTCAGAGTCCGGTGGCTGCGCTTCTAGGATGACGAGGGACAAGCCGGTACCGGCCAAGGCCAAAGCCAAAGCCAAACTAGCGCCCACTAAACCACCACCTACGATGGCGATGTCGAACGTGGCCGGTGCAGAGCTGTTACTCATATCAGAGGCCTGTGCCGACCAGCGCCTCAACGGCTGCAATATCCGAGGGCACTGCGGCGGTGAGGTTCTCATGGCCAGTGCGGGTGACCACGATGTCGTCTTCGATACGCACGCCGATATTCCACCAACGTTTGGGTATGCCTTTCGAGCCTGCCGGAATGTAAATGCCTGGCTCAACCGTCATGACCATGCCCGGCTCGAGCACACGCCACTCGTCGCCCACCTTGTAATCCCCCACATCGTGCACATCCAACCCCAGCCAATGGCCGGTGCGGTGCATGAAGAAGCGCTTACAGGCACCGGATTTAAGCAGCGCTGACAGCTTGCCCTTGAGCAGCCCCAGCTCCATCAAGCCGCGAGTGATGACTTCCGTGGCCGCCTCATGCGGCGCATTCCAATGGTTACCCGGCTTCACTTGGGCGATGGCCGCCTGCTGCGCCTGTAGCACCACTTCATAGATGGCGCGCTGCGCCGGCGTAAAGCGGCCGTTGACCGGCCAGGTGCGGGTGATGTCCGAGGCATAGCCGGCCACTTCACAACCGGCATCCACCAGCAGCAGATCTCCGTCGACCAGCGGCTGATCGTTTTCACGGTAATGCAGGATGCAGCTGTTGGCTCCGCCACCGACTATGGGCTGATAAGAGCAGTCGGCATTGTTGCGACGAAACTCATGCAGCAATTCGGCAACGATGCCGTACTCATGGCCACCGGGACGCGTGTGCCGCATGGCTCGCACATGCCCTGCGGCGGCAATGGCACCGGAGGTCCGCATCAAACCCAGCTCTGCGCGGCTCTTATAAAGACGCATGTCATGCAGCACATGGTCCAGCGCCACCATTTCTAAAGGCGCCTGCCGGCCGCTGCGTGCCGACTGCGAACGCAAATGCTGCAGCCATGACAGCATGCGGTGGTCAAACTCCGGATGCCCACCCATGGCGTAAAACACCTTGGCGCGGTTCTCCATCAGGCCGGGCAAAATTTCGTCGATGTCGGTGATGGGGAAGGCATCGTCGGCACCATAGTCCGTGCGCGCGCCATCGGGCCCGGCACGCCTACCATCCCAGGTCTCGCGCAGCGCATCGCGATCACGCACGAACAAAATGTACTGCGCATGCTCGCGCCCCGGCACCAACACCGCCACCGAATCAGGCTCACCAAAGCCGGTCAAATAGTGAAAGTCGCTGTCCTGGCGATACGGGAACTCAACGTCGCTATTGCGATGTTTGACTGTTGCTGCCGGCACGACCGCAATCGTGTCGCGGCCCATGCTGCGCATCAATTGCTGGCGGCGGCGGGCAAACTCCTCGCGGCCAGCGCGTTCGAGTCGGGGTGTTGCCTGCATGCTCGTCACCTACTTAATGAAAGGGCGTTCCCGGTGGCGGCACCGGGGGCTCGCGCAGCGGCTGCAACTGCTCGTAGAGCAATTGCACGCCAACGCGTACGAATTCAACCAATTCGGTGTAGGCCGTCTCGCTGGCCTCCAGGCTGTCATCAGGATCGACATCAACCTGAGTGATGGCCGTGAAGTCGGCAATGATTTCACCGACCTCGCCACCGGCCGAGGCAGAGTCCTGCAAATGGCCCGTCCCGAGCCCGTACAAGAAGCCCTGACACCATTCACCCAGCGCTGTAGTGCGCTCAGCCAAAGCCTGCTCGTCGTCAGGCAACAACATGTCAAAGGTCATTTGCCGGCCATCCAAGGCATCGCGCGTGGACTGGAAGACCAATCGCAATGTTTCGCGAACAGCCGCCGGCGCATTGCCCTCGGGGAGAATCTCGCCCAGCCAATCGGCCAGCGTGTAGGCACGCGCCGCACATAATGCACCGGCCAGCGTGCCATGTGATTCGGCGGCGTCCGCCAGCGCGTTACAACGTTGCAGCGCCTCCTGCAGGCGCGGATGAGCGGGAGTGTCCATGTGCTTATTATGCCCGATAGCGTGCATTGCGATTGACCCCCGCAAGAGTGCGGCCCTATAGTTTTGCGATGCAAACCAGCACGCAATCCCACTTCGACGCCGAACTGCAGCGCCTAGAGCTGCGTATCGACGAACTCGTGGCGCTCGCAGACCGCCTGCGCGACGAAAACCGCGCGCTGCGCCAGCGGCAGGAAACCATCAGCGCAGAACGCACAGCGCTGCTGCACAAAAACGAACAGGTACGGACCCGTGTCGAGGCGATGATCGGCCGGCTGCGCACGCTGGAGCAAGGTTCGTGACCGACAGCGACGAACAGGCTCGCGTCAGCATCCGCATCCTGGAGAAGGAATACTTCATCGTCTGCAAGCCGTCAGAGCGCGACGATCTGCTGCAATCGGCGCAGTACCTCAACGGCAAGATGAAAGAGATCCGGGATACCGGCAAGGTGGTCGGCCTCGACCGCATCGCAGTCATCGCCGCTCTCAACATGGCCAACGAGCTCACCAAGCTGAACGCGCAGGTGCCGCAGCAAAGCGGGCAACTAGCCAATCGCGTCAACTCCATTCGAGAACGTGTCGAACGCGCCCTAGACGCCAGTCGCCAGCTCGAACTGTAGTACCATCGAACCGGACGTCACCTGCGGTGTTCGACAAGTGGCTCGGGTTACCTCGGACCCTAATTGAAACACCCAGGGGCCAGGCCATCCGACAGCATTGTGCATGTCCGCCTTGTGCGGGGAGTCTTACCTGTCTTGGCCTGCCCCACCTGTTGCTCCGGTTCGAGAGCAACGATCCGCACCGGCATCTGCGGGTGACGTCCACTTTCCTGTGAGCACTCCAACTCCCGCAATTACAGACCTGCGCGCACTGCGCCGCCAGTTGCGCGCCGCGCGTCGCGCCGTGCCCGCAGCACAGCGTCGTAATGCCGCGCGCGCTATCGCGCGTATTGCATCGCAACGTCATTGGCTGCGTCCCGGCCGTCGCATTGCGCTGTTCTTATCCATGCCCGAAGAGATCGACACCAGCGTGCTGCTGCAACGTGTGCGGCAGCGCGGCTGCTTGGTGTACGTACCGCGCATCACCAACCAGCGGCGCAACAACATGCAATTTCTGCCGCTCACCGGAACCATGGGACGCGGCAGCTTCGGTATCAGCGAACCTACCGGCGGCAAGCCGCTGCGCGCCAGCCACTTCGATCTCATCTTCATGCCCTTGGTCGGCTTTGATACCGGCGGCAACCGCATCGGCATGGGTCGTGGGTACTACGACCGGGCTCTGTCGTTCCGCCATCGCAGGCAACATGGCGGCACGCCCTTGCTTGTCGGACTGGCCTACGACTGTCAGCAAGTGCCTGCATTACCGGTGCAAACGCACGATGTGCCACTTGATGCGATCCTCACTCCCAGCGGTTTGCGCCGCTTCACTCGCAACACCTGAGATGCAACCAAAATGAACTACTGGCTGCTCAAGTCGGAACCGTCGGTGTTCTCCATCGACGCACTCGCAGCGGCGCCGCGCAAAACCACTCACTGGGAAGGCGTGCGCAATTTTCAGGTCCGCAACATGCTGCGCGACGATTTCAAGAAGGGTGATCTGGGCTTCTTCTATCACTCAAGCTGTGCCGAGCCAGGCATCGCTGGCATCGTCGAGGTAGTACGCACAGGCTATCCAGATGCTTCCGCATGGGATTCTCGCAGCGAGTACTACGATGCTAAAAGCACTGAAAACAAGCCTCTTTGGTACTGTGTTGATGTAAAGCTTGTACGTCGCACCAAGCAAATCATCACGCTCGACATGCTGCGTATGCACGCCGAGACACAACTCAAAAGTATGTTGTTGCTACGCCGTGGCAATCGCTTGTCAGTCACACCGGTCGATGAATCGCACTGGAAGTTCGTCCTCTCCCTCGAGTAAGCGACACCCACGAGCAAAAAAAAATTGCAAACACTCTTGCTTGTAAATTACTAACGCGTGTATATACTCAACCCCGGACTAACCCTAATGGAGAAGGCTCATGGCGAAAGCCAAGAAGAAGGCCAAGAAAAAGGCCGCTAAGAAGAAGTAACTTCGAGGTGACGGCGAGTTGATCTCAAGTCTTCGCGCCCCACCTACAAGATACTCAACTGTGCCCGCGAAAGCGGGCACAGTCGTTTAAAGTCCCTTGTTTTCCGGTGTCCCGCGCATGAGCACATCTTCCGACAGTCAGCAGTTGCGCAAGCAGCGCGTCGCTGCAGCAGCAGTAGCCGAACTCACCGAAGGCATGATCCTTGGTGTCGGTACCGGTTCCACAGTCAACGCCTTCATCGATGCTCTGGGTCCTTGGGCCTCGCGATTGGCTGGTGCCGTATCGAGTTCCGAAGCATCCACCACCAAGCTGCGCGCACTGGGCATACCCATACTCGACCTCAACGACACCGACGGGCTGGGCCTGTACATCGATGGTGCCGATGAGACCAACGGCGATCTGCAACTGATCAAGGGTGGCGGCGCCGCGCTCACACGCGAAAAAATCATTGCCGCTGCTGCAGCACGCTTTGTTTGCATCGTCGATGAAAGCAAGCTGGTCAGTACATTGGGCAGCTTTCCGTTACCGGTCGAGGTCATTCCGATGGCGCGTAACCTGGTAGCCAGGCAGTTACAGCTGCTGGGTGGACAGCCTCGCTGGCGTGAAGGCGTGATCACCGACAACGGTAACCACATCCTCGATATACACGGCCTGCACATCACAGATCCGGTCGCTCTCGAGCAGCGCATCAACCAAATCACCGGCGTGGTCGCAGTGGGCCTGTTCGCCGCACGACCAGCCGATCTGCTGCTGATCGGCACCGCCGACTCAGTGCGCCGCATTTCTCGCAGCGACTAAGCGACGTCTTGCGGCGCGCCGGTCCGGCCTGTTAGGGTCAAGCCATGCGTCACCTCCAGCACTCAATCGACCGACCCGTTCGCGGCGGCGTGATGCTGGGTGCGCGCCTGCACCTGCGTCGCTAGACGCACACCGCACGCCTCTGGCGCCACACGGCGCACCCCATCCCCCGTTTCTGTTTGCCGATCTAAGCGGTATCGCATGCCATTAACCTGGCCGGCGATGCTGCCGGAGACTTCCATGCTCAAGCACCCCGCCACCAAATATCGCCCGTATACCCTCGCCCCCCACACCGGGCGTCGCTGGCCCGACGCACAGATCACGCGAGCGCCGCTGTGGTGCAGTGTCGATCTGCGCGATGGCAACCAAGCGCTGATCGAGCCGATGGATGCGGCGCGCAAGCACCGATTCTTCAAACTGCTGGTGGATACAGGCTTCAAGGAAATTGAAGTCGGTTTCCCGTCTGCCTCACAGACAGACTTTGATTTCGTCCGCGAACTGATCGAGCAACAGTTGGTGCCCGACGATGTGACCTTGCAGGTGCTCACCCCGGCGCGACCGGAGCTGATTGCGCGCACCTTCGACTCACTGCGTGGCGCGCGGCGCGCAGTCGTGCACTTTTATAACGCCACTGCTCCGCTGTTCCGGCGCGTTGTGTTCCGTCAGGACGAAGCAGCCACTATCGCTCTGGCCGTGGAAGGTGCGCGCTGCATTGGCGATCTGGCAGCTGCAGCACCGGCCACCGAGTGGGTGTTCCAATATTCACCCGAAGCGTTCTCGGCAACCGAGCAGCGCTTTGCGCTACAGGTCTGCGAAGCCGTGCTGGATGTCTGGCAGCCCACACCAGATCACAAGGCAATCCTGAACTTGCCGGCCACTGTGGAAGTGGCCACACCCAATATCTATGCCGACCAAGTCGAATGGTTTTGCAGGCACCTGTCGCGTCGGGACGCTACTGTTATCAGCCTGCACCCGCACAACGATCGCGGTTGTGCCGTGGCTGCGGCAGAACTGGGATTGATGGCCGGTGCCGATCGAATTGAAGGCACGCTGTTTGGCAATGGCGAGCGTACAGGCAATGTCGATATCGTTACGCTGGCGCTCAATCTGTACACCCAGGGCGTCGATCCGCAGCTGGATTTCAGCAACATCAACGAGGCCGCGCGCACCGTCGAATACTGCAACCAGCTGCCCATCCATCCACGCCACCCCTATGTGGGCGATCTGGTGTTCACTGCATTTTCCGGCTCACATCAGGATGCCATCAAGAAAGGCTTTGCCGCACAGCAGAGCAATCAACACTGGGACATCCCTTATCTGCCGATCGATCCGCGCGATCTGGGCCGCACCTACGAATCGGTCATTCGCGTCAACAGCCAATCGGGCAAGGGCGGCATGGCCTGGCTGCTCGAACGCGACTATGGTCTGGTGCTGCCACGCCGCCTGCAGATCGAGTTCAGTCCGTTGGTGCAGGCCGTCACCGATGCCAGCGGCAAAGAAGTCACTGCCGCGCAAATCTGGTCTTTGTTTGAGCGCGAGTACCTGACCCAGGACGGTGCTTGGCGCTATCGCAGTCATCGCCTGATGACGGCCGATGACGGCACTGACCACGAACGCCTGTCGATAGAACTAACCGACGGCAGTACAACCCGCCAACTGCATGGCGAGGGCAACGGCCCTATAGATGCCCTAATACGGGCATTGGGATTGCCGGTGGATGTGCTCTCTTACGAGGAAAAGTCGATGGGTCATGGCAGCGAGGCGCGCGCCGCCGCATTTGTCGAGATCACCACGGCGTCACGCGTGACGCTATTTGGTGTCGGCGTACACGCGAATATTCTGACTGCGTCGATTTTGGCAGTGCTATCTGCGGTGCGGCGTGCCGCTGAGCGCGGCTTGCTGCAGAGCGACAACACACCAGTGGCCTGACTCGGATCAGCCCCCCCCAAAGCAAAAAGGGCGCCGCTTTTGGCGACGCCCTCTTATTTTGGTTGGGGGACTAGGATTCGAACCTAGGTTGACGGAGTCAGAGTCCGTAGTCCTACCACTAGACGATCCCCCAAGTGAATTAACGCTTGGAGTACTGCGGACCGCGACGTGCCTTGCGGCGACCGACCTTCTTACGCTCGACCTCACGCGCATCGCGCGTGACGAAACCAGCCTTGCGCAGCGGCGAACGCAGCGACTCATCGTATTCGATGAGTGCGCGAGTGATGCCGTGACGGATGGCGCCGGCCTGACCGGTGATGCCACCGCCCGCGACCGTCACGTTGATGTCGAAACGGCCTTCGAGCTGCACCAGCTCAAGCGGCTGACGCACGATCATGCGACCGGTTTCACGAGCAAAGAACTGCTCGATAGTGCGCTGGTTGATCGTGATACGACCGGTGCCAGGCGCGAGATAAACGCGCGCGGTGGAAGTCTTGCGACGACCGGTGCCGTAATTGGTGTTGAGTGCCATGCTGTTGATCCTGGAATTACAGTGCGAGCGGCTTGGGCTGCTGCGCCTGATGCGGGTGCGTGGCACCTGCAAAGACGTGCAGCTTGCGGAACATCATACGACCCAGTGTGTTCTTCGGCAGCATGCCCTTGACGGCAAACTGCAGCGCACGCTCAGGGTGCTCGGCCAACAACTTGCCCAGCGCGATGGACTTGAGGTTGCCCACGTAGCCGGTGTGGTGGTGGTAGAACTTGTCCTGCAGCTTGTTGCCGGTGACCTTAACCTTGCCCGCATTGAGCACGATGAGGTTGTCGCCCATGTCAACGTGGGGGCTGTAGTCAGTCTTATGCTTGCCGCGCAGGCGATGCGCCAGCTCGGTAGCCAGACGACCCAGGGTCTTACCCTCGGCGTCAATCACGAACCAATCAGCACGGACTAAGCCGGGCTTTGCAAAAACAGTACTCATCGTGTCTGCTCGCTGGGTGAGCCGGAAATAAAGGGCGCGTAGATTAACCGCGCAGACCTCGCTTTGCAAAGCCGATTCACCCAGAGTGCGGGAAGGGCCCAGAGTGCCCCTGCCGCACCTTATAATGAGCCCATGAGCGCACCTACCACCCCGCCGGCCCTGGATCTGCCCGACCACCTTCTAGCAGCCGCCGACCGGGCGCTGCGCGCAGTGTTCGCGCCGGCCACCGCCTCGCGTCCGTTGCCGGCTTCCACCCAGAGTGCCGCCACGCCCCTTACCGAGGCCCAGCGCCAGCAAGCCGCCGGTCTAATGCGCGTGAATCACGCCGGCGAAATCGCCGCTCAGGGGCTCTACCACGGCCAAGCGTTGGCGGCGCGCAACCCGCAGGTGCGTGACATGCTGCTGGCTGCCGGCCGCGAGGAAACCGATCACCTGGCCTGGTGCCAAACGCGACTGGCAGAACTGGGTGACCGGCCCAGCCGGCTGGACCCGCTGTGGTACGCCGGTTCGCTCGCCCTTGGGCTCGTGGCCGGGCTGATCAGCGACAAGGCCAGCTTAGGGTTTGTGTCCGAGACCGAGCGGCAGGTGGAGCGTCACCTGGATGGTCACCTGCAGGCGCTGCCCGAGGCCGATACGCGCAGCCGGGCAATCCTTGAGCAAATGCGCAGCGACGAAATCCAGCACGGCCAACAGGCCCGCGATGCTGGCGGCATCGAGCTGCCCACACCGATAAAAAAACTGATGCAACTCACATCACGGCTCATGACGCGAACCGCCGTGCATTTTTGACACAGTTCACAGTTTGATCCACTAATGATTCAGAACGGTTGAAAATGCATCAGGTTATGTAATACAAGTCGTGCACTGGCTAACGCCGCACTGCTTGGATTAACACAATGATCGATACCGTCAAGCCACTGAGCGAGATACCGGCCATCAACCGGTTCCTCAGCTACTGCCGCATTCGTACTGTCTCCTCCAAGACCGTCATCATCCATGCCGGCGACATGCCTGATGTCCTCTACTACATCATCAGCGGCTCGGTCGAAGTGATGATCGAGGACGCCGAAGGCAACGAAATGGTGCTGGCCTACCTCAACAAGGGCCAGTTCTTCGGTGAAATGGGCCTGTTCCACGAAGAGCCGACCCGCAGTGCTTGGGTGCGTACGCGCAACGCCTGCGAACTGGCCGAAATGACTTACCCGCGGTTCAGGCAGATTGCCGCCGAGAGTCCCGGTCTGGTGTTCGAACTGGCCACCCAATTGGCCACCCGCCTCGACCGCACCAACCGCAAGTTGGGCGATCTGGCTTTCGTCGATGTCACCGGTCGTGTCGCGCACGCCATCATGGATCTATGTGGCGAACCCGATGCCATGACCCATCCCGAGGGCATGCAAATTAAGGTGTCGCGTCAAGAGTTGTCGCGGCTGGTGGGTTGCTCGCGCGAGATGGCGGGCCGTGTGCTCAAGGTGCTCGAAGAACAGGGCCTGCTGCGCGCCACCGGCAAGACCATCGTGGTGTTCAACGCCCGACCCAAAATGAAAACGCGCCCGGTGACTGTGCCTGCGCAGGGTGGAGCCAAGCCTGGCGCTGCCAAGCCGATGCCGCCGCGTCGCGCCCCCGTCATCGACGATGACGAGGACGACGAAGAATAATCGGTACAGCGGCGCCTTCAGGCGCCGCTTGCACATTCAGGCCTTCATAAGGCCTGCATCGCGAGCCGCAGCAATTTCATCACGCATGCGGCCGATCATCTGGCCATAGTCCGGCGCACCAAAGATGGCTGAACCGGCCACGAAGGTATCTGCGCCTGCGGCAGCAATGGCGCGGATATTGTCGGCCTTAACGCCACCGTCCACTTCCAAGCGCACTGCACGGCCACTGGCATCGATGCGGCGGCGCACCTCGGCCAGCTTGGTCAATGCACCGGGAATGAACTGCTGGCCACCGAAGCCCGGGTTCACCGACATCAGCAGCACCATGTCGAGCTTGTCGAGCGTGTGATCGAGCCAGTGCAAAGGCGTGGCGGGATTGAACACCAGTCCCGGCTTACAACCGAGTTCGCGGATCAAACCGATGGTGCGATCGACGTGCTCGCTGGCTTCGGGATGAAACGTGATGTACGTGGCACCGGCCTTGGCGAAATCCGGAATGATGCGATCTACGGGCTTTACCATCAGGTGCACGTCGATCGGTGCAGTGATGCCGTGGCGACGCAGTGCTTCGCAGACCAACGGGCCGATGGTGAGATTGGGGACGTAGTGATTGTCCATCACATCGAAGTGCACGATATCGGCGCCCGCGGCCAGCACCGCGCGCACCTCTTCACCCAGACGGGCAAAGTCGGCAGAGAGGATGGACGGCGCAATCCACGGCGCCTGCAACTGTGAAGGTGTAGCCATGGGCCAGCAGTCTACGCCAGCACCGCCGCTCAACCCAGCCCGCGCTTCTCGCGCAGCAGTTCCCAAGCCTCGCGGATCTGCTGCGTGCGCTCCTTGGCATGCTCAAGCATGGAGTCAGGCAGGCCGTTGGCTTTGAGCTTGTCGGGATGGTTGCGACTCATCTGGCGCCGATAGGCCTTGGTAACCTCAGCGTCGCTGGCATCGGACTCTACTTCCAGCACGCGATAGGCAGACGCTATGCGCGCTTCGGCGCTGACCCCTGCATTGCTGCCGCTGCCACTGCCGCCGCCGCGCAGCGCGGCTTCCAGGCGCCCCAGCGAGGCAGCATCAAAACCCAGTGCCAAGGCTACTCGCGTGACACGCTCACGGGCCGGCCCGCTCATGTCGTTGCCTGCCAGCGCCGCGCGCAGTTGGATTTCCATGAACACGGAGCGCAAACCGCTTTGCGGGCTGCAGGCGGTGCACAGACGCTGCAGCTCTACGTTCAAATTAAAGTCTGCGCGCTTGCCGCTGTTGAACAGCGCAATGGCCTGCAACACCTGCGGCGGCGTCAGCCGTAATGCGCTCATCACGCTGCGGGCAGCGGCAATTTCCCGCTCGCTGACGCGGCCGTCGGCCTTGGCGACGTGACCCATCACCAGAAATGTGGCGCGAAAGAACGACTCCTGGGGCCCCGCCGCACCGGCGGCTTGGCGCGACTCCACGTGCGAGTCGTATTGATGGCCCAAAAAGGCACCGACCGCCGCACCAACCGGTCCCAGTGCCGCGCCCAGCGATGCGCCGATAATCTTGCCTGTCCAACCCATGCGATGTGCCTGCGTCTTGACCCCGTTCGGGGCAGGGCCGCAAGATGCGCGCCCCCCTATGCGCCTATGGTAACAACCTTGGCAACGCCTCCGGACACCGTGTTTGAGACTGACATCCGCAGCCTGCAGCGCCTGCATAAGGGCAAGGTGCGCGATGTCTATGCTATCGACGAGCACAGCCTGCTGATCATCACCACCGACCGGCTATCAGCCTTCGATGTGGTGTTGCCCGATCCCATTCCGGGCAAGGGTCGCGTGCTTAACCGCATCTCCAATTTCTGGTTCGCGCGCACCGGCCACATCGTGCCCAATCATCTGCTGCAGCGGCCGCTGGCAGATGTACTGCCCGATGCTGCCGAACGCCGCCAAGCCGAAGGCCGTAGCGTCATTGCGCGGCGACTGCGTGCGCTGCCGGTAGAGGCCGTGGTACGCGGCTATCTGATCGGCTCGGGCTGGAAGGACTATCAGGCCACCGGTAGTGTCTGCGGCATCACGCTGCCGCAAGGTTTGCGTCAGGCCCAGCGTCTGCCACAACCGCTGTTCACACCGGCCACCAAGGCCGCCGTGGGCGATCATGACGAGAACATCAGCTTTGCCGAAGTGGAGCGGCTGATCGGTGCACCGCTGGCTGCCAAAGTGCGCGACACCGCGCTGGCGCTGTATCAGCATGCCGTCGACTACGCACTGCAGCGCGGCATCATCATTGCCGACACCAAGTTTGAGTTCGGTCTCGACGATAACAACACGCTGTACCTGATCGACGAGGCACTGACGCCCGATTCCTCGCGCTTCTGGCCCGCCGACACCTGGCAGGAAGGCATCAGCCCGCCGTCCTTCGACAAGCAGTATGTGCGCGATTATCTGGAAACACTGGACTGGGGCAAGACCGCTCCCGGTCCGAAATTACCCGACCAGGTAATTGCCGGCACAGCCGCCAAATATCACGAAGCGCTGGAGCGCCTGACGGGCGAAAAGGCTTAAATCAAAGCCCCGGCGCGCACGGCGCCGGGAGTTACGCACCGGCGATGGTTATGCCGTCGACCAGCACCGACCCGGTGTGGATCGTGCCCTGCGTATCGATATCTGAACCCACTGCTACCACGTCGCGGTACATCTGCAGCAAGTTGCCGGCAATGGTGACCTCGTGCACGGCATAAGTGAGCTGACCGCCCGACACCCAGAAGCCCATCGCACCGCGCGAGTAGTCGCCGGTTACGCCATTGACGCCCTGGCCCATCAGTTCGGTGACGTAAAAGCCTTCGCCCATACGTGCCAGCAACGCTGCCTGATCCGGCGCATCGGGGCCGCTGCTGACCAACAAATTGTGGATGCCGCCAGCGTTGCCGGTAGTGCGCAGCCCCAGCTTGCGTGCCGAGTAGCTGCCCAGCACATAGCCCTGCAACACGCCATCGCGCACCAGATCGCGATCGCGAGTGGTGACGCCTTCGTCGTCATAAGGGCTGCTGGCCAAGGCCGACAACAAATGCGGACGCTCCTGCATCTGCACGAACGACGGCAGCACCTGCGTGCCAGCCGCATCGAGCAGAAAAGAGGATTTGCGGTACTGCGATGAGCCGTGGATGGCGCCGATCAAGTGACGCCAGAAGCCGCGCGCCAACTCGGGCGCAAACAACACCGGTGCACGCTGCGTGGCAATTTGTCGCGCACCCAGACGAGCCACTGTGCGCTCGGCCGCACGACGACCAATGCTCTGGACGTTTTCGAGTGTGGCCGGATTGCGCGCCGCGCTGTACCAGTAATCACGCTGCATGTCGGCATCGACCTGCGCCAGCAAGGCACAGCTGATGCTGTGGCTGGTGCTGGGAAAGCCATGCAAAAAGCCATGTGAGTTGCCATACACGCTGACGCCCTGATGGGTGGACACCGACGCGCCTTCGGAATTGGTGAGGCGTTTGTCGACCGCCAGACCCGCCGCCTCGCAACTGCGCGCCAGCTCGATGGACTGCTCGGGCGAGATGTCCCAGGGATGAAACAGCGACAGCTCGGGAATATCGCGGGCCAGCTCGTGTTCATCGGCCAGGCCGGCAAACTCGTCACGCGCGGTGTGGCGGGCAATGGCACACGCCTTGGCCACCATGGCGCGGATGGCCTCGGGGCGCAGATCAGCGCTGCTGGCAGAGCCCTTGGCCTGCCGGAAATACACCGTGATCCCCAAGCTGCGATCGCGCTGGTATTCGAGGGTTTCGACCTCGCCTAGACGCACGGAGACATTGAGGCCCTTGGCAAGGCTGACGCCGGCACTGGCCTGGTCGGCACCCGCGTGGCGGGCCTCGTCCAGCGCCAGGGCGACGATTTCCTGCAATTCGGGGATACGGGATGCGTCGATGGACTGGTTCATGAGGCACAATTGTACGCCATGGAAGAAACCTATGAAGACGAGTGGGCCGGTCCCAGTAAAAGCATGCGCAAGCGTGAGGCTCACGCACTGCAAAAACTCGGCGAACGCCTGATAACCATGCGTGAAGATGAGTTCCGCACGCTGCCACTGCCCGAAACGCTGGTCGATGCCATCGTCGATGCGCGGCGCATCAAGAGCCCGCCGGCACTGTCACGGCAGCGCCAGTACATCGGCAAGCTGATGCGCGACATCGACCTGGAGCCGCTGGAAAATGCGCTCAACGCCATCACCGATCGCCATAACGCGCAGGCCAGGAGGCGCAAATGACACCGCTCGTCGGCATCATCATGGGTTCGCAGTCCGACTGGGACACGATGCGCACGGCCGCCGATCTGCTCACGCAGCTGGGCGTGCCACATGAAGTGCAGGTGGTCTCCGCCCACCGCACGCCAGAGCTGTTGTTCGACTATGCGCGTGGCGCTGCCGGTCGTGGTCTGCAGGCCATCATCGCCGGTGCCGGCGGCGCAGCACACTTACCTGGCATGACGGCATCCATGACCCCGTTGCCGGTGCTGGGCGTGCCGGTGCAATCGCACGCCCTGCAGGGCCTGGACTCACTGTTGTCCATCGTGCAGATGCCCAAGGGCATCCCGGTGGCCACCTTTGCTATCGGTGCGGCCGGCGCAGCCAATGCCGCGCTGTTTGCCGTGGCCATGCTGGCGGTGCACGACGCCGCGCTGGCGGCACGCTTGCAGGCGTTTCGCGCCGCACAGACCGATGCCGTGCTCGCCCACTCAGATCCACGCCTGCCCGCATGACCATCGGCATCATCGGGGCAGGCCAGCTGGGTCGCATGCTGGCACTGGCCGGCTATCCACTGGGCCTCGACTTTCTGTTCCTCGACAAAGACAGCGCCACGCCTGCAGGGCAGTTGTCGCCCACGCTTACCGGCAGCTTCACGGATCCGTCGCTGCTCAATGAGCTCGCACGTCGCTGCGCGGTGGTTACCTTCGACTGGGAAAACGTACCGGCCGAAGCGCTGCATCAGCTGGCACCTCAGGTGCGCATCGCACCACCGCCTGCAGCACTGGCCACAGCCCAAGACCGTCTGAGCGAAAAGCAGCTGTTCAAGCAGCTGCGCATTCCCACCAATGCGCATGCGGCGGTCGAGACGCTGCAGGAGTTGCAGCAGGCCACACAGACCATCGGCCTGCCCGGCGTGCTCAAGACACGGCGCTTAGGCTACGACGGCAAGGGTCAGGCAGTCATCCGCAGCGCAGCCGATATCGCTGGCGCGTGGGAAACGCTGGGCTCACAGCAACTCATCTACGAAGCCTTCGTGCCGTTTGATTACGAAGTCTCGATCATCGGTGTGCGCAGCACGCGTGGCGAGTTCGCCACCTATCCGCTCAATCGCAATCTGCATCGCGATGGCGTGTTGCGCGTGACCACCGCACCGTGGAAGGCGCCGGCACTTGAGGCTGCTGCGCGCAAGCATGTGCGCCGCGTCATGGAACACTTCGACTATCACGGCGTGCTGGCCATCGAGTTCTTTGTGCGGCGTGGCAAGTTGATTGCCAACGAGATGGCACCGCGCGTCCATAACTCTGGCCACTGGACCATCGAAGGCGCAGTCACCAGTCAGTTCGAAAACCATCTGCGTGCCATCCTGGGTCTGCCGCTGGGACCCACTACGGCCATCGGCCACAGCGCCATGCTCAACCTGCTGGGTGACATGCCGCCGCGCGCCGCGCTGCTGGCCGAGAAAGGCCTGCATCTGCACGATTATGGTAAATCGCCGCGACCGGGCCGCAAGCTCGGTCACGTGACCGTGATCGAATCCACAGCTCATAAGCGCGACTTGCGGGCTGCCTCACTGCTTCGACGTATCGACCGCCGTACGATCGGGAGGTCAAAGGCAGCCGACTGACCGTCAACGATGTACACCCAGCTGTTCAAACTCAGCGAAGCGCCCTTCCGGCTCACCCCGGATCCACAGTTCCTGTTCATGAGCACACACCATGCGCGGGCCAAGGCCTACATGGAGTCCACGGTGTGGTTTCAGGACGGCTTCGTGATCATCACGGGCGAGATCGGCTCGGGTAAAACCACCGTCATCGAGAGCTTTCTGCAAGAGCTCGACAAAGATGTGGTGGTCGCGCAGGTTAACCAGACTCAGGTTTCGGCCACCGAGTTCCTGCAGGCGGTACTGGTGCAGTTTGGCTTCACGCCCTTTGCGATGAAGAAGGCCGAACTGATCGCCACGCTCAACAGCTTTCTCATCGAGCAATACAGCGCCGGGCGCAAAGTACTGCTGATCGTTGACGAGGCACAGAACCTCGGGCTGCGCGTCCTGGAAGAGATCCGCATGCTCTCTGGCGTAGAGACCACCAAGGAAAAGGTGCTGCGCATCATCCTGGCCGGTCAACCAGAGCTCAACGCAAAACTCGATTCACCAGAACTGATCCAACTGACGCAGCGCGTGCGGCTGCGCTTTCATCTCACACCGCTATCGGAAGACGACATGCGCGCCTATGTGGCGCACCGCTTGGAAGTGGCCGGTGCCAACAGTCGCAGCATCTTTGCCGATGCCTGCTTCCCGCTGCTGTATCGCTATACCGGTGGCGTGCCGCGCCTTATCAACACACTGTGTGAAACCGCCATGATTGCCGCTTTCGGTGAAGACCGTGATCGAGTCAACGCCGGTGACATGCGTACGGCCATTAGTGAGCTCGGCTGGGTCGATTATGCCGCGCGCAAAGCAGCACTGCAGCGTGCGCAACAGGCTCATGAAGCCTCCTTGGCCGCCGAACCGCAGGAAGTAGAGCTCACGACTCCGGCTGCGCCTATGCCGTCGCATCCACCGGTTGAAGTGACGGGGCGCGAACCGGCGCTGTACATCGGCGACACGCGCGCCAGCACTGAAGTGTTAGCGCGTATCGCTGTGCTGCAGGATGACGTGGTACTGGGCGAGATGGCGCTACAGGCCGGCCACATTGTGATCGGCCGCACCCCTGACAATGATCTGCAGATCGACAGCAGATTGATCAGTCGCCATCACTGCCAACTGGTCAGCACCCGTGAGCACAGCGTGATCGAGGACATGGGCAGCACCAATGGCATTGTGGTGGGTGGGCGTCGTCTCAAACGCCATATGCTCAAGGACGGTGACGTGGTGCAGCTGGGCGCGCATGCGCTGCGCTATGCCAACGCCCGTCAGGACGATGACATCGCCCTGCCCGACCTGCCGCCGCTGGAAGAAGGCGACGTCGCCGCTTAGCTGTTGGTGCCGCCGACGGTCATCGCATCCACGCGCAGCGTGGGCTGCCCAACACCGACCGGCACACTCTGCCCTTCCTTGCCGCACACACCAATGCCTGCATCGAGCTGCAGGTCATTGCCCACCATCGATACGCGCGTCAGCACGTCCGGGCCATTGCCCACCAAGGTGGCGCCCTTGATCGGCGCACCGATGCGACCGTTCTCGATCAGATAAGCCTCACTGGCACTGAACACGAACTTGCCGGAGGTGATGTCGACCTGACCGCCGCCGAAGTTCACCGCATAGATGCCACGCTCCACCGACGCGATGATCTCGCCCGGATCGTGCGGACCGGCGCGCATATAGGTGTTGGTCATGCGCGGCAGCGTCATGTGTGCAAACGACTCACGCCGGCCGTTACCGGTAGAGCGTGTGCCCATCAAGCGCGCGTTGTGCTGATCCTGCAGATAGCCACGCAAAATGCCGTTCTCGATAAGCGTGGTGCACTGTGAAGGCACGCCTTCGTCATCGATGCTCAGTGAGCCACGGCGGCTGGCCAAGGTGCCGTCATCCACCACGGTGCAATACTCGCTGGCCACGCGCTCGCCGATGCGATTGCTAAACGCCGAAGTGCCCTTGCGATTGAAGTCACCTTCCAAGCCATGACCGATAGCCTCGTGCAGCAGCACACCGGGCCAACCCGGCGCCAGCACCACCGGCATCAGACCTGCCGGTGCAGGCACAGACTCCAGATTAACCAGCGCCTGACGCACTGCCTCACGCGCCAATTTTAGCGGGCGATCATCGGCAACCAGTTCGGTCAGCGCATAGCGACCCCCGGCACCGGCATAGCCCTGCTCACGCCGGCCGTTCTGCTCGACGATCACCGAGACATTGCACCGCACCAGCGGACGGATATCGGCAGCCAGCACACCATTGCCATCGGCCACCAGAATGACTTCGTGCACGGCATTGATGCTGGCCATCACCTGCTTGACGCGCGGATCCATCGCACGCGTCTCGCGGTCGATGCGCTCAAGCCATGCGATCTTGGTGTCGTCATCGAGTGTCTGCAGCGGATCGATCGGCGCATACAACGCCGGTGCACGCAGCGACTTCCACGCCTGCACGGTGCGACCCGGCGAATGACGCGCAATGGCGCGCGCTGCACCAGCGGCTTCGAGTAATGCCGGCAACATGATCTCGTCGGAATAGGCAAAACCAGTCTTCTCGCCGGTGATGGCACGCACGCCCACACCCGACTCGATGCTGGCACTGCCTTCCTTGACGATGCTGTCTTCAAGTGCCCACGACTCTTCGTGCGACACCTGAAAATAAAGGTCTGCAGTATCGACCGCGTGACTGAGCACCGAATCGAGCACCTGCTCCAGATGACGCTCATCAAGACCCGCCGGATCGAGGATGACCGAACGGGCCATCGCCAGCGCATCGGGTTGGGCATCTGTAGGGAGAACAGTGGATGACATGCAAAGCTCCTTAACGGTCAAACCAGCACGCGATGTGACAACGCGGGGAATCGCGTGCGCACATCGGCCTGGTGGGCCGGGTCAAAATCCGCCATCACGCAACCTGTGCCCTCGGGCAAGGTGGCGCGGATCTCGCCCCAGCAATCGATAATCTGGCTGTGGCCCCAAGTCTCGCGGCCATTCTCGTGTGCACCCCACTGGCCGGCGGCCACTACAGTGCACAGGTTCTCGATGGCACGGGCGCGCAGCAGCACATCCCAATGTGCACGACCGGTGGGCACCGTGAATGCAGCAGGCACCATCAGCAGTTGCGCACCGCGCGCCGACAGTTGGCGATATAGCTCGGGAAAGCGCATGTCGTAGCAGATCGACAGCCCGGCCTTACCGGCAGGTGTGTCGATGACCACCACTTCACGGCCCGGCACCATGCCCGAGGACTCGCGATAACTCTCTTCGCGACCCGGCAGGTCCACATCAAACAAATGGATCTTGTCGTAACGGCCCGCTAATGAACCATCGGCCGCAAACGCCAAACAGGCCTGCGCACTGCGGGTCTCGCCCGGTACGCGCAGCGGCAGCGTGCCGCCTATGACCATGATGCCGAGCTTGCGTGCCTGCTCAGCCAAAAAATCTTGCACAGGACCGGAGCCAAAGGCTTCGGACACGCTGCGCTTGTCAGCCTCACGCCGGCCCATGAACGAGAAGTTCTCGGGTAACAGCGCAAGACAGGCGCCGCCCGCAGCAGCTTCTGCCAGCAAGCTTGCTGCGGTAGCAAGGTTGGTGGCCACATCGATGCAACTGGTCATTTGCAGTGCAGCGAGCTTCATGCAAGCACCACGTCGTATTGATCCACGCCATACAGCGGCTCGGCACGCAGACGGATCGGCCGGCCCAGCAGGGTTTCAAGCTCCGCCAGCACCGGTGCTTCGTCTTCTTGCAGGCGGGCCACCACATCACGGTGCGCAAGCACCAGCAACTCCTGACTCTGGAACTGGCGGCTCTGGCGCACCAATTCGCGAAACACTTCCAAGCACACCGTCTCTGCGGTACGCACAGAGCCGCGGCCATTGCACTGTGGGCAGATCCCACACAGTAAGTGCTCAATGCTCTCGCGCGTGCGCTTGCGGGTCATCTCCACCAAACCCAGCGGTGAGATGGTGGCGATATGCGTCTGACTACGATCGGCAGAGAGCGCCTCTTCCAGCGCTGCAATCAATGCACGGCGGTGTTCTTCATCGATCATATCGATGAAGTCGATGATGATGATGCCGCCCAGATTGCGCACCCGCAGTTGGCGCGCCACGGCCACGGCTGCTTCAAGGTTGGTGCGGAAGATGGTCTCTTCAAGGTTGCGATAACCGACATAGCCACCGGTGTTCACATCCACCGTGGTCATCGCCTCGGTCTGCTGTATCACCAGATAGCCACCGGACTTGAGCGGCACCTTGGGTTCCAGAGCACGGGCGATCTCGTCTTCCACACCATGCAGATCAAATAGCGGGCCGGGACCGGTATGCAGTTCGATGCGATCGGCAAAGCCCGGCATGAACGCACGCGTAAAGGTCAGCATGCGCTCGTACTCGGCCCGCGAGTCCACCACCACACGCCGCACCTGAGGCCCCAACTCATCGCGCAGCACGCGCGTCGATAGCGGCAGGTCCTCGTGAATGAGATTACCCGCCGACGTGCTCATCGCCAGGTCGCGTACATGTGCCCACAGCCGATCCAGATACATCATGTCGGCATGCAGCTCAGGCATCTCTGCGCCCATCGCAGCGGTGCGCACGATATAGCCACCACGCTGCTTACCCTCTTCGGCCAGCGTGGTGATGGTGTCGCGCAGACGATTGCGTTCGGCTTCAGATTCGATGCGCGACGAGATGCCCACGCGCTCACCGCGCGGCAGATACACCAGAAAGCGCGACGGCATCGAGATGTGCGTGGACAAGCGCGCACCCTTGGTGCCCAGAGGATCTTTGACCACCTGCACCAACAGCTCATCGCCTTCATGCACCAACGTGCGGATGTCAGGCTCGGCATCGCCAGAGGGTGGATGCTCGGGCTCACCAGGGCCCGGCGGCGGCGCAAGAATATCGGCCACGTGCAAAAAGCCATTGCGCGCCAGACCAATATCCAAAAACGCAGCCTGCATACCTGGCAGTACACGCGATACGCGGCCCTTATAGATGTTGCTGACCAAGCCCTTGCGACTGGGCCGCTCGATGTACACCTCTTGCAGCACACCGTTTTCGACCAGCACAGCGCGTGTTTCGCGTGGCGCTGCATTGACCAGGATCTCGCCCGTCATGCGACCTCCGTGCCGGTCGTGTGGATGCCCGCTTCGCGCAGCAGTTGCACCGTCTCAAACAACGGCAAACCCATCACGCCCGAATAGCTACCGCGCAGCCCCGAGATAAACTGCGCCGCACGGCCCTGAATCGCATAGCCACCGGCCTTACACGCAGGCTCACCGGTATTCCAATACCACAGCGCTTCGGCTGGACTGATGTCGCGCATCGTCACGATGCTCTGCGACAAGCGCAGCGCGGCTGTGCCGGCGGCAGTGGCCAGCGCTACAGCGCTGAGTACCTGATGCTCACGACCGCCCAGCGCCAGCAACATACCTTGTGCATCGGCCGCATCGACCGGCTTACCAAACACATGACCATCGAGCACCACGACTGTGTCGGCACCGAGCACCGGCAGACCCTGCGCCTGTTCCAAGGCAGCCAGCGCCTTCTCATAAGCCAGCCGCTGCACCAGCGCACGCGGCGATTCGTCGGGCAACGGCGATTCGTCGATGTCGGTGGCGTGCACGCGATGCGCTACGCCGATCTGCAGCAGCAGTTCGCGGCGACGCGGCGAGGCCGAGGCCAGCAGCAGTTGTGGGGTAGCGGTGTCCATGTCACTCACGATGATACGGGTGACCGTCGAGCAGGGTCACTGCCCGATAGATCTGTTCGATGAATACGACACGCACCAACTGGTGCGGCAGGGTCAATTTGGACAGCGACCAGCGCTCCTGCGCGCGCGCCAGCACCTCGGGCGCATGGCCATCGGGTCCACCGATCAAAAACGACAGGTCGCGCCCATCGCGCAGCCGCTCGGCCAGCCACTGCGACAACTCCGGCGTAGTGCGCTGACGACCCTGGTCGTCGAGCGCCACCACCTGCGAGTCGAGCTTGAGCTGGGCCAGGATGCGCTTGCCTTCATCGGCCATAGCGCGCTCTGGCGTAACGCCCGAGCTGCGTTTACCCGGCGGCAGTTCGATGAGGGTGACCGGCAATCGCGCCGACAGGCGACGCGAGTAGTCGTCGTAGGCCTCTTTGACCCACGACGGCATCTTGTGGCCGACAGCGATGAGGTTCAGGCGCATGCGAGGGCCTGGCAGGGCCGGCGCACGCGGCCGTCAGGCCGGCTTGCGGCGCGGGCTGCTCTTGCGGGCCGGTGCCTTCTTGGCAACAGACTTACGCTTGGCGGGGGCTTTCTTGGCGGCCGACTTGCCAGCAGATTTCTTGGCAGGAGCCTTTTTGGCAGCCTTTTTTGCGGCCTTTTTGGCTGCAGGCTTGCGACCAGCAGGGCGCACGTCCCACAGGCTTTCGAGCGCGTAGAACTCTCGTACGCGCGGCAGCATCACATGCACCACAACATCGTTGATGTCGACCAGCACCCACTCGGCATCTTCCTGGCCTTCGACGCCCATAGGCCGGAAGCCTTCCTGTTTGGAACGCTCAGCCACACGGTCGGCAATGGAGCGCACATGGCGATCGGAATTGCCGGAAGCGATGACCATACAGTCGGACACATCGGTGACGTCGCGGACGTCGATCACCTTGATGTTGACCGCCTTCATATCTTCGAGGGCGGCGACTACGGTCTTGACGAGTGCGGCCCGAGCAGGCGGGCGGCTGGTTTTACGTTCAGTCATTGGCGACGAGCATAGCATTTCAGCTGAGCTAGCAGCACCCGCACGCTATCGGGCACCAGATAACGGGGGTCACCACCGGCGGCGATCAGCTGCCGCAGCTCAGTGGACGAGATTTCCAGCTGCGTCACCGCATGCACAAAGATGCGTCCGGCAGGCGCCTCGTGCAGGTCGCGCACGGCGCCCGTACCCCGATCCACCATCACTTCGCCCAGCGGCCCTTGGGTCGGCGCCTTCCAGCCCGGCCGGTGGGCCACCACCACATGCGCCAAATCGAAGATATCGCGCCAGCGGTGCCAGTGCGGCAGACCTAAAAACGCATCCATGCCGACCATCAGGCACAGCGAACGGCCTGGAAACTCGGCGCGCAACTCGGTCAGCGTATCGACCGAATACGACAGACCATCACGGCGCACCTCCCGATCATCCACCGTAAATCCTGGCTGATCGGCCACTGCGGCACGTACCAGCGCCAGACGCTGCTCGGCATCGGCCGAAGTGGCATCACGATGCGGCGGATTGCCGGTGGGCAAAAAGCGCAGCTCCTGCAGCTTGAGTGCACGCAGCAGCTCGTAGGCGGTGCGCAGATGGCCCAAGTGAATCGGATCAAACGTGCCACCGAACAGGCCCAGCGGACCTTGTGTGACCGGACTGTCTGCGTTCATCAAAACCTCAGGCGCGCGGCATTGGCAGCACCCGCTGCCCCGCGAACTCCAGTGAAAGCTGCGTCAGCTCGTCCCAGGCATTGCCCGACAGACGGCCCTTGATAATGCGATCGACCCGCCCCGCACGCTCGCTCAAGCGGCGAAACAGTGCACGCGGACTCGGCAGCGCCCGAAAGCGCGCCATCGCAGCCGGTTGGTGCACCGCATTGCTGGACCACACGCCGGGCATCGGCGGGCCGGCCTGCAGTTTGGTCCACAGCGCCCGCAGCTCCTGCAAGATGGCCCACAGCACCAGTGTGGGTTCAGCGCCTTCGGCGCGCAGGCTGTCGATGATGCGCAGCGCGCGAGGCGCATCACCCTGCAGCAGCGATTCGCCCAGTTGAAACACATCGTAGCGGCTGCTGCTGCTGACACTGGCCAGCACCTGCGCGGCACCAGCCTGGGTAAGACCCGACAGCAACAGCTTCTGCACTTCCTGATCGGCGGCCAGCAGATTGCCTTCGGTGCGCGCGGCCAGCACCGTCACCGCTTCATCGTCCAGCTGCAGACCGGCGCGCTTGGCGCGGCCGCGGATCCACTCGGGGAATTGCGCGGTGGTCACCGGCGTGATGTTGACCCACACGCCTGCACGATCGACCGCCTGCACCCACTCGGCCTTTTGCGCCGCGTTGTCCAAACCTTCGGTGAGGATCAACACCAGCGTGTCTTCGTTGGCGGCGGCGATCAGCTGCAGCAGCGATTTGGCGCCATGGCCCGGCTTACCCGTGGGCATGCGCACTTCGAGGATCTTGCGCGACGCAAACAGCGACATCGCTTGCACCGAGCCGAGCATTTCGTCCCAAGGCGCACTGCGCTCGACGAAATAGACCTCACGCTCGGTATAGCCCTGCGCCCGCGCCGCAGCACGAAACGCATCGGCCGCTTCGCCATTGGTCAGCGGCTCTTCGGCCGATACCAGCCAGACCGGGGGCAGTGGCCCCTTGGCCAGGGCGCGTTCGAGCTGGGGGACGGAACTGATCTTCACAATCCCCCCAGTATCGCCCAAGGCGGGCGCAATTACGCGCCGCGCCGCGTCCGCAGCGCTGCCAGCGCCAGCCGCTCCTCACGATTGGGGTCGTTGGTCACCTGCACCTTGCTGCCAAACACCATGGTGGGCAGCGTGGCCGGATCAAAGCGCGGCCAACGCGGCATGTCCGCGTGGTTCGGATCCCCGGTGCGCGCAAACGCGCCCCAGGCCGCACTCATCACATGACCCAGCTGATAGCGGGCTTGATCAGAGCCGGTCATCGAAGCGCCGATATCCATGTTGTAGAACACGAACGGGATATCGAGCGTGTGATAGGCACCCATGCGGTTGTCATGCACCGGCGATTGCCAATCGAAGTAGTACAGATAGCTGGCCGCCGTACCCTGCTCGGCCTTAAGACGGCACAGCTGCTGCGCGCTCCAACGGCGCGTGTCATCGGACTCTGCCTGCAGCCACAGCATCTGGTTGCGCGTGCTCGGGTGCAGACGCTTGTACAGCGCCAGCAGCTTCTGACCCTCGGCCGCATCGTTGCCAGCCAAACGCGTGGTGATGCGCTTTTGCAGCTCATCATCGGCCAGCTCATAGGGCGGCGGTCCGAGCCAGCCGTTCTCGTTTTCGACCGAGCCTGCCATAAGCGGCACAGTGGCCGAATAAGACGGCGCAGTCGGGTCCCACTGATGACGCGGCAGGATGCGGCCATCGATCACAGGACCAGTGCCCAAGCGCGCAATAGGCTGCGGCACATGGAAGGCCGCCTGAATCTGCCTGAAGTCCATCTGCTGCAAGCGGTCCAGCTGATCCTTGCGCAAGCCCAGCTTGGCCAAAAAGCGCTCGGCGGCCTCGCTGGCTTCATCAGCCGTCACGCCACGGAATGCAGAACCGCTTTGGGCGATGGCGCGATGGAACAAGCCCTTGGCCTGCGGCATCGCCATCACCGTAGTGGTCTTACCGCCACCACCCGACTGACCAAAGATCGTCACGCGCGCCGGATCACCACCGAACTGCTCGATGTTGTCGTGCACCCATTGCAGCGAGGCAGTCAGGTCTTGAATACCCGCGTTGGTCGCCTCCGCATACTTCTCGCCACCAATGCCTGCCAGATGCAAGAAACCAAAGATGTTCAGACGGTGGTTCACCGTCACCACCACCACGTCTTCTTTCTTGGCAAGGTTGGTGCCGTCATACAGCAGGTAGTTGCCCGAGCCGGCAGAGAAGCCACCACCGTGCATCCACACCATCACCGGCCGGCGCTTTTTGTCGAGCGCGGGCGTGAACACATTGACCGTCAGACAGTCTTCGCTGTGCGGCGTCAGGCGGTTGAGCGCCGTGACCACCGGCGATGGCTCAGCACCACCCGGCTCCATCGGCGCCGCATACGTGATCTGAAAATGATCCCGCACACCGGTCCATGACGCAGGCTTCTGCGGCGGCATGAAACGATTGGCGCCGCTGGTCGGCGCGCCATAGGGCACACACCAGAACTGCTGCACGCCATCTTTGATGAGGCCGCGCACACGACCGGCCGTGGTGCGTGCGGTGCCACCCACAGTGGTCAGGCGACTGTCTTGGGCCAGAGACACCAGCGGCAGGCTGCCCAACACCAAACCTGCGCCACCCAGCGCTGCGCCAGAGAGGAACTGCCGGCGGCCCGTACGGCCTGCGCGATCAAAAGGCGTGGCTGTCATGTGTGATCCCCCAAGTGTTGTTGGTGCCGGTCCCTGCGTTGAAATACGCGGGCCCGGCGTTTGTACAGACATAGAACATATAGCCGGATTAGCAAATCCCAAAGCGAAAAGTGCCGGCGCACAAGCCGGGCAACCCTGCCTGACACAAATCCACAGCACTCTGTTAGTGTCATGGCGATGAAGCGTCTGCGCCATTCATTGCTGTCACTGGTCGCGTTCGCGCTGCTGGCCTGCAGCACGGCGTTTGTGGCGCATCTGCACAAGGGCGATGCGCTCTCAGCCAGCAGCACGGCAGATCACTGCGAGTTGTGCCTGCAGGTCACGCCCGCAGTCGGCACGTCAGGCAAACCACCTCAAGCTCACGCACCGCTGCAGCTCGCCTATGCGGCACTGCCCAGCGGCATTGCTTCGCCTTCAACCTCACTCACGCGTAGCGCACACCGCGCACGCGCACCTCCGCCAGCAGACACGACCGCCTGAAATCTGGCACTGGCTTAGCCGGTGTCGTCGTGTCTCTGTTTTGCTTGTGGGGTGTTTCCATGTCAACGCGTCAGTACCGTATTGCGCAGGCTGTTGCGCTGTCTTTGTGTGTTCCTTCGTTCTCGTTTGCCGCAGGCAGCGAGCAGCTCTCTGAGGTCATCGTTACCACCACTGCTTTTCATGGTGCGCCAGACGATGTGGTGCATCCGGTGGTGGTGCTGTCAGGTGATGCACTGCGTCAGCAGATGGGCAGCAGCCTCGGCGAAACGCTGGCTCGTCAACCTGGCATCACCGCCACGTGGTATGGCCCTGCAGCCAGCCGACCGATCATCCGGGGCTTGGGCGGTGACCGAGTGATGATGCTTGAAGACGGTGTGGCAGCACTGGATCTGTCGGGCCTGTCTGAAGACCACGCCACCAGTACCGAAGACGCCGTGGCACGCCAAGTGGAAATCATCAAAGGCCCGGCCACCTTGCTCTATGGCAGTGGCGCGGTGGGTGGCGCAGTGAATGTGGTCACGCGGCGCATTCCGTCACAGCAGCCCATGCAGGGTCTGCAGACCAGCGCTGAGTTACGCGGCGACAGCGCGTCAAAGCAACGCGCTGCAGTGGGCACGCTCGATGCTGCGCTGAGTGAAGACCTGTCTGTGCATGCCGATGGCCACTACAAAGCCAACAACGACATCACCATTCCCGGCGGCACGCTGGTCAACAGCGACAGCCACGGCGGCGGCGGTTCGTTGGGTTTTTCGCTGCTCAACGACGGCGGCTTTGTAGGGCTATCCGCTGGTGCGTTGATGCAAAACTATGGCATTCCACAGGCAGCAGGCTTGCCGGCTGGTGGACCGCGCATCGACATGAAGCAAACACGCCTGTCCCTGCGCAGCGAACAGTCGCTGGGAGAGGGGCCGCTGCAACGCGTGTCCCTCAGTGCCACGCACAGCCTGTATGAACATGCTGAACTGGAAGACGATGGCAGCATCGCAACCCAGTTCACGCAGAACGGCACCGAGGCGCGCATCGCGCTGGATCATCTGCTGGGGGATTTCAAAGGCACAGTAGGCTTTCAGTACCGGCGCATCGATTTCAGCACCGGCGGCACGCTCAGCTTCGTGCCAGCCACACTCACCAACACACCGGCTGCGTTCGCCTTTGAGCAATACGCCATCGGTCCGGTGACACTGGAGGGTGGCCTGCGAGCCGAGTACCAACACATCGCAGTCACAGCCACGCCGGCACTGCCCAGCTATTCGGGCTTGGCCACCAGTGGCTCCCTGGGAGCGCTGTGGCGCATTGCTGCGCCGGTTGCCTTAGCCCTTAATGTGACGCACTCAGACCGTCACCCCACGGCCACAGAGCTGTATGCCGATGGCGAGCACGAAGCCACACAGCAGTACCTCGTAGGCGACAGCTCACTGCAACGCGAAACGGCCACCGCTGTAGACCTAACGCTGCGCGGCCATCAGGGTGTGCACTGGGAGTTGTCGGCCTACACCAACCGCTTCAAGGACTACATCTATCTGGCGCCCACAACGCAGATCAGCTCTGGTCTGCCCGTGTTCAACTACAAACAAGCCGATGCCAATTTCGTGGGCTTTGAGGCCGAGGTCACACTGCCGCTGCTGCAGGGCGGCGACCACCGACTGGACTTGCGACTAGCAGCAGACAGTGTGCAGGGCAAGCTCGCCGATGGCAGCAAACTGCCGCAACTGCCGCCTCTGCATTTCGGCGGCGAAGTACTGGGCAGCTGGGGCAACTGGAATGCCTCTGCGTCAGTATGGCGCTACACCGCGCAGAACAACGTGGCCAGCTACGAATCACCCACCGACGGCTACACCTTGGTGGGCGCTTCGCTCAACCACCGCTGGACACTGGGCGATGGCGGCTCGCTGTTGATGTTCATCAACGGCAGCAACCTCACCGACCAGCTGGCACGCCGCCACAGCTCACCGCTCAAGGACATCGCACCACTGCCGGGACGCTCGGTTACGGCTGGCCTGCGACTGGCGTTATAGTCGGCACATGGCAACACTCTTCGAACGCATCATTGCCGGCGAACTGCCGGCCGACGTTGTGTATCGCGATGACGAGATCATCGCGTTTCGCGACATCCATCCACGCGCGCGTGTGCACATCCTCATCGTCCCGCATAAACCCATACCCACCGCCAACGACATCGCCGACGAAGATGCGCCACTGATGGGGCGCATGATGGTCGTGGCACGCAAGTTGGCGCGCAGTGAAGGGATCGCCGACAGCGGCTACCGGCTGGTGATCAACTGCAACCGCGATGGCGGCCAAGAGGTCTATCACCTGCACTTGCACCTCATCGGTGGTGAGCCCTTGGGCCCCATGACAGGAGGACGCTGAGATGGCCACACCCCGCGGCGTGCTGTACGCACCGATAAAGCCCTATCAGCAAGGTCGCTTGCGCGTGTCTGATGTGCATGAGCTGTATTACGAACAAAGCGGCAACCCCGACGGCAAGCCGGTGGTGTTTTTGCATGGCGGCCCCGGTGGTGGCAGCAATGCCGACATGCGTCGCTTCTTTGATCCAGCGGTATATCGCATCGTGCTGTTTGACCAACGCGGTTGCGGCCTCAGCACACCGCACGCCAGCTTGGTCGACAACACCACCTGGCATCTGGTGGCCGATATCGAGTCACTGCGCAAGCATCTGGGTATCGATCAATGGCAGGTGTTCGGTGGATCGTGGGGCTCTACGTTGGCCTTGGCCTATGCCCAAAAGCACCCATCACGCGTCAGCGAACTGGTGCTGCGCGGTATCTTCCTGCTGCGCCGCTCTGAGCTGGAATGGTTCTACCAAGACGAGACCGGTGCGGCCTCGGTGTTCCCCGATCTCTGGGAGCAATACGTTGCGCCTATCCCGCGCGCCGAACGCGGCGACATGATGCAGGCTTATTACAAGCGCCTCACCAGCCGCAGTGCCGCAGTGCGCCAGCGCGCTGCACGGGCTTGGTCCGTGTGGGAAGGTGCGACCAGCCATCTGCACAGCAGCGCTGCCTATGTGGCCAACTTTGATGATGCCGACTATGCCGCAGCGTTCGCGCGCATCGAGTGCCACTACTTCGTCAACCGCGGCTTCTTCAAGCGCGATGACCAGCTGCTGCGTGACGTGCGCAAGATCCGCCACATCCCCTGCGTGATCGTGCAGGGCCGCTACGACATGGTGTGCCCGATGCGCAGCGCCTGGGCTCTGCACAAGGCCTGGCCCGAAGCCAAACTGGTGGTGGTGCCCGATGCAGGGCATTCCGCGTTTGAGGCAGGCACTGCACGGGCATTGCGTGAAGCAGCCGATGCGTTTGGCAAAGCGCCTGCGACTAAACGCGCAGCTCGCCGCTGAGCTCACCCTCGTCAGTCAGCACGCCTTTGGCGATGAGCCAGGCACGTGCATCGGCAGCATCGCCGGCTAACCAAGCCGAGGTGCTGCCTTCGCGAAAGCTATAACCCCAGGCATCCATATCGGCGACTGCGCGAGCGCGCCCGGCCTGCGGCAGCACTTCAGCCAACAGGATCTGCACATAGCAGACGCCGCATTCTTCCAGCGCGTCGCCACCGGCATCGGTATCAAGACCGGAGCGGCGCTCGGGGGTCATGCAGATGAAATGCGCTGCTTCGTGCAGCACTGAATGCAACGGTGTATCCAAACGCGCATACAGCACCGAGCCACGCAGACCCGCCTCGCTGTCGCCCCAAAAACTGCCCGGGATGGATTCACCCTCGGCGATCAGACGCAACTCAAGATCATAGGCGCCCAATAACTGAGCGATCAGCAAACGGTCGAGTCCGCCAATGAGTTGCATGGTGTCTATGGTAAAGAATACAAGCGGCGCAATGCTACGCCAGAGAGCTCCCTTGCTAGAACTTCGAGCAATGCGTCACGTTCCCGATCCTTTGCCAGCATCTGTTGCTCGTCAAAACTGTAGATGCGGGTCAGCGACAGCGGCTCGGGAGCCATCAACTCCTGCCCACCGGATGTCACAGACAGCTGCACTTCATAGGTCAGCTCATAGTCGGTGGGAATATTGCGCGCCGACACCGACAGCACGCGCTCGGTGACGTGATCCTGCGAAACACGCAGCGTCGCCACGCCCGGTCCGCCCGCATCAACCAGCTGCGCACCCGATGAGGTAAGGCTGGCTCGCAGCGCCAGCACGAACTCGCTCTGACTGTCCTGCGCGTCCACATACACCGTGTGCAGGCTGGGCGGCAGTGGCACCCGGCCCTGCAGCGCAAAGCCACACCCGGCCAGCGCCAACACCACGCCCAGCAGCAGCGCAGTGCGTAACCGAATGAGTGTGTGTGTGATCACGGGCAACATGCCGTCAGATGACGATATTGACCAGCTTGCCGCGCACCACTATCACCTTGCGCGGCGTCTGGCCTTCGAGAAAGCGCAGCACTGCCGCATCAGCCAGCGCCAGCTCGCGCAGCACATCATCTGCAGCGCCAGAGGGCGCAGTGATACGACCACGCAGCTTGCCGTTGACCTGCACGACCACCTCGATACTGTCTTGCTCCAAGGCCGCAGCATCCACTTCACGCCAGCGCTCACGGTGCAGCGGCGTGGCATGCCCCAGCTCGGCCCACAGCGCATGACAGATGTGCGGCACGATGGGTGACAGGCACAGCACGGTGATCTCTAGTGCTTCCTGACGCGCAGCGCGCGCAGCATCGGTGCTGCCGCTATGGCGGCCGATCGCGTTGAGCAGTTCCATCACCGCGGCCACCGCTGTGTTGAACACGCGCCGGCGACCGATATCGTCTTTGACTTTGCCCAGCGTCAGGTGCGCCACGCGTCGCAGATCGCGATCGGCAGGTTCCAGTGCTGCTGCATCAAGCGCAGGCGCAGCACCGGCAGACACATGATCAAACACCGCCTTCCATACGCGACGCAGAAAGCGATTGGCGCCCTGCACGCCATCATCAGACCATTCCAGTGACTGCTCGGGCGGCGCCGTGAACATCATGAACAGGCGTGCGGTATCGGCACCAAACTGCGAGGTGATGATGTTGGGATCAACGCCGTTGTTGCGCGACTTGGACATGGTGCCCAAGCCTTCGTACACCACTTCGCTGCCATCACGCTTGAGCGTGGCCCGACTCTGGCGCGTGGTCGCGTCAACCACCAGATCCACATCTGTCGGGTTGAAGAACTCGCGCCGGCCGGTAGCCGGTGTGCGATGGAAGATGTGGTTGAGCACCATGCCCTGCGTGAGCAGGTTGGAGAACGGCTCGGCCACCTTCACCAAGCCCAACTCGTGCATCACACGCGTCCAGAAGCGCGCATACAGCAGATGCAAAATAGCGTGCTCGATACCACCGATGTAGTGATCCACCGGCAGCCAGTAGTCGGCGCGACCATCGACCATCGCCTGGCTTGGTCCGCGCAGGCAAAGCGCAGGAAGTACCAGGACGAATCCACGAACGTATCCATGGTGTCGGTCTCGCGCCGCGCATCGGCGCCGCAACGCGGGCACTTGCAGGCCAGAAAGGCCTCGCTACGTGCCAGCGGATTGCCGCTGCCATCGGGCACCAAGTCTTCGGGCAGACGCACCGGCAACTGCTCGTCAGGCACAGGCACATCACCACAGCTGGCGCAGTGGATGATGGGAATGGGGCAGCCCCAATAGCGCTGGCGCGAAATACCCCAGTCGCGCAACCGGAACTGCACACGCTTATCGCCCAGCCCCTTGGCCGCAAGCGCTGCAGCGATGGCATCGACTGCTGCTACAGAATCGAGCCCGTTGAACTGCCCAGAGTTAACTGTGGTGCCGTGTTCACCAAAGGCATCGATCCACGGTGCTTGCACTTGGTCATAGGCACCACTGGGCGATGCGATGACGGTGCGCAGCGGCAGGCTGTACTTGGCCGCGAACTCAAAGTCGCGCTCGTCATGCGCGGGCACGGCCATCACCGCGCCCTCGCCATAACCCATCAGCACATAGTTGGCGACATACACGGGCACCTGCTCGCCACTGAGCGGATGGCACACATGCAAACCAGTGGCCATGCCTTTCTTTTCTTGGGTGGCAAGGTCTGCTTCCATCGTACTGCCACGACGGCATTCATCGACAAACTCGGCTAATGCCGCATTACCAGCAGCAGCGGCCAGCGCCAACGGATGCTCGGCAGCCACCGCAACATAGGTCACACCAAACAACGTATCGGCACGCGTGGTGAACACACGCAGCGCGCCGCTCTTCCCCAGCAGTGCCACAGTGTCATCGGCCCAAGGGAAGTCGATGTCGACGCCTTCGCTGCGACCGATCCAGTTGGCCTGCATGGCACGCACGCGTTCGGGCCAGCCCTGCAACGTATCGAGCGCATCGCGCAGCGCATCGGCATAGGCCGTGATGCGCAGGTAGTACATGGGGATCTCGCGCTTCTCGACCAACGCACCGGTACGCCAGCCGCGACCGTCGATGACCTGCTCGTTGGCCAATACGGTTTGATCGACCGGATCCCAGTTCACAACGCCAGTGCGACGATAGGCGATGCCCTTTTCCAGCATGCGCAGGAACAGCCACTGGTTCCACCGGTAGTACTCGGGGTCGCAAGTGGCCAGCTCGCGTGACCAGTCAATGGACAAGCCCAGCGATTTGAGCTGGCCTTTCATGTAAGCGATGTTGTCGCGCGTCCAGCGCGCCGGCGGCACGCCATTGGCCATAGCCGCGTTCTCTGCCGGTAGACCAAACGCGTCCCAACCCATGGGTTGCAACACATTGCGGCCCTGCATGCGCATGAAGCGCGACAGCACATCGCCGATGGTGTAGTTGCGCACGTGGCCCATGTGCAGCCTGCCCGACGGGTAGGGGAACATGGACAGGCAATAGAATTTTTCGCCGGGAGCGGACTCATCGGCGACATGCGCCTGTTGCGCTTCCCAATCAGACTGTGCGGCCTGCTCGATGGCGACCGGATCGTAACGTTCTTGCATTGAATGGGCGCGATGCGCGCCGGGGGCCGAAGGCGGGTTTTGCCTGTGGTCAGGATACACGACCCTGCCAGCCCATTGCAGACAGCACACCCCGGCCGCGCGACACGCGACCGGGGTGCCAGAGTCGATCAGCCGCCAGTGCGAACGGCCACAAAAATCTGCGCAGCGCCGCGCTGAATCAGCAGCGGCACCACCTTGCCAGCCTTCTTCACCGCAGCCTGCAAGTCGGCAAGACTGCGCACCGGCGTACCGGCAACCGCCAGGATGATGTCACCGGGCTGTATGCCCGCCTGCGCGGCAGCACCTGCGACTTCTTCAACCACCAGTGAACCGTCGGTTTTGACCTGCGCGCGCTCTTCCTGCTGCAGCGGACGCACCGAGAGGCCCAACGGACCCTGACGATCCGACTCGGCGGCGTTGCCGGTCTTGGGGCTACCCTCTTCTTCCTTGAGCTCAGCAACACGCACCGTGAGCTTCTTGACCGAACGGTCACGCCACACTTCAACCTGCGCGTCGTTGCCAGGCTTGATGGACGAGATCAGCGACGGCACTTCGGCATCGCGCTCAATCAGTTTGCCGTCGACGCGCACGATGATGTCACCGGCCTTCATGCCGCCCTTATCGGCAGGTCCGCCCTGCTCCACCGAACCGACCAGCGCACCGCGCGGCCGATCCAGACCAAATGAGTCTGCCAACTGCGCATTCACATCTTGGATACTGATGCCGATACGGCCCCGGCTGACCTTGCCGCTCTTGATCAACTGCTCGCGCACGTTGTTAGCCACATCGATGGGTATGGCGAAAGACAGACCCATATAGCCACCGGTCTGGCTGTAGATCTGCGAGTTGATGCCCACCACTTCGCCATCCATGTTGAACAGCGGACCACCCGAGTTGCCCGGATTGACCGGCACGTCGGTTTGGATGAACGGCACATAGCGATCATCGGGCAACGTGCGCGCGGTGGCGCTGACGATGCCGGACGTTACGGTGTTGTCGAAGCCGAACGGCGAACCGATGGCGATCACCCACTGACCCGGCTTGAGCTTGGACGGATCGCCCAGCTTGACGGTCGGCAGACCCTTGGCGTCGATCTTGAGCACGGCCACATCGGTGCGCTGATCCTGACCAACCACCTTGGCGGGGAACTCACGCCGATCAAGCATCTTGACCACCACCTCCGACGCGCCACGCACCACGTGCGCGTTGGTGAGGATGTAGCCATCTGCGCTGACGATGAAGCCCGAGCCTTCGCCGCGTGCCGGCGGCGCATTGCCACCGCGGGGCGAACCACCGCCACCATTGGGAGCACCGAAGCGCCGGAAGAAATCAAACAACGGATCGTTGGGCGACAGACCCGGAGGCGCGCCACGCGGGCTGGCCGCGGGCTCAGCGCGCTTTTCGCTGACCTGCACATTGACCACTGCAGGACCAAAACGCTCCACCAGCACCGTAAAGTCTGGCAGACCCTGCACCATCGGCTGGGTGTCAGCGGCGGCGGTGTTGCCCGCTTGGGCAGGCGCAGCCTGCGCGGCTGTTGCAGCGGTCCCGGAGCATGCCGAGACGGCCGCACCCAGCAGCAGTACCGCCACCAAGCGAATGCTGTTTCGTTCCTGAATCATTGCCAGACTTCCTTGCGGTTTGGAAAACAGGTCAGTTCATAGACCAGAGTACAGGCCGGAAGGTTCCTGCCCGGACTCGCGTCTCGTAAATAGGTCTGCCGTGTCGCAGATTCAAGAGCGCCGGCGCGTCTGGCGCAAGCCAAGCCAAGCCAGCAGCACACCCGCCAGCACCAGTACCGGCGTATCCCCGGCGGCCAGCCAAGGCGTTAAACCACTGCGCGGCTGCACCTGACCACGCAACACCGCAGACGTGAACTCCGGGGCCTGCTTCAACACCCGACCGCGATAATCAACAAGGGCCGAGACGCCATCGTTGGCCACCCGTAGCAAGTCACGGCCAGACTCCAATGAGCGCATGCGGGCGATCTGCAAATGCTGATAACGAGCACTGCCGGTGCCAAACCACGCATCGTTGGTCACATTGACCAACAAATCCGCCTCACGTTCGGCCGATCGCAGCAACTGTCCGTAGGCATCTTCATAACAGATGCTGGCAGCTAACTTAAGGCCTGCTACCTCCAACGGTAACTGCCCGGCAGCCCCAGGCACCAGATCCGAAAATGGCATGTTCATGCGCTGCAACCACTGTCGCACAAAATCCGGCACCGGGAAGTATTCGCCGTAAGGCACCAGATGCTGCTTGTCATAAAACGATGGATCGGCCTCGCCCAGCGCCAGCAGTGAGTTGAAATAATCACGACCACTGGCGTCAGTACGCACTGCACCGATCAACAATGCAGACCCAGCCGCGCGCGACTCGGCCCATACCTCGGCCAGATAACGGCCCAAGCCATTGGCAACACCGGGCAGTGCCGCCTCGGGCCACACCACGATGCGCGCGCCCAGTGCCTGTTGGTTGAGCTGGCGATACAAGGCCAAAATATTGTCGTGGTTGTCGGCCTGCCACTTGAGGTCCTGCGGCACCGCGCCCTGCACCAGCGCCACACTTACCGCATCACCTTGCACCTGAGTCCACTCGATGCGCTGCAACCCTGCGCCGGCAAGCCAGGGCAGCAACGCACAGGCTACTGCAATGGCACGCAAGCGACCGCCAGTGCGCAGTGCCGTGACGCACCCTGCAGCAGAGACCAACAGCATTGCGCTGACGCCGTACACACCAGCCAACGGCGCAAAGCCGGACAGCGGCGAATCCGTTTGTGAATAGCCCAAAGACAACCAGGGGAAACCGCTGAACATCCAGCCGCGCAGCCATTCGATCAACACCCATGCGCTGGGCATGGCCAGCACAGTGCCCGCGCCAGCATGCCGCGGCAGCCAACGTAGCAGCGACCAACCCAGCAACGCCTGCCAAGCCGCCATCAGCAACACCAGACCGGCCATCAGCAACAGCGCAAGCCATGCCGGCACCTGTCCATAATCGTGAATGCTGATGTACAGCCACCAAGTACCCAGCGCAAAAGTGCCGCAGCTGTACCAAAAGCCCAGTGCGGCGGCGGCACGCGGCGTGGGCGCGTCCATCCACAGCCACAGCAACACTGCCGGTGACAACACCGCCAGTGGCCACAGTCCATAGGGAGCAAAAGCGCCAGTGAGCGCCATGCCTGCCACCGCTGCGATGCCGCAGGGCACAAGCCCGCGGCGCGTGTCAGCCATGAGTGGCAGGCGCGTCGCCAGCAGCCGGCGTCTGCGGCACAGTGACGTGCAGGGTTTCGATACGTCGCCGGTCGGCGCGCACGACCCTAAACTCAATCCCCTCGACAGTCACCGACTCACCACGACGCGGCATGCGGCCAAACTGGTGACTGACCAGCCCTGCCACCGTATCGAATTCGTCGTCGGCCAGATCGACCCGGAAGTGCTCGTTAAAGTCTTCGATGGGCGTGATGCCGCGCACCACCCAATGACCCGCCGGTTCACTGCGTATGTTGATCTCGTCCGCAACGTCATATTCATCGTCGATGTCACCGATGATCTGCTCGATGATGTCTTCAATGGTGACCAAGCCGGCAATGCCACCGTATTCATCGACCACTACCGCCATGTGAAAGCGGTTGAGCCGAAACTCTTTGAGCAGCATGTTGACGCGCTTGGTCTCGGGCACGAACACCGCAGGCCGTATGCACTGTGCAATATCAAAGGGCTTGCCTGGCGCCACCGCAAACAAGCGCAGCAAGTCTTTGGCCAGCAAGATGCCCACGATCTGCTCACCGTCTTCGTCGAGCACCGGATACCGCGAGTGACCTGATTCGAGTACGCCAGAGAGCACGCGCTGCGCCGCATCGTCGCGACGCACGCAGGTCATCTGGTCGCGCGGCACCATGATGTAGCGATCGCGCAGGTCGGACACCTGCAACACCCCTTCGAGCATGCCAAAGGCATCGGTATCGAGCAGACCGGCTTG
Source organism: Pseudomonadota bacterium (assembly GCA_026398735.1). Classification (GTDB taxonomy): domain Bacteria; phylum Pseudomonadota; class Gammaproteobacteria; order Steroidobacterales; family Steroidobacteraceae; genus ZC4RG30. The sequence continues at coordinate 39,899 of JAPLSH010000006.1, read as the reverse complement.
CTGAGCCTCGCGCAGACCATCTAGCAATTGCTCGCGGTCACGCGGCGCTGAAATGGTGCGCAGCAAACGTCGCCAGCCAAACGGGGAACCGCCTTTGTCGCTCATGTGGCACCTGTCGCGCGGGTCATACGATAAGGATTGGCAAATCCAAGGCGACGCAGCACGGTCACCTCGCGGCGCTCCATGCGGCGTGCATCGTCGTCATCGATATGGTCGTGGCCCACCAGATGCAGTGTGCCGTGTATGACCAGATGCGCCCAGTGCGCACGGTCACTTTTTCCCTGTTCGCGCGCTTCGCGCTGCAAAATCTGCGGACAGATCACCAGATCGCCCAGCGGTTGCGGCTGCACACCCGGCAGGGGCACGGCCGGAAACGACAGCACATTGGTGGCATGGTCCTCGCCACGAAACTGCCGGTTCAGGCGCCGGCTGGTTGGGGCCGACACCAATTGCACGGCTATTTCGCAGCCCGCCGCGCGCGTTCCCAATGCGGCACTGGCCCACAGCGCCAGCGAGCGTATACCCGGCGCCCGTGCCGCCGTACGGCGCGTCAGCTCGACGCGCAGCGGACGTTTGGCACCAGTCATCGGGCCTCCCCGCCCTGCGCGTCGGCCTCATAGGCCTGCACGATGCGCTGCACCAGCGGGTGACGCACCACATCGGCCGCATCAAAAAAGCTAAACGCAACGCCCTCTACGCCGCGCAGCAACTGCGACGCCTGGCGCAAACCCGAAGGCCGGCCGCTGGGCAGATCAGTCTGCGTGGGGTCGCCGGTGACCACCGCATGCGAACCGAAGCCGATGCGCGTCAGGAACATCTTCATTTGCTCGGGTGTGGTGTTCTGCGATTCGTCGAGGATGATGAACGACTCGTTGAGTGAGCGGCCGCGCATAAAGGCAAGCGGGGCCACCTCAATCACGTTGCGTTCGATCAGGCGTGCCACGCGCTCAAAACCCAGCATCTCGTACAGCGCGTCATACATAGGGCGCAGGTAAGGGTCGACTTTCTGCGTCAGATCACCCGGCAGAAAACCCAGACGCTCGCCCGCTTCCACGGCCGGCCTGACTAGCACGATGCGCCGCACACGCTCGCTCTGCAGCGCCTCGACCGCGCAGGCCACCGCCAGATAGGTTTTGCCGGTACCGGCAGGGCCGATGCCAAAGGTGAGGTCGTGGCTGTGCACCTGGGCGATGTACTGCTTCTGGTGCGCACCGCGCGCACGGATCAAACCACGCGGCACCCGCACCACACCATCGGCTTCGATGACGCGTGCGCCGCCATCGGCACGCTGTGTGGGATTTTCATCGGGCATCTCGTGCTCACGCAGCGCCAGATGCACATCGGGCAGATCCAGTGGTCCATCGCCCTGTACCAGTTCGAACAAATCACGCAGCACCCGTTCGGCGCCGCTGGCCCGCTCACCGCTGATGCGAAAGTGACTGCCGCGCCGGCTAACGCCCACGCCCAGCCGCTGCTCAACCAGCTTGATGTTCTGGTCGAGCGGCCCGCACAACACCGCCAAGCGCGCGTTATCTTCCGGCAGCAGCTGAAACTCCACCGACTCGACGCCCGTGCGCGACTTCATGAAGCATCCTGGCTGGAGGCAAGCCGGCCACGCAGAGAATTGGCCATGGCAGCAGTGATCTCCACATCGACAAAACGGTTGAGTAGACCCGGCGGGCCAACAAAATTGACCCAGCGATTGTTCTCGGTGCGGCCGGCCCACTCATTGGCATCGCGGCGCGACGTGCGCTCGACCAGCACTGTTTGGCGTGTGCCTACCATCGATTGATTGATGGCCGCAGCCTGCTCGTTGAGCAGCGCCTGCAAGCGCAGCAACCGCTGGTGTTTGACGTCTTCATCCACTTCATCGGTGAGCGACGCGGCAGGCGTGCCGGGCCGACGGCTGTAAACGAAGCTATAGCTTTGATCCAGGTTGGTGTCGCGCACCAGCGCCAGCGTCTGTTCGAAGTCGTGTTCGGTCTCGCCAGGAAAACCCACGATCAGATCAGTGGACACGCAGATGCCGGGGCGCACCGCGCGCAGACGCCGCAGTTTGTCTTTGAATTCGAGCGCGGTGTAACCGCGGCGCATCAGGTTGAGGATGCGATCTGAACCACTCTGCACCGGCAGATGCAGGTGATGCGCCAGCTGCGGTACCTGTGCATACGCATCGATGAGCGACTGCCCGAAATGCAGCGGATGCGAGGTGGTGAAACGGATGCGGCGCACGCCCTGCATCGACCCCAATGCGTGAATCAGCCATGCCAGATCCCGTACCGTACCGTCGGCATCGGCGCCGGCGTAGGCATTGACGTTCTGGCCCAGCAGAGTGATTTCGCCCACACCCTGCGCCAGCAGGCCCTGCACTTCGCGCAGCACGTCGGTCGCCGGGCGGCTGATCTCTTCGCCGCGGGTATAAGGCACGACGCAATAGCTGCAGAACTTGCTGCAGCCTTCCATGATCGACACAAAGGCAGTGGCGCCCTCGGCACGCGGCGGCGGCAGGTGATCGAACTTCTCGATCTCGGGGAAGCTGACGTCCAGTTGTGACTGACCGGTGCCCCGCAACGCGCCGATCATTTCGGGCAGGCGATGCACGGTCTGCGGGCCGAACACCAGATCGACGAACGGCGCGCGCTTCAAGATCGCGTCGCCCTCCTGACTGGCCACGCAACCGCCCACGCCAATGACCAGTTCGGGCCTTTGCAACTTGAGCAGTCGCCACTGGCCCAGCAGCGAATAGACCTTGTCTTCGGCCTTGTCACGCACCGAACAGGTGTTCATCAGCAGGATATCGGCCGACTGCTCGTCGGCAGCCGGCTGCAGGCCTTCCCAGGCAGCCAGTACGTCGCCCATACGGGACGAGTCGTACTCGTTCATCTGGCAACCGAAGGTTTTTATGAAGTATCGGCCGAGCATAGGGGATCAATTATCGCGGCCTGCAAGCGTACCGGTTTTCTGCCGCCATAGGTATTTGCCCGTGGCGTCCAGCTCAGCCGCTGCCCACCCCGGCCCCAAGCACCGCTACCCTCGCTAGCCACCCGGCATTGGCGAGGGAGGGACGGGCTCAGAACGGGATGTCGTCGTCCGGGAAGCCCTGATCGCCGCCACCTGAAGAGGCCGCCGGTGCGCCGCGGCTCTCGCCGCCCCAATCGCTGTCACCGCCGCTCGGCGCGGCCATACCGCGGCCGCCACCGCCGCCACCGCCGCCACCGCCGCCGCCGCCCTCGCCACGACCGCCCAACATCTGCATATCGTTGGCGACGATCTCGGTGGAATAGCGATCTGCGCCGGTGGACTTGTCCTGCCACTTGCGGGTGCGCAGGCGACCCTCGATGAACACCTGTGAGCCCTTGCGCAGGTACTGCTGGGCCACTTCAGCGGTGCGGCCGAACACCACGACGGTGTGCCACTCGGTGGCTTCTTTGTTCTCGCCGGTCTGCTTGTCGCGCCAGCTTTCGGTGGTGGCCAGTCGCAGATTGGCGACCGTACCGCCAGAAGGCATGGAACGCACTTCCGGATCCTGACCCAGATGTCCGATGAGAATGACCTTGTTGATGCCGCGCGCCATGCTGTGCCCCTGGTAACTGTGATGTTGGGGCCATTCTAGTCCGGCAGCGCCGGCCCACCACAGCAGAAATCCATCCAATCACGCCAAAATGCACGGCTGCTGCTGCCGCTTCGCTATGATGGACGGTCCACTCGGCCGCAGTGACAGTCATGCAGGATCTACGCATACGCGGGGCGCGCACCCACAATCTGCGCAACATCGATGTCGATCTGCCGCGCAACCGGCTCATCGTCATCACCGGCCTGTCGGGTTCGGGCAAGTCGTCGCTGGCTTTCGATACGCTGTATGCCGAAGGCCAGCGCCGCTACGTCGAGTCGCTATCGGCCTATGCGCGGCAGTTTCTGTCGATGATGGACAAGCCCGACGTCGACAGCATCGAAGGCCTGTCGCCCGCGATTGCCATCGAACAAAAGGCGACCTCGCACAACCCGCGCTCCACAGTCGGCACGGTCACCGAGATCCACGATTACCTGCGACTGCTGTACGCCCGCGCCGGTGTGCCGCGCTGCCCCACCCACGGTTTGGATCTGGCCGCGCAGACGGTCAGCCAGATGGTCGATCAGGTGCTGCGTCTGCCCGAAGGCGAGACCGCCATGCTGCTGGCACCGCGGGTCAGCGAGCGCCGCGGCGAGCACAACAGCGTGCTCGACGACCTCTCGTCTCAGGGCTTTGTCCGTGCGCGCGTCAACGGCAAAGTGGTCGAGATCGATTCCATCGGCGATCTGGATGCGCGCCGCAAGCACAGCATCGAAGCCGTGGTCGATCGCTTCCGCACCCGCGCCGATCTGGGCCAACGGCTGGCCGAGTCTTTCGAGACCGCCCTGCGCCTGGGCGATGGCGTGGCCAAGCTGGCATTGTCGGACGCCAGCGGCCTGCCCGAGATGACCTTCTCCAGTCGTCATGCCTGTCCGCAGTGCGGCCACAGCGTGCCACTGCTCGAGCCCAAGATGTTCTCGTTCAACAACCCAGCCGGTGCCTGCACGGGTTGCGACGGATTGGGCTACCAGACCTTCTTCGATCCGGCGCGTGTGGTCACGCAGCCGCAGCAATCATTGGCCAATGGCGCGGTGCGCGGCTGGGATCGGCGCAACGCCTATTACTTCCAGATGATCTGCGCGCTGGCGGCACACTACAAATTCGACGTCGATACCGCGTGGACACAATTGCCTGCTGCGGTGCGCGAGGTGGTGCTGCATGGCAGCGGTGATGTCGAGTTGGAGTTTCGCTATACCGACTCGCGTGGTCGCACCGGCAAAAAAGCGCATGCCTTCGAAGGCATCATCACCAACCTTGAGCGCCGTTATGCCGAAACCGAATCGGCCACCGTGCGCGAGGAACTGGGCAAATACCGCGGCACGCGCGTCTGCACCGAATGCCACGGCTCACGCCTCAACCTCAACGCTCGCCATGTGCATGTCGCAGGCTTGCCTTTGCATGAGGTGTCACACATGGCAGTGGGCGATGCGCTGGGACACTTTCGCACACTGTCCATCGACGGTTGGCGCGGCGAAGTGGCTTCACGCATCGTCAAAGAAGTTGCAGACCGGCTGCGCTTCCTAGTCGATGTGGGATTGGACTACCTGACGCTCGATCGCAGCGCAGAGACGCTCTCCGGCGGCGAGGCGCAGCGCATACGCTTGGCAAGCCAAGTGGGCTCTGGCCTTACCGGCGTGATGTACATCCTCGACGAGCCTTCCATTGGGCTGCACCAGCGCGACAACCAGCGACTGCTGGGCACGCTGCGCCGTCTGCGCGATCTGGGTAACACCGTCATCGTTGTCGAACACGACGAAGATGCAATACGCAGTGCCGATCATGTGCTCGACTTAGGTCCCGGTGCAGGTGTGCACGGTGGTCGTATCGTCGCCCAAGGCACACCGGCCGATATCATCGCCAACCCTGAGTCACTGACCGGTCGCTACCTGCGCGGTGTAGAGGGCATACCGGTGCCTGCGGCGCGTACGCCCATACAGTCAGGCAAGCTACTGCGCATAGTCGGCGCCCGCGCCAACAACCTGCGTAATGTCAGCGCAGAGTTCCCCGTCGGACTGCTCACCTGCGTGACAGGCGTGTCGGGGTCGGGCAAGTCCACGCTGGTCAACGACACGCTGTTGCAGGCGGCCTCGCAATATTTGGGCCTGCAAGTGTCAGAACCGCCGCAGCTAGATCGTATCGACGGCATGGAGCTGATCGATCGCGTCATCGAGATCAACCAGAGCCCCATCGGTCGCACGCCGCGCTCCAATCCGGCCACCTACACGGGCATCTTTGCGCCGCTGCGCGAACTGTTCGCACAGGTACCAGAGTCGCGCACTCGCGGCTATGAAGCCGGCCGCTTCAGCTTCAACGTTAAAGGTGGTCGCTGCGAGGCCTGTGAAGGCGATGGCCTGATCCGTGTCGAGATGCACTTCCTGCCCGACGTGTATGTGTCCTGCGACGTCTGCCAGGCCCAACGCTACAACCGCGAAACACTCGATATTCGCTGGCGCGGCCGCAACATCCACGAAGTGCTAGAGATGACGATTGAAGACGCGCTGCCGTTCTTCCAGGCCATCCCAGCACTGGCGCCCAAGCTGCAAACGCTGGTCGATGTGGGCTTGGGCTACGTCAAGCTGGGGCAGAACGCCACCACGCTGTCGGGCGGCGAAGCACAGCGTGTCAAACTGGCACGCGAACTGGCCAAACGCGCTACGGGCCGCACGCTCTATGTGCTGGATGAGCCCACCACCGGCCTGCACTTCCATGATGTGGCCCAGTTACTGCGCGTGCTTCACCGTCTGCGTGACGAAGGCAACACCGTGGTGGTGATCGAGCACAACCTGGACGTCATCAAGACCGCCGATTGGCTCATCGACTTAGGTCCTGAGGGTGGTTCGGGCGGCGGCCAGATTATTGCCACCGGCACGCCAGAGACATTGGCTCAGGCGGCCAACAGCGAGACCGCCCGCTATTTGGCGCCACTGTTGGCGCGGACTGCGCCCTAGGCTGCAGAGCCAGGGTTCGCAGGCCCTAACGCAGTCGCAGACGACGCAGGTCCAGTACGCAGGCGCTGATGGATTTCATCGCCTGCGGAGCGTTCCTGATAGCGCCCGCCACTGTACTGGGCAATGACACGCCGCCAGAACGCCACTGCTGGCGCATTGCGACGACTCTGGGTCACCAGCCACTCACCGGCAAACCGGTCAAACAACAAACGCACTGCAGCACGGCCCACGCCGCGGCGACGCATGGGCCTGGCAATAAAAAACTCTGTCATACGAAATGGATTGGTGGCGTCGCCCTGCGGACCCGAACCGCGCCGCGTGCTGACCACGGCAAAGCCGGCCGGCTGCTTATGCAGCAAGATGGTCAACAGCTGCACCTGAGGGTCTGCCAACCAGCGCTGCAGATCATCCTCACCTTCGACCATCACAAGTCCCGCCAAGGGCGGAAACACACCAGTAGAATCCGGCGCCAGATCGTTCACAAAATCGCCGTACACGCGCTCGATGAACAGTTGATCTGCGCGGTAGGCACGGCTTTCACGAAGGCTCACAGACATGATGGCACGCAGTTACCAGGGTCTCTGAAACGCAAAGGCCCGAGCAGGCGGAAGCCTGACCGGGCCTGGCGCGGTCAGACCCGAAGGTCTGACACGACAGCAACAGCGAAGCTGTTACTTGGCGGCCGGAGCAGCCTCGGCAGCAGGAGCAGCAGCAGCAGCATCGGCAGCCGGAGCAGCGGCTTCGGCAGCAGGAGCGGCCTCGGCAGGAGCAGCGGCGGGAGCCTCAGCAGCAGGAGCGGCGGCCGGAGCCTCTTCCTTCTTGGCGCAGCCAGCAGACAGGGCCAGGGCCAGGGCGAGAGCGCTCAGAGCAAGTTTGGTTTTCATCAGTCGATACCCCGAAAATGATTGTGGAAAGCACGGAAAACAACGGACGGACCGAAATGACGGTTGCACTTGGCACCCGGCGATCCCGAAATCGCGAAGTTAAATTGTATAGAGTCCTCACGAGATTGAAAACACCATCACAGAAGTCGCCGAGCGGATATGCGACCAATTCGGGGAGAATCCTCAAATGAACACACCAGTTGGACCCTCGCCAAGCTTTTCGGCCCACCTTGAAACGGTGGTGCAACGCGTAACACCCATACTTGGAGCATGTGGCCACGACTCACTGGTCATCCATTCAGGCACACAACGTCTCGCATTCCTGGATGACCAATCCTTTCCTCTGCGCAGCAATCCTCACTTTCTGTGGTGGGTGCCGCTGCGTGATTCCCCGGATTGCCTGCTGCAGTTCACGCCGGGCCGCAAACCGGTGCTGGTGTTTCAATCCGCCGACGATTTCTGGCACAAGCCGGCGCAACTGCCAGATGCAGCTTGGACGCAGTGCTTCGACATACGCGCTGTCAATTCAGCAGACCAAGCGCGCACCGCCTTGGATCCGGTCAGCGGTCTGACTGCATTTATTGGTGAGCCCTTTGACGGGCTCGCAGATTTTGGCGTCTCATCCGTGAATCCGCCGCAACTGCTACGCCGCCTGCACGAGCAGCGAGTGCACAAGACGCCCTACGAGATTGACTGTCTGCGCGCAGCCAGCCTGCTAGGCGCGCGCGGTCATCTGGCGGCGCAAGCAGCGTTTCATCAGGGCGGCAGCGAGTTTGCCATTCATCAGGCATTTCTCGACGGCTGCACGCTGCGCGAACAAGAGTTGCCCTATCAGGCGATCGTGGCCCTCAACGACAACTGCGCCACCTTGCACTATCAGCAACTGGAGCGTCGCGCGCCTGCAGAACGCCATTCCATGCTGATTGATGCCGGTGCCCAGCATCATGGCTATGCCAGCGACATCACGCGCACCTATGCCGCGGCGGACGGCGACTTCCAAGCACTGATCGACGGCATGGAAGCTCTGCAACAGTCACTGTGCGCCGCAGTGCGACCGGGCATTGACTGGCGGGAACTGCATCTGACTACGCATCAACTGCTGGCCGAGCTGCTGATCGAACAGCAACTGATCCACACAGATGCAGAACAGGCCGTGCGCAGCGGTTTAACAAGCGTGTTTCTACCGCACGGGCTGGGCCATTTACTGGGATTGCAGGTTCACGATGTCGGCGGCCGGTTGCCCGATCCGGACGGCCCACAATTGGAGCCGCCGGCAGGTCATCAGTATCTGCGTCTCACACGCGTCCTAGAGCCAGGATTTGTCGTCACCATGGAGCCCGGCCTGTACTTCATCGACTCATTGCTCGAAAAAGCGATGACCGGGCAGCACGGCAACGCCATCAACTGGCGCCGCGTGCAAGCCCTGCGTTCCTGCGGCGGCATCCGCATCGAGGACAACCTGGTAATCACCGCCGACGGCTGCGAGAACCTGACCCGCGATGCGTTCCAGCTACTAGAAACCGCCCATCATCTGCCGGATTGATCCGGCTGCGACTCAGCGTTGTTTTAGTAGATCGCGGATCTCTTCCAGCAGCACTTCGTTGCGCGGCGGCGGCGGCGGTTCTGAAGGCACGACCGGTGCGGCTTCTGCCTGCTTTTGCATGCGATTAATGGCCTTGATGGCCATGAACAGCACGGCAGCGATGATCACAAAGTCGAGCATGCTTTGCAGGAACACGCCGTACTTGAGCAGCACGGGCTTACCTGTCGCATCGGTGGACAGCGTAATCGCCAAATCACTGAAATTGACGCCTGACAAGGCAATGCCTAGCGGCGGAGTGATGATGTTGTCCACCATCGCGGACACTATTTTGCCAAAGGCACCACCAATCACGACACCGACCGCGAGGTCGACGACGTTGCCCTTCATTGCAAACTGCTTGAACTCGGACAAAACGCTCATGTCGCACTCCTCGGTTGAGAAGCACACGAGGCTACAGAGCGGGGAGTGAAGTCGCAAACCCGGTCGGGGATGAACACCCCGACCGGACAACCCAATCAGGCAGCAGCGGCCTTACGGGCAGGTGCCTTGCGAGCAGCCTTCTTTTTAGCGGCCTTGGGGGCCTCTGCGGCGGCGGCCAGGGGGCCATCCACCAACTGCATCAGCGCCATGGGAGCGTTGTCACCGGGACGCGGCGCCATGTGCAGGATGCGGGTGTAACCACCGGCACGTGCCGCAAAACGCGGACCGATGTCGGTGAACAGCTTTGCGACAATCTTGGCGTCGCGCAGGCGGCTGAAAGCCAACCGGCGCTTGGCCTCGGTGTCGATCTTGCCGAGGGTGATAAGAGGCTCAACCACGCGACGCAATTCCTTGGCTTTAGGAATCGTGGTGCGAATGGTCTCGTGCTGCAGCAGCGACACAGCCATGTTGCGCAGCATCGCCCGACGGTGCGGGGCGTTGCGCGAAAGCTGGCGGCCGGAAAGTTGATGGCGCATGAATTAATACCTGATCAGATCGTTTCGCGATCGTCGTCGTGACGAAGGCTGGGCGGCGGCCAACCATCCAGGCGCATGCCCAGCATGAGACCGTGGCCCTGGAGCACTTCCTTGATCTCGGTAAGAGACTTCTTACCAAGGTTGGGTGTGCGCAGCAGCTCGACCTCGGTGCGCTGCACCAGGTCGCCGATGTAGTGAATGTTCTCGGCCTTGAGGCAGTTGGCGCTGCGGACGGTGAGCTCCAGCTCATCGACCGGACGCAACAGCAACGGGTCGAAAGTCATGATCTCGGCCTTACCGGCAGACTCTTCCTCACCCTGCAGGTCAACGAAGACCGACAGCTGATCCTTGAGGATCGAACCGGCGCGGCGAATCGCCTCTTCCGGATCGATAGTGCCGTTGGTCTCGATATCGATGACCAGCTTGTCCAGATCAGTACGCTGCTCGACGCGAGCCGATTCAACCGAATACGTCACGCGACGCACAGGGCTAAACGACGCATCAAGCTGCAGCTGACCAATGGGACGGGTTGACTCTTCGAAGGCCACGCGCTGCACTGCAGCCCGATAGCCCCGACCGCGCTCGACCTTGAGGGTCATGGTCAGCTCGCCGGCCTTGTTCAGGTTGGCAATGACCAGCTCGGGGTTAACGATCTCGACGTCATGATCAACCTGAATGTCGCCTGCGGTGATCGGGCCGGGGCCCTTCTTGTGCAGACGCAGTTCGGCCACGTCACGCGAATGCATGCGGATAGCAACCGACTTGAGGTTGAGCAGCACATCGACCACGTCCTCTTGGACGCCTTCAATGCTGGTGTACTCATGCAGCACGCCCTCGATCGCCACTTCGGTGATCGCAGCGCCAGGCATCGAGGACAAAAGGACACGGCGCAGGGCATTGCCCAGCGTATGGCCAAACCCACGCTCGAAGGGCTCGATCACGATACGCGCCTGACGAGGCGCGACCGGATGTACCTTGACTACACGGGGCTTGAGAAATTCGGTTACCGAGGATTGCATCGCACCTCCACCATCACTTCGAGTAAAGCTCGACGACGAGGTTCTCGTTGATATCCGGCAGCACATCGCTGCGAGCCGGAGCCGACTTGAACACGCCGCGCATTTCCTTTTCGTTCACGTCCAGCCACTCAGGGAAGCCCGCTTGGGCAGCCGCCGTGAGTGCGCCTTGGACGCGAAGCTGGTTGCGGGACTTTTCCCGCACCTGCACGACGTCACCGGCTTTTACCTGGTAGGACGCAATGGTGACCGCATGGCCATTCACCTGGATCGACTTGTGGCTTACCAACTGGCGAGCCTCAGCACGCGTGGACGCGAAGCCCATGCGATAGACGACGTTATCCAAGCGACATTCCAGCAGCGACAGCAGGGTTGCACCGGTTGAACCGGCACGGCGCGAGGCCTCCTGGTAGTAGTTGCGGAACTGCCGCTCGAGTACGCCGTACATACGACGCAGCTTCTGCTTCTCGCGCAGCTGCGTGCCGTAATCGGACAAACGCGTGCGGCGTTCGCCCTTGATGCCGCCGGGCGGCACCTGGAGCTTGCACTTGGCCTCAAGCGGCTTGATGCCACTCTTGAGGAAAAGATCGGTACCCTCGCGACGCGAGAGCTTGCATGTAGGACCGGTATAACGCGCCATTTCTTTATTCCTGTCGGTTCCGGTACATCAAACCCGACGCTTCTTCGGCGGACGGCAGCCGTTGTGCGGGATCGGTGTAATGTCGGCAATGCTGGTGATCTTGAGGCCACAACCGTTGAGTGCGCGCACAGCGGACTCACGACCGGGACCGGGGCCGCCTACGCGGACCTCCACGTTCTTCAAACCGTGTTCCTGAGCGGCAACGCCCGCCTTCTCGGCTGCCACCTGGGCAGCGAAGGGCGTGCTCTTGCGAGAACCGCGGAAACCGCAACCACCCGACGTAGCCCAAGACAACGTGTTGCCCTGACGGTCGGTGATCGTGATGATCGTGTTGTTGAAGGAAGCGTGGACGTGCGCGATGCCATCCAGCACGTTCTTGCGCGCCTTCTTCGGCTTCTTCGCAGCATTTGCCGCGGCTGTCTTCTGGTCGGCCATAGGTGAACCGTTGCCTCTGTGTAAAGCGGTGCAGCGCCGGGCTTACTTGCCGGGCTGCGAGTTGAGCTTGACGGCCTGCTTGCGCGGGCCCTTGCGTGTGCGGGCGTTGGTTCGCGTGCGCTGACCGCGCATCGGCAGACCACGGCGATGGCGGATACCGCGCCATGTGCCCAGGTCCATGAGCCGTTTGATGTTCATAGACACCTCACGGCGCAGGTCACCTTCGACCGCCCATTTTGCGATCTGTGAGCGCAGTGCAGCCACCTCAGCATCCGTCAGGTCTTTGACCTTGGTGCTGGGATGGATGCCTGTGATCTCACAGGCCTCGCGTGCCCGGGTCCGACCTATCCCATAAATATGGGTAAGCCCGATCCAAACATGCTTGTTCATCGGGATATTAATACCGGCTATACGTGCCATCTGCTCGCCCCGATGCCGCTGGAAAGGCGCGGCATTCTACGTGGAAACATCATTAAATCAACGTCGTTGCCAAAACAGTGCCGGGCCCTTAGCCCTGACGCTGCTTGTGCCGCGTATCGGTTGAGCAGATCACATAGACCACTCCCCGACGGCGCACGATCTTGCAGTTCTTGCAGATCTTCTTGACGGACGGACGTACCTTCATAGTCGAAACCCTCGTTGACCCATCTTTGCGACCGGGCCATCAACTGCCGGTGCCATTGCGGCCTGCACCGAGCAGGTTCGCCTTCTTCATCAGCCCCGGATAATGGTGCGACATCATGTGCGCTTGTAACTGCGCACCGAAGTCCATCACCACTACCACCACGATCAGCAGCGACGTGCCGCCGAACTGGAACGGAACACCCCTCGACGCCATGAGCGTCTCGGGCAACAGGCAGACGCCTGCGATATAAATTGCGCCCCACAGCGTCAGCCGCGTGAGCACCTTGTCGATGTACTCGCCCGTGTGCTGACCCGGGCGGATGCCAGGAATAAATGCACCGGACTTTTTAAGGTTCTCTGCCGTATCGCGCGCATTGAACACAAGCGCGGTATAGAAAAAGCAGAAGAACACGATGAGTGCGGCGTACAAAACCAAATGCAGAGGCTGCCCGTAACCCAGCGAAGTCGAGATGCCCTGCAGAACCTGTGCAACAGCAGACTCGCTGTTGGCGCCCAGAAAGCTGGCGATGGTTGCGGGGAACAACAGCAAGCTCGAAGCGAAGATCGGAGGGATCACGCCGGACATGTTCAGCTTGAAGGGCAGATGGCTAGTCTGGCCGCCGTACATCTTGCGGCCCACCTGACGCTTGGCGTAATTGACGGTGATGCGGCGCTGGGCCTTCTCAACGAATACGCAGAAGCCGGTAACCGCCACAATGACAACCATCAGCAGGATGAAGAACGGCGCAGCCATCTCACCGGTGCTCACCTGCTCCAGCGTGGTACCAACCGCTGAAGGTATGCCAGCAAGAATGCCAACCAAGATAATCATTGAGATGCCGTTGCCGATGCCGCGCTCAGTGATCTGCTCACCAAGCCACATCAGAAACATCGTGCCGGTAGTCATGGTGATGGTCGCAGGAACCAGCCACTGAAACACGCCAGGAGATACCACGACGTTTTGCGACTGCAACGCAGCTGCGGCAGCAAACGACTGAAACAGTGCCAGCACCACCGTGCTGTAGCGCGTGACCTGAGTCATCTTGCGCTTGCCGGCCTCGCCTTCTTTGCGCCATTCCATCAGCTGCGGCACAACCATGCCCATCATCTGAATGATGATAGAGGCAGAGATGTAGGGCATCACGCCCATCGCAAAGATTGAAAACCGCGACAGCGCGCCACCGGAGAACATGTTCACGATGCCCAAGATGGTGCCGGATTGATCACTGAACAACCGGGCCACTTGGTCAGGGTCGATGCCGGGAACCGGAATGAACGTTCCGGTGCGATAGACAATCAGCGCCCCGATCAAGAACAGCAAGCGGCCGCGAATCTCGCCGAAGCGAGATGCGTCACCAAGTGCGCTTGCCGGGTTCATTGCGGACTGACTGGCCATCTAAGTGTGCTTTATGCCTTCTCAGCAGCCGCTTCAACGGTGCCACCGGCAGCCGTAATGGCAGCCAAGGCACCCTTGGTTGCACCGACGCCACGCAGCGTGACCGCGCGTTCGATGGTGCCGGACAGCACAACCTTGGCCTGCAGCGCAAACACCGGAACAACGCCCGATGCCTTAAGGGCCGCCAGATCAATGATGTCGCCCTTGACCTTGGCCAACTCGCTGAGGCGAACCTCTGCACGGGTAGCCTTCATCTTGGAGCGGAAGCCGACCTTGGGAAGGCGACGCTGCAACGGCATCTGGCCGCCCTCGAAGCCGACCTTATGGTAGCCGCCCTTGCGAGCGCGCTGACCCTTGACACCGCGGCCAGAGGTCTTGCCCTGGCCGGCCGAGGCGCCGCGACCCACGCGCAACGGAGCGCGCTTCGAACCCTCACCGGGCTTGATCGTGTTGAGTCTCATCACTGCGCCTCTTCAACTTTCAGCAAATGCGTCGCGGTGTGGATCATGCCGCGATTCTCAACCGTGTTTGCCACGGTGACGGAATGGTGAGGACGACGCAGGCCGAGGCCACGCACCGACGACACGATGTTCTGAAGCTGTCCATGGATGCTCTTGACGAGCGTGACTTTCAGCTTCGGGGAATTGGCGTTGATTTCCATGGTAATCAGCCCGTGATCTCTTCAAGCGTCTTGCCGCGCTTGGCGGCGATGTTCGCGGGCGAACGCACGTCAGCCAGCGCCTTAACCGTGGCGCGAACGACGTTGATCGGGTTACGCGAACCGTAGCTCTTGGCCAGAACGTTGCGAACGCCAGCGCACTCAAGCACTGCGCGCATGCCACCACCAGCGATGACGCCGGTACCGCCGGAAGCGGGCTGCATCAACACGCGCGTCGCACCGTGGGTGCCGCGCACTGCGTAGTGCAGGGTGTCGCGGTTGAGCGAAACCGAGACCAAATTCTTGCGGGCCTGGGCCATCGCCTTGGAAATGGCAACGGGGACCTCGCGGGCCTTACCGAAACCGAATCCAACGCGCCCGGCACCGTCACCCACGACTGTCAGAGCCGTGAAGCCGAATTGGCGTCCGCCCTTGACCGTCTTGGAGGTACGGTTGACCGCAACGAGCTTCTCAGTGAACTCGTCTGCGCTCTGATTTTTGTCAGGTCTTGCCATCTGCTGTACCGCCTGGATTAGAACTCGAGACCAGCTTCGCGTGCCGCATCAGCCAGCGCCTTAACGCGGCCGTGATAGCGGAAACCGGAGCGATCAAACGCAACCTTTTCAATGCCTGCGGCCCGCGCGCGCTCGGCAATTGCCTTGCCGACGGCCTTGGCAGCATCAACGTTGCCGGTGCCGGTGAGGCCCTCAGCAACCGCATCCTGCAGCGTCGACGCGGACACCAACACCTTGGAACCCTGCGAATCGAACACCTGAGCATAAATATGCTGGGCGGAGCGATGCACAGTCAGCCGCGCAACACCCAGCTCGCGGATATGCGCGCGGGTTTTGGTGGCTCGCCGAACCCGGCGGTCTTTCGTGGAAATCGTCATACTCGAAAGTCCTCGCGCTACTTCTTCTTGCCTTCCTTGATGACGATCTTCTCGTCGGAATACTTCACGCCTTTACCCTTGTAGGGTTCCGGCGGACGTATGCTGCGGATCTCGGCGGCAATCTGGCCCACCCGCTGACGGTCGATGCCCTTGATGAGCACCTCGGTCTGCGTCGGCGCCTCGATCGTGATGCCTTCCGGAATATCGACGACAACCGCGTGCGAGAAGCCCAGAGGATATCCCACCGTCACACCATTGACCATGTTGGCCAGGTGAGCACGGGTGGACCCCGCCAGCGCCGCAGTGCCTGCAGCGGCGTCGAACACCACCTTCAGCTCTTTGGCTTCTTCGACCACCGAAATACCCTTGGCAAGCGACACGCTGAGCGTGCCCTTGGCACCCTTGAGGGTGACGCCAGTGGGCGAAATCGTGGCGGTGACACCCTGAGGCAGGGGAACCGGTCGTTTGGCTACGCGCGACATGCTTTAAACCCTTGATTCGCTTCTTGGCCGATCAGGCCACGATGCAGAGAACTTCGCCGCCCTGGCCGATTGCACGGGCCTGGCGGTCGGTCATTACGCCCCGCGGGGTAGAGACGATTACCGTCCCCATGCCGCCGAGCACCTTGGGCAGTTCGGTCTGGCCGCGATAAATACGCAGGCCAGGACGACTCACCCTCTCAAGGCGGTCGATAACCGGACGCCCCTCGAAGTATTTAAGGTCAATAGTGAGTCTCGGTTTTGCCACATCGCCATCGATATGGAAATCCGCTACATAGCCTTCGTCCTTCAGGACGCGCACGATGGCGGTCTTGATCTTGGACGAATCAAGGCTCACATGCGTCTTGCCAGCTCTTTGCCCGTTACGAATACGGGTCAGCAGGTCGGCAACAGGATCAGTCATGCTCATCTTGCAGTGCCTCCTACCAGCTCGCCTTAACGAGGCCGGGGATCTCGCCGCGGTTAGCGGCTTCACGAATCTTGGTACGGGCCAGGCCGAACTTGCGGTATACACCGCGCGAACGACCCGTCAATGCGCAACGGTTGCGCATGCGCGAGGGACTCGCGTCACGCGGCAGCGACTGCAGCTTCTCCTGGGCTTCGACACGCGCCTCGGGAGAGGTAGCCGGAGCGCGAATGAGCTCTTTAAGCTCGGCGCGCTTGACGGCGTACTTCTGCACGGTGCGTGCACGGCGCTTGTCGCGCTCGACCATATTTGTCTTGGCCATCCGGTCTATCCTCGTTGCCAGTTCTGTCGAGTGCTTACTTGCGGAACGGGAAGTTGAAAGCTTCCAGCAACGCACGACCCTGCTCGTTGTCCACGGCTGTCGTCGTAATGGTGATATCCATGCCACGCAATTGGTCAATTGCGTCGTACTGGATCTCGGGGAAAATGATCTGTTCCTTGATTCCCAAGGTGTAGTTACCACGGCCATCAAAGGCACGGGCAGACACACCACGGAAGTCACGGATTCGGGGCATCGCCACAGTGATGAGACGATCCAAGAATTCGTACATACGCTCGCCACGCAGCGTGACTTTGCAACCAATCGGCAAGCCCTCGCGCAGCTTGAACGCCGCAATTGCCTTGCGCGACTTGGTGATCAAAGGCTTCTGGCCAGTGATCTTGCCCAGGTCGCTGGCGGCTGCGTCGACGACCTTACGGTCAGCAACGGCTTCGCCAACACCCATGTTCACCGTGATCTTGGTGATCTTGGGGACCTGCATCGGATTCGTCAGCGCCAGATCCTGCCGGAGGCGAGGAACGACGGTGTCACGATAATATTGCTGGAGCCTGCTCATGTTCTTCCTGCCAATGCCTATGCGTCTAGCACTTCGTCGTTCGACTTGAGGAAGCGCACCTTCTTGCCATCCGCCAGGGTCTTGAAGCCGATACGCTCGGCCTTACCTGTCGTGGCGTTGACGATGGCAACGTTAGACGGATCCAGGGGCATTTCTTTTTCAAGAATGCCGCCCTGCACCTGCCGCTGCGGATTGGGACGCTGGTGCTTCTTCGCCAGGTTAATGCCCTCTACGAGCACCTTCCCATTGGCCAGCACCTGAACAATGGCGCCCTTGCGACCCTTGTCCCGGCCCGAAATTACGACGACTTGGTCGCCTTTACGGAGTCTGTTCATGTGGAAAACCTCAAAGGACCTCGGGGGCCAGCGAGATGATCTTCATGAAACGGGCATTGCGCAGTTCACGCGTGACCGGTCCGAAGATGCGCGTCCCGATGGGCTCGAGCTTCTGGTTGAGCAACACCGCGGCGTTGCCATCGAAGCGGATCAGAGAGCCGTCCGGACGACGCACACCGAAAGCGGTACGCACGACCACGGCATCATAGACCTCGCCCTTCTTAACCTTGCCACGCGGAATCGCATCTTTGACGCTCACCTTAATGACGTCACCGACGGACGCATAGCGACGATGAGAGCCGCCGAGGACCTTGATACACATCAAGGTCTTGGCGCCGCTGTTATCAGCGGCATGGAGCAACGTGCGCATCTGAATCATCTTGAACCTGCCTCGAAAATCAGACCGCGGCGCCGCGTTCGACGACCGAAACCAAACGCCATGACTTGCGGCGCGACATCGGACGGCACGGTGAAATAAGCACCGTATCCCCGTCACGAGCGTCACCGGCCTCATCGTGGGCCAAAAGCCGCGTTGTGCGGCGCATGTACTTGCCGTACATCGGATGCTTGACCACGCGAGTGATCTCAACAGCGATGGTCTTGGCAGTCTTAGCGCTGACAACCTTGCCAGTCAGCGTACGTGCTGCCTTGGCAACCACTTCGGTGGCGGGCGTATTCATGCCTTCTCTCCGGTCGCGCCAGCCTTAAGCTCGCGCTGAATGGTCTTTAACCGCGCAATGCTGCGACGGACCTTGCTGAACTGGTCGGGCTTGACGGCCTGGCCGGTCGCACGCTGAAGCCGCAGCGCAAACTGCTCCTTGCGAAGACCCAGCAACTCGGCGCCGAGCTCTGTTGCGGACTTACCGCGAAGTTCCTTGGCTTTCATCAGCGCACCTGCCGCTTCACGAACATCGTTGCCACCGACAACTTGGCACCAGCAAGGCGGAAAGCCTCGCGAGCCTGCGCCTCGGTGACGCCTTCCATCTCGAACAACACCTTTCCGGGCTGCACTTTGGCAATCCAGTACTCGACGTTGCCCTTACCGGCGCCCATGCGAACCTCAAGAGGCTTGCTGGTGACCGGGACATCGGGAAATACCCGAACCCAGATCTGGCCGCCGCGCTTAACGGCGCGAGCCATGGCACGACGGGCAGCTTCGATCTCTCGGGCTGTCATCCGGGCGCGCTCTGTGGCCTTGAGGCCGAACTCGCCGAACGCCACCGTGCTGCCACGATGAGCCAGGCCGGCATTACGGCCCTTGAACTGCTTGCGGAACTTGGTTCGCTTAGGTTGCAACATTCCCTGTTCCTCAGGCCGTAGCCGTCTGCTCGGCTACCGGCTCGACAGCTTCAACCGGAGCTTCCGCCACCGGGTCGAAGACTTCGCCCTTGAAGATCCACACCTTGATACCGATGATTCCGTAGGTCGTACGGGCCTCGGCAGTGGCGTAGTCGATGTCTGCGCGGAATGTGTGCAGCGGAATCCGACCCTCGCGCACCTGCTCGGTGCGAGCGATTTCCGAACCGTTAAGACGGCCCGACAACCGGATCTTCACGCCCAGCGCACCGCTGCGCATCGTGCTCATAACCGCGCGCTTCATGGCACGACGGAACATCACACGCTTCTCAATCTGCTGCGCGATGCCCTCGGCAACCAACTGCGCCTCGAGTTCCGGCTTGCGGATCTCGGCGACGTTGATGCGCACATCGGCCACCGGCAAACCGAGACGCTTGCTGGTTTCAGCGCGCAGCTTCTCGATGTCCTCGCCCTTCTTACCGATCACGATGCCCGGACGGGCCGTGTGAATGGTGATGCTGAGCTTACGAGCAGCGCGCTCGATATGAATACGGCTGACCGAAGCCTCGGCCAAACGCTTGCGCAGGAACTCGCGGACCCGGAAGTCCGCCAGAATCTGAGCCGGATACTGCTTCTTGCCGGCATACCACTTGGAGACCCAATCGCGGGTGATTCCCAGGCGTATGCCCAGCGGATTGACCTTCTGGCCCATTCGCTATTCCTTCCTGCCGTCGCTGACGTGGACCGTGATATGACTCGAGCGCTTCACGATGCGTGTACCGCGGCCCTTGGCACGGGCGGCAAAACGCTTCTGCTGCGGAGCTTCGTCAATCTCGATGCGTGAAATCTTGAGTTCGTCGATGTCGGCACCGTGATTGTGCTCGGCGTTGGCAACTGCAGACTCGAGAGTCTTCAGCACCAACTCGGCACCCTTTTTCGGCATGAACCGAAGAGTGGACAGCGCGAGACCAACTTCCTTGCCGCGAACAACGTCGGCGATGAGCCGGCACTTCTGCGGGGAAATGTGTGCGTAGCGGTATTTAGCAAATACTTGCATGGCTTAATCCGACGACGAAACTTTCTTGTCGCCCGAGTGCCCCTTAAAGGTGCGCGTGGGCGAGAACTCACCAAGCTTGTGACCCACCATGTTCTCGGTGACGAGAACAGGCAGATGCTGCTTGCCGTTATGCACAGCGATGGTGAGCCCGATCATCTCGGGGAGCACCATTGAACGGCGCGACCAAGTCTTGATCGGCTTGCGGTCGTTGCGGGCTGCGGCGGCTTGAACCTTTTTTGCAAGGTGCAAGTCGACGAAAGGACCCTTCCTGAGGGAACGAGGCACTGCTTACTTCCTCCGCTGCACGATCATGCTGCTAGTGCGCTTGTTACGGCGCGTCTTCTTGCCCTTGGTCTGCCAACCCCACGGCGATACCGGGTGCGGGTTACCTTGGCCAGGCTTACCCTCGCCACCACCGTGCGGATGGTCAACAGGGTTCATCGCCACACCGCGAACGGTGGGGCGGATACCGAGCCAGCGCTTTGCGCCGGCCTTACCGTAGACGCGCAGGTTATGTTCATCGTTGCTCAGCTCACCAAGGGTGGCGCGGCAATCGATGTGAACCTTGCGGGTCTCACCGGATCTTAGTCGCAGAAAAGCGTAGGTGCCTTCACGCGAGGTGAACTGGACGGAGGCGCCCGCGCTACGCGCGATCTGGCCACCCTTGCCCGGCTTCATCTCAACGTTGCACACCACCGAACCGACCGGGATATGGCGCAGCGCCATCGCGTTGCCAGACTTGATCGGCGAATCTGCGCCCGAGCGGACCTCGTCGCCAACCTTGAGACCCTTGGTCGCAAGAATGTAGCGGCGCTCACCATCGCTGTATTTGACCAGCGCGATGTGGCAGGTACGGTTCGGATCGTATTCAACCGTCTCGATGATGCCGACAATGCCGTCCTTGTCGCGACGGAAGTCGATGATGCGGTACTTCTGACGCGAACCGCCGCCAACGTGACGAGTGGTAATGCGTCCGAAGTGGTTGCGCGCGCCGGTCTTGTTCTGGTGAACAGTCAGCGGTGCATACGGGTCGCCCTTGTGCAGGTGCGAACGATCCACGCGGACGACGAAACGTGCGCCGGGGGATGTGGGTTTGAGCTTGATGAGTGCCATTTTCGGTTACCTGTGGGTCGCGGCGCGATCAGCGCTTGACCTGGGCCTGGGCCTCGTAGTCGATCGCTTGGCCGGGAGCCAAACGGACGTAGGCCTTCTTCCAATCCTGAGTGCGGCCAATGGTCTTGCCGAAACGACGGGTCTTACCCGGCTCGTTGACCACTTGAACGCGCGCGACCTTGACGTCAAACATCAGCTCTACAGCTTGCTTGACCTCAGTCTTGTCGGCATCACGACGGACGCGGAAGGCGTACTGATTGTTGTTGGCCATCGCCAGAGAAGTCTTCTCGGTGATGTGCGGCGCGATCAGTACGGTAGTCAGGCGCTCTTGGCTCATTGCAGGCGCTCCTCAAGCAGCTTCACAGCGCCGACCGAGATCAGCACCTTGTCGTAGGCGGCCAATGCGACCGGATTAACGCCGGCGACCGTGATCACGTCGACGAACGGAAGGTTGCGGGCGGCGAGCGTCAGCTTGTCGTCCTGCGCCTCCACCACAATCAACACGCTGTTCAGAGACATCTGAGTCAGCTTTTGAACCAGCAGCTTGGTCTTGGCCTCGGCGACTGTGACGTCGGTGGCGACGATCAGGCGGTCGGTGCGAACCAACTGGCCCAGCATCGATCGCAGCCCGACGCGGTACATCTTGCGATTGAGCTTCTGCGTGAAGTCGCGCGGACGGGCAGCGAAAGCGCGACCACCACCGACCCAAATTGGGCTGCGGATGGAGCCGGCGCGGGCTGAACCGGTGCCCTTCTGGGCCCACGGCTTCTTGCCGCCACCGCGCACTTCGGCACGGCTCTTCTGGCGCTTGGTGCCTGCACGTCCACCGGCCATATAGGCGGTGACCAGCTGGTGAACCAGGGCCTCGTTGTAGGCCGAACCGAAGGTCTCGTCGGAGACTTCCAGCTCGGCAGCGTCGTTGGCAATCTTGAGCTTCATGGTCAAGCCTTACTTCTTCTTAGCGTCTTTCTTGGCATCGGCCTTCTTGCTCGGCGCAATCGACTTGCGCTTGGCAAGGCGGGCTGCCTTGACTGACGGACGAACGATGACTTCACCGCCCTCGGAACCTGGCACCGCACCGCTGATCAACAGCAGGTTGCGAGCAACGTCGATTTCGATGACGCGCAAATTCTCGGTGGTGCGGCGGACAACACCCATGTGGCCCGACATGCGCTTACCGATGAACACGCGACCCGGGGTCTGGCGCTGACCGATCGAACCGGGCGCGCGATGCGTGACCGAGTGACCGTGCGAGGCAGGACCGCCGCGGAAGTTGTGGCGCTTCATGACGCCGGCATAGCCCTTACCGATGGTCGTGCCTGTGACATCGACCAACTGACCGGCCTTGAACAGCTCGGCGGTGAACTCGGTGCCAGGAGCTATGTCGGCGTGCTCTACCGCATCGAGTCGGAACTCGACCAGCGAGCGACCCGGCTCCACACCAAGCTTGGCGTAGTGACCGGCGACAGCCTTGCCCAGCAGCACCTGACGGCGCTTGCCGTACGTGAGCTGCACGGCCCGGTAACCGTCGGTGCCGGGATTCTTGACTTGAGCGACGCGATTGGCGAGCACCTGCACGACCGTGACAGGCACGGATTCGCCAGCTTCAGTGAACACGCGCGTCATGCCGCATTTGCGACCGACCAACCCGATTGTCATCTCGCATTCCTCTAATCGACAGCCAAACCGGCGCGGTGTCGCGACGGCAGCGGATGCAGGCGGTACAGGGAGGGAGGCCGACAGGAAGACACGCCACCGTATGGTAGCGATGCCCTCGAGTGGTCTTGGTCCAGCCTTGCGGCGTTTAGAACCAACCTCGCCCGAATTCCGCGTCCGAAAACGCTGGCCGCGAATCTCGTCGCGGCCAAAATGGGGACGCGAATAGTAGCAGCGCCGCGCCCCTTTGCAAGCTTATTTCTGAAAATAAATCAGTTGAGCTTGATCTGTACGTCCACACCGGCCGGCAACTCGAGCTTCATCAGCGCGTCGACCGTCTTATCGGTGGGATTGAGGATATCCATGAGGCGCTTGTGGGTGCGCAGCTCGAACTGATCGCGTGCGTCCTTGTCGCCATGGGGCGACACCAGCACCGTGAAACGCTCCATCTTGACCGGCAGGGGCACTGGGCCCTTGACGGTCGCACCGGTGCGCTTGGCGGTCTCGACGATCTCGCGAGCCGAGTTGTCGATGAGACGGTGGTCGAACGCCTTGAGGCGGATGCGGATGTTCTGATTTGCCATGTCTATTCAGCCTTATTTGAGAATCTTGGAGACAACGCCTGCACCGACGGTGCGGCCACCCTCGCGGATAGCAAAGCGCAGGCCGTCATCCATCGCGATGGGGGCGATCAGCTCGACCGTCATCTTGATGTTGTCGCCAGGCATTACCATCTCGGCGCCGCCGTCGAGCTCAATCGAGCCCGTAACGTCGGTGGTGCGGAAGTAAAACTGCGGACGATAGCCCTTGAAAAACGGCGTGTGACGACCGCCCTCTTCCTTGGTCAGCACGTACACTTCGCATTCAAACTTGGTGTGCGGCAGGATCGAACCGGGCTTGGCCAGAACCTGACCACGCTGCACGTCCTCACGCTTGGTGCCACGCAGCAGCACGCCCACGTTGTCGCCAGCCTGACCTTCGTCCAGCAGCTTGCGAAACATCTCAACGCCAGTGCACGTCGTCTTGACCGTCGGCACCAGGCCGATGATCTCCACTTCCTCGTTGATCTTGACAATGCCGCGCTCGATGCGACCCGTCACAACCGTGCCACGGCCAGAGATCGAGAACACGTCCTCAACCGGCATCAGGAAGGGCTTGTCGACTTCGCGCTTGGGAACCGGAATGTAACGGTCCATCTCGGCAACCAGCTTCACAACCGCAGGAACACCAATCTCGCTGGTGTCGCCCTCAAGCGCCTTGAGCGCCGAGCCCACCACGATCGGCGTGTCGTCGCCGGGGAACTTGTACACCGACAAAAGCTCGCGGATCTCCATCTCCACCAGCTCCAGCAGCTCCTTGTCGTCCACCATGTCGGCCTTGTTCATGAACACGACGATGTACGGCACGCCCACCTGACGGGCCAACAAAATGTGCTCACGCGTCTGCGGCATCGGGCCGTCTGCGGCCGAGCACACCAGAATCGCACCGTCCATCTGCGCCGCACCGGTGATCATGTTCTTCACATAGTCAGCGTGCCCAGGGCAGTCAACGTGCGCGTAATGACGCTCATCAGAGGAATACTCGACGTGCGCCGTCGAAATCGTAATGCCGCGCGCCTTCTCTTCAGGCGCCTTGTCAATCTGGTCATATGCCATAAACGCACCACCGTGCATCTCGGCCATCACCTTGGTCAGCGCCGCCGTCAGCGTCGTCTTACCATGGTCAACGTGACCAATGGTCCCCACGTTCACGTGCGGCTTGCTGCGCTCGAATTTCTCTTTGGACACTGTTTTGGCTCCGGGCTGAGTGGCGGTTTTAGAATTTGATGATGCTGTCAGAAATATGCGAAGGAACTTCGGCGTAACGCGCGAATTCCATAGTGAACGTGGCACGCCCCTGGCTCTGTGAGCGCACGGTAGTGGAGTACCCGAACATCTCGGAGAGTGGCACGTCGGCGTTCACCGACTTACCACCGGGGGCGTCGTCCATCGAGGTGATCTGCCCGCGACGGCGGTTGAGATCACCGATGACATCGCCTGAATATTCTTCAGGAGTCACAACCTCGACTTTCATGATGGGCTCAAGCAGCACAGGTCGCGCTTGGCGAAAGCCATCTTTGAAGCCCATCGAGGCCGCAATCTTAAAGGCCATCTCGTTGGAATCGACGTCGTGGTACGAGCCGTCGAACAACGTGACCTTAACGTCGACCACCGGATAACCGGCGATGACACCAGTCTCGGCAGCCTCACGGACGCCTTTGTCGATGGCTGGTATGAACTCTTTGGGCACGCTGCCACCAACGATACCGTTGATGAACTCGTAGCCTTTGCCCTGCTCGTTGGGCTCAATCTTGAGCCACACATGGCCGTACTGGCCGCGACCACCGGACTGACGAACGAACTTGCCTTCGGAGTTGATCTTGTCGCGGATGGTTTCACGGTAGGCCACCTGTGGCTTACCCACATTGGCGTTAACCTTGAACTCGCGCTTCATACGATCAACGATGATCTCAAGGTGCAACTCACCCATGCCGGCGATCAACGTCTGCCCGGATTCAGGGTCAGTGGTGACGCGGAACGAAGGGTCTTCCTTGGCCAGGCGCTGCAGGGCCATGCCCATTTTTTCCTGGTCGACGTTGGTACGCGGCTCGACCGCCACCGAGATGACGGGCACAGGAAACACCATCTTTTCGAGGGTGATCGGGCGCTCCAAGTCACACAGGGTGTCACCGGTGGTTACATCTTTGAGGCCAACAGCGGCCGCGATGTCCCCGGCGCGCACTTCTTTGATGTCGGTGCGATCGTTGGCATGCATCTGCAGCAACCGACCGATGCGTTCTTTTTTGTCTTTGGTGGGCACATAGATCATGTCGCCTTGCGCCATGGTGCCCGAGTACACGCGGAAGAACGTGAGGCTGCCGACAAACGGATCGTTGAGGATCTTGAAAGCAAGCGCCGAGAACGGTTGGTCATCTGCGGCTTTGCGACTGATGACCCCGCCGTCGGCATCGATTCCCGGTGTATCGGGCATCTCGATCGGCGACGGCATGTAATCGATGATGGCATCGAGTAGCGCCTGGACGCCCTTGTTCTTGAACGCCGTGCCACACATGCACAACACGATTTCGTTGCGCAGCGCACGAATGCGCAGACCGCGACGTATGGCCGTATCGTCGAGCGTGCCGTGTTCAAGGTAACTATCGAGCAGTGCCTCGTCGCCTTCGGCTGCAGCTTCGATCATGGTGGCGCGCGCAGCCTCGGCTTCTTCGCGCAGCGCCTCAGGAATATTGCGATATTCGAATTTCATGCCCTGGGTGGGCATGTCCCAATAGATCGCTTTCATGCGGATCAAATCGATCACGCCCTCGAACTCGTCCTCTGCGCCAATGGGCAGTTGGATGGGCACGGGGTTGGCGCGCAAGCGCTCACGGATCTGGTCAACGCAGCGCTGGAAGTTGGCACCGGCGCGATCCATCTTGTTGACGAACGCAATGCGTGGCACCGCGTAGCGGTTCATCTGCCGCCAGACAGTCTCGGACTGCGGCTGCACACCAGCCACCGCACAGAACAGCGCCACGGCGCTGTCGAGCACACGCAAAGAACGCTCGACTTCGATGGTGAAGTCGACGTGTCCGGGCGTATCGATGACATTGATGCGGTGCTCGGGGTAGGAGCTGTCCATCCCCTTCCAGAAGCAGGTCGTAGCGGCGGAGGTGATGGTTATCCCCCGCTCCTGTTCCTGTTCCATGTAGTCCATGACGGCCGCTCCGTCATGGACTTCGCCGATTTTGTGCGACACGCCTGTGTAGAACAGGATGCGCTCCGTCGTCGTCGTCTTCCCGGCGTCGATGTGCGCCGAGATGCCGATGTTACGGTAGTGCTCGAGAGGCGTGACGCGGGCCACTGTCGTGGGTGTGCTGGCTGCGGGCCAGCACTTACCAGCGGTAGTGGGCGAAGGCCTTGTTGGCCTCTGCCATGCGGTGCGTGTCTTCACGCTTGCGCACGGCACCACCACGGTTCTCTGCAGCGTCCATCAGCTCGTGCGCAATGCGATAAGCCATCGACTTCTCGGTGCGACCACGGGCCGCCTCGATGACCCAGCGCATGGCCAGAGTCTGACGACGGCTGGGACGCACTTCGACGGGCACCTGATAGGTGGCACCACCGACGCGACGCGACTTCACCTCGACAGCAGGCTTGACGTTATCAAGCGCCTGCGACAGCACGGCGAGCGAATCACCGCCCAGCTTGCCGGTCTTTTCGGCGATGCGCTCGAGTGCACCGTAAAGGATGCCCTCGGCAGCGGACTTCTTACCGTCATGCATCACGACGTTCATGAACTTGGCGAGCATCTCGCTGTTGAACTTCGGGTCCGGCAGGATGATGCGTGTGGGGGCGGCTGTTCTACGCGACATGGTCGCTACTCCTAGTTATTTCTTCGGGCGCTTGGCGCCGTACTTCGAACGGCTCTGGCGGCGATCGTTGACGCCGGAGCAGTCGAGCGAGCCACGGACGGTGTGATAGCGAACGCCAGGAAGATCCTTGACGCGGCCACCACGGATGAGCACCACGGAGTGCTCTTGAAGGTTGTGACCCTCGCCACCGATATAGCTGGTGACCTCGAAGCCGTTGACGAGGCGCACACGGCACACCTTACGCAACGCCGAGTTGGGCTTTTTGGGGGTCGTGGTGTACACGCGCGTGCACACGCCCCGCTTCTGCGGCGCTGCGCCGAGTGCGGGGACCTTCGTCTTTTCAGCACGAGTCCGGCGCGGTGCGCGGATCAGCTGACTTGTAGTTGCCATGCAATCTCCGAGAAATATCCGTTTCGCAGACAGATCGGCCCGCACGTCTTAGGTGCGGGCCGTCCAATTCGCTACTCGCTGCTGTGAACCCTCCGGGTTAGGGAGGGCCGAGGAAGGCCGGCGATTCTAGGAAGCGCCCTGCGGCCTGTCAATCGGTGCAGCGAAGCAACATGTGCCCCAGGGGTTAACCCGGGGCGCTTTCTTCCTCGCCTACCGTGGTCTCATCGCTGTCGGGCAGACCGCCGCCGACATCCATGAAACTGCGGTGCGGCACGTCGCTTTGGGTGCGGTTTTGACGACGCCCCTCATGGGCGGCAAAGCCAGTACCCGCCGGGATGAGCCGGCCGACGATGACATTTTCCTTAAGGCCACGCAGATCGTCCTTGAGACCCCGGACCGCTGCCTCTGTGAGGACGCGGGTGGTCTCCTGGAACGAGGCCGCCGAGATGAACGACTCGGTGGCCAGCGACGCCTTGGTGATGCCCAGCAGGACCGGCTGCAGGCTGGCAGCCTGCTTGTTGTCCTTGCGGGCGCGATCATTGATGGCCAAGGCCCGGGCGCGGTCCAGCTGCTCACCGCGCAGCAGCGCGGTTTCGCCGACGGTCAGCACTTCGGTCTTGCGCAGCATCTGGCGAATGATCACCTCGATGTGCTTGTCGTTGATCTTCACGCCCTGCAGGCGGTAGACCTCCTGGATCTCACGAACCAGGTAGTTGGCAAGCTCTTCGATGCCACGCAGGCGCAGGATGTCGTGCGGGTTGGGCTCGCCGTCGGCGATAAACTCACCACGCGCCACCTGCTCGCCTTCGAACACATTGAGCTGGCGCCACTTGGGAATCAGCTCCTCGTACTTCTCGCCCTCTTCCGGCGTGATGACCAGACGGCGCTTGCCCTTGGTCTCCTTGCCGAAGCTGACGGTACCCGAACGCTCGGCCAGAATCGCCTGTTCCTTGGGCTTGCGGGCCTCGAACAGATCGGCGACACGCGGCAAACCGCCGGTGATGTCGCGGGTCTTTGACGACTCCTGCGGGATGCGGGCGATAACGTCACCCACCGATACCTTCACGCCATCGGTCAGGCTGACCAGGGCGCCGGCAGGCAGGGTGTAGACCGCCGGGATCTCGGTGTTGGCAAAGAGCACTTCCTTGCCCTTGGCATTGACCAGCTTGATGGTCGGCTTGAGTTCCTTGCCACCGCGGGTCTTGGAGTCCTGCACCACAGTGCTGGTGAGACCCGTGACATCGTCGGTCTGGTTGGTAACGGTAAGACCGTCCACGAAGTCCTGGAAGCGCAGGAAGCCTGCCACCTCGGTAACCACGGGGTGGGTGTGCGGGTCCCAGGTCGCCACGACCTGACCGCCCACGACCTTGTCGTGTTCCTTGGAGTTGATCACAGCGCCGTAGGGGATCTTGTAGCGCTCGCGCTCACGGCCGAAGGCATCCACCACACCCAGCTCGCCGGAACGCGACACGGCCACCAGATGGCCCTTCTCGTGCTGTACGGTCTTGATGTTGTGGAAGCGCAGCGTGCCCGGATTGCGAATCTCGACACTGCTGGCGGCAGCAGCTCGCGACGCAGCACCACCGATGTGGAAGGTACGCATCGTCAGCTGGGTGCCCGGCTCGCCGATCGACTGGGCAGCGATGACACCCACCGCCTCGCCGATGTTGATCAAGCGGCCACGGGCCAGATCGCGGCCATAGCAGCTGGCGCACACGCCGTAGCGCGTGGAGCAGGTGATGGGGCTGCGGACGCTGACCTGGTCGACACTCTCGCTCTCGAGCAAGCGAACCAGATCCTCGTCGATGAGCGTGCCGCGCGGCAGCAATACCTCTGCGGTACCCGGCTTGATGGCGTCAGCGGCCAGCACACGACCGAGCACGCGCTCGCCGAGGCCTTCGACCACGTCACCACCCTCAACCAGAGGCGCCATGTACAGGCCTTCAGCAGTGCCGCAATCGATCTCGGTGACCACCAGGTCCTGCGCCACGTCGACCAAGCGACGGGTCAGGTAACCGGAGTTGGCGGTCTTGAGCGCGGTATCGGCCAGGCCCTTACGAGCGCCGTGGGTCGAGATGAAGTACTGCAGAACGTTGAGGCCTTCACGGAAGTTCGCCGTGATGGGGGTTTCGATGATGGAGCCGTCGGGCTTGGCCATCAGGCCGCGCATACCCGCCAGCTGGCGGATCTGAGCAGCCGAACCACGCGCACCGGAGTCGGCCATCATGAAGATCGAGTTGAACGACTTCTGACGCTGCTTCTGACCGCGCAGGTCGGTCGCCTCCTCGGTACCGAGCTTCTCCATCATCGCCTTGGCGACTTGGTCGTTAGCGCGGGACCAGATGTCGACGACCTTGTTGTAGCGCTCGCCGTTGGTGACCAGACCCGAGGAGTATTGGTCCTGGATCTCTTTCACTTCACGGTGAGCGGCATCGACCAAGCGCGTCTTTTGCTCGGGAATGATGATGTCATCGATTCCGAACGACATGCCGGCACGGGTCGCGTACTTGAAGCCGGTGTACATCAGCTTGTCGGCGAAGACCACGGTCTCTTTCAGGCCCAGCAGGCGATAGCAGATGTTGATCGTGCCGGAGATGGCCTTCTTGGTCATGTCCTGGTTGATCAGATCGAAGGACATGCCACGCGGCAGGATCTCCGACAGCAACGCACGACCCACACTGGTTTGCACGTGACGGGTCACCGGCTTGATGGACGGCTTACCGTCGATCAGCGGGTATTCCTGGATGCGCACGCGCACCTTGGCCTGCAGATCGGCAGTACGGCTCTCGTAGGCGCGATGCACCTCGGCAACGTCACCGAACACCATACCCTCGCCCGCCACGCCATAGCGCTCGCGGGTGAGGAAGTACAGACCCAGCACCACGTCCTGCGACGGCACGATGATCGGGTCGCCGTTGGCGGGTGAGAGGATGTTATTGGACGACATCATGAGGGCGCGCGCTTCCAGCTGCGCCTCGATGGACAGCGGCACGTGAACCGCCATCTGGTCACCGTCGAAGTCGGCGTTGAAGGCCGTGCAGACCAGCGGATGCAGCTGGATCGCCTTGCCCTCAACCAGCACCGGCTCGAAGGCCTGAATGCCCAGACGGTGCAAGGTCGGTGCGCGGTTGAGCAACACCGGATGTTCGCGCATCACTTCCTCGAGGATGTCCCAGACCTCGGGACCCTCGCGCTCCACCAGCCGCTTGGCGGCCTTGATGGTAGTAGCCGAGTCACGGATCTGCAGCTTCTGGAAGATGAACGGCTTGAACAGCTCAAGCGCCATCTTCTTAGGCAGACCGCACTGATGCAGGCGCAGCGTCGGGCCGACCACGATGACCGAACGGCCCGAGTAGTCGACGCGCTTGCCCAGCAGGTTCTGACGGAAGCGACCCTGCTTGCCCTTGATCATGTCGGCGAGCGACTTCAGCGGGCGCTTGTTGCTGCCGGTGATGGCGCGGCCACGACGGCCGTTATCGAGCAGCGCATCGACCGACTCTTGCAGCATGCGCTTTTCGTTGCGCACGATGATGTCGGGGGCGCTGAGCTCAAGCAGGCGGCGCAGGCGGTTGTTGCGGTTGATGACGCGGCGATACAGATCGTTCAGATCTGAAGTCGCAAAGCGACCACCGTCCAAGGGCACCAGCGGGCGCAGATCAGGCGGCAGAACCGGCAGAACCGTCAGCACCATCCACTCGGGCTTGTTACCCGAATCGATGAAGGCCTCGAGCAGCTTCAGGCGCTTGGACAGACGCTTGAGCTTGGTCTCCGAAGACGTGCTGCCCATTTCCTCGCGGACTTTGATCAGCTCGGCAGGCAGGTCGATGCTCTGCAGCAGTTCGTTGATGGCCTCGGCACCCATGCGGGCATCGAAGTCATCACCGTGCTGCTCGATGGCATCCAGATACTGCTCGTCGGTGAGCAACTGGCCACGCTGCATGTCAGTCATGCCCGGGTCGATGACCACGAAGGCCTCGAAATAGAGCACGCGCTCGATCTCACGCAGCGTCATGTCCAGCATCAGGCCGATGCGCGACGGCAGCGACTTGAGGAACCAGATGTGTGCAGTCGGGCTGGCCAACTCGATGTGGCCCATGCGCTCGCGGCGCACCTTGGCCTGAGTGACCTCAACGCCGCACTTCTCGCAGACAACGCCGCGGTGCTTGAGGCGCTTGTACTTACCGCACAGGCACTCGTAGTCCTTCACAGGACCGAAGATTTTGGCGCAGAACAGGCCATCACGTTCCGGCTTGAACGTGCGGTAGTTGATGGTCTCGGGTTTCTTGACCTCGCCGAACGACCACGATCGGATCAGGTCTGGCGAGGCCAGGCTGATCTTGATCGAGTCGAAGTTCTCGGAAGGACCGGTCTGCTTGAAGAGCTTGAGAAGTTCTTTCATGGGGTCATCGACTCCTGATCAATCCTGTTCGAGTTCGATGTTGATACCAAGCGACCGGATTTCCTTCACGAGTACGTTGAAGGATTCCGGCATGCCGGCCTTCATCTCGTGATTGCCGTCGACAATGGCCTTGTACATCAGCGTGCGGCCCTGGGTGTCATCCGACTTCACCGTCAGCATTTCCTGCAGGGTGTAGGCGGCGCCATACGCCTCGAGTGCCCAGACCTCCATCTCGCCGAAGCGCTGACCACCGAACTGCGCCTTGCCGCCCAGCGGCTGCTGAGTGACCAAGCTGTAGGGGCCTGTGGAGCGGGCATGCATCTTGTCATCAACCAAGTGGTTGAGCTTGAGCATGTACATGTAACCCACGGTCACCTGGCGATCGAATCGCTCGCCGGTGCGTCCATCAAACAAAGACGTCTGACCGCTGGTGGGCAACTGCGCCAAGGTCAACAGATGCTTGATCTGCGCCTCGCTGGCACCGTCGAACACCGGCGTTGCAATCGGCACGCCGTGCTTGAGGTTGGAAGCCAACTCGAGCACCTCGGCGTCGCTGAGCGAATCCAGATCCTCGCTCTGACCACCGGTACCGTTATAGATCTGCTGCATGAAGCCGCGCAGCTCGATGGTTGCGGCTTGTGCCTCAAGCATACGGCCGATCTGCAGGCCCAGGCCCTTGGCAGCCCAACCCAGATGGGTCTCGAGCACCTGGCCCACGTTCATACGCGAAGGCACGCCCAGCGGGTTCAGCACGACATCGACCGGCGTGCCGTCCTCGAGGTAAGGCATGTCTTCGATGGGCGTAATGCGCGAGATGACGCCCTTGTTACCGTGACGGCCGGCCATCTTGTCGCCAGGCTGTATGCGACGCTTAACGGCCAAGTAAACCTTGACCATCTTGAGCACGCCAGGCGCCAGATCGTCGCCAGCGGTGATCTTGATACGCTTGCCCTCGAGACGCTTCTCGAAGTCCTTGCGCTGATCCAGTACGCGCTGCGAAGAGGCTTCGAGCTGCGAGTTGGCTTCCTCGTCCTCAAGACGGATGCTGAACCACTCTTCGCGGGTCAGGTCATCGAGGTAGGCCACCGTAATGGCGGTACCGCTCTTGAGCTTCTTGGGGCCGCCAGCAGCAACCTTGCCAATGAGCATGTCGCGCACGCGATCAAACAGATCCTCTTCGAGGATGCGCTGCTGGTCCTGGAAGTCCTTGCGGACCCGCTCAACCTCAGCACGTTCGATTTGCAGCGCACGAGCATCCTTCTCGACGCCGTCACGCGTGAACACGCGCACGTCGATCACAGTGCCGTCCATGCCCGGAGGCACGCGCAGCGAAGTGTCTTTAACGTCGGAGGCCTTCTCACCGAAGATGGCACGCAGCAGCTTCTCTTCCGGGGTCAGCTGGGTCTCGCCCTTGGGCGTTACCTTGCCGACCAGAATGTCGCCTGCGCGCACTTCGGCACCGATGAAGGCGATGCCGGCTTCGTCGAGCTTGCCCAGCGCCGCATCACCCACGTTGGGAATGTCGGCGGTGATTTCCTCGCTGCCCAGCTTGGTGTCGCGAGCGACACAAGTGAGCTCTTCGATGTGAATGGTAGTGAAGCGATCTTCCTCTACCACACGCTCGGAGATGAGGATGGAGTCCTCGAAGTTGTAGCCGTTCCAAGGCATGAACGCGACCAGCAGGTTCTGGCCCAGTGCCAGCTCACCCAGGTGGGTCGACGGACCATCGGCCAGCACGTCGCCGCGCGAGATAGTGTCGCCGCCGCGCACCAGCGGACGCTGGTTGATGCAGGTGTTCTGGTTGGAACGGGTGTACTTGGTCAGATTGTAGATATCGACGCCGGGCTCGCCAGCGATGGTCTCGCTTTCGTGCGCGCGCACCACGATGCGCGAGGCATCGACCGAATCGACAATGCCACCACGACGCGCCACCACGGTGACGCCCGAGTCGATAGCGACCGGACGCTCCATGCCGGTGCCGACCAGCGGCGCCTCAGCGCGCAGTGTCGGCACAGCCTGACGCTGCATGTTGGAACCCATCAGGGCGCGGTTGGCGTCGTCATGCTCCAAGAAGGGAATGAGCGACGCGGCGACCGACACGATCTGCTTAGGCGACACGTCCATGTAGTTGATGCGCTCGCGCGGCATCAACGTGAACTCATTCTGGTAGCGGCAGGAGACCAATTCCTCGGTCAGGCCACCAGAGGCATCCTTAGCAGCGTTGGCCTGCGCGATCGCAAACTCGCCTTCCTCAATGGCAGACAGGAAATCGATCTGATCGGTGACGCGACCGTTGTCCACGCGACGGTAAGGCGTCTCGAGGAAGCCGTACTGATTGGTGCGCGCGTAGCACGACAACGAATTGATCAAACCGATATTCGGACCTTCAGGGGTCTCGATGGGGCAGACGCGACCGTAGTGGGTCGGGTGCACGTCGCGCACTTCGAAGCCAGCACGCTCACGCGTCAAGCCACCCGGGCCCAGAGCCGACACGCGGCGCTTGTGGGTGACCTCTGACAGCGGGTTGTTCTGATCCATGAACTGCGACAACTGCGAGGATCCGAAGAACTCCTTGACGGCAGCGGCTACCGGCTTGGCGTTGATCATTTCCTGCGGCATCAACGGCTCGGATTCGGCAATCGTCAGACGCTCCTTGACGGCGCGCTCGACGCGAACCAGGCCGACGCGGAAGGCGTTTTCAGCCATCTCGCCGACGCTGCGGATGCGACGGTTGCCCAGGTGATCGATGTCATCGACCACGCCGTTGCCGTTACGGATGTCGATCAGCGCCTTGAGCACGTCGAGGATATCCTCGCGGCACAGCACGCCGGAGCCGAGGATTTCCTTGCGGCCCACACGACGGTTGAACTTCATGCGGCCGACGGCCGACAGGTCGTAGCGCTCGCCGTTGAAGAACAGGTTGTTGAACAGGTTCTCGGCAGCATCCTTGGTGGGCGGCTCGCCCGGACGCATCATGCGGTAGATCTCGACCAGCGCTTCCAGACGGGTGCGGGTCGGATCGGTGCGCAGCGTGTCGGAGATGAACGGACCCCGATCGAGGTCGTTCACGTACAGCGTATCGATGGTCTCGATCCCTGCGTCGATCAGTGTCTCGACACTGGCGGCAGTCAGAACCTCGTTGGCCCTGACCAGGATTTCGCCGCTGTCGGTGTTGACCACGTCGTGGGCCATCACCTTGCCGTACAGATAGTCGCGCGGCACGATCAGCTTGGTGACGTTGGCATCCTCGAGCTGGCGCACATGGCGAGCCGTGATGCGACGACCTTCCTCGACGATGACCTTGTCACCGATGCGAATTTCGAAGCTGGCGGTTTCGCCACGCAGTCGCTGCGGCACCAGCTGTAGGGCCGACTCTTCCTGCCCGATGAAGAACGTATTCTTCTCGAAGAAGATGTCGAGCATCTCGGTCTCTGACATGCCCAGTGCACGCAGAATGATCGTGACCGGCAGCTTGCGGCGGCGGTCGATACGCGCGAACACGTGGTCCTTGGGATCGAACTCAAAGTCCAACCATGAACCGCGGTAAGGAATGATACGAGCCGAGAACAGCAGCTTGCCCGACGAATGGGTCTTGCCGCGATCATGGTCGAAGAACACGCCAGGCGAACGGTGCAGCTGCGACACGATGACGCGCTCAGTACCGTTGATAACGAAGGTGCCGTTGTCGGTCATCAGCGGCAGATCGCCGAGATAGACCTCCTGCTCCTTGACGTCCTTGACAGGCTTTTTGGCGCCGGGCGCCTCCTTGTCGAGGACGATCAGGCGGACCTTGACGCGCAACGGCGCGGCATAGGTCAGTCCACGCAGCTGGCATTCCTTGACGTCAAAGCCAGGCTCGCCGAGCGTATAGGACACGTACTCGAGCGTCGCATTGCCCGAGTAGCTGGAAATGGGGAATACGGTCTTGAATGCCGCATGCAAACCCGCGTTGCGGCGCTCCAGTTCTGAGGCATCTGCCTGCAAGAACGCACGATAAGAGTCGAGCTGGATCGCCAGCAGATACGGCACATCAAGGATACCCGGCTGCTTGCCGAAATTCTTGCGGATGCGCTTCTTTTCCGTGAAGGAATAGGCCATCTTTTTCACCTCGACCGTCTAGACCAAAAACACAAAAATCCCAGCAACACCCCGCCCCGGACTAAGCCGGGACGGGATGCCAGCAAGCACAAAGCGCTTACTTGACGTCGACCTTGGCGCCGGCTTCCTCGAGCTTCTTCTTGATGCTGTCGGTGTCGGCCTTCGATACGCCGTCCTTGACCGTGGCCGGAACGGCCTCGACCAAGTCCTTGGCTTCCTTCAGACCCAGGCCAGTGATCTCGCGGATCACCTTAATGACCGTGACCTTCTTGTCGGCCGGGTATTCCTTCAGGATTACCGTGAACTCGGTCTGCTCTTCTACCGGAGCAGCAGCAGCGGCCGGGCCAGCGGCAGCAGCGGCCACAGGGGCAGCAGCGGTCACGCCGAACTTAGTCTCCATCGCCGAGATCAGCTCGGTGACTTCGATCAGGGTCATGCTGGAAATCGCGTCGAGGATCTCGTCCTTCGAAATTGCCATTGTTTTCTCCAAAGTAACTATTCGTTTAAACGGGAATCGGAACGTGCCTTGCGGACCGGATCAGGCCGAAGCCTGCTTCTGGTCGCGGACGGCTGCGACGGTACGAACCAGCTTGGACGGAGCCGCGGCCAGAGTACCCACGAGCTTTTGAATCGGTGCCTTCATAACACCCATCAGCATCGAGAGCGCCTGATCGCGCGTCGGCAGGTTGGCGACCTTGTCGAGATCTTTGCCAGGGAGTAATTGCCCACCCAGCGCGATCCCGGTCGGCTTCAGCTTGTCGTGGTCCTTTGCGAAGGCTTTGATCACGCGCGCCGCAGCGCCCGGATCGTCCTTCGAGAAGGCCAGCACCAGAGGTCCCTTGAGGGTCGGGCCGATGCATTCGAACTGCGTTCCTGCCAGCGCCTTGCGAGCGAGCGTGTTCTTTACAACACGCACGTACACGCCTGCGACGCGAGCCTTGGAACGAAGATCGGACATCTGCGCGACAGTCAGACCACGATATTCCGCAGCCACCACAGATTGGGCCGTAGCCGCTACTGCGCTGACCTCAGAAACGAGGACTTTCTTGCCATCCAGGTTCAGTGCCATTTCTTCACCTCCTGTTGCATCACCAGTACCCACGGATGCCGGCTACAGCCCGACATCCACCCAGCGACGGTGACCAACATCCAGGAGAACTGGCTCCACGAAGAGCCGATTCCCGATGAGCGTTCACCATCTGCGCAGGCCACGCGATTAAGGGTTGACCCGTTTCCGGGGGCTCCCGCCTGCGGTCTTCGACGATGACCGGCACGCCCCCGCGGGCACGCCGAGCCACATCAAACTTCGTTGCTATCAAGACAGCGTGGAGTGATCCACCACCACGCCCGGGCCCATGGTGGAAGACAGCGTCACGCGCCGAACATAAATGCCCTTAGACGTAGCGGGCTTGGCACGCTGCAAGTCGCCGATCAGTGCGACGAGATTCTCGCGCAGCGCCGTGACTTCGAAAGCAGCCTTGCCGATGGTGCAATGCACGATGCCAGCCTTGTCGACGCGGTAGCGGACCTGGCCAGCCTTGGCGTTACGCACAGCACCGGCCACATCGGGGGTCACGGTGCCAACCTTGGGGTTGGGCATCAAGCCGCGAGGACCGAGGATCTGGCCCAGCTGACCCACGACGCGCATGGCATCGGGGCTGGCCACGACCACGTCGAAATCGATCTGACCGGCCTTGACCTGCTCGGCCAAATCTTCCAGACCCACCAGGTCAGCGCCGGCTTCACGGGCCGCATCCTGATTCTTGCCTGAGGTGAACACAGCGACGCGCACAGTCTTGCCGATGCCGTTGGGCATGACGGTAGATCCGCGCACCTGCTGGTCGGACTTGGTGGCATCGATGCCCAAGTTGACGGCGACGTCAACCGACTCGTTGAACTTGGTGGAAGTAAAGGACTTGACCAGGCCCAGGGCCTCGTCGATCGGATACGCCTTGCCCGGTGCAATAGACGATTTCCAGGCCTTAATACGTTTTGCTATGACAGTCATTGCTCAGTGCTCCCTCAAAGGCCTTCGACATCAACGCCCATGCTGCGGGCAGTGCCCGCCATGGTGCGCACGGCAGCCGACAAGTCGGCAGCAGTCAGATCGGGCATCTTGGTCTTGGCGATCTCTTCGAGTTGCGCCAAGGAGATCTTGCCCACCTTAGAGGTGTTGGGTGTGCCGCTGCCCTTCTCGATGCCGATCGCCTTGCGAATCAGCACCGCCGCGGGCGGCGTCTTCATGATGAAGGTGAAGCTGCGATCGCTGTACACCGTAATTACGGTGGGGATCGGCAAGCCCTTTTCGAGCTTCTGGGTCTGCGCATTGAACTGCTTGCAGAACTCCATGATGTTGACGCCCTGCTGACCCAGCGCCGGTCCGATCGGCGGCGACGGGTTGGCGGAGCCTGCAGGCACCTGCAGCTTGATATAGCCGTTTACCTTCTTAGCCATCTGTCATCTCCTGGGTGCAAGCGCCGTTAGGCTCCCCATGGTTGTGCTGCCATCGGCCCCGTGACCGACAGCCGGAATACTCAGGCCTTCTCGACCTGCGAGAAATCGAGCTCGACGGGCGTGGAGCGACCCAGAATCTGGACGGCCACCTGCAATCGGCTCTTTTCGTAATTGACGTTTTCGACCACGCCGTTGAAGTCGTTGAACGGGCCGTAAATGACTCGTACCAACTGACCGGCTTGGAACAACACCTTCGGACGCGGCTTGTCGACACCTTCTTCAACACGACGCAGGATCTGCGCAGCCTCGCGCTCACTGATAGCCGCAGGCTTGTCGCTGGTGCCGCCAATGAATCCGAGCACCTTGGGCACATCGCGAACCAAGTGCCAGGTCTGCTCATCCATTTCCATCTGAACCAGCACATAGCCGGGATAGAACTTGCGCTCGCTGCGGCGCTTTTGTCCGTCGCGCATCTCGACGACCTCTTCGGTCGGCACGAGAATCTCGCCGAACTTGCTCTCACAGCCATCGCGCTTGATGCGATCTTTGAGGGCTTCAACCACGCGGTGCTCCAGATTGGAGTAGGCGTGGACGACATACCATTTGAGCGCCATCGTCAGCCTCCCTGACCGGTCAGGTGACGGGTCGCCCAAGCCAGAAACACATCCAGGGACCAGAAGAACAGGCCCGCGATCACCGCGAACGCGAACACCATGAGGGTCGTGTTGCGGGTCTCTTCAACCGAGGGCCAAACGACTTTGCGCAACTCGTTGCGCGAATCGCCCCAGAACTGCACAAAGCCACGACCCGGGTCCGACAGTGCGAACACGACGGCGCCCAGCACCAGACCCGCGACGACAGCCAACCAGCGCAGCCAGACCGACTGATCTGACAGCACATAGAAGGCGGCCACACCAGCGATAACCAGCGCTCCGGCAAGCCAGGGCAACGCACCGCTAGTGCGGCTGCCTCCCTGACCTTGAATCTGTTCGTTCATATCCGGATTCCGCTGGCAGGCCAGGAGGGAATCGAACCCCCAACCTGCGGTTTTGGAGACCGCCGCTCTGCCAATTGAGCTACTGGCCTGTTGAAACGCGAAGCGCCCGGGTTGCCCCGGACGCCCTGATGTCAGCCCTGCTTACTTGAGAATCTTCGACACCACGCCTGCACCGACGGTGCGGCCACCCTCGCGGATAGCAAAGCGCAGGCCGTCATCCATCGCGATGGGGGCGATCAGCTCGACCGTCATCTTGATGTTGTCGCCAGGCATTACCATCTCGGCG
>JAPLSH010000021.1 GCA_026398735.1 Pseudomonadota bacterium | reverse complement strand
TGACCATCGCAACGCGCAAACCGCGTGCTTCAAGGATGGCGCCCAGCGAGGCGGCGGCGATGCCTTTCCCCAATGAGGAAACGACGCCGCCGGTGACGAAGACATATCGGGTCATGGAAATCACCGCCGATGCTGAAAAAAGGCCGCGGGCGCGGACTGTAGCGACGGGAAGTCAGTCTAGCGAAAGATCAGTCCTGCTGCCAGATAAAACGTCCACGTTGAACACTTGCATTGCTCGCACGAATGGTGTCGGCAATAGCAATGTCGGCCAACGCTAGCACTCGCGCCGGCGCATCAGCGTCAGCACTTACCACCAGCGGCGCCTGCTCGCGTCGCCAGGCGGGCAACTGCGATTCACGCAGCAATGACTTGACGTCCCGGTGCAGCCCCCCGACCAGCAGTTGCTCACCGCCCGTTCGCCACTGCAACTGCATGCGCTGTGGCAAACAGCTCAGATCGACATCGCCCCAGGGATCGCGCTGTAACTGCAGCACCGCGCCACCGGGCAATGCCAGCTGCGGTTGCCGCTGCCAGTGCCAGTGCAGCGGCTGGCGTGGCGGCAACTCGGCAGGCACCGCCATCCACACCAAGCGACCGGCATGACGTCGCACCTGAACCGAGCCCCAGCGCACCACCGGCGTAGCGTCCTGACGCAGCTGGGCGAGCTCCAGCAGCGCATGCAGCCGCTGCTCATCCGGCACCGGGCAGTCCTGCGCCAGCAGCCAGGCACGCAGCAGCGCGCGCTGACGTACCGGCCCATAGCGACGCAGCACTTGCAGATCCACGTCGTTGCCGTCAGCGGCTGTCAGCCAATCGCGATGCCCTTGGGCGGCAGCGGTCGCATCAGCCTCAGCAGCCAACTTTGCCGCCCGCGCGACCGTACGCGCCGCGGCGGGCCAGCGTGCCAGCAGAGGCGGCAACACGCTCTGGCGCAGGTAATTGCGGTCAAAACGCAGGTCGGCGTTGCTCGGATCATCGATCCAGTCCACGGCCTGCTGTTGTAAATAATCGAGCAGGCTCTGCCGCGGTAGCGTCAGCAAGGGCCGCAACAGCCACCCCTTTCCGAGCTGCGCGCGCGCTGCCATACCGGCCAGCCCTGCAGCACCGGCACCGCGCAGTGTCTGCAGCAGCACAGTCTCGAGCTGGTCGTCCGCGTGCTGCGCCGTCAGCAACCACTCGCCGGGCCGCAAGACCTGCGCAAGCGCTCCGTAACGCGCCTGACGTGCCGCCTGCTCGACCGAAATGCCCGGGCCCAGTGCCACCTGCACCGGCAATACTCGCAGCGGCAGGCGCCATCGACGTGCCCAGCGCCGGCAATGGGCGCTGAACAGCCTTGCAGCCTGCTGCAGGCCATGATCGATATGCACGGCTCGTACGGTGAGCGCTGCCAGCCCTGCTGCAGCGCGGCTCTGACGAAGCTGCAGGAGCGCATGCAGCAACGCGGTGGAATCGGCGCCGCCGGACCACGCGACGCACACCGACACTGCAGCGGAGGATTTGGCCTGGGTGGCCAGCCAGTGCGCCAGCCAGTCGGCATCAAACTGGCTGACGCGATCACCGCGGGCGGGCATGACGCCGCGCCGCCGACTCAGGCTGAAGCGTCGGAGAAGACGCCGAATCCAGCCAAGCGCCGGGCGCGCGCTTGCACCAGCTCGGCCGGCGAAAGCTTGCCCAGCGTATCGAAATGACCCAGCACAGCGGCCTTGATGGCTGCAGCGGCTGACTCAGGATCACGGTGGGCGCCGCCCAGCGGCTCTTTGAGCACCTCGTCGACCAGACCCAGTTTGGCCAAGCGCTCAGCCGTCAGGCCCATGGCATCGGCAGCGATTTCTTTTTTGTCGGCACTCTTCCACAGGATGGAGGCGCAGCCTTCGGGCGAGATCACCGAATAAACCGAGTACTGCAACATCACCAGACGATCGCAGACACCGATGGCCAACGCACCACCGGAACCGCCCTCACCGATCACCACGCTGACGATCGGTACGCGCAGCGTGGACATCTCGAACAGGTTGCGGGCGATGGCCTCACTCTGGCCACGCTCTTCGCTGCTGACACCGGGATAGGCGCCGGGCGTATCGATGAAGGTCAACAAGGGCAAACCAAAGCGTTCTGCCATACGCATCAGGCGCAGTGCCTTGCGATAGCCCTCAGGCTTGGGCATGCCGTAATTACGCCGCACGCGCTCCTTGGTGTCGCGGCCCTTCTGCTGCCCGATGACCATGATCGGCCGGCCGTCGAGGCGTGCCAGCCCACCCACGATGGCAGCGTCGTCGCCAAACATGCGATCGCCGTGCAGCTCTTCGAAGTCGGTGCACAGCATGCTGATGTAATCGAGCGTGTAGGGGCGCTGCGGATGGCGCGCCAGCTGCGTGACCTGCCAAGGCGTCAGCTGCGAGAAAATGGTGGTGGTCAGCTGGCGGCTCTTGGCGCGCAAGCGATTCATCTC
This sequence comes from Pseudomonadota bacterium, assembly GCA_026398735.1. Classification (GTDB taxonomy): domain Bacteria; phylum Pseudomonadota; class Gammaproteobacteria; order Steroidobacterales; family Steroidobacteraceae; genus ZC4RG30. Next base: position 4,262 of record JAPLSH010000021.1, on the reverse strand, counting down.
GTCCTGGATATTGACCTCACCCTCGGAAGTCACGTGGCCCAGTTCTTCGATCTTGGCCTCGAGCTCTGCGATGGGTTGTTCGAAATCGAGGAAATTGACAGCCATTAGTGGCGAGATCCTATAGCGGTCGGGGTGCGCAGGTTACGGGGCCGGGCTGCCGGTGCGCAAGCCGGGGCTCGTAGGGGTCTCATACAGCAGTTGCAGCGCCTCACTGCCCAGCAAACGTTCCAGCGACTCGAGTAACTCGGCGGTCGGGCGCACCGACCACGCCGGACCCAGCGCAGCCACCCCTTGGGCTTCGCCGTTTTGGCAGGACACCAGCACCTCGCAATCACCGCCGCGCCAAGGCGTCAGCAACTGCGCCAACTGCGCCACACGTGCCGCCACTGGCACAGCCGCGATCTGGGCTGGCCAGCGCAGCAATAGCCGGCGGGCCTGAGTCTCGCGCACCACATCGAGCGACAAGACGCGCTTGGCGGCGACCCGCCAGGCGCTGCTGAACTCGTCATAGCGCAGGTTGCCCTCCACCAGCACCATCGCAACTTTGCCCTCGAGCAGGCCCCGGTACTGCTGCCACAACTCTTCAAACAAGGTGACTTCGATACGACCGCTGCGATCATCAAGCACAAAGCTGGTGCGATTGCCGCGCTTGCGGATCTCCAGCACCAAGCCGGCCACGGTGACCGTACGACCGCCGAAGAAACGTCCGCCCTCACCGGCAGCCGGCGGCCGCTCACCGGCAAAATCGGCGATGCGCCCAGACACCAGCCGGGGCAGGTCTTTCTCGAATCGATTGATGGGATGGCCGGTCAGATACAGACCCAGCGTCTCGCGCTCGCCTGCCAGGCGCTGCGCCTCGCTCCATTCGGGTTGGGCTGCAATTACCGGGGCCACTGCCTCGATGGGCTCAGCGATGCCAAAGAAATCGACCTGACCCGCCGCTTGGGCACGCGCTTGCTGTTCGCCAGCCTGGATGGCCGCGCCCAGTCGTGCCATGAGCGTGGCGCGATTGGCGCCCAGACCATCCAATGCACCCGCCAAGATCATCGCTTCGAGCACGCGCCTATTTACACGGGTCAGATCAAGACGGCTGCACAGGTCTTCCAGATCGCGAAACACGCCGCCCTGCTCGCGCTCTGTCACCAGCGCTTCGACCACGCCCTGCCCCACACCGCGGATCGCACCCAAGCCATAGCGGATGGTGCGCGGATCGGCCACAGCAAACGCATGTGCAGAGGCATTCACATCCGGCGGCAGGATGCGCAAGCCCATGCTGCCGCATTCATCGATGAGCGTAACGACCTTGTCGGTGCTGTCGATGTCTGACGACATCACCGCAGACATGAAGGCCGCCGGGTAATGGGTTTTGAGCCAAGCGGTCTGATATGACAACACCGCATAAGCCGCCGAGTGCGACTTGTTAAAACCATAGCCGGCAAACTTTTCGATGAGATCGAAGATGTGTGCGGCCTGACGCCCGTCGACACCACGCTCTTCGGCACCGGAGACAAAGCCGGCACGCTGCTTGGCCATTTCTTCCGGCTTTTTCTTGCCCATCGCGCGGCGCAGCAAATCGGCGCCACCCAACGTGTAACCCGACAGCACCTGCGCAATTTGCATGACCTGCTCTTGATACAGGATCACGCCATAGGTGGATTCGAGTACGCCCTTGAGCGAGGGGTGCAGGTAGTCGACTACCGTACCGACAGGGCTATGTTTGCGAGTGATGAAGTCATCGACCATGCCCGACTCAAGCGGACCGGGGCGAAACAACGCCACCAATGCCACTACGTCACCGAATCTACTGGGCTTGAGTTTGCGGATGAGATCTTTCATGCCGCGCGATTCGAGTTGGAACACCGCAGTGGTACGCCCGGACTTGAGCAGCGCATAGGTCGCCGCGTCGTCCATCGGCACAGCATTGATGTCCAGCGGCACATCACCAGCCTGCGCTCGCAGCCCATTGATGATGACCAAGGCACGCGCAATGATGGTGAGCGTACGCAGGCCGAGGAAGTCGAACTTCACCAAACCCGCTGCCTCGACATCATCCTTATCAAACTGCGTCACCACGCTCTGGCTGCCTGCTTCACAGAACAACGGCGTGAAGTCGGTCAGCACTGACGGCGCAATCACCACACCACCGGCATGCGTGCCGGCATTGCGCGTCAAACCCTCCAGCGCGCGCGCCAGATCGATGAGTCCATGCACTTCATCGTCGGTGTCATACAAGCGCCTTAGTTCAGGCTCTTTGGTCAGCGCGTCATCGAGCGAAATGCCCACCTCAAACGGCACCAGCTTGGCGATGCGATCCACAAAGCCATGCGCGTGACCCAGCACGCGCCCGGCATCACGCACCACCGCCTTAGCCGCCATCGTGCCGTAAGTAATAATCTGCGAGACACGATCACGGCCGTATTTGTCCGCCACATAGGCGATGACCCGATCGCGCCCTTCCATACAGAAGTCGACGTCGAAGTCCGGCATCGACACGCGTTCGGGATTGAGGAAGCGTTCAAACAGCAGATCGTGTTCGATGGGATCCAGGTCGGTGATGCCCAGCACCCAGGCCACCAGCGAACCGGCGCCAGAGCCACGCCCCGGTCCCACCGGCACACCGTTGGCACGCGACCAGCGGATGAAGTCAGCGACGATGAGAAAGTAGCCCGAAAACCCCATCGTGCAGATCACATCGAGCTCGCGCTGCAAACGTGCGTGATAGATGTCGTCGCTAACACCATCAGCAATACGCCGCGCCAGACGCTGCGCCAAACCGTCGGCCGACTCGGCGCGAATGAAGTCATCGGCACTGCGTCCATCGGGCACCGGATAGTCCGGCAAGCGACTCTCGCCAAGCTTCAGCGGCAGACTGCAGCGCTGCGCGATGGCAACGCTGTTGGTGAGCGCTTCGGGCAAATCAGCAAACAAGACCGCCATTTCTTCGGGCGTGCGCAGGTACTGCTTGGCCGTGTATTTGCGCTGCCGCGACGGATCGGCCAACTGCGTGCGATCCTGAATGCACACGCGCGCCTCGTGTACGTCAAACTCATCCTCTGCCAGAAAGCGCACGTCGTTGGTGGCCACCACCGGCACCTGGCACTCCACAGCCAACTGCAGTGCGCCGGCAATATAGGCTTCCTCGCCGCTGCGACCGACACGCTGCAGTTCCAGGTAATAGCGATCACCGAACAACTGCTGCCAGTCCTGTAGCTGACGGCGCGCTTCAGCCGCCTTGCCTGCGAGCAAGCTGCGCCCGATATCACCCTCTAGCGCACCCGACAACGCGATCAAACCCGCCACGGTGTCTGGCGTGAGCCAGTCACGTTCGATGAGCGGAGTATCACGGCGCTTGCCATGCAGATAACCGCGACTGACCAGCCGCGACAAATTGAGGTAACCGATTTCGCTCTGGCACAGCAGCGTCAGGCGCAGCGGTGGATCGCGATCGCCGCCATCTGCAAGCCACAGATCAACACCCACCAACGGCTTGATGCCTGCCGCCAGCGCGGCCTTGTAGAACTTGACCAGCGCAAACAGATTGGCCTCGTCGGTCAGCGCCACGGCCGGCATGCCGGCCTTGGCCACAGCGCTCATCAATTCGGGCACGCGCACGACACTATCGAGCAATGAATACTCGGTGTGCACACGCAAGTGGACGAAAGAAACACTCATGGATGGCGATCAGCGACTGCGCAAAGGGGCAAAAGAAAGACGGTGCAGCGGCGATGGCCCGCGCTCGCGCAGCAGGGCCAAATGCTCCGGCGTAGGGTACCCCTTGTGCTCCCCCAGCCGGTATCCCGGATACACCAGATCTAGCCCAACCAGCACGCGATCCCGGGCGCACTTGGCCAAAATGGAGGCGGCGCTGATGGCCGGGACTTTGGCGTCACCCTTGACCACCGCCTCGGCGCGGTCGCACAGGTCTGCTAGCGGCGGCAGGCGGTTGCCATCCACACTGACGTGCTGCGGTCGCAAATGCAGCCCCAGCAGCGCACGACGCATCGCCAGAAATGTGGCCTGCAGGATATTGAGAGCATCGATCTCCTCGCTGTCAGCCCAGGCCACTGACCAAGCCAGCGCGTTCTCACGGATCTGCACAGCGAGCGCGTCGCGCTGCGCCTCGGACAGTTGCTTGGAATCGCGCAGGCCCACGATGGGGCGCTGCGGATCCAAAATCACGGCCGCGGCATACACCGGGCCCAACAGCGGGCCTCGCCCTGCCTCATCCACACCGGCCAGCAGGCTGTGCATCAGACCCCGAT
>JAPLSH010000002.1:12149-27744 GCA_026398735.1 Pseudomonadota bacterium | reverse complement strand
GTCGTTGCCTTGGTAGGCCATTACCCCACCAACAAGCTGATAGGCCGCGAGACCCTCCTGAAGCGATAAATCTTTCCTCTACCGACCATGCGATCAGTAGAGGGTATGCGGTATTAGCTCGAGTTTCCCCGAGTTATTCCCCACTAACAGGCAGATTCCAAAGCATTACTCACCCGTTCGCCGCTCGTCGCCAGGTTGCCCCGCGTTACCGCTCGACTTGCATGTGTTAAGCACGCCGCCAGCGTTCAATCTGAGCCAGGATCAAACTCTTCACTTGAAGGATTTGAACTTCAACTAAAAAGAGTGAACACAAAACCCATTGCTGGACTTTATTTGGTCACTCGGTCATCTGCACAAAGCGCATTGACGCGAGTCCCCACACAAATTACCTGCCAAATTTTTAAAAAGCTTCCCGGTCGCTTGGGCCGGGTGACCAAACACACTAGGTGTTTGGTAGGGGCGCGAAGTATAGCCGGAGCATTTACTTCGTCAACCCTTTTTTTCTTCCTCCGGTCAGAGGCGCCTTTCGGTGCCGTCATTCCCTTGGGAAGGGCGCGCAGTATAGCCAGCCAAGAGAACCTGTCAACGCATCGTTGCAAATAAATTTCAGCGTCAAAAAAATATTAAATAAACAAAGGGTTACGGGACATTTGCGCAGGGTGCTGCAGCCTGGTCGCTATGGCGCTGCAAGCAGCGATTAGGTCCTTGGGTCCTACTGCTGTAGCGGGCCTTGGCAAACAGCCTTCACGACAGCCGCAGGGCGGGTATATCACCGCCCGCCAAACAGGTCGTTGGGACTACGACACGCCGCGTATCGCAATCCACGCTCCGATGTGTCAGCTGGCCGGTGTAATGCTGACGCGGGCGAACCTGCGCGGGCCCAGCTGCAGGATGTACTCCGGGCCGGGCACCAAACGCTGTTCACGGTCGGACACCTTGTTGCCGTCAATACGTACGGCGCCCTCTGCCAGCTTTCGGCCGGCTTCGGAATTGCTGGCGACTAAGCCTGCGTCCTTAAGGGCATTGGCCAGCCGCAGGCCGCTGACATCAGTGGCCTGCAAGTGCTGCAACGGCAGATCGTCAGGCAGCGCCTTCTGGGCAAAGCGCGCGATGAAGTCTTCCTGTGCCTGCTTGGCAGCTTTCATGTCATGGAATCGGGCAACCAGTTCAACAGCCAGTTCGAACTTGATGTCGCGTGGGTTGCGGCCTTCTTCGGCCGCCCTGCGCAGTACAGCGATATCACCCAGCGGTCGGAAGCTGAGCAACTCAAAGTAGCGCCACATCAATGTGTCGGAGATGCTCATCACTTTGCCGAAGATTGTCTGGGGGTCTTCGGCAATGCCGATGTAGTTGCCCAGGGACTTGGACATCTTGTTGACGCCATCAAGACCCTCGAGCAGCGGCACCGTGATGACTACCTGCGGCTCTTGTCCGTAGTGCTCTTGAAGTTGACGACCAACCAGCAAATTGAATTTCTGGTCTGTGCCGCCCAACTCCACATCTGCTTTTAGTGCGACAGAGTCATAGCCCTGCACAAGCGGGTACAGGAATTCGTGCAGCGCAATGGGCTGATTGGCGCGAAAACGCTTGGTGAAATCGTCGCGCTCCAGCATGCGCGCAACCGTATGGCGCGCCGCTATTTCGATAAGGCCAGCGGCGGGCATCGCGCCAAACCAACGCGAATTGAAGTCCACACGCGTGCGCTCGGCATCAAGGATCTTGAAAACCTGCGTCTGGTAGGTGCGTGCGTTTTCTTGGATCGCTTCGGGTGTGAGTCGTGGCCGTGTGGCGTTGCGGCCAGTGGGATCACCGATCATTCCGGTGAAATCACCGATGAGAAATACCACCTCATGTCCGTACTGCTGGAACTGGCGCATCTTGTTGATGAGCACTGTATGACCCAGATGCAGATCGGGAGCGGTGGGATCGAAGCCTGCCTTGACCACCAGTGGTTTGCCGCGGGAGAGCTTCTTGACCAGATCGGCTTCGGTAAGGATCTCTTGCGCGCCACGGCGCAATTCGGCCAATTGCTCCGCCAGCGGGCCTTCGATGGGAAATGACGGGACAGCGGATGTATCGGTCATGGGGGCTATACGCCCCGCGCCCTAGGGCGGACATCGCTGTTTCGCGCGGACTGCGTCGTCACAGAGAATAACCGCTGCAACACGCGAAGTCGCGCCTTAAGGATCGGGTCGATTGCCCATCATGCGCCAGTCGGGTACGGTCACCGATCCCGGCGGCCTCATTGAAGGATAAGTAGGCAGCAGTGATGCACAGCCCCCCGCTCCATACCCCACGGCCCCTGCGGACACTGTTGCGAATCAGAGCGCTGCAGGTGCTCGGCTGTATGGCTGTAGGTTGGGCGGCGTTGGTAGCCACCGACAGCGAGGATCCGGCTCTGCATATGGCAGAGGCCGCATTTCGGGTGATGCAACCGGCGATCCAGCCTGCTTCATCGGCTGCGGTAGGTGCTGCTGTGAACGCCGCCGAGGCGGGCTTGTCGCGCATTGAAGTCATCGTGCGACGCAACGACACACTCGACCAGATCTTCCGTCGCTTGGAGCTATCGGTAGCAGACCTGCAGGAACTGCGCGGCATTCGCAACGTGCGCCTGATGCTCGATCGCCTCAAGCCCGGCGAGAGGCTGACGCTGCATCATAAAGATGGCGCTCTGATCGGCCTGGAGCGCCAACTGTCGCCCACCGAGACTCTTCAGGTACAACGCGACGAAGACTCTGGGTTTGTTGCCAATGTGCAGCAAACACCGCTTTCGCGGACTATCACCACTGCGCGCGGAACGATTCGCTCTTCGCTGTTTGAAGCAGCAGCAAGCGCAGGGCTTCGCGACAAAACGACTTTGGCTCTGGCGGATCTGTTTGCCTGGGATATCGACTTTGTGATGGATCTGCGCCAGGGCGACAGCTTTGCCGTCACCTACGAACAGTTGCGACGCGAAAACGGTGAGCGAATCGGCGATGGCGCCATTCTTGCCGCACGCTTCATCAATCAGGGTAAAACCTATGAAGCAATCCGCTACGTGGGACCAGACGGAAAAACCGGCTATTTCTCGCGTGATGGACGCAGTCTGCGCAAGGCTTTTCTCAAAGCGCCAGTCGAATTCTCGCGAATCAGCTCGGTCTTCAGCAATGGACGTAAGCACCCGATACTCAATCTGATCCGAGCACATAAAGGTGTCGACTATGCCGCACCTTCCGGCACCCCAGTGCGCGCAGCAGGCGACGGACGCATTTCCTTCCGCGGTCAAAAAGGCGGCTACGGCAACGTGCTGGAGATCGCCCATGCCGGACAAATCGTGACGCGCTACGGCCACTTGTCTCGATTTGCCGTCTCGGTGCGCGCGGGTGATCGAGTGAGTCAGGGTGAAGTGATCGGCTACGTGGGCATGTCGGGCTTGGCCACCGGCCCCCATCTGCACTTTGAGTTTTTGGTACGCGGCCAAGCGCGCAACCCAACCACCGCAACCCAAGCAGAGCCGGCACCACCAATAGATGCGGCGCTGCGCGCAGACTTTAATGCCAAGGCCGTGCCGATGCTGACCAGCTTGGATGAACCACCGGCAACGCTTGTCCCGCAAGTCGCGACACCAGCCCCAGCCCCCGCGCAGCCTGTTGGCAAGCGCTGACACCGGCAGTCATGAGCAGCTATATCGGACTGATGTCCGGCACCAGCCTAGATGGCATTGATGCAGTGCTTTTGCAGCAGAGTGACAGCGGCTGGCGCATCTCCGATGTGAGACATCAGGATTATGAGCCGCAACTGCTGGTCAGACTGCGCGCAGCGATTGAGCAGCCGCACCTGCTCGGCATCAATGAACTGGGCGAACTCGATACGTTAGTTGGCGAGGCTTTTGCTCAGGCTGCACTGGCGCTGCAAAAGCACTGCGGACTGGCAACGGCGCAGATACGGGCCATCGGCAGTCACGGGCAAACAGTGCGCCACCAACCGCATGGCGCTGCGCCTTTTACGCTGCAAATTGGCGATCCAAACGTGATCGCAGAGCGCACGGGCATCGATGTAGTTGCCGATTTCAGACGCCGTGACGTAGCTGCCGGCGGCGAAGGTGCGCCACTGGTGCCAGCTTTTCATTCGGCAGTGTTCGGCGCTGTAGGCAAAACACGCGTCGTAGTGAACATCGGCGGCATAGCCAATATCACGGTCCTACCGGTTTCAGGGCCCATTTTGGGTTTCGATACGGGCGCTGGAAATTGCCTGATGGATGGCTGGATGCAGCGACACTTTGATCAGGCTTTTGACAAGGGCGGAGCACTGGCTTGCACTGGCATGGTTTGCGAGCCGCTTCTTGGCATCTTGCTCGCGGAGCCCTATCTGCAGCGGCAGCCGCCCAAGAGCACGGGGCGCGAGCTGTTTCATCTGAGCTGGCTAGACGCCCAGCTTGACAGCTTGGGGCAGCAACTCACCGTGGCGGATGTCCAAGCGACGCTGTGTGAGTTCACCGCCCGCAGCATTGCGGCAGCGATCCTGTCATGGGCCGCTGGTGCAACTGACGTGGTGGTCTGCGGTGGAGGTGCATTCAATACCCAGCTGCTGCACCGCCTGCGCGCCTGCCTGCCGGAGTTGCTGGTGCAGACCAGCGATGCCTTGGGACTGGCTCCTTTGCAGGTGGAAGCGGCAGCCTTCGCCTGGCTGGCGCATCAGCGCCTGCTGGGTGCAGCAGGAAATCTGCCGTCTGTCACAGGTGCCAAAGGTCCCCGGCCGCTGGGCGCCATCTATGCTGGATCTGTCACGAAATCGATATAGATAGAGAGCAGACTAGAAGGGTGAAACCCCTACCGTTAGAAGCGCCGCAGCATTTCACCAACCGGGAACTGTCGTTTCTGGCGTTCAATCAGCGTGTCTTGGCGCAGGCTCAGGACAGCACATTGCCGCTGCTGGAGCGACTGCGCTTCCTGTGCATCTCGTGCAACAACCTCGACGAATTCTTTGAAATTCGCGTTGCAGGACTCAAGCAACTGCAGGATTTGCCGCTTCTGGCAGTTGGCCCGGAGCAGATGTCGGTACATGTGCAACTGGAAGCCATTCATGCCGCGGCGCTGGCGCTGGTGCATGAACAGTACGCCTGCCTCAATGAGCAGCTGCTACCGGAACTGGAGGCAGCCGGCATAAGGCTGCTGCAAGCCGATGACTGGACGATCGAGCAGCAGACTTTCCTGCAGGCTCACTTTCATGATCAGGTGGAGCCGGTGCTCAGTCCGCTGGGACTGGATCCGGCGCGGCCATTTCCAAGGATTCAGAACAAGAGTCTGAACTTCATCGTGCAGTTGGCTGGCAAAGACGCCTTCGGACGCGACAGCGATCTGGCGGTAGTTCAGGCCCCGCGATCCTTGCCGCGTGTCGTGGCATTGCCCGCAGCGCTGGGCGGCGGCTATGTGCTGCTGTCTACGATAGTTGAAGCGTTTGTTGAGCAGCTGTTTGCCGGCGTGCACGTGCGTAGCTGCCATCAGTTTCGCGTCACGCGTAACAGCGATCTGTTCGTGGACGATGAAGAAGTAGACGATCTGCGTCGTGCCCTGGAGGGTGAGTTGGCGCACCGGCGCTATGGCGCAGCAGTCAGATTGGAGACGGTGCAAGACTGCCCGGCAGAGGTCACGCAGTTTTTGCTCGAACAATTTGCGCTCAGTAGTGCCGATCATCATGAAGTACAAGGGCCAGTGAACCTGAACCGGCTGTCAGCCCTGTGCGAGTTGGCAGCTCGGCCGGATCTACTGTTTCCTGCATTCACGCCCGCAGCCCATGCGCGCTTGCACGACGGGGCAAATCTGTTCAGCGCCATACAGCAAGGCGATTTACTGCTGCAACATCCGTTTCAAAGTTTCAACCCGGTATTGGATCTGCTGCGTCAGGCTGCAGCGGATCCGGATGTGCTGGCGATCAAGCAGACGCTGTACCGCACCGGCGGCGATTCACCCATTGGCGATGCATTAGTCGCGGCAGCGCACGCAGGCAAAGACGTCACTGTGATCGTTGAGCTGCGTGCGCGGTTTGATGAAGAGGCCAACATTCAGTTGTCTGAGCGTCTGCAGGAAGCCGGGGCGCACGTGATGTATGGCGTCGTCGGCTATAAGACTCACGCCAAGCTACTGATGGTGGTACGTCGTGAGACTAGCGGACTACGCCGCTATTGCCACTTGGGTACGGGCAACTATCATCCGCGCACGGCGCGCACCTACACCGATTACGGTTTGTTCACATGCGATCCGCAGATCGGCGCCGATGTACATGAGATTTTTCTACAGCTGACCAGCTTGACGCGCACGCCGCAGCTGCGCCAACTGCTGCAGTCCCCGTTCACGCTGCACGAAGGAATCATCAAGCGCATTGAGCGCGAAGCTGAATTGGCGCGCAGCGGTCGTCCCGGCCGCATTATTGCCCGTATGAATGCGCTGGTAGATGCTCAGGTAATTCTCGCGCTGTATCGGGCTTCAGGCGCGGGCGTGCAAATCGACTTGATAGTTCGCGGCATCTGCTGTCTGCGTCCGGGTATTGCCGGAGTGTCGGAAAATATCCGCGTGCGGTCGGTGATCGGTAGGTTTCTGGAGCATCCGCGCGTCTACTGCTTCGGCAATGACGGCACGCCACAGGTGTACTGCTCGAGCGCGGACTTGATGGAGCGCAACTTCTTCCGGCGTGTCGAAGTGGCGTTCCCACTGCTGGATACGGCCTTGCGCGACAGTGTGCTTGCAGATCTGGAGTTGTATCTGCAGGACGATCAGCAGGCTTGGCTGCTGCATGCCGATGGCCATTATCGTCGCGTATCTGCGCCTGGCCAAGGGCGCATCAGCGCACAACAGGTGCTGTTGGAGCGTTACGCCAGCGCGGCTATGACGTAAAGATGCGCAGGCGCAGACCTTGGCCGTCGAGATATTCGACTTCCTGCTGCAGATCCGCCGACGTCAAGGGATGATCCCGCAAAGAGCGCAGCTTGAACTGCAACTCGAGCACCCTGCCCTTGGGTTGTAGCGTAATGCCGGGCAGCGGCAACCCACTGCGATCGCGGTGCAGCAACACTGCCAAGCGCAACAACATCATCAAGCGCACGGCCAGCTGATCCCAAGGCGGAATCAAGTCTTCGACGCCTTCCAGCACCAGTTTACGGCGATGCGCACCAACCACCCGAGCCAGCAACAGCTGCTCCTCTCTAGCGAAACCAGGCATATCGCCGTTTTCGAGCAGGTAGGCGCCGTGCCGGTGATAACCACTGTGGGCAACATCCAGACCGATCTCGTGTAGACGCGCGGCCCAGCTCAGCGCCAACTCGGCCAACGGATCCTGTAATTGCCATTCATCGCGCACCTGCGCCAGAAAGCCCAGGGCAGTCTGTTCAACGCGCGCTGCCTGCTGCAGATCCACGTGATACCGCTGCTGCATCGAACGCACCGTGCGCTCGCGGGCATCCTCGGCCGTATAGCGACCCATCATGTCGTAGAGCAAGCCCTCGCGCATCGCACCGTCGGCTACGCGCATCTGGCGAATGCCCAACTGAGCAAAGACCTCGGTAAGGATCACCAATCCGCCGGCAAACGCCTGGCGGCGATCATCGGTGACCGTCAGAAGAGGGATTGCGCGTGCGGCACCTGCTCGCGCTAACAGTTCGATGCACTGCTCCAGCCCAGGTAGCGTAATGGCAGTGCACTGCGGATCCATCTCGCGCAATGCTTCTTGAATGGCACGTACAGTACCGGAACTGCCGGCAGCGGTGTCCCAGCCGCGGGCACGAAACACCTGCTGCACCGGCTCCAAGCCTTGCCGCGCGGCAATGCGCGCGCGCTCAAACCGCTTGGCGGAGAGCTTTCCATCACGAAAATAAGCTTCGCTGAGTGAGACGCAGCCCAGGTCGATGCTTTCCAATTCCAGCGGTTCAAGCCCCTGACCGATGATCAGCTCGGTGCTTCCTCCACCGATGTCGACCACCAAGCGCCGACCACTATCGAGCGGCGACGTATGCGCCACGCCTGAATAGATAAGGCGCGCTTCCTCGCGGCCGGCGACGATTTCGATGGGATGGCCAATAGCCTCGCGCGCACGCTCGAGGAAAGCCTGCTTGCGTCGGGCACGACGCAGAGCATTGGTGCCCACCACGCGCACGCTGTCAGCATGCATATCGGCCAGGCGCTGCCCGAAGCGCTGCAGACAGGCTAAAGCACGCGCAGCGACGGCCTTATCAAGACGCCCTTGTTCATCCACGCCTTCGGCCAGTCGCACCATTTCACGCAAGCGATCGATGATGACCAAGTGCCCGTCAACATGACGGGCAACCACCATGTGGAAGGTGTTGGAACCGAGATCTACGGCGGCCAGGACCTCTGGCGCGCGCGTCGGGACCGGGCTCAAGCTGCGAAAGAGGAGCCGCAGCCGCAGGTTGTGGTGGCGTTCGGATTACGGATCACGAACTGCGCTCCCTCAAGACCCTCGCGGTAGTCAATCTCTGAACCTGTGAGGTATTGCAGGCTGACCGGATCGACCAGCAGCTTGACGCCGTGCTTTTGCACGACGGTGTCATCGTCTTGAAGCGACTCTTCGAAAGCGAAGTCGTAACGCAGACCCGAGCAGCCGCCACCCTGTACGGAAACACGCAGCATCAGAGCCGGATTGCCATCGGCCTCAATGAGAGCGCCAACCTTGCTGGCTGCAGCGTCAGTGAACAGCAACGGATCCGCATCGTACGCGGCGTCCGGCGAGAGGTTGGATTCGGCGTTCATGTGAGTATCTCAACTGTTAAAACAGCATGAATTTCAGTGTAAGGGCTGTACCGGACGCGGTCTATCGGCAGGCGCTTAAAGTGGACTGGGTTGCCACAGAAAAGCCTGCCTCAAACCGGCTGCGCCCGCGCGCGCCGGCGACAGCTCGATACTCAGCCGCTCGGGTACAAAGCTTTGAGGCAATTCAATATCAATCTCAATAGCCTGCATATTGCGGTAATTAAAGCCCCATTTGGCACTTTTATCGACCGAAACCTGCGCAAGAGCGAGTTTGGCAGGCCGGCCACCGCTAGCGCCCTCCAGCTGCAAGCTGCCGGTGCCCGTGACGACATCCTCGCGCCCGACAGGACGCGCCAGCACCAGGGCCAGTCGATAGCGCCGCGGCAGCGTCAATGTTCGAATTCGCAGCCGCTGAATAGTGACGGGCGAATCGCCGCCGGCTGTGGCGATAGCCCGGAAGAACGCCGCATCCTGAGACTCACGGGCCAGCTGGGCCTGCGCCTGTGCCAGCAATCGCGCTGATTCGGCGCGCTCGGCGCTGAGCGCACTGCGCTCGGACAGATTGAGTGCTTCACGCGCCTGACTCTGAACAAGCCCGGCCTGAGCCGTCTCGTACCGTGCCTGTAAAGCACTGAGCGCCGCGGTCTGAGCATCTGCTCGATAGCGGCCCACGGCATAGCCTGCGCCAGCCGATAAGACCACCAGCAGCAGTGCCATCAAGACTGCCGAGCGCTTGCCCAGCGTCAGGACGCTCCGCCGACGGTCGGTGCGCGGACGCGACTGCGGCCGCTGGCAGCATTGCGCTGCGCCCACCAGACTGGATAAGGCGGCACGCCATCGGGACAAGCCATGGGCGCCAGCTCTTGCAGCGCCCGCACGTACACCGGCCGCTTGAAGTAAATCACCTCGCGCACTGGTTGCCAGTAATCGACCCAGCGCCAACGATCGAACTCAGGTGTGCCGGTGGTGTCGAAGCGAAACTCTGACGTCTCGCGACGCAACTGCAATAGAAACCAGCGCTGCTTTTGGCCGATACACAACGGCAGGCTGTCGCGCCGCACATAGCGCGCCGGCAGCCTATAGCGCAGCCAGCGTTCTGTTTGCCCCACTAGGTCCACATCGTCGGGGCCCAGACCAATCTCTTCGCCGAGTTCGCGATACAGCGCCTGTTCGGGAGTCTCGCCGTGCAGCACGCCGCCTTGCGGAAACTGCCATCCCTTGCCACCGGCACGCCGACCGATGAACAGCTGGCGGCGGCCATCCATCAACACAATGCCGACATTGGCGCGAAAACCATCACGGTCGATTACATCAGTCATGAGTTTGTTTTACGCCCGCGCAGACCATGCCTCAAGCACGACGCTGGACAACCTCACGGCGACCCTTGAGATAGTCAAAGCCCTGCTGCATCAAATGCTCAAACTGGGTGTAGTTGCGCGTCAGTACTGCGGTGCGCAACCGATCGACTGCTTTGGCCAGCGCTTCCAGAGATTCGGCACCGTAATCATTGAGCGACTGAATCTCGAAATAGAGGGCCGGGCTCTCTTCGGATACTGCTGCAGCCACGTCCAGCTGCGCATCAAAGGTGGTGCTGGAGAGCTTGGCCAGACGCGGTGCGGCCTCGCCGCTTTCAGCCAGGGCTGTGAAAAAAGCGATGTTGAGCGCATGCGACAGGCCCAGCACGTAAGCGATCAGTCGATCATGTTCATCGAGCCCCATCACCACCTGCTCGGCCATGGTGGCAGAGAACAGACCACGCGCTGCGTCCAGCGCTTCGGGCGAACCCATATCAACAAAGATGACGTGTCGGTCTGATAACAGTTCGGTACTGGGGCCGAACATTGGGTGCAAGGATGTGACTTTGACACCGGCTGCTTTGAGGGCATTGAGGCCGCCGCGCAGCGGGGACTTGAGCGAGCCCAGATCGAACACCACGCCGCGCGGGCGCCGCAGCGCCAGCTCACTCAGAATGCCGCCGCTCATACCCAACGGGGTAGCCACCACGATGAAGTCATAGCTGTCGAGGTCAGCCAAGCTGTGCCAGTCAGCAACCACCGGGATACCCGGTGCAGCGCCACCGGGATCGGCCACCTGCACGGCAAAGCCCTGCGACGCCAAGAACTGCACAAACCAGCCGCCCATTTTTCCGGCACCACCGATGACCAGCGCGCGCCGGCCGCCACCGGCACCCTGTGCTGCAACGCGGGCCTGCTCCTGTGTGGTGAGTGAAGAGCGGATCAGCAGCCGCAGCACGTCTTCGGCCAATTCGCCGGGCAGACCCAGCGCTTCGGCCCGGGCCCGCACGCCAAGAATGACCTCGCGCTCGCGGGCATAATCACGCGTGCCTTTACCGGTGGCGCGCTTGGCAGCCGCGATTTCACGGCTGGCGGCCTGACGGCGCGCAATCAGTTCCAGCAGCTGTCCGTCCAACTCATCGAGCTGGCCGCGCAATTCGTCAAGCGTCATGAAGGCCTCGTGCAACGCTACCCGGGCGAATCCGCCCGGGCACCGTTGTATCGACCGCGTCGCCCAGTAGCAAGCGCCGCGTTGTTTGGCCGGTGTTCAGCGCAAAGGAATAAAGAAGCCCCAACCGGGTGCGGGATAGCCCGGGGCCACCCAAACATAGCCTCGGCGCCAAGGATCCCAGGCATAGCCACGCGGCGGAGGCGGCGGTGAGTGCCAGGACGGCACGGGTTGGTAGGCATTCCAGCCGTACCGACGCTCCCAATGGCCACGTCGGTCGCCGCGATCGCTGCGCCATTCCTGACGCTGCTCCGGCCAAGACTGACGCCGATCATCATGCCAGCGGCCCTGATCGTGGGACAGAACCGGAGCGGCAAACGGCAGCCCAGCTGCCAACAGCAGGATCGAACGCTTCATGACGAACCCCTTACTGATGAATCTGTGATTGATGCTGTACCCCCAGCAGTGAATGACCACTGAACGGCCAAGCGGCTAAGATGCCGGCATGCCACTTAACGACACACTCCCCGACCCCCTTCCGGCAGAGCCGCTGATCCTGGCGGCCGACTGGCTCGCCCGGGCTTTGCAAAGCAAAGATCAGCCCAACCCCAATGCAATGGTGCTGGCTACCGTCGATGCAGACGGCGCTCCGTCTGCGCGCGTAGTGCTGTGCAAAGGCATCGAGCCCCAGCCGGGCCTAGTGCGCTTTGTCAGCAACTACCATTCGCGCAAGGGTCAGGCGCTATCTGCTAATTCGCGCGCTGCGCTGGTGTTTCATTGGGATCACAGCCATCGCCAACTGCGTATAGAAGGTTTGGTGCAACGCGTCAGCCCCGCTGACAGCGACAGTTACTTTGCGTCGCGGCCTTGGGCCAGCCAACTGGGTGCGCATGCTAGCGATCAAAGCCAACCCATCGCCTCACGTACAGCACTGGTTGCCAAGCTCGATGCAGTGACGACGCGCTTTGGCGCAGCGCCGGGCAGCGGGCCACAAGCGATGACACGCCCACCGCATTGGGGTGGGTATGTATTGTGGGTATCTGCCGTAGAGCTGTGGACGGAAGGCGATGCGCGTATCCACGACCGCGCGCGCTGGACGCGCGAGCTGCAACAACTGCCAGATGGCGCTGTGCAATGCAGCCCGTGGCGCACCACAAGGCTGCAACCCTAATGAATACCGTCGAGCAATTGCCGCGCAGCCTGCGAACGCTGTGCTATGTCATCGCGTTGTGGTCCGGCTTTTTTGTGATGGGTATAGAGCTGTTGGGCGGGCGCTTGCTGGCACCCAACTTCGGCAGCAGCATTTATGTATGGGGCGCCATCATCAGCGTGTTCATGTTGGCGCTATCGCTGGGCTATCTGGCAGGTGGCCGCTGGTCGCTACACCAGCCCAGCATGGCGCGGTTGTCGCTGTTACTGCTGGCTGCGGCACTGACCTCACTGCCTGTGCTGCCGCTGGCCGGTGAGCCGCTGGAACTGTTGGCACAGGCGATACCCGACCCGCGATTTGGTTCATTGGCTGCGGCTGCGCTGTTGTTCTTCGTGCCCACATTCTTCTCAGGCATGGTCTCGCCGTACTGCGTGCGCCTGCTGGTGGTCGATGACCAAACATCAGGGCGACGCGCTGGCCAGTTGTTCTTCGTGTCGACCTTCGGCAGTGCCACCGGAACGATACTGACTTCGTTTTATCTGGTGTTGTGGTTCGAGGTGAACTCAATCCTGCTGTCTCTTGCAGCGATATCGGCCGTGCTGGCCGGCGTGGGCCTGCTGGCCCGGAGGAGATGAGGTGAAGACGATTCGTAGTTTGGCGCTGTTGGCGCTGTTGGCATTGGGGCTAGTGCACGGCAGTGCACAGGCGCAAATGAAGCTGACACATTCCGAACGCTCGCTGTACCGGGAAGTGCTGGTATACGAAGAGGATGGTCTGCGCTGCATGTGCTTCACGCGCCAATGCCGCATCGGGCGCCAGTCGTGCATAGATCCGCGCAATCCGGACCACTTCGCACTCAACTACACACGCATGATGCTGGCCGGCACCCTGTTTGCCAGCGCAGATCCGCGGCGCGTGCTGATCATCGGTCTAGGCGGCGGCTCGATAGCCACTGCACTGCGCAAGCTGTCGCCTAGTACTGAGGTGGAAGTCGTCGAGATTGATCCCGCCGTCACGCGAGTAGCCAAACGTTTCTTCGATTTCGTTGATACGCCACCGGTACGTGTGACCGAGATCGACGGCAGGGTGTTCGTCAAACGTGCCGGCCGGGAAGGCAAGCAATATGACGTGATCCTGCTGGATGCGTTTGACCATGAGTACATCCCAGAGCACCTGCTGACGCGCGAGTTCTTGCTGGAAGTCAAAGCGCTGCTGGCCCCGCAGGGCGTGCTGGTGGCCAACACGTTTTCGAGCAGCCGGCTGTATGACCATGAGTCGACAACTTACGCCAGCGTGTTCGGCACTTTCTATAATCTAAAGCGCGAGAACCGAGTAATCGTCACGCGCTTGGGCGGCCTGCCGACGCAACAGGAACTGGCTGCCCGCGCGGCCAAGTACTCGGCCGCGCTGCTGCCTTACGGCGCAGACACGCCGTCACTTTTGAAAATGTTTAATACTCAAGTGGACTGGGATGTGAAAGCTCGTGTGCTGACCGACCAGTACTCCCCCGCCAACCTTCTCAATCGCTGAAGTCTTACCGGACCAGCCAGGCAACACATCATGGGCAACAGACTCAGCAAGATCATTACGCGTACCGGCGACGAAGGCAGCACCGGCCTGGGCGACGGCAGCCGCATAGCCAAAGACTCACCACGCATCGAGGCCGTGGGTTGCGTCGATGAGCTCAACAGCTTCATCGGTGTGATTCTGGCCACACCGGCACTGGCAGCGGACATCAGTCACTGCCTGTCGCGCGTTCAGCATGATTTGTTTGATCTGGGCGGCGAGCTGGCAGTGCCCGGCTATTCCATGGTGACTGATGCGCACGTAGCGCAACTGGAAGCCGATGTGGAGCAGTTCAACAGTGACCTGCCCACGCTAAAAGAATTTATCTTGCCGGGTGGCGGACAGGCCGCCGCCCATTGCCATGTGGCGCGCACCGTCGCGCGTCGCACAGAACGCCGCTGCTGGACGTTGGCCAAGACCGAAGGCGAAGTGGTCAGCCAAACGCTAGTGATCTATTTGAACCGGCTGTCGGATCTGCTGTTCGTGTTGTCGCGCACGCTGGCGCGGCACGAGCAGGGCAGCGAAGTCATGTGGAACCGTAAGCGATTTGACGACGCGACAGGCAGTTAAACCTGCCGCGCCTTAGCGCAAATCAGCGCTTGAGCGCTTTGTAACGAAACTTCTGACCGGCGACAGAGACTTCGTACATCAGGCCACCCTTGGCGATGGTGAACACTGTCATGCCCTTGTAGTAGCCGCCGCTGGTGGTGGTGGCGTCTTTTTTGCCGCCGCTGACACCCGTGCCGGCACCGGTAGTGGTAGCACTGGCTGACGCGGCTGCCGTGATGGCAATGGCGCCAACGCCCGCACCGAACTCGAAGTTGCCATCGGTGAATTCATCCAGCGCGCGACGGTCTTCGAAGAAGATGATCTGGCTGTAGGCCTGGCCACCCAACTGAAATCCCACGCTCAGCTGGCTCATCGACACTGTGCCGATGTGTTTGCCACGCTCGTAGACGTTGCCCTTGCCATAGGCCCCGCCAATGCCGATGCCACCCTTGCCGATGGTCGGAAACACTGCATAGCCGAAGCTTTGATCAAAGTACTTGGCGCTTTCGCCAGCATCTTTGAACAACTTGATGGTATCGGCATCAGTGTCCGCGGCGCGAGCGACGCCGGCGGACAGGGCAAACAGCGCTGCCACCAGTGCAAAGGTATTGCTGAGTTTCATGGGTAAATCCTTGGGTATGGCAGAAAATGCAGTGCGTTAAGGTTGGCGGCATGAAGCCATACGGTCAAGCAACGTGCATTAGTAGTGTACGCAATCGCTGCCAATCAAAAACCGGACCCGGATCACTCTTGCGTCCCGGCGCAATGTCACTGTGGCCGACCACCTGTGGTCCGCTGAGCACCGGCCACTCCTTGCGCAGCAGCCGCAGCACGGCCGCCAGCGCAAGATACTGCGCGTCGTCGTAGGGGTCTTCGTCCGTGCCTTCCAGTTCGATGCCGATCGAGAAATCATTACACGCTGCGCGACCCGCGTAGCTGGAGACGCCCGCATGCCAGGCACGCCGGTGTAGCGGCACGAACTGCACCACCTCGCCGTCGCGGCGGATAAACAGATGCGCTGACACACGCGCCGATGCGATACCGGCGTAGTAAGGATGGTCTTCGGCGCGCAGGTTGCCGGTAAAGAGCTGCTCTACACCCGGTCCGCCGTACTGACCCGGGGGCAAGC
>JAPLSH010000002.1:0-12121 GCA_026398735.1 Pseudomonadota bacterium | reverse complement strand
TGCCATGAATAACCACCAGCTCCGGCTGCTGACCTGCCGGTCGCTCGTCGTGATGGTGACTCAACACCTGGCGCACGCCAGTCAGCAGACCAGTGGCAACGTGTAATTGCATACCGCCGCTCACGGTGTGGCAGCAGGCCGGGGTCGCGTCAGGTAGGCAACCAGTTGGTTCATGTCGGGGTCGGGCACTTCGACGCGCGATAGCCGCGGCATGTTCACCAGTCCCCAACGCACCACATAGCGGATGTACTCGGGCTTAAGGTCGGTGCGCTGCTCGAGCAGCGACTGCGCTGCGCCTAAACGTCTCGCCAACACAAACGTGCCGGTGCCGCCTTCGCGATGGCACATGCCGCAACGGTGCGCGAACACCTTCTGGCCCGCTGACTGCTGTGCGGTGAGCTCATCAGCCCAGCCGGCAACCGGCAGTGCCAGTGCCAGCGCCAGCAACACCAGCAGTTGCTTCACAACACACCCCGATGCGCGCGATAGGCCTTGGGCCAGATGCCATTGCGGCCAGGGGCGATGATGCCGTTGGGATCAATCGCATCTTTTACGCGCTCGTTGAGCCTGAGCAAGGCATTGCGGTTGAAGTCATACGTGGCAGCGACATCGTCCATATAAGAAAGATGCGTGCGGTACTCGCCATAACCCTGCTCGCGGGCGTCTTTGATGAGCGCCTCAAACAGCTGCCGCACGCGCTGCTTCTGCTCTTCATCGTCCTTGCTGTACAGGATGAGGTTCACGTTAGTAGCCGCGCGACCGTCAATATAAAACGTGCCGGAATAATCGAGGCCGAACTGCTGATAGCGCCGGCGCGTGCGCTCGAACTGCTCTTGTACCAGTTTTGGATCTGCTGGCATGACCGGTGAATAGCCGATATGCCCGCCGCGGCCGCCATACCAGTTGACCATCTGCAGCGGATAGGTGGTGGGGCCTGCTTGTGCATCGCCGCGCATGCGGGTGACCGGAAACTCTTGTTTGGTGAACTTTGCCAACCGGTCGAGCACACGTTTGAGATTGGCCTCACACACATCACTAAAACCAGCCAGCCGCAGCGGCCCGTTCCACCAGCCCACATTCATGCGCTGCATCATCTGCGCGATGACATCATCGGGGATCGAATCTGTGCCCTGATACCACTGGTTGCGCAGTGTGGGCACGGTGGCCGACGATTGATAACTGGTCAGGCGTACCAGTCCGTCGATCACGCCCTGCAAACGCAGCGGCGCCAGCGCTTCGACATACCATTGCAGATCAGACGGCTTGGGCAGTTTGATCTCTATGCTGATGGCGGCCTCGTCAGCCGGCTTCATCCACAAACAAAGTTTGGTGACGATGGCCAGATTGCCTTGCACCACCATCTGATCCCAAGACGGGCCGAAGCCATGCTTGAACAGAGGCCAGGCTTTGCCATCACCCATCGCGCCCATACCGGTACGCACCACCTCGCCGTTGGGCAGCACAATTTCCAAGCCGCAGATGTTGTTGCTGTGATCACCTGCCGGACTGAAGCCGCGCTCCAGCGCATTGCCGACCACGCTGCCCCAGCCATTGCCGGGGATGCCCAGTTGCAGCGCGATCTTGTTGGACTTGAGGTGTTCCCACAGATCAAAGAAGCCGACGCCGGGCTCGAGGATGCAATAACCAAGCTTATCGTTGACTTCGATGATGCGGTTCATACGACCCATGTCGAGCATCACGGTGCCCGCCATGCGCGGCGCCGCACCTCCATAGCCAAAGTTCTTGCCGCGACTGATGGGCCACAGCGGAATGCGGTATTCGTTAGCAAGTTTGAGCAGTGCCTGCACTTGCTCTACTGATGCTGGCGCCACCGCAGCAGAGGCTGCATGACTGGCATCACGACCTGGCGAATACACATCTAAGTAGGTCTCCCGATCTTCGTCTGTCGCGAGCACCCACTCCGGCCCTACCACCGAGGCGAACGCCTTGAGCGCCTGATCAAAACGGGCGCGACTGACGCCCGGTGGCAGGATCAATTTCACAGGTGGCCTTGGCTAACGCCCTCACGCTTTGACGCGGCAGGTTTGGCGCTGGCCTTCTGCTCTGCGGCATAGCCTTCGCGCGCCGTAGACACTACATAAGCGTGTATCTGCGTGACCTCAGCTTCGGTCAACAGATCATCCCACGCTGGCATGCCGCGGGCAGTGAGGCTGCCGCCGCGCACGACCTGCTGGAAGGCCGCGCCATCGCGTACGACGCCGGAGCGACGCAAGTCGGGCACCGGCGAGCGCGGCGCATTACCGTGGCAAGACCCGCAGTTGGCTGCAAAGAGCTTGGCGCCGGCGGCGATATCAGAAGCCGTACCAACCTGTGCCGGCGGCTCGGGCAAAGGCGCCACTGGCGGCAGCGGCTCAGGCTTGGGTGTAGCACCCCCGCCAAGCTTGAAGGCCAGGATGCGATTGGCGTTGCCATTGGTGAAGGCGATGTTCTCTGGGAACCAGAAGTTCCAGCCACCACCACCGGTGCCCGCAGTGATGGCGAGGTATTGCTCACCGTTGACCCGATAGGTCATGGGTGCGGCGATCATCGCAGTACCCACATCAATCTCTTTGATGAGTTCGCCAGTTTGATCGTTGAGCACCTTGAGCTTGCCATCCAGACCACCCTGCACCACCAGCCCACCGGCAGTGGACAACACACCGCCGTGATCCATGAACGAGCTGTTCTTGAACTCCCAGACCACCTTGCGGCTCACTGGATCCCAGGCCTTGAGCGAAGCCGACATCGCGATGTCGGGCTGGGTCTTGAGGAATGCCGGATCGGTCAGCTTGCGCATTGAGGGCGGCAGCGATTGCGGCGCGGCCAGCTGCCCCGAGAAGGCCACCTGCACGCCAGTGGCGATGCGCTCACGCTTGTGAGGCGGCAGCGGGTTCTCGGCTACCACCATGCCGCTGTGCACGCTGGGGATGTACACCAGCCCGGTACGCGGGCTCAGTGACATGGGATTGAAATTGTGGCCGCCCACGGCTGACGGGAACAGCAGCTTCGGGCCATTGCTGTAGTCGGCCAGCGCAGTGTTCTCCACCGGACGACCGGTCTTCAGATCGACCTTGCTGGCCCAGGTAGTAGCGACAAACGGATCTGCCGACAGCAGCTCGCCGCTCTTGCGATCCAGCACATAGAAGAAGCCATTCTTGCTGGCCTGCATCAGCACTTTGCGATCGGCACCGCCGAGCTTGAGCGTAGCCAGCATGATGTGTGGCGTGGCGTCATAGTCCCAGCGCTCGCCGGGCGTGGTTTGGTAGTGCCAGGCGTAGTCGCCTGTGTCGGCGTTGACCGCCACAATGGATGCCAGATACAGGTTGTCACCCTCGCCTGCGCTGCGCTGGTCACGACTCCAAGGCGCACCGTTGGCCGTACCGAAATACACCAGATTGGTTTCGGGGTCATAGCTGATGGCGTCCCACGGATTGCCGCCGCCACCGCGCTCCCACCATTTGTCGCCCTTCCAAGTCGGCAGGGCCGCCTCCAGCGCCTTGCTCTCTTGCGGCTTGGACGGATCGCCGGGCACGGTATAGAAACGCCACATCTGCTTGCCGGTCTGAAGGTCATAGCCACTGAGGTAACCGCGCGAATCGTATTCGGCACCACCGTTACCGATCACCACCACCTTGCCGGCGATGACCGGCGCACCGGTGATCGAGTAGGCGCGGCTGCGATCCTGAAACGTGTCGGTCTGCCAGACGATGTGACCGTCCTGTGCATCCAACGCGTACAGCGTGCCACTGAAGCCCGCGACATACACACGGCCCTGCCAAACCGCCACGCCGCGATTGACGATGTCACAGCAGGCACCGCGCACATTGCGCAAATCCTGCTGCGGCTCAAAAGTCCATTTGGCAGCGCCGGTGGCTGCATCCAGCGCATACACGCGACCGCCCATGCCGCTGACGTACATCACGCCATCAACCACCAGCGGCGTGGCTTGCATGCCGCGGTTGGTACCGGTCTGGTATTCCCAAGCGAAACCCAGCGTGCCCACCGTCTCGCGGTTGATGGTCTGTAATGGCGAATAGTGCGTCTTGCCCAGATCGCGTCCGCTGGCCAGCCAGTTGTCAGGTTCGCTGTCTGCACCCTGCAGGCGGGCCAGATCCACCTGCCCGGCGGCCGGTGCTGCGGACGGCTTGGGCGCGCAGGCCACCAGCAAGGCGGCGGCTAGGACAAAAGTGACATGGGTCGTGCGGATCATCAGGCGTCTCCCCCGATCTGGCGGGTGTTGTCGTCGCAACCTCAGATGATGCCCCCCGCGGCCGCGCAAGGGAATCACTGTCCGGTAGGCTAGCGCCCATGAGTTTCAATGTTGACGAAAAATCGGCCAACGCGGCACTGGCGCGGCGCGACCTGGCCCATGTCTGGCACCCCTGCACGCAAATGAAGGATCACGAGGCGAATCTGCCGATGATCCCGATACGCCGCGGCGAAGGCGTCTGGCTGGAGGACTTCGAAGGCAAGCGTTACTTGGACTCAATCAGTTCCTGGTGGGTCAACCTGTTCGGCCATGCCAACCCGCGACTCAACGCGGCGCTGATTGAGCAAGTCGGGCAGTTGGAGCACGTGATCTTCGCGGGCTTCACGCATGAACCGGCCATCGAACTGGCCGAAGCGCTCACCGCCGTGGCGCCGCCCGGGCTCAACCGCTGCTTTCTGGCCGACAACGGCTCGGCAGCCGTCGAAGTGGCCGTCAAGATGGCCTATCACTACTGGCGCAATAGCGGCAGGCCGGCAAAGCGGCGCTTTCTGACGCTAGCCAACAGTTATCACGGCGAAACACTCGGTGCCCTGGCTGTGGGCAACGTGGCGCTCTATAAAGAAGTGTATGCGCCGCTGCTGATGGACGTGCTGATCGCCCCCTCACCCGATGCTTGGCAGCGCGAAGCCGGTGAAGACGCCGCCGCTTGTGCGCGACGTTTGTTTGAACCTATGCGCGCCATGCTTGAGCGCCATGCCGATGAATTGGCCGCAGTGATCGTTGAGCCGCTGGTGCAATGCGCCGGCAACATGCGCATGTATCACCCGGTGTACCTGACCCTGCTGCGTACCGCCTGCACCGAATATGGCGTGCTGCTGATCGCCGATGAAATTGCCGTGGGCTTTGGCCGCACCGGCACATTGTTCGCGTGTGAACAGGCCAACATCTCACCGGATCTGCTGTGCCTGTCGAAGGGCCTGACTGGCGGCTACCTGCCGCTGTCCGCGGTTCTGGCTCCGCAGCGCATCTATGATGCGTTTTATGACGAGTACCAAAAGCTCAACGCCTTTTTGCACTCGCACAGCTATACCGGCAACCCGTTGGCGTGTGCTGTGGCACGCGAGACGCTGCGCATGTTTGCCGACACGCCAGTGATCGACAACAACCGCCAGCTTGCGGCATTGATGGCGGAGGCCACAGCGCCGCTGCGCGATCATGCGCATGTGGCCGAGGTGCGCCAGACCGGCATGATCCTGGCCATCGAACTGGTGCGCGATAAAGCCTCACGAACACCTTACGACTGGCGCGAACGACGCGGCCTTGCGGTGTATCGGCATGCGCTGTCGCGTGGTGTGCTGCTGCGGCCCATTGGTGAGGTGGTGTATTTCATGCCGCCCTATGTCATCACACCGGATGAAATCGCCCTGCTGGGTCAGGTTGCAGCCGAAGCCATAGAGGTTGCCACATGCGCCTGACACGGGTGTTTATCGATACGCCACTGGCAGGTCAATCACGCGTAATGCTGCCAGAGGATGGCGGCAACCATCTGGTGCGCGTCCTGCGGTTGGCCGTCGGCGCACCGCTGCGCGTATTTGATGGCCACGGGGGTGAGTACGACGCAACGCTGACCCTCATCGGCAAGCGCAACGTCCAAGTGGAGCTGGGCGCACATCACGCCATCGAGCGTGAATCACCGCTGCAGGTCACGCTGCTGCAGGGTCTATCGCGCGGTGAGCGGATGGATATGACTTTACAGAAGGCCACTGAATTGGGCGTGACAGCGATCCGGCCGGTGCTGGCGCGGCGCAGCAACGTCAAACTCGATGCCGACAGCACGCCACGTAAACTGGCGCACTGGCAGGCCGTGGTGACCAGTGCGTGCGAGCAGAGCGGTCGTAACCGCGTACCGCAGGTGCTGTCGCCTCTGGACGTGGGTGCAGCCTGCGCGGCAACGGATGCCACGCTGCGTCTGATGCTGGCGATTGACGGCGCACGCCCGCTGCCGCTGCTACTGACCGAGGCGGGACCCGTGCGACACATTGCGCTGTTGGTGGGCCCTGAAGGCGGACTGGACGAAGCCGAAGAGGCTGTTGCGCGCCGCGCAGGCTTTGAGAGCACGTTGCTGGGCCGGCGCGTCCTGCGCACCGAAACCGCGCCGCTGGCGGCGCTGGCAGCACTGCAAACGCTTGCCGGAGATTTCGGCCTGCACCAAGATGCCGTCGATCTATAGCAAGGCTCTGCCACCCATGTTCGAACTGCAACTGACAGAAATCAGCCACATCATCCAGCAGGTGTTCGCGCCCGCCTTGCTGCTGGCCGGTATCGGCAGCTTCTTGAACGTGATGGCACATCGACTGTCGCGGGTTATCGACCGTGCCCGGCAAATTGAGGGCGAAGTGACCGCGGGCAGTGAGGACGATCAGCCTCTGAACAGCGCACGCAATATCTTGTCGTTGCGCGCCAGGCTGATAAGTCTGGCCATGGGCTTGTCGACTGCCACAGCGGTAATCATCTGCGGACTCATCGCCTTGATGTTCGTGGATGCGCTCGTGCATATCAGCCTGATGCCGGTCATCGCACTGGTGTTCATCATCGCGATGCTGACGCTGATGGCATCGCTGATCATCTTGATACGCGAAGTATTCATCGCCACTGCCGCGATCCGTCGGCGTGGTAAGCCCGCTGCCGGTCGCAGCGCGGCCTGACACTCACCCAAGGATTTATTCATGAGCTCATTGTTGACGCCGGTCCGTATCGGTGACCTGGACCTGCCCAATCGAATTGTCATGGCACCGCTGACGCGCACCCGCTCAGACGCAGCGCGCATGCCCAATGCGCTGATGGCCGCCTATTACGCGCAGCGCGCCAGCGCCGGCTTGATCCTCAGCGAAGCCACTGTGGTCTGTGCACGCGGTGCCGGCTATGCCAACACTCCGGGCATCTGGTCCAGCGAACAGGCCCAAGCGTGGAAACTGGTGACGCGTGCTGTGCATGAGGCGGGCGGCCGCATCTTTCTGCAGCTGTGGCATGTGGGTCGTATCTCGCATTCGAGTCTCAACGGCGGTTGGGCGCCCTTGGCACCCAGTGCAATCGCACCGGCCGGCCGCGTGGCGCTGCTGCGTCCGGAAACAGACTACGAAGTGCCCGAAGCCGCCAGCACAGAACAACTGCTGGAGGTGGTTGAGCAGTTTCGCAGTGGCGCCCGCAATGCGCAGGCAGCAGGCTTTGATGGCGTTGAGCTGCACGGTGCCAACGGCTATCTGCTGGACCAATTTCTGCACGATCACAGCAATCGCCGTGACGATGACTACGGCGGCAGCATCGCTAACCGCGCCCGGCTGCTGCTGCAGTGCACCGATGCGGCAATATCGGTGTGGGGCGCGGGTCGCGTGGGTGTGCATCTGTCGCCGCGCTGCGATGTGCATGACGTGGCAGACAGCACTCGAGAGCAGACCTTTATGCATGTGGCGCAGCAACTGGGGCAACGTGGCATCGCCTTTCTGTGCGCCCGTGAGCACACCGGCGAGGGCCGTATCGGACCGCAACTCAAAGCCGCGTTTGGTGGCAGCTACATCGCCAACGAAGGCTTTGATAAAGCCAGTGGTGAGAAAGCGTTGGCTGCAGGTGAAGCCGATGCCGTGGCCTATGGCCGCACGTTCATTGCCAACCCGGACCTGCCCAAGCGCATTGCACAGGGTGCCGCGCTAAACACCCCGGACCCTTCCACGTTCTATGGCACGGGCGCTGGCGGCTACACCGATTACCCGGCGCTGATCTGATCAGATAGCCCGGCGGCCACCTGCTCTTCCAGGCGCGCAAGGTCAGGCACCAGCGAGCTATCGTCGAGCAACCTGACCTGGCAGATCACCAAACTATCGTCCGCAAAGCTGCGCGTCGGGTCGGTGCGCAGCAGATCAGCGCTGGCGCGCACCAGCTGCGGAAACCCCTGCGCCACCAGGGCTATGGCACCGGCCTGCAGCTGCGGCGAGAGTGTGCGCAACACGACCAGTCGCGTGCGACTGGAGATTGCCGGCACTGGCTGGCCACTCAAGCCTTCAAACGACACCACTGGCACCTGCCGTCCTTCCCACGTAACGCTGCCCAAGCACCAGTCGGGCGCCTGCTCAAACTCCACCGGTGTCTGCCAGATGACCACCTCGGCGACGCAGCTGCGAGGAATGATCAGTTGCTCTTCGACTAACTGAATGCGCAGGCAATAGATCTCGCCGTCGTTGTCACTCATGTGTGCACCTGAACCAACTGGGCAAGCGACTCGAGCAGCTGGCTCTCTTGGTAAGGTTTGCCAAGATAGTCACTAACACCCAGCTCTAGTGCGCGCGTGCGATGTTTCTCGCCCACGCGTGAGGTGATCATGATGACCGGCAGCGCGCGGGTGCGGCTGTCCGCACGGAGCCTTTCAACCAGTTCATAACCATCCATGCGCGGCATCTCGACATCCAGCAGCACCACATCGGGCAACAGATCCTCCATTACTGTCAGCGCATCGAGTCCATCGCGCGCAGTAATAACCCGCATGCCGTTACGCTCCAGCAGCCGCTGCGTCACACGGCGCACGGTGATCGAATCATCCACCACCAGAATGACGGGCCGCAGATCCGTCTGCGCCGGTTGCAAGGCGAAGCTGCTACGGGCCAACCATTCGGTACGCAGCAACGTGACGACGTCGAGAATGATGGCAATGCGACCATCACCCAAGATGGTTGCACCGGCGATACCGCGGATCGATGCCAGTTGCGGACCGATGTTTTTGAGCACGATCTCGCGCGTGCCCAGCAGCTCATCGACCACCAAGCCTGTGGAATAGTCCCCCGCACGCACCAACACCACCTGCACAGCGGGCTCGGCAGTAGGCACTGGTGGGGATTCGAGCCCGACGAATGCGCCCAGATGTTGAATGCGATAGCGATGACCGGCGTGTACGAAGGCAGGCGCATTGGCACTCATGTGCGTGGCGATCTCTGCGCCTGTCTGACGCACGACACCATCGACCACCGGCAGCGGCAAGGCATAGCACTCATCGCCAGTGCGCACCATCAATGCCTGAGTGACGGCCATGGTAAACGGCAGACGCAGCGTAATGCTGGCGCCGCTGCCGGCAGCGCTGTGCAATTGCACTGCGCCACCGAGCTTGCGCAATTCAGTGGCTACCACGTCCATACCAATGCCGCGTCCGGCATGCTGCGTAAGCGTGCTGGCAGTGGAGAACCCTGGCTCAAGTATCAACTGCAGTAAATCGTCTTCGGCCATGTCGCGGCCCGGGGCCAGTAGACCATCCGCTCTGGCGCGGGTGCGAATGGCGTCAAGGTCCATGCCGTTACCGTCATCGGCAACCACCAGCACCACTTCGGCCCCTTCCCGACGCAAGGTCAAACGAACCGTGCCGACTGCAGACTTGTTGCGTGAGGCGCGTAGCGACGCAGCCTCGATGCCATGCACCACTGCATTGCGCAACAGATGCTCCAACGGCGGCAGTAAGCGATCGAGCACCTGCCTATCGAGCTCGCCGCTGGCACCCTCCACCAGCAACTCGGCTTGTTTTCCAAGCTCAGCAGCCGTCTGCCGCACGATGCGCGCCAGTCGCGGCACATGCCGCTGGAACGAGACCATGCGAGTACGCAGCAGTCCGTTTTGTAGTTCACTGACTACTCGCGACTGTTGCTGCAACAGGGCCTGCGCGTCGGTGGTTTGGGTCTCCAGCAACTGCTGCAAGCTGGCCACATCGCTGGCGGTTTCGGCCAAGGCACGCGAGTACTGTTGAATGGCAGAGTAGCGATCGAGTTCCAGCGGGTCGAAGTCGGATCGATTACTGGCAGCATCATCATGGCCGTGGCGGATCTGCGCCTCGGTCTCGACTTCCAGACTGCCCAACTGCTGTTTGAGGCGCGTAACGGTGCGCGACAACTCGGACAGATTACCGGCGACCAGTTCCAACTGCTGCTCGACACGAGCGCGGGCAATACTGACTTCGCCAGCGGTGTTGAGCAGCGTGTCGAGCAGGTCTGCATCAACGCGCGCCAGATCCGCCCGGTCTGCAGCAGGGGCCGATTCGCGGCCAGGGGCTGCCACTGACGTCTGCACAAGCAGGGGCTCGACAGGGGCTGGCGAAGCAACTTGCTGCACCGGCGGCGATACAGCCCTCTCGACGGTCTCAAGAATCGGCGGCACTGCAGGAGCGGGCAGCGTCTCTACCGGTTGCGCAATAGCGGCGGGCGGCAGCGGAATCAGCGGCATAACCGGCACAGCCGGCGCAGTCACGGGCCGACCAGCCGACAGCAGATCCCGCATGCGTGCCAACTCATCAAGCGCGGTCTGCACGATCGCCTGAGTGTTGGCGTCCCACGGCGCTAACTGCAGATCAATACGGGTGATTAAGGTTTCCATGTCGTGGGCCAAATCGCCCATCGGAACGACACCGGCCATGCGCGCGCCACCCTTGAGCGTGTGCAGGGGTCGCTTGAGACCGGTCAGATCCGGCGTCGTACCGCTAGCCAGATTGATAGGCACTTGTGCCAGCGCGGACTCGGCGGCTTCAAGCAACTCACTGGCCTCATCACTGAAGATCGCAGCGATCTCCGGGTCGTAGCTGGGTGTGGCCACCACCGGCTGTGCGCGCGTCTCCATGGCCTGCAAGGCCGTCTGGATTCGACTGCGCAGATGGTCATGACTGGCAAAGAACACCGTGGACTCATCGAGATGACGACTGATGCGCTCCATCTCGTGCATGCACTCGCCAAGCAGTACTACATCGTGCTGATTGAGCGGCAAACCAGACTCAAAAGCCTTACGCAACCAAGTATCGAGTGACTGCGCCAGCCGGATGCCGTGGCGAGCCTGCGCCATGCGCGAACTGCCCAACAAAGTATGGCAAGCGCGATAGACAGATTCTGGCAACAACTGTGGCGCAGCTTGTTCTAGCGCACGGCGTAGAAACTCGCGTACGACGCTGACATGGCTGTCGGTCTCGCGAGCATAGATATCCCGCAAGGTGGCATCGGCTTCGGATAGCGGGTCTTCATCAACAAACAGCAAGAGGTCTACGCCATCGCCTTGGTCGGTCTGAGCATCAACCACGACCGGCAGCTCTTGCGTCGATACCGGTTCGTCGGGCACTGGCGCAATCGGGGCTGATAACGGCTGCGTGCGCTCGAACACCACATCAGGATCAAAATCAACTTCGACAACGGCTAGCGTCGGTGTGGCGGACGCAACCAGCGCGGTGCGCCCCGCAATACAGTCCTGCGCCGCTGCAACGATGGCAGCGATATCCGCCTGTGGCGCAACGCCCCCTGCCAACTGCTCGATAAACTGCGGCAATACTCGCACTGCGTCGCGCAACACTTTCATGAGTGCTGGTGAGCGCAGCAAAGTGCCTTCGCTCAATTTGTTGAACAGCGACTCGATCGACCAGCAGAAATCGGCCACAGCAGTGGCGCCGACCATGCGTCCGCTGCCCTTGAGCGTATGGAAGGCGCGACGTAAACCAGCCAGCGCCTCACGATCCGACGCATCGCGATCCCAGACCGGGAACAGTTGTTCGATGCGCGCCAATTCTTCGCGCGCCTCTTCCAAGTACAAGGCCTGCAGATCTGCGTCGGCGCTGAGCAACGCCGGTACTGCAGGCGATATGACAGGCAGCGGCGCTGGCGGACGGATCGGCACCAGTTGCACAACCGTAGCCTGCGGATCTGCCAGCGCTTCGGCCAGCGTGCGCGGCGGCACGATTTGCGTCGGCTCGTGGGGATCCGCGCGCTCTACAGCGCGCCGGCGCGTTGCCGCCGTCGCCTCGACTGCAGACAGCGCCGCATCGGCGTTGTCGAGCATGTACCACGCGTCGCCACGGCCGGCCTGCAAGGTCTCGAGGTAGTACTCCAGACTGACAATGCCATCGGC
>JAPLSH010000025.1 GCA_026398735.1 Pseudomonadota bacterium | reverse complement strand
GGTGAGCGTGGTGATCAGCGCGCGCTCACCGCGCTCAACGCAGCGATTGATCTCGGAGAGCACATCATCGACTTGAGTTGCGACCGGTCGAACCTCCACTACCGGATCGATTAGACCTGTCGGGCGCACCACTTGCTCAACCACCTGCCCCGCATGCTGTGCTTCATAACGACTGGGTGTGGCAGAGACAAAAATCTTCTGCGGGGCGATGGTCTCCCACTCTTCAAACTTCAGTGGCCGGTTATCCATGGCGGACGGCAAGCGGAAGCCGTACTCGACCAGCGTCTCTTTGCGTGAGCGATCACCTTTGTACATGGCGCCGAGTTGCGGAATCGTCTGATGGCTTTCATCGACAATCAACAGTGCATTGTCGGGCAGATAGTCATACAGGCACGGCGGCGGTTCACCCGGCGCATTGCCCGACAAATAACGCGAATAGTTTTCGATGCCTTGGCAGTAACCAATCTCTTGGATCATCTCCAGATCAAAAGTGGTGCGTTGCTGCAGACGCTGAGCCTCAACCAGCTTGTTGGCCTCGTACAGCTCAGCAAGCCGCAGGCGCAGGTCTTCTTTGATTTCTTCCATCGCGCCCATCAAGCGGTCGCGCGGCGTTACAAAGTGCGTGCCGGGATACACAGTAAAGCGCGGAATGCGCGCGCGGATCTCGCCTGTGAGTGGATCAAACCGCGCCAAGCTGTCGATGACGTCATCAAACAGCTCGACGCGGATGGCATCGCGCTCGGACTCTGCTGGAAAGATGTCAATGACATCCCCGCGCACCCGATAGCAGCCTTGCGTCAAATCCATGTCGTTGCGGGTGTACTGCATTTCTGCCAAGCGCCGCAGCAACGCACGCTGTTCGATACGATCACCGCGCGTCAGGTGCAACACCATCGACAGATAGGCCTTGGGATCACCCAGACCATAGATGGACGAGACCGTCGCGACGATAATGGTGTCGTTGCGCTCCAGCAGTGCTTTGGTTGCCGACAGCCGCATCTGTTCGATGTGTTCGTTGACGGCTGAATCCTTCTCAATAAAGGTATCGGAGGCCGGCATATAGGCTTCGGGCTGGTAATAGTCGTAGTACGACACGAAGTACTCGACCGAATTGCCCGGAAAGAACTCGCGAAACTCACCATAGAGTTGCGCAGCCAGTGTTTTGTTGTGGGCAATGACCAGCGTGGGGCGCTGCAGCGCCTGAATTACATTGGCAATGGTGAAGGTTTTGCCTGAGCCGGTGACGCCCAGCAAAGTTTGTGCGGCCAACCCCGACTGCACGCCCTCGATCAGCTGTGCGATGGCCTTGGGCTGGTCGCCGGCAGGCTCATAGCCGCAACGCAGTTCAAATCGGGCTGTGGTCTCCATGAGTGTCGCTTAATATACCTGCCTCCCCACTCGACTTGGACCTTACTGCCGTGAGCCTGCAGATCGCCCGCCGCATCCATCGCGTCAAGCCCTCGCCTACCCTTGCCATGACCGCACGCGCGGCCCAACTCAAGTCCGAAGGCAAAGACGTCATCAGCCTGTCTGTGGGTGAGCCCGATTTCGACACTCCCGAACACATCCGCGAAGCAGGCATTGCGGCCATCCGTGCCGGCCATACGCGCTATACCA
The DNA here is from genome assembly GCA_026398735.1 of Pseudomonadota bacterium. Classification (GTDB taxonomy): domain Bacteria; phylum Pseudomonadota; class Gammaproteobacteria; order Steroidobacterales; family Steroidobacteraceae; genus ZC4RG30. The sequence continues at coordinate 1,845 of JAPLSH010000025.1, read as the reverse complement.
ATGCGGATGGCGCTCCCGATCTTAAAGATGCTGTTATCGCCAAGTTTGAGCGTGACAACGGCCTCAAATACGAGCGTCGCCAGATCCTCATCTCGACCGGCGCCAAGCAGACGTTGTTTAACCTGTGCATGGCGGTGCTCGATCCAGGTGACGAGGTCATCATCCCCGCGCCCTACTGGGTGTCCTACCCGGACATGGTCATGTTGGCAGATGGCCTTCCCGTAACTCCCGATGCCGGCATCGAACAGGGCTACAAGATCACGCCTCGGCAACTGGCTGCCTCCATCACTGCCAAGACGCGTCTGGTGATGCTCAATTCGCCCAGCAACCCCACTGGCGCGGCCTATACGCGCGCTGAGCTGGCTGCGCTGGGTGAGGTACTGCTGGACCACCCCAAACTGCTGGTAGCCACCGACGACATCTACGAAAAGATTTATTGGGCCGATGAGCCGTTTGCCAGCCTGGCCAGTGTGGTGCCGGGTCTGTATGACCGCACGATCACCATCAATGGCTGCTCCAAGGGCTATGCGATGACCGGTTGGCGCATCGGCTATTGCGGCGGCCCGCGCGAGATTGTGTCGGCCATGGCCACCGTGCAAGGCCAGTCCACCACCAATGCCTCCAGCATCAGCCAAAAAGCCGCTGTCGCCGCGCTCAACGGTCCAGACGATGAAATGCAACGCATGAACCAGGCCTTCAAGGCACGTCATGATTACTTCGTGGCAGGCCTTAACCAGTTGCCGGGCATCCGATGCCTGCCGGGCAGTGGCACGTTCTATGCCTTTGCCGATGTGCGTGAGGCGATGAAGCAGCATGGCTTCAAAGACGACAATGCGTTCTGCGAGTTCATCCTGGCCGAGGCGCTGGTCGCCGGCGTGCCGGGCTCGGGTTTCGGTGCGCCGGGGCATTTGCGACTGTCGTTTGCAACCAGTATGGACGTGCTGGCCAAGGCGTTAGAGCGTATTGGTGCGGCACTGGCCAAAGGACCGTCACAAAGCACATGACAGTGGCTTGACTCTGGCGGTCACTTCCCCAAGAATCGCGCCCTCTCGAAGCAGCATTCACTGCAATTCCCTGGTAGCTCAGCGGTAGAGCGTCGGACTGTTAATCCGTTGGTCGTTGGTTCGATTCCAACCCAGGGAGCCAACCCCCGCCAGGACCTCATGTGCACAGCGCACAGGTCCCGGCAATCCTCTTCGTGGTGATCAGCAGTATGCTGACGGAGCGCGGCTTGTGCCGCCTACCACGGAGACACTCGATGACCCCGATCAAGACTCTTGTCTGCGGCGTGCTTGCCGCTGGCTTTTGTGCCACCGCGCTTGCCCAAGTGCCGCCGGTGGGCGTGGCTGATCAGCAGGCCCTGCTGCAGAGCAAAGACCCCAAGCTTGCCGCCAACAAGAAGCTGGTGTTCGACATGTGGCGCAGCATCATCCAGGCCGCGCACGTCGAGGATGCTGAGAAAATGTTCACCGAGGATTACATCCAGCACAACCCAAATGTGATCACTGGTCGTAAGGCTATGGTCGACTTCATGCGCAGCTCGCGGCCGCGCAAGGACATCGAGCCCACAATTCACTTCCCGGTGATATCGATCATTGCTGAGGGTGATCTGGTGGCCATTACCACAGTCAGCTATCTGCCGGATCCGGAAGCTCCAGGCAAGACCTACGCCAGCAGCCACTTCGATCTGTTTCGCATCGAGAACGGCAAGATCGCCGAGCATTGGGATTCGATTTCTGAATCGAATTCCTCCAACCCCTTCATCGAGATTTCCGGATTAAAATGCAAATCGGCTTCCGTGACTTTCAGTAATGTCACGGCTGGGCGTGAACCGCGAAGGATCAT
>JAPLSH010000029.1 GCA_026398735.1 Pseudomonadota bacterium | reverse complement strand
CGTCGGCGACTGCAGCGGCTCGCTGAGGATTACTGCAGCAAAGGCCATGATGCCGATCAGTGCCCCGTAGCCAGCAAGTCGGTGCGGCTCTGCGCCACGTCCCAGTTGGCGGGCTGCCAAGGCAAAGGCCACAAGGCTGCCTGTTGCCGAGAGAGCCGTGAGCAAACTAGTTGCGCCCACGCCCAGATGTAGTACTTGGCCACCATAGGGCTCAAGCAGGATGTCCTGCATGCTGAAGGCCGCAGCGCCCAGGCCCACAGCTACCAGCAGCCGCATGCTGCTACCGTTTGACCTAAAGGCCGCCCACGTCTGGCTGAAGGTGGGGATTTCGCGCGCGGGGTCGGTCAGCTTGGGGCGCCGTGGCTCTTGTTTCCACAAAGCAATGACGTTGAGCACCAAGGTCAACTCGGCTGCGCCCTGAACCACCTGCACCAGTCGCAGATTGCTGAAGTCAGCCAGCAAAGCGCCTAACGCACTGGACCCAACCACCATTCCCAACAACAGCATCACATAGAGCAGAGCAACCACGCGCGGCCTGCTGCGCTCTGGGGCCAAGTCTGTGGCCAAAGCCAGACCGGCAGTCTGTGCGGTATGAAACCCTGCGCCGACCAGCAGGAACGCAAACGCGGCGCCAACATAGCCCACTTCAACCGGACCATTGCCGCGACCACTGAGCAGCATTAGTGCAAAGGGCATGGTAGCCAGCCCGCCAAACTGCATCAAAGTGCCGAACCAGATGTATGGCACACGCCGCCAACCCAGCACTGAACGGTGGGTGTCGGACTTGAAACCCAGCAGCGCCCTAAATGGCGCTGAAACCAGGGGCAACGCAATCATCACTGCCACAAGCCAAGCTGGCACGCCCAACTCGACGATCATGATGCGATTGAGCGTACCGTTGAGTAGCGCAATGGTCATGCCAGCGGAGAGCTGAAACAACGATAGTCGAAGCAAGCGAGACAGCGGCAACTCGACCGTTGCCGCATCAGCAAATGGCAACAGACGCGAGCCCATTCGCATCCACGTCTGCACCATTTTCTCCGTCGCCTTACTCATCCGCGCAGCAGTTCCATAGCTTGTGACTTATAGAATCCGCTGCTGATGCGCACTGTATTGCCCACTTGCCAGCCATCCAAACCGCTGGCCTCCACAATCTGCCGACGCAGGCGCTGCTCGCTGACGGGTTCGAGAGCCGGAGCCCGATCACCCCGCGGAAACAGCTTGCCGACAGCTCGCATGGTGGCCAACAGCGGCGTGCCCGGGGCAAAGGTAAACACTACTGATTGCTCAGTGCGCGCCGCCAAACCGCACAGCGCTGAGACCACATCCTCGCAGCGATAGTGGATCAGAGAGTCCATCGCCACTACGTGGTTGAAGCGACCCAAGTCCGGCATGAACATATCGCCGACGCGAAACTCAATCTGGCCGCGCTGAATGTCCGAGGGGATCCGCTCTTGGGCGAGCTGCACCAACTTGTGGGACAGATCGATGGCCACCACTTTGGCGCCACGACGAGCTGCCTCGACAGCCAGCGCACCAGTGCCGCAGCCTGCATCGAGGATCCTGCAACCGCGCAGATCGCGCGGCAGCATGTCGAGCAGCGTCTCTCGCATCCGATCACGGCCAGCCCGTACAGTTGCCCGCACGCGGCTTACGGGTGCATCAGAGGTCAGCCGTGCCCAGGCATCTACTGCGGTGCGATCGAAATAGGTTTCTAATTCGCTGCGGCGCTTTTCAAGTGTTGCAGTAGCCATCAGTCGAAACCCAGCAGGTCAAAGATGTCGCGGTCTTTCATGGGCTCTGCGATCAGCGGATCGGTGCCATCCCACAGAGCCTGTGCCAGACGGATGTATTCGGCTTTGACCGCCTCAAGCTCCGGCGAGGACTCCATTTCAAACAGCGTCGACTTCTTGAGTCGGCTGCGACGGATCACGTCCAAATCCGGGAACCGCGCCATGGTCTTCAGGCCGACGCGATCATTGAACTTGTCGATCTGATCAGTGCCGGCGCTGCGGTTGGCGATAACGCCACCGAGCCGAACGTTGTAGTTCTTGGACTTGGCTTGAATGGCAGCCACGATGCGATTCATCGCGAAGATAGAATCAAAATCGTTGGCTGTGACGATCAAGGCGCGATCGGCATGCTGCAAAGGGGCAGCAAAACCGCCACAGACTACGTCACCCAGCACGTCGAAGATCACGACATCAGTGTCTTCCAGCAGGTGGTGTTCTTTGAGTAGCTTGACGGTTTGACCGACCACATAGCCACCGCAGCCGGTGCCGGCGGGCGGACCGCCGGCCTCCACGCACATCACGCCGCCGAAGCCCGGATACACAAAGTCTTCGATGCGCAGCTCTTCGGAATGAAAATCCACCGTTTCGAGCGCATCGATGACTGTCGGCACCAAGCGCTTGGTGAGCGTAAAAGTAGAGTCATGCTTTGGATCGCAACCGATCTGCAGCACTCGCTTGCCAAGCTTCGTGAACGCAACTGACAAGTTAGAGGAAGTAGTGCTCTTGCCGATACCGCCTTTGCCGTACACCGCAAATACCTTGGCGGTCCCAATACGCAGGCTAGGATCAAGTTGCACCTGTACGCTGCCCTCGCCATCGGGCGGCCGGGGCTTTGACTTCAAGGCAGGAAATGGAACGGTAATGGTACTCACGCTGCTACTCCCTGAATGATTCCTTCAAGCCGATCTTCCAACTCATCGCCAGCATGTCTTAGCGCCGCGAGAGTGGCCTCGTCCGGCTGCCAGTACTGGCGCTCATGTGCTTCGATCAAACGGTTTGCAACCTTTGCAGAGGCAGTCGGATTGAGTGCTGCAAGGCGCTCCCGCATCTGCGGGTCGAGAATGTAGGTCTGCGCCAGTTGCTGATACACCCACGGGGCTACTTCACCGGTAGTAGCCGACCAACCCATGGTGTTGGTGACATGGGTTTCGATTTGTCTGACGCCTTCATAACCATGCTCAAGCATGCCCTCGTACCACTTCGGGTTGAGCATGCGGGTGTGCGTTTCCAGAGCGACCTGTTCGCTCAACGAGCGCACCGCGCCGTCACCGCGAGTCTGATCACCGATGTAGACCGGGGGCGTGCGGCCACCATTGGCCACTTTTACGGCCTGGGTAATGCCACCGAGGGTGTCGAAGTAGTTGTCGACCGTGGTTACCCCAAGCTCTACCGAGTCCAAGTTTTGGTAGGTCAGATCGACTCGAGCCAGCGCAGTCTTCAACAGCGCGCTTTGTTGCGAGGGGCGCCCGGACCGGCCATAGGCAAAGCCCTTGCGGCGCGTGTAGGTCTCGGCAATTTCATCGCCGCTATCCCACTTGCTGCTTTCAATCAGGTTGTTGACGTTAGAGCCATAGGCGCCCTCGGCATTGCCATACACACGCAGCGCCGCATCTTCCAACGAGCAACCATGCTCTTGCTGGCAGGCCAGCGCGTGCTTGCGAATGAAGTTCAATTCCAAGGGTTCATCGGCACCTGCTGCCATGAAGGCGGCCTCGGCGAGCAGGCGAATTTGTAAGGGCATGAGGTCGCGGAAAATACCTGACAAGGTGATGAGTACATCAATGCGGGGTCGGCCAAGCTGTTCCAGCGGAATGAGCGTTGCTCCAGCGATCCGGCCATAGCTGTCAAACCGGGGCAGGGCACCCATCAGTGCCAGCGCCTGAGCAATAGGTACGCCCTCGTTCTTGAGGTTGTCGCTACCCCACAGAACCATCGCAATTGATTCGGGCAATCCATTGCCATCGGCGCGGTGCTTGTCTAGCAACAGCTGGGCTTGTTTGGCTCCGTCGCGGACTGCATGGCTGCTGGGAATACGGAAGGGGTCAAAACCATGGATATTGCGTCCGGTCGGCAACACCGCCGGCGTACGCAGAATGTCACCGCCTGGCGTCGGCCGGATGTAGCGGCCGTCCAAGGCAGTGAGCAGACCCTGAACTTCCGTCTCCTGCTGCATCAGACCATCGGCAGTGCGCAACTCGTCCATTAATTGCAGGTTGGTGTCGTTAATTGGCAGATTGCCGCAGCGCAGCGCAGCGTGCGCATCACCACCAGCCATCAGCGTCTCGATGACAGAGCGGTGAACAGGCATTCCAAGCCCGGCATCCGCCATAGAACTGAGCATGTCGCTGCGCTCAGCCAGGGTGGAAGCGCGTCCAGCAACATGCAAGCCAGTGGGAATCAGTGTGTATTCAAGTTCCAGAACTTTTGTCGCCAGATCTGTAACCAGCGCATCGACCTGCGACAGCGTTTGTGCTGACCACTGCGGATCAAGCTTGGCCAAGCCAAGCTCTGCGGCCTGCGACTGCAGGATCTGCACCAGATCATCCTGCGCGCCAGTATCCGGATCCTGTGTACGCCATCTCTCGATGGATTCCTTCAGGTCGTTGAGCCCGCGGTACAAGCCAGCCTGCGAGACGGGCGGGGTGAGGTAGCTGACCAAGGTGGCCGCACTGCGGCGTTTGGCGATAGCGCCCTCCGACGGATTGTTGGAGGCATACAGATAGATATTGGGCAGGTCGGAGATAAGACGATCGGGCCAGCAGGTACCGCTGAGGCCCGTTTGCTTGCCCGGCATGAATTCAAGCGCCCCGTGGGTACCAAAGTGCAGTACCGCATGCGCAGCAAAATCTTCACGCAAATAGCGATAGAACGCAGAGAAGGCATGAGTCGGAGCCAGGCCCTTTTCAAAGAGCAGGCGCATCGGGTCGCCTTCATAGCCAAACGACGGTTGCACAGCGATAAGCACATTGCCGAACTGCCGGCCCAGCACGAAAATGCCACTGCCGTTACTCAATTGACGACCGGGCGCAGGTCCCCATTGTGCTTCGATCTCACGTAACCAGCGCTCTCTGCGAATATGCTCACCAGCAGGGATGATGCAGTGCACATTGGCATCTGCGCCATGCACCGTTGCATTGCCCTTGAGCAACGAATCTCGTAGTTCGTCGACGCTATCGGGGACTTGTACGCTATAGCCCTGCGCTTGCATCGCACGCAGCGTGTTGTGCAAGGACTCGAATACCGACAGATAGGCCGCTGTACCAATGTTGCCGGCGTTAGGCGGGAAGTTGAAGACCACGATGGCAACCTTGCGTTGGTCGCGCTCGCTGCGCCGCAGCGCTATCAACTTGGCAACACGGTCACTGAGCATTTGCGCACGCTCGGGGCAAGTGTGCATATCCTGCGGCTTGTGTTCGCTGGTAAACGTGCAGCTGTGGCTGCAGCCGGTGCAGGTGACCCCAGCGGCGCCGGGACGACCGCCGAACACCATCGGACCGGTGGCACCGTCGAGTTCTGGAATGGCGACCATGATGGTGCTTTCAACGGGCATTAGGCCGCGATCAGAACCGCCCCATTGCGCCAGTGTCTGAAACTCCACCGGCTGCGCTGCCAGATATGGCACATCCAGCCGGGCGAGCACTTCCTCGGCGGCTTTGGCATCGTTGTAGGCAGGGCCACCAACCAGCGAAAAGCCAGTCAAAGAGACCACTGCATCGACGATCGGTTTACCGTTCTCGAAGAAGAACCGATCGATGGCCGGCCGCGCATCCAGACCTGCCGAGAACACCGGAATGACGCGCAGATTGTGGGACTCCAGCGCTGCAATTACGGCGTCATAGTGACCGGCATTGCGTGACAGCAAATAGGAGCGCAGCAACAGCACACCCACGGTGCCGATTGCAGCGCTTCCAGCAGGGGCGGGCAACAACTGTGCATCCTCGCGCATCCGACCTGGCATGCGAGGGTGATACACACCGACTTCGGGGTAATCGACAGGCGCCGCTATCTTGAGCAGGCCGCGGAGCACTTTGCGCGGACCATCCACTGTGCGATCGACTACGTGACGAATCATGTTGTCGACGTTTTCGTCGGAGCCGCCCAGCCAATATTGGAGGGTAAGAAAATAAGTGCGCGCATCCTGCGCGGTACCCGGTATGAAGCGTAGCAACTGCGGAATGCGCCGCAGCATCTTCATTTGAGTGGCGCCACCGGGGGCCTTGTCCTTTTTGCCGCGCAGCTTCTTGAGCAGGGCCATCGGTCCAGTGGCCGGCTTTGACATGTCGAAGTTGCCAATGCGAGTCAGCTGCACCACTTCGCTGGCCGAAGCCATGCAGATCAGTGCATCGCAATGGTCGCGGCGCGCGCGCAAATCATCCAGCACCGGGAGAAAATGATCTTCCAGAAACAACATGCCCGCAACGATGATATCGGCCTGGGCAATATCAGCCTTGCAGCGTGCCAACGCAGCCTCATTGCCGGCGTACTCTGACGCCGCATGCAACGACACCGTAAGACCCGGCAACAGACGGGACAGCGAAGCTTGGGCGCGTTGAGCAGCGCTAGCCAGATGCGTGTCCATAGTGACCACGACTACACGGACAGGAGTCGTGTCTGCCTTGTCCATGACTTCAGCGGCTGTAATGTGCTTTTGCTTCATACAGCGTCTCCACGGTGATCACGGCGACTGATTGATCGTTGGCGTAGCGCTCGGTGTTGCGCTTTGCCTTGCCCCTCACAAAGAAGGGAATCTTGCGCAGTTCCTTTTCTGCATCGGCAGCCCAAGTGGGGCCGCTTGCAGCAGGCTGGACTTGGGGCTCACTGGCTGCTTCGCCGGACTGCGATTGCAGCTCAACAACAGCAGGCGCAGTGACAACTTCAGTCGGGTTGGCGCGGGCGGTGGTTGAGCCCAGATGAGAAGGTGCAGCACCTTCATGAAACTCAAAGTCGTTGCGGAACATGCCCAGCAGATGTTCTTCGAGACCCATCATCAACGGATGAACCCAGGTATCGAAAATGACGTTGGCGCCTTCCCATCCCATTTGCGGCGCATAGCGGGCAGGGAAATCCTGCACGTGCACTGGTGCAGAGATCACCGCGCAAGGGATGCCAAGCCGCTTGGCAATGTGCCGCTCCATTTGCGTGCCCAGTACCAACTCAGGCTGCAGTTCCGCAACCTTGGCCTCTACCTGCAGATAATCGTCGCAGATCAGAGGCTCTACGCCATAGCGCGCAGCGGCATCACGGATTTCGCGGGCGAACTCACGGCTGTAGGTACCGATACCAACCACCTTGAAGCCCAGCTCTTCGCTGGCGATGCGCGCCGCTGCGACCGCATGTGTGGCATCACCAAAGACGAACACTCGTTTGCCGGTCAGGTACGTGGAATCGACAGAACGCGAATACCACACTAAACGCGAGTCACCCTGCAGCACCGCCGGCGGAATCTCGACCCCGGCAAGAGCCGCCACTTCGCGGATGAAATCGCGCGTCGCACCCACACCGATAGGCACGGTACGAGTCATCGGTTGGCCGAACGTGCGCTGCAACCATTGCGCGGCAGGCGATGCTGTTTCCGGATAGAGCACGACATTAAAATCGGCCTCGCCAAGGCGGCGAATATCGGACGGACCCGCATTGAGCGGTGCCACGACATTAATCTCTATACCCAGCTGCTCCAGCAAGCCGGTAATTTCGCGAACATCATCGCGGTGTCTGAAGCCCAGTGCAGTGGCGCCCAGCACGTTGCAACGCGGCCGCCGATCCGCACTGCGCGGCTCGCGCACGGTGCCGGGCGGCGGTGCCAGCGGCAGACACAGCGCGCGCACCAGCTGATAGAACGTTTCAGCGGCACCCCAGTTTTCTTTGCGCTGGTAAGAAGGCAGCTCCAACGGAATGACCGGTATGGGTAATCCCATCGTGCGTGCCAGACCGCCCGGGTCGTCCTGAATCAGCTCGGCCGTGCAAGAGGCACCAACCAGCAAGGCCTGCGGTTTAAAGCGCTCATAGGCATCACGCACCGATGACTTAAACAGTTCGGCGGTGTCGCCTCCCAGATCACGAGCTTGGAAGGTGGTGTAGGTGACCGGGGGACGCGCCGAGCGACGCTCGATCATCGTGAACAGCAGGTCGGCATAGGTGTCGCCTTGCGGCGCGTGCAACACGTAGTGCACATCGCGCAGCGCAGTGGCCACACGCATCGCACCAACGTGCGGCGGACCTTCGTATGTCCAGACGGTCAGCTGCATAGTCAGACCACCAACCGGTTGCGGCGCGTTAAAGGTCTTGCAAACAGCTCCGCCAAGTCACCGGCTTGCTCGAAACCCTGTATGGGGGTGAACACCAGCTCGATGGACCACTTAGTGGCGATGCCTTCGGCCTCCAGCGGATTGGCCAAGCCCAAACCACAGACGACCAAACCAGGCTTGCTTGCCCTGCAGCGGTCCAACTGATTGTCGACGTGCTGACCTTCGGTAATCACCGTGTCTGCTGGCAGCAGCGCCAACTCAGGCGCCATATGGCTACGGTGCACATAGGGTGTGCCGACCTCTAGCAGGCGCATGTCCAGTTCGCGGCTGAGGAATCGCGCCAGCGGTAGTTCGAGCTGCGAATCGGGGAAGAAGAAGATAGAGACACCTGACAACTGCTCACGCAGCGGTTGCAACGCGGCTCTTGCACGGGCAGTGGGTGCCGCCATGACGGCATCGAAACGTTCTTGCGGCACGGCAAAAAGTGCAGCTGCTGCAGCGAACCAAGCCATGGTACCTTCGGCGCCTAGCGGAAATGCAGAGGGCAGGTGCTGCGCACCACGCTGCTCAAGGGCCCGTGCGCAATCTGCCAAGAAGGGTTGCGCAAGCAAATATCGGGTTTGCGGCCCGATAGCCGGCAGTTCCTGAGAGTTGCGCGGCGGCAGAAAACCCACGTTGTCGATACCCAAGGCATCAAACAGCCGCCGGAATTGGTCTTCTACGACATCCGCCAGTGAACCGACGATCAGCAAGGATGTGGGCGCCTCGGCCGGCAGCGATGGCATATCCGGCACCAATGATGCCAGGCAGGCATCTTCACCCTGCGTGAAGGTGGTTTCGATACCGCTGCCAGACCAAGAGCGAATACGCACCTGCGGCTCGAAACTGCGCGACAGCCGCAGCGCTGCGCGCGACAGATCAAGCTTGATCACTTCGCTGGGGCAGGACCCCACTAGAAACAGCAGACGGATGTCAGGGCGGCGAGCCAGCAGCTGATTGACTACGCGATCGAGTTCGTCGTTGGCGTCGGCAATGCCTGATAAGTCTCGATCGTCAATGATCGCCGTGGCAAAGCGCGGCTCGGCAAAAATCATGACGCCGGCTGCTGACTGGATCAGGTGAGCGCAGGTACGCGATCCCACCACCAGAAAGAACGCATCTTGGATTTTGCGGTGCAGCCAGATGATGCCGGTAAGGCCACAAAAGACCTCGCGCTGCCCCCGTTCGGTCCGGATCGAGGGCGCAGACGGGAGCACCGCAGTTGCCGGGACGAGGTGTTCTACGACGCCACTCATGCGGCTGCCTGCAGGCAGAGGGCTTCTTCACGACTGGCCTGCAGCCTTGCAGCACGTAATTTGAGCAGAAATTGCGTTGCATTGATCACATAGGCCGCATACGCTGCTAAAGCAATCGCCATTTGTTGCCGGGTATCGAGCCAACCGCCGAGCCACGCCAGCACGTAGGCCGTTTGCAACGCCATGACCAGCATGCTGACCACGTCTTCCCAGAAAAAGGCGGGTGCAAAGAGGTAGCACCCGTACACGTCCCGCTCCCACAGGCATCCCGTCACCATGATTGCGTACAGCAACACGGTTTTGAGCAGGATCGAGCAGGTGGCGACAAATTCCCCGGCGCCGGTGGCCAGATAGCGCACGACGAGCACAAGGCTCACGGCGAAGACCAGAAATTGCAGCGGAGCGAGAATCCCCTGGACCAAGGTCCAAGGAGAGGAATCCCTTCTGGCTCGCTCTTCGGCGCTGTAAAGAGGTTTGTTCACGCGGAGTTGTCCGGCAACAGTTCATTGAACCCTATGCTCCCCGCTGCATAGTGTCAAGACGATGGAACGTAAAATTAATTTGACATTGACCGAGTGATCTTAGAAGAATCGGCATACGGCATTAGGTGGACCCAAATGCAAGAAGAACAGCAAGCGTTAAGTAGTCAGGATTGCGGTTGCGATATACCGGCTTTAGTCCAGCAGGGAGCAGCTGTTCCGCTGTCCGATGCGCCTTGGGCCGTTCCTAACGAACCCTTGCAGATCATGACGCGGCTGGTCGAGGCAGAGATCCTGCCGCGACTGCTACAACAAAGCGTGGCCGGAGCAGCCAACACTGGCTCGACCCAAGAGCCCGCATTGCCCGAAGACTTGCCAACCTTCCTTCGGTTGCTGCGCTTCAGCGACTATTCGGTAGTAGCTGGTTTTATCGACGAACTTCGTGATCGCAACATAGATATTGCAGATATTTGCCTGCGCTGGCTGACTCCTGCTGCACGCCAACTAGGCGAAATGTGGGAGCAGGACGAAGCGGATTTCATGCAAGTGACTGTGGCGTTGTGCCGTCTACATCAGTTGCTGCATCGGCTTGGCACAGGCTTTCACCCTCAAGAATCGGTCACCGGTCCGGCAGCGCTGCGGCGGGCTCTACTGAGCAACATGCCTGGCGACCCGCACACCTTCGGCGTGGTGATGCTGGGGCAGTTTCTGCGCCATGGCGGCTGGGACACCTGGAATGAGTTTCCGGATACCATTGCGGAATTGGTGTCAACTGTCAGCGCAAACTGGTTTAATGTAGTCGGGTTGTCAGTAGGAAGTGACAGGCAGGTGGACGATCTGCAACGGTGCGTGCGCGAAATACGTCGCGCCTCTCGCAATCAGCAGGTGGTCATATTGTTGGGCGGACCTTTAATTCTGGCCCAGCCAACGTTGTTAAAACAGGTGGGCGCGGACGGGACGGCGACAGATGGTGCTGATGCCCTGCAATGGATGCGAAGCAGGTTTCCAGATTTTGTCAAACCGGCCTGACCAAACCATATCTATTCAGGAAAAAAGACTTTAAGTGAAACAGTTTTCTTCGCCACTTGAGCATTTAGGTGGCATAGACGCGGGTGCTTTTGCCCGCTTGGCGGCTGTGGCCTCGGATATCGCGCTGGTTATCGATAACGATGAACAGGGCAGCATCCTGGATATTTCGCTTGGCAGCGAAGAGCTGGCACGCGAGATGGATCGTAGTTGGATTGGCAAGTCCTGGATGGACGTGGTCACCACCGACACTCGAAGTAAGGTTCGCGATCTGCTCAAAGAGGCCACCTCCAGTGGCATGCCGCGCTGGCGCCAAATCAACCATTCCATCGGTAGGCTTCATGACCTGCCGGTCATGTATACCGCTATCCGCTTGGGCACTAAGGGCCCGACGATGGCCATCGGTCGCAGCCTGCAGCCGCTGGTCACCTTGCAGACCCAGCTGGTCGAATCCCAGCAGGCGATGGATCGGGAGTACCTGCGTTTAAGGCAGCAAGAGACACGCCACCGACTGCTGTTCCAGGTCAGCGATGAAGCAGTAATGGTCATAGATGCCGCCACGCAGCGGATCGTCGACTCTAATCCTGCTGCCATAGAGCTGCTGGATGACGGTTCGCGCAAGCTGGTCGGTCGCACTTTGGACGAGATACTCGATGCCGGTAGCCGGGCATCGGTCAATGGTGTGGTTTCATCAGTCATCGCCACCGGCCGCCAGCAGAACCTGCCAATTACCTTGCAGTCCAAGGGTAAAACCGACCAATTCCTGCATGTGGCGTTGTTTCGCGAAGGCAGCACCCGTTTCCTGCTGCTGCGCATGCTTCCGGTTGGTAAGTCCGCGTCGGGCCCTCAGCGCGACAAGCTTCGCGTTATGGGTTTGGTCGATCAGGCCGTAGACGCCTTCGTTGTCACCGACACCGATGGTCGTATTCAGTTTGCCAACGCGGCGTTCTTGGATGCGGCCCAACTAGGGAGCCCAGAACAGTTGCGGGGCGAGACACTGGAACGTTGGCTGGGTCGACCAGGCGTCGATTTCAACCTGCTGGCCAGCCAACTGCGCGAACACGGTACCGTTCGGTTGTTTGCTACAACATTGCAGGGTAGCCTGGGTGTGAAGCTGGACGTCGAAATCTGTGCCGTCTCGGTCACCGACCGGAGCGAGACCTGCTATGGCTTTACGATGCGCGAAGTAGGCCTGCGCAAAGTGGCTGCGCCGGCAGGTCAGCGCGACCGGCCACGGTCGGTCGATCAATTGGCCTCCATGGTTGGTCGCGTACCCCTCAAAGATCTGGTGCGCGAATCTACCGATCTCATCGAAAAGCTGTGCATCGAGGCAGCGTTAGAGCTGACAGGGGACAATCGCGCCTCAGCGGCCGAGGTGTTGGGCCTGAGCCGCCAGAGCTTGTACGCCAAGCTGCGTCGCTATGGATTAGGCGATCTGGATGGCGCCGAGGAACCAGAAGGCGAGTAAAAACGACCTCTGGCAGAATATCTGTCAGATTTAGTTGACGCACTCGACTGTCATGGCTAGATTACGGCTATGACAGTCGCCGTCAACTCCGTTGACCCTCCAGCGTTCCCGCGCTGGTCATCCTGTCTCCAGCTGCTCAAACCCATCACTTGGTTTCCACCGATGTGGGCCTTTAGCTGTGGCATTGCCAGCGTGCCTGTTGCAGACGGTTTCCCGTGGGGTCTGTTGCTCATTGGCGCTGTGCTGTGCGGACCCATGGTCTGCGGCACCAGCCAAGCCGTAAACGACTGGTTTGATCGCCATGTCGATGCAATCAATGAGCCCAACAGACCCATCCCATCCGGACGGATACCGGGGCGCTGGGGTCTGTACATCGCCATCGCCTGGACTGTGCTGTCATTGCTGCTGGCCAGTGCACTGGGCACGTTTTGTTTCTGGGCCACAGTGGTCGGGCTGATTCTGGCCTGGGCGTATAGCGCGCCGCCGTTGCGGCTCAAGCGCAATGGCTGGTGGGGCAACGCTGCGGTTGGACTTAGCTACGAAGGCCTGCCGTGGGTCACAGCCGCAGCAGTCCTGCATGGCGGCAGTGTGCCGCCGGCAGTGTGGCCCTTGGCAGCGCTCTACAGTGTCGGTGCGCACGGCATCATGACGCTCAACGATTTCAAGTCCATCGACGGTGACTTGAAGATGGGCATCGGTTCATTGCCAGCGCGCTTGGGTGCGGCCAGCGCAGCCAAGGTTGCCTGCGTCGTCATGGCTGTGCCGCAGGTCATCGTCATCGCGCTGCTGGCACTGTGGCAGCGCCCACTGTATGCGGCAATCGTAGGGGTCTTGTTACTGGCCCAGCTGCTGCTCATGCGTCGCCTGCTGCAACGGCCGCGCGAATTGGCCCCTTGGTACAACGCCACCGGTATCAGCCTGTATGTGCTTGGCATGCTCGCCAGCGCACTGGCCGTGCGCACAGGTCTAACCTGATGCAGAAGCTCAACGGCCTCGGTTGGTTGGATATTTTCAGAGTGGCGCTGGTGCAGACCGCGCTGGGCGCCATCGTCGTGCTGACCACGTCGACCATGAACCGCGTCATGGTGGTTGAGCTGGCGCTGCCGGCCATGGTGCCGGGAGCATTGGTTGCGCTTCATTACGCCGTACAGATGCTGCGTCCGCGAATGGGCCATGGTTCAGATGTCGGTGGGCGTCGCACACCGTGGATCATCGGCGGAATGTGCGTGCTGGCAACGGGCGGTATTTTGGCAGCACTGGCCACCGCGTTAATGGCTACGTCGGCAGTGGCAGGTATCGCGTTGGCAGTGCTGGCGTTCTTGCTGATCGGAGCCGGTGTGGGTGCTGCCGGTACGTCTTTGTTGGTCTTAGTGGCCAACAGCGTGTTGCCACAGCGCAGAGCACCAGCCTCCACGATTATGTGGACAATGATGATCGCTGGCTTTGCAGTGACTGCAGGCACCGCCGGACATTTTCTTGATCCCTATACACCGCAGCGTTTGGTGTGGGTCACCAGCGTGGTTGCACTGTGCGCATTGTTGATTGCAGTGGCTGCAGTCTGGGGCATAGAGAACAAAGTCTCGCAGCGCACTCCTGCCGCCGCGGCGCAACAAGCTGCCGTACCTTTCAAGCAGGCGTTGCAACAGGTATGGCACGAGCCACAAGCGCGTGCCTTTACGGTATTTGTATTTGTGTCGATGCTGGCCTACAGCGCTCAGGATCTTATTCTTGAGCCCTTTGCCGGCATTGTGTTTGGCATGACGCTGGGTGAATCCACCAAGCTCTCGGGCTTGCAAAGCGGGGCAACACTGGTGGGCATGCTGCTGGTTGCACTAGCTGCAGGGTCCAAGCGCGGTCGGGAGCGCTTTTCACTGCGGTCCTGGACAATCGCCGGGTGCTGCGCTTCTGCTGCGGCATTGGTAGCCATTGTCTTCAGCGCGCAGGGTGGCAGCGCAGATGTACTGCGGCTCGCAGTGGCGGGTCTGGGCTTGGCCAATGGTGCCTTCGCCGCCTCAGCCATCGCCTCAATGATGGAATTGGCGCATAACGGCCAAGCCCAACGCGAGGGCGTGCGCATCGGCATGTGGGGTGCTGCGCAGGCAGTCGCCTATGCGATGGGCGGTTTTCTGGGAGCCGCAGGCGTCGATCTAACGCGCACTCTGCTGGCCGATCCCAGCGCCGGATATGGCGTGGTCTTTCTGGCCGAAGCAGCGCTGTTTCTGTACGCCGCAACCTTCGCAGCAAAAATTGCCCGCACGTCCTCGGACTCGGGCCCCTTGGTTTTTGATGTCTCGGCCCTGCCACGAACGGAGCCCACATGAGCCACCAGATCATCGACGAGTTTGATGTTGTAGTGGTCGGCGGCGGCCCGGCAGGAGCCACAGCGGCTTGGGACTTGGCAAAGCTAGGTCATAGCGTGTTGTTGCTCGATCGTGCCGGGCGTATAAAACCCTGCGGCGGTGCTATTCCACCAAGATTGATCAAAGACTTCGACATTCCACAAGACATTCTGCTGGCAAAGATTACAGCCGCACGCATGGTGTCGCCGACTCAACGTCAGGTGGACATGCCCATCGACGGCGGGTATGTCGGCATGGTCGATCGCAAGAGCTTTGATCCGTGGTTGCGTGACAGGGCTGTGGCTGCTGGCGCAACGCTGCGCACCGGCGATTTCCATGCCATTGAACACGATGCTGACGGCGACACTGTTGTGGCCTACGGCACTGACGATGAAGGTGCGCAGACACGCGTCTGTCGGGTACGCACGCGTATGGTCATCGGTGCCGATGGCGCCCGGTCGGCCGTGGCCCGCCAATGCATTCCTGGCGCAAAGAAAATGCGCTATGTCGCGGCTTATCACGAAATCGTCGAAGCACCCGCACAGCCCCAATCGGGTTACGCGCACAACCGCTGCGATGTGTACTACCAAGGCGTGATCTCTCCAGACTTTTACGGCTGGGTGTTTCCGCATGGGGACACGATGAGCATCGGTGTCGGCAGCGCACAAAAGGGGTTTTCGCTGCGCACTGCCACTGCACAGTTGCGAGCACAAGCCGGGCTGCAATACGGCAAGGTCTTGCGTCGCGAAGGCGCGCCCTTGCCGATGAAGCCATTGCGTCGCTGGGACAACGGTCGCGATGTCGTTTTGGCCGGTGATGCAGCAGGAGTTGTGGCACCGGCTTCGGGCGAGGGCATCTACTACGCAATGCTAGGAGGGCGCTTGGCTGCCGAAGCAGTGGCCGGTGCGCTGGCATCCGGTGATGCACGCGACCTGCGTCATGCGCGCCGTGAGTTCATGCGTGAACACGGCAAAGTCTTTTGGGTTTTGGGTGTCCTGCAGTGGTTCTGGTACTGCAGCGACCAGCGTCGGGAGCGCTTCGTCACTCTCTGCAAGGATCCGGATATCCAGCAGTTGACCTGGCAAGCCTATATGCACAAAAAACTGGTCCGCGGGAATCCGCTGGCCCAGGTGCGCATCTTCTTCAAGGACCTTGCACATCTTTTGGGTGTGGTGCGTGCCTAAGCACTCACCGCTAACACATAAAGGGGAGCTTTCATGCAAACAGCAGATCATGATTTTTACACGACCACCCGCGTCCATTCAGCAGACGCCAAGCGTGAATCGTCACAGCGCACGGCAAAAAACCCGAGCAACTCGGCGCAGCATGCAGGGCAGCAGCACAATGGCGTGGCCGGCCGCATGATGAATGTCATCGCTGTGGCCATAGACGCCACCCTGGGTCGCTACGACCGCTGATTTAATCACCCCATGGGCCGCGCACATGCTTGAACTCATCAGCAGCGGCACAGTGTTTGGGTTGGTCATTGGGATGATGCTGTTCGAAGGTCTGGTGCTCACACTGCACGGCCGGCGCTCGCAGCGCGGCATGACAGCGCGGGATCTGTGGCCGAACCTGCTGGCCGGCGTGGGATTGCTGGCAGCAGCGCTGACCGTGGCCCGAGGTGGCGACCCTCGATTGGCCGGCAGCTTGATGTTCGTGGCACTGCTGGCCCACCTGTTGGACCTGAGGCTGCGCTGGCGACTTTGACCAAGCAACTACGGTAATTTCTGTGTCTGGGTGGGGCAGGGACAAAGTATCCTAGCGGGATTGCTGCACTCGGAAACCTGCCATGTCCCCAATACGTCGCTCCCCCTTTACCGCTGTGCTGTTTGTTGTAGCGCTGTGCGCGCCCCCTGCGCTGGCAGCACCCGAGCCGGCCATCAAACTCACCCCGCAACAACGTCAGGCCAGTGGCCTGGTCATAGAATCCGTTCGTGCCGGGACCGATAAGGCGTCAGGCGGTGCCAGCCGTGCCCAACTGTTGCCGGGACGTGTAGTAGTACCTAACGATCGCCGTGACGTCATGCTCGCCGGAGTCAGCGGACGGGTTGAGGCTGCGCTAGCCAACCCTGGCGATTCGGTGAAGGCCGGCCAACCGTTGCTACGTCTTTACAGTGCCGAGGTGCTGGGGCTGCAGCGAGCCTATCTGGCTGCGGTGGGTGCTTCCGCACTCGCAGGCAAGCGCTTAGCTCGCGACGAAGCTTTGTTTGCCGACGGCATCATCGCCGAATCACGCGTACAGGACAGTCGCGATCAGGCGGCACAGGCTGCGGCGGCGCTGCAAGAACAGCGTCAATTGCTGCAACTGGCGGGCATGGGCAAGGCTGCGATAGAGACCTTGCGTACAGCCGCCGATTTGACGGGCCGCGTCAGCTTGCTGGCGCCGCGCGCCGGCATCGTATTGGAGCAAGCTGCTGCCGTCGGCAGCCACGTTGAATCCGGCAGTGTGCTGCTGCAACTGGCGGCCTCGGACCTACAGTGGGTTGAACTGCAGGCTACGCGCGAACAGCTTGCAGGACTGGCCATTGGAGACGGCGTTGAAGTGGTTGGCTGCAACGCTCAGGGCAAGGTCATTGCCGCGGGTGGACAGCTCGACGCAGCGTCACAGACGGCATTGGTGCGAGCCACATTCAATTCGGCGGCATCCTGCTTGGTACCAGGGCAATTTGTGCAGCTCGCGTTGGTACCGGCTGCAGCACCTGCGGGCAGTGTCCGCGTGTCAGCCGAAGCTGTCGTACAGCGCGCAGGCAAGGATTACGTTTTTGTTGAAGAGGCCGAGGGTCTCAGACCCGTACCCATCAAGGTGCTGCGTCGACAGGGTGATGTGACGTTGATCAGCGGTATCAGTGCGGGCACCAGAGTGGCAGCCAAGGGCATCGCTGCACTCAAAGGCAGCTGGATGGGATTGGGCGCTGCTGCAGCTGGTAACGAGTAATGCTGTCCCGGTTGATCGCGCTGGCGCTGTCACAGCGGTTGATGACGCTGCTGGCGACCATTGGTCTGCTGGGTGCAGGCGCATGGGCGTTGAGCGGACTGCCCATCGATGCCTTCCCGGATATTTCCAACACTCAGGTCAAGGTGATCATGAAAGCCCCGGGCATGACGCCCGAGGAAGTCGAGACGCGCATCACCGCTCCGATCGAACAGGAACTGTTGGGCATTCCCGGCCAAACCATCCTGCGTTCTCGATCCAAATACGCCATCGCCGACATCACACTCGACTTTGTTGACGGCACCGACATCTATTGGGCGCGCAATCAGGTCAGCGAGCGCTTAACAGGCGTGCTCGGCAGTCTGCCCAGCACTGCCAGCGGCGGCCTTGCCCCCATCAGCACGCCGTTGTCGGACATGTTCATGTTTACCGTCGAGGGACCGCAGTCGCTGGAAGAAAAGCGCACGGTGCTCGATTGGGTGATCCGGCCGCAGTTGCGCAGTTTGCCCGGTGTGGCCGATGTAAACGCTCTAGGCGGACTTGTACGCAGCTATGAAGTGCGCCCGGACCTTACCGCGCTAGCGGCACGTGGCATTAGCCTGACACAGCTGCAGCAAGCGCTAGAGGCCAACAACCGCAGCGACGGCGCAGGGCGTCTGCAGGACAACGAAGAGAGCTGGCTGCTGCGTGCCGACGGAGACGTGCGCAGTCTGGATGACCTTCGGTCGGTCGTTGTCTCGCGGTCTGGTGACAAGGTGGTCCGAGTCGCTGATGTGGCGCAGGTCGGCATCGGCGCCCTGACACGCTACGGCATGGTGACCCAAGACGGGAAAGGCGAGGCCGTTGAGGGCATCGTGATCGGGCTGCGCGGTGCCAACGCTCAGGAACTGGTGACGCGCGTACGCGAGAAGCTGGTTGAGTTGCAGCCAAGTCTGCCTGAGGGCATGACACTCAAGCCGTTCTATGACCGTGGCGATTTGGTAGAGCGCGCAGTGGGCACCGTAACCAAGGCACTGGCTGAGGCCTGCGTGCTGATCATCGTGTTGTTGTATCTGTTCCTGGGCAACCTGCGTGCAGCGCTTGCAGTCGTCATCGTATTGCCCTTGGCCTGCTTGGCTACGTTCATTGCCATGCGCCTAACCGGTCTGTCGGCCAATCTGATGTCATTGGGCGGCCTTGCCATTGCCATAGGCATGCTGGTCGATGCGGCGGTAGTGGTGGTCGAAAACATTGAGGCACAGCAATCTGGCGGTCTGTCGTCAAACCAAGTGCCACTGCTGCACCGCATTTATCGCGCCACAACGGAGGTCGCTGTGCCGGTTGCCGCGGGCATCGCAGTAATCGTCATTGTGTTCCTGCCGCTGCTGAGCTTGCAGGGACTAGAGGGCAAGCTGTTCGGCCCAGTCGCTCTGACCATTGTGTTCGCCTTGTTGGGCTCTCTGCTGTTGTCACTGACGATTATTCCAGTGGCCACCTCGTGGCTACTGGGTAACCATGCGGTGCACACCCCGCCCTTGGTTCAGTGGCTCGAAGCCCGCTATGGCAAGTTATTGGCATGGACTTTGTCCCGCGAGCGCTTGGTCTATGGTGTCGCCATCGGCTCACTACTGTTGGCAGCAGTACTTTTTGGTTTCGTTGGTAAGTCGTTCATGCCCACCATGGACGAGGGCGACCTGGTGGTCCAGCACGAGAAGCTGCCATCCATTGGCTTGCAGCAGTCGGCGGACATCGATACAGCCATACAAAGGCGCGTGTTAGCAGAGGTGCCAGAGGTCGCAGAGTTTATTTCTCGTGTCGGCTCTGACGAGTTGGGTCTGGACCCTATGGGCACTAACGAAACAGATGGTTTCGTGAAGCTCAAGCCCCGGGACACTTGGCGCAACCAAGACAAAGAATGGGTTATCGATCAGGTGCGCAGCATCACCGATCAGTTTGCAGGAGTAACCAGCAGTTTTACTCAGCCCATCGAGATGCGCATCTCCGAGCTTATCTCCGGCAGTCGCGGTGATCTGTCTATCAAGATTTATGGACCAGACATCAAGATGCTCAACAGCCTTGCCCAACAAGTAGCAGCAGTGCTTGAAGGTATCAACGGCAGCCAGGACGTATCAGCCGGCGAAAACGATGGCGTGCAGTATCTGCAGATTCACATAGATCGCTTGGCCGCCGGCCGTGCCGGTCTGGATGTCGAGGCAATACAAGACGATTTGCGTGCCTTAGTTGAAGGACGGCGGGCGGGCGTCGTGGTTGAAGAGGGCAGGCGTTTACCGCTGTTACTGCGTGGCGGGCTACCGTCACCTGAATCACCACAGGCATTCTCACAGGTACGTCTGCCCATAGCCGGTGGCGCAACAGTGCCCTTACAGCAATTGGCCACTTTGGTGCGTAGTGAAGGTCCGGTGCGTGTAGATCGCGAGAACGCCTCACGCATGACCGTCGTTCGCTCCAATGTCAGAGGTCGTGATCTAGTGGGTTTTGTAGATGAGGCTCGCGCCGTTGTGACCAAGCAAGTGCCGCTGCCGCAGGGCTATCGCATGACTTGGGGTGGGCAGTTTGAGAATCAGCAGCGCACCGCAGCTCGGCTCATGCTGGTGGTGCCGGTGGCACTTGCAATGATCTTCCTGCTGCTGTTTGCCACCTTTGGCTCAGTTCGTCAGGCCACACTGGTATTTGTGAACATTCCCTTCGCGCTGCTCGGTGGTGTGTATGCGCTGGCACTGACGGGCGAATACCTCTCAGTACCGGCCTCCGTGGGATTTATTGCCCTGATGGGTATTGCGGTGCTCAACGGCTTGGTGATGATCAGCTGCTTTAATCAGCTGCGGGCTCGTGGCATGGCAGTAGCCGAGGTGGTCATGCAGGGCGCGCTGCGACGACTGCGTCCGGTGTTGATGACCGCCAGCATCACCGGGTTTGGCTTAGTACCACTACTGTTTGCAACCGGCCCGGGCTCGGAAATTCAACGACCCTTGGCCATCGTAGTGATCGGTGGTCTGCTCAGTTCGACAGCACTGACCCTGCTGTTGTTACCCAGTTTGTTCCGCCGCTTCGGCATCCGGAGCTGATCATGCAAAGCATTTATGATTGTCAACTGACGTTGGTGCTGCCGGTGGAGCTTGAGGACGAGATGATCGACCTGCTGCGCAGCTTGCCCAATGTAGTCAGTGGTTATTCACTGATGAACGCCGAAGGTTTTGGGGCAAAGGCAGAACTCAACAGCATGCTCGAGCAAGTACGCGGCCGTGCCAGCCAGCGCATGGTGCAGGTGCTGTTGCGGCAAAGTGAGGTAGCGCCGCTGCTGCAAGCACTGCGTACGGCGCTGCCCACGCCGCGCATCGCCTGGTGGGTTATGCCGGTGACTCAATGCGGAAGTTTGGCATGAGCGTTACACACAAGGCATTGCTGACACTGTTTGCTTGCTGCGCCGCAAGCCAAGCCAGTGCAGGCGGGGTTTATCCGCCGTTGCTGCCTCCAGAAAAGACCGTCATTGAGGTGATGGCCGCAGCCCCAGAGCTGGTGGCAGCACGCGAGCAGGTTGCCGAGGGTGTCGCCTTGGGTCGTAAACGCCGCGCAGGTCCCTATGAATGGGAAGCGGCGGTGGTTACGCAAAGTCGCAAAGATCCTGCAGGTGCGAGTTTTCGCGAGCAGGAATATGAGCTGCAGCGGCGGTTTCGCATCCCCGGCAAAGGCAGTCTTGACCGGCGTATTGGCGCCAAGACCCGCGAAGCCGGAGAATTGGCTTACGCAGATTCCTGGCATGAGGCGGGCAGGGTGCTGGTGGCCTCATGGTTTGATTGGCAGCGCGCAGCGCAGTCTGCGCTGCTCTGGCAACAACAGGCCGATGCAGCTCGTAGTCAGTTTGAGGCCGTTACCAAACGCGTAACGGTCGGCGATGCCCCGCGTCTGGATCGCGATCAGGCTGAGGCGGAGTTCGGCCGAGTCATCGCACTGCAGATGGAGGCCACTCGGCAAGCCGAGGCGGCGCGATTGGCGGTGCTGGAGCATTTTCCTGGCCTCGACACCGCACAAGCGCCGCTCTCTGTGCTGCCGGATCCACCGCGTCTGGAAGGCGCTGATGAGGTGTGGATCAAACGCATTGTGGATGAGAACCACGAGATAGAGTTAGCGCAAGCGCGGGCAGCTGAGGCGCAGCTTGCCTCGGAGCGCGCGGGGCGTGATCGCCTTGGCGATCCCACAGTGGGGCTTGCTTACAGTAAGAGCTTCGATGGCAACATAGACCTGTTGCGACTGCGCATTGCCATGCCCATTGGGTTTGTGGGGCGCGATGCTGAAGTCGCGTTGGCACGCAGCGCGGCAACGCGAGCCAATTCGGCGTTGACTCAGGCTCACGCCAGCGTTGAATCGGCGGCCCGTACTGACTTGCTCAACGCACGCAGCAGTTGGCTGCAGTGGGAGCGTCTGGCCAACGTGGCGCGCTTATCGCAAGCCGCTGCAGATGGCGTGGCGCGCGCCTATGCTGTGGGTGAAGTTGGCATTGCCGAAGTATTAGCCGCGCGTCGGCAGGCGCAGGATTCACAGTTACAGTCGGTCACAGCGCTGCTAACCGCTCACGAGACTTACTCGCGCCTTCGTCTAGATGCCCACGAGATATGGGCGCTGGAAGAAGAACACCACTGACCGACCAACGGACGCAGATCTGTGCGCTAAGCTTGGACCATGAACGTTAAGTATCACGAAGAAGTCCTGCGTCATGTGGCCGTCATGGCCGATGGTTCGCACTGTGAACTGCTGGAACGCCGCACGTTCGAGCGCGACATTCTGGCCGACGGCAGCCTAGGCGAGCCGAGGCAAATCATTTGTCGCTTTGACCTGCGAACAGGCGAGCGCGTCAACCACCTACAGGGCGACGAGTTTGTACTCGACTTTGATGGCGAACCACTACGGCGTCTGCCCGCCGCCGAATAAGGCCGCGCAGACTCTCAGGGCTCGTTCAGAGCCACCATGAGGTCGGTCACCAACAAGCCCAGCTCACCTGTCAGGAGTAAGAACTCTGCGGCAAAGCGCTCTGCAGGATCACCTTGTTGGCCATCGTCGGGCGAATCTTCCAAGCCGACAAACTGAATCCGTTTGATCTGCAGCTTGTCCGTGAGCACAAAAGAAACACGGTCGCGCCACGTCAGACCCAATCGGGTCGGCGCCAAGCCTTCGGCCATGTGTGCTTTGATCTCTTCGGTATCGAAGGGATGACGTGACCAGCGCAATACGGCCTTGGATTTATCCTGACCTTTGAGCTCCAACTCGTCGTCGAGCGTGAACGGGCCTGGCACTTGGTTCTGGGCCAACCAGCGCGACATGCAGGACTGCGGTGAGCGTTCTGTGTCTGGTGGCACCGCGGCGAAAGTACCCAAGGTGTCACGCAGTGTTTCAACCACTTCGTCTCCACGCGCCGCACCAGCACTGTCAATGAACAGCCAGCCACGTTGAGTATCGAACCATACCGGCGTCTGGCGACGGCGGCACAGTGCGCGGCCGCGCAGTTCGTCACCCACCTGACGTTGCAGATCACGCATCTGCTTGCGGCCGACGGCAAAGCCCTGCTCAGCAGCCAGTTCAGCCGCCTTTTCCAATGCCACCTGACGGATCAGCGAGGCCGGCAGCAGCTTCTGTTCAACGCCGAGCGTAATGAGGTGTTGATCGGCGGTTGCGTACACCAAACGATCTTCATGCGCGGGCTTAACCCAGCCGCGACTCCACATTTCAAAATGTCCACAAGGCCGCAAGGGCCGGGTGATGAGCTTTTCCTCCAGATCGATCGGGCTCAGCGCCCAGTCGGTGGGCAATTTCATCAGCAGCAGATTGCGAAACAGCATGCGATCAGCCTGTGGCAGAGCAGGGAAGGGCGCGGAGTATATAGTCCTCCACCGCGCCCCGCCGCCTCAGTCACAGGTCCAGACTGATACGCGCCCGCAAGGTCCTAGGGGCGGCCGGCAGGATGTTGTAGTTATTGGTTGCAGATTGGAATGAACGGCTGTCGAGCAGGTTTTCCAGGTTCAGTTGGACACGCCACAGCTTTGAGGCTGACCAGTAAAGGGCGGTGTCTAGCCGTGTGCTGGCAGGCAGCCAGACGTTTGCATCCGCAGCCAACCGATTCTCGGTGGCAGCCAACAGAGCACCCCTGTGCTGCACACCCAGCGAAGCGGCCCAAGCGGGTGTCAGCTGACGCCGCAACCATAACGACGCGCTGATGCCGGGCACGCCCGCCAAGCGGGCGCCACGACGCAGCGCCGGACTCTGGTCTGCCAGCAACGCTGCCCGCTGCACACTCAGGCTTGCTTGCACTGACCACTGACCGGCAGCCGCTGCACCACCAAATTCCACGCCATCAACTTGCTGGCCCTCGACCAACACTTGGCGCGTTGCATCAGCCGGATCAGTGATCGCCACGTTGCGACGCTGCAGCCGGTAGACCGCTGCGGTCAGCAGCGTTGCACTATCTGGCGACCATTTAACACCTGCTTCGTGCGTGGCCATTTGTTCAGGCGATAGCCCCGCGCTGGCACTAGTCAATGACACCAACTGTTCGCCAGCCCGCGTCTGACTTGTAGTCCCATAGGTGGCATAGACAGACCAATGCTCAGCAGGACGCACGATCAGCGCCGTCTGTGGAGACCACAGAGTTTCCTGATGACTAACCAGCGTCGCGTTCCTGTTATCACGCAGTCGCATCCCGGTGCGCTCCGCACGCAGTCCCAACTGCATCTGTAGATAGGGCCTGATGGTGATGCTGTCTTGCACGAACAGCGCCGCATAGCGCAGTTCACTGTGGTTGTCGGGATCAGTGGTTGACGGCCGCCAGGCGACGGCCTCGTTGGTACGGCCAGACGACAAAGGCATCAGCACCGTCGTCACGCTGGGGGATCGATCTGTGAAATAGCCGGTCAGCCGCTGGTTGTCGTTGTCCTGCAGGCCCCACTCAAAACCAGCCACGAGGTCGTGCGCCAGTCCAGCCCCTGCGCTTTGCCACTGCAGGTCGGTTCGGTTGAGCAAAGCAGTGCGGCGAGTGGCCTGACTGTAAGCGCTGATCAACACCTTGGCCGCAACAGGATCCACGCCGCGCGCGTAGACGTTGGTATAGGACTTGTCGTAGTCGGCCCAGCGGTTGCGATTGCGTATCAGCAGACCACCCGGGCCGGTCCACTCAAGCAGTGACCATGCAGACAGAGCTGTGATGTCGCTGCGGCTGCGATCCGGATCGCCATAGTAACGTCCTACCGGTGTGTCTAGCGGGCGGCCGTCCAGCGAGGGAACGCCCCGATCCACCGTACGGTTATCTGCAAAGAACTCGCCGCCGCCTGACAAGGCCAGTGCCGGTGCAAGCTGAACTGACAGCACCGGAGCAACACCTTTGCGGCTTAAACGCACGTCGTCTCGAAAAGAACCACTGTCCTCCCACAGCAGATTGACGCGTGCAGAGCCAAGGTCTGCCGCTTCATCACCCAAATCGGCCGTCATTCGCAGACCGTTCTGGCTGCTGCCCTGCAGCACATACTCATGGTGGCGGCCGCCAGCCTGCTTGGTGACACGATTGACTGAACCGCCGCCGCCGCTATGACCGACCAGCACGGCGTTAGCACCCGTGAGGACTTCGATCTGCTGCACGGAATACAGGTCACGCAGGTACTGCACGTCATCGCGCAGACCATCGAGCAGCAGGTCTGAGGTCGTAGCAACGCCTCGAAGCACCAGCGCATCGCGATGCCCTTCACCTTGGGTGATCCCGACACCAGGGACACCGCGCAGCGCCTCGCCCAGTGACTGCGGCGCCCGGTCCCGCAAATAGTCGCCGCTAAGCACCGTCAGCGATCGAGGGAGTTCCAGAGGCGCTTGCCCTGACGGCAGGAGCGTTTGGGTCGGGGAGGCCGCATAGGTCACTGCGGTGGCAGACACCACCACGGTCTCCAACGCGGGTTCCGGAGCGGCTGCAGCCGCGGTGAGAGTTGTCAGGCTGAGAGTTAGGGCAGCTAGGCGGGGCACTGAAATGCTCTGCGGGGGAAGGGACCTCAATCCTATAACCAAATGAGAATCATTTCTATTCGTATTTGACGGAAAGGAGGGAGAACATTTGTAGGATGTCGCAGTGCGAATAGGCAAACCCATTTTGCTGGTCACCACGCCGATTGGCGTGGCCTTGGGCCTGTATGAGGGCTACCAGCTCACCGGCGGCATGGTTGTGCTGGTGTTTGCCCTGATGGGCTTTTTTGGGGTGGCTATAGCCACCGTGGTGCGCACCGTACGGCGTGAACAAGCGGCGCTGCGCAAGGCAGACGCCGCCAAACCGCCACGTTAGAGGCTGTCGACCACCGCGGCGCCTGCGGCTGCGACAATGCCGTCCTGCGCGGACTGCACGCCCGACACACCGATGCTGCCGACAATCTCACCGCCGTGAACCAGCGGCACGCCGCCTTCAACTTGGGTCGCGGGCATCGACAACATGTGGATCCGACCGCCCAAGACGCCATCTTCCATGGCCTTGGTGGGGCGTTTGAACAGCAGGGCAGTGCGGCCCTTTTCCTGTGCAACCAGTACCGAGCCCAACTGCGTGCCATCGGCCCGCTCCAAATACACCAGATGCCCGGTGATATCGAAGATGGCAATGACAACCGTCCAGCCTTCTGCCACAGCCTTGGCTGAAGCAGCGGCAGCGATAATCTTGGCGTCGGCGAGTGAGAGTGTCTTGCGCGTGAGCATGCGTACGGTCCTTGAGATCAGTGAGCAGTGCCGTAGCGCAGCTTGTGCTCGCGCCGGCGGCGGTGAAGGATGTGTTCGGTATAGCCGTTGGGCTGAGCGCGACCTTGGAAGACAAGTTCGCTGGCTGCCTGAAAAGCAATGCTGGCATCGAGGTCAGTGCTCATCGGCGTGTACACCGGATCAGCAGCATTTTGCCGATCAACAACGCCAGCCATCCGCACAAGCGTGGAACGCACCTGCGCCTCGCTGACCACGCCATGGCGCAACCAATTGGCCACATGCTGACTGGAGATGCGCAGCGTGGCGCGATCTTCCATCAAGCCCACGTCGTGGATGTCGGGCACCTTGGAGCAGCCCACGCCCTGATCGATCCAGCGCACCACATAACCCAAGATGCCCTGCAGGTTGTTGTCCAACTCCTGCTGGATCGCTGCAGCGTCGGGCAGATGCTTGGCTAGCGGTGGTGTCAGCAATGCATCGGTACCCGGCGCACTCTGCGCCTGCAGCAATGCCTGAACGGCATCGACCTGCACGCTGTGATAGTGCAGCGCATGCAATGCCGCAGCAGTGGGCGAGGGCACCCAGGCGGTATTGGCGCCTGCCTTGGGATGACCGACTTTGACACGCAGCATCTCGGCCATGCGATCGGGAATAGCCCACATGCCTTTGCCTATCTGCGCACGGCCACGAAACCCTGCAGCAAGCGCGATCTGCACGTTGCGCTTCTCGTAGTCGGCAATCCACGGCTGCAATTTGACTTCGTCTTTGCGCAGTACCGGCCCGGCTTCCATGCAGGTGTGAATCTCATCACCGGTGCGATCGAGAAAACCGGTGTTGATGAACACGATGCGCTGACGTGCAGCATGGATACACGCTGCAAGGTTGGCGCTCGTGCGGCGCTCTTCGTCCATCACGCCCATCTTGACGGTGTTGCGTGGCAAACCAAGCAGGTCTTCGACACGATCGAATAACTCTACGGCCAATGCCACTTCGGCCGGACCGTGCATCTTGGGTTTGACCACATAGATGCTGCCGGCACGCGAATTGAGACGACCACCGCGCAGGTCGTGCAGCGCGATCATCAAGGTGATGCAGGCATCGAGCGCGGTTTCATAGACCGGCTGACCATCCAGCAACACAGCGTCGCTTTGCATGTGGTGACCGACATTACGCACCAGCAGCAAGCTGCGACCCGGCAAGGTAACGCTACCGCCGTCCGGTGCGCTGTATTGGCGATCCTGTGCCAAGCGGCGCGTGACCGTACCGCTGCCCTTGGCAAACTGCGCTTCCAGCGAGCCGTTCATGAGCCCCAGCCAATTGCGATAAACACCGACTTTATCGTCGGCATCCACTGCGGCAACCGAGTCTTCACAGTCTTGAATGGTGGTCAGTGCTGCTTCGATGACCACATCAGAGATACCAGCCGCATCGGTAGCACCGATGACGCTGCTGCGATCAAAGATTAAATCCAGATGCAGACCGTTATGTTTGAGCAGCACAGAGGCCGGCTCCGCAGCGGCGCCGGTCCAGCCGGCCAGTTGCTGCGTCTGCGCAAGGCCTGTGCGGCTGCCATCCCCTAGCGTGATCTGTAGTACGCCGCCAACCACACAGTAGCGCACTGCGCTGTCATGACTGCCGCTGTGCAATGGTGCGATCTGGTCAAGCAGGGTCCGCACATGGGCAATTACCAATGCACCGCGCGTCGCATCGTAGCCGCGCGCGCCAGTCACCTGCGGCTGTAGGGCATCGGTGCCATAGAGTGCGTCGTACAAGCTGACCCAACGTGCATTGGCAGCGTTGAGCGCATACCTGGCATTGCTGACCGGCACGACAAGCTGCGCACCAGCTACCAACGCGATCTCGTCATCCACATGACTGATATCGATGGCAAACGGCGCAGGCTCATCCACCAGATAGCCAATGCTGCGCAGGAATGCCGTGTGACCCACGACATCAAACGGCTCATGTCCATGTTCACGCCACCAGCTATCGATGCTCGACTGCAGGCGGTCACGCTCCGCCAGCAATGCACTGTTGCGCGGCGTAAAGGCGAGCAGGATGGCTTCGACGCCGGCCCAGAAGGTCTCTGCTGTCAGCCCGGTACCGGGCAGTGCTTCTTGCGCGACGAACTGGGCGAGGGCGTGGGCGACCTGGAGGCGTCCGGCAGCGAGAGGGGCATTCACTGTTTTCGGTACTCGGCATGCATCTACGGGGGAGCCTTTGCAGGCCTGATGAGGCTATCACATCCCCCGGCAAATTGAGGTAATGCGAGAGGCGGATGCAGGTGAGTATGATTGGCACCAACACCAGCAGGGATTTGCCATGTCATCCAAAACCGTTAGCGTTCGCGAAGCCACTTTTACGTTGCTGCGCGAACTGGGCATCAACAAAGTATTCGGTAATCCCGGCTCGACAGAGCTGCCCATGTTTCGGGATTTCCCGGAAGACTTCAGCTATGTGCTTGGGTTGCAGGAATCAACTGTAGTAGGCATGGCTGATGGATACGCCCAAGCAACTCACAATGCCTCGTTCGTCAATCTGCATTCGGCCGCCGGCGTGGGTCATGCAATGGGCAATATCTTTACTGCGTATCGCAACCGCACGCCCATGGTCATCACCGCGGGTCAGCAGTCGCGCTCATTGCTGCAGATGGAACCGTTCCTGTTCTCTACTCAAGCCACCGAGTTGCCACGGCCCTACGTGAAGTGGGCTTGCGAGCCGGCGCGCGCTGAGGACGTGCCCGCGGCTATAGCGCGTGCTTACTACATCGCCTGTCTGCCGCCCTGTGGCCCGACCTTCGTATCCATTCCGGTCGATGACTGGGATGTGCAGACTGCACCTGTACCAGCACGCAAGGTATCCACATCGATGCGTGCCGAGGCTTCACAAATCGATGCTTTGGCAGTGGTCTTACGCAACAGCCAGCGTCCGGTGTTTGTGATCGGCGGTGGCGTGGATCGTGAGGGAGGTTGGGAGATGCTGCTGCAGCTGGCAGAGCGTCATGGGGCACTGGTATGGGCCAGTCCGCTGATCGGCCGCTGCGGCTTTCCAGAGAATCACCCCTTGTTTGCCGGATTTTTGCCGGCCTTCCGCGAAGAGATCTGCGCGCGTTTGCAGCCGCATGACGTGTGCGTGGCCATCGGTGCGCCGGTGTTCACTTATCACGCCGAGGGTGTGGGCGACTACACACCAGCCGGTCTTGACGTCTGGCAACTGACAGACGATCCGGATTGGGCCGCCTGCGCCATCACTGGCACTGCGATCTATACCAGCTTGGCTCCAGCCCTTCGGGATCTACTCGATCGCCCGGGTCCGGCCGCACCTGCAGCACAGCACGGTCGCGCCGCACCCGCGCGGCTGCTGCCCACCGATCCGTTTCCCGACAGCTTCCTGATGCAGACGCTGGCCGACGTGCGCAGTGCAGACAGCATCATTGTCGAAGAAGCACCCAGCAGTCGCGGGCCGATGCAGGCCTACCTGCCGATCGTGCAAAGCGAAACCTTCTACACCTGCAGCAGCGGTGGCTTGGGGCATGGTCTGCCGGCAGCGGTGGGTGTGGCATTGGCCAATCCGGGTCGCAAGGTGATTGCGCTGATTGGCGATGGCTCTGCCATGTATTCCATCCAGGCGCTGTGGAGCGCCGCGCAACTGGGCCTGCCCATCACCTTCATCATCGTCAATAACCGTCGCTATGAAGCACTGCATCACTTTGCCAAGCGCTTTGGCATCAAGCAGGCAGTGGGAACAGATTTGGGTGGCGTGGATTTTGCGGCCATCGCACGCGCACAGGGCTGCGACGGTCTGCGGGTGGAACACGCCGCAGAATTGGCCAACACCTTGCGTGAGGCCATCGCATCACCTCGACCGACGCTGGTCGAGGTGATGGTCAGCCAGGGCTAAAGCCCCGGCGCCTTACTTGCCGTTGGGCATCCACGGACGGGAGACTTCGGTCTCCTGTTCGGTGATGAACTCCAGCAGCGCCGGCACACCCTTTTGGGTTTGCTCGATAGCACGCTTGATTGCAGGAATGATGTCTTCAGGGCGTGTCACGCGTTCGCCATAACCGCCGAAGGCCCGTGCCATGGCGGCATAGTCACCGGAAATATCGGTGGCGCGAAAACGCTCGGTGGCGTTGGGCATGATCGGCAGTTCGATGGCCATGCAGAAGTTGTTCAGCAGGATCGACAAGATCGGCAGACGCTCACGCACGGCGGTTTCAAAGTCCATGCCGGTGAAGCCGATGGCCGCATCGCCCCACACGTTGATGCACAGCTTGTCCGGATGCACCAGCTTGGCGCCCATGGCCAGCGGCAGGCCGAAGCCCAGCTGCGTGGTCTTGCCCCAACCGATGTACGACAACGGCGTGGTCGACTTCCAGAACGGCACCAGCTGATCGCGCGGGCTGCCGGCGTCGTGGGTGATGATGGTGTTGTCGATGTCGACGGTCTTTTGCAGGTCCCACAACACGCGATAGGGGCTCAGCGGTGCTGAGTCGCTCTGCAGCTTGGGCAACCAGTTCTGCATCCACTCGGCTTCCACACGCTTGATCTCGGCTGCAACGGCTGTGGCATCACGGTTGGCGGTGACAGTCTTGCGGATCTCGGCGATCACGGCACGCAGCACCAGCTGCGCATCGCCCACCAGACCCAGCGCCGAGGTCACCGTCTTGTTGAGATCCACCGGATCGTTAGTCGAGTGGATGTAAGTGGGCCCCTTGGGCATAGCGATAGCAAAGCTGCTCTCGGTGAACGAGCAGCCGATGCCGAAGATGACGTCGGCGGAGCTGATGAAGTGATGGATCTGACGGTTGATACCGTGACCACCGGAACCCAGCGACAGCGGATGATGCTCGTTAAAGGTGCTCTTGCCCGGCAGTGAAGTGCTGACCGGTGCGCCCAGCAGTTCAGCCAGCTCTTGCAGCTCGGCATAGGCATTGGCCCAGTGCACGCCCTGACCGGCGTGGATGACCGGACGCTTGGCGGCCACCAACAAGGCCGCCGCGCGCACCACAGCCTCGGGATCTGCGGCGGAGCGCGTCTTGTAGACCGGCGTGTAATCGAGCGGCTCGGGCACTTCGTCATTGAATGCATCTAGCGGCACTTCGACCACCACCGGCTGCGGGCGGCCGTTGCGCAGCTGCGTGAACGCGCGGCGCAAAATATTGGGTGACTCGGCGCCGTTGAGCACCGGCTCATTGTGCTTGGAGATGCCACGCATCTGCAGCGTCGAGTTGTAGTTGTAGGGCAGGAACATGTTCTTGCGCGCATAGCCCTGCGGCACGACCAGAATGGGAATCGAATCGGCATAAGCCTGCGCCACGCCGCCATAGGCGTTTTCGGCACCGGGGCCGTGCTGCATGCAGAACACACCCATGCTCTCGCCACGTGTCAGTCGTGAGACCGCGTCGGCCATGTGCAGACCAGTGCGCTCCTGGCGAACGATGATCGTGCGGATGTCGATCTGTGCGGCGGCATCAAGCAGCGCGTTGCGCGGATAGCCAAACAGGTATTGCACGCGCTCGCGCTTGAGGATTTCGGCCATCGCCGCATCGGTTTTCACGGATAGTCACTCCAGTCGATCAAGTAAGCCGCGTAGTGTAACAAGACCGGCGCAGCGACCCCACACTTGAGCGGTTCTGCTACAGCCAACGACACCGACTGTGTTGCATACTTCCCACGTGGGAACTTGTCGCAGCAGCCTGCGTCCCATATCCAACGCAACTCATTTATTGGCGCGGGGACAATTCGATGGCAGGCAGGGTCGATCGGCGGCAGTTCATCGGTGTGGCGCTGGCTGGCGCAGCACTGGCCGGCCTTGGACAGGGCGCGAGCGCCGCTGCAGGGTCTTCCCAGCCCTTGCAGGCACATACCCTGGCTCCAGGGCTGCGGCTGATCACCGGCGCCGGTGGCGCGGTGGTTAGCATCGAAGACGGTGACAGTGCCGTGCTGGTAGACAGCGGCTCCAGCGAGCGCGCGGTAATGAGCTGCTAGCGCGCGCTGGCGCCGGCATCATCGCGCACGAAAACACTCGGCTGTGGATGCAGCGGCCGGTGGCAGTGCCCTGGGAGCAGCGCGTCGTTCCGGCATTCCCGAGGCAGGCCTGGCCCACCAGCACCTTCTATACCGAGGGTGCACTGCGGCTCGGAGCGCATGACATTCGCTACGGCTGGCTGGGTCAAGCCCACTCGGACGGCGATTTGTATGTACATCTGCCAGCCAGCAACGTGTTGATCACCGGTGATGCCGTGACGCGCGGAACCTGGCCGATGCCAGATTGGACGGTAGGCGGCTGGATCGGCGGACTGGTCGATGCAGGCAAGCAGTTGCTGCCGCTGTGCGACGAGGCCACGCTCATCGTCACAGGTAGTGGTGAGGTGGTAAATCGCAGTCACTTGCAAGCACAGACCGACATGCTCGATCTACTCAAAGAGCGCATCTGGCAACTGATGCGCAAAGGCATGAGCGATCTGGATATCGTCGATGCCAAACCAACCGCCGAATATGACAGCCAGTGGGGCGACCCTCGGTTGTTCCTGATAAATACCTACAAAGGGCTGTGGGGCCACGTGCGCGAACAGCGCGGCGTTGTCTAAAGCAGAGCAGGGCGATGAACCACACTCGACTAGTTTCAAGTATCGCTACGCTAGCGTTGATGCTCATGTCGTTGGCACAGGCCGCACCGGTAGCCAATGCCTCAGGCCATGCTTCAAGCACCAGCGCCTCAGCCAACTTTCAATGGGTCAACCAGTATTGCAGCAAATGCCATAACGCTGAGGACTGGGCAGGCGGCGTGGCCTTCGACACGATGAATAGCGATGCGATCGGCAGCGACGCCAAGGTATGGGAAGAGGCTGTTACCAAACTGCGTGGACGCTTGATGCCGCCGGCAGGTGAAAAGCAACCGCCACAGCCGCAAATAGATCAGTTCGTACGCTGGATGGAGGGCGAACTCGACGCCAATGCGGCACGCGCACCGGATCCGGGCCGGGTGGGCCTGCATCGCCTGAACCGCAACGAGTACGCACGCGCGGTAGAGGAGCTGTTGGGCCTGCGCGTAAACCCAGAGCTGTTATTGCCCAAGGACACGCGCAGCGAAGGCTTTGACAACGTGGCCGCCGTGCTTAAGGTGTCGCCAACTTTCCTCGATCAGTATGTGCAAGCGGCACGCACGGTCAGCAGCATGGCCATTGGTGAAGCCAAGCCGCGCTCCGCCAGTCAAACCTATCGCGCACCGGCTTCGCGCCAGGCCTTCCATCAAGAAGGTATGCCGCTAGGCACACGTGGCGGTATGGCCATCGAGCACTGGTTCCCCGCCGATGGTGAATACGAATTCAACCTGCGTGTGCCGGTCGGCGGTGGCTATGGACTGGGCATGGCCGAGCAGACCGTAGTGCTGCTCATCGATGGCCGGCGTGTGTTCGAACAGAAGGTCGGCGGCGAGACTGATTCGCGCGCGGTTGATCAACAACAGGCTCCTGCCCAAGGCAAAATCAACGCGCGCTTCCAGAAGATCCGCGTGCCGGTCAAAGCAGGGCCACGCCGCATCATGGCCACTTTTGTTGCCACTAGCTTTGCCGAATCCGAGGCGCTGTTCGCACCCTTTGTCCCCGGTGGCGGCAGCGACAGCTACGCACGCGTAGCCGGCATGGACATCGTCGGCCCGTTCAATCCCACCGGCGTGGGCGAAACACCCAGCCGTCGCAAGGTGTTCTCGTGTTACCCGGCCAGCGCCGACCAAGAGCGACCCTGCGCACAACAGATCATCGCGCGCATGGCACGCGACGCGTTTCGGCGCCCGGTAACTGACGCAGATTTGGCTGCGCCCTTACGCTTTTATGATGAAGGCCAGCGCAACGGCGGCTTTGAAGCCGGTGTTCAAACAGCACTGATGGCCATCCTTTCAAGCCCGAAGTTCCTGTACCGCATCGAGACGCCCCCTGCAGGCGCGGTGGCAGGTCAGGCCTATGCACTGGATGACCTGGCCTTGGCCTCACGCCTGTCTTTCTTTCTGTGGAGTCGCGGTCCGGATGAGCAACTGCTGCAACTGGCTACCGCAGGAAAGCTTAAAGACCCGGCAACTCTGCAGGCGCAAGTGCGTCGTATGTTGGCCGATGATCGCTCCAAATCACTGGTCAGCAACTTCGCTAATCAGTGGCTCAACGTCGAAAACCTAGACAATGTTGATCCTGACGGCGCGCTCTTTCCCAGCTTCGATGAAGAGCTGCGGCGTGGGTTTCGGCGCGAGATGGAACTGTTTGCCGACAGTATTTTGCGCAATGACGGTCGCATTACCGACTTGCTAAGTGCCGAATACAGCTTCCTCAACGAGCGACTAGCGTTGCATTACGGCGTACCCAATGTACGCGGCGATCAGTTCCGTCGTGTGCAACTGTCAGACTCGGCACGTTGGGGGTTGCTGGGCAAGGGCGCCATGCTGATGTCCACCAGCTATGGCAACCGTACCGCGCCGGTACTTCGAGGCAACTGGATACTGGAGCGCGTGCTGGGCACGCCACCCTCAGCACCACCGCCCGGCGTGGAGGCACTCAAAGAAAATACGCCAGGAGCGCCTCCCAGCACTGTCCGACAACGACTCGAATTACACCGCGCACAGCCTTCCTGCAATGGCTGCCATGCCGTGATGGATCCGTTGGGCTTTGCACTGGAAAACTTTGATGCCGTGGGCGCCTGGCGCGAACGGGATCGCGAAATACTCACGCCAGTGGACGCATCTGCCAATTTTGTAGATGGCACGCGCTTCGCCGATGTAAACGACCTTCGCCGCTACCTAACTGGCAAGCCCGATCAGTTCGCACAGACGCTGACCGAAAAGCTGATGGTGTTCGCTTTGGGTCGGGCGGTGGAACACACCGACCGGCCACGCATTCGCGCCATCGTGCGCGAAGCCGCCACTCAGGATTATCGCTTCTCCTCGTTGCTCACCGGTGTGGTGCTCAGCGA
Source organism: Pseudomonadota bacterium (assembly GCA_026398735.1). GTDB lineage: Bacteria > Pseudomonadota > Gammaproteobacteria > Steroidobacterales > Steroidobacteraceae > ZC4RG30. Next base: position 27,204 of record JAPLSH010000029.1, on the reverse strand, counting down.
GCAATTTCGTTTCTCCCGCAGCCCCGAACTTGCACGGAGCACGCCATGACCTATCTCACACGCAAATTCCTGCCACGCCGCACCTTCCTGCGTAGCGCAGGTATCGCGCTGTCCCTACCGTTGCTCGATGCGATGATCCCCGCGCACACAGCGCTGGCCAAGACTGCCGCAGCCGCCAAGCTGCGCATGGGTTTTGTGTACTTTCCGCATGGCGCGATCATGGACAAGTGGACGCCAACCACCGAAGGCGAAAACTATGAGTTGTCGCCCATCCTCGAGCCGCTCAAACCCTTTCGCCAACAACTGACCGTGGTCAGTGGCTTGGGCAACCGGCCAGCGCAAAGCGCCGCAGTACACGCGATCGTGCCGGGAACCTGGCTGTCCTGTGTACATCCGCGAGAGACGCACGAAGCCTATGGCGGCATCACTGTCGATCAAATGGCCGCGATGCATATCGGCCAGGAAACACCGCTGCCGTCTTTGGAAGTGGCCACCGAAGCCCCCGGTGGTGGTGGCGCCTGTGATCGTTCTTATGGTTGCAGCTATTCAGGCACGGTGTCGTTTCGTACACCGACCACGCCACTGCCGATGGAATACAACCCACGCAGTCTGTTCCAGCGGCTTTTCGGTCGTGGCAATACCGCTGCCGAGCGCAAGCTGCAGGCGCAGCAATATGCCAGCATCCTCGACATGGTGGTCAGCGAAGCCAACGATCTGCGCCGCAGCTTGGGTGGCCCGGATCGCGCAGCATTAGATGACTACCTGGAAAGCATCCGCGAGATTGAACGGCGTGTGCAGAAGGCTGAAAAGCAGGACCTGTCCAAGCTGGCATTGCCCGACATGCCGGTGGGCATCCCGGATGCATTCCCGGATCAGATGGGCTTGATGTTCGACATGATGGCACTGGCCTGGCAGGCGGATTTGACCCGCATCCAAACGTTCATGATGGCCGCAGAAGTCAGCAACATGACTTACAACCACATCGGCATCGCCGATGCATTCCATCCGTTGTCGCATCACCAGAACGACGCTACCAAGAAAGACAAGCTGGTGCGCATTCAGCGTTGGCATACCGAGCAGTTTGCTCGCTTCCTAAAGAAACTCGCCGAGATGCCGGACGGTGAAGGATCGTTGCTCGATCATTCGATGATTGTCTATGGCAGCAACATGAGTAACAGTGACGCGCACAACCAGTTCCCGCTGCCAACCAGCATTGTGGGCGGTGGCGCGGGGCGCATGAAGAGCGGTCGCCATGTGCGCTACCCAGACCACACACCGCTGTCCAACGTATTGCTGACACTGTTAGACAAAGCAGGCGTACCGCAAACCGTAGTCGGTGACAGCACCGGCCTGCTGTCAGAGATCTGAGCATGACTACGCGACTGCTGATCTGGCTGGTGCTGGCCCTTGCTCCGGTGGTTGTAGCCACTGCAGCGCAAGCGCCAGACGCTGGCGAGCTTACACAGGACGGCTCTACTGCCTTGCATTGGGCAGTACATCAAGACGATGCAGTGCTGGTACAAAGACTGCTTAAAGAAGGTGCCAACCCCAACGCGGCAAATGATTACGGCGCAACGCCATTGGCGGAGGCAGCAGTCATCGGTAATACGGTTGTACTGACGGCCTTGATCAAAGCCGGTGCCGATGTGAATGCGGTCAACGCCGCGGGCCAGACGCCGTTGATGGTGCTGGCGCGGACCAGCAATGTAGCTGCAGTGCGCTTGCTTATCCGAGCCGGCGCAAAGGTTAACGCAGCCGAAAAGATCCGCGGCCAAACTGCCCTGATGTGGGCTGCAGCACAAGGGCAGCCTGCAATGGTTCGAGAGCTCCTCTCGCACGGTGCCGATGTCAACGCATACACATTCATCAACAACAGCCAACGCCAGGTGAGCGGCGAGCCACGCGCCCAATACCGCCCGGCCGGTGGCTTTACCGCATTGCTGTTTGCCTCGCGTCAGGGCTGCTTGGACTGTGTCAAAGCGCTAGTAGGCAAGGGCGCACAGATCGACTACACCGATCCTGAAGGTGTGACCGCCTTGATCGTGGCAGTGAACAACTTCAACTTTGATACCGGTGCGTGGTTGCTGTCCAAGGGCGCCAACCCCAACTTGTGGGACTGGTGGGGTCGCACCGCACTGTGGTGTGCCGTGGATCTCAATACTGTGCCACGTGGCGGTCGCCCTGATATGCCATCACTGGATCGCACAAGCAGTCTGCAAATGATCGATCTGCTGCTTAAGGCCGGTGCCAATCCCAACCTGCAACTCAAGTTGCTGCCACCGTATCGCGCGGTGGGCGCAGATCGCGGCGCCGACACACTGCTGACCATCGGCAGCACACCCTTGCTACGTGCCGCCAAGGCCGGTGACGCAGAGGCCACGCGGTTACTGCTAGCGGCAGGCGCCAATCCCAATTTACCGCAAGTGGCCGGTATAACTCCTGTTATGGCTGCGGCGGGTTTGGGTTCAACTAACATCGATACGCGCGGCTCGCTCAAGACGCAGGCCGGCATGATCGACAGTCTCAAGCTAATGCTTGCTGCAGGCGGCAACCTTACGATGCAGGACAAACAAGGGCGCACCGCTCTGCATGGCGCTGCATTCTGGGGCTACAACGATGTCGTGAAGTTCTTGGCTGCCAATCACGCACCGTTGCAGGCCAAGGACGCCAAAGGGCTGACGCCTGTCGATCATGCGCTGGGTAAGGCGGGTGGTCAGGGCCGGGGCGGGCAGGGTGTCAGCGTCTACAAAGACACAGCTGCACTGCTCGAACAGCTACAAGCTGCTGCCGTCACCGCGCAACGCTGAGTCAAATTCAATCAAGTCAGTTGAGGTTCATCGCTCATGTCCGAACGCCGTTTAGTCTGGGATCTCTGCGACTGTTTCATTGGGCACTGCTGCTGTGCATCGTGGGTCTGTACATAACAGCCCACGCGGACGCGGATTGGCTGCAATGGTTGACAGGATCGTTTGACATCACATGGATGGAGTGGCATTTCCGCTTCGGTTACACCGTGATCGGTTTGCTGCTGTTTCGTGTTGTGTGGGGCATTGTCGGGCCCAAGCACGCGCGCTTTGCACAGTTTCTGCCCGGTCCGCGCAAGCTGCTGACCTACGTCAGCACGGTATTGCAACGCGACTCCAAGCAAGCCATCGGTCACAACCCAATGGGTGCGCTGATGGTACTGGTGCTGCTGGGCATGACCGCCGTTCAGGCCGTCAGCGGATTGTTCACTTCTGACGACATCGTCTGGGCCGGACCGTTCTTCCCGGCTGTCAGCGCAGCGTTTTCCACTGCAGCCGGTTCGCTGCATCACAGCAACTTTGAACTGCTGCAGTGGCTGATCGGTGCGCATGTGGCAGCGATTGTGTTTTATACGGTGTGGAAGCGTCAGCGGCTGGTGCCGCCGATGGTGCACGGCCACAAGAGTGCTGAGGTCGTGCCTGCAGAGGAAGCGATTAAGAGCTCACGCTTGCCATTGGCGCTGGTGCTGGCCGTGGCAGTAACCGTGCTGGTGTGGTGGGTGCTCAAGCAGGCGCCGCCGCCTATGGATACCAGCTACTGACAAGAAGCCGGTAAGGGACTGGCAACCGGGCCTAGCGGCCCGGCTGCCGGTCATCGCGATTACTTCGCGCGATACGAGTCGTGGCAGCTGCCGCAGGCCTTGCCCACAGCTGCAGCGGCCTTCAGCGTCTCGGCCTTGTCGCCCTTAGCAGCGACAGCGCCCAGCTCGGCAGCAGCCTTGGCCAGATCATCGGCCTTGGCCTTGAAATCAGCCTGGCTGTTCCAGATGCCTTCCAGGGCAGTGGACTTGAACTGCGTGAACTTGCGCGTATCAGCCGCGAACAGTTCCGGTGCAATCGGTGCCAGCACGGCCAGACGGGCGGCGGCCTTGGACACCTGCGCAGCGTCGAAGGGCACGCTGTTGCGCATCATGCCGCCAACCGGACCCCAAGTGGCTGCGACGACCTTAAAGAGGCCCTGACGGGTCTCGATCTGGCTCTTGGCAGTATCCTCTGGTGAGGGCGGGCCTGCAGGTGCAGCAGCATGGGCAGCGCCAACGGCAAGCGCGGCAGCAATGCCGAAGCTGATCAGTTTGTTCATTCAAAAACTCCCCGGTTTTGACAAGTGGTCGAACCCGCCGATTCTAACAGGGCCAAGCCCTGACTCGTCCAGCCAGTCCGTATGCAAGTTTATTGCAACATCAACGTTGTGATTCAGGCGCCGCGGCCGATGACCGAGGCTGTGGCAATCAATTCTTCAAGCAGGGCCAGTGAGGCTTTACCCGAACAGGCAAACGGATTGAGCACCGGCTTCTCGGCGTATTTGAGCAGCAGGGCCGTATTGACCTTGGAGATGTGCACTTGGCCCATCGTCCAACCGCCAAACCGGCGCTCTGGAATCTCCTCAAAACTGAGAATGCGCACATTGCTGTTGCGCGGGTCGCCAACAATCGCGTTGTAGGTCTCGCAGACCTCGTCACGCCCACCCTCAAGCACCTGCAGAAAAATGTCATCGCTGTAGCACAGCATGCCGGTGATGCCACGCTCCGGATTGTTGTTCCGGCATTGCAACATGATCGAATCGATGGCGGCCGGAGTAAGCGCTTCGATAGCGCGGCTGGCGTAAAGCAATCTGACGAGCATGGGGTGGTCAGTCCTTAAGGTTAATCAGGGAGAGAAACTCGCGCCGTAGCGGCGCGTTTTTCAGGAAAGATCCGCGCATAACGCTGTTGATCATCTTGGCACCGGTGTCTTTGACACCGCGCCAGTGCATGCAAAAGTGATCTGCCTGCATCACCACGGCCAAGCCATCCGGGCTGACTTTGCTCATCAGCAAGTCAGCCATCTGCGTGATGGCTTCTTCCTGAATTTGCGGGCGGCTCATGATCCATTCGGCCAACCGTGCGTACTTGGACAGGCCGATAAGGTTGGAGTGCTCGTTGGGCATGATGCCGACGAACAAGCGACCCATGATCGGGCACAGATGGTGGCTGCAGGCACTGCGAACTGCTATCGGGCCGACAATCATCAATTCGTTAAGGTGCTCGGCATTGGGAAATTCGGTAACGGCCGGCTCTGCAACGTAGCGGCCGCGAAACACCTCTTGCAGATACATCTTGGCCACGCGCCGCGCCGTATTCTGGGTGTTGTGGTCGCTGGCGGTGTCTATAACCAGACTATCGAGCATCGCTTTGACCTTGCCCTCGACTTCCTCTAGCAAGGCATCCATCTCGCCGGGTTGCACATACGGGGCAATATTGTCGTTGGCATGAAAACGCTTGCCCGCAGCGACCAGGCGCTGGCGAATTTGCTCGGATATCGGGGTGGCGTCTTTGCCCATCGCAGCAGCACTCTGTGAGAAGGACAAGTAGTTTAGACCACTGCGACTTTCCAGTGTTGCTGTACGGTTTGACTGGCGCCACGGACACTCTCCACAGGACCCAAACCGCCTGATTAATGGCCCCTTAGGCCGGCGTGATAGACTGCGCCATCGCCCTAAGGCGTCGGGCCGGTACTGCCGGCTCCCTTACAACTGCCCGGAGACCCCAGCAATGACCACCAAACTAGATCGTCCGCTCAAGCGCGAAATCCTCATCGACGACAAGGCCTACACCCTGACCATCGACGCCGATGGTCTCAAGCTGGTCGAAAAGGGCCGTCGCAATGGTCCGTCGGTAACCTGGAAGAGCATCGTCGGCGGCGCCGATCACGGCTCGGCTGCCAGCGAAGGCTGACCCATGAAAAGAGCACGCGGCGCGGTACTGTTGGCCTTGGTGCTGGCAACACTGGCAGGATCCGGGTGCTCGCTGTTGGCAGGTCGCTTCGGCGACCTGCCCACGCCCGATCACATCGATCTGGCGCGCTATATGGGTCATTGGCGGGTCATCGCCAACATCCCGTACTTTGCAGAAGACGGCTGCTTCGATTCGATCGAAAGCTACGCCCTGCGCCCCGATGGCGACATCGACAACTGGTTCAGTTGCCGGCGCAAATCCGCCTCAGCACCTTTGGAACGCATCGCAACCGCGCGCGCCGAAGTGGTTAATCGCCAAACCAATGCCGAATGGAACGTGAAGTTTCTCGGCTTTCTCAAAATCAAGTATGTAGCTCTGGCGGTCGATAAAGACTATCGCTGGATCGCCGTGGGTCATCCCAGTAGGCAATATGGCTGGGTAATGGCGCGTGACACCGTGATGGACGAAGCCACTTACCAGCAGATTCTCAAGGTGTTCGCCGACAGCGGCTACGACACCACACGGTTTGTTAAAGTCCCGCAGGCAGTGCACGCAGTAGACCCACCGGCTTTTTGACGAGGCTCTCATGACTGTTCCTGCGCGTACCCAAGTGGCGATCATCGGGGCCGGACCGGCCGGCCTGCTGCTTGGACAACTGCTGCAATTACGCGGCATCGACACGGTCATCCTGGAGGCCAAGAGCCCCGATTACGTGCTGGGACGCATCCGTGCCGGCGTATTGGAAGAGATCACCGTGCGCAAGCTGCGCGAAGCCGGCTGTGGCGACCGCTTGGCGCGTGAGGGACTAGTGCACCATGGTACCGGCATTGCCTTTGGCGGCTCTCTACACCGCATCGACATTCAGGGCCTGACCTGCGGCAAGGTGGTGACTGTCTACGGCCAGACCGAAGTCACGCGCGACCTGATGCACGCCAGAGAATCGATTGGCGCTCAGACGGTATATGAGGCTCAGGACGTTCAGTTGCACGACCTGACCGGCACGACGCCCTCGGTCAGCTGGGGCACGCGCCACACTCTGCACTGCGATTTCATCGCCGGCTGCGATGGGTTTCACGGCGTCAGCCGAGCCAGCATCCCCAAGGACAGCATCCGCAGCTTCGAGCGGGTGTATCCCTTCGGTTGGTTGGGCGTGATGGCCGACGTGCCGTCATTGCCCGAACTGGTCTATGCGCATCATGAGCGCGGTTTTGCTCTGTGCTCGCTGCGTTCGCCCACTCGCAGTCGCTATTACGTTCAGGTACCCCTGACCGACACCGTGGACCAATGGTCAGACGCGCGATTCTGGGATGAATTGCTGCAACGCGTGGATCCGCTGACGGCATCACGCATCGTCACCGGTCCCTCCATCGAGAAAAGCATCGCGCCGCTGCGTAGCTTTGTAGCGGAGCCTTTGCGCTACCACCGGCTGTTCCTGGCCGGCGACGCAGCCCACATCGTGCCGCCCACCGGTGCCAAGGGACTGAACCTGGCTGCCAGCGATGTGCACTATCTGTCGGAAGGTTTCATCTCCCACTATCGTGAGCGCTGCGACTTGGCGCTTGACGGTTACTCGCAACGAGCTTTGGCACGCATATGGAAGGCCGAGCGCTTCTCGTGGTGGATGACACAGCTGCTGCACACCTTCCCGGACCAAGACAGCTTTGCACCGCGTTTGCAGCAGGCAGAGCTGCAATACCTGATCAGCTCCGAAACCGCCCAGCGTCTGCTGGCCGAAAACTACGTGGGGTTGCCAACATGAAACACAGCTCGCCTTGGGCTTTCATTAGCAGCATAAACATGCCGATTGCGGCGCTGCTGTCGCTATTTGTCTGTGTACCGGCGATGGCCACTGTGTACGAGTTGCCGGAAGGTGCAGGCGGTTTGTTCGGCCGTGAAGAGCGCGTGCTCACACGTCGCGAAGATACCCTTTACGAAATAGCCAGACGATTCAGTCTCGGCTCTGAAGAAATCGTGCGAGTGAACCGCGACATCGATCCGTGGCTGCCCGGCGATGGCAAAGATGTGGTCATACCCGGTGAGCGCGTACTGCCCACCACTGCGCGTGAAGGCATTGTGGTCAACCTGCCCGAGCACCGGCTGTACTACTACCCCAAAACGCCTAAGGGCCAAAAGCCAGTGGTCATCACCTATCCGGTGAGTATCGGCAAGATGGACTGGCATACGCCATTGGGCAAAACCCGCGTAGTGACCAAGACCGAACGGCCCAGCTGGACGCCGCCCGAGTCAGTGCGCAAAGAACACTTGGCCAATGGCGATCCGCTGCCAGCGGTGGTGCCACCGGGTCCAGACAACCCGCTGGGCCTGTTTGCCATGCGCTTGGATATCAAACCCGGCGCTTATCTGATTCACGGCACCAACAACCCCATCGCGGTAGGTATGGCCGTCACGCACGGTTGCATCCGCATGTACCCGGAGGACATCGAGGCGCTGTTTCCGTTGGTACCGGTCGGCACCCCAGTGCACTTGGTCAACGAACCACTGAAACTGGCCTGGATCGATGGGCAATTGGTTTTAGAGGTACATCCACCGGTCAATGCCGAGGGTCAGACCGTAGAGCCAGACGTGGAACAGTTCACCGCGCGACTTGAGCAAGCCTTGGGCGATGCGGTGGTGGCCATCCACTGGGACCTGGCCATAGAGGAACTGCGCAAAGCGCGTGGTATGCCGGTAGTCGTAGGTCTGGCTGCCGAGATGCCCGATGCCCCCGTGGTCATCCCCGCCCTAAGCAGAACCGAGCACTGATCCAAAAAAGGGGTTGAACAGCGGGCCAAATTCGTTATAGTTCGCGGCTTGCGTCACCAACGGTTTCGCACAAGTTCCTGATTTCTATAACCTTTAAGAATCCCCAGCCAGATGTCTGAACGCGATACAGAGCGCTTTGACCTCGACGAGGAATTTCTCGTTGAGCAGGAAGACGGCAACGTTTACGACCGCATGCTCGACAAAGTCGACAAGCGCGCGCGTGACAAAGGCAAAAAGACCGGCAAAGCAGCTTGGAGCAAGCTCGAGGAAGTGCTTGCCGATCGCAAGCTCGAAAGAGACCTGCAGGATTTCGACGACCTGGAAGCCTGACTTCGGGTCCGGAGCGACAAGATGACCAAGCAGCCCCTGCTGCCCTGGGTGGTGCTCAAGTTCGGTGGCACCAGCGTTTCCACCGTTTCCAACTGGCGCAACATCGCCGGCATCGTTAAACAGCGGCAAGAAGCTGGTGCGGCCGTGCTTGTGGTGCATTCGGCAGTCAGCGGCATTACCGACCGTTTGGAAAAGCTGTTGGCCGCTGCGCTGACCGGCGAACACGAAGTGGCAATGTCCGGCATCGAAAGTCGTCACCGTCAGTTATGCGATGAACTGGGCCTAGGCAGCAGTGCGCAACTGGACGGCTACTTCAACGAGCTGCGCCAGATATCCCATGACATCAGTCTGAAGCGTGAGATCAGTGATCTCGCGCGCGCGCGCGTGATGTCTCACGGCGAGCTGATGGCCACCGAAATCGGCTGCCGCTTTCTGCTTTCACAAGGTATCGAGGTGCGCTGGTTTGATGCCCGCGAGGGTCTGCGAGCCGAAAACCGCGGCACTGTACGCGGCAGCCTGTTGTCGGCCACCTGCGACTTCTCGCCAGATAAGGCACTGAACGAACGCCTGCGAGCGCTGGCTCCTGTGGTTATCACCCAGGGATTTATTGCCCGCGATGATGACGGCAACACCGTTCTGCTGGGGCGAGGTGGCTCGGATACCTCAGGTGCTTATTTCGCCGCCAAACTGCAAGCACAGCAATTGGAAATCTGGACAGATGTGCCGGGCATGTTCAGCGCCAATCCACGCAGCACACCTGCGTCCCGATTGCTGCGCGAATTGCATTACGACGAGGCACAGGAGATCGCCAGCAGCGGCGCCAAAGTACTGCACCCGCGCTGCATCTTGCCGGTACGTGCACAGCAGATTCCGCTGTATGTCTTTGCCACGCAGTTGCCGGGCCTTGAGGGCACGCACATCAATGCTGCGCCTGCTGACGGAAGCGCCAAGGTCAAAGCGGTCTGCGTAAAAAAGGGCATTACGCTGCTGGCGCTGGACAGCCCTGGCATGTGGCATGAAGTGGGCTTTTTGGCAGACGCGTTTCAGATCATGAAGCTGCACGGGATGTCGGTCGATCTAGTCTCCACTTCAGAGACCAACGTCACCGTGTCCTTGGACCCCGCTGCCAACACGCTAGATGCAGCGGCCATCGACGCACTGGTGGCCGATCTGTCACAGCTATCGCGTGTGCAGGTGATCGGTCCCTGCGCCTCGGTCAGTCTGGTGGGCCGCAATATCCGCGGCATCCTGCACAAGCTCGGTGGTGCTTTTGAGTTCTTTGAAGAGCAGCGCATCTACCTGGTGAGCCAAGCAGCAAACGACCTCAACTTCACCTTCGTGGTTGATGAAGATCAAGCCGATCGTTTGGTCAATCAGCTGCATGACCTGCTCATCCAGCCGGTGCCGGGTGATCGCGTGCTGGGGCCCACGTGGGAGCAGCTATTCAATAAGCCCGCGGCAACCGGTACTCGGTCGCAGCAGTGGTGGCAAGCCAAGTCTGCCGAACTAGTGCAGGTGCTGGGCGCACGCGACGCAGCTTACGTATACGACAGTGCCACGCTGCGTGCCCGCGCTCAGTCGTTGCTCGCACTCAAGTCTATTGACCGCGTGCTGTTTGCCACCAAGGCCAACCCGAACACCGAAATCCTCAAGCTGCTGCATGCTCAAGGCATCGGCATGGAATGCGTGTCGCGTGGTGAAGTGGAAAACGTACTGACTGCGCTGCCACAACTGGATCGCTCGCAGATTCTGTTTACACCCAACTTCGCGCCACGTTCCGAATACGCCTGGGCGCTGCACACCGGCGTGCAACTGACCATCGACAACTTGTATGTGCTGCGGAACTGGCCCGAACTGTTCAAGGGTACGCAGCTGTTCGTGCGCATCGATCCGGGCACTGGTCGCGGCCACCATGAGCACGTACGTACCGCCGGCCAAGCCTCCAAGTTCGGCGTGCCGCTGGCAGAAGCTGCGCAATTGCAACAGCTCTCGCAGCAGATTGGTTTCAAGATCATCGGACTGCACGCGCATACCGGCAGCGGCATCTTCGACATCGACAACTGGGTGCAAACCGCCAACCAACTGGCAGCACTTGCAGCGCAATTGGGCACAGTGCGCACGCTGGATCTCGGCGGCGGCTTTGGCGTCCCGGATGGAGCGGATCTGTCGACAGTCGACCTGCCCAAGCTCGACGCAGCCCTACTGACATTCAAGCAAGCGCATCCGTCACTGTCGCTGCAAATCGAACCAGGCCGCTATCTGGTGGCAGAGGCCGGCGTATTGCTGGCGCGCGTCACGCAGCTCAAGCAGAAGGGCGATCATGCCTACCTAGGCGTTGCCACTGGCATGAATGCATTGATCCGTCCGGCGCTCTACGGAGCCTTCCACGAGATCGCCAACCTGTCGCGGCTGTCTGAGCCACACACGCAGTTGTACGACGTGGTTGGACCTATCTGTGAGACTGGCGACGTGCTCGGTCACGGCCGGCAACTGCCGCCCAGCGTCGAGGGCGACATCATGCTCATTGGCACTACGGGCGCCTATGGGCATTCGATGGCAAGCACCTATAACGAGCGGCAGATCCCGGACGAACTGCTGATCTGAGGGCGAGGGCGCTGTGCAGCGCCCTGAGGCTGTGAGACCGCTGTCAGACCTTTGCAGCGGTGCGCTGCTGATGACGCGCCTGCAACTCCCGGGCGACTTCCTGCAATGACAGACCACGCGCTGCTAACACCAGCGCCAAGTGGAAGATCAAATCAGCAGACTCTGATACCAACTCGGCATCGTCACCTGCAGTTGCCGCCAGCGCGACCTCAACGCCTTCTTCACCCACCTTCTGTGCCATGCGACGTGTGCCACGCGCATACAAGCGGGCGGTGTAACTGTCTTCAGGACGCTCTGTAAGACGCTGGGCAATGACGCGTTCCAGATGCCCTAGAAACTGCACTGCCGGCAATTCATCGGCATTGCCATCGCCAAAGCAGGTGGGTGTATTGCGATGGCAGGCCGGGCCCACCGGTTCGGCAGTCACCAGCAGGGTGTCGTGGTCACAATCCGACTGTATCCGCACCAGCTTGAGGCTGTTGCCGGAGGTTTCGCCCTTTTCCCACAAGCCCTGGCGCGATCGGCTGAAAAACACCACGCGACCACGCAGCAGGGTCTGCTGCAGTGCCTCACGATTCATGTACGCAAGCATCAATACTGCGCCAGTGGCTGCATCCTGCACGATTGCCGGCAACAGTCCGTCGCCTTTGTCGAAGTCGAGTCGGTCGATATCGGCATTGGTGAAACTCATGTACGCACCTCTATGTGCCGGCTCTTCAGAAATTGTTTGAGATCGGGAATGGCTATTGCTCCGGAGTGAAACACACTCGCAGCCAGCGCCGCATCGGCACAGCCCGCCTCAAATAGGGCGGCAAAATGCTCCGGCGTTCCGGCCCCACCCGATGCCACCAACGGCACACGGCAAATGTCGCGTACAGCCGCCAATTGCGCCAGGTCATAGCCTCGCCGCACACCATCACTGGCCATACAGTTGAGGACGATTTCGCCAGCGCCGCGCTGCTGCACTTCGCTGACCCATTGCAGCGTGTCCCGTCGCGTATCGCGGCTGCGATCCGGATCGCCGGTAAACTGGTGCACGCTCCAGCCCTCGGGTGTTGTTTGGCTGTCGATGCCAACCACCACACACTGCGAACCGAAGCGGCTGGCCAACTGATCTATAAGCGCCGGATCAGACAGGGCAGGCGAGTTGACCGACACCTTTTCAGCACCGGCATTGAGCACGGCTTCAGCCTCTGCAACCGAGCGAATGCCGCCGGCAACACAGAAGGGGATGTCGAGTACCTCGGCCACGCGGGCGATCCAACCGCGATCGACAGAGCGACCCTGCGGACTGGCTGTGATGTCATAGAACACCAGCTCATCTGCATCCTGATCCCGATAACGCTGCGCAAGCTCCAGAATATCGCCCACCACACGGTGGTCGCGGAATTGCACACCCTTGACGACCTGCCCGTCGCGTACGTCGAGGCAGGGAATTATGCGTCGCGCAAGAATGGCTGCAGCTCCTCTGTAGTCATACGTCCTTCGAGCAGTGCTTTGCCGCTGATCGCCGCCGCCACACCGACGCGCGCCAGTGTCGCCAGATCGGCTGCATCGCGAACGCCTCCGGACGCCTGCCAAGCGATGCCAGGGCAACGCTTGAGGCCTTCTTCGTACAAGGCCACATTAGGACCGCCAAGCGCGCCATCACGCTCAATGTCGGTACACAGCACATGCCGCAGGCCATCGGCTTGGAACTGCGCGATCAGGTCCCACAGGCTAACCGGATGTTCAGTAACCCAGCCGCGCGTTCGCACCCGCGGCACGCCGCCTTCATCCACACGCACATCAATCGCAAGGCACACGGCCTCGGTGCCAAAGCGTTGCAAGGCAGTACGGGCAATCTCTGGTTGCTCAACAGCCGCACTGCCAATGACAGCACGCGATACACCCGCGGCAAACAGATCTTCCATGACAGCCAGACTGCGCAGGCCACCGCCCACTTGCATCTTCAGCCGGCCCAATGCGGCCATGCGGCCCAGCAAGTCGCGGTTGCCCATCACGCCATCGCGTGCTCCGTCCAGGTCGACAACGTGCAGCCAGCTGGCGCCCATGTCGGCATAGCGACCCAGCAGTATTGCCGGATCGAGTTCATAGCGGGTCTCCGCATCGAATGCACCCTTAAACAAGCGCACACAATGACCGCCACGCAAATCAATTGAAGGAATCAGTTGCATGTCAAACCAAGGTCAGGAAGTTGGCGAGCAGACGGGCGCCAGGACCCGCCGATCGCTCGGGATGAAACTGCACGCCGCGGAAGTTGCGCAGCGAACAAATGGAAGTGAAGGGCGCACCATAGACAGTCTGCGCCAGCGTACTGTGGCCCGGTGCAGCACAGTAGCTGTGTACGAAATAGAACCAGGCCTCGCTGCCAATGCCGGTAAGCAGCGGATCGTCCTGCTGCACGGCTAATTGGTTCCATCCCATGTGGGGCACCGGCAACTGCGTTGTAGCCGTCATCCGAGCGACCTTTCCGGCGATGATGCCCAGGCACTGCGTGCCCGCACCGCCGTCAGACGGGCCATCTCCCTCATCGGAATGGTCAAATAACAACTGCATTCCCAAGCAAATGCCCAGCAAGGGTTGCGTCAGCTGCGGAATGACTTTGTGCAATCCCTTGGCCCGCAAACGTGCCATGGCATTGCCCGCGGAGCCGACACCCGGCAGCAACACGCGCGGTGCAGCTTGGATGACAGCCGCATCATCACTGACCACAGCCTTGGCACCGAGTCGCTGCAACGCATACACCAGCGAGGCCAGATTGGCCCCGCCGCTATCTATAATCGCAACGTCCACTACAGCACGCCCTTGGTGCTGGGCAATTCGTTGCCTTCGCGGCGTAACGCCTGACGCAGAGCACGACCCACACCCTTGAAACAGGCCTCAACCATGTGGTGCGTGTTGTCGCCGCGCACTGTCACATGAATGGCCGCGCCCAACGTGTCGCCGAGTGAACGGAAGAAGTGCGGCACCAGTTCAGTCGCCAGTCCGCCGACTTCGTTGCGATTGAAGGCACCTTCAAACAGCGCATAGGCCCGACCCGAAAGATCGATTGCAACCTGCGCCTGCGCCTCATCCATAGCCAGCAAAAATCCGTAGCGACCAATACCGAGCTTTTCGCCCAAAGCACGTCGCAATACTTCACCTATGGCCAAAGCACAGTCCTCGACTGTGTGGTGCTCATCGACCTGCAAGTCACCTTTGCAATCGAGCTGCATGGAGAACCCGCCATGCTTGGCCAGTTGCTCGAGCATGTGATCGAAGAACGCATGACCCGTTGCAATGTGTATGGGACCTTCAGCATCGAGATTGACCTCAACCTTGATACTGGTCTCGCGAGTTTGGCGCTGTACCGTCGCCTTGCGTGACAGCAACTGCACCACAACAGCAGGCCAGGTTTCATCGGCCGCGCCATCGACGCGCACCCGCACGCCCTTGAAGCCCAAATTGGCTGCAAAGGCCATATCGGTGTCGCGATCGCCGATGACAGCGCTGCGCTCGGCATCGATGTTGCGCGCAGCCAGCCAGGCATCGACCAGCAACGTGCGCGGCTTGCGGCAGGCGCAGTTATCGGCCGGTTTGTGTGGACAGATGAATACTTCGTCGAAGGTTAAGCCCTGACTGGCAAAGGCATCGATGATGAAACGCTGTGGCAGCTCGAAGTCGGCCTGCGGAAAGCTATCCGTCCCCAAGCCGTCCTGGTTCGTGACCATGGCAAAGCGATAGCCGGCACGCTGCAATTGCTGCATCGCAGCAAACACACCTGGCATGAAGCGGATCTTGGCAAGGCTGTCGACTTGATTGTCATGCGGCTCCTCAACCAAGGTGCCGTCACGATCTATCAACAGCAGTTTAATTGGTGGGCTCATTGCAGTGCCTGCAGCAGGGTGTCGTTTTGTTCGGGCGTGCCGACAGAGATGCGCAGCGCATGCGGCAGCATCTGTTGGCGCATGTCGCGAATAATCAAGCCCGCAGCGCGCACGCGTCGCAAAGTCTCATCCGGATCGGCGAAAGAGGCCAGTAGGAAATTGCCTTCGCTGGGCCACTGGCGCAGCACCCCGGGCAGCTTGGCTAGCGCCGCTGACAGCCGCGCACGCTCGATCAGTATGTTGGCAACGCGTTGGCGCATTGCTGCAATGCCAGCAGCCTGTAGCAAGGGAGCCACCACCTCTACAGTCATCTCGGTGATGGCATAGGGCGGTATGACCTTGCACGCCAATGCAATCAGTTCTGGGGTGGCTATCAACGCACCGCAGCGCGCACCGGCCAAACCATGCGACTTGGACAACGTACGCATCACCACCAGATTTGGCAGCACGGCCACCTCGGGCGCAACGCTGGCACTATCGGTGAATTCGACATAGGCCTCGTCAACCACCAACAGCGCACGATCTGCCAAGCCTTGCGCCAGACGCAGCACATCAGCGCGCGGCACCGCATTGCCAGTAGGGTTGTTCGGGGAGCAGACAAACACCAGCTTGATGCTGGCATCCACGCGGGCCAGTACCGCCTCTACATCGAGTTCAAAGCTGTCGGGCTGCAACGGCACGTTGACCACGCCGGCACCTTGGATACCAGCAGCCACGGCATACATGCTGTAAGTCGGTGGACAGACCAGAATATTGTCCTGCCCGGCACGGCAGAACACGCGCATTAACAGATCGATCGCCTCATCACTGCCGCGACCCACCAGAAGATACGCAGGGTCCACACCATAGAACGCAGCCATGCCGTTCACCAACGGGGGCGGTTGCGGCTCTGGATAGCGATTCAAGCCCGCCTGCGAGTTGTCGCCCTCTACTCGATAGGGCAACTCGTTGGCGTGCATGCGCTGCAAGCTCGGCTCCCAAGCCGCATGCGAATAGGCCTTCAGCGCCAATATCTCGGGGCGCGCCAGACGACTGACCAGACTCATGATGCGCTCTGCCCAGTCAGTGCGTTCAAGCGCACCGTCACGGCGTTGGCATGACCATCCAAGCCCTCCAACTGTGCCAGCGTGTGGGCCACAGGCCCCAACAGCGCCAAGCCCGGACCGGTTAACTCTTGCACTGTGATGCGCTTTTGAAAGTCAGCGACCGACAAGCCGCTGTACGCGCGTGCGTAACCATAGGTTGGCAACACGTGGTTGGTACCCGAGCAGTAATCGCCCATGGATTCGGGTGACCAAGCACCGAGAAACACCGAACCGGCATTGATCACCTGATCGAGCAGCGCGCGCGCATTGACCGTCTGCACGATCAAGTGCTCGGGCGCATAGTCATTGGACACTCGCATGGCCTGATCCAGTGTTGCCACCACGAGGGCGCGGCAGTTGGCCAGCGATTGCTCGAGTATGCTGCCGCGCGACAACTGCGCCGCCTGACGTTGCACTGCCGCAGCCACCGCCACGGCTTGGGCGGCAGAATCGGTGACCAGCAAGGCCTGCGAGCGCACATCGTGCTCGGCCTGTGCCAGCAAATCAGCAGCCACAAACTCGGCATCCGCTGCGGCATCAGCAATCACCAGCACTTCAGAAGGACCCGCAGGCATATCGCAGGCGGCACCACCAGGATCTGCTGCAACCAGCTGTTTGGCAGCGGTGGTGATGGCCGTGCCTGGTCCGTATATCTTGTCGACCTTGGGAACCGACTGTGTGCCATAAGCCATGGCAGCAATAGCCTGCGCACCACCGGCCTTGAACACCGTGTCTATGCCACACAAGCGTGCCGCCACCAATACCGCAGCATTGGCGCGACCATCAGGCCCGGGCGGCGTGCACAGCACACGCTTAGGGCAACCCACCAGCGCAGCGGGCACGGCCAGCATGACCACCGTAGAAGGCAAGGGCGCAGAGCCTGCCGGCACATACAAACCCACAGCCGGTATCGGCCGGAAGATGCGCTCGCAGCGCACACCCGGCATGACATCCACCGTCAGGGGCTGACCCAGTTGAGCGGCATGAAACGTGCGTACGTTGGCAATAGCCTGCACAAGCGCCGCACGCTGCACCGCAGTGAGTGCCGACTCGGCTTCATCAAACTCTTGGGGCGTGACCTGCAGCGACTGCAAGCTGACTTTGTCAAAGCGCGCCGCAAAACGCAGCAGTGCTGCATCACCATCACGACGCACTTCAGCAATAATGCCGGCGGCCAGTTGGTCAATGTCACCGCGACCACCCAGGTTCGGGCGCTCCAACGCAGCCATACGGCCGGCGGCATCAAGCTGGTTCCAGTCGAGTATCTGCATGGTCAGTTGAGCATCTTTTCAACCGGCAGCACCAGGATGGCACTGGCACCGGCAGCCTTGAGGCTTTCAAGCGTTTCCCAGAAGACGGTTTCGCGGCAGACGGCATGCACGGCCACTCTGTCGGCGGAGCCTTCCAGCGGAATGATGGTGGGGAACTCGCTGCCGGGCAGTAGTTCCCGAATACGCGGCAGCGCCGAACGCGGTGCGTGCAGCATGATGTACTTGCTCTCACGCACTTGCTCTACGCCATCGATGCGTAGCAACAGACGCTCGATCCATTCTTCTTTAACTGCCGGCAGCGCAACAGGCGTGCGGATCATCACCACTTGGCTTTCCAGCACCACCTCAACCTCACGCAGGTGATTGGCCTGCAACGTCGAGCCTGATGACACCAGATCGCAGATCAGATCGGCGCGACCCAGGCGCGGCGCGATTTCCACTGCGCCAGAGAGTGTGACGATCTGCGCATCGACCCCGTGCTTGGCAAGGTAATGGGCCAAGGTGGCAGGGTAGGTGGTGGCAATGCGGCGGCCCTGCAAGGACTTGGGGCCCTCCCAGCTTTCACCCTGCGGGATGGCCAGCGACAGACGGCAGCGACCAAAGTCCAATGCACGCAGCACTTGGAATGCGGCCTTTTTGCCGCGCGATTCCAGATCAAGGCGACGCTCTTCGAGCACGTTCAAACCGACCAGACCCAGATCACAGACATCTTCCTGCACCAGATCGGGAATGTCGTCGTCGCGCACGAACAGCACATCCAGTGGCATGTTCAGGCCCGACGCAATGAGCTGATCCTTGCCGCGCGCCAGCTTGAGCCCGCAGCGACCCAGAATATCCAGCGAATGGTCCGTCAGCCGCCCGGACTTCTGCACGGCAAGTTTGAGGCGAGTGGCTTTATCCATTTGAACTTCCTTCGAGGCGACGAGTAGCAAGGGCATAGCCGCCATTGCCATTGGCAAGATATCGGGCAACACGCCCGATGGTGGTGACACTGACACCAGTGAGGCGGTGGATTTCGCGGTAGGGCACATCTTGCTGCAGCCACTGCACTACAGCCCAGCGATCAGCCATCGCCTGCAACTCCGCTGGCGTGCACAAATCCCGCAGGAAACTGCGACATTCCTCTGCCGTGCGCATAGTCAGCAGCGCATCGACCAGCTTGCGCTCGGCCTGTGCCTCCTGACGTTGTGTAACAGTGCGATGTGACTTCATGACCGACGTTCCGCGTGTGTCAATGTGATAGCACATTAACACAAGCGGCCCGGCCGTGAACAGCACCGCTTGACGTGTAAGCTCATGGCCCCGACAATTCTCCGGCTCATCGAGACCAGCTGAGGGAAAGGCCCTTCGACGCTGGGGCAACCCGCGGACCACCCGCACGGTGCCAACTCCTGCGGCCATGGCCTGCTTTACGGCAGACGGGCTGATAGATGGGCAACCGTGCGCTGCATCTTGCGGCACCGGTAACGCAGCGCATTGCGCGCCTGCGCAGGGGTTATCAGGGCCTGTGTCGCACCCGGTGATTCCCTTGAGCTCCAGTCCGCACCACCCTACAGACTCCAGCGACGCTGCCGTGCAGCAGGGCATCCACGTCCAGTCGGGCAGCACAACGCTGCATCACGGCGGCCAACTGACGCAGCGCGCTCTGGCATGGCGCTTGGTCGGCGATCAGGCCCTGCCGGTGGTGCTGGTGCTGGGCGGCATTTCAGCCTCGCGGCTGGTGTTTGGTCAGGACGAAGGCCAGCGCGGGTGGTGGAACGGGATCGTCGGGCCCGGCCGTGCGCTGGATAGCAATCATGTGCGTATTCTGGGTATCGATTATCTGGGTGGCAGCGGCCTCTCTAGCCGCCCCGAACCACCCGCCGTCTTTCCTAGCTTGTCGAGTTTCGACCAAGCAGACGCCATCGTTGACCTGCTAGACCACCTGGGCATCTTGCAGCTGCGCGCTATTGTCGGCGCCTCCTACGGCGGCATGGTCGGGCTGGCCTTGGCACAGCGTCACCCGCAGCGGCTCGAGCGACTGGTGGTGATCAGCGCCGGGGATCGCGCCCACCCCATGGCCACCGCTTGGCGCAGCGTACAGCGCGCCATGCTGCGGTTTGGCTTGGCAGTCGGCGAGCCGGCCCAGGGCATCGAACTTGCCCGCGCGCTGGCCATGGCCACTTATCGCAGCCCTGAAGAATTTGCGGCCCGGTTTCGCGCCCAACCTCATTTCGAGGACGGTCGCGCGGTGTTCCCGGTTGAGGAGTACCTGTTTTCCCGCGGTCGCGACTACGCCACGCGCTACCAGCCCGAATCGTTTCTATGTCTGTCAGAGTCCATCGACTTGCATCAAGTGGATGCCACGCGCATACCAGTGCACACCGACATCGTGGCTGTGCGCGAAGACCAACTGGTACCGCTGGCAGATCTACGGGCCTTGGCCGCGCGCCTGCCCAGCGCGCAGCTGCACGAGTTCTCTTCGCTCTACGGACACGACGCATTTTTGAAAGAGGCCGAACGCCTCAAACCCGTGCTGTCGCAACTGACGGCACACACGCAACGCATCGAGGAACACGACAGTGACTGACCGACCAGACTTCACCACACGCGCGGTGCGCGCCGGTCTTGAAAGCGACCCGATCACCGGCGCAGTGGTGCCGCCCCTGCACCTGACCACCAACTTCACCTTCGAAGGCTTTGGTCGCAAGCGCAAGTACGACTACTCGCGCTCGGGTAATCCCACGCGCGATTTGCTGGGCAACGCACTGGCGGATCTAGAAGAGGGCGCAGGCGCTGTCATCACTTCGTCCGGCATGTCGGCCATCACCGTGGTTGGGCATTTGTTGCCTGCCGGTGCACGCATCGTGGCGCCGCATGATTGCTATGGCGGTACCTTCCGGCTGTTCACCGCTTGGCAAAAGCGCGGCGAGCTGCAGGTGGACTTCGTCAAGTTTGCCGATGCCCAAGCACTGGAAGCCGCGCTGTCCAAACCCACTGCGCTGCTATGGATCGAAACGCCCAGCAATCCATTGCTGCGGATCACCGACATCCAAGCCCTTTCCGAGCGTGCCCATGCCGCTGGCGCACTGGTAGCGGTGGACAACACCTTCCTGTCGCCTGGTTGGCAGCAGCCGCTGCTGCTGGGCGCAGACTTGGTGGTGCACTCGACCACCAAGTACCTCAACGGCCATAGCGATGTGATCGGTGGCGCGGTGGTGTCCGCAACCGAGGAACTGCACACGCAAGTCGCGTGGTGGGCTAACTGCCTGGGCCTTACCGGCTCATCCTTTGACAGCTTCCTGACACTGCGCGGTCTGCGCACCCTGCAGGCACGCCTTGATGTACACGGCCGCAATGCCGCCCATCTGGCCGCGTGGCTCGCCACCCAGCCTGGCATCGCCAAGGTGCATTACCCCGGTCTGCCGGATCACCCCGACCACGCGCTGGCCAAGCGCCAGCAGAAGGGCTTTGGTGCCATCGTCACGCTGGAGCTGGAAGGCGGCACCGCAGCCGTACAGCGCTTTTTGGAAGGCTTGGAGTACTTCTCACTGGCCGAATCACTCGGCGGTGTCGAAAGCCTGATCGCTCATCCGGCCACCATGACGCATGCGGCCATGGAGCCTGCGGCACGCTTGGCTGCCGGCCTTAGCGATGGCCTGCTGCGGCTGTCGATAGGTATCGAGTCTGTTGCCGATCTGCAGGCGGATCTGGCGGCAGGCCTGCAGCGGATGCGCAGCGGAGCCTAAGCCCCGCGCACAGCGACCGTCGGTGCCTCAGGCGCCGGCGGTCAACTCGGCAAGGATTACCTCGCCAGCCTCACGCGTGCTGGCAGCACGCCCGCCATTCACATCGGCGCTGGCAATGTCTGCCGTGCGCAGACCCTTGTCGATCGCACGATAGACCGCCGCTTCAATTTCCTGTGCCTCAGTCTCAAGCCCCAGCGAATGGCGCAGCAACAGCGCCACACTCAGAATCGTACCGATCGGATTGGCAATGCCACGACCGGCAATGTCTGGTGCAGAGCCGTGGATGGGCTCAAACAAACCACGTGTGCCATCACCCAACGACGCCGAAGGTGACACGCCTAACGAGCCAGCCAACATCGACGCTTCGTCAGTGAGGATGTCGCCAAACATGTTCTCGGTGACGATCACGTCGTAATCAGAGGGCTTGCGGATCAGATGCATTGCAGCCGAATCCACCAGCGCGTGTTCGAGCGTCACATCCGCAAACTCTGCCGCCATCAATCGTGTGACCGTCTCACGCCATAAGCGAGAGGTTTCAAGAACGTTGCTCTTGTCGATCGACGTGAGTTTGCCGCGGCGGGCACGCGCCAGACGCGCAGCCACGCGCGTCACGCGCTCTACTTCGGCCACCGAATAGCTGCACAGATCACTTGCCGAGAAGGCATCGCGAGTCTTGGCACCAAAATAAATGCCACCGGTCAGTTCGCGCACAAACACCAGGTCAACACCGACCAGCAGTTCAGGACGCAATGGCGATGCGCTGCGCAGGGCAGGGTGCACGGCGACCGGCCGCAAGTTGGCGTATACGCCCAACTCGCGACGCAAGCGCAACAGTCCAGCCTCGGGTCGGCGCAGCGGATCTGAGCCACCCCATTTAGGGCCACCGATAGCACCGAGCAGGATGGCATCACTGCGCAAGCACAGATCAAGCGTGGCTTGCGGCAACGGATCCGCTACAGCGTCGATAGCCACGCCGCCAAAATCCGCAGATTGCAACGTGAACTGATGACCGTGACGGACGGCAACCGCCTCCAGTACGCGCACACCCTCGGCCACTACCTCAGGCCCAATGCCGTCACCGGGCAATACAGCAATGAGTGCTTTCATCGCGCCACCTGCCAATGCGACTGCTCGTATGCGGTGATCGCCGCATCCTGCTTGAGCAGGAAGCCGAGTTGGTCAACGCCGTTGAGCAGGCAGACACGCGCGAACGGCTCCACTGCGAATTGCAGCGAGCGCCCACCGGGCAGACCCAGCGTGCAGGATTCCAGATCGACCGTGACCTCTGCACCCGGATTGCTCAATAGCCACTGATGCGTGGCGTCATCGACCACGATGGGCAGCAAACCGTTCTTGAGCGCATTGGAGCGGAAGATGTCGGCGATCTCGGTGCTGATGACCGCGCGAAAACCGTAGTCGTATAGCGCCCAGGGCGCATGTTCGCGCGAAGAACCGCAGCCGAAGTTACGACCACCCACCAGCACCGTGCAGCCCGCTGCCTGCGGCTGATTGAGCGGGAACTCGCTGCGCTCGCTGCCATCGGCGTTGTAGCGCCAATCGGCAAACAGTTGCTTGCCCAGGCCCTCACGCGTTGTGGTGCGCAAAAACCGCGCTGGAATGATTTGGTCGGTATCGATATCGGTGTAGGGCAGTACTGCCGTGCGCGACACGATCTTGCGAATCGGTTCCATCAGATCACCTCAGAACAGTTCGCGAGGATCGGTCACACAGCCGCGCACCGCCGACGCCGCAGCGGTCAGCGGGCTGGCCAGCAGGGTGCGCGCACCCACGCCTTGGCGACCTTCGAAATTGCGATTGCTGGTGCTGACCGACGTCTTGCCGGCATCGACCAGATCACCATTCATGCCTAAGCACATCGAGCAACCGGACTCACGCCACTCGGCGCCTGCATCAAGAAAGATGCGATCCAGACCCAAGGCCTCGGCTTCGCGCTTGACGCCCTGCGACCCCGGCACCACCAGCATGGTGACGCCCGCCGCAATCTTGCGACCCTTAAGCACACTGGCTGCAGCCTGCAAGTCTGTCAGCCGGCCGTTGGTGCAACTGCCGACAAACACCACATTGATCGGATGGCCGCCGATAGATTGGCCTTGCTTGAGGCCCATGTAAGCCAGCGACTTGTTGTACACCGCATCGTCTGCGCGCACCGGCACACTGCCCGAGATGGGCAGTGACATACCCGGATGCGTACCGTAGGTGATCATCGGCTCGAGCATATTGGCATCGAGGTCCACCTCAGCATCAAACACTGCGCCAGGGTCGCTGGGCAACTGACGCCATTGGGCTACTGCGCGATCCCAGTCGGCACCCTGCGGCGCCAGCGGTCGACCCTTGAGATAGGCGAAGGTGGTCTCATCCGGCGCAATCATGCCGGCGCGTGCACCCGCCTCAATCGACATGTTGCACAGCGTCATGCGCTCGTCCATCGACAGCGCGCTGATAGCCTCGCCGCGATACTCGAGCACATAGCCGGTGCCGCCCGACACGCCGATCTTGTTGATGATCGCGAGGATCAAGTCCTTGGCGCTGACACCTGCGCGCAATCGCCCACTGACATTGATAGCCATCGTGCGCGCCTTGCGCTGCAACAGGCACTGAGTGGCAAACACATGGCCCACCTCGGTGGTACCGATACCAAAGGCCAGTGCACCGAATGCGCCGTGAGTGCTGGTGTGACTGTCGCCACACACTATCGTCTTACCCGGCTGCGTCGCGCCCAACTCAGGGCCAATGATATGCACGATGCCGCGCTGCGAGTTCTGCAAGCCCAACAGCTTCACGCCGAACTCAGCACAGTTGCGTTCGAGCGCACTGATCTGCTTGGCAGCAGACTCTATCGTGATGGGCTGGCCGCCAAACACTTGTTCTGTGCGCGTTGGCGTCGAGTGATCCATGGTAGCCAGCGTCAGATCCGGACGGCGCAACTTGAGACCGCGCTCACGTAGTTCACTAAACGCCTGCGGCGTGGTCACTTCGTGGATCAGATGCAGATCAATAAACAACACTGCCGGAGTCTCGGCAGTCTCGGCCACGACCTGATGCTGCTCCCAGACTTTCTGGAACAGCGTTTTGGCTTCGCTCATGACGTGCTCCTCAGACCGGATCGACGAGCTGCAACCAGCCATGCGGATCGGGCGTTTCGCCAGTAAACAATCCAAAGAAAGCCTTTTGGATCGCATGGGTCATGGGGCCACGCTTGCCGTTGCCCACTTCAAGTCGATCCACCGAACGCACCGGTGTGACCTCCGCCGCGGTACCGGTCATGAAGATTTCGTCAGCGATGTACAGCATCTCGCGTGGGATCGAGCTCTCGCGTACTTCATACCCAAGATTGCGCGCCAGACGCATGACGGTGTCGCGCGTAATGCCGCTGAGCACAGAATGCGACAGACCCGGCGTGTGCATGACGCCATCACGGATCACGAACAGATTTTCGCCAGCGCCCTCACTGACCATGCCATCGGGCGACAGACCAATACCCTCGGCAAAGCCCAAACGCTTGGCTTCGTAGCTGATCAGCTGGCTGGACAAATAATTGCCACCGGCCTTGGCCAAGGCGGGCAGGGTGTTGGGCGCAACGCGCTGCCAGGACGACACGCACACATCAACGCCCTGTTCCTCGCTGTCGCTGCCCAGATACTTGCCCCATTCCCAGGCAGCAATGGCCGTCTCGACCGGCGGATCAATCTTGGGAGCCACGCCGATCTCGCCGTAGCCGCGAAACACAACGGGACGCAGATATGCGCCGTTGATCAGACCGTTTTCGCGCACCACCTGGCGACAGGCATCGTTGATCTGCTGCTGCGTGTAGGGGATGGCAATGCGATAGATCTTGGCCGACTCGAACAGGCGGCGAGTGTGCTCAGCGAGGCGGAAGATAATCACGCCGCGCGGCGTGCGATAGGCGCGTACGCCTTCGAACACCGACGAACCATAATGCAGCGCGTGCGACAGCACGTGCGTAGTGGCCGATTCCCAGGGAACCAGTTTGCCGTTGAACCAGATGTACTTGGTGGCGGGAATAGGCATGGATATTTCCTGTCAGGGGGCCACAGGCGCATCGCCTGCGGCAGCAAGCTGGCGCGCGGCATTGCGCTGCGCCAGTTCGATGCGGTTGATGACTTCCAGCAAAGCATTGACGCTGGCTTCGACAATATTGGTACTGACGGCGGCACCGCGATAACTGCGGCCCGCATGTTCGACATATACGACCGTCTCGCCTTGCGCGTCTTCACCCACGGTGAGCGCGCGCACTTCGAACTTGCGCACAATGACCTTAACGCCCGTTGCAGCTTCGACGGCTTTATAGGCCGCATCCACAGGTCCGTCACCCGTGGCCCGCATCATGAGTTGTCGGCCATCCACATGCTGCAAGGTGACCGCTGCGGTTGAAGCCACGCCACTGGCCAGTGCCGCCTCAAAGGCACTGAGTGTCCACGGTCCGGACTCGTGGCCCTCGGCATTGAGCACCAGCGCCTCGATATCGCCGTCGAACAATTCTTTCTTGCGATCGGCCAGCGCCTTAAAGCCTTCGAATACGCGGTTGAGTTCGGTCTCATCCAACTCAAAGCCGAGGCTCTTGACGCGTTCACGCAGCGCATGACGACCGCTGTGCTTGCCCAGCACCAGACTGCTGCGAGTCAAACCCACATCTTCAGGGCGCATGATCTCGTAGGTCTGCGCGTTCTTGAGCATGCCGTGTTGGTGAATGCCCGACTCATGCGCGAAGGCGTTCTCACCGACAATGGCTTTGTTACGCGGCACTGCCACACCGGTGATGCTGGAGACCAACCGCGAGGTGGGATACAAACGCGTCGTGTTGATGTTGGTGCGGCAGCCAAAATGCTGCTGGCGCGTCTTGAGCGCCATGACCACTTCTTCAAGAGCACAGTTGCCGGCGCGCTCACCAATGCCATTGATGGTGCACTCGACCTGACGCGCACCATTGAGCACTGCACTGAGGCTATTGGCCACGGCCAGCCCCAAATCATCATGGCAATGGACAGATAACCGGGCTTTATCAATACCGCGCACATGCTTGCGCAGATAACGAAAGACCTCGGCGAATTCGTCCGGCACCGTGTAACCCACGGTGTCAGGAATGTTGATGGTGGTGGCACCGGCAGCAATAACTGCCTCGACCACTTCGGCGAGAAAGTCGAGCTCGGTACGCGAGGCGTCCTCGGGTGAGAACTCGACATCTGCGCAATGCTCGCGTGCCCACTGCACGCCCTGCACGGCACGGCGCACGATCTCTTCGCGCGCCATACCCAATTTAAACTCGCGATGAATGGCACTCGTGGCCAGAAACACGTGCAAGCGGCCATGAGCCGCCGGCGCGATGGCCCGCGCAGCAATCTCGATGTCTTCGCGGGCGCAGCGGGCGAGGGCGGCAATTACCGGCCCCTGCACCTCACGTGCGACTGCTTGGACGGAATCAAAATCACCACGCGAAGCGGCGGGAAACCCGGCTTCGATAACGTCCACGCCCAACTCGGCCAGCGCCTTGGCGACCCGCAGCTTTTCAGGCTGGGTCATGCTGCAGCCCGGAGACTGCTCACCATCGCGCAAAGTCGTGTCGAAAATTAAAACGTGGTCGTCACCTGTCATGTCCGGGTTTCCTGCCTGCACCTGATATCAGGCGCGATCGGCCTTGAGCCAAGGCATCTTGGCACGCAGCACCGCACCGACCTTTTCGATCGGGTGGTTCAGGTCACGCTTCATCATGGCCTCGTAGTTCTTGCGACCGGTGCGGTTCTCTTCGATCCATTCCTTGGCGAACTTGCCGGTCTGGAT
>JAPLSH010000005.1 GCA_026398735.1 Pseudomonadota bacterium | reverse complement strand
TGCTCAAGCTGGCGGACAAGCAAGCGCAGCTATCAGCCTCGCGCCTGGAAGCGGCTAATGATCTTGCCTCCACCCTGCTGGGCGAGGACATCGGGCCGCAGGGCCAGTTGCTGGCGGGCCTGATCGACGGCAGCGAGGTCTTCTCCCGCGCTGCGGTGCTGGACGCCCAGCCGCAGGTCACAACACCTTGGAATCGGCCGCTGCATCTCAATAGAGTGCAATTGGCAACGCTAGCGGGCGGCGGTGGCGTGTTGATGTCGTTACCCGATGATGCATCGCGCGCAACACTGGCGTTGCTTCGCGCTGCACCGGGCGAATCCCGTAAGCGCATGGTGGTCTTCGAACTCAAAGCAGACTTCTGGTGGGCCGATGCACAGGCTTTGCCCGCGGACGTCCGGGTGGGCGTCTTTGATAGCCGCGGCTTGTCTGTGGCCGGCATGGCGTTGCCGACGGGCTTGATGAGCAGGCTGATGACGATCGCGCATCTGTCGGCGGTACCGGTAGAGCTGGAGTGGCAGAGTGCCAACGAAGACTGGGATGGCGCGCTGGCTCTGGTGGCGCCGGCCATCACGGCCAAGCCGCCGTTGCTGCAGCTGGTATCCAGCCTCCCGCACCGCGCATGGTTTTACTATGTCGGCGATGGTCTTGCGACGCTGCCCTTGCTGCTACTGGCCATTGTGGCAGCACTTTTTCCGATAGGGCACTTGGCTCAGCGCTATCTGCTGCAGCCGCTGCTGGACGAGCGCCAAAAGACGGCACAGTCGGTTGCGCTGCGGCTGCAGACGCTGCAGGTGCAGGCGCAGCTAGACGAACTATTGATGGGTGCCCCTGAACTGGAAGCGGCGCTCGAGCCGGTGCTGGCGCATTTGCTCAAACTGCTGCAGACGCGGACGGTTGCCATCACGCTGATCGATTCGGATGCGGCAGACCATGGCCGCGTGTTTGTGGCCAGTGATGCGGTTGGTGAGTCACCGGTGCGTCGTGTGCAGCTGGATCCGTCGATGATGGTTTTGCTAGCCCACTCGCGTGAGGGCGTGACGATCCTGCGCTGTGAAGAACAGCGCCACAGCTTCCTGATGCCGCTGGCTGAAGTCGGCGCGCAGTTGTTCTGGGCTTGGCCAATCATGGAAGGCGAGCGATTGGCTGGCTTGCTGACAGTCGGCCACGACGAAACGCCGATGCTGGATGTCGAAGCTGCGCAGCATGGCACAGCCTGTGCACGTCGCCTGGGCACCGTACTGTCGCGCGGCGCCAATGCCGAGCGCCTGTATCGTCAGGCAAATTTCGATACGTTGACTCAGCTGCCTAATCGAGTGCTGTTCCGTGATCGCCTGCAGCAAGCCGTCACTGCGGCCTGCGACAACCGCATCCGCGGTGCTTTGCTGTATGTCGACTTGGATCACTTTAAGAAGGTCAACGACACACTCGGCCATGCAGCCGGTGATCATTTGCTGTCTATCGTTGCACAGCGCCTGCGCGGCTGTGTCAAAGAGGGCGATACGGTGGCACGTCTGTCGGGCGATGAGTTTACGGTGGTGCTGCGCCAGGTGAGCGAGCCTGCTGCAGCGCAGGCCATTTCACAGCGCATTCTTGAATCACTGCAGCAGTCGGTAAATCTCAGCGGCACCGAGCATCAGGTTCGGGCCAGCATCGGCATCACCTTGTTCCCTGATGATGGCCAGGGTGTGGACGAATTGCTGCGCAACGCCGATCTGGCCATGTATAGAGCCAAGGATCGTGGCCGCGGCATCAGCTGGTTGTATGAGCGCGAAATGGATGCGCAGCACTTGCTTCGTCAAGACACAGACATGCAGCAGGCGCTCAAGCGTCGTGAGTTCTCCTTGTTCTATCAGCCGCAGTTCAGCTTGATAGATGGTGCGTTGATTTCGATTGAGGCGCTGCTGCGCTGGGAAAGCCCGCGTGATGGTTTGCGCTCACCAGCCGACTTCGTACCGGCCGCCGAAGAGTCAGGTCTGATTGTCGATATCGGCAGCTGGGTGCTCGAGTCTGCCTGCGCACAGTGTGCCCTGTGGCGCTTGCAAGGGTTGCCGCAGCCGGTGCTGGCATTGAATGTGTCGTTGCAGCAGTTGCGCGGCGACGGCTACGTCACTCTGGTGCGCAATATGCTTGAAAAATACGCGCTCGACCCAGAGATGCTGGAATTTGAACTGGTCGAGTCCGTGTTTGCCGACGAACGCGCTGCCAGCAGCATCGCGGCTTTGCAGCGCCTGGGTGTGCGACTGGCACTAGCCGGCTTCGGCAGCGATCCGACCACTATTAAAAAGCTACGTCGCTTCCCGGTGCGCACGGTCAAGCTGGATCGCAAGTTCATAGAGGCGATGGTTGAGGATGCGTCACTGGCGAGGCTTGTGGCGCAAGTCATCTCGGCAGCGCAATCGATGGGGCGGCGTGTCGTCGCCGAGGGCGTAGAGAACGTCGGTCAGCTGGAGTTTTTGCGCGAATGCGGCTGCGATCTGGTGCAGGGTTACTATCTGGCTCGGCCGCTCAATGTCGCGCACATCAGCGAACTGCTGGCGGTGCGCAGGCCGATCGCTGACGCAGTCAGTCGTGTTGCAGCTGTGAGCCGTTAACCGTCGCGATCAGCTTTTGCCGAACAGACTCTCCAGCGCCGCTCGCGCTGCGTCGACAGTCGGGTCGGCTCCCGCAAACCGTCCTGCAACAGGTTTGAAGTGATCGCAGAAGTTGGCGCGATCCTTCTCGCGCACCTCTTCTACGCTTTGTTCGCGACACTGCTGCCAAGCGCTGCGGTCGTAGTGGGCGCATTGCTTGCAACAGTGCAGGTCTGCACCACAGGCCTTGCAGCGTTCTATGCGCCCGAAGGGCAAAGACAGCGCAGCCAGCGATGCGCCGCACTTCCAGCAGTCGATCTCATGCGCCATGGCGACTCCCCAGATGTTCAGCCAGTGCCGTGCCGGTGCGTGATCCCTTGCGGGCTGCAACCTGCGCAGGCGTACCAGCCACCACGACACGGCCACCGGCAGCACCTGCCTCGGGGCCCATGTCGATGATCCAGTCTGCAGCGGCCATCACATCCAGGTTGTGTTCGATCACTACGACGCTGTTGCCGCCATCGACCAGCCTGTGCAGCACTTGTAAGAGCTTTTCGACATCTGCCATATGCAGACCCACGGTCGGCTCATCCAGGATGTACAACGATTGACCGCGGCGCCCACTGCGTCCCGGTGGCGCGCTGTCCGGCGACAAATCCCCGCGGATTCGTGCCAGTTCAGTGACCAGCTTGATGCGTTGCGCTTCACCACCCGACAGTGTGGGGCTTTGCTGACCCAGAGTCAGATAGCCAAGCCCCACATCTTTGAGCAGGGACAGCGGATGCATAACCGATGGATGGCTGGCAAAAAACTCCACGGCATCATCGACGGACATCGCCAGCAAATCGCCTACCGACTTACCGCGCCACCGCACCGATAGCGTGTCGCGATCAAAGCGCTGCCCATTGCAGACATCGCACAGTACTTTCACATCTGGCAAAAAGCTCATCTCTACTGTGCGTACGCCTTGACCTTCACAGGCACTGCAACGCCCGCCGCTGGTGTTGAATGAAAACCGGCTGGTGGTCCAGCCACGAATGCCAGCTTCTGTGGTGCCGGCATAGATTCGCCGGATCGCATCCCAGAAGCCCACGTAAGTGGCAGGGCAGGAGCGTGGAGTTTTGCCGATCGGCGTTTGATCCACTTCCAGCACACGCTCTAACGACTCTGTGCCACTGATGCGTGCGCAGCCGATGCCGGACGGTGCCTTGCTGCCGGGTTTGCGCCCGAGCTGTGCTGCCAGCGACGGTTGCAGGATATCGCGCGCCAGTGTCGACTTGCCCGAACCCGACACACCGGTGACCACCACGAGCCGGCCCAGCGGTATCGGCACATCAATGCCAGCGATGTTGTGCAACTTGGCTTTGTGCAAGGTCAGCTGTGCGGTGGCCTGCGTACCGCTACGTTTGACCGGCCGTCTCGGTTTGGCTGGATGCTGCAGGGGTTCGCGCAGGCAGCGACCGGTAACGGAGTTGGGGTTGGCAATCAGGTCATCGACAGTGCCTTCACCGACTATGCAGCCGCCGCGTGTACCCGCGCCGGGTCCCAGATCAATCACATGGTCAGCGCGACGGATGGTCTCTTCGTCATGCTCCACCACCACCAGCGTATTGCGCTCACCGGCCAAGTCGCGCAGTGCGTCGAGCAGCACGCGGTTGTCGCGCGGATGCAAGCCAATGGTTGGCTCGTCGAGCACATAGCACACGCCCTGCAAGTTCGATCCCAGCTGTGCAGCCAGGCGGATGCGCTGCGTCTCGCCACCAGAGAGCGTTGGCGCGGCGCGATTCAGCGTCAGATAGCCCAGACCAACGCGGGACAAAAAGCCCAAGCGTCCTTGGATCTCTGTGCTGATATCACGCGCAATCGCAGCCTCTCGACCATCAAGCTTGAGCGTCTTGAACAGCTGCGCGGATTCATCGACAGACTGAGCGGCGTACTGCGAGATCGACTTGTCGCGCCAGCGCACAGCCAAGGCTGTGGGGTTGAGTCGTGCGCCATCGCAGTCGGGGCAGGTTTGCAGCGCTTGCGGCTCATCTTGCCAGCTGCGCTCTTCGCCGCTTTGTTCAGCGTCAAAGCCCTCGAGTGTTTCGCCAGTACCAAAGCAACTGCCACACCAGCCCTGCGCCGAGTTGTACGAAAACAGTCGCGGATCCAGCTCGGAAAAACTGCTGCCACAGCCAGGGCAGGCGCGCCGCGCAGAGAACACGCGCGTCTTGGCGTTCTTGCCGGCTGGCAACACATGCGCCACGCCCTTGCCCAAATCTAGCGCCTGCGCCAGACACTGGCGCAACTGGGCTTCGGCTTGAGCGGTGACGCTGACCTCACCCAGTGGCAACTCGATGGTGTGTTCCTTAAACCGTGCGATACGCGGCCAAGGACTGGTGGGCAGCAGCTCACCATCAACACGCAACTGTGCATGACCGCGCGCAGCGGCCCACTTGGCCAGATCGGTGTAATAGCCCTTGCGACCGATCACCAGCGGTGCCAGCAGCGTGACTGTCTCGCCGCGATGGTCCTTAAGGATGCGCGCGGCGATGGACTCCGCACTCTGCGGCTCGATGGGCAGCTCGCAGTCCGGGCAATGCTGGGTGCCCAGCTTCACAAACAGCAAGCGCAGGAAGTGATGAATCTCGGTCAGCGTGGCTACGGTGCTCTTGCGACCGCCACGACTGGTGCGCTGCTCAATGGCCACGGTCGGCGGTATGCCGTACACCGCATCCACATCCGGCCGTGATGCTGGTTGCACGAACTGACGTGCATAGGCATTGAGCGATTCAAGATAGCGGCGCTGACCTTCATTGAAGATGATGTCGAAGGCCAGCGTGGACTTGCCGGATCCCGACACACCGGTGATCACCGTAAACCCGCCATGCGGAATGCGCACGTCGATGTCTTTCAGGTTGTGCTCGCGCGCATGGTGCACAACGATGGCATTGGCCAAGGCCGCGACAGGACGCGGCGGCGCATCGCGCACCCCCGGCGTGTTCTGCAGCGCCAGCGACTGCGCCCGCAGCGCTGCACCGGTGTGCGATGTGGGGTGTTGGCGCAGTTGTGCCGGCGTGCCTTCAGCCACAATGCAGCCGCCGCCCACACCACCTTCTGGTCCCAGATCCACCAGCCAATCGGCTGCCTCAATCACATCCAGATTGTGTTCGATCACCAGCAAGGTGTGACCACGACCCAGCAGTTGGTCAAACGCGCGCAGTAGTTTGGCCACGTCTTCAAAGTGCAGGCCGGTGGTCGGTTCATCAAACACCAGCAGCTTGCGGCCTTCGCCGGCTGCATCGGCCAGATGACCCGCAAGTTTGAGGCGTTGTGCTTCACCACCCGACAGCGTCGGTACGGGTTGGCCCAGTCGCAGATAATCCAAGCCGACATCGGCCAACGGCGCCAGGCGCGACAACACCGCCGGGTCGGCGGCAAAGAACGCCAGCGCTTCAGTGACGGTCATGCTCAGTACATCGGCGATGCTGGCGCGCAGACCACCGCTGCCTTCGAGTTTGATCTCGAGTGTTTCGGCGCGATAGCGAGTGCCGTTGCACTCGCCGCAACGCAGATACACATCAGACAGAAACTGCATCTCGATGTGCTCAAAGCCATTGCCGCTGCAGCTGGGGCAGCGGCCCGTGCCAGAGTTAAAGCTGAAAGTGCCCGCGGTGTATTTGCGTTCCAGCGCATCGGGCAGCTTGGCAAACAATGCGCGGATCGCATCAAACGCGCCCACGTAGCTTGCAGGGTTCGAGCGCGTGGTACGGCCGATGGGTGATTGATCGACTAGCATCACCTCGTCGATGAACTGCGCGCCTTCCAGTGCGTCAAATACGCCCGGCGCAACCGTCGGCTTGCCCTGTGATTTGAGCAGTGCCGGCACCAGCACATCTTGAATCAACGTGGATTTGCCCGAACCCGATACACCGGTGATGCACACCAGTCGGCCCAGCGGCACACGCAGGTCTATGCCCTGCAGGTTGTGCTCGCGCGCACCGCGCAGCACCAACCACTGGCTGGCTGCTGCAGTGGCTGCACGTCGCACACTGCGATCGATGCGCTTGCGGCCAGACAGCCAAGCGCCGGTGAGTGATTTTGGATCGGTACGCATCTGTTCCGGTGTGCCCTGAAACACGATATGACCGCCGTGTTCGCCCGCACCGGGACCCATGTCTAAGATGCGATCGGCTTCCAGCATGATCTGCGGATCGTGCTCGACCACCACCAGCGAATTGCCGGCATCGCGCAGCCGGTGCATCACCCCGATGACGCGCTGCATGTCGCGCGGATGTAAACCGATAGACGGCTCATCGAGTACGAACAGCGTGTTGACCAATGACGTGCCCAGCGCCGTGGTGAGATTGATGCGCTGCACTTCGCCGCCAGAGAGCGTGCGGGATTGACGATCCAGCGTCAGATACGCCAGCCCCACCTCGCACAGATAGGCCAGTCGCGTACGTATCTCACCCAGCACCAGATCGCTGGCTTCGTCCAGCGGCGGAGGCAGTTGCAGACTGCCGAAGAACTCGCGGCAGCGGTCGATGGGCAACAACATCAGTTGATGAATGTTGTAAGCACCCAGTCGCCACAACAACGCGTCGGGCTTGAGGCGAGCGCCATCGCAAGTGGGGCAGTGCGTGTAGCTGCGGTACTTGGACAGCATCACGCGCACATGCATCTTGTAGGCCTTGCGCTCCAGATAGTCGAAGAAGCCTTTGACGCCGTACCAGGCTTTGCGGCCCTTGCCGCCATCGCCTTGCAGCACCCACTGCCGGTGTTCAGCCGACAGTTCGCGCCACGGTTGGTTTAGCGGGATGCCACCGGTCTTGGCATGGCGCAGCAGATCGTCCTGACACTCTTTGCCGCTGGGCGTTTGCCAAGGCTTGATCGCGCCTTGTGCCAGCGTCAGTCCCTGATCGGGTATCACCAGATCGTGATCAATGCCGATGACCCGGCCGAAGCCTTTGCAGGTGTCGCAGGCGCCCAGCGGTGAATTGAACGAGAAGTTGCTGGGCGTGACATCGCTGTAGGTCAGATCACAGGCCGCGCAATGCAGATCACTAGACCAACGCCACTGCGCGATCACTGCATCGCCGTCATCGGCCAGTGCGCGCACTTGTACGCGGCCCTGACCGACCTTCAGTGCGGCCTCCAAGGCTTCGGTCACGCGCGCCGGTTCGGCAGTGCCCAACCGCAGCCGGTCTTGAATGACTGTTAGCGAAGTCACCTTGGCTTTGCCGGCCGGCTCATCCACAAAGCGCACATAGCCCTGTGCCGCCAGCAGCTTGCGCACCTCGTCCACGCTGAACGACTCGGGCACGGGCACCGTAAAGCACAGCAACACTCGCGGATCGCCCAGTGCGGTGGTGTGTGCCTGTAGCGCGTCGAGGATCGACTGCGCCGTATCGCGGTGCACAGGCTGGCCGCAGCCACGGCAATGCAGTTGCGCGCCGCGCGCATACAGCAGCTTCAGGTGGTCGTTGAGCTCGGTCATCGTGCCGACCGTCGAGCGCGAGGTGCGCACCGGATTGGCCTGGTCGATGGCGATGGCGGGCGGGATGCCTTCGATGCGATCCACTTGCGGCCGGTCCATACGATCCAAGAACTGGCGCGCGTAGGGCGAGAAGGTCTCGACGTAGCGCCGCTGGCCTTCGGCGTACAGCGTATCGAAAACCAGTGACGACTTGCCCGAGCCGGATACGCCGGTGACGACGATCAACTCTCCCAGCGGCAGGTCGAGCGAGAGATTGCGCAGGTTGTTCTGGCGTGCGCCATGGATGCGGATCAGGCCGCGGGGTTTGGGAGTGGACATCCGGCGATTCTATCGCGCATCCTCGGCAACCAATCGCGGCATCCGCGTTGCCGGTTTCATCCTTTTTCGGGGGTTTGCATGACCAATCGCACACAGTCGCTCGGCCTGGCCGCGTTGCTGCTTTCTGTCACCTTGGCCGGTTGCAAGCCCGCGGCCCCGCCCGCACCACCACCGGCCGCGCAGGTCACGGCCGAGCGCCTGACTCAGGCTGAGTCCGAGCCCAGTCAATGGATGACCTACAACGGCAGCTATAGCGAGCAGCGCTTCAGCCGCCTCAAGGCCATCAACACCGACACCATCAAGTCGCTGGGTCTGGCGTGGTTCGCCGATTACGACACCAATCTGCAACAGGCCGGCGCGCCGTTGTTTATCGATGGCGTTCTGTATGTCTCCACCGCGTGGAGCAAGGTCTATGCCTATGACGCGCGCAGTGGCAAGCAGCTATGGCAATACGACCCCAAGGTACCCGGCGAATGGGCGGCCAAGGTGTGCTGCGGACTGGTCAATCGCGGTCTGGCAGCTTACGAAGGCAAAATTTATGTCGGCACGCTCGATGGCCGGCTGGTTGCGCTCGATGCCGCCACCGGCAAAGAAGCTTGGTCCACGCTGACCTTCGATGCCGCCAAGAAAGACGATCCGCTGTATCGCTATTCGATCACCATGGCGCCGCGTGTAGCCAAGGGCAAGGTCATCATCGGTGCCTCCGGTGGTGAGTTCAGCGTGCGTGGCTGGATTGCCGCCTTTGATGCAAGCACCGGCAAAGAAGCTTGGCGTTTTCACACCGTACCGGGCAATCCGGCCGACGGTTTTGAAAATGAGGCCATGAAAAAAGCCGCAACCACCTGGAGTGGCGACTGGTGGAAGCTCGGCGGTGGCGGCACCGTCTGGGACGCGGCGGTCTATGACCCCAGCACCAATCTGCTGTATTTCGGCACTGGCAACGGCACGCCGTGGAACCAGACCTATCGCGACCCCAAGGGTGGCGACAATCTGTATCTGGCTTCCATCATCGCGCTCAACGTCGATACGGGCGAATACGTCTGGCACTACCAGACCACACCGGCAGACACCTGGGACTATGACTCGGTCAGCCCGATGATGACCGCCGACATCGAGATCGACGGCCAGAAGCGCCATGTGCTCATCCAGCCGTGCAAAAACGGCTTCTACTACGTGCTCGATGCCGCCACCGGCAAGCTGCTCAATGCCACGCCCTTCACCACGGTGAACTGGGCCAAGGGCGTCGACATGAAGACCGGTCGCCCCATCGTCGTGCCCGCAGCACGTTACGAGAAGAACGCCTTCAACCTGCGCCCCGGTGTGCAGGGTGGTCATGGCTGGCATGCCAATGCTTACAGCCCCGACACCGGCCTCATCTATGTGGCCACACAAGATGCAGCCTTCCCGATGGTGCCTGATGCCAAGTTCACGCCCTCAACCGTGGGCTACAACCTGGGCCTCGACTTCACTGCACCAGCGACCTACTACCAGAAGAACCCCAAAGAGCAGGGTGGCTTCGTCGGCTATTTGCAGGCGATGGATCCGGCCACCGGCAAGCAGCTGTGGCGCACCAAAGAAAACCAGGGCCCGACCGGTGGCGCACTGGCCACTGCAGGTGGCTTGGTATTCCAAGGTGCCGGCAGCGATTCGGAGCTGCGTGCTTATGACGCCAAGAGCGGCCAGCAGCTGTGGAGCTTTGCCACCCAGACTGCGTCACTGGCACCGCCGATCAGCTATGAGCTCGATGGCAAGCAATACGTAGCGGTGAGCGTGGGCGGCGCAGTGCCGGGCGGTTACTACGCGCCCAACTACTCACGCCTGCTGGTGTTTGCACTGGATGGCAAGGTCACGCTGCCGCCCACCGTCGCATACACGCCGCCGCCGCTGGATCCGCCTGCGTCGACAGCCTCTGCCGACGTCATTGCTGTCGGCCACGAGGCCTATGGCAAGTACTGCGCAGCCTGCCACGGCCAAAATGGTCAGACACGCGGCTCGACCTTCCCCAACCTCATGCTTACTCCGCTACTCAAGTCGCAGGAGGGCTTTAACCAAGTGGTGTTGCAGGGTGCGCGTTCGGCACGGGGCATGGCCTCGTTTGCCGCTGTGCTCAAGCCTGAAGACAGCGCGGCAGTGCGTGAATACGTGATCAGCATCGCCAACGAAGCCAAGGCCAAGTTGCCGCCGCCGCCACCGGCTTCGGCACCCAAGCAGTCGCACGAGTAAGCACACGGTGATCGCCATGAAGCAGCAGCACTTGTCCGGTGTTTCACTTGCGGTGGTGCTGCTGTGTGCCACTGGCACGATGCCCGCGATGGCTCACCATTCGCGGGCAGCCTTCGACTTGTTGAACAAGAGCGAAATCAAAGCCCGCATCACCGAAGTACGCTGGACCAATCCGCATGTGTTTCTGGTGGGGCAGGTCACCAACGCACAGGGCCAGACAGAAGAGTGGACCTTTGAGGGTCATTCCATATCTGGCCTGTCGCATGCAGGCTGGACGCGCGACACGGTCAAGAAGGGCGACGAGCTGTTGCTGGTGGTCAACCGTCACCGCGATACCGCCAAGCACTTTGCATTGATGGACCACGTGATTCTGCCCGATGGCACGCGCGTGTATTCCGTCGGTGTCCCGCCGACGGATCCGTCCAAGCCCAAACCTGCGCTGCAGGCCTCAAGTAACTTTTCGGGCAATTGGAAACTGCAGTTTCCCGGCACGCCGGAGCAGCAGCGCGAACGCATCTTGCTGGGCACGCCGGCACCAGCCAAAGAGGGTCCCTATACAGCCAAGGCCCGTGCGCAGGTGGCTGTCTATAAAGCCGACAGCAATCCCACCTTGCGATGCGTTGCGCCTGGACTGCCTTATCTGTTGGCAACGGTCTACGAGTACAAGTGGATCCGCTATAGCGATCGCATCGTCATCGAAAAAGAGCAGTTCAACGAATCAACGCGGGTCATCCACCTGGATGGCAAACCGCGTCCTGCCAATTTCAAGCCTGGCGTGCTGGGTTGGTCGACGGGCCGTTTTGAGGCCGATGGCAGCCTGACTGTAGAGACTAGCGGCTTCAGCCCAACGCCTTGGG
Source organism: Pseudomonadota bacterium (assembly GCA_026398735.1). GTDB lineage: Bacteria > Pseudomonadota > Gammaproteobacteria > Steroidobacterales > Steroidobacteraceae > ZC4RG30. Next base: position 112,956 of record JAPLSH010000005.1, on the reverse strand, counting down.
GCAATGGTGCGGGCATCGACTCGGGTGTAGGCAAGAAGATTACCGAGCGCTACAAGCTCGGTAATGGCGGCCTGACGCTCAACCTGTCGTGGAGCCAGGAAGATCCCGAGTACTTCACTCAACCGGTCAAAGGCGAGGCCTTGTTCAACAAGATGCCTGACTTCAACTTCGCCAAGAACCCGCCTTGTGATCTCAAGGCGGCGCAGCAGCACCTGCAATTCGAAAAGTAGACGTCAGCGCGCGTCGGGCTTCATGTCGATGAGCAGGGTGCCGGGCATGTGGGGGATCTCCGGTCGCAGCTGCGGCTTTTCGACTGCCACATGGCAGCCGTAGCAGGCCTTGAGTGCCGAGCGATACGCTGCCTCGAAGTCCTTGCGGTTGCGTGCCTCTATAGCGGCGCGTAGCGGCACGAAGCCTGCGGTCTCCAGTGCTTGCGCCAACGGTGCCAGCACGATGTCTTCGCCGGCTTCTGATTTGCGCACGGGCCGGATGCGCACGGTCCAAGTTACCCGGCCGCGGGTTTCGTTCACATAGAACTTGGCCAGTGGCCAATTGCCAGCCTTGGCGGCAAACCACGCATTGGCAAATTGATGCTCTACATCAACCATAGTATGTGCCTGGGTGGGTAGCAGCGCGCGCAACTGATCAATCTCGGCTTTCAGCGCCGTGAACTCTTCGCGTGTTGGTGAGCTTTGCGGTTCGGCGGCCTGCACCCACAGCGGTAGCAGCATCGTGATTAATACGAGTCTTTTCATGTTGAGCCACCTTCCCAGCCGCACTGCTGGTTCTTGTTCTTGTCTTGCAGCCAGCCCATCAGCGGCTGGAAGTAATCGATGATCGCACTGGCATCCATCTGCTTTGAGCCGGTGAGCTTTTCCAGTGTCTCGGGCCAAGGCTGGCTTTGACCGGCAGCCAGCATGGCTTGGAAGCGTTTGCCGGCTTCGCTGCTGCCATGCACCGAGCACTCATGCAGCGGGCCCTTAAAGCCTGCTGCGTCGCATAGCGCACGATGGAACTGGAACTGCAGGATGAACGACAGGAAATAGCGCGTGTAAGGCGTATTGCCCGGCACATGATATTTGGCGCCCGGATCAAAGTCCGCTTCGCTGCGCGGCAGTGGTGCCGACACACCTTGGTATTTTTCACGCAGCGCCCACCAAGTCTTGTTGTAGTCCTGCGGCTGAATACGGCCCGAGAACACCTGCCAGCGCCACTGGTCCACCAGCTTGCCAAACGGCAGAAAGGCGATCTTGTCAGCGGCCATCTTCATCTGTTCGTTGATGACCGTCTCGTGTGAAGGCTTGACCTTGGGTGCAAGCCCCACGCTGGCGTAGTAGCCCGGCGTCATCGACAGCACAATGGTGTCGCCGATCGCTTCGTGAAAGCCGTCGTGCGCACCGCCCTGAAACAAGAACGGCTGATCTTTGTAAGACAGGTCGTAATACACATGCCCCATCTCGTGATAGATGGTCTGCAGGTCTTCTTCAGTGGGCGTGATGCACTGTTTGATGCGCACATCTTCGTTGCGGTCCATCTGCCAGGCGCTGGCATGACAGACCACTTCGCGATCGCGCGGCCGCGTCAGCATCGAGCGTTCCCAGAAGCTCGCCGGCAACTGCCTGAAGCCCATCGAGGTGTAAAAGCTCTCGGCCGAGCGCGCCATGCGCAGCGCATCGTAACGCTGTGCCTTCAGTGCCGAATCGACGCTGGGTGCAGCCACCGCCGGATAGGGCTTGAGCACATCGTCATAGATCTTGTTCCACTGCTGTGCCCACAGATTGCCCAGTAGCTGAGCAGGGATAGGCTTACCGGCCGGCACTTTGTCTTCGCCATATTTGCGCGCCAGCTGCGCGCGGGTATAGCAGTGCATCTGTTCGTACAGCGGCTTGACCTGACCCCACAGTCGCTCGACTTCCTGTTCAAACGCCTCGGGCGACATGTCGTAGCCCGAGCGCCACATCGCGCCCAGATCCGCGTAACCGAGCTCGCGTGCGCCTTCGTTGGCCAGCGACACAAAGCGCTGGTAGTCCTGGCGCATGGGTTTGGCCACGCTGTGCCAGCCGGCCCAAGCCTCGGTCAGCGTGGCGTAATCGCGGCTGCTGGCCAGTGTGTCCGACAGCTGATCGATGTTGCGGCAGTCCTGTTTGCCGGCCTTATCGATGCAGTACTTACCCTCGCCATAAGCGGCCTCAAGGCCTGCAGCCAACTTGGCCAGCTCAGCACGCTTGGCGGCATCGTCCGGTGCGGGTGCCGACACACCCAGCTTCAGCAGGGCCAGTGCGCGCGCCGTGGCTGTATCTTTGGGGGCTTGTTCGTATTGGCTAGCCTCGGCAACCGCCTTACTGAAATAGGCCAGATAGCGCTCATTGGCATGTGCCGACAGCAGCTGTGTGTCCGGCGTGATGTAGGTGGCCTGCGTCCAGCCGGCCGCGTTGAGCTCGTCCGACAACGCTCCCATATCCTGATTGAGGCGGGCCACAAAGGCCGCTGCGTCCTGTTTGGGCGGCTGCGGCTTGCTGCCACAGGCAGTCAGGCCGGTTGCCAACGCCATCGCCACGCCCAGTTGCACCAGATGTCGCATCGTCTCCCCCTTGTGTGCCCTGCCTGCGTGCCGAGCCGGTACACTGTAGCGCCGCGGCAACCGCAGCGGAAAGAGCTGCAGATCCCTCATGTCCCAAACTTTGATGCCCACCGCCGAGCCGCTCGACCTGTTGCCGCGTACCGCGCGCAAGGCGGCGCCGTTTCTGCCGATGTCGCGCGCCGAGATGGATGCGCTGGGCTGGGATGAATGCGATGTCATCGTGGTCAGCGGCGACGCCTATGTCGACCACCCCAGCTTCGGCATGGCCATCATCGGCCGGCTGCTGGAGGCGCAGGGGCTGCGCGTGGGCATCATTTCGCAACCGGATTGGCAGGGTCCCGAACCCTTTCGCGCATTGGGCAAGCCGCGACTGTTCTTCGGCATCACCGCCGGCAACATGGACTCGATGGTCAATCGCTATACCTCAGACCGTCGCATCCGTAGCGATGACGCCTATACGCCGACAGGCGAGGGCGGTAAGCGCCCGGACCGTTCGGTCATCGTCTACGCGCAGCGTGCGCGTGAGGCCTATCGCGATGTACCCATCATCATCGGCGGTATCGAAGCCTCACTGCGGCGCATCGCTCACTACGACTACTGGTCGGAAAAAGTGCGCCGCACCATCCTGCTCGATGCCAAGGCAGATCTGCTGGTCTATGGCAATGCCGAGCGCCAGATCGCCGACATCGGCCGACGCATGGCGGCCGGCGAACCCATCGAAGCGTTGACGGATTTGCGCGGCACTTCGTTTGTGCGCCGCGGCCAGTACGCCGACTTCACCGAGATCGATTCCACGCACTTGGATGCACCGGGCCCGCTTAACCCGCCGCTCGACCCCTATGCCATGGAACCGCAGCGCAAGCCTGCGGCCGATGCCGATCCGGCAGTGGCCGCTGCCGCCAGTGCCGAACACGACGCCAGCGTGGTGCGCTTTCGCCGCGCTGCCCGCGGTACCGCGCGTGATCGCACCGTCATTCGCCTGCCGTCTTATGAGCAGGTGGTCGATGACCCCGTAATGTACGCGCATGCCTCGCGCATCCTGCATCTGGAAGCCAATCCAGGTAATGCACGCGCACTGGTACAACGCCACGGCATCACCGATGTGTGGCTCAATCCGCCGCCGATCCCGCTCACCACCGCCGAGATGGATCAGGTGTATGAGCTGCCGTATCAGCGCAAGCCGCATCCGTTCTATGGCGCGGCCGATATCCCCGCCTACAAGATGATCCGCTTCTCGATCTCGATCCAGCGTGGCTGCTTCGGCGGCTGCAGCTTCTGTTCGATCACCGAGCATGAAGGCCGCATCATCCAAAACCGCAGCGAAGCGTCCATCCTCAAAGAGATCGAGACCATCCGCGATACGGTGCCGGGCTTTACTGGCGTGATCAGCGATCTGGGCGGTCCCACCGCCAACATGTATCGCATCGCCTGCAAGAGCCGCGAAGTCGAGGCCGCTTGTCGCTTGCCGTCCTGCGTGTTCCCGACGGTGTGTTCCAACCTCAATACCGATCACTCACCGCTGATCGAGCTGTATCGCAAAGCGCGCGAGTTGCCGGGCATCAAGAAGGTGCTGATTGCCTCGGGCGTGCGTTACGACCTGGCTATCGAATCACCCGAGTACGTCAAGGAGCTGGCGCAGCATCATGTCGGCGGTTATCTCAAGATCGCGCCCGAGCACATCAGTGATGGCCCGCTATCGAAGATGATGAAGCCCGGTGTGGGCACGTATTACCGTTTCAAGGAACTGTTCGACCGTTACTCCAAAGAGGCCGGCAAGGAGCAGTACCTCATCCCGTATTTCATCGCGGCGCACCCGGGCACGACCGACGAAGACATGTTGGAGCTGGCGATCTGGCTCAAGCAGAACGGCTTTCGTGCCGATCAGGTACAGGCATTTTTGCCCTCGCCCATGGCGTCGGCCACGACCATGTATCACACCGGTAAGAATCCGCTGCGACGCGTGACGCGCAGCAGCGAGCTGGTGCCTGTGGCCAAGGGCTTGCGCCAGCGTCGTCTGCACAAGGCGTTTTTGCGCTATCACGATCCCAACAACTGGCCGGTGCTGCGCGAGGCACTGCGTCGTATGGGTAAGGCGCGGCTGATCGGCAATGGTCCGCAGCATCTGATTCCGGCTTGGCAGCCTGCCGGCACCGGCGACACCGGTGAGGGCAAGCGTGCCGGCTTCAAACACGGTACACAGGGCGCCCCGCAAGCACGACGCACTCCTGTGCCCGGCAGCAGCGCAGCGCGCGCCGTACCGTCGCAGCCTATGCGCACACAGCACACCGGTTTGCCGCACACACCCAGGCCGCCCGCTGCCAACAAGGGCGAGCCGCGCTGGGGTGGCAAGAGCAAGAGCAAGCGCAAGTGAAAGCGTCGCGCGTGCTGGGCATCGGCGCTCTGCTGATGGCCACCGGCATCATCGCCGGCGCGATGGCTGCCCATACGCTGCGCGATGTGCTGCAGCCGCGCCAACTCGAGTCCTTGCACATGGCCGTCAATTACCAGCTGTTCAATGCGCTAGGTCTGCTGGTGGTGGGCGTGTTGCTGCGCGATCCCACGTTGATGGCAACGCGGCTGCGCCACGTACCGGTGCTGCTTATCAGTGGCATCGTGTGTTTCAGCGGCAGCATCTATCTGCTGCTGGCTGATGGCCCGCGTTGGCTCGGGCCGGTCACGCCACTGGGTGGCGTGTTGCTCATCGCCGGCTGGAGCTTGTTTGCGTTGACGCTGCTGCGTCGCTAGGCTCGGCGACATGAACCGCGCAACCTACGATCGTTATCTAGCTTGCTTCAACGCTCGCGACTACGACGGTGTGCTGGCCTTCTATGCCGAGGAGTTCGTGCTGGAGTTTGCCGCTCTGCGCTTTACCACGCGTGAGCAGGTCAAACGGTTTTATGCTTTTTTGCATGCGCATCTGGATGAGTCGATACAGGTGACGGCATTTGTAGGCGACGCGCAGTTTGTGGCACTGGAAGGCATCGTGCGCATCGAGGGTAAAGTGGATCTGACCGCCGAGGCATTGGCTGAGGCGGGCTATCCCGGCCTATTTCCGCTGGCCAAAGGCCAAGTCTTCCAGATCCCGCAGTTCATCCACTATCACTTGCGGGATGGCCGCATCGTGCGTGCCGCCTGTGCGGTCTGCTGAGCGGCGAGGCCGCAGCGCTTAAGGCGTTGCGGTGCGGAACGTATCGCAGGATTTGATTTGCCCGCTGGCAAAGCCGGCCTTGAACCAGCGCTGACGCTGCTTGGCGGTGCCATGGGTAAAGGTCTCGGGCATCACAGTGCCCTGCGTCTGACGTTGGATCATGTCATCGCCCACGGCCTTGGCCGCAGCCAACGCTTCTTCCAAGTCGCCTTCTTCCAGCACATGCCGTGAACGCTGCGCGTCATGCGCCCAGATGCCGGCGTAGCAATCGGCCTGCAGCTCCATGCGCACTTGCAACGCCTTGCGCTGTTGCACGCTGCGACCTTGCTGTTGCTTGCGCACTTTCTCTTCGGTGCCCAGCAGGTTTTGCACGTGATGCCCGACCTCGTGTGCAATCACGTAAGCCTGCGCAAAGTCGCCCGGTGCTTTAAAGCGCTCGGCCAACTCACGATAAAACCCCAGATCGATATACACGCGGCTGTCGGCAGGGCAGTAAAACGGACCCGATTGCGCACTGGCTTCGCCGCACCCGGATTCGGTACTGCCTTCGAAGTAACGCAGCTTGGGTGGAATGTAGGTGGCACCGCTATCAGCAAACAGTCGCGTCCAACTGTCTTCGGTGTCTGCCAAAACCACCGAAATGAACTCACCCAGCTCATCACGCGGTGCGGCTGGCGGTGGCGGAGCTTCCTGTTCAACTTGCTCTGGGGCGGCTACCGGCCGGCCTTCGACTAAGCCCTGCAACTGGCGCGGATCGATACCCAGGTACCAACCGATGGCCAGCAGGAACAAGCCTGCAAGGCCACTCTTGAGACCCAGACGTGAAGAGCCCTTGCCGCCAGTGGAACTGCGGCCTCGATAGTCTTCGACGTTGTCGCTACGGCGACCGTCCCGCCAACGCATGCAGGTCTCCCCAGTTGAAGCCCCGCGATGGTAGCAGACCCCAACCGGCGCGCCGGACTATGATGCGCCGCCAGCATGTCAGCCGAATTACCCATTCATGCCGCTCTGCCTGCGTTGCGCGATGCGCTGCGTCAGGGCAGCACTGCCGTGCTTGAAGCGCCACCGGGCGCTGGCAAAAGCACGGTCGTACCACTGGTCCTGCTCGACGAACCGTGGGCTCGCGGCAAACGCATTCTGTTGCTGGAGCCACGCCGTCTGGCCGCGCGCGCAGTGGCCACGCGGATGGCGCGCAGTTTGGGCGAGGCACCCGGCGCCACAGTCGGGTGGCGCATGCGGATGGATACGCGCGTGGGACCCAACACCCGTCTTGAAGTCGTAACCGAAGGCGTGCTTACCCGCATGCTGCAACACGACCCGGCACTCGAAGGCGTGGCCGCGGTGTTGTTCGATGAGTTTCATGAACGCAGTCTGGCAGCCGATTTGGGGTTGGCCTTGTGTCTGGAAGCCCAACAGAACTTGGTGCCGGAGCTGCGGCTATTGGTGATGTCTGCCACTTTGGATGGCGCCGCTCTGGCACGCTTGATGGGTGATGCGCCCGTCATACGCACGGACGGCCGACTTCATGAGGTGACGCTGCGCTACACCGGCCGCGGCTTACCGCCCTTACCAGAGCCCGGCCTGTCGATGGTGCGGCAGTGGGAGCCGGTGGCGTCGGTACTGCGCCGCGCAATCGATGAGACGCAGGGCGATGTGCTGGTGTTCCTGCCCGGCGCGGGTGAGATCCGTCTGCTGCGCTCGTTGCTCGAAAGCGCTACGCCACGGTTGGCCGATTGCGTCATTCACGAGCTGTATGGCGAGCTGTCGCTGGATGCGCAGGAGGCAGCGCTTGCGCCGGCACCGTCGGGTGCACGCAAGGTGGTGCTGTCGACCAATGTCGCCGAGACCAGTCTCACCATCGAAGGCGTGCGCGTGGTGGTCGACAGCGGTCTGGTGCGCCGCTCGGTGTTTGATCCGGGGACCGGCATGAGTCGCTTGGTGACCGAGCGCATCTCGCGCGCTTCAGCCACTCAGCGTGCCGGCCGTGCCGGACGCGTTGCAGCAGGGGTGGCCTATCGACTATGGGGCGAGGGCTCGCAAGTCACGCTGGCCGCGTACACACCGCCAGAGATCGCTACTGCTGATCTGGCACCGTTGGCCTTAGAGCTGGCGCTGTGGGGCGCGCGCGATGCTTCCGCACTGCGCTGGCTGGATCAGCCGCCGGCGGCAACGTTGCAACAGGCACGCGATGTGTTGCAACGGCTCGACATCCTCGATGCCCAGCAAACCATCACCGAACACGGTCGCGCCGTGGCGCGCGTGGGTCTGCATCCGCGCCTGGCGCACATGCTGCTGCGGGCGCGCGAGGCCGGGCAGGGTGATCTGGCTGCAAGATTGGCGGCCTTGCTGTCTGAACGCGATCTACTGCGCAGTCAGCGCGACCCGGATCTGCGCTCGCGGCTGGAAGTGCTGCGTCGTGGCGGCAGTCCACAAGATCGCGCTGCCATCGAGCGCATCCGCCGCTTGGCTACGCAATTGTCGAACCGTGATCGCGATCCGGACAGTGGCAACAACGACGACAACCAGGCCGGTGGCGTACTGGCCTGGGCCTTTCCGGATCGCATAGCCCAGCGCCGTGGTGTCATCGACGGCCCTTCCAGTGGCCGCTATCTGTTGTCCAACGGTCGCGGTGCAGTGCTGGATCAAGTGTCCACGCTGGGCAGTGAGTCTTTGCTGGTGGCCGTTGATCTGGATGATGCCGATGCCGCTGCAGCGCGGATCCGGCTGGCCGCACCGGTTGATCCGGCACTGCTGCAGCGACGCTTGGCTGGGCAACTGCAGACGGTTCTGCAATCGGGTTTCGATACGCGCGAACAGGCGGTGGTGGCGCGACGTCAGGTACGCCTGGGCGCTCTGGTGCTGACCGAACAGGCAGTGGCACTGCAAGGTGAGCAGATCCGCCAGGCGATGGTCGCCGCATTGCAGGAGCGTGGCTTGCAGAGCCTGCCTTGGGATGACGCCTCACGCGCGCTGTTGGCACGCCTGCGCTTTGCACGACCTGCGGAGGGCGACTGGCCTGAGCTTGATGAGCTTGCACTGTTGACCGGGCTTGATGACTGGCTGGGGCCGCAGTTGGAAGGCATCACGCGCCTGTCGCAGTTGTCGCGGCTGCGTTTGGTGGATGCCTTGCTATCTCGGCTCGACTATCGCCAGCAGCAGCAACTGGAGCAGCGTGCGCCCACGCATCTGACAGTGCCGACCGGCACGCGCGTGCCTATCGATTACGAGGATGAGAGCGCGCCCTGCATTGAGGTGCGTTTGCAGGAAGTGTTCGGCCTTGCCGAGACACCGCGTATTGCCGGCGGCCGCGTGGTGGTGACGCTCAAGCTGTTGTCACCGGCGCGCCGTCCTGTGCAGATCACTCGTGACCTGGGGGGATTTTGGCGCGGCAGTTATGCCGAGGTGCGCAAGGATCTGCGTGGCCGCTATCCGCGCCATTACTGGCCCGAGGACCCGCTACAGGCCGAGCCCACCCGCGGGGTGCGCCGTCCCCGCGACTGATGTCGTAGACTTAGCGCCATGCTGTACCTCAAAGTATTTCACTTGCTGGCGATCATCTCGTGGATGGCGGGTATCTTTTATCTGCCGCGCATCTTTGTGCACTACGTTGAAGGCCTCAAAGTCGGCGAGGATGTGCGTCGTCTCAAGGTCATGGCCCGCAAGCTCTATGGCTTCACCACCATCATGGCGGTGTTTGCGCTGGGTAGTGGCACTGGCCTGTGGTTGGGCTATGGGTTTGCCGGTGGCTGGCTACACGCCAAGCTGGCGATGGTTGCGCTGCTGGTGGCCTTTCACCTGAGCATGCGTGTGTACACGCGGCGTCTGCAGAACGATGGCGCTATGCCCAGTTCCACCGCGCTGCGCTGGTACAACGAGCTGCCGTTGTTGATGCTGTTGCCGATTCTTTACTTCGTGGTGTTCAAGCCTTTCTGAAGGCTCACACCGTCTGACTGAACAGCTGCGTCGCCGGTGCGCGGCGCATCAGCCGCGCATCAAACGCCATGCACACGTTGCGCAGATAAGATCGGCCGATATCTGTCACGGCGACATGCGTGCCGTTGATGTGCACCAGGCCGTCCTGTTGCAGTTCGTGTAAGCGCATGGGCACTTGCTCCAAATAGCGCGCTTGCGTGCTGCCCGGCTCCCAGCGTGTTTCAAAGCGGGTCATCAGATTCAGAATGTGGCGCCGCAGCACCCGATCCTCTTCATCAAACAGATGGCCGCGCACGATGGGCAACTCGTCCTGTGCAATACGCGCCTCGTACTGCTGCAAGTTCTTTTCGTTTTGCACGTAGGCATCACCGGCATCGCCAATAGATGACACGCCCAAGCCCACCAACGGCGTGGTGAACGACTGCGTATAACCCATGAAATTGCGATGCAGCAGGCCGTCGCGGGCAGCCTGGTTTAGCGGATCACCTGGCAATGCAAAATGATCCATGCCGATTTCCACATAGCCGGCTGCCGCCAGCCGCTCGCGCCCCAGTGCTAGTAACTGCAGGCGCGCCTCGCCTTCGGGCAGGTCGGCCTCGGTGAAGCGCCGTTGACTGGGCTTGATCCAAGGCACATGCGCATAGGCATAAAACGCGATGCGGTCCGGCCGCAGTCGTGCCACGGCATCCATGGTCTCGGCAATGCTGCCCAGAGTCTGCAGTGGCAGACCGTAGATCAGATCGAAGTTGACGCTGCGAAAGCCCAGTTCGCGCGCCGTCTCGGTGACCTCGCGCACCTGCGCCTCGCTTTGCACGCGATTGACGATCTCTTGTACGCGCGGATCAAAGTCCTGCACACCCAGACTGATGCGATCAAAGCCGTGACGTGCCAGCACCTGCAACTGCTCGCGTGTGGTGACGCGCGGATCGACTTCGATCGACAGCGATGCACCCGGCGTCAGCGTGGCCTTATCGAGCAGGCCACTGACCAGCGCATCGAGTTCCGACGGATCAAGAAATGTCGGTGTGCCGCCGCCCAGATGCAGCTCGCCCAGTTTTAAGCTGTCCCGACCCAACCCCTGCAGGTACAGCGCGTATTCGCGCAGCACCGAATGCACATAGGGCATCACGGGTGCGCTGCTGCGCGTGACGCGCATGTTGCAACCGCAGTAGGTGCACAGTGAACGGCAGAACGGCACATGCACATACATAGAGGCGCCGCTGTGCGCAGCGTTGGCGTCTATGGCAGATGACACCTGTTCCAGCCACTGCGCTGCGGTGGGTGCTGTCTCCCAAAACGGCACCGCTGGATAGCTGGTGTAGCGCGGCCCCTGCACGTTGTATTTGCGCAGTAGGGCCGCCTCATCCATCACTGTCATCCAAAGATCTCCCGCTGCAGCCGCAGATACAGCCGCACGTTATCTTCGGGAGTCGTTTGCAACACGCCATGGCCCAGACCGCAGATCCAGCCGCGCAGTTGCTCCGGTGGCAATGCTTTGATGCGTGCAAAGAAGGCACGCAGTTTTTGTTCCAGCTCTGCAGCCGGCAGCAGCAGCCAATCCGGATCGACGTTGCCTTGGATGGCCCAGCGATCGCCGTAGCGTTGCAGCACTTCAACCAGATCCTGGCGCCAGTCGATGCCCAGGCACTGAAAGGGCAGACCGATCAGCGTGTCCCAATACTCGGGGCCGGTGCCGCGCGAGTAATAGGTAACGGGTGTATGCGGATCGAGCTTGCGAAAACGCGTCAGCAGATCAGCCAGTACCGGCACCACATGCGTGCGATAGGTGTCCACGCCGATCTCGCCCGCAGCGGTATCAAACAGTGCAATCACCTCGGCACCGGCACGCGCCTGCAGCGCCATGTTCTCGGCCAACAGGTCCAGCAACTTGGCATTGAAGCCGGCATACAGACCATTGGCGATGCCCGGCAGAGCCGCAGCAGCATTCTCGTGTGAGCCTGCAGCGGCATACACATACAGCGTGAACGGGCCGCCGACAAAGCCGATGAGGCCCTTGTCGGCGCGCAGACGCTTGCGCGTCATCGTGACCGCTTCAGCCTGAAACTGCAGACCCTGCGCCAACTCTGCGCCGCCTTTGAGACGAGCCAGATCCGCTTCAGTCTTCAAATGGAAGTCCAGCTTGGGGCCCGGGTCATACCGCAGACCCATGCCCATCACTTCCAACGGGAACAGCAGATCAGAAAACAGAATTGCTGCATCGAAGTTGAAGTCATGCACCGGACCCATCGCGGTTTCAGTGGCCCATTTGGGGTCTTTGCACAGCGTGATGAAATCGACTTGGCGCTTGAGCCCTTGGTAATGCGAGTGGTAGCGCCCTGCTTGGCGCATGAACCAGACAGGAGGGCGGTCGGTGTTGCGGCGGGCGAGGGCGGCGGTCAGCGCTGTCTCAGTCATGGGTGGCCTCAAGCAGATAGCCCACTCCGCGGATGCTGCGAAGGGTGCTGGGGTTGGCGGGATCGATTTCGATCAAGCGGCGCAGCCGCAGGATGAAGTTGTCGACGGTACGTGAAGTGGGAAACTCGTCTGCCGACCAGGCGCGATCGAGGATCTCGTCGCGCGTGACAGCTGTGCCGATGCGCTCATGCAGCAGACGCAGCACGCTGCATTCTTTGTGTGTCAGTGAGTGCTGTTGGCCGTCGACCGTGGCACGAAACTGACCGAAATCCACGTTCGCGCGACCGATGCGAATGCTACCGCTTTGAGCCGCCGCAGCTTGGCGCAAGGCGCTGGCACGGCCCAACACGTTCTGCAGCCGCAGCAGCAGTTCACGAAATACAAAGGGCTTGGTGATGTAGTCATCGGCGCCCAGTTCAAGCCCTTCAATGCGCTGTTCGGGTTCGCCATGCGCGGTCAGAAACACCATTGCGGTGGCAGGGCTTTGCTCGCGCACCGAACGCGCCACATCCAGTCCACTGCCATCAGGTAGACCGATATCCAGCAGAGCCAGATCAAAGCGTTGTTCGCCCAAGGCGCGCCGCGCCGCAGCTACGCTGGCAGCATGCGTGACGGTAAAGCCGTTGCTGCCCAAGCGCTGGGCCAGCGTGCTGGCAACGTTAGGATCATCTTCGACCATCAGCAAGGGCACAGGCTCCATCAGCTCACGCAGCGCTAGGCTGAAAGTGCAGGCGTGCTTCGAAGCCACCTTGCTCAGCATGCGCAAACGTAACGCTGCCACCCATGCGATCCATCAACACGCGGATCAAGTACAGGCCTACGCCTGCGCCAGTGGACTTGCCACCGCGCTGGAACAGTTCGCCCAGCTTGGCGGGGTCTTCGCTGCTGCCACGACCATTGTCGCGATAGCGCAGCTCGACACCGCCGCCGCGACTGCGTCGTGCCAGTACTTCTACTCGCGGCACGGTCACATCGCCATGACGCAGCGAGTTCTCTACCAAATTGCGCAGGATCATCTGCAGAGCTGAGGTGTCACCGCTGATCGCTGGCAACTCACCTTCGACCACCACATCCAAGTCCACCGGTTCGCCCTGCGATGAGACGATCGAGCCGATCACACGATTGAGCCACGGATCCAAGCGTATGGCTTGGTCAGCCAGTTTGCCGCCGCCTTCCAGACGCGCCAGCTCCAGTGTCTTGTCGATTTGCGATTCCAGCCGATGCGTGTCGGCCAGCAGTCGTTCGATCAGTTCTGGGGTGGGCTCACCTTCGGCAATGGCTTCGGTTTGCAGCCGGACGCTGGTCAGTGGTGTGCGCAGTTCATGCGTCAGCGCTGCAAAGAAGGCCTGTGTGCCACGGGCGCGCAGCAGGTCGCGCCAGTAGAACCAGAACAGCGCTGCCGACAGCGTGACAAACAGCAGCAGGAAGGTGCCGGACTCCCACATCAACATGCGTTCGGTGATCTGCACTTCGGCAAACGCCTGTGCTTCGGTCTGGCCGGTGGCCAAGCGCAGTTCAGCGATACGCCGCGCCTGGCGCATCACCACCGATACCCACCAGAACCCCAGCGCCAGAATGATGGCCAGCCAGATGCCGGCCAGAATCGCGATGATCCGCGATTGCCGGGCCGGTTGTACGGTCAGCGCGCCTTTGCCAGCCATTGTTGCCACTCCTCGACTGAAGGGAAGGGCGTCAGGTGTGTGATGCCGGCACGACGCAGATGTTCGGCTGTTTTGCCCGGTCCGCAGGCATGGTGCGCGTCTGCGCGGGCCTGTGCACGGCCGGCTTCAAACTGCGACACGCTGCTCCACCACACATGCGTGGCGGTTGCCAAAGCGTTGGTGTCGGGCAGTGCGGCATCGGTAGTGGCATAGGTAGCCGTGACGGCGCTGCCGGCCCAGTCCCCTTCACGCCAACCGGCTTCTGCACCGGCATGCGTCAGCACGGCCCAGTCACGCGGTGCGGGCAGACGCAGGACCGGCTCGGTGATCAAGCCTGCGGCAACCACAGCGCCCAGACCTTCGGCACAGCCTTCCACCCATACGCCCTGCGCGGCCAAACGGAACCAGCTGGCACTGCCCGAGGTCCACACGCGCTTGCCTGCCAGCAGCGTGCCCGCATCGGCTGGCAAGGCACGCGAGTGGGCAACAAACACGGCAGACCGATCGTTGAGATGCGGGGCAAGACCTGCAGCATCGAGCAACGGCTTGAGCGCCGGCGCATCTGCTGCCTGTGAGCCATCCCAAGCGTGCAGACCCGAAGGTGGTGGTGGTAAGGGGGCTTCCGGTGTCCAGCGTCGGCCGGTGATGTCATTGCCATCGGAGGCGATACCACCGATCAACAACACCGCGCCTGCGCCCGGCACCAACAATTGCGTGGCACCAAAGCGCTGATGACAGCCACCGCCGTGTTGTGCCAGCACGGCACGCTCTGCGCCGATCGCCGCACGCGTTGGTGCATGTTCGAGGGCGGCCAGTACTTTGCGCGTGCGTTCATCGCCAGCACGACATTCGATGGCCAGCGCGCCTTGGCCCGGTGCCGCAGGGCAATCACTCAGCGGCAACACCATCAGCGGCAGGTCTTGCAGCAAGCCGGTGAGCAAAGCCTGACCTTGGCGCTCGGTGGCTGTGTCGGCAAACAGTCGCGTCAGTCCGGCCAGTGCCAACACGATGCCATCCAGATGCCGTTCACTGCCCCGCGGTTCGCGCAGGCGGCGCAGGCGGCCATCGACGTTGCCGCGCAGCGGCTCGAGGGAGATGGTGTTGTGCTCGCCATAGGGCAACGCACGCTTGAAGAAGGACGGCAGCAACTGCTGGCGGCGTGGTGAGGCTGTGCCGATACGCAGGCCATGACCTTCCTTCAGCCGTTGCAGGGCATCAGGGGCAAAGATGGCGATATCACGCGGGTTGGCGCGACGCGGTATCGCGCCCAGCAGCAGCGGTGCCGGGCGCTCCAAGCTCAGGTCCTTGAGCGAATGCACGGTCAGGTCTACGCGGCCTTCAAGCAGCGCCGCATCGATTTCGGCAGTAAAGAACTCTTTGCCTTCGATGCCACTTAGCGGCACATCAATGATGCGATCACCGCGGGTTTCAATGCCCACCATCTCGATTTCCAGACCGGGATGCGCGGCGCGCAACGCGGCGGCAACTTGGCTGCTCTGTACCCAAGCCAGAGCGGAGCGGCGCGTGCCAAGTCGCAGTGTCTGCTTGTCGGACATGGACAATCTTCCTGTGCTGTAACCCGTAGAGCGAAACGATTACCAGGCAACCTGCGCCTGAAATACGGCCAGATCTTCCCAGCCGTGATGGGAACTACCGCTGCGCGAGCCATCGGCGTCGTCCAAACGTGCCAACTGTGCTTTGTCGAGGCAGGCTTTGCGAGCGCGATTGAGCAATGCAGTGCGCTGACCTGCTTGTGAGTCACGCAGGCTGAACATTTCATCCAGTGTTGCGACATTCGGCAGGCCATTAAACGCAGTGCCTTCGCTGCCGCGTACGCCCAGATGCAGCAGGCGACCGCCGCGTGCGGCAGCGTGGTCGCGCCAGGCTTGGGCGCGTGCCACGTCGCGCTCGGCATCGGCCGGCACACAGATGATGATGTCGCGGGCTTCACGCCAGACGGCCAGCTCTGCATCCAACCCCGGATCGAGCACGGTGACACTGCCCCCGTGGCGCTGGCGCGCCTCGGCCAGCATGGCAAACGCGCGCGCCGGATTGCGGTTATGGATGCGCAGATCTGTTCCATCCAGATACGGCAGGATGGTCGCGGCCAGTTGGCCAGCCCCCAACAACAGGGTGATGCCTTCAGGCCGGCCGCCCAACAGGCGACGGGTCAGCGAGCCATAGGTGGCGCTGCCCAGCCCCACCACATATTCACTGCGGATCTCTTTGGTCTCTTGCAGCAGTCGCTGCATCCACGGCCGCAACGGTCGCGCGTCGTCTTGTGTCTCGAAGTCGCGCCAGGCTTGTTTGATCTGACCAAAGATCTCGGTCTCACCGACGATCTCGCTCTCTAAACCAGTGGCCAAGCGCAGCAGAAAGCTATAGGCCTCGGCACCCTGATACAGCTCGGTGCTGGCGCCATTGGCATCGGTATGCGGCAGGTGGGCTGCAGCGCCGTTGATTTGCGCACGCGTCGTCACCTGCACTTCGCGTAGGCAGGTGCGCACCACGCAGCCGTCCAGCCCGGCCGGCGCCAAAGCGTCTGCTTTGGCGGCTTTGCGGTGGTTGACGACAATGAGATCGGAGAGGGCCATGGCTCGAGAGGCTAGCCGCCGTGACACCGCAAAGTGTCACGGCTGTGTCACAGCCAAGGGCCTCTGCAGGGGGTCGCGGCCTGAATCAGGCCGGCAAGCCCTCGTCGGCGCGGGCGGCGATGACCGACGGCCGGGCCGCGCAGCGCAGGAAAAACGCGCTGATGCGCGGCAGACCCGACACATCGATGGCCACGCGAGCCGCCCAGCTGAGCGTCACATACAGATAGGCATCGGCGACGGTGAAATCCCCGCCGGTGATAAAGGGATGATCGCCCATCGCGTTCTCGATGAAGGCATAGCGCTGCAGCACGGCTTCGCGCGCGGCAGCCTTCTGCTCGTCAGTGCTGCCCGGCCGGAACAGCGGCCCGTGGTTCTTGTGCACTTCAGAGTTGATGTAGGCGCACCACTCGGTCACGCGAAAATGCGCCAGCGTGCCCGGCTGCGGGATCAGTTTGGCGATCGGATTGAGTGTGCCGATGTAGGGCAACAGAGCGCCCGATTCGGTCAGCACCTGACCGTCGTCGAGCACCAGCGCCGGGACATAGCCCTTGGGGGTGATATCCAGGAAGTTGCCACCATCGGCCGTGCGCTTCTGGCGATCCACGGCAATGGCCTGATGGGGAATGCCTGCCTCAATAAGGCAGATGTGCGAGGCCAGCGAGCAGGCGCCGGACAGGTAATAGAGCTTCATCATGGGAGCCTCCTCGGGCGCTGTGGCATAGTCAGCCCAGATAGTAACCGCCTCGGGGGAGTGAACGGATCATGAAAGCTGCTGTCTTCAAAAAGCTGGGTTCGCCGCTGGTTGTCGAGACCATTGCAGACCCGACCCCGGGTGAAAATGAAGTCGTGGTCGAAGTGTGTCGCTGCGGCATCTGCGGCAGCGATCTGCACCTGACCGAGGATCCTATCTTTGGCGTGCCGGCCGGCGCAGTGCTGGGTCACGAGTATTCAGGCCGTGTGGCGGCGCTGGGCAAGGGCGTCGACCGCGTCAAGGTTGGCGACCACGTGGCCGTGTTCCCGGTGCATGGCTGCGGTAAGTGCGCCACCTGCTTAAGTGGTGTGCCAGCCTGGTGCTCCAAGATGCGCATTGACGGTGGCGGCTATGGCCAGTACTCGCTGGCCG
Organism: Pseudomonadota bacterium; assembly: GCA_026398735.1. Lineage (GTDB taxonomy): Bacteria > Pseudomonadota > Gammaproteobacteria > Steroidobacterales > Steroidobacteraceae > ZC4RG30. Next base: position 95,501 of record JAPLSH010000005.1, on the reverse strand, counting down.
AGCAGCACCAGCTCACCCTGTTGCCCAAGACGGTTGCCCTTGAAGATGGCGCACTGGTCGAGCCGCTGGCGGTCAGCCTGCACGGTGTGGCACTGGCCAATGCACCCGTGGGTGCGCGCGTGCTGATCATCGGCGCCGGCCCTATCGGCTTGGCTGCTGCATATTGGTCGCGCCGTATGGGCGCCAGCCGCATCGCTGTTACGGCCGGTTCCAATCGTCGCGCCGAGTTGGCGCTGCGCATGGGTGCCACGCACTTCATCGATCCGGCCAATGCCTCACCCGAAGCCGTCAACGAAGCCTTGGGTGGTCCGCCCGATGTGGTGTACGAAGCCGTGGGCAAGCCAGGCCTCATTCAAAAGGCCATCGAATACTGCAAAGTGCGCGGCACCGTCATCGTGCTGGGTCTGTGCACACCGCCCGATACGTTCATGCCCTTCCAGTTCGTCAGCAAAGAACTGCGCATCCAAGCCTCGGCCTTTTATGAAGTGCGCGAGTTTGAGCTGTCGGCCGATGTGCTGGAGACCGATGCCGTGACGCCGCGCGCGATGGTTACCGACATCGTCAAGCTCGATGACATGCCGCCGATGTTCGAGTCGCTGCGTCAGCGCACCACGCAGTGCAAGGTGCTGGTGGATCCGACGGGGCTCTAACCGCTCGGTTGGCACACTCGCTGGTGCTGCCTCAACGCAGCACCAGCCAAGCCAAGGTGACATAGCGGCCCACCTTGGCCATTGTCACCAGCAGCAAGAACATCGGCAGCGGTTCGCGCAGTACACCTGCCATTACCGTCAGCGGATCACCGATGAACGGCGCCCAGCTGAGCAACAGCGACCACTTGCCCCACTTTTGATAGGCGCGCTGTGCACGCTCCAGTGCGGCAGGACTGGCCGGAAACCAGCGCTTGTCGCGAAAGCGCTCTATGCCGCGTCCCAACACCCAGTTGACCACTGAGCCCAGCACATTGCCGACGCTGGCCACGGCGATTAGCGCCCACACCGCCTGCTGTCCATTGAGCAGCAGCGCGATCAATGCCGCTTCGGATTGCAGTGGAAACACCGTCGCGGCGATGAAAGCGACGCCAAACAGGCTTGCGTAGACGGCCAAAGAGATCATGGTGATCACATAGTGCAGCCTCCCGCGTCGTATTACGATGACCGCTGCATCGTCGCGGAGCCGTTCACGTCCATGACCCAGGTGTTTGATTACGTCATCGTCGGCGGTGGTACTGCCGGCTGTGTGCTGGCTGCGCGCCTGTCAGAAGACCGCGAGCGCAGCGTGTGTCTGATTGAGGCCGGCGGCGATGGTCGCCATCGGTATGTGGATGTGCCCGGTGGTGTATCGCTGGTACAGCGTCGGCCCGAACTCAACTGGCGCTTTCTTACCGCGCCGCAGGCGCACCTCAACGGCCGGCGCATTGGCAATCCGCGCGGCCGTGGTTTGGGCGGTTCAGCGCTGATCAATGGCATGGTGTATTTCCGTGGCAATCGCCGCGACTTCGATGACTGGGCTGCGCTGGGTGCCAGCGGCTGGGATTACGCGCAGGTGCTGCCGTACTTCCGCCGCACCGAGCACAACGAAAACTTCAGCGCTTCACCGTGGCATGGCAGCACGGGTGAGATGAACGTGCGAACCGTGACGCACCCCAATCCGCTCAACAGTGCATTCATGCAGGCCTTGGCAGGCGAGGGTATTGCGCGCAGCGCAGACCTTAATGGCACAGAGTCCGAAGGTGCGGCGCTGCGGCAGTTATCCGTGCGTAATGGCCGGCGCGAGACTAGTGCGCGCGCGTTGCTGCGACCGGCGTTGTCGCGACCCAACCTCACTGTGCTCACGGGCCTGCAGGCCACGCGTGTGCTGCTGGAGGGCAAGCGTGCCGTGGGCATCGAGGCTATCGGGGCAGCGGGCATAGTCACCGTGCGCGCACAGCGCGAAGTGCTGCTGACTGCCGGTGCGTTGCAGTCGCCGCAGTTGCTGTTGCTGTCGGGCATTGGTGATCCGGCGCAGCTGGCACCGCTGGGCATTGCGGCGCGACACGCACTGCCTGCTGTGGGCGCTAATCTGCATGACCATCTGGCCAGCCCTGTGCACCAGATCATGCACAACACAGCGTCTTATGGCTTGTCGTGGCGCGCGGCACCGCGCAACCTCTGGCAGCTTGCGCAGTACCTGCTCACGCGTACCGGTCCTTTGGCCAACAACATCTTCGAGTCAGCGGCCTTCATTAAGAGCGATCCCGCGCTCGACCGGCCTGACCTGCAACTGGTGTTTCAGCCAGCGCGCCGACCGTCTCCCAAGTTTCCGTTCCCGCTCGGCCATGGCTTTGCGGTAAGCCCAGTGGGCTTGTATCCGCACAGTCGCGGCAGGCTCACGCTGGCTAGCGCCGATCCACTGGCTGCGCCCCACATCGATCCGAACCTGTTGGCCGATGCGCGTGACGTGCAGCCGCTGCTCTATGGCATGCGTTTGGTGCGACGCTTGTTCGCTTCGCCGGCATTTGCGCGCTTTGGTGGCACCGAGACTGCACCGGGCGCCGCCGTAGTCAGCGATGAACAGCTGACCGATTACATCCGCGCCGAGGCTTATAGCGTGCATCACCCAGTGGGCACCTGCCGCATGGGTAGTGATGCCGAGGCAGTGGTGGATCCGCAGCTGCGTGTGCAGGGTATCGAGGGCTTGCGCGTGGCAGACGCCTCAGTCTTTCCGCGCATCGTCGGTGGCAACACCAATGCGGTGGTGGTGATGGTGGCCGAGAAGGCTGCCGACTTGGTGCGGGGCAGAGCTGCACCCGCTCCTGAATATCCCGCGTTAGACTCCACCCGCCCCAGCACCTGAACGGAGTATCCCCATGAGCCACACACTGACTGCTGCTGAAGTAACCCAGATCGAACGTGCCTGCGAGCGCCTGGTGCTGGTGTATTCACGTCGCTTGGACTTGGGTGATCTCAGCGGTGCTGCGGATTGCTTTGCCGTTAATGGCTCGCTGGCTCGCCCTATGACACCCGATGCGGTCATCGAAGGTCGCGAGGCGATTCGTGCAGGATTGATGACGCGCCCCGCCAGCTTGCTTACCAAGCATCTGGCCACCAACACCATGATCGATGTGGTCGATAGCAATCATGCGACCGGCATTTCATACCTGACGATGATTGCCACCACGCCGGCGGCCGATGCCAAGCCGCCGTTTGTGTCGGCAGGTCCGCTGTACTTTGGTGAGTTTCGCGATGAGTACGTGCGCGAGAACGGCGAGTGGAAGTTCGCCTCGCGTCGCGGCTCCATCCAGATGAAGTTCAGCGGCGCCCCTGCAGCTTGATCATCAACTCACGACGCTTGTAGTCGATCACCAGCGTGTCGACCAAGCCCAGTATGTCCATGCCGATCAGCAGCGCCGGCTCACTGGTTACCTTCCAGTGACTGAAGATGTTCATGTCACCAAACGTGACATGAGCGCTGCGGATGTCGATGTTGCCCATCTGAATCGGTGACACTACGCGGCCTTCACCAGCCTGCATGTCACCGCTGGCGCCCCAGATCTCGTCTTTGGTGGCTTCGCCCGCCTTGAAGCGCCTCTCCAGCGCTTTGTATAACGCCAGATTGCCCACCGACGCTTGCGCACCGGTATCAATGATGGCCAGTGCCCTCACGCCACCAATGGTGGCGTTGACCATCATGTTGTTGCCGCTGCGGCGCAGCATGGGTAGCGTCGTAAAACCCGCTTCAGCAGGTTTGCTCTTAGAGCGCGACACATTGATGAAGTCGTTGCGAAAGTCGATGTAGATGCGCTTGTCGGCCATGCCCTCAATGCCCAACAGGCCCTCGGCACCGCCAAACGCGTCGGCCACAATCGGCAGTACGGTGGGTGAGAGCTGCAGATCACCTACGATCAGTGTATTGACGCGGATCGTTGGCACAATCGCGATGCCCGTGACACCACGTAGCCTGACCTGCGGCGACTTGCTGGTGTCCAGCCCTAAGCGCTGCGCTACGCTGGGCACTACGGCAGTGCGCGTGGCACCCGAGTCCAGTACCAGTCGAAACGGTCCTTTGCCATTGAGGTATACCGGCACCCACACACGACCGATACGATCGCGGTTGGTGGGCGCCACGTAGCGCGGCTCCGGTGCCTGAATCAGAATCTCGGCCAGCTCGTCGTCGCTGGCTGCTTGTGTCAGCGACACCTGTGCAAGTGCCGGCGCAGCGAGGCACAGTGGCAGCAGCAATAGCAGAGGGCGCAGGCGATGCAACACACCAATACGATAGCAGCCCAGCGGGCTGATGCCAGCCAGGGCGGACTGGCGGTGGTGATTGGCGGTAGCGGCGGCATTGGCGCGGCGCTGGTGTCCCAGCTGCAGCGCGAGGGTCATTTCGCGCAGGTGTTGGCGTTGTCACGGCGCAGTACACCGGCAGTAGACGTGACCGACGAGGCCAGCGTCGCAGGATTGGCTGCCACCCTGTCAGATAGCGGTCTGCCGCTGCGACTGCTGATCATCGCCAGTGGCGTGCTGCATGGCCCCAGCATGCAGCCCGAAAAGAGCTTGGCCGCACTCGATCCGGCTGCACTGGCACAGTCGTTTGCGGTCAATGCCATCGGACCCGCGCTGGTCATGAAGCATCTGCTGCCGCTGATGCCCAAGCAGGGGCGTGCCGTGTGCGCAGCGCTCTCGGCGCGCGTTGGCAGCATCGGCGATAACCAGCTGGGCGGCTGGTATGCCTATCGCGCCGCCAAGGCAGCCCTCAATCAGTTGGTCCATACCGCTGCCATTGAACTGCGCCGCCAGCGTCCGCAGGCGCTATGCGTGGCGCTGCATCCCGGCACCGTGGATACCGGTCTGTCGGCGCCGTTTGCCAAGACTGGTTTAGAGGTTCGGGGCCCTGCCGAGGCCGCGGAGCAGCTGCTGGCTGTGCTGGAGGGTCTGGCCCCGGCGCAAAGCGGCGGCTTTTACGACTGGCGCGGCGACCCGGTGCCTTGGTGAACTAGACTTACAGCGTCGTAACAAAACGATCGGGGAGTTCTATGGACCGTGCACAGCGCCTTGGTTCGGTTGCCGTCCTGCTGGTTGGTTGTCTGGTGGTGTCGGCTTGCGTGGGAACAAGTCCGGCGAAGCCCACGGCTGCGCCAGCCAAGCCCGTTGCCGTACGAGCTGCCGGTAACGTCGAAAAAGGCAGACCAGAGTTCCCTGGCTTTCGGCGTGTAGTGCGCGATAGCAAAGAGTCTTTCTGCCAAACCGCAACACCGACCGGTTCGCGCTTGCGCCGTGGGGAGCAGTGCTTCACGCGCGAAGAACTCAAGCGTATGGAAGAGAATAACCGCGACATGTTCAAGGATGCCGGCGGGGGCAGTTCGCACGATTCGCTGAAGATGGATGCACCGCGCTAGTGGTATCTTTAGCGCCACTTACGGCGGGCCTGTAGCACAGCGGTTAGTGCAGGGGACTCATAATCCCTTGGTCCTTGGTTCGAATCCAAGCAGGCCCATACTTCTGCCGCACCTGTTCCCCATCACGGGGCAGTAATCCTGAATACCACGTTTTTCTTCGGGAGTTCGCCAAAGTAGGCCACCTCCAACTCCCCGATAAGTTGCGCGCCCAGCCGTTGCATGGCGATGCGCGAGCGCAGGTTGTCGGCGCCCACGTGGAAGATCACCTGCTTCACATGCGCAAAGGCATGGTCAAGCATGAGTCGCTTGACGCGTTGGTTGGTGCCCCTGCCCCATTGATCGCGCGAAAAGAAGGTGTAGCCAATCTTGATCTCACTCGCGTCGGCGTCGTGATCATAGAAGCGGGTGCTGCCGATCGCGGTACCGCTTGCCTTGTTGCGGATCATGAAAGCGCCATCCGATGCTATAGCGCCATCAAAATAGGTGCGAAAGACGTCGCGTTGCCAGCGGTCCGGATTGGGGTGCTGCGCCCATATCAGCGGGTCGCTGGACACGCTCAGTAGCTCCTCGAACTCGTCTGACCGAAGTGGCGTGAGGATGACGCTGTCGTCTTGGAGAATGGGTTGGCGGTCCATGACCTAAGCATAGTCGAATAAGATTGCCTCATAGCGCGCCGGCTGCTGCTACCTAACAGCACCGTCACTAAAGCTTCATCGCAGCGCAACGCTGCGGATATGTCCAAGCATTAGCGTGCCGACTTTCGAACCATGTACGAAGGTCTATCGATGAACACTGCTATTGCTCGCGCCGTTACCCTGGCACTGCTGTCTGCCACTTCTGCAACCGCCTATGCCCAAACTGCCGCACCTGCCAGTTCGGCGCTCGAAGAAATTGTGGTGTCCGCTCAGAAGCGCGAAACCAATCTGCAAGACACGCCGATCTCGGTAGCCGTGCTGTCGGCCGAAGCCTTGAGCAATCGTCAGGCGATCTCGCTGGGCAGTCTTGCCGATGGCTCGATCCCGTCGCTGCGTATCGCGCCCTTTGCGACTCGTTCATCGGCGCTGAACATTGGTATTCGTGGCATCGGCGCCTCGGGTGATGCCAACCAGCCTGCGCGCGACGCAGGTGTGGGCGTGTATGTAGATGGCGTGTTCCTCGGTCGCGCTCAAGGCCTCGGCACCGCGCTCTATGACGTGGAGCGTATCGAGGTGCTGAAGGGCCCGCAGGGCACGCTGTTCGGTCGCAACACCGAAGGTGGCGCGATCAGCGTTGTGACCAAGGCTCCGAGCGGCCAGTTCCGGCTCGATACCCGCGTCGGTCTGGGTAATTTCGGTGGCTACAACGGCGTAATGCATCTTGATCTGCCCAAGACCGGCGACTTTAGTTTCAAGATCGATGCGCTCGTCAACCGCCGCAATGGCACGACAGATAACCCGGCTGTGGGCGAGTCCGACTTCAACAGCTGGAACAAGCAAGGTGTTCGCGCAACGGCGCTGTGGCAGCCCAGCGATAGCCTCGACGTGACCTATGCCTACGACAACGCCTCAGACGCGACGACGCCTTATCATGCACAGCTGCTGATTGCTGGCCCGTTTGCCAGCGTGTTGCAAGTCGCTGGCGCCTCTACTACGCGCCGTGACTCATCTATCCTAGGTGGGGAGCAGGAAGAGAGCGTTGGCAAGACCAGTGGTCACTTGCTGGTGGCAGATTGGCAGGTCAGCGACAGCCTGAAGATCAAATCAATCAGCTCTTACCGGGATCTTGAGCAGGGCCAGTTCGATCAGGGCTTCATTGACTCAATCAGCACCTTTGCTGCAAACAAGCCGTTCGCGCGCTACAGCCTGGCTCAAGTCAAGCAGCACCAGTACAGCGAAGAAGTGCAGATCATCGGTAATACCGCTGAGCTGCAGTACGTCGGCGGTGCGTTCTATTACCACGAGTCCGCTGGCGACGACGCGCAGACGCCGCTGACCAACCTGTGGGGCGCCACGGGTACTGTGTATTCCACCAACCCGGCCACAACGCCGTTAGATCTGACGAAGGTCACCATAGATCGTGCCAGCCGTGCATGGACTGACAGCATCGGTGTGTTCGGTCAGGCTACCTGGACGCCCGCGTCCATCAAGCGTCTGCACGTCACTGCCGGCGGTCGCTACACCAAAGATGATAAAAGCGGCAGTCTCTTTACGCTCAACGGTGTGGCTTCAACCTTGGCGTTTGACGACTCCTGGAGTCGGTTCGACCCGATGGTCACGGTGGCTTGGGATCTTCGTGATGCGATGCTTGCCTATGCCAAATGGAGCACGGGCTTCAAGGCTGGCGGTGCCAACTCACGTTCGCTTAGCTATCGCGCATTCGGTCCTGAAGAGGTCAAGGCCTTTGAATTGGGTCTGAAGAGCCAGTTCTGGGACAATCGCGCCCGATTCAACATCGCGCTGTTTGATGCAGAGATTGCCAACAAGCAGATGGACTTCTTCTATCCGCTCACGGTCGGTGGCTCGCCGCGCACGGTGTCTGACACGACCAACGCAAGCACCAGCGGCAAGTCCCGCGGCGCCGAAATTGAAGTGGCGCTGGCGCCTGTTACGAATCTGACGCTGAGCCTCAATTACACCCTGACGGACATCGATGCACTGAGTGCACCCAATCCGTATATCACCGGCACTGCGCTGACCAAGGTGCTGCCGCTGTTTGCACCGAAGAACGCCGGCAGTCTGGCGATCGACTATGTAGTGCCCATGGGCGTCGCCGCGATCAAGTTCCATGTTGATGGCAACTGGTCTGATGGCTACTACACCAGCGAAGTGGAACAAACGCTGGTCGATAAGTCCAAGGTGGTCAATGCGCGTCTGTCGCTGGTAGATCTGCCGCTGCCTTCGATGGGTGCATCAGCAGAGCTGTCGCTGTGGGCGCGCAATGTGCTCGACGAGCAGCATCTCTTCTACAAGAGCGTCAACTCGTCGCTGGGCACCTACGGCATCTTCAACGACCCGCGTACTTACGGCATCGAGGCTCGCGTCCGCTTCGGTGTGTCGCCGTGAGGCTGCGTACGATTGCGGCGGTTCAAGCCGCTGCACTGACGGCATTGCTGTTGACTGGATGCCAGTCGATGGCCCTGTCGCCGATGCAGGCGAGCAGCGCAACTGCTGCACCGTCGACTGCTGACAACCTTGCCAGCGCTGACGCGGCACGTCTGATTCCTTTGCAGGGCGCCGCAAACGTGCGCTCGTTCAGCGGGCTGATGGGACGCAACGGTGCGATCCCTGCCAGCGCTTTTGTACGCGCAGCAGATCTCAATCGGCTGACAGCAGCAGATACGGATCTGCTGGCTGGCCGCGGTGTAGTGCTGGATGTTGATCTGCGCACCGCAGAGGAAGTGGCTACTGCCGCCGATCCGTTGGCCGCAGATTCGCGCTTTCGCTATGTGCGCGTTTCTTTGCTGGGCAGTGAGAAGCTGGGTCTCGACAAGCTGCCTGACTCACTGGGCGAGTTGTATGTGCAGTCGCTGACGGCCAACAAGACGCAGTACCGTCAGGTGTTTGAAGCCATGGCTGCGGCGCAGCAGGGACCGGTGCTGTTCCACTGCACAGCCGGTAAGGATCGCACCGGCATGATCTCCGCTTTGCTGCTGTCTCTGGCCGGCGTGTCGCGCAGCGACATCGTGCACAACTACAGCCTGTCTGCAGGCTATCTGGCGACGCCTGAGCAGCAGAGCCCGCAGATCACCGAGATGATCCGCCAGAACCCCAAAATCGTTGCGCTGATGGGTTCCCCTCCCGAGGCGATCGAATCGTTTCTGGACGCGCTCGAGCGCCAACACGGCGGCGCCCGAGCCTATTTTCGATCGATCGGCGTAAGTGATGTTGACGTGGCAAAGCTACAGCGCCGCCTTGGACAAGCGCGCTGACGCAGTCCTAAGCGCCTATTTGCACAGAGCGGCGAAATAGGCTGCTGTTTCCATACAGCAGCCTTTGCGATCATTGGCCCAAATAGAACGGCCAAAGTTTGCCGCTTACCGTTATGCGGTATAGGATCGCGTTTTGATTAGAAGCTTCAAGTGTCCTGACACCCGCCGACTATTTGAAACCGGCCGATCGGCGAGGTTTTCGGCCTTTGCTGTGGTGGCCACGCGAAAGCTTGCGCAACTTGATGCAGCACAGACACTGGCCTTCCTGCGCGCGCCGCCGGGTAACCGGCTGGAGCCCTTGGCAGGCTCACGCCGAGGTCAGTACAGCATCCGGATAAACGACCAATTCAGACTATGTTTTCGCTGGACAGAAGCAGGGCCGATAGCGGTTGAGATTGTGGATTACCACTCATGAAAAGCAGCAAGCGCTTTAAGAACGGCATGCGTCCGGTACATCCGGGTGAGGTGCTCAAGCAGGATTTCCTTGTGCCGTTGGGCATGAGTGTCAATGCACTTGCCAAAGCGTTGAAGGTGACCACTCCGCGTATAAACGACATTGTCCTTGGGCGTCGCGGTGTATCCGCAGACACCGCGTTGCGCCTTGCACGATATTTTGGTGGCGACGCGCGTTCCTGGCTGAACCTGCAGCTCTCCTATGACTTGCGCGTTGCGCAGATAGAGAGTGGCAAGCAGGTTGAGCGCGAAGTCACGCCAGCTGCCGCCTGAGGGGTTTACACAGATCCCTCAGTAGTCATACCTCAACTCTAAGTTGAACGTCCGACCCGGGTAAGGATGGAACTGGTAGTAGAGCCGGTTGGTGACGTTGTCGACGCCGGCTGCAACGGTCACTGACTTGATGGGCTTCCAGGTGGCGCGTGCATCAAACACCAGATAGGGCGCAAAGCCCAGGTAGGTGTTGGGGCGGATGTCGGCGTTGGGATAGCCATTGCGCTGTAGGCCGCTATAGCGTCCACCAGCCGAGACACTCCAGTCCGCTGTCGGGCGATAAGCCACCACCATGCGCGCGCGCCACTTGGGCACCCGGTTCTGCCAACTGCCCTCGACAGATGGCTGTGCGCTGTTCTGAGTGATGAGCGAGTGTGCAAAGGTCACGCTGCCGTCCACATCCAAGCCGCGCGTTAGGGCGTTGTTGATATGCCAGGCTAGTTCTGCGCCTTTGGACTTCACCTCGTCGATGTTGCTCCAGTAGGTGGTCGTGGCGCCGGTAGCGGTGGTGTAAAGCGGATCGGTCGGCGGGATGGGCTGCTTGAGCAGCGCATTGCGATTGCGCTCATAGAACGCCGTGGCACGCAGCCAACCACTGCCATAGTCGGTATGGAACTGCCGTTCCGCATCAAAGTTTGCTGACTCCACATGCTCTGGCTTGAGGTTCGGGTTGTTGTAAGTGACGGTGTTCTGCGAGTTGGGGATTGTTCCTTGGAACAGTTCCGCCACCGTCGGTAGTCGATAGGCCACGCCAGTGGCCAGCGACAGCTTCCAGTTCGACGGCGTATTCCATTGCAGAGCCAGCTTCGGCGAGGTGTAGCTGCCGCTGCGGCCTGCAAACAGCTGTGTGGCGCTTGCACCAGAGACGCGCCCCTGATCTGCCACCCAGTGCTCGGCCCGTACGCCTACCGTTGCGATCCAACCCGGCGCAAAGCCCCACGCGTCCTGCACAAACAGCGCCGAGGTGCGCGTGCGCCCACCAAAGGCACTAGCCCTGGTACCTGTGGCAGAGGTCGCCCAGTCATCAATGTTGAGCACCGTGGTGTCGAGCACATAAGCATCGTTGTGAGTACCGATACTTATGTGATGACCTAACGGCTGATCTGCAGTGCCCCAAGTACCGATCGTGTCGAGCGTCTGCCAACCAGTGCCATCAAACGCAGTCAGCGTACCGCCCGCACCGGTTGATGCGTTTTGTTTGCGGCGTGCATCGTTGCGATAGGCATAGTCACTGCCGGTAATACGCCAGGTGAATAGACCATGGTCACCGGCCAGCTCCAGCCCGTGTAGCGTGTGATCCAGAGCCTGCGCCTGCAGGCCAAAGCTGCTGGCAGCCGCCGCGATGCGCTTACCGCCGCCTACATCCACGTTGCCACTGAGCACCGTCGCGCCGGCGGCATCACGCAGATAGCTGCTGTAGCCGATCTCTGAATGGTTATGCCAATAGCCAAAGGTATAAAGCGCGCGTACTTGATCGCTGATGTCATACGACAGCTTGAGCTTGGCAGTGTCCTGGCGGGTGTCGTCGATACTGGTGGCGCCAGTGATATAGCGTTGCACACCATATTGATCAGTTTCGCCCAGTGCACCGGTAGTGGTCGCAGCGCCGGTAGTAGCCGCTGACGTTACTGCTGCAAAGGCAATCGGCTGACCCAGGCTCGACACATGATTCAAGGCAACCCACGCTGCCACCGGCCCAACGCGATCTCCCAGTGACAGGCTGTACTGCTGGCCGTCAAAAGTGTCGTCGGTCGAATAGGCCGAGAATTGCTGCGAGAAGTATTGTGCCTTAGCATGGCCCTCTGCGCCGGAGGGCATGCGCGTGATCATCTTGACCACAGCACCCATAGAGTTGCCCGCATACAGCGCCGAATACGGCCCATACAGAACGTCGATGCGTTCGATCTCTTCGGGGCCCACCATGCCCCAGCGCGGCGTGTAGTCGTTGTTATCGTTGCCCAGCAAGTTCGCCAGCAGCAGTCCATCTGCATACACCAGCCCGCGCGCACTGAGGCCAATGCCACCAGACGTGCGCGAGCCAAGAGGGCTTGAGCGATCGCCAACGTAGCGTTTGCGCACCTCAATGCCCGGCAGGTACTTGAGCGCGTCCTCGACATCAAACAGGTTGACGGTAGCGGTCAGGTCTTCGCGCGTGACGGTGGCTTGTGTCGAAGGCACTCCGGCTTTGGCGTCGCGGTCGCGCGCGGCCTCGACAATTACTTCATCGGTGGCAGCAGCGGCAGGTGCAGCAGCGTCTTCCGGTGCGGCCTGTGCCACCAACGGCAACAATGCAAGAGCAAGGCGGGGCAGTGTGCTGCGTATGGCAGCCTGTATCGAAGGGTGGACGTGTTTCATGTGGGTAATTCCTATTAAATGGGGGTAAGACCAAGCCAGTGCCGAAGCGATCCAGCGCTGCGCAGCACGACCCGATCCACAAAGGCGATGAGCACCAGACTGCAGCCGAGTAGCGGCAGTAGTAGCGCAAAAAACATAATCATTAAGGCAAAGCCCATGCCCAGTGTTTTGGGCACCGGAGGTGGCGCACCGAGGCGACCGGTAGGCCTGCGGCGCCACCAGCCTGCAAAACCACTAACGGCAACCGTGACCAGGCCCAACGTAGTGACTACACCGAGCAACTGGTTCAGCCAACCAAACAGTTGACCCTCATGGGCAGCCACACCGATGCCGACGATGCGGTCGGTCAGTAGCTTGTCGGCAAACTGCTCGCGCTCAACTACCCTGCCGGTCTGACCGTCGAGCATGACGCTTTGCCGCAAGGGCCGGTTCTGCGCTTCAGAACTGATAACCCAGTTGCCGTTCTTTTGCGCCACCAGCACCGGTCGAGCCCAATCCAAAGACTGTGCATAAATCACCGCATGGTCCATTGTGAATGCTGAGGCAACCGCTGCCTCAGCCGCTAGGTGAGTGCCGGCGTGCTCTACATGTTCTGCGCGCTCCTCGGACCGACTCTGCGTCCAGTCTTGCTGCACAAGAGCAACTTGCGACCATTGCCGCACTTGCTTGAAGGCCTTACCCCAGAAGCCGGTCCAGGGCAGGGCGGTCAACAGCAGTGTCAGCGCCAGGACAGATACCCACATGCCGGTTACGGCATGCAGGTCGCGCCAGAGGATGCCGCGGCCTTGCCGCAAGCGCGGGTAAAGCACTCCGGCCATGGCGCCTGTGTTACGTGGCCACCACAGGTACAGCCCTGAGGAGACAAGTACCACTGCCCAGCAAGCTGCTAGTTCAACCACCAGTGAGCCGCCATCGCCCAACAGCAGTTCTCCATGCAGCGTCTTGATGACTTGCATGAGTCGCTGGCTCTCGGTGCTTTCGTCTATGACGTGACCATCGATAGGATGGATCACCACACGCAGTTTTGCGCCGCCGGCATCGCGCAACCACACGCGCCCGGCGCCGGCTTTGATCGGTGCAACTTCGTATTGGGCAAAACGCGCCGCTGGATGCTGTTGCAGGGCCAACCCAACTTCTCGCGCGACACCGAGGCGTTGACCTGTAAAGACCACTGTATCGAAGGCGCGATCCTGCCAGCGTTCAACCTGCGGCTTGAACAAATACAGAGTGCCACTGACAGCGAGCACCAGAATGAAGGGAATGCAGAACAGACCGGCATAGAAATGCCATCGCCATAGCAAGCGGTATATCCGCTGCGCGCCGGAGCGTGGCTCCGGTGCGAGAGTGTCTATAACCACGTAGTACTCCCACGATGATCGACGTCACGGCAAGCACTTGACGTGCAAGCCGATGCTCACGTGGCGCCGTCAGGCGCCGTCGGTCAGGCGTGGGAAGCGGGAGGACCGCGCGGCAGCCGTGAAGGGCTGGGCGGTATCGAGGAAAGTGCGGGCTCTGTGACAGGTGGCAGCGCTGAGCTAACTGCTGTGATCTCGGTGCTGAGCACCAGTACCTGTGCCAATGCCAACAGCGGCACACCAGCCGGGCAGGCGCCGTGCGTGCCAGTCGGGCCGTCGCTAGTTGGCGAGGTGCTGTCGTGATCACCGCCGCCCTCAGCGGGTGCGGCCAACGTAATGCCCGAGCACATCTTCAGGCTCAGGGTGCCGCTGACATCGGTGTCGAGCATGTAACCGGCCGGCACAAACGCACGCAGCACCAAACAGCCGAGCAGTAGCGCGGACAGCAGGTAGTGCCGGTGGATCTGTTGGGACAAGCGGTACATTAAAAAAACGATACAGGAGAAGAAGGGAAAATAGTCACAAAGTTGTCTTGGTCCCAAAACGATCGCGTCATACAGCGCGCTTATCGTGCCGCCTTAGGTTGTGGTCCCCGAGTCCGTGCGCACTGCACCAGACCACCAAGGCTGCCAGGAGGCACTCATGATCCGTTTTTCATCTCGCCATACCACTCTCGCTGGCTTAACCGTTCGTGCAGCGGTTGCTTCTCTGCTTGCCCTGAGCGCCGCACAGGCTGCCGAGCCGGCAACCGAAGCCACCCCTGAGGCAGTCGACGAGCTCAATACTCTGGTGGTAACGGGATCGCATATCCGCCGCACCGATATGGAAACAATTGCGCCGATTTCGGTCATAGACCAGAGCGCGATGGAGATCCGCAATGCCTGGTTGCCAGTGGAGTTGCTCACCTCTCTGCCGTCTGTTGTGAATCTCCCGGAAAACGAAACGCGCCTCGGCTCCTCTGGCGCCCGCGGTGATAACGCCAATCTCAACCTTCGCAATATGGGCGCCACGGCAACCCTCATTCTGGTCAACGGACGCAGGATGGCAGTCAATCCGATGACTGCCGGACTTTCTCAGGCGGTAAACGTCAACCAACTCCCTACGTTTGGCATAGAGCGCATCGAGGTGCTGCGGGACGGCGCCTCTGCTGTTTACGGTTCTGATGCTGTTGGCGGCGTAATCAATTACGTCATGAAGCGTCGGTTCGACGGCGCTGAGGCAACTTTGCGCTATGGCCAGCCTGAAGCTGGCGGTGGACGCAGCCTGCAAGCCGGACTCACGTTTGGCACTGACTTTGCCGCCGGTAAGGGCCAGTTGTTTGGAACGATCGAGGGCTTCCAGCGTGACAGCACGTTGCTGACGGACCGCGAGTTCAGCAAGACCGGGTACAACAGTGACCGGGCCCCTGCGCCGTTCAACGTGGCAGGAGGGCCGTTTGATACGCGTTCAGCGCGCGGCTATTGGCCGACGTTTCGCGTTGGAACCTCGACTGCGACTAACTATTTTCGGCCAGTCAGTGGCGTGCCCACACTCACCACTGCGGCGCCCAGCCGTTCTACAAATCCCGAGTTCTTCCTGGATCTGAACCAGTTCGGCTTTGCAGCCCCTGAAGTCAAGCGCGGCACGGGCCTTCTGTCCGCTGAATATGAGTTCAGCGACGCACTGACAGCCTTCGCAGATCTGAGCTACTACCGGGCTGATTCGGTTATGCGCCGTCAGCCCTTGGCACTCAATGCGCCAACCTCGGACAAGCTCATGGTGATGCCGGTAGACAGCCCTTATAACCCTTATGGTTCGCGCTTCTATCAGACGACAGGGCTGGCCAACGCCGATGGCAGCGTGCGCCTCGTGGGCACGCCGCGCACCGTGAGCTTCACTGCAATGACGCTGGCAGGGCTTGCACCAGAGACTGTTGACACCTCGGCTGATGTGGTGCGCTTTGACGCGGGCGTACGCGGCCGCTTCTTGAAGACATGGGAATGGGAAAGCTCTGTTTTTATCAACCAGGTTGAGGGTAGTGACAGCGCTTATCCCGATGTCCGGGAGAGCAAGTTGCAGGCAGCGATTTCGCGCACCGATGCAACAGCCTATAACCCGTTTGGGTACACCTTTAAGGTTCTCAATGGAGCAGTCGTTGCCGATAAGGAATACGCCAATCCGCAGTCGGTAGTAGACAGCTTCTCTGAGGCGTATTTGCGTAATGCGCGCAGTCGTATCATCAGCGGTGATCTGCGCGCCAATGGCACGCTGTTCTCCGTGAAGGGTATGGATGTTCTGGCCGCAGTAGGTGTGGAACATCGCCGGGAAGAGCTGCGCGATGTGCGCCCCCCGTTCAGCGGCGAAAATCCTGCGGACTCGGGTCTCGAGGCAACCAACAACGACTTCCTCCTGCATCCGCCGCGTCCTGACGTAACAGGTGAGCGCAGCGTCACCAGCGCCTATGTTGAATTGGTGATGCCGCTTGTAACACCAGAGCGCGCCATGCCCATGGTTCGCAGCTTCGAGCTCTCTGCTTCTGCACGCTATGAAAACTACAGTGATTTCGGCCAGACAACGAATCCAAAGTTTGGTGCGAACTGGCGACCGGTGTCGTGGTTGATGTTGCGCGGCTCGTATAACCAAGGCTTCATGGCACCCAGTCTTGCAGCGCTGTACACCAGTCCGCGCTGGTCGATCAGCGCCGGTGCCGGTGACGTTGACGCCTATCGCAACCCCTACTTGAATGAGGGGCCCTACGTTATGCGGTCCTACTTTGGTGGCAACCCCGATCTGAAGCCGCAAGAGTCAGAGGGTTTCACTTATGGTTTTGTGTTCGATGTTCCCGGAGTGCGGGGTCTGAGTCTTACGGCCGACCTCTGGAAAATCAGTCGCACGGGTTTGCTTGGCAGTCGGAGTGCCACGCAGATCAACACCAGTGATACAGCACTGCTGCAGGCCTACACCAAGGCCCAGATTGCCGCTGGCGTTCCGGTCAATCAAATTGACGTTGGTAGCGGGACTGCCGGCTACAAGGGCGATCCGGATGTGCAGCGCTATGCGCTTACAGCTGAAGACCGCGCTGCATTTGCGGCCTACAACCTGGCTAATCCAGGCAATGTGGCTGCGCCAGCGGGCCGAATCTTCTCGCGAAATTCGCCGTTCCTGAACCTGTCAGCCAGCAATCACGAGGGTATCGACTTCTCGGTTCGCTATGCCCTGCAGCGTCAAAGCTGGGGTGATCTGGTTATCAACTCGGAATGGAGTTACCTCGCACGCGCCACGACAGTGCTGTCTGCAGCCAACGTGGCCTCAGTGGTCAACGAAAGCCTTTATGCCGGTGGCGCAGCTCCTTGGCGCGGAACTACGAATGTCTCGTGGCAGAAAGGACCGTGGTCTGCTGGACTTGGTGTTTTCTACGTGGGCAAGACGCATGACGCCGGTGCAACAACCACCTCTGCAATTTACGAGAGCTTGGGGCGCCCGTCGTACATAGAGCCGTACTACACGGCTGGCCAAACCGTGTACCGGTTGGTCATCGATCCGGTGACTAGCTACAACGCGTCGCTTGGCTACCGGTTTGCAGACGACTCTGGCGCTCTCTTGCAAGGCACGCGCGTGCGATTGAGTGTAGTCAACTTCACCGACAAGCAGCCGCCGCTGTCTGCTGCCGGCTCCGACAACTTTGGTTATGACCCGTCAGTGGCACAAGGCCTCATGCCGGGCCGCACGTGGTCGCTCGAAGTGACGAGGAAGTTCTGATGAGCTCGTTCCTGACGCGCCGTGAAGTGATGGTTAGCTTGACTGGCCTTGCCACCTTGGGAGGTAGCTTCCCACTTAGGGCAGTGGCAGCTGGTTCGGTAGAGGACGCTACACCAGCACTTGCGCGACACGGCTTGGTCGCCACGGAGCTCGCGCGTTGGGACATACCCGAGGCCAATCAAGGCGTCGCTGTCGATGCCGAGCACTTCTACGGCATCGGTAATCGGGTGTTGGTCAAGCATCGCAAGGCCGATGGAGTGCGAGTCAGCCAATGGTCCGGCCCGCGTAACGGGCCCATTTTTCACTACAACGCTGGCTACGTTGATGGAACCAAACTGATTCTTGCGCATTCGAACTTCCCGCAATTGCCAATGGCCAGTTCACTTGAAATCCATGACACGCGAAGCCTGCAGCCAATCGCGACTCATTCAATGGGTATTAGACTGGGTTCGCTGACTTGGGCAGTGCGCCACAAAGGCAGCTGGTGGGCATGCTTTGCCAACTACAACGATTCAGGAACCACGCCGGGCTTTGATCAGCGCTGGACCTACGTAGGCCAGTTCAATGATCAGTGGCAGATGTTGCAGTCTTGGATCTTCCCGCCTGAGGTTGTAGCCACATGGGGCGTCAGCTCCTGCTCTGGTGGTGATTGGGGCAATGACGGACTGCTTTACGTCACCGGACATGATGCCGCCGAGCTGCACGTACTGAAGCTTCCAAAGCAAGGCGTTGCTTTGCAGCACATTACGACCATCGATGTGCCCTTCGAAGGCCAAGGCTGGGCTTGGGATCGAAGCGCCGGGAACAAACGCGTTTTCTATGGCATTAGTCGGGCAAAGCGCCAGATCATCGCGGCCAGCATTCCGGCGCTGCCGCCGGGACTCTGATCTGCATGTTGGGTATCCGGACTTTTTAACAAACTCCGACTTCAGACCCATCGCACCGATGCCTTCGATGCGGCAGTCGATGTCGTGATCACCCTCGACCAAGCGGATGTTTTTGACCTTGGTGCCCACCTTGACGGTGGATGACGAGCCTTTGACCTTTAGATCTTTGATGACAGTGACGGTGTCGCCGTCCTTGAGCTCGTTGCCCACCGAATCTCGCACGACGCGAGCAGCGACGGCTGCCTCTGGCGTGGCTTGCTGCGACCACTCGTGCGCACATTCAGGGCAGACAAAGTTTGCGCCATCCTCGTAAACGAGGCTCGACGCGCATTGGGGGCAGGCGGGCAGTGTTTCCATAGGCGGCCAGTGTAGGCATGTGCAGCACCGGCTGCATCGACATTGCCGCAGCCGCGTCTAGGGGCCGTTGCTGTAGCGGATCACGCCAAAGCGTGCCGCGGCTTTTTCGTAAACCACGCGGCCCGACGCGGTCTCGCGCACCACCAGACGCAGCACCAGTCGCTCATCGACGTTTTGGATGTTGAGCTTGAATGAGTTGCTTAGCGCTATGACCAAGCCTTCGCCGGCGGTTTCATTACCTAGCTTGTGCAGCTCCCAGGGCTGATACAGCGCGTAGGCCGGGCCGTTGGTGATTTCGATGTGTGAATTAAGGCCGTCGCTCATAAAGCAGGGGACCAGTGCTTGATGGCGCTGTTCTATGCCGCAAGAGATGACTGCCTCGTAGGGGTATTGCTTCTCGTAGGCGGCACGCGCCTCGCGTCGTGACTTGTCCAGCTGTTCGCGCTCGCGACGAGCTTGCAGCAACCTTGCATCGCGTTGTGCAAGGACACCAAGACCGCGTTGCTGGCCGTCTTTTAGGTCTTGTAGATAGGTGAGCACTGCCGTTGCACTGATGTCTGCGGTATGGCCGCTGGCCTGCATCGCTGCTGCTTCGCGCTGATAGTCGGGCAGTGATTGCACGCCGTAGGTGCGCAGCTGCGCCAGTGCGGCACCACCACCCCCGATGGCTCGCGCAAAGCTTAGCTGCGCGAAGTTCTCGTAACCTTGGTTCAGGCCACGTGCATAGCGGTCACGCGACTCGTCCAAAGGCAGCAAGGCACCAAATTGCGCGCCCTGCGCGCTGTCGCGTTGGCTAGCCAGTGCGGTACGCAGATCCACAACTTGCTTGGCGGTTCCTACCACCACGGAGCACGATTGCTTGCCGGTGGTAATGGCTACAAAGATGTCGTTGAGTGATTCGAAGGTGGTGTTGCGCCCGAAGCTGATACGGCTGCGTGAGCGATTGATTTGCTCGACTGAGCTCGGTGCCAGCATGTCGAGGCCTAACGAGCGATAGCCAAGCAACAGTGCCGATTCAGTGTCGCCCGTGGCGCAGTAACTGATCTCGCCACCAAATTGCGGTAGTGCGCGTGCAGACCGCACTAATGCTGCGACCTGAGTCCGATCATCACTGGCAGCCAGCTGTGCGTAGCGCGTCTCTAGGTCAGCTGCGGCCTGTGTTGCGGCAACATTGGCCTGTGCCTGCGCTGGCAGGCTGTCGAAGCTGATCAGTAGCGACTTTGAATAGCTGCCGGCAGCGGCCTTGGCATAGCGCGGCAGGTCCTGCACATAGGGCAGCAGCACGCGCGGTATGGCGACCAGATCTTCGTAAAGATCATCCACTTCCCAATTCTTATAGCCGAGCGTGTTGCCGACGGTGCGACCGCGAGGACCTCCGCCGCAGTTGGCAAGGTTCACGCGCAGATCTGGGGCCTGCTTGCGCAGTGCGGCTTCAAGGATTTGCTGCAGCGCCTTGTCTGCACCAGGAGCACCGGCCGTGGCGTAGCTCTTCTCGATATCCAGCAAGTCAGCGCGCTTTTGTAGCGTCAGCCGTTTGGCTAAATTGGCATAACCCCAAGACTGCTCGTTCACACTCTTCAGATCATCGGGCACAGTGACGTTGCGCAACAGGCACGCGTTGAGATCCGCTCTTACGCCACGGTTGACCCGTGCTGTGCCATCCATGTTGGTCGCAAACAGCCGATCGGCCGGGCTGCGGTGCGGTTGCATGTCGAGCAACACTATGACGTCCAGCGGATGCTCGGCTGCCACGGCCTGTTGTAGCGGCAGTAGTAGCGTCAGGGCACCAAGAAGAGCAAGGCGTCGAGGTAGGGCGATCATGGTGTGGATTCTACCGTGGCAGTATCGGAGCGTTCGAGCAGCCTGGCGTGCACACGCCGGAACTGCACTATCGCCCGATCGGCGCCGATTAGTTGATCGCCGCGTGCGTCACTGCTGTTTGCCGGGGTTTGGGTAACCACAACGGCATAATCTTGGCTGAGGATGTGGCGGTTGGATAAGCTGATGAGCCACCCCACCAGTGGCGCCAACCAGCGCGGGCCAAAACGCCAATAGCTGCGCAGGTAATAGCGTGTGCAGCGCTCATTAACCGGCACAAACGCCAAAAATAACTTGAAGGCTGGGCTGATATTGAGCAGCCAGCACCCCGGTAGTTGCAGAACTTGAGTCGGCGGTCGTTGCCGTGCCGCTTGTTCCAGCTCTTCTGCAGAGCGCAGCGGGCTACCGTCATCTTTGCGTGCTGTGGCCCACACGCGAATCACGCTGTCGTCCACCTCGACATATGGACCTTCGATCACTGTGCGTCCACCTGCCCCAATGGTGTTGTGATGAACGAAGGGCAGGTGCGCAATATCCATTTGGTTCTCGATGGCGCGTGTGTAGTGCACGGGCCATTCGGTACTGAAACCATGGTGATGCCAGCCGTCAGCCAAATCTGCAAAAAACGGCAGCGAATCGGCAACCGCCTCAGCGTCGCCCCACCACAGCCACACCAGGTTATGGGCCTCGCGCACCACAAAGGTCTCGGCGCACAGGCCTTTGGGAATGCGTCCTTCGCGTCCCAGTGCGGGCACCTTGACGCATTGACCATCCGGGCCGAAGGCAAAGCCATGAAACGGGCACACCAGCGTGTTGTTGACGACGCGGCCTGTGCCCAGTGAAGCGCCAAGATGTGGACAGCGATCGCGCTGTGCATGCAGTACGCCGGCGCTGCTGCGCCAGAACACCAGCTTTACGCCAAGGCGTTCGACAGTGACCGGCTTGCCCCGCACTTCGCGGGGCTCGAGCACGGGGTACCAATGGTTCAGCGGCACGCGCATCGGTGAGTCTCTGCTACGGTAGCTGCCAAGAATGCCATGAGGCAGTGACCGATGCGCTGGGAGACTGGACCATGAAGACAAGAATGCTGGGCCGCAGTGGGTTGCAGGTGTCTGCACTGGGTCTGGGCTGCATGGGGATGAGCCATGGTTATGGGCCTGCGCCAGATAAGCAGTCGATGATCGAACTGCTGCGCACCGCCGTGCAGCGTGGTGTTACGTTCTTCGATACAGCCGAGGTCTATGGGCCCTATGCCAACGAGCTGTTGCTGGGTGAGGCCTTGCAACCGCTGCGCGAGCAAGTGGTCATCGCGACCAAGTTTGGTTTCAAGCTGCAGGACGGCAAGGTGGCCGGCTTGGACAGCCGCCCGGAACACATCCGCGCTGTCTGCAATGCCTCGCTGCAGCGCTTGCGTACCGATTATATCGACCTGTTTTATCAGCACCGCGTAGACCCTGCGGTGCCCATCGAAGACGTTGCTGGTACCGTCCGCGACCTGATTGCAGAGGGCAAGGTGCGGCATTTTGGTTTGTCTGAAGCTAGCGCACGTACGATACGCCGCGCGCATGCCGTGCAGCCTGTGACGGCATTGCAGAGCGAATATTCAGTGTGGTGGCGCGAGCCCGAATCAACCGTGTTTGCGACGCTGCAGGAACTGGGCATTGGCTTTGTGCCGTTCAGCCCGCTGGGTCGCGGCTTTCTCACCGGCAAGATTGATGAGCACACAGCGTTTGATGCCAGCGACTTTCGTCATACGGTGCCGCGCTTTGCTCCAGAAGCGCGCAAGGCCAATCAACAACTGGTCGCTGCCTTGACTCAATTGGCTCTGCAGTACCACGTGACACCTGCGCAGCTGGCCTTGGCATGGGTGCTGGCCCGACAGCCATGGATAGTGCCTATCCCCGGTACCACCAAACTGGCAAGGCTCGACGAGAACCTTGCAGCTGTGAATGTGCAGCTGTCGCATTCCGACCTGCTACAGATGGATGCGACTGCAGGAGCCATTGCCGTGATCGGTGAGCGTTATAGCGCAGCGGTGCAGCGTCTGAGCGATCGCGACTAGCATTGTGGTAAGTACGGGTAGCCGGCGCCTTGCGTCGATGCCTGCCACTGGCGACACTCGGGCATCACGCAGAGGAGATCGCATGAACGACAACAACGAGCTGGATCGGCGCAGTTTTATATCTGCTGCATTGAGCCTCGGTGCCGCAGCCTTGCCTGCTGGTGCAGTTGCTGCCGCACAGCCGGCCAGTGGCAGCTCAGATCTGGCCAAGCCGCCGGCGGGCGGTCCGGGCAGCGGTGGCCCCGGCAGCGGCGGCCAATTTTCGCTGATGCGCGCCGAAGTCACCATCAACGATTGTGAGATCGAAGGCACGCTCCCTCAAGATCTGGATGGCGGCTTTTTTGCCACGGGCCCTGATCCGCAATATCAGCGCTTGCCGGGCAACATCATGTTCGACGGCGAAGGCCATGTGCGCGTGTTTCGTATCAAAAACGGTCGCGTCGATTACCGCACACGCTATGCGCGCGGCGAGCGCTATCTGGCGCAAGACAAGGCTGGCCGGTCGCTGTATCCGATGTACCGCAATCCCTACATGGACGACCCCAGTGTGCGCGGCAAGTCACGCGCTACAGGCAATACCCACATCATCAATCACAAGAACATGATCCTGGCGCTTAAAGAAGATGCGGCGCCCATTGCGCTGGATATCAATACGCTCGAGACGGTGGATCCGATCTACACTTTCGGCGGCCAGTTGCCTGCGTCGCAGCCGTTTACCGCGCATCCCAAAGTGTGTTCGATGACCGGCAACATTGTCGGCTTTGGCTACGAGGCCGAGGGTTTTGGCAGTGATGTGGTGTCGGTGTTCGAGATCGACAAGCGCAGCAGTAAGAAACTGTGGGAAACCAAAATCAAGGTGCCCTATGTCGGCATGATCCATGACTTTGGCGTGACCGAGCGCTATGTCATGTTCTTTGTGGTGCCGATGACGATCGACGTGGAGCAGATGAAGCGCGGCGGTATTCACTGGTCGTGGGATCGCACGGGCAAGACTTGGTTTGGATTTTTCCGTCGCGGTGGCGATGGCAAAGACCTCAAGTGGTTTGAGGGCCCGACGCGCAGTGGCACTCACACCATGGGTGTGTTTGATGATGGCAAGAAGCTGTACTTCGATACGGAGATTACGGCTGGCAACCCGTTTCCGTTCATGCCCAACAAAGATGGTTCACCGCCAGACTTCAAAGGCGCCGAGAGCTATCTGCATCGCATCTCGGTTCCGCTCAACGGCAAGGGCACACGGTACGACATTGAGAAGCTCTATCCGTTGTCAGCGCCGCTGCCACGCCAGGATGATCGTTACAACACGGTGGCTTATCGCTACGGCTATGCGGCCTGTCCCAACCCCGAACAGCCACGTGCCACTGCCAATTCTTGCTATGCACGCATGGACTTGAGCAACCGCAGTTACAAACTGTGGCATGCAGCGCCTGGCATTTCACTGGCCGAGCCCGTGTTTGCACCCAAGAGCGCAAGCTCAGGCGAGGGCGTGGGCTATTTGATGGGCGTGGCCTATCACCTGAACGAACGACTGCGCTGTGACTTGGTGATATTGGATGCAGAGCACGTCGAAGACGGTCCGATCGCCACTGTGAAATTGCCCGTACAGTGCTCGCCGCAGGTGCACGGCTTGTGGGTGCGCGGGGATCTGTATCCCAGTTGATGCAGATCAGGCCAGCGGCTTGCGCAATACGCGCAGCCGCAGGTCGGGTCGTCGTGGTTCACCACAGCGTATGTCGTCATAAGGAAACGCGACGGTCTCGCCGGTCGGCAAGTAGCCACATCGCGCGTACCAGGCAATCAACTCGGGTCGCTGCTCCAGCACAGTCATGCGCATCGCCTGGCAGCGCCAGTGGCTGCGCGAGTGCTCTTCTGCTGCGGTCAGTAGTGTCCGCCCCAGTCCTGCGCCTTGGCGTGTGGGGCTCACTGCAAACTGCCCCAGATACGCTTCAGCCCCGTCCCGCTCCAGCTGCAGACAGGCCAACAGCGTGCCGTCGCTGTCAAAGAGCACGGGTATGACGCGTTGCAGTGTGTCGCTGCCGTGCAGAAACGCAAGAATCGCCGCGGCGTCGGTGCGTTGACCGCCGAGCAGGTCCGCTTCGGTGGTCCAGCCGGCGCGACTGCTGTCGCCACGATAGGCACTGTTAACCAGTTGGCTGATGGCTTCTGCGTCGGCAGGTGTGGCGTAGCGAATCATAAAAGCCCTGAAAGCTGACTGATGCGTCAGGAATAGGAGCCCGACGCATTGATCGGCTACTGTACGGGTTAGCCCTACAGGGTCAACATCCACCACAGCGATGTTTCGGAGCACTCTCAGATGCGTATTTTGCTGGTAGAAGACGATGTCACCTTGGGACAAGTGGTGCGCCAAAGCCTGCTGCAGACCGGTCATCGGGTCGATCTTGCGGTGTCTGGTGCACAGGCTCGCCATCTGTGGCAGGTGCAGCCCGTCGATGCAGTGTTGCTGGACCTGAATCTACCCGACGAGAATGGTCTGACGCTGCTGCGCGAGGCGCGTGCGCGCGGCGATCGCACTCCGGTGATTGTGCTGACAGCGCGCAATCGCACCGAAGAGCGCATTGCAGGGCTTGATGCCGGAGCAGACGATTACCTGGGCAAGCCCTTTGATTTAGGCGAGGTTGAGGCGCGGTTGCGTGCGCTCGTCCGTCGCGCAGGCGATGGCCAAGATGTTGCCGAAGTAGGCGGCCTGGTGTTCGACCGTCGTGCCGGGCGGTTTTTTACGCGGCAGGGCGATGGCAGCGTCAGTGATCTGGCTTTTCCCAGTCGTGAATTTGCAGTGCTGGCCGAGCTGATGACTCCCCCTGGCAAGGTCGTTGCGAAGCGCTTTTTGTCCGACAAGCTGGCAGGTTTTGACGATGCCTTGGGTGACAACGCGATCGAGGTGTTCATCTCGCGCCTGCGTCGTAAGTTGATCGGATCCGGCGCCACCATCCGCACCTTCCGCGGCCTGGGTTATGCGCTGGAGACTGATGCTGAACAGGCTGTGTAGCCAGCGTGACAGGCAAGCCTCCATCATCCAGCTCGCTGCGCGGGCGGCTGCTATGGAGTCTGCTCACCGCAATTTTTGGCTTTTTTATCCTGCGTTTGTTTACGACGTTGGCGATCGACTACGTCTACGCCAACAAAGCGTTTGACCGTTCCCTGCTCGATGAGACTTATGCCTTGGCTGGTAACGTGACCGTCAGCCAGGGCAAGCCGCTGCTGGATATGTCTGAGCGGGAAGTGGCTACGGTGCTGTTTTCCGACAGCGAAAAGACTTTCTATGCGCTGTTCGATGTGAATGGACAGCGTGTTTCCGGTGATAGCGCTCTGTCGCTGACGCGGCCGGAATCCGACCAGCCCTATGTGTTGGTAGATCAGCTCCATGACGGACTACCGGTGCGCGTACTGTCGCTGTACCGCGACCGGCCACTACCCTACTACTTGGTCGTTGCGCATACCGTAAGCGCGTTCAATGCGTCTGTGCTTGAACAAGTGGGGCTCTCGGCGGCGTTGCAATTGCTGCTGCTGGCAGCACTGGGATATTGGTTGCGTCGCAGTATCGATCTGCAAATCAAACCGCTCATCGGTCTGCAAAGTGAATTAGATCAGCGCGACCCGAAAGACTTGCAACCGGTTACAGATATCAAATCGCCATCCGATCTGCAGCGACTGGCTGGCACCATCAACGGGCTCTTTCAGCGCATCGCAGCCACAGGGCAAGCGCAGCGCGAGTTTGCCGGCAACGTTGCCCATGAATTGCGCACACCTTTGGCTGGCATCCGCACCCTGGCAGAGTATGGTTTGCGGCAGGCCGATCCGCAGGTTTGGCGGCAGCAGCTTGAGCACATCCGGCAGAGCGAGCAGCGTGCCAGCCGCTTGGTCATTCAGCTGTTGGCGTTAGCGCGGGCGGATGAGATGCGCGATCAGGCATCGCTGCAGGTGCTAGACGTCAGTGAGTTTGTGCGCGACTTATTGCTTCGGCAGATATCGCAAACAGCGGCTCAGGAAGTGGATTTGGGCGGAGAGGGCCTTGAAGTTGCGCATTACGCTCTGACTGACGCAGCTTTACTAGAGGGATTATTGACCAACCTGGTGGAGAACGCCCTGCGCTACGGCAGGCCGCTGGATGGCAGCCCTTTGCATGTGACGGTGGCTGTTGCGGCAATTGGTCAGCAGGTTGGCATTTCGGTGGTGGATAACGGCCCCGGTCTTTCATCAGATGAGCTGCAGCGCGCTTTGCAGCGCGGCAAGCGTGGTGCCGCCGGTGATGCGTTGGGTATTGGTGCTGGCTTGGGTTTGTCTATAGCCCAACGCTATGCACAGTTGTTACAGGGGGACCTGCAATTTATGCCGGGCTCTGATGGACGTGGCCTGTGCGCGCGTATCTTGTTGCCAACCGGGCAGTAAAGCTGAAGGTCGCTAAAGCTGCTTGGCGCGTTCGGTGGCTAGTGCGGTGCGTGTTACAGCGTCGTGCGGCAGGCACATCACCAGACGTTGTGTCGGATGCCCTTCCGGAAAATAAGAGGTGTGCTCAAAGGCCAGCGACCCATATACCGCATGTGTAAAGCGGTGCACCCCATAAGAGCGCACATTGATTTCTGGAGTGCGCCAGATACGGCGGAACAGTGGTGAATCTGCTTCCATGCGACGGATTAGCGATTCGAACTTTGGGTCGTTGCCACTGCGACTGTAATCAACGCGCAGTTTGGCCAGAACCCGCAGCGCTGTTTGTTCGAACTCAGCGCTGACTTTGGTGTCAACAGCCTGATCAAACAACACCTCGATGAGGTTGCGCCGCGAGGGCGCCAACTTGCTGTAGTCGCGATACAGCGCGCTCTGCAGGCGATTCCAATGCAGCACATCCCAGCGCAGGTTGCACAGCACAGCAGGCACATCCAAATTGTCGATCAAGCGAACCAGCGCCGGTTCAATTTCCGGAGTGTCTTCGGTGGCAGGGCGCGGCGGCCGGTTTTGGACCAGCGTGAACAGGTAAGTGCGTTCGTCTTCATTGAGCCTGAACGTGTTGCAGATGCGCTCGAGCACATCGTCTGACACACGGATCTCACGGCCTTGCTCTAGCCAGGTGTACCAAGCCAGGCTGACGCCCGATAGGGCCGCAACGTCTTCACGACGCAGGCCGCGGGTGCGCCTGCGCTGGGGTTCTGGTAAGCCAATATCACCCGGCTGTATGCGGGCGCGGCAGTTGCGCAGAAATTCGGAGCGTTGCTGTGCCAGGGGCATCAAGGCGGCGCGCTGTGGTTTGGTTTCAGGGGCTTCCTGCGACATCAAGGATTTCCCAATTGCTGATTCAACTGACTAGTGCCACTACTATCTTAACTGCTACCGCTTTCTCTAACGGCGTGATTCTTGGTACAAAGGGGCTTCAGAAAATCGGGGGGCAAACTCAAGTGATTAAAACCAATCTTTGCAGGGTAGCTGTAGCGGTCGCCATCGCGTCCGTCAGTTGCGGTGTGCAGGCGCAGCAGCGTCCGGCGCAGCGTCTCAACAACAGTGATGACCCCGGCCTCACGCTCACGCCGGCCATCGGCCGCGTGTCTGGTGAAGCCCCTGCTGGTTCGCGTGCACCCACTGCTGATCCGCGTGATTTCGAGGGCGTGTGGTGGATCAGTCGCTACGAATACTTGTTGGGACCGTCGGCTGGCGTACCGCCGCCGCTTAAGCCCGAGTACATGACCATTCTGGAGCGACGCGTCCGCGCCAAGAACCGCGGCGCTCCCGAGGCCGATGCCTCAACCGATTGCCGTCCGCATGGCATGCCGCGCCTGATGGAAAGCCCCTATCCCATCCGCATCGTGCAGACGCCCGGACAGATCACTTTCATGCACGAAGTGGCGCATAACATCCGTCGCATTTTCATGGACCAGCAGCACCCGGCCAAGCTCAAGCCCAATTATCTGGGCCATTCGGTCGGTCGCTGGGAAGGCGATACGTTGGTGGTGGATACCACGGGTCTGAACGACAAGACCTTCATCGACGATGAGGGTTCAACGCACTCCGACCAGATCCATGTGGTCGAGCGCTATCGCAAGATCAACGGTGGCAAGGATCTGGAGCTGGTCATGCAGGTAACAGACCCGGTGACGCTGACCCAGCCCTATAGCTACACGCGCATCTACAAGTGGCGGCCTGATGTGAAGCCTGCCGAATATGTGTGTGAGGAAAACAATCGCAATGCGCCGGAGAATGGCGTGACGGTGGCCAAATGAAGACTCTGGTTGCACTGATGGCTTGCTGCGTTGCATCGACGGCGATGGCGCAAGCACCCAAGGCTGATATGACTGGCATTTGGCGCCGGGTAGGCACTACACCCAACGTGGTGGTGGATGGCGGTGGCCAGCCGCGACTGACTGCCGACGGCGCCGAGCAGTACGCTGCTAACCGCGCTGCTGCGGCCCGTGGCGACTACTCTCACGACACCTCAAAGATCTGTCTGCCCGAGGGTATCCCGCGCTTGATGCTCAAGGGTCAGCCCTTTGAGATCCTGCAGCGCCCGACCATCGTCGCCTTCAATTACCAGATCAACCGTCTGCCGCGGGTGGTGTATCTGGATGCCAAGCCCCCCATCGAAAATGGCGGCTATTACCTGGGCGAGTCGACGGGTAAGTGGGAAGGCAATACGTTGGTCATCGACACGCGTGGCTTCAACACCGACACCTTGATCGACGATGCCGGTTTGCCGCACAGCGAAGACATGACTGTCACTGAGCGACTGACGCTGTCGGCTGATGGCAAGAAGTTGGTCAATCAGATTAGCGTGGTGGATCCGGCGATTTTCCGTTCGCCTTGGACGACCACTGTGACCTATGCCCGGCAGTCCACTCCCATCGTGGAAGATGTCTGCGCCGAGCGCATCGGCAGCAGCAAGCCTACGCGCAAGCGCTGATAGCGGCTGTGGTGCGGCCATGAGGCCGCACTGCTCTTTTTTGCAAGGGATCTGCGACCAGCACGGGGTGTGCTGGCGCTCGAGTATCAGTTGTCTTTGAACAGCGCCTGCCAGCCCGGCAGGCCCAGCTGTCGCAGCCGCTGGATGTTGGCGGCGTAGATCATCTCTGGATCACCGTGACCCTCAATGGCCTGCGAGAGGCTGCTCTCGCGCAGCAAATGCAGCGTGGGGCACGGAGCACGGTTGGTGTAGTTGTCGATGTCGTCGGGTGACGAGCCGGCAAACTGATACTGCGGGTGAAAGCTTGCTACCTGGATTTCACCTTCCAGCTCTAATGCCTCGACCGCTGCGTCGGCATCATCCAGAAAGTCGTTGAAATCGAGAAAGTCAGACAGTGCGTTGGGCAACACCAGCAAGGTGGTCTCGTGTTGCAACGGATCGCTTTGATCCAACAGAGTCAGCTCCTGACCCAGCTCTTCGAGCACGGCCTCTGCTGAATCTGCTGCACTGACCACCCAGCGGATCTGGCCGCGCGCTTGGACGCCGCGTGCAAACGGGCACAGGTTCAGTCCGATGACCGCGCGATCGAGCCAGCGCTGCATTTGAGCCAGCACCGCGTCGGTGTGCGCTGGATCTGCCAGCGGCCGCAGCGGCCCGGTGCGGGTTACCACACCAAGTCGTCCGGGACGACGTAATCCTTGTAGGGATCGTTGGGGTCGGTGGCGGCACTGACCTGGTTGTGGTGGATGACGGCGCGCTCGACGCGCTCACGAATGTCGGCTGCGGTAGCTGCTGGCACGAAGGCATAGCGGCCTTCGTTGCGCACGATGGCCAGCTCACCTGCTACCAAGCGCTCACGCAGCGACGCGTTGACCGGCACGCGCTTGATCTTGCCGTTATCGACGAAGTTATAAAAATCTTCGGATTCGACGCGCGCGATCTGGTGCTGTTCGACCAGTTGCTTGACCTGTGCAAAGCGCGCCTTGCGGTCTGCCTTGTCTTGTTTCTTGCGGTTGAGCTCGGCGTCCCGGGCGGTTTTTTCCGCCTGGGCTTTTTGCGCGGCAAGCTGTTGCGGAGTAGGGCCCTGCTGGCGCTTTTTGTCGCGCGGCGCACGGAACTGTTGCTGGTTTTGCTGACGCTCTGCCTGTTGGGCCTGTTTTTCGGTAACCAGGCCGGCTTTGAGCAATTGTTCGCGGAGAGAGAGGCTCATCCCGCAGATGTTACCGCAGGCGCGCGATCGATGGGCGCGCGCCTGTCCGCGTCAGGCTTTGACCAGCGCTGCGTGCAATTCCTCGACGGTGTCGTTGGTGTGCTCTTTGTGTAGCTCGCCCAGCAACTGCTCCAGCAGCTTGGGGTGGTAGTGGCGCCGCAGTTCGCCCAGCGCCCGCGGTGGCGCCACCACATACAGCTTGTGAATATGTCCGGCCAGCACCTGACTGTTGAGCCAGCTGGCTACGGAGGCGCTGAAGCCGTCCTCTTCAAGACTGCGTCGATCCGGATTGGCTTCGCTTGAGTGGTGGCGATGTCCGCTGCCCTTGCCCTCGGTGTGCAACTTGGGCGGGGGCAGTGGTGCCAGCTTCAGGTGAATGTCATCGCCGATGTTGCGATAGACGTGCAGTTTGGAGCCGTCGGTGACGGCGATCGTGGTGCCTTGGGGAAACTGCATGAGAGTCGACCTGTGTGTGATTTGAGTGTCACAGGATCGATCCAAGCAGTCACGGCAACAATACGCACAGCCCGCAGCGGCTAGCGGTCAATCCAGTAGGTTGCGCAGCGCCTGCTCAAGCTCTGGCTGCTTAAAGTGATAGCCCGCGGCCAGCGCGGCGGCGGGCACCACATGCTGGCCATCGCCCAGCAGCTGTGACATTTCGCCAAGCAGCCCCCGCAACACAAATGCCGGCACCTTGAGCCACTGTGGCCGACCCAGCACGTTGGCCAGACTGCGCGTGAACTGGGCCTGTGTTACATGACCCGGCGCTACGGCATTGAGTGCGCCCTGTAGTGTGGACGTCTGTAAGGCCAGCTCGATCAGGCCCAGTACGTCATCTAAGTGGATCCATGGCGCACCCTGCGCGCCGCTGCCCATCACCGCAGCGAGGCCCCAACGTGCCGGCACTGCCAGCTGTGGCAGCGCGCCGCCATCGCGACCTAGCACTACGCCCAACCGCAGTCGCACGACACGGATGCCCAGTTGCGTGGCGGCCTCAGCGGCGATTTCCCAGTCTTGGCATAGCTGTGACTGGAAGATGGCTTGAGGTGCAGCGTGCTCATCCAAGGGCTGCTCGTCGCGTACGCCGTAATAGCCGATGGCGCTGGCGCTGACCAGCACCGCAGGCCGCTGTGATCGGGTGGCAAGGCTCTGCACAAGTGCGTGGGTGGTAGTGATGCGGCTGTCGCGCAGCAGCTGTCGGCGGGCGGTGGTCCAAGGTGGACCCAGAATGGGCGCACCAGCTAGATTCACCACAGCGTCGAGCGGGCCGTCCACCTGCAAGGACTCGCCGCGGCGCGGCGCATGCACCGTATGGCCTGCAGCGCGCAGCTGCGCGATCAAATGCCGGCCGATAAAGCCGCTGCCGCCGGTGACTAGGATATGCAGTGCAGTAGGTGTGCTCATGCTGCAAGACTAGGGGCGCCGGCCGGTGAAGTACACTGGCAGTACTTGGTACTAGCCCAACACAGGATCTGACATGAATCGCTTGCCTTCGATCATTTGCACTACTGCAGTGACCGCTGCCTTACTGCTGTCTGCTGCACCTGCCCGAGCGGTACCCGATGGCCCCATCGCCGATGCCAAGCCGGTGACTGCCGTGGCACCCGAAGGCGCGATGGCTGCGCGTTTGGCCTACAACGTCGGCTACGAGGTGTTTGAGAAGACGCAACTTGAAGAGGCTGCCAGTGTCGGTCTGACCGGTGCCAAGGCCAAAGCCGCCCAAGCCAAGATGCTGGCGGGCTACCGCGAAGCGCGGGAACGCTTTGACGCGGCGGCCAAGGCGGACCCTTCAGTCAAGGAAGCTTGGAATTTGGTCGGATACACCAATCGCAGGCTCGGTGATTACGAGGCATCGCTTGCAGCCTATGAAAAGGCACTGGCGATCAATCCAACCTATAGCGAAGCGATTGAATATCGCGGTGAGGCCTATCTGGCACTCAACCGTGTGGATGATGCAAAGACTGCCTACATGACTTTGTTCGCCGGCTCGCGTGCGCATGCGGCCATCTTGCTGTCGGCGATGCGTACGTGGGTTATCGAACGTCGGGCGCGGCCGGCGGGCTTGGCTAAAGCCGATGTTGATGCACTGGCGCAGTGGATTGAAGAGCGCGCCAGTGTTGCGCAGCAAACGGCGTCGTTATCGCCCGATGTGGTGGTAGTGCGCCGCTGGGATTAGCAGCCATGCTGCGCGCTGTGGCGCTTGGGTGTGCGCTGCTGGCGCTGGTGCCTGTGGCCGCAGCGACTTTGCCGCCGGGATTCGCACCGCCCGTCATCCCCGCTGATAACCCGCAGACACCGGCCAAGATCGCGCTGGGTCAGCAGCTGTTCTTTGAGGGTCGTCTGGCAGCCGATGGCAAGCTCGCTTGTGCGGGCTGTCATCTGCCTGCACTGGCCTACAGCGATGGTCGCAGCACACCGCGCGGCGCCACCGGTCAGGTGTTACCACGCAATGCGCCCAGCCTTGCCAACGTTGCATGGCTGCCTGCATTGGGTTGGGCCAGTCGCACCACTGTCACGCTGGAACAGCAGATGCTTGTGCCCTTGTTTGGTCAGCATCCCGTCGAGATGGGCATGAGTGGTCGCGAGTCGCAGGTGTTATCGATGCTGCGCAGTGATGCCGGCTATGTGCAGGCGTTTGCCCAGGCGTTTGCAGGTCAGGACCAGTCCATTACGCTCGACAATATGGTGCGCGCCATTGCCGCCTTTGAACGCACGCTGGTGTCCGGGCGCTCTGGTTTTGATCGCTATGTGTTTGACGATGACCGCAGTGGCATGAGCGATACGGCCCGACGTGGCATGGCCTTGTTCTATTCACCGCGCACGCAGTGTGGTGAATGCCATTCAGGCATTAATTTTTCAGGTCCTGTACGCAGCGTCGGTCATGAAGAGGTGACGCCGGTATTTGGCCGCAGCGCCATTGCATCGGCCGACAGCGGCTTGATGCAAGAGAGTGGGGCGGCGACTGATCGCGGGGTGTTTCGCGTGCCCAGTCTGCGCAACGTGGCGCTGACTGCACCCTATATGCACGATGGCAGTCTGCCCAGCTTGCAGGCAGTGATCGAGTTTTATGATGGGGGAGGGCACCAGCGGCCTGTGCGGCCGCTGGGCCTGTCGCGCAGTGAGAAGGCCGATATTGCAGCCTTTCTGCACAGCCTCACTGACGCGGCTTTTGCAGCCGCGCCGTGAGCGCCGGTCAATTGGCCTTGATGGCCTCAATGGTGAGCAGCAACTTGATGTCCATGTTGAAGCCCAACGCCTTGCCATAGTCCACGCCAAAGTCGGCGCGGTTGATGGTGGCTGCTGCATCGGCACCGCAGACCTCTTTCTTGGTCATCGGGTTTTCTTTGCAGACAAAGCTGTTGACCTTGAGCGTGACCGGCTTGGTCACGCCGTGCAGAGTCAGCGTGCCCTGCACTTCACCGGGTGCGTTGCCCTTGAACGCCGCCAGCTTGCCCTTGAACGTGGCGGTGGGGAACTTCGCCACATCGAGCATGTCGGGCGAAGAGGCATGCTGGTTCATCTTGTCGTGACCGAAGTCCACCGACTTCATGTCGATGACAATATCGACGGTGCCGCTTTTGGCAGCTTGGTCAAACACCACTTTGCCCGAGTTGCTGTTGAACTTGCCGCGCCACACTGACAGGCCGCCGAAGTGATCTGCCTCGAAGGACGGATAGGTGTGATCCGGGTCGACGTTGTAGGTGACCGGTGCAGCGATGGCGCTACCAGCGACGAGACTGGCAGTGGCCAGGGCAATCAGGGCGGTTTTCATTGTGTCTTCCTGTCTGACGAAATGGGGGTGCTGCGGTATTGTTGGCGCAGTCCCGCGACATTAACTCAGGTGCCCCATGCTCTTCATCCTGCGCTTTACCGACAAACCCGATTCGCTGCACATCCGCGAGCGTCATCTGGCCGAGCACATTGGCTGGCTCGATGCCCATGCCGAGCAGGTGCTGGTGGCCGGAGCGATGCGCACCGAGCCGCAGCTGCCGCCGGTTGCTGCGATGTGGATCGTCAAAGCCGACAGCCCCGAGGCGGTGCTGACGCTGTCTGAGACCGACCCGTTTTGGATTAATGGCCTGCGTGCCACGCGCGAGGTGTTCCACTACCGTGCGCACACAGCGCTGGCTGCCCTCAAGGACGCTTGAGCGTGCAGTTGCAGGGCCGCGCCGCTGAACTGGTGCAGTTGTTGCGGTTGGCACCGCATCCCGAGGGCGGCTATTACCGCGAGTTGTTCCGCTCCGCAGACCGCGTTCAGCCCAACGACGACCGCACGCTACGCAGTGCGCTCACCGGTATTTTCTTTTTGCTGGCTGAGGGGCAGTGCAGCCGTTGGCACCGCGTCACGTCGGACGAAGCCTGGCATTGGTATGAGGGCGCGCCGCTGGAGCTGCTGGTCGCCACACCGATGATGGATCGCGTGGCACGACTGACGTTGGGACCGGTGACGGCGACACAGCGGCCCACCTATACGGTGCCTGCACACTGGTGGCAGGCAGCTCGGCCATTGGGCAGCCATGCATTGACGGGTTGCAACGTCGGCCCCGGGTTTGATTTTGCCGATTTCAGCTTTTTGCGCGACGACGCTGCGCTGGCGCAGCGGCTGGCCGCCTTGGATTCGGCGGCCGCCGCGTTTACCTGAAGGCGATCAGCCCCAGCCTTCGAGCACCAGCTTGCCCAGCGTGTGCGTGCTTTCCAGCTGCACATGCGCAGCGCGCAGGTTGGCGGCGTTGATGGGGCCCAACGTGGCACTGCGCGTGCCCTGCAGCGTGCCGGCATCAAACATCGCAGCACCAGCCTTGAGCAGACGATGCTGTTCGATCATGTCGGGCATACGGAACATGCTGCGCGTGAACATGAACTCGTGGCTGTAGCGCAGGGCTTTGATCTTGAACAGCCCCAGATCCACCGGCTTGTTGGGCGCGACGATGGTGCACAAGCCGCCAAACGGCGACAGCAGCTCGGTGGCCAACTGAAAATAACCATCGAGCTCCGCACAGCTGAAAATCAGATCAACGCTCTTGTGGCCGGCTGCCGCTAGCTGAGCCTTGATGTCGCCGGTGTGGTCGATCACCAGATCTGCACCCACACGCTGGCACTGCGCGATGCTTGCGCGGCGTGATGCCGTGGCAATCACCTTGATGCCGACATTGCGCGCCAGCTGCGTGAGGATGCTGCCCACGCCACCGGCACCGCCCAAGATCATGAGCGTCTTGCCGGCATCGCTGCCATCGCGGCGCACACGCAGTTGTTCATGCAGACCTTCCCAGGCGGTGATGAAGGTCAGCGGCAGTGCGGCTGCATCGGCCCAGTCTAGTGATACCGGTTTGGGCCCCACGATGCGTTCATCCACCAGATGAAACTGGCTGTTGCTGCCTTGGCGTGTGAGCTCGCCGGCATACCAGACCTCATCGCCGGGCTTGAACAGTGTGCAGTCGCTGCCCACTGCGGTGACCACGCCTGCCGCGTCATAGCCCAGGATGCGAGTGCCCAGATTGGCGGGCCCCATATCGCGACGCACGCGATAGTCGACCGGGTTGACCGATACAGCGCGTACCTCAACCAGCAGATCGGTGCCGGTGGCCACCGGCAACGGTGCATCAAAGTCGATGAGTGACTGCGGATCGGCGACAGGTAATGAGCGGGTGAATCCGACGGCTTTCATGGTGTATCCCCGAGTGTGCGTAGCAGTGTGTGTGCAGCCTGTGTACCTGAATCCCAGGCGCCGGGCAGCGTGCCATAACGGTTGATCGAGCAGGCTTCGCCGGCCAGCAATAGGTGCGGCGAGACCGGTGAGGCCAGTGCGGCGCGTGCATCAGCAGCGCCGGGCCGCGCCGCAGAATAACTGCCCAATGCCCACGGGTCACGACCCCAGCCGGTGCACAGCGCTGCACCGGCACGCCGTGCCAGCTCCGCGCCAAACACCTGCGTCAGCTGCTCGCGTGCAAAAGCCTCCAGCTCGTCGCGGGCCTCCAACTCTTGCGACAAGGGGCCACCGAAGTAGGCCATCACCAGCGGCTGACCGGCCGGCCGCACCGACCACGAGGCGGTGCGAGAGGTACGCGTATCGCCGATGGAATGCAGCATGCCGGCTGGCAGATCGGCTTCGTCAAAGCGCAGGAAGACTTTGTTGCACACGCCCAGCGGCAGATCGTGCAGCGCTTGCTGATGGCTCGCAGGCAGTGCCGGCGTGAACCGCGGTGCGCTGGCGCTGGCCAGCACTGCGGTGGGCAGTGTGACGATGACAGCGCGCGCTTGCAGCACGCCATGGCTGCCCTCGATGCGCACGCCGGGCCCACGCCAATCGATGTGTGTGACCTGTGCATTGAGCGCAATGGATAGGCCCTGTGCCGCGCCGGCAACCACGGTGCCCAGTCCTTCGGTGACCAGCCAGTTGTGATCCGACTCGTCATAGCGGTGCAGGTCTAGCGTGGAGACCTGTTCGCTGGGCATGCCCACTGCCCAGGTCATCACGGCATCAAAGCGCGCACGGTGTTCGTCATCGGGCACCACCGTGCTGACCGGGACATCGAGCCCGGCAACGCCTGCGGCTTCGGCGGCAGCAAAATGTGTTGCCAGTAGCGGCGAGCCCCAACCCGGCTCCTGCTCCAGCACCTGTTGGCCTTGGTGCCGCGCCAGCGTGGTGAAGGGGTTGTCGGTGGCAAAGTGCAGCCAAGCGGCGCCCAGATCGGCTGGCACGCCCAAGCTGTGGTCGGTGACGGCCCGGCCGCCCACCCGGTTGCGGGCCTCCAGGATCTGCACGCGCAGGCCGGCCGCCTGCAGGCGCAGCGCAGCAGCGATGCCGGCAGCGCCGGCGCCTATGACAGCAACGTCGATCATGGTGTGACTGCGATGGTAGCCGCAGGGCTGCTAGGATGTCGGCTCATGAAACGACTCAATTCATTGCTCGATAGCAACCGCGCCTGGGCCGCCTCGATGGTGCGCCAGAATCCAGACTTTTTCTCGCGACTGCTGCGCCAGCAGACCCCGCGTTATTTGTGGATAGGCTGCTCCGACAGCCGCGTTCCCGCTAACGAGATTGTCGATCTGGCGCCGGGCGAGTTGTTCGTGCATCGCAACGTGGCCAACCTGGTTATCCACACCGACCTTAACTGCCTCTCGGTGCTGCAGTTCGCAGTCGACGTGCTCAAGGTCGAAGACATCATCGTCACCGGCCACTATGGCTGTGGCGGCGTTGCGGCCGCTCTGCGCGGCGAACAGATGGGCCTCATCGACAACTGGCTGCGCCATGTGCAGGACATCCGCGATCACCATCGCGACATCCTTGATGCAGCCGGAGATGACGCCACCGATCGTCTGTGCGAGCTCAATGTGCTCGAACAGGCCTTGAATGTGTGCCGCACGACGGTGGTGCAAGACGCTTGGCGGCGCGGCCAGAAAATTGCGGTGCACGCTTGGATCTATGCGGTGTCAGACGGCTTGGTGCGCGACCTGAACTTCTGCGCCACGGATGAGCATGAGGTCGCCGGCTTGTATGCCTCGGCGGTCAAGGCGCTGCCGCCGGCTACGCCCGTCGCGCGCTGAACTGAGCTGAGCAGCGCTGCTCAGCTCAGGGGCCTATGGCTTGCTGGTCAGTCGAGTGTTTACTCGACTGACGCTACGGGCACAGGGGCGCTGGGCTCCACAGCCGGCAGATTGCCCTGACGCCCGGTGATCTTGTTGTAGCCGAGCTTGATGACGTGCTCGAGATCATCAAACAGCGTGTAGATCACCGGCACCACAAACAGTGACAGTGCCGTCGAGGCGATCAGACCACCGATCACAGAGACGGCCATCGGCGCGCGGAACGCCGCATTGCCAGCGGTGCCAATGGCCACTGGCAACATGCCCGCACCCATCGCGATGGTCGTCATCATGATCGGCCGTACACGCTTAGAGCAGGCGTCGATCAGGGCCTCAAATCGCGGCAGGTTGTGCTCGCGTCGCGCCATCACCGCATATTCCACCAGCAGGATGGAATTCTTGGTGACGATGCCCATCAGCATCAGCAGACCGATCAGCGACGGGATCGACAGTTCGTAGTTGAACAGCCACAGGCAGAAGATTGCTCCACCGGCTGACGGCGGCAGTGCCGACAGGATGGTGATCGGCTGCAGCACATCATGGAACAGCAACACTAGCAGTGCGTAGATGCAGAAGATGCCGACCAACATGGCCGTGGTAAAGCCGCTGAAGATCTCGGTCTGGAATCCTGCCTCGCCTGATTCGAGACGGTGCACACCCGGCGGCAGGTTGGTCAGCGCCGGCAGCTTGTAGATCTGCGTGAGCACATCGCCCAGCGGGATGCTGCCGCGGTCGGCAGAGATGGTGATGTTGCGGCTGCGGTCATAGCGGGTGATCTGCGCCGGACCCGAACCGAAGCTGACATCAGCCACGTTCATCAGCGGCACGGCTCCGCCGCGGGCCGGCACTGGCAGCAGCTTGATCTGCTCGATGTTGCTGCGTGCCTCGTCGTTGAGGCGCACACGGATGGGCACTTGCCGGTCAGGCAGGTTCATCTTGGGCAGGTTGTTGAGGATGTCACCGCTGGTAGCGATGCGAGTGACCTGCGCCAGCGCTGATGTGGTGACACCCAGCTCGGCAGCGCGCTCCCGCAGCGGCCGGATGACCAGCTCGGGTGCGAGCAGGCTGGCGCTGGTGCTGATTGCAGTAAGCCCCTGGATGCCGCGCATCTCACGTTCGATGTTGTTGGCGGCCAGCGCGAGCATGGCGGAGTCTTCGCCTACCAGCTCGATTTGCACACGTGTGCCGCCCGGTGCACCGCCGCCGCCACCGAAGGACAACCGTGCGCCTGGCACGTCCTCGATGCTCGACATGATGCGTTCTTGCATCTGCACCTGCGACAGCTTGCGCTGCTTCTTAGGGACCAGCAGGACAGTCATGGTGGCGTTGCGCACGTTGTTGCCGTTACCGATCACGGTGTAGACGCTGCGAATTTCCTTGAACGCGCTGATGCGGCGGCGGACCTCTTCGGCCGTGGCGCGCGTCTCCTCCAGCGCCGTACCCGGCGGCAGGCTGACCGACAGGTTGATGAAGCCTTGATCGTTACCGGGCGCAAACCCCTTGGGGATCTTGGCTACCAGGCTGAAGCTGGCCAGCATGAGCACAGTGGCGATGACCAGTGTGATGGTGCGGTTGCCCAGCGCGCGTTTTACGTTTTGCAGGTACCAGGCTTTGACGGTGCTGGTGGCTTCCTCGCCATGGTCATAGGGCCTCATCATCCGCGCCGCCATCATCGGCGTGAGCATGCGCGCCACCAGCAGCGAGAACAGCACAGACACTGTGGCAGTAAAGGCGAACGGCCGGAAGAACTCGCCCGGGATGCCGCCCATGAACGCCACCGGCACAAACACCGCAACCAGCGTGAAGGTGGTGGCCACTACCGCCAGACCGATTTCGATGGCGGCATCGCTGGCTGCCTGCAGCGGCTTCTTGCCCATGCGTAGGTGACGCACGATGTTTTCGATTTCAACGATCGCATCGTCGACCAGCATGCCCACCACCAGCGACAGCGCCAGCATGGTCAGCGTGTTCATGCTGAAGCCCATCAGCTTCATCGCCCAGAAGGTGGGGATGATGGCCAGCGGCAGTGCCGCAGCCGAGATGAGCGTGGCGCGCCAGTCGCGCAGGAACACCATCACCACGATGATGGCGAGAATCGCGCCTTCAAGCAGCATCTCGAGCGAGCTGTTATAGGCCTCAAGAATGTAGTCGACAGTGGTGTTGAGCTCGGTGATCTTGACGTTGGGATACTGCTTCTGCAGCTCTTTGACTGCTATGCGTGCGCCCTGCGCCACTTCGACAGCGCCGCTGCCCCAAGCGCGCAGCACTTGGAAGCCGATCACGGGCTTGCCATCCAGCAGCGCCAGCTGACGCAGTTCGCCGGAGCCATCCTTGATGTCGGCGATGGAGTCCATTCGCACTTTGCGGCCGTCGCCCAGTGCGATCTGCATCGACTGCAGCTCAAGCATGCTCTGGATAGTGCCGGTAGTGCGCAGCGTCTGCTCGCGCCCGCCGACACGTGCCTCGCCGCCGGGCAGCTCGACCTGCGTACGCAGCAACTGGCCCGAGACATCAGCAGCCGACACACCCAGTGCGGCCATGCGATCCGGGTCGAGATTGACGCGCACTTCACGCGTCACGCCGCCGGTGCGGTTGACCTGGCCCACGCCCTTGACTGCAGTGATCTCGCGCGCGATCACCTGATCGACGAACCAGCTCAGTTCCGTGTCAGTCATGTTCTCGGCGCTGACGCCATAACTGATGACCGGAAAGCCGGTGGTGTTGGCGCGCGAGATCAGCGGTTCGTTGGCATCGGGCGGCAGGTTGGAGCGGATGCGCGCCAGCGCGTCGCGTACGTCATCCATGGCGGTCTGGATGTCGTAGCCGAACTGGAATTCGATGAAGGTGCTGGAGACGCCGTTACTGGCGGTGGAATTGATGTGCTCGATACCGGTGATCGATGCAAGGCTGTCCTCCACCTTGCGGGTGATCTCGGTCTCCATCTGCGAGGGCGGCACGCCCGGATAG
Source organism: Pseudomonadota bacterium (assembly GCA_026398735.1). GTDB lineage: Bacteria > Pseudomonadota > Gammaproteobacteria > Steroidobacterales > Steroidobacteraceae > ZC4RG30. The sequence goes on along the minus strand of JAPLSH010000005.1, from coordinate 54,257 downwards.
GTGACCGTGACGATGACCGCTTGGAACTCAATGTCCGGCTGGTCCTGAATTGCCAGCTTCGGGAAGCTGTACAGCCCGCCGACCACCAGCGCGACAAACAGCATGATGACTGGGACGGGATTGCGGATGGACCAGGTGACAAAGTTCATGGCGTGCTCCGGTCAGACTGCGGGCTTGGTGTCGTTGATGCGGACCTTGTCGCCGTCCTTGAGGAACCCGGCGCCCTTGACCACCACCCGTTCGCCGGCCTTCACGCCGTCTAATACTTCCACGTCCTGGCCGTAGACCACGCCGGTGTGCACCAAGCGGCGCTGCACGAGGTCCTTGTCACCCAGCACGAACAAATAGCTGTAGCCGTCCTGCACAACCAGAGACGCCACTGGCACCAGCATCGCCTCGCTAGTGCCGGTCTCGATCTCGCCGCGCGCGAACATGCCCGGACGGGCCTGGCCGCCGGTGATGTCGGCATAGACCAGCGCAGTGCGGTTGCCGGTCTGGACCGTGGGGGCGATGGTGCGAACCTTGCCCTGCACGGACTTGCCGTCGGCGGTAACGATACGCACGGGCAGTCCGGCGCTCAGGGTCATCAGTTGGCCTTCGGGTACTTCGGCGCGCCATTCAATGCGACCCAGCCGCAGCAGACGCAGCATCTCGCCGCCGGTCTGCGCGATCTGCCCAACGCTGACCGTACGCGAGGTGATGGTGCCATCGTCGGGCGCGGTGACCTGCGTGTAACGCAGGCGCAGTTCGACCATGGCCACATCCGCACGCGCCGTCTCGACAGCCGCCGCGGTGGCCAGCTGATCGGCCTGCAGCGTGTCGAGGTTGGCCTGTGACAGCGCACCGCTACCGATCATTGCCTGACCGCGACGCCAAGCTGCGGCGGAGTTAGCAGCACGCGCTTCGGCGGCACGCAGTGCGGCACGACGCGAGCTGACTTCTGCATTGACCATGTCGTTGGACAGTTGCACCAGCACCTGGCCGCGTTTGACCTTGTCGCCGATGTCGACGTTCAGGCTGCTGACGCGATAGCCACCGACCTCGGGGCCGATGATGACTTCTTGCCAGGGAAAGATGGCACCGCTGGCCAGCACGCTGCGCTTGACTGGTGCATTGCGCACGGCAGTCGAGGTGACGGTGAGGGCGGGTTTGACTTCCGGTGCCGCTGCGTCTTTTTTGCCGCGACCGCAGGCGTTCAGCGTCAGCAGTGCGATGCAGGCAACGCCCAGCAGCTGAGGAACTTTTGAAGAACGAAGGGGACTAATGGCTTTGGGTGACATGCTGCACTGCATTGTGGAAATCAGTTGCTCGCGATAATATCAGTCAACTGATATTAGTCCAACTGGCGAAATTACTGCCCACTCCCATGAGCCGCGCCCCCGAAGAAGAAATCGGCTATCTGCTCAAGCGGCTCATGCACCTGTTCCGCCATGAGCTGGAGGCGCGGCTGCGAGAGGCCGATGCGCTGCCCTTCGCGCACCTGGTGACCCTCGACCAGATCCGCAGCGAGCCCGGCATCACCGGTGCCGAGCTGGCGCGTCGCCTCATGGTGACTGCCCAGACACTCACCGTGTTGCTGCGCCGGCTCGAGAGTCAGGGCGACATCGAGCGCCGTGCCGATCCTGCCAACCGCCGCGCTGACCGGTGGCACTTACTGCCGGCCGGTGAGCAGCGCTTGCGCGCCAGTCGAAGCAGCAGCGCGCCGGTCATGACGCGCATGCTGTCGCGCTTGCCACCCGACGACGTGGCGCATCTGCGTGGCTATCTGGAATCCTGCGTTAGCGCCCTCGAGGGCAGCAGCTCGCTGCCTACCCCGCGCTGTCAATGAACGCCGGGCCGCTGCTGCAGGGCCTGTACGTCCATCCCATCAAGTCTTGTCGCGGCATTACGCTGCAGCGTGCGCAGGTGGTGGCTACCGGCTTGGCCCACGATCGCGAGTGGATGCTGGTCGATGCGTCCGGGCGGTTCATTACCCAACGTGAGCAGCCGCGACTGACCCAAGTTGCCACTGCCCTCGACGACGCGTTTCTCCACGTGGGTATTGACGGGTACGGCGACATCCGCCTGCCGTTGGATCATGAGGGTGAGCTGCGCGAGGTAGAGGTGTGGCGCTCACGCGTGCCGGCGTTTGATGCCGGTGCCGAGGCGGCGGCGTTTTTCAGTGGTTGGCTGGGTGCGCCGGCACGGTTGGTGCGATTTGATCCGGCGCAGCGGCGCTACGCCAATCGTGCGTGGACCGGTGGCATTGCCGCACCGAATCTATTCAGTGACGGTTATCCGGTGCTGGTGCTGTCCGAGGCTTCCCGGCTGGATCTGTCGGCGCGCGTTGGTCGCGACCTGCCCGTCGAGCGATTCCGGCCCAACTTGTTGTTGGGCAACGTGTCCGCCTATGCAGAGGATGCGGCGGCAACAGTGCAGGTGGGCAGTGTGGCACTGCGGCTGGGCAAGCCTTGTACGCGCTGCGTCATCACCACGCTGGATCCGGATACCGGCGAGGCCGGTGGTGATGAACCATTGCGCACGCTGCGCAGGTATCGCTATGACGCAGGTCTGCGCGGCGTGACGTTTGGCCGTAATGCAGTTTTGTTACCAGGCAGTGCCGGACAGTGGTTACAGGTCGGCCAGCCGCTGCAGTTGCGCTAAACTACAACCATTATGGAAAAGCTCATCGAACGAATGCTGTTTGCCAGCCGTTGGCTGCTGGCTCCCATCTACTTGGGTTTGTCGCTGTCGCTGGTAGTGCTGGTTATCAAGTTCTTTGCCGAACTGAGCCACTCACTGCTCAACGTCTTCAGCGCCTCTGAAGCCGAGGTGGTGCTATCGCTGCTGGGACTGGTGGACTTGTCGCTGGTGGCCGGCTTGGTGGTCATGGTGATGCTGTCTGGCTACGAGAATTTCGTCTCGAAGATGGATCTCAGCGCTGAGGATGAGAAGCTCGGTTGGTTGGGCAAGCTCGATGCCGGCACGCTCAAGCTCAAGGTCGCGGCATCTATCGTCGCCATCTCGTCCATTCATCTGCTGCGCGCGTTCATGGACGCCGAGTCGATCGGCAACGACAAGCTGTTCTGGTATGTCGTGATCCATCTCACGTTCGTTGTGTCTGCCGTGCTGCTGGGCGTGCTTGATCGCATGACGATGCGCAAGCACGACTGACTCAACCCGCCCGTGTGCGGCGGGCCTTGTGGTTAGCTTTAGCTGCCCGTCTTGCGCGGCGCCAGCAAGCTGCCGCGGGCCACAGCCCACAGCACCAGCACCAACAGGCAGAAGGGCAGTAACGACAGCCATTCGCTGTTGGGGCCGGCAAAGAACGGATTGTTGGCCGTCGACCACTTCTGCAGAGCGGCATCAAAGTCGCCCAGCACACCGGCCAAGAAGGCGATGACGATGCCCGCAATGGCGCCGCCGGCGATATAGCCCGACGCTAGCAACACACCGGGACCACGATCTGATTGCGCAGTCAGCTGGGCTTCCGATAGCCCTTGGTTCTCTGGTTGCCGTGCCTGGCGACGATCGATCAGCCAGCGGATTACACCGCCGACAAATAGCGGCGCTGACGTGGAGATGGGCAGATAGACGCCCACTGCAAAAGCCAGCGAGGGCACGCCGGCCAGCTCCATCATGATCGCAATCATCGCGCCGAAGATCACCAGTTCCCAAGGCAGCTCACGATCGAGGATGCCCTTGATGATGTAAGAGACCAGCGTGGCCTTGGGTGCATCGAACTTGCGCACTTCGGTGCCATCGGGTCGCGTGCTGTGCGTGCCATTGATGCCCGGATCGACCAGCCACACTGCCTGGCCACTGTCATCCACCAGATATTTACCGGCCGGCCCGCCCTCGGCATCGGTCTTGTGCCACACGCGGTAGCTTTGAGTGTCTGTTTTGGCCTGAGGACCTACCAGCGACTCGCGGCGGTTATCCAGCACGGCAGCGGTGGCACTGATGCCTTGCGGTGCAACCTGCTGCACCGGCACATAGACGGTGGCGGTCTCGTTGAGCTTGAGCAGGATCGGGCCCATGCACAGTGCCGACGCCAACGCACCGATGAGGATCGACACCTGCTGTGAACTGGGCGTGGCACCGACCAGATAGCCGGTCTTGAGATCCTGAGAGATGGTGCCGCCGTTAGAGCAGGCGATGCAGACGATGCCGCCGACCGACAGCGCCGTGACATACCAGGCGCCACCGGTCCAGCCGACCAGCAAGAACACCAGGCAGGTGAGCATCAGCGTGGCGATGGTCATGCCTGAGATGGGATTGGAAGTAGAGCCGATCTCACCGGTGAGGCGCGACGACACGGTGACGAACAGCGCACCGAACACCAGGATGAGTACCGCGCCCAGCAGGTTCATGTGCAGGGAAGGCGCCAGCATGATCAGTGTCAGCAGCAGCAAAATGCCGATACCGACAAACTTAAGCGGCAGATCGCGTGCAGTGCGGCCTGCAGCTGCCACACCACTGCGTGCAGCGGCGATGTCGCCGATGCCGGCGCGGATGCTGCCGATGATCAGCGGCAAGGCGCGCAGCAGGCTGATGATGCCGCCGGCGGCCACGGCACCTGCACCGATGTAGAGGATGTAGGCGCCGCGCACTTCACTGGGCGTCATCGCAGAGATCGGTTCGGTGCCTGGCGCCAGCACGCCCGGCAGTTGTGCGCCGAAGAACAGGATCATTGGGATCAGTAGCAGATAAGCCATCACGCCACCGGCGAACATCATGCCGGCGATACGCGGCCCAATGATGTAGCCCACTCCCAGCAGTTCGGGCGAGACCTCCATGGACACCGAGCCACCCTTGAGAGGTGCGCCGAACACATGGCCAACCGCATCGAGCCAGCCCTTGAAGGCGACGTTTAGCGACTTGTACGCAAGGCCAATGCCAAAGCCCGTAAAAATGGTGCGCGCACTGATGCCGCGAGAGCCTGCGCCCTCGGCTTGCGGATCGGCTGCAGCCATCGATTCATCGGATGCACCGGCTTTGAGCACTTCGGCACAGGCGGTGCCTTCCGGGTACTTGAGCGTGCCGTGCTGATTGACGATGAGGGCGCGCCGCAGCGGGATCATCATGAGAATGCCCAGCAAGCCACCGAGCACGGCGACCAGCAAGACGCGGGTCAGTTCCAGATCAAAGCCCAGGATCAGGATGGCCGGCATAGTGACGCCGACGCCGAAGGCGATCGACTCACCGGCAGAGCCGGTGGTTTGCACGATGTTGTTCTCGAGGATGGTGGCATCGCGCACTCCCACCTTCGACATCAGCCGGAACAGCGTGATGGAGATGACCGCCACCGGGATCGAGGCGCTGACCGTAAGCCCCACCTTGAGCACCAGGTACAGCGACGATGCGCCGAAGATGATGCCCAATATCGTGCCGACGAGGACAGCACGCAGAGTCATCTCTGGAATGCGGGCCGAGGCGGGGATGAAGGATCGGAAGGCGCTTGGGGTCTGGCTCATAGCGGGCTCCAACGTCGTCGTGATCGAAACTGTGGGCGACTCTAGCGCGGATTGGCCAGCAGTGTGCGCAGCACCGCCAGCAGTGCCAGCGGTTGGCTGACCGGCAGGTGGTGGTAGCTACCTGGTAATTCGATCGGCGCACCGGCCGTGGGCAGTAGCGCAGACAGTCTGGCGCAGCGCTCTGCAGTGGCAACGCGGCTGTACTCACCGCGGATGATATCCACGGGCATCGGCAGCCAAGCCATGTCCGCGGCCTCATCGCGCGGGTCGGTGTCGTTGTGCTGGTCCATCAGCAAAATGCGGTCATCAAACTTCCAGATCCACGCATCGCCGTCCTGATGCGAACCACAGCGGGCCATATGCGCCATCGCCATGGCCGGGGCCGGCTCTTCGGGCATCAGCACGAAGCGATCGACCATGGTTTGTTGATCCGGGTAGCGGCGCTTGGGCCGCCACATGTCTTTGAAGCTGCGCAGCGGGTCATCCGGGGAGGTGAGCCGTGAATCGACCACTACTGCGCGTGCGATGGCCTGCGGGTGGCGGGCGCAGGCCTGCAGTAGGGTGCGGCCGCCAAAGCTGTGGCCGATGGCGATGCAGGGAGCAATGCCGGTGTGCTCGATGACGGCACCGATCTCGTCGATACACTGCGCCACGCTGTAGTGCTCGCGGTGCCCGCTGTCACCCATGCCGCCGAAGTCCGGCGCGATCACCCGGTACTGCTGGGCCAACCAAGGTGCAATGAAGTCCCACCAGTGGGCATGGGCCATAAAACCGTGCAGCAGCAGCAGCGCCGGGGCACCCGGCGGACCTTCCCATTCCAGGTAGTGCAGATCGATGCCGGTGGCATGAAAACGTCGCGACAGACCGGGCTGCGCCAGCGCGCGTTGCACGAACTGCTCGAAGCCGTGTTGCAAAGGCTCGTCCAAGATTGACACCACCGTGATGCGACGGGTTAATAGACCTATGAAGTCCTCCATCATGCCATTGCTGGCGCTAGCTCTGCTGCCCGCCACCCCCCTTGCTGCAGTCGAGATTGCAGCCACCCCTCGTGCCACGGCCCTTGCGGTCACGTCAGCCAGCCGCGCTGTGCTGGCAGCACCGGCGGCTGAACTGGCAGCGCGTGCCTATGTCGAACAAGAGCTGGTGGTCAGCGGCACTGCCGCCCTGTACCAGTGGGTTGGCGATACGGCCAGGCCCGCCACAGCGACGGCACAACGTCAGCGCTATGCGGTGCGTGTGCTGATGCGCCGTCCACAGGCCGCATCACAGGCCAGTGGTCGCGTTATTGTCGAGCTACTCGATGCGGGCAACGGCACCGAGGCCGCGCCGCTGTGGACGCTGTCGGGTGCGCGCTTCATGACGCAGGGCGATGTGTGGGTGGGTATCAGTGTGCAACGCAGCGCGCTGGATGGGCTGCGCCGCGCCAATGCGTCACGCTATGCAGCGCTTGCAGCTTTGCCGGCGGCAGGCTGCGCGGCGCCTGGTGCACCGGGCAGCAGTTGGGATGCCATTGCACAGGTGGGCGCGTTGCTGCGCAGTTCCAGTCGCGAAAATCCACTGGCAACTTTTAAAGTGCACCAGCTGATTGCTGCGGGTCAGGGGCAGGCGGCGTCGGCACTGCTGACGTATTTAAACAGCGCGCACCAGCAGCAGCGCCTGGGCAACGATGCGGCAGTGTTCGACGCGTTTGTGCTGACGTCGCTGTCGCAGCCGGCGGCGCTGCTCAATGAATGCGATGCGCTGTTGCCCGCAGAGGATCCGCGCCAACGTGTGGCGGCGGTGTCCGAGCCTGTAGTGGTCGTGATGACTCAGGCCGATACGCCCTGGGGCCGGCAGATGCGACTGGTCGATGCGGACGAGCCGTTGCGGCGGCTGTATGAGATTGCCGCGGCACCCGCCGGCGCAGTTACCTTGACCGGCGACAGCGGCTCGCCCTGTGTGGATGCGGCCAATGGCTTTCCCACGGGCATGGCACTCAGCGCCATCTGGGCGCAACTGGGTCAGTTGCTCAGTGACGGCACGCCGATGGCACCGGCGCCGCGCTTGCAGCGCGATGCGGCCACTGCGTTACAGCTGGATCCGCGGGGCAACGCGCTGGGCGGTCTGCGCTTGCCGCCGTTGTCGGTGCCGCTGTTGGCCTACGGCACAGGAGGCCAGGCGCGCGATGGGTCTGCTGTGGCAGGCCGGCGCTGTGCGCTGGCAGGTTCACAGCGGCGCTTTGACAGCGCCGAGCTCAAGACGCTGTACGGCAACCGTGCTGCCTGGCTCAAGACTTATCAGGCAGCTATTGCCCAAGCGGTGGCCGAGCGCTGGTTGGTCGAGGTCGATGCCACCGTGTTGCGCGCCCAAGCGGCCACAGCACCGGTTTTTTAACGTCGGCTGCATCCAAACACCGGCCAGTCTGCATCTCTACTAGTACAGGGCTGCAGATCTGCGCGGCCCGCCTTTAGGAGAGCGACATGGAAGTACATTCATCAATGGTTGGCATCGTGTTCTGGGTGGCCATTGCGGCCATCGTGTTCATCAATGTGTGGGGCAAGCGCTCGGCGGAGCGCGAGCGTCAGCTGACACTGCGCACGGCCATCGAGCGTGGGCAGCAGATCGATCCGGCGATGATCGAGAAGATCATGGCCGGTCAGCAGAAGCCCAAACAGTCGCAGTTTGGTTTGTTGATCGGCGGTGTGGTGGTGAGCTTTGCCGGTGTCGGCATATTGCTGATGGGGTTGATCCTGGGCGCTGAGGATCCCGAGGCGCTCAAGGCGCTGGTCGGTTCAGGTGTGCTGGTGGGCATGGTGGGTGTGGGCCTGTTCGTTGCCCATGTGTTGCAGCGCCGACTGCAAGCTGCAGCGCCGCCGCCGACTGATCCTGCTGCGTGATCCAAACGCGCGATAGCCGCGCGCAGCTGGCCGCAGCCGCCGAAGCGACGGTAGTGCGGTTGGCTGCGCTTGGCGACGACGCGGCGTTTGCGGAGTTGGTGCGGCGCAGGCAGTCGGCGATCCGCAGTTTGCTGCGTCGTTTGTCTGGTGAGTCAGCCTTGGCTGACGATCTGGCACAGCAGACTTTTATGTCAGCATGGTCGCAGTTGGCCAAGTTAAGGCAGCCAGCGGCCTTTGGAGGCTGGCTGCGACAGATCGCGGTCAACGCTTGGCTGGCGCACTTGCGCCGTGAGGGCACGGTGTGGGTGCCGCTGCCCGAGGAACTTGAGATTGCTGATGCGGTCGAACCTGCTGTGGCCTTAGACATGGAGCAGTTGCTCGCACGGCTTAAGCCTGCCGAGCGCGTCTGCGTAGTGCTGGCGCATGTCGAAGGTTTAAGTCATGCAGAGATTGCCGCGGCTACCAATTGGCCCCTGGGTACCGTCAAGTCGCATGTGTTGCGTGGCTCGGCTCGATTGCGGCAGTGGTTGGGTGATTCCGGAGAGTCTTCATGAGTGATGCATTGGAACAGCTGCTCAAGCGCCGCTTGGCGCAGCTGCCTGTTGTACCGGCTGATGAAGCTTTCGTGGTGGCGGTGGGGCAGCGCATCAACCGGCACCGCCGCAGTCTGCAAGGGATCTATGCGGCAATCGCTGTGTTGTGTGCCGGCAGTGTGCTGCTGCTCGCGCCGCTGTTGATGCGGCTTGCTGCGATGGTCAGCGCTGCGCCGGTCGTTGCGCAGCCGCTGCTGCAATGGGCGTTTACATCGGTGCCGATGGGATTGGCTGCAGCGGCGGTGGTCATTGTCTGGGCATGGCGGCGCGCATGAGTGCTCGCAGCGCACTGTTTGCGGGGCTGTGCTTTGCATTGGCAGCGGTGTCGCCGCTGCATGCCCAAGAAGCCGAGATTGAAACGCTGGTGGTCAACGGCGAGCAGCCGGGGCCGGGTCTGTGGGAGTTCCGCCATGGCGAGCATCGCCTGTGGGTGCTGGCGACAGTGTCGCCCTTACCCAAGGATCTCAAATGGCGCTCCAAACAGCTGGAGCGGGTACTGGCTCAGTCGCAGCTGGTTATCGCCCCTGCGTCGGTCGACGTGAATATAGGCTTCTTCAAGAGCCTGACATTGGTGCCCTTGGCGCTGCGCATGGGCAACCTGCCCGACAAGCAGCGCTTGACGGATGTGCTATCGCCGGCCGCGCATGCACGCTGGTCTACTGTGCGGCAACGCTATGCTCCGCGTGATGACGACTTGGAGACCACGCGGCCGTTGTTTGCCGGTGCACAGGTGTACGACAAGGCCTTGAAGCGTGCCGGACTGGAGCGGCGTAGCGACGTGTGGAAGCAGGTGCGCAGTTTGGCTAAAGCGCAAAACGTCACGGTGCGTGAGCCCAGCATTGCACTGACGGTTGAGGACCCCAAGGCCTTGTTGCGCGAGTTCGTCGACACGCCCCCCACCGCAGACATTCCCTGCTTTGACAGTCTGCTGACGCGCATTGAGTCGCAGCTGCCCGTGATGCAGCAACGCAGTGTGGCTTGGGCCAAGGGTGATGTAGCAACCTTAAAGCGCCTGCCCTTGGAGGACAGCCAAGCTGCTTGTCTGAATGTGGTGACCGGTACGCCGCGTCTGGCTGCCAAATATGAAGAGGCTACCCGGCGTTGGCGTCAGGAGTGGGTGCTGGCCGCAGAGGGTGCGCTGCTGCGCAACGTCTCATCGGTTGCGGTGTTGCCTTTGCGCGAGATGCTGGCTGTCGATGGCTTGGCGGCACAACTGCGCGCGCGCGGCTACGAGATGGTCGAGCCCGACAGCAACTGAGTCCGAGTCCCCGTAGACGCTGGGCTGCGCTTGCGTCCATGCTCGGCCCACTAGGTCTGGGGGTGTCATGTTGAAGTCATGCGTGTTTGGGACAGTCGGTTTGCTGATGATGGCGTTGCAACCTGCAGTGGCGGCGCCGCAGCGCTGGCTAACCGCCGCAGACCAAGGGTTAATCACTGACGGCGTTCTGCACAGCGTGCAGTTGCCCCAAGTCGGCAGCGGCCCCACCACTATCACTGTCGCCAAAGACGGGCAGGTGTGGTTCACAGAATCCGCAGGCAATCGCATCGGCCGCATGAACCCTGATGGCACCGGACTGATTGAATATCCACTGCCTCACCCGGGCAGCGCGCCACGCATCATTGCGCTCGGTGCCGATAACAACCTGTGGTTTTCGCAGCATGACGGCAACCGTATCGGTCGTATCACGGCTGCTGGTGTGATCACCGAGTTCGACATTCCCACACCTGCAACCAAACCACGAGCTATTGCCTTGGGTGCTGATGGTGCAATTTGGTTCGGCGAGTTTGCCGCTAACAAGATCGGTCGCATCACCACTGACGGTCGCATTACAGAGTTCACCATACCGACGCCCGACAGTGGGCCACGCGCGTTGGCAGCAGGGCCCGATGGCAACATCTGGTTCTCACAATTTCGCAGCAGCAAGATCGGCCGCATCACACCAGCCGGTGTGATTACAGAGTTCACGCTACCACGAGCCAACAGCGGTCCCGGCGACATCACCGCTGGTGCCGATGGTGCGCTGTGGTTTGTGGAGCTGTCCGGCGGCATGGACGGACTCAACACCGATGGCAATCGCATCGGCCGCATCACCACTGAGGGTGTCGTGACCGAATACCTCATGCCATCGACATCGCCCTCTGCAGTAAATCTGGCGGTGGGACCCGATCGCAACATCTGGTACACGCAGGGCAGCAAGCTGGGACGCGTTACGCCTGAGGGGCGCATTACCGAGTTTCCCTTGGGCGATGGAGCGCGTGGTGTAGGCATCTCGGCGGGCAGTGATAGAGAACCGCCGACACGCTTGGTGAATCGACTCTATGTCGCCGACGGCGCACGCGATCGCATTGTGTGGCTGGAGTTTGCGCCGCCCAAGCCTTAATACCAGCGCGGCACCCAATAAGAACAACACGGGGAACGACATGCAGAACAACAAGACCATCGATCGTCGGCAATTCATTGGAGGCGCCACATTGGCTGCTGGCGCGTTGACTACAGCAGCACGTGCAGTGGCTGCACAGCCGGCAACACCAGCTTGGTCGGCACCGTTGGCCGAGGTCGCTGGCAAGACGGCGTTTATCACCGGTGGCTCCAGCGGCATCGGCTTGGGTCAGGCGCATGTGTTTCATGACGCAGGAATGAAAGTAGCCATTGGCTATATCCGTGATGACCAGCGCGAGGAAGCAGCACGTGGCTTTACGCGCGATCTGGATCGCATCCACTGGATCAAAGCCGATGTCACGGATCGTGCGCAGATGAAGGCCGCAGCCGCTGAAGTCGAGAAGCGATTTGGCAATCTGCATCTGGTGTCGGCCAACGCCGGTGTGGGCATGGGTGCCTCGGCTGCCAATGCTTCGTACAACGATTACGACTGGTGCGTGTCGGTCAATCAGACCGGCGTCTTCAATACGCTGCGCGAGTTTTTGCCGCTGCTGCGCAAGCACGGCGAGGGCGGACATTTTCTGGCCACCTCGTCAATGAACGGCCTGTTGCCGGTGACCAATGGCAACGCCGGCATCTACACCATGACCAAGTTCGCCGTGCTGGGGCTTATCGAATCATTGCGTGCAGAGTTTGATGCCACTGGCGAGCGCATCGGCGCATCTGCGTTCTGTCCGGGTTTTGTCACCACCAAGATTGGTGAAGTGGACTTGAACCGCACCGGTGCTTTCGCCGGTACCAAGACCGAAGGCGCTCGCGCGCCCACGGCGGCCAATGCGCCGCGACGTGCGCCGGGTTCGCCGTTCATTGGTATGGATCCGATTGAGGCTGGCGAGCGCGTGCTGCGTGCCGTGCGCAGCAACGAGTTGTTCATCGTCTCGCATGTGGAGTTTGGCCCCGGCATTGCCGAACGTCACGATGCCATCATGGCTTCCGTGCATCCCGAAAAGCCCCCAGCTGATCGCGTAGCCATGGAAGTGGTGAATCTGCGCAATCCGCTGTATCCGGCTGAGCGTGCCCGTCTGTTGGCGCGGCGTAAGGGTCGTGCATGAGCGTGTTACCACCAACCCGTGATGATCGAGTGATCTGGGATCTCTGGACGTCGGTCTATCACATGCCTGCCGTCACGGTTGCCGATGAGCTGGGTACTGTTGCAGCGCTGTCGGGTCAAGTGATGGATACAGCGAGCTTGGCCGCTGCATTGCGGGTCGATGCGCGTGCTCTGCACATCCACCTGGGTGTGCTGGCGGGACTGGGCATGGTTGAGCGCCGCGAAGGGCTATGGCAGGCCACTGCTGTGGCGCGCACCTGGCTGCATCCGCAGGCACAGGGTTACTACGGTCCGCTGATCCAGAGGCATGGCCAGCGCAATGCGCTGCACGAACAGTTGCTGGAAACGTTGCGCACCGGGCAAAAGCCCGACAGCCATCAATCTGCTGTGGATGAATGGGAGCGCGGCGAGATGCCGTCGGGACTGGCGGCGACAATCACCGCCTATATGAACGCCCACAGCCGGGCGGCCGCGCTGGCAGTGGCTGATCAGCCGCTGTTTGCCTCAGTCGGCAGCGTGCTGGATGTCGGCGGTGGCTCGGCAATCTTTTCGATCGAGCTGGCGCGTGCGCATGCCGGCCTTGCAGCGACGGTGATGGAGATACCGGCGATCTGTGCCGAAGCCGATACCTACATCGCAGCAGCGGGCGTGGCAGCGCAGGTGCGCACACAGGCGGTGAACATGTTCACCGAAGCGTGGCCCACCGGCTATGACGCGCACTTCCTATCCAACATCTTCCATGACTGGTCCGATGCCACTTGCCTGCTGCTGGCACGCAAGTCGTTTGAAGCGCTGCCAGCGGGCGGGCACATCCTGCTGCACGAGATGCTCATGGATGAGGATGGCTGCGGCCCACTCACTACGGCCTGCTTTTCGATGCTGATGCTGCAGGGTACGCGTGGACGTCAGTACACGTTGACTGAACTGCGCGGGTTCTTGGAGGCCGCTGGCTTTGTCGATGTGTCGTCGCAGACCACAGGCGGCGGCTATTATTCGCTGGTCAGCGCCCGCAAGCCTTAAGGTCACCGATGTATCCCTTCAAACAAGGCAGCTTTGCACCGCGTAATGGCTGGTATGTCGCCGCGTTTTGTAATGAGATTGGTGAGCCGCTGCTCAGTCGCTGGATCCTGAACCAGCCGGTGGTGCTGTATCGCAAGGCCGATGGCACAGCGGTGGCTGTTGATGGTCGCTGCCCACACCGGCACTTTCCTCTGGGCGACAGCAAGCGCGTGGGCGATGCCATCCAGTGCGGCTATCACGGCATTACTTTCGGCGCCGATGGTAAATGTACTTTCGTGCCCAGTCAGACCACGGTGCCGGGCGTGCTGTCGATCCGTAGTTATCCGCTGGTGGAGCGCGGCTTGTGGGCGTGGATCTGGCCCGGTGATCCGGCCAAGGCCGATGAGTCACTGATTCCGACGCTGGAAGAGATCGGCTATCGCAGCGGCGCAGACTTTCACGCCAAGCCTTTTTATTACACGCACGTCAGCGGTCGCTATCAGTTGCTCAACGACAATCTGCTGGACCTGACGCACCTGGGTTACCTGCACGGCGGCAGTATCGGCACTGCCGATGACGCGGCCACACCTGAGGTGCGCGACCTGGATGCACGGCGCTTACGCAGCCGCCGCACCATGGTCAACACGTCGCCCACACCCGCCATCCGCGAGCGCTTCGGTCACCATGGTCTGGTGGACCGGGTGTCAGGTTTGGACTTTTTCTTTCCGGGCTTTCATGCCGGTGTTGGCGATAGTTGGGTGGCGCAGGGTTTGCCCGATGCAGGTAAGCCGCTGGCCGATAGCCGCGTCTGGCATGCGGTGACGCCGGGGACGCGCCACACCACCAACTATTTCTTTGCGATGGGGTCCACTGACAGCGCCGGCGTGGAGTTCATGGTCGACTACCTTAAACCCGTGATTGCCGAAGATGTGTTCGCCACCGAAGCGATAGAGAAGATCATCAGCACGATGGATGAAGTGCCCACAGAGCTGATGCTGCGCAGCGACACGACGGCCGTGATGGGCCGCCGCGTGTTGCAATCGATGATGGATGCGGAGGCTGCAGCGCAGGCCTCCGCACCTTAGGCACCATCAGTCTTCGGTGAGGAAGCTGCGCAGCTGCTCGCTGCGGCTGGGGTGACGCAGCTTGCGCAGCGCCTTGGCTTCTATCTGGCGGATGCGCTCACGTGTGACATCAAACTGCTTACCGACCTCTTCGAGGGTGTGATCGGTATTCATGTCGATGCCAAAGCGCATGCGCAGCACCTTGGCTTCCCGCGGGGTCAGCTGCGACAGCACCGCATGGGTGGTCTCGCGCAGTGACTCGGTGGTGGCCTGCTCGATGGGCGAAGCGATAGAGGTGTCTTCGATGAAGTCGCCCAAGTGCGAGTCTTCGTCATCGCCGATCGGAGTCTCCATCGAAATGGGCTCCTTGGCGATCTTGAGGACTTTGCGCACCTTGTCTTCGGGCATTTCCATGCGCACGGCCAGCTCTTCTGGCGTCGGCTCGCGACCCATCTCTTGCAGCATCTGCCGCGAAATGCGGTTGAGCTTGTTGATGGTCTCGATCATGTGCACCGGAATACGGATGGTGCGCGCCTGATCGGCGATGGAACGCGTGATGGCCTGACGGATCCACCATGTGGCATAGGTCGAGAACTTGTAGCCGCGGCGGTATTCGAACTTGTCGACCGCCTTCATCAGACCGATGTTGCCTTCCTGGATGAGGTCCAGGAACTGCAGACCGCGGTTGGTGTACTTCTTGGCGATGGAGATGACCAAGCGCAGGTTCGCCTCGACCATTTCTTTCTTGGCGCGACGGGCCTTGGCCTCGTGCACCGAGACCTCGCGATTGATCTCTTTGACTTCGTTGATCGACAGCTTGAGGTGTGTCTCGATGTCGGACAGCAGCTTTTGGCGGGCGGCGATGTCGTCGCGCACCTTCTGCGTCAATGCAGCGAACTTGCGCGCACCCAGGTGCTTTTCGAGCCACTCGGTGTTGGTCTCGTTGCGCGGGAAGGTGGCGACGAAGTCTTTGCGCGACATGCCTGCATCACGCACGGCCAGCGCCATGGTCTCGCGCTCGAGCTTGCGGATCTGGTCGACCTGCGCACGCAGCTTTTGGATTAGACCGTCGAACATGCGCGGCGCCAGCTTGAGTTCCATGAACTCGTCTGACAATTGCTTACGCACCTTCATGGTCTTGGGGTCGCGAGCACCGTTCTTGGTGATGCCTGTCAGCACTTGAGCGTGCAGCTTGGCGATCTTGGCAAAGCGCGCAGCGGCTTCTTCCAGATCCGGGCCGGTGTCGACGACTTCCTCTTCCTCGGCGCCTTCCTCGGTCTCTTCCTCTTCCTCGGCTGCACCGGGCGCTGCGACCTCGAGCTTGGTCGGGTTCTGCGGCTGCGCGATGACATCAGGCGCATTGGGATCGATGAAGCCGACGATGACGTCGATGATGCGACCCTGACCGGCCTTGAAGGCGTCGTAGGCAGTGATCACATGCGTGATGGTGGCGGGGTGGCTCGACAGCGCTAGCTTGACGCCGAACAGACCATCTTCGATGCGCCTGGCGATGCTGATCTCGCCCTCGCGCGTCAGCAGTTCAACCGTACCCATCTCGCGCATATACATGCGCACCGGGTCGGTGGTGCGGCCTAGCTCGGCATCCAGCGCGGCAAGCGCCTGCGCTGCTTCTTCGATGGCTTCTTCGTCGGCCGGCGCTGAGGCATCGGTTGCCAGCAGCGGTGCATTGTCGGGCGCGCGCTCGTGGACAGGGATGCCCATCTCGTTGAGCACGTTGACGATGTCCTCGATCTGCTCCGGATCGACGATCTCTGAGGGCAGATGGTCGTTGACCTGAGAGTAGGTGAGGTAATTCTGTTCCTTGCCCAGCGCGATCAGCAGCTTGAGCTGACCCTGACGCTCCTCGTCTTTCAGAGGCGCGCGGCGCTGCACTTCGGTGAGGCGCTGCGGATCGGCCGGCGGTGCGGCCGGCGCACGCTTTGCGACGCGCTCGGGTGCCGCAGCGGGCGCAGCGGCTTCGGCCTTGGCTGTTGGCGCTGGCTTTGCGGCCTTGGCTGTTGGCGCTGGCTTTGCGGCCTTGGCAGGCGGCGCGGCCTTGGCGGGAGCAGCAGGCTTTGCGGCTACCGGCGCAGCAGCTTTGGCTGCTGGCGCCGATTTGGGAGCCTTGGTTGGGGCGGCCTTGTTTGGGGCTGCCTTGGTTGGGGCGGCCTTGGTTGTGGCGGACTTGGCTGGCTCTGCCTTGGGCGCAGGAGCGGGTTTGGCGGCCTTTATAGGCACTGCCTTGGGAGCGGACTTGGCGATTTTCGCCACCTCGGGTTTGGCGACTGCTTTGGCTGTCGGCTTGGCGACTACCTTAACGGGCGTCTTGGTGGCTGGTTTGACAGCGGCCTTGGTGGCCGGCTTGGCAACGGGTTTGGCGGCCGGCTTTTTGGCGGCTGCCTTGGCAACAGGTTTAGCAACCGGCTTTTTGGCGGCCGGCTTACCGGCTTTTTGGCGGCCGGCTTGGCCACCGTCTTGGCTACTGGCTTTTTGGCGGCCGGCTTGGCAGCGCTCTTGGCGACTGGCTTGGCGGCGGCTTTGGTAGCCGGCTTGGCGGTGGTTTTGCGGGGTGCGGTCTTGGTGGCGGTCTTGCGCGTCATGATGGCTTCCGGCGGATCAGAGGGCCTCGGGAGTCGCGGGTCGGTGGGGTGCGGCACCCCGTGCGAGATAACCGTGGATTATACCAGACGCACGCTGATCGGGGCAGCTGTCAGGGCTTGCGGGGCAACAGTCCGGCGCGTTGCACCGCACCACTGCCAAAGCGCTCGCGGATCCGGTCCAGCGTGGCGTCCAACCGCGCGTCGCCGGGGGCCGGCAGGCTGGCGAACAAGTCCGGCTGCGGGGTGTCTTCAGTCAGATCGCCGGCGCCCACGCCCAGCAGGCGCAATCGTGCGCCAGGGTGCTCTTTGCGCCATTGCTCCAGCAGGGTCAACGCGCCCTCGCCCAGGGCGCGCGAGCTGTTGTCGGGTGGGGACAGCGGGCGTTGTCGCGTATGCGTGGTGAAATCGGCTTCGCGTACTTTCAATTGCACGCTGCGTGACAGCGCGCCCCGCGCTCGCAGTCGCGCCGCCGTGCGATCGGCCAGTCGTAACACCGCGTTGCGCATCGCGGCCGGGTCGGCGAGGTCTTGATCAAACGTCTGCTCTGCACTGACCGACTTGCCATCGCGTTCAGGGACGACCGGGCGCGAGTCGATACCTGCCGCACGTTCGCGCAGTTGCGCTGCGTGCCGGCCAAACAGCGGCAGCAGTTGTGCATCGCTGCACTGGCGCAATTGGCCCAGCGTCGTGATGCCCGCAGCACGCAGTGCTGCGCCGCGCTTGCCGCCCAATCCGGGTAATCGTTCCACCGGCAGTGGATCCAGTACGCTCTGCTCCTGACCGGCTGGCACCACGGTGAGTCCATCGGGCTTTTGTAGATCGGAGGCGATCTTGGCCATCAGCTTGTTGGCTGCAACGCCGATTGAGACGGTCAGGCCGGTGTTGGCCAATACTTGCTGTTTGATAGCGCGCGCAATGCCGACAGGCTCGCCATGCAAGGATCGACTCTGCGTGACATCCAGAAACGCTTCGTCCAGCGACAGGCCTTCGACCAAGGGCGTGTAGGTATGGAACACGGCGAACACTTGCGCCGACACTTGCTGATAGCGCGCAAAACGGGGCGGCACACATACCAGTTGCGGACACAGCTGAAGTGCCCGGCGCATCGGCATAGCTGAGCGCACGCCGAAGCGGCGCACCTCATAGCTGGCCGCAGCCACCACACCGCGCCCACCGCGTCCGCCGACCACCAACGGCTTGCCGCGCAGCGTCGGATCGTCGTGCTGCTCGACCGACGCAAAGAACGCGTCCATGTCGGCATGCAGTATGGCGCGCACGTGTAATTAGCCGCGCGGCCGCGCTGCCATGAGCGTGCTCAGCTCGCGTTTATCCTCGGCGCTCAATTCGCTGCTGCGGGATTTTTCGATGAGCTCATCCAGTCTTGCGGTGGCTGCGCCATCGAGCAACTTGCGCACTGCCACGACCAATTCGTTAGCTGCCGCCTGCGGGTCATCCAGCATCTGTTCGCTTTGCGCTAGCCGTGACAACCGGTCACCCAGTGGCCCGTCGCGCCAACGCTCCAGTACTTGGCCAGTGCTGGTGGCCGGACGTGCGTGCAGATCATCGAGTAGATCGCACAGCGCATCGACACCGGCATTGCCCAGTGCACGCAGCGGCGCAACATGTGCCGGTGACACCTGCGAGGCGATGCTGGGAAAATGCAGCAGGCTTTGTACAGCCTGACGCACCAAAGGACCGCGACCGGCGCTTAAAGCCACTTGCGGCAGCCGCTGACGCTGTTCGGGTCCGACCGTGGAAGCCACGTGGGCCACTGGACCTACGATCTGCAAAAAGCGTTCGGGCCGCACGCTGATGGCTGTTGCCAGCCGGTCCAGCAGCAACTCGCGATAGGGGCCGTCGGGCACACGTTCGAGCAGCGGTTTGGCCTGCGCCACAAAGCGTGCCTTGCCGTCGGCATGGCTGACATCTACTTCGGCCAGCAGGTGCTGCACCAGATATTCGGACAGCGGCAGTGCATCGGCATAGCGGGCTTCGAATGCCGCAGCGCCTTCTTTGCCCACCAGCGTGTCCGGGTCTTCACCATCGGGCAGAAACAGAAAGCGCAGTTCGCGACCGGCCTGTGCTTCCGGCAAGGCGTTGTTGAGCGCGCGCCAAGCCGCAGCGCGACCAGCGCGATCGCCATCGAAGCAGAAGATGATTTCGCTGGCCACACGAAACGCGCGCTTGAGATGTTCGGGAGTGGTGGCCGTGCCCAGCGTGGCTACCGCATAGGCGATACCCGCCTGATGCAAGCGCACCACGTCCATATAGCCCTCGACCACCAACAGACGGCGGATGGTGGCGCGGCTCTGGCGTACTTCGTACAGGCCGTACAGCTCGCGGCCTTTGTGAAACAGCGCGGTCTCGGGCGAGTTGAGGTACTTGGGTTCGCCTTGGTCGATGATGCGACCGCCAAACGCCAGCACGCGGCCGCGCGCATCGCGGATTGGGAACATCAGGCGGTCACGAAAACGGTCATACCAGCCTTCGCTGCCGCGCCGCGCTTCATCGCCGCTGCGATCGCGCTCGATGATCAGGCCCACCTCTGCCAACCGCTGGCGCGCTGCGTCGCTGGTGGCAAAGTGGCGCAGCAGGTCGTTCCAAGAGGCGGGCGCATAGCCGATGCCAAAGCGCTCCAGTGAACCGGCATCAAGGCCGCGCCGCGCGGCGTAGTCACGGGCTTTGGGCGTACGCGCCAGTTCTTCGCGGAACCAACGCGCCGCGTCACTGAGTACGGTGTACAGGTCTTCACCGGGGCGCTCGACTGCGCCCCCTGGACCGCTCTCGCGCGGCACCTCAACGCCCAAGCGCGAAGCGAGTTCTTCGACAGCCTCGGGAAAGGGCAGTCGGTCGTGATTCATCAGAAAGCCCAGTGCACTGCCATGCGCACCGCAGCCAAAGCAGTGGTAGAACTGCTTGGCTGGGCTGACCCAGAACGACGGCGTCTTTTCGTTGTGGAAGGGGCAACAGGCGCGATATTCGCGACCGGCCTTCTTCAGCGTGACACGCGAGCCAATCAGCTCGACGATGTCGGCACGCGCCAGAAGGTCGTCGATGAACTGCTGGGGGATGCGGCCGGACATGGGCCGAGTTTAACCGAGGTGGGGGAGAGCAGGATGCAAACGGCAGTAGAGAGTGCGTGCAGCAAAGTCACCTGGCGTCTGGTGCCCTTTTTGATGCTGTTGTACGTGGTCTCGTGGTTGGACCGCGTCAACGTCGGTTTCGCAGCCTTGCAGATGAACCGGGATCTGGGCTTTAGCCCGGCGGTGTTCGGCTTTGGTGCCGGGGTGTTCTTCATCGGCTATGCGCTGTTCGAGGTGCCCAGCAATCTGGTGCTGGCGCGGGTCGGCGCGCGCCGCTGGATCGCTCGCATCATGGTCACGTGGGGCTTGGTGTCCACGGCAATGATGTTCGTCCAAGGTCCGACCAGCTTTTATGTGCTGCGCTTTGTGCTGGGCGTGGCAGAAGCGGGCTTTCTGCCGGGCGTTATCTATTACTTGGCGCAGTGGTACCCGCGCGCGCAGCGTGCACGGGCCGTGTCGTGGTTCATGATCGGCATTCCACTGTCGACGGTCCTGGGCGCGCCGCTGGCCGGAGCGCTGCTGCAGATGAATGGCTTGCAAGGTCTGGCCGGGTGGCAGTGGCTGTACCTGCTGGAGGGCTTGCCGGCGGTCGTGCTGGGTTTTGTGGTGTGGCGCGTGCTGCCCGACACGCCACGCCAGGCGCGCTGGCTGGCGCCGGCCGAACAAGAGGCGCTCATCGCGCATATCGCCGCCGAAAATGCCGCCGTGGCCGGGCAGCGCAACCTGCCTGTTTGGCGCGTGCTGTCGCATCCCACTGTGTGGTTGCTGGGTTTCTCGCTGTTTGCCTGCCAGTGCGGCAGCTATGGGCTGACGCTGTGGATCCCGCAAATCCTCAAGGGCCTGTCAGGGCAGAGCGATCTGATGGTGGGTCTGCTGTCGGCGGTGCCCTATGTGGCGGCGGCTGTCGGCATGGTGGTGCTGGGCATCAGTTCTGATCGCACAGGCGAGCGCTTCTGGCATGTGGCCGGCCCTAGCTTTTTGGGTGCAGCGGGCTTTGCGGCCAGCGCGTGGTTTACCTCGCCGGTGCTCGGCTTGCTGGCGCTGACGGTGGCGGCGGTGGGTGACCTGAGCAGCCGCGGCCCGTTTTGGGCCTTGCCGCCGCGGTTTTTAAGTGGCAGTGCGCTGGCGGCCGGCATCGCGTTGATCAACACGCTGGGCGCTGTAGGCGGTTTTGTCGGGCCGTATGCGGTGGGATTGGTCAAAAATGCCACCGGTAGTTTTTCGGGTGGCCTGCTGCTGCTGTCGGGTTTGCTGGTGACCAGTGCGATCACTACGTTGTGGCTGCGCCGCTCTACAGCGCTTGCGGCCCATGCCGCCTAGAGCGCACGACTAAAGAGCACGACTAGGGGCGGCGGCGCACAAAGCCCAAAATGATGATCGCAACCACCACCAGCAACAGCGCCAGCAGGATGCCGCGACCCATCAGACCGACAACCGCGCCTTGATAAGGGCGCCTACGGCGGCCATATCGGCCCGCCCGGCTGCAGCGGCTTTGACCTGCGCCATGACCTTGCCCATATCTTTGATGCTGGCAGCTCCGGTAGAGGCAACCGCTGCATCAATGAGCGTGGCAAGTTCGGCCTCGGACATTGCTTCGGGCATATAGGCCTGCAGCACTGCCATTTCGGCAGCCTCTTTGGCCGCAAGGTCGGCTCTGCCGCCGGCCTCGAATTGGGTGATGGACTCTTTGCGCTGCTTGGTCATCTTCTCGATGACCGACAGCACTTGAGTGTCGTCGAGCAGGATGCGCTCGTCGACTTCCCGCTGCTTTATGCCCGAGAGCACCAGCCGGATGGTGGCTAGGCGCTCTTTTTCACCCGAGCGCATGGCCGACTTCATGTCGTCGGTAATACGCTCTTTGAGGGTCATGTGCGTCAGGCGCGCGCGGGGCGCGGCGGACGCGGCGACGAACGCTTGAGGTGACGCTTTACAGCGGCCGCCTTCTTGCGCTTGCGCTCTTGGGTCGGCTTTTCATAGAACTCGCGACGGCGCAGTTCGGACAGCACGCCCGCCTTTTCGCAGGCACGCTTGAAGCGTCGCAGGGCGACGTCGAAATATTCGTTCTCGCGAACTCGCACGCTCGGCATCGAAACCTCGAACCACGTTAGATGGACAAAATGGGGGTGGGATAGTAAGTGCCACAGTCCAAAAAGGCAAAGCCTGATCGCGCCTCTGGTTCACAATGGCACACATGAGTCCCGTTGACACTGCCGCAGGCTGAGCCGCAAACGCCATGGCGCTGCGTGTATTGGCCATTGAATCGTCCTGCGACGAGAGTGCTGTCGCGGTCCTGGACGAGGAGCGCGGGTTGCTCTCGCATGCGCTGTTCAGCCAGATAGAGTTGCATCGCGCCTATGGCGGGGTAGTGCCCGAACTGGCCTCCCGCGATCATCTGCGCCGCCTGCTGCCGTTGCTGCGCCAGGCCTTGGCCGAGGCCGACACGACCCCCGAACAGCTCTCTGGTGTGGCCCATACGGCCGGTCCCGGCCTGGTCGGTGCGCTGTTGACCGGCGCGGCACTGGCGCGGGGCTTTGCCTTTTCCCGCGGGCTGCCGGTGATTGCTGTGCACCATCTGGAGGGCCATCTGCTGGCGCCGCTGCTCGAGGATGAGCCGCCGCCGTTTCCGCATCTGGCGCTACTGGTGTCCGGTGGTCACACGATGCTGATCCGGGTGGCGGGTCTGGGTGAGTACGAGCTGCTGGGCGAAACGCGCGACGATGCGGCCGGAGAGGCCTTCGACAAGACCGCCAAGCTGCTGGGTCTGCCGTATCCGGGCGGCCCGGAGTTGGCGCGACTGGCGCGTGACGGCCGCGCGGGCGCCTTTGTTTTTCCGCGGCCCATGCTCGACCGCCCCGGGCTGGAGTTCAGTTTCTCGGGACTCAAGACCGCTGTGTCGCTGGCGGCGCGCGCCCAGCCGTTAGATGATCGACGCCGCAATGACATTGCCCGCGGCGTTCAAGACGCCATCGTTGACACACTACTGCGCAAGACCGCACGCGCAGTGGAGGCCACTGGCCTTGTCGATGTGGTGGTGTCGGGCGGCGTCGGTGCCAATCTGGCGCTGCGCACCGGTCTTGCAACGCTGCTGCGCTCCAGGGGCGGCCGCGTTTATCATCCGCGCATCGAATTCTGCACCGACAACGCGGCGATGATCGCGGTGGCGGGCCTGCTGCGTCTCAAGCGCGGCGAAGGCAGCTTCGACCTGGCGATCACTGCGCGTGCGCAGTGGCCGCTCACTGATCTCAACCAGGACCGACACACAGCATGAACCAGTACGCCGATCGCGTTTTTCTGCGCGGGCTCGCCATCCAAACCACCATCGGCTTTATCGAGTGGGAGCGCCACGTCAAACAGACGGTGGTTATCGATCTGGAAATACCTGTCGATTGCGCGCGCGCTGCGCAACAAGATGATGTGATCGATACGGTCGACTACAAAAGCATCGCCAAGCGCACCATCGGTTTTGTGGAGGCGGCCGAGTTCAAGCTGGTCGAGACGCTGGGTCATCGGCTGGCCATGACCTTGCTTGCCGAGTTCGACATTGCGTGGATTCGTCTGACCGTCAACAAGCCCGGTGCGATTCGCGGTTCACGCGATGTGGGCATCACGCTCGAGCGTCATCGCGCTGCGCCGTCTGCGTGAGCAGCGTGCGCGCCTTTGTGTCGGGGGGCAGCAACCTCGACACCGAGGCCAACCTGCTGCGCGCCGCGCGCGAACTCAAACGCCACTATCCGGGCGCGCGCTGGTCAGCCTGCTGGCGCAATGCGGCAGTGGGCTTTGAAGGCCCGGACTTCATCAACTTCGTGGTCGAGTTGCCAGTGAGCGATGGCTTGGCCACGCTCAAGTCACGCTTGCAGGACATCGAGGCCTTGTGCGGCCGACCGCCCAACGCGCCGCGCTGGGAACCGCGCGCGATGGATCTGGATGTGCTGTTGTTTGGCGATTTGGTGGGCACCTACGACGGCATCGTGCTGCCAAGACCCAGTTTGCTCGAGTGGGGCTTCATGCTGGGGCCGTTGGCCGAGATTGCTCCCGATCTGCTGCATCCAACGCGTGGCTTGAGTATGGCGCAGTTGTGGGCTGCGTTTGATCGCGACGCTAATCCGCTGTATCGCGAAGCACTGGATCTTGCGGCGGCGTGAGCCCCTCAGGCTTTGACGCTGCGACCGCCGTCCACCGCCAACACTTGGCCGGTGACATAGGGCGCATGGGCTGCAAAAAACAGCGCCGCTTGGGCGATATCTTCTGGACTGCCGCGACGGCCCAGCAAGGTGCGCGCGATGATGTCGGACTGGCGTTCTTCGCTCACGCCCTGCTCGGGGAACAACACCGGCCCCGGCGCAATCGCATTGACGCGCACGTCGGGGGCCAGTTCCCGGGCCAGGCTATGGGTCAACGAGATCAATCCCGCCTTGGCTGCGCTGTATACCGGGTGCGCTTTGAGCGGCCGCAGGCCGTGGATATCGGCGATGTTGAGCACCAAGCCTTGGCTGCTGCGCAGCGCCGGCGCTGCCGCCTGCGCCAGAAACAGCGGTGCTTTGAGATTGGTGCCCATCAGGTCATCCCACTGTGCCAGCGTGATCTCGCCAACCGGTGTGGGATAGAAACTAGAAGCGTTGTTGATCAGCACATCCAGCCGGCCAAAGTGCGTCAGCGTGCGCTGCACCAAGCCCGGCAACTGCGCTACATCCAGCAGATCCGCCTGCAACAGCAAGCTGCTGCCGGGCCGCACGGATTCAAGAGCCGCGGCAAGTTTGGCGGCCTCCTCAACAGAGCTGCGGTAATGGATGGCGATGCGTGCACCGGCACCATGCAACGCATGCACGATAGCGCTACCGACACGGCGCGCACCGCCGGTGATCAATACCACTTTGTCTTGCAGGGCCTGGTTCATTGGACAATCTTATGACGGATAACCTCGACCTGCATCAGCAAGCGCAGTTGCAGCGCATGCAGGCGCACCTGCAGGCGGTACTGGCTGGGCAGGGTGGCTGGTTGGGCTTCGCGCGCTATATGGATGAGGCGCTGTATGCGCCGGGTTTGGGCTATTACAGCGCTGGTGCGCGCAAGCTCGGTGCCGGCGGCGACTTCACCACCGCGCCAGAGTTGTCGCCCTTGTTCGGCGGCTGTGTGGCGCGGCAGTGTGAGCAGGTACTGCGCACGCTTGGCGGTGGCGACGTGCTGGAACTGGGCGCCGGTAGTGGCCGGCTCGCCTTTGATGTACTGCAGGCGCTGGCGCAGGCCGACTCTCTGCCGCAGCGCTATTTAATTTTGGAGGTCAGTGCAGATCTGCGTCAGCGTCAGCAAGAATTATTGGCCACTTTGCCAGCTGCGCTGGCCGATCGTGTGCAGTGGCTGGATGCTCCGCCGGCACAGGGCTGGCGTGGTGTGTTGTTGGCCAACGAAGTGCTCGATGCGCTGCCTTGCGACTGCTTTGTTATGGGCGCCGATGGGCAGGTGCTTGAACGCGGTGTGACGCTAGATACAGCGGGTGCGTTGGTGTGGCAATCACGACCGGCCACGGCGTCGCTGGCTGCCGAGGTGCTGCGCCTGCAGTCGCAATTGCCGCAGCCGCTGGAGGCAGGTTATGCCTCGGAGCTGTGTCTTCGCGCCGGTCCGTGGGTCGCCGCAGTGACCGCGCAGTTGCAGGCCGGGGTGGCTCTGTTCATCGACTATGGTCTGCCGCGTGCGCAGTACTACCAACCCGCACGCGATGGCGGCACCTTGCGTTGCCATTGGCGCCAGCGTGCGCATGACGATCCGCTGTGGTTGCCGGGTTTGCAGGACATCACAGCGTGGGTTGATTTCACGCGCGTCGCCGAAGCCGCTGATGACTGCGGACTGCAGGTGCTGGGCTTCACCACGCAGATGGGTTTTTTGCTGGGCACCGGCATCGAGACCTTGATTGCCGCAGCGCCTGAGGGCGTGGCACGTACGCGGCGGCTTACCGAAGCGCGAGAACTGCTGATGCCCGAGGCGATGGGCGAGTCATTCAAAGTGATCGCGCTGGGTCGCAACTGGCATACGCCGCTGACCGGTTTTGCCGTGCAGGATCTGCTGGAACGCTTGTAGCGACTCAGGCTGGTGCTGTGTCGCGCAGCAGTTGCAGTGCGGCCAGTCGACGCTGTTGCAGCACGCGCGCGATGTCTGGCCCTGCCAGCGTGTCGCGCTCACTGTCAGTCAGCACGCAGGCCGCAGCTACTGCACGCGCCTGTTCCAGATAGTCGCGCTGCGCATAAGGCTGGTGCTCCAGGCCAGTGCGGCCCTGCGCATCAACCTGACAGGCCAGCAGCAACTCGCTCCAACGCTCGGGCCGGCGCAGCGCATCGCACTTGCTCAGTAGTTCGAGCAGCGTATCGGCGCGCAGTTGCCGGGCGCGATGGATGTTGGTGTGGTGCTGACAGACCAGTCGCGCCAGATCGCGCAGCGCAGTGGGCGGACGCAGGCGCTCGCACAGTTGCTCCACCAGACGCACGCCGGTGGCCTCGTGACCATGATGTTTGGGCCAGTGTTCGCGCGGGGTGATGCCCTTGCCCAGATCGTGCACCAGTGTGGCAAAGCGCACAGACAGGGGGGCCTGCAGGTCTGCGGCGCGACGCAGGCACAGCAGCAGATGTACGCCGGTGTCTATTTCCGGATGCCACTGCGGCGGCTGCGGCACGCCAAACAGCGCCTCGACTTCAGGGAAGATCACTGCCAGAGCGCCGCACTCGCGCAGCACTTGGATAAACACATCGGGACGTGGTTCATCCAATGCGCGTGCAGTCTCTTGCCACACGCGCTCGGCCACCAGTGCCGCCGCTTCGCCGTCCTGCACCATCTGCTGCATCAGCGCGTTGGTGTCCGGGTGCACGGTGAAACCCAACGGCGCATAACGCGCCGCAAACCGTGCCACTCGTAGGATGCGCACCGGGTCTTCGCTGAAGGCCGGCGACACATGTCGCAGCGTGCGTGCGGTCAGATCCGTTTGACCGCCGTAGGGGTCTATCACCGAACCATCATCGGCCTGGGCCATTGCGTTGATGGTCAGGTCGCGGCGCAGCAGGTCTTCTTCGAGGGTGATGTCGGGCGAGAACTCGGTGACGAAGCCGCGATAACCGGGGCCGGTCTTGCGTTCGCGTCGCGCCAACGCATGTTCGGCATGGGTGTCTGGATGCAGAAACACCGGGAAATCCCGGCCGACGGGGCGATAGCCCAAGTCGAGCATCTGCTGCGCAGTAGCGCCGGTGACCACGTAATCGCGCTCTGCGACTTCGCGTCCGAGCAGTGCGTCGCGCACTGCGCCACCGACTAAATAGATGTGCATGGGCTGATGTTAACCGCAGCAGCCCTTGGCATAGCAGCCGGCGTGCGCAGCGCACACGCCGGCCGTGGTGGCGGTCAGGCGGCTTCGACCTGCACGCGGTGCGGCTGCACTGCGGCCTGCTTGGGGATGGTCAGCTCCAGCACGCCGTGGTTGAAGCGGGCGCGGATCTGCTCCGCTTGCGCGTTGTCGGGCAGGGTGAAGCGGCGGGTAAAACTGCCGCTGACGCGCTCGATGCGCTCGTAACCGGCGCGGTTGTCGCGCTTGTCGGCCTTGCGCTCGCCGCGCAGGGTCAGCACGCCTTTGTCGGCGGTGATCTCGATGTCAGTCGGCGCCAAACCGGGCAGGTCGGCCTCGATGACAAAGCGGTCCTCCTCTTCGCGCACATCCACCGGCGGGATGTAGGTCGTAGAGGCTGTGGCGGGCACGGCACTGAGCAGGCTGCCTAGGTCGCGATGGATGAGGCTGGCAATGCCGCGGGTGTGGGTATTGAGCAAAGTCATAGTGAATCTCCGCAAGGTGTATTGGGCTGCGCAGTGCTGCGCTTGACACTGATCTTGGGACGATCCAGTGCGCTTCAAGAGCAGGGCTGAAGTGCAGCAGCCTGTGGATAGGCTGTGGGGAACCTGTGGTTTCCCTACTACAATAGGTTGAGGCGGTGGTTTTCCGGCAGGCGGCACGCCGGCAGGCACTTGTATTTCAAAAATGGCCGCAATATTTTTGTAACAATCTGTTCTATATGGATTTATTTAGATTAGCGCGCCGATGAAACTCACTTGACGAGGGGGGGTGGGCTTATCTAGTCTCCCTAACCCGGACACAACATCTTGTGGTGCCGGCCGTCGTCGGGGAGAAAACTAAATTCATGAATAGCCTGCTCAAAATCGTTCCCAAAGATGTCGACAGCATTTCCTTCCAGGAAGCGTCCATAGACATCTGGGATAAGAAGTACCGCCTTACTTCCAAGGACGGTACCGCCATCGATCGCAGCATGGACGATACTTATTTGCGCGTTGCGCGCGCACTGGCCGACATCGAGTCGCCGGAGCAGCGCGAGCATTGGCATGGGCGTTTTCTGCGGGCCTTGCGCAAGGGTGCCATCCCTGCCGGTCGCATCACCTCCAATGCCGGCGCGTGGGAACACAAGCCCGCCACCTCCACCATCAATTGCACCGTCTCGGGCATCGTGCGCGACTCGATGGACGACATTCTTGGCAAGGTGCATGAGGCAGGCCTCACGTTGAAGGCCGGTTGCGGCATCGGCTACGAATTCTCCACGCTGCGTCCGCGCGGCGCTTATGTGTCCGGCGCTGGCGCCTATACCTCCGGCCCGCTGTCGTTCATGGATATCTACGACAAGATGTGTTTTACCGTGTCGTCGGCCGGTGGCCGTCGCGGCGCGCAGATGGGCACCTTCGATGTCGGTCATCCCGATGCTATGGAGTTCATCCGCGTCAAGCGTGAGAACGGCCGCTTGCGCCAGTTCAACCTGTCGCTGCTGATCACCGACGAGTTCATGAAGGCTGTGCGCGAAGACGGCGAGTGGAAGCTGTCGTTTCCGCTCGGCCTCAAAGAATACGATTCAGCTAAAGATAATCTCGACGACGCGACCAAGTTCGTATGGCGCGAGTGGCCGCTGCACGACGGCTATGTCACTAGCGCTGATGGCCTAGTGGCCTGCCGCGTTTACAAGACGCTGCCGGCACGTCGCATGTGGGACGTCATCATGTCGTCCACCTATGACTTTGCTGAGCCGGGCTTCATCCTCATCGACCGCGTCAACGAGATGAACAACAACTGGTGGTGCGAGAACATCCGCGCCACTAACCCCTGCGGCGAGCAGCCGCTGCCGCCCTATGGCTCCTGCCTGTTGGGTTCGGTCAATCTCACTCGCTTTGTGTTGCAGCCCTTCACAGAGCAGGCGCGCTTTGATTGGGACGAATACCGCGATGTGGTCAAGGTCTTCACGCGCATGCTCGACAACGTCGTCGAGATCAACGGCCTGCCGCTGGAGCAGCAGCGCAACGAGATCCAGCGCAAGCGCCGTCATGGCATGGGCTTTTTGGGCCTGGGCTCCACGCTCACGCTGCTGGGCATGAAATACGGCAGCCCCGAGTCGGTGGCCTTCACCGAACAGGTGTCGCGCGAAATGGCTGTGGCCGGTTGGGAAGCGGGCCTCGAGCTGGCACGCGAAAAGGGCTCTGCGCCCATCATGAACGAAGAGTTCGTGGTCAGCGCCGAGATGCTGCGCAAGCGTCCCGAGATGGCCCGTGATGGCTGGAAGATCGGTGCGCGCATTCCGGGTCGTATCCTGCATGCACGCTACAGCCGCTACATGCAGCGCGTTGCAGAAGTCGCGCCGCAGTTGGTCGAAGAGCTGGCGCAGACCGGTGCGCGTTTCACGCACCACACGTCTATTGCGCCCACCGGCACCATCTCGCTGTCACTGGCCAACAACGCCAGCAACGGCATCGAGCCGTCGTTTGCGCATCACTATTTCCGCAACGTGATTCGCGAAGGCCGCAAGACCAAAGAAAAGGTCGATGTGTTCTCGTTCGAGCTGCTGGCCTATCGCGAGCTCATCAATGCGGATGCCATGCCGCATTCCACCGAGGCCTCGCAGCGTCTGCCCGAGTACTTCACCACCGCCGATGACGTGACGCCCGCGCAGCACGTCGATATTCAGGCGGCAGCGCAGATCTGGGTCGATTCGTCGATCTCCAAGACTGCCAACGTGCCCACCGACTACAAGTACGACGACTTCAAGCACATCTACCAATACGCCCACGAGAAGGGTCTCAAGGGTTGCACCACCTTCCGCTTCAACCCCGAGGCGTTCCAAGGCGTGCTGGTCAAGGAAGAAGACCTTAAGAACACCAAGTATGTGTTCACGCTCGACGACGGCAGCGACATCGAAGTGTCTGGCGACCAAGAGATCGAGTACGACGGCGAGATGCACTCGGCCGCCAACCTGTATGACGCCCTGAAAGAGGGCTACTACGGCAAGTACCAGACCTCGACGCAGTCGGAGGATGCACAATGAGTTCGCTCAAGATCGAAAAACGCATCGTCAAATACCGTGTGGGCAAGCCGGCCGAAAAGCCGGCTGCTGCGGTGGCCGAGTTGCCGCCCAAGGCCACGGTCATTCGTATGCACGAGGAGATCCAGCGTCCCGAGATGCTGATCGGCTCGACCTACAAGATCAAAACGCCGGTCTCCGACCACGCGATGTACGTGACCATCAACGACATCGTGCTCAACGAGGGCACCGAGCACGAGCAGCGCAGGCCGTTCGAGATCTTCATCAACTCCAAGAACCTCGATCACTTCCAGTGGATCGTGGCGTTGACGCGCATCATATCGGCGGTGTTTCGCAAGGGTGGCGATGTCACCTTCCTGGTCGATGAGCTCAAGGCGGTGTTCGATCCGCGTGGCGGCTACTGGCAGCCGGGCGGCAAGTTCATGGCCTCCATCATTGCCGAGCTGGGCCATGTCATCGAGAAGCACCTGCAGATGATCGGCATGCTGCGTCCGGTGGGCCTGGATGAGCATCAGCGCAAGCTGATCGAAACCAAGCGCGCCGAGTTCGATGCACGTCAGCGTCAGCAGGATGCGTTTGCCAAGCCGCACTTCCCCGAAGGCGCGCAGCTGTGCAACAAGTGCAGCACTGCCGCCGTCATCATGATGGACGGTTGCATGACCTGCTTGAACTGCGGCGACTCTAAATGCGGTTGAGTGCTGTTGCCCCAGCCTAGTCGTCTGGACGCGCCGCAGCGCTCGCTACTCTCGCTGCTGCATGTTCTGATCAGTGTCTGCCTGCTGCTGTGTGTCGTACCGCTGCAGGCAGCACCCGCCGATCTCCCACGCCCCCCAGAGCTAGAGCGCGATGTGCAGTTCTGGGTGCGTGTCTATACCCAGGTCACTACGCGCCAAGGGTTGTTGCACGACGAGAACAACCTGGCCGTGGTCTACGGCACGGTGTATTTGGATCCTGAAGCCAGCAGCGCGGCCCGGCGCGACCTGATCGACGGTCAGCGTGACCACTGGCGCGCTGTACTGCGGCGTATGGCGCAGGGCGAGCCCGATGACGAAGAAGCCACGCGGGTGCGTGCGATGTTTGGCAACGAGGCATCGCCTGAGCGCTTTGTGCAGGCTGCAGAGGGTGTGCGCTTCCAATTGGGCCAAGCCGATCGCTTTCGTGAGGGCATGCAGCGGTCGGGCACTTGGGGTCCGCATATAGCCGATGTGCTGGCCAGCAAGGGGTTGCCGCCAGAGATCTCGGCGCTCCCCCACGTTGAATCGTCTTTTAATGCGGCGGCCTATTCCAAGGTGGGTGCGGCCGGACTGTGGCAGTTCATGCGCTCTACCGGCCGGCGCTTTCTGCGTATCGATGATGCCGTGGACGAACGGATGGATCCGTTTCGTGCGACCGAGGCCGCTGCACAACTGCTCGACTTCAATTATCGATTGCTGGGTAGTTGGCCGCTGGCGCTGACCGCCTACAACCACGGTGCAGCTGGCATGCGCCGTGCGCGCGATGCAATGCAGACCGATGACATCGTGCGCATTGTGCGCGGCTACAAGAGCACGACATTCGGTTTTGCCTCTCGCAACTTCTATGTGTCGTTTCTGGCTGCGCTAGAGATTGATCGCAATCCACAGCGCTACTTCGGCAACTTGGACCGCCATCCTGAAGCGCGCTTTGCAGAGGTTGAAGTGCCGGCCTTTGTACCGGTCGCCGCACTGGAGCGCGTGATCAAGATTGATCGCGGCACACTCAAGCAGCTCAATCCGGCGCTGTTGCCCAGTGTGTGGCGCGGCCAACGTGTGGTGCCTAAGGGATATCGGTTGCGTCTGCCGGCTCAAGGCACGCCCTGGACGCCACAACTGCTGGCAGCCAAGCTCGCGCCGACGGAAAAGCTGGCAGGCCAACCCAAGAACGGCAAGGTCAAACTCGCTGCAGCCGACACGCA
Source organism: Pseudomonadota bacterium (assembly GCA_026398735.1). Lineage (GTDB taxonomy): Bacteria > Pseudomonadota > Gammaproteobacteria > Steroidobacterales > Steroidobacteraceae > ZC4RG30. The sequence continues at coordinate 21,819 of JAPLSH010000005.1, read as the reverse complement.
ACCGCAACCCACCCCTACTGTGGCACCCGAGCCGGCAGTGCCCGCAGGTCCGGTGCCGCGTGCACCGGTGGCTACCGATGGCGGCGATCCGATCGACTACAGCGTGGCTGCCGATAACAGCGTGCGGGTTGCCGCTGCCGAAACACTGGCGCGCCATGCCGACTGGTTGGACATCCCAGTAGCACGGTTGGCGCAGATCAACACTCTAAAGCCCGCTGCGGCGCTGCCCTTGGGTGCCAAGCTCAAAGTGGACTTCACGCGCGTGGCGCGCGGGCAGTATGAGCAGCTGCGGCGTGACTATCACCGCCAGGTGCAGTCCGAGTACTTTGCCAAACGCCGCATCGCCGGAACCGAGGTCTACATTGCCAGGCCCGGCGATTCGTTGTGGTCGCTGACGCAACGCTTTTCACAGATCCCCGTGTGGCTGCTGCAGCAGTACAACCCGGACATCAACTTTGCGGCCTTGCGTCAGGGCTTGCGAGTCGTGGTGCCGCGAGTCGAAGACCTGCCAGCCGGTTGAGGTCTTATACTGTTTTCACGTGTTTGGCGGAGAGCCGGATGGTGTCGCGCAGTGTTCAGTGTGTATTGATGGTGTTGCTGGCCTTGGCGCCAGCACTAGCTGCCGTGCCTGCAGAGCGGCGGGTGGCGGCGCTGCCGCAAGCAGATCGGCTGGTGGTGCACAAAGCGCAGCGTGTGCTTGAGCTGTTGCATCGCGGTGAAGTGCTACGCCGCTACAAGGTGGCACTGGGTCTGGTGCCCGAAGGTCACAAAGAGCGCGAGGGCGACTTTCGTACGCCTGAGGGCCGCTATTCAATCGGCTATCGCAATCCGCGCAGCGAGTATTTCCTGTCGATCCAAGTGACCTATCCGCGTGACCAAGACGTCAAACGTGCCAAGGCCAATGGCTGGGACGCAGGCGGTGCCATCATGATTCATGGCCGGCCTAACAATCCCAGCCATGACGCCGCTTGGTATGACCGCAACGATTGGACCGACGGCTGCATCTCGGTGTCCAACTCCGACATGGTCGAAATCTGGTTGATGACACGCACCGATATTCCCATCGACATCTATCCCTAGGACATACCGCCGCATGGAAACCATCATTGATCTGCCCGAAGTGGTGGATGCCAGCGTCGGGCCACGAGGTAGCCTCGAAAACCTCTCGCAATCCGAGATCCAGGTGCTGCTCAACCAAGGCGCCGGCGGGGTGCATGCACTGTTTCGCAAGTGTGCGCTGGCGGTACTTAACTCGGGCACAGACAGCGACAACGCCAAAGAGCTGTTCGACCGCTTTCGGCATTTTGATGTGCATGTGGTGCGCCATCCTTGGGGCATCCGCCTGCGCATCAGCAATGCGCCGGCTTCAGCATTTGTCGATGGACAGATGATCCGTGGCATCAAAGAGCATCTGTTTGCGGTGCTGCGCGACGTGGTGTTTATCGCCTATGAGATACAGCAGGGCTCGCGCTTTGATCTGACCAAGCCAGATTCGATCACCAACGCGGTGTTCCATGTGCTGCGCAACGCGCGCGTGCTGGAGCGCAAAATCAAGCCAAACCTCATCGTCTGCTGGGGTGGTCACTCAATCAACGAGCCCGAATACCAGTACACCAAGCGTGTGGGCTATGAGATGGGCCTGCGTGGTTTGGATGTGTGCACGGGCTGCGGGCCGGGCGCCATGAAGGGGCCGATGAAGGGCGCCACCATCGGCCATGCCAAGCAGCGCATCGCCAATGGTCGTTATATCGGCCTGACGGAGCCCGGCATCATTGCGGCCGAGCCGCCCAATGCGATCGTCAATCAGTTAGTCATCATGCCCGACATCGAAAAGCGCCTAGAGGCCTTCATGCGCCTGGCACATGGCGTGGTGGTGTTCCCCGGTGGCGCGGGCACGATGGAAGAGATTCTGTATCTGCTGGGCATCCTGCTCGATCCGCGCAATGCAGCTCAGGTTGTACCGCTGATCCTGACCGGGCCTGCCTCCAGCGCGTCGTATTTTGTGCAGCTGCGCGAGTTCATCGGCGCCACGCTGGGCAATGAAGCGCTGCAGCACATTCGTTTCATCATCGATGACGCGGCGCAGGTGGCGCGTGAATTAACCCAGGCCATGAACGAAGTGCGCAGCGCGCGTCGCACCGCTAACGATTCATACAACTTCAATTGGCTGCTGCATGTGCCCGAAGAGTTCCAGCATCCGTTTGTGGCCACTCATGAGTCGATGCGTGCGCTGCAACTGACACGTGATCTGCCGTTGCATGAGCGCGTGGCTAATTTGCGCCGTGCTTTTTCCGGCATCGTATCGGGCAACGTCAAAGAACACGGCTTGGCAGCTATTGAGCGGCTGGGTCCGTATGAGCTGCATGGCGATCCGCAGGTGGTGCAGGCACTCGATGAGCTGCTGCGCGGATTTGTCGCTGCCGGGCGCATGAAGCTGCCGGGCACCGAATATGTGCCGTGCTATCGACTGGTCAAATGACATAACGCAGCCTGTCTGTGAACTGTGTCCGGCAAGCGGCAATCTGTTGCCATTGGCTTGCCGTGCTGTTGCCGCGATGTGATGTAAGTCCGGCGACTCGGTGGGGCGGGTCGTAGTCTCGCTTGCACACGGGCTCCAGGGTGGAGCCACCACACCGCGTCGAGGCCAGCCATGAACACCGCACAATCGCTGCACCGGGATGACGACGACACTGTCGATATCCGCATCCCCGGACCGTCTGAGCTCTATGCAGACTGGATGGCCCGCCGTGAGCGCGGTCGGGGTCGCCAGGCCACCTTGAGCCGCAACCTGAATACTTTGGTCAGCTATCGCAGCTGGGCCGACAAGGTGCGCGGTAGCTGGGATGTAGACACCGGCGCCACGCCGCGCAAGAAATAGCCGCCATTGCTGCGGGCAGGCTACTGGGCCTGCTTGGCAGCTCTTGAAACCGGCCTGTTCCGGCCCCACCTTCGGCAGACGATTTGTCCGTCTTCCGGAGTGATGCATGACCACCGACGCCCAGACTGCCGCCCCTGCCGCCGAGACCCGCGGTTTCAAGGCCGAGGTTCGTGAGCTGCTCAAGCTCATGATCCATTCGCTGTACAGCCATCGCGAGATTTTCCTCCGCGAGCTGATCTCCAATGCCTCCGATGCCAACGACAAGCTGCGCTTTCTGGCGCTGTCCGAGCCCGCATTACTCGACGACGGCAGCGAACTGGGTATTTGGATAGAGGCCGACAAGGACAAGGGCACCGTGTCGATTCGCGACAACGGCGTTGGCATGACCCGCGAGGAGGCGATCGCGCACCTGGGCACTATCGCCAAGTCCGGTACCGCAGAGTTCTTTGGCAAGCTCACCGGCGACGCGCAGAAGGACTCGGCGCTCATCGGCCAGTTTGGCGTTGGCTTTTATTCGGCCTTCATCGTGGCTGACAGGGTCGAAGTGCTGTCACGGCGCGCCGGCGAACCGGCCAGTGCCGGCGTGCGCTGGGAATCTGCTGCCGACGGCGATTACACCGTCGAGACCATCGACCACGCGCAGCGTGGCACGACCATCGTTCTGCATCTCAAGGACGACGCTAAAGAGTTCGCCGATGCTTGGCGCCTGCGCACGCTGGTGCGTCGCTATTCTGATCACATCGCCTTTCCGGTGCGCATGCCCAAGGAAGGCGAGGCTACGCTGGACACCGAGGTGGTCAATCAGGCACAGGCACTGTGGACGCGCCCGCGCAGCGACATTACCGACGAAGAGTACCAAGCGTTCTATCGGCACATCACCCACGACAGCAACGCGCCGCTGGCCTGGAGCCACAACAAGGTCGAGGGTCGCCGCGAGTACACCAGCTTATTGTATTTGCCGGCCAATGCACCCTTTGACCTGTGGCAGCGCGATGCAGCGCGCGGACTCAAGCTGCATGTGCGGCGCGTGTTCATCATGGACGACGCTGAGCAGTTTCTGCCCATGTACCTGCGCTTTGTAAAAGGCGTGCTCGATTCCAGCGATCTGCCGCTCAACGTATCGCGTGAATTGCTGCAAAAGGATGCTGAGGTAGAAGCCATGCGCGGCGCGCTGACCAAGCGTGCGCTGGATCTGGTGGTGCGGCTGGCCAAGGATGAGCCAGAGAAATACACCGGCTTCTGGAAGGAATTTGGCCAGGTGCTCAAGGAAGGTGTGGGCGAGGACATGGCTAACCGCGACAAGTTGTTGCCGCTGCTGCGCTTTGCCAGCACCCACAGCGAATCCGATGACGACAACGTGTCGTTGGCCGACTACGTTGCGCGAATGAAGGCAGGCCAGAAGCGTATCTATTACGTGCTGGCCGAGAGTCGCGCCGCAGCGCGCAGCAGTCCGTTCATCGAAGGGCTGCGTGCGCGTGGCATTGAAGTGCTGTTGCTGGGTGATCGAGTTGATCCGTGGATCACCGGACAGTGGCACGAGTTCGATGGCAAGCAGCTGCAGGACGCCTCGCGCGGTGATCTGGGCTTGGACGAACTGGCCGATGCACCGCCCAAGGCCGAAGCCAAGGATGCGACACCAGAGCAGCAGGCTTTGTTTGAGCGCATGGCGGCCGTGTTGGGCGACAGCATTGAGCAAGTACGGGCCAGTGATCGACTGACGGAATCGCCGGCGTGTCTGACCCGTGACGACAACGACTTGAGCGAGCAGATGCGTCGCATGCTGGCCGCTGCAGGTCGCGGTGATCTGCCCGCTGGCAAGGCAAGTTTGGAAGTGAACTTGTCACACCCCTTGTTGGCGCTGCTGCCCAAACTCGGCGATGATGATTTCGCGGCGCTCACGCGCTTGCTGTTTGATCAGTCCCGGCTAACCGAGCAGGGGCAGCTTGAGAACCCCGGCGAGTTCGTACGGCGCTTGAACCAATTGTTGGTCAAGCTCGCCACGGCTGTCGTCTGACACAGGCTACGGAGTCCTTGCATGAGCGCAGATAAACCCAACAAAGACGCACTGAAAAAGCGCCTTTCATCGCTGCAGTACCACGTGACTCAGGAAAAGGGCACCGAACGTGCCTTTACCGGTAAATACGCGGCGCACACCGCGGTGGGCACTTATCGCTGCGTATGTTGCAACACGGAGTTGTTCCGCTCTGCGGAAAAGTTTGATGCCGGCTGTGGCTGGCCCAGCTTCTGGTTGCCGCTGGCCGGTGATCGTGTCCGCAGTCATCGCGACACCAGTCACGGCATGATCCGCACTGAAGTGACCTGTGCGCACTGTGAGGCACATCTGGGTCATGTGTTCGATGACGGCCCAGAGCCTACGGGGCTGCGCTATTGCATCAACTCAGCGTCACTGGACTTCGAGCCCGACGCCACATGAGTCGCGCGCCAGCACAGCCGGTGCAGGTCGACGGCCCTGCCGGTGTGCTGCAGGCAGTCATCGAGGACCCGTTGGCCGCCGATGCGCCCGCCCCTGCCTACTTTGCTGTGGTCTGCCATCCGCACCCGCTGCATGGCGGCACCATGGACAACAAAGTTGTCACGACGCTGGCGCGCACTTTCCATTCGCTGGGTATCCCGACGTTACGGTTCAACTATCGCGGCGTGGGCAGCAGTGCCGGCAGTTGGGATGAAGGTCGAGGCGAAACCCAAGATGCGTTGGCAGTGCTTGCGGCAGGCCGCGCACGTTGGCCTGGCGCTGTGCCTTGGCTGGCAGGCTTTTCGTTTGGGGGCTTTGTGGCTTTCAATGTCAGCACACAGTCTGCCGGTGCCGATGTGGCACGCCTGTTCACCATTGCGCCGGCATTGCCACGGCATTATCCCGACGCAAGCAAGGTGCCTGTACCACCTTGCCCCTGGCTGGTTGTGCAAGGTGATGCCGACGAGGTCATAGATCCGCAGCAGGTCATCCAGTGGTCGCAACAGGTGCCTGCTCAGCCGCAACTGGTGGTGTTGCCGGGCGTGGGGCATTTCTTCCACGGCAAGCTGGATTTACTGCAGGAGCAGGTGCTGGCGTTCGCCCGCAACTGATCGCCACAAAAGAAAAAGCCCGGAAAACACTGGGTTTTCCGGGCCTTTTTTACTCTTTGCAGAGCAGCGACAGGTCTTAGTTGACCATCGTCTTGAGGTTCTTGAGCGGCAGCGCCCGAACCTTCTTGCTGGCCGGCTTGGCCTTGAACATCTGCTTCTCACCGGTGAAGGGGTTGATGCCTTCCTTCGCCTTGGTTGCAGCCTTCTTCACGACCTTGAGCTTGAGCAGGCCGGGCAGAGTGACCAGACCGTGGCCACGCAGGCTCTTGCGGATGATTGCGTGCAGCGAGTCAAACACGGCGCTGACTTGCTTGCGCGAGAGCTCGGTGTCCTTGGAAATAGTTGCGAGAATTTCGGACTTGGTCGGAGGGCCAGCCTTCTTTGCCATTTTGGATATGCTCCTGCGAGGTTCGGTTGTTTTTCTAGCGGGGGAAACTCCCCGCAGAAGTGATCGCGCGCAAACATAACATAGGAAATACCCGCTGCAAAAGCTTTTCGCAGCGTCTCGTATGCGCAAAAGCCCTTATTTTCAGCCTGTTTCGCTTCAGCGCAGAACGATGAGCGCAACTTGTATTGCAATCAGTGCCCATAGTGGTGATAGATCCAGCCCGGCGATGGCAGGGACTTTTCGCCTGATGGGCCGCAGCACGGGCTCGCACAGGCTGTAGAGCAACGATTGCCCAGCCGAGCGGCTATCCGGTGCGAGCATCGACAACAGCGCATGCAGCATGATGGCCCACAGGTACAGATGCAGTACCGATTGCGCCAGCTGCACCACCACCTGCATTAGCAAGCGCAGCGGTGTGATCGTGAGGCCTTCCAGTAGCCACTGCAGCACCAGCAGCTTGGCAGTCAGCACCAACAGCAAGGCTAACGCTGAGGCACTGTCGAGTCGCCCCAAAGAGGGGACGATGCGTCGCAACGGCAGCACCACCGGATTGCTCAGCTGCAGAACTGCGCGGACAATCGGATTGCGAAAGTCTGCACGCGACCATTGCAGCACCAGTCGCAGCAGCAACACAAAGGTCACCAGCCCTGCGAAAGTCTCGATCAGGAACTGCAGTACCTGCATGGTCTTTAGCCTTTGCCGAACAAGTCGGCCAACTCGCCGCTACGGCGCGCCGCAGCATCCATCGCTGCGGCGACTGTTTTATCCAGGTGAAGTTCGGCGAACTGACGCAGCGCCGCCTCGGTCGTGCCGCCCTTTGAGGTGACTTCAGCACGCATGCGCGCCAGATCAGGCGACAACTCTGCCGCGACCAACTGACCCGCGCCGGCCAGTGTCTGGGCGGCCAGCAGCTGCGCCGTATCGGCGGACATGCCGCGCGCCACCGCTGCCTGCGCCATCAACTCTGCCAGCAAGAAGAAATAGGCAGGACCACTGCCTGACAGCGCCGTGACCCAATCGAGTTCCTCTTCGCGCTCTACCCACACGGCCACGCCTGTGGCCTGCATGACGGCAGTGGCCAGCTCGCGTTGGGCCGACGACACGCTACTGTCGGCATACAGGCCCGAGGCGCCAGCACCGATCAGGGCCGGGCGATTGGGCATGCTGCGCACCACGCCCACGCCATCGCCCGCCCAGCGGCGCAGATCATCGATGCGAAGGCCTGCAGCCACCGATAGCAACAGCGGCGGCTGTGGCCCGAATGCCGGCCGCAGTGCTTCGACAACCGGCCCCATTTGCTGGGGCTTAACGGCTAGTACGACGACCGAGGCACCGCGGGCTGCCTGCAAGTTGTCGGTGGTGGTGTTGACGCCGAAGTCGCGTGCCATCGCTGCCAGCGCCTCGGTATTAAGGTCCGACACGGTGATGCGCGAGGGCGCCAGGCCGCGTGCTATCAAACCACCGATCAGGCCGCGACCCATGTTGCCGCTGCCGATCAGACCGAGAGTCAGGGTGTCGAATGTATCCATGTGGACATTCTACGGCAGCGCCAAGTCTGGTGGCGGCTGGGGTCGAGGTCCGAACAGCGCGGTGCCGATGCGCAGCAGTGTGGTGCCTTCGACTACGGCGGCCTCCAAATCGTCGCTCATGCCCATGGACAGAGTGTCCAGCGGTATGCCGCGCCGCTGAGTCTGTTCAAACAGCTTGCGCATCCGGCCAAAGCCGTCGTGCTGCACCTGTTCGCTGGCGGCATAGGGCAGCATGCACATCAGGCCGCGCAGCTTGAGGTTGGGCAATGCCAAGATGGCGTCCAGCAGCGGCGGGGCACTGGCGACGGCGCAGCCCCCTTTGCTCTGCTCAAACATAATGTTGATCTGTACGCACACGTTGAGTGGCGGCATCTGTGGATCGCGCTGCTCGGAGAGCCGCTGTGCGACGGCAATGCGGTCTATGCCGTGCACCCAATCAAAATGCGTGGTGATCAGGCGGGTTTTGTTGGCCTGTATTCGACCGATGAAATGCCATCGCACCTTGTGCCCGGCCAGTGCCTTTATTTTGGGCACGGCCTCATTGACATAATTCTCGCCGAACTCGGTAAGACCCAAGGCAGCGGCGGCCTGTAAACGCTGCACAGGCTGACCCTTGCTGACCGCCAGCAGGGTGATGCCAGCGGTGGCGCGACCAAAAGCAATAGCGGCTGCCTCGATACGAGCGCGCACAGCCTGCAGGCGGCCGGCCAGTGCGATGTCTGTAGGAATCTGTGGGGTGCTTAACATAGGAGTTGTCGTGCGCGGCCTATAGTGCCCAAAGCTGTTTCTGGAGTCTTCATGGCGCTCGACATCGCGCAATTGCTGGCGTTTGCGGTCAAGAACAAGGCCTCCGATCTGCATTTGTCGGCGGGTGGGCCGCCTATGATTCGTGTCGATGGCGACATGAAGCGCGTCAACTTGCCCGACATGTCCCATAAGGACGTGCAGAGCATGGTCTACGACATCATGAACGACAAGCAGCGCAAGGCCTATGAGGAGTTTCTCGAGACCGACTTCTCGTTCGAGATTCCAAGCCTGGCGCGCTTTCGCGTCAATGTCTTCAATCAGAATCGGGGTGCGGCGGCTGTCTTTCGCACCATCCCGACGCTCATTCATACGCTAGAAGAATTACAGACACCGCGCGTATTTCGCGAGCTGTGCATGCTGCCGCGTGGTTTGGTGCTGGTTACCGGGCCTACCGGCTCGGGTAAGTCGACCACGTTGGCTGCGATGGTTAATCATTGCAACGATAACCGCTCCGATCACATCCTTACTATCGAGGATCCGATCGAGTTTGTGCACGAGTCCAAGAAGTGCCTCCTCAACCAGCGCGAAGTGCATCGCGACACACTGGGGTTCTCTGAGGCACTACGCTCGGCGCTGCGCGAAGACCCCGACATCATTCTGGTCGGCGAAATGCGCGATCTGGAAACCATCCGGCTGGCCTTGACCGCTGCCGAGACCGGGCATCTGGTGTTTGGCACGCTGCATACCAGCTCAGCTGCCAAGACCATCGACCGCGTTGTGGATGTGTTCCCCGCTGCAGAAAAAGACATGGTGCGTTCGATGTTGTCTGAATCACTGCGTGCAGTGATCTCGCAGACGCTGCTCAAGCGCACCGGCGGTGGCCGCGTTGCGGCACACGAAATTATGATCGGCAACCCGGCTATCCGAAATTTGATTCGTGAAGGCAAGATCGCCCAGATGTACTCGTCCATCCAGACCGGTGCAGCGCAGGGCATGCAGACGCTGGATCAATGCCTCTCGGATCTGGTGGCGCGTGGCGTCGTGACGCGCGAGGAAGCGCGCAGCAAGGCGCAGCACAAGGATCAGCTCTAGCCTTCTGGCTGGAGCGCTGCCATGGATCGTGACCAAGCCACCAAGCTGATGCACCAACTGCTGCGGCGCGTGGTGGAGCTGCGTGGCTCTGACTTGTTCATTACGGCGGGCTTTGCGCCGGCCATCAAGATTGATGGCCAGTTGTGCGCGCAGTCCGAACCCGCGCTCACACCCGAAGAGGCCTCGGTGCTGGTGCGCGCGGTCATGAATGATCGCCAAGCGATGGAATATGACGCCACCAAGGAGTGCAACTTTGCCATTGCGCCGCCGGGGATAGGGCGATTTCGCGTATCTGCCTTTGTGCAACAGACCTGCAGCGCCAGTGTGCTGCGCCTGGTCAATGCAACCATGCCCACGCTTGAGGCGCTGCAGCTGCCGGACTCTCTGGCGGATCTGGCGCTGCTCAAACGTGGTCTGGTGTTGGTCGTGGGCGCTACAGGTGCCGGCAAGTCGACCACGCTGGCAGCGATGGTGGCGCATCGCAGCAACAACACCCGTGGCCACATTGTCACCATCGAGGATCCAGTCGAGTTTGTGCATCCCCACGGCTGCAGCATCATCACGCAGCGTGATGTGGGTGTGGATACACAGTCCTGGCATGCCGCGCTGCGCAATGCGTTGCGACAGGCACCGGATGTGATCTTGATCGGTGAGATCCGTGACCGCGAGACCCTGGAGTATGCAATCCAGTTCGCCGAGACCGGTCATCTGGTGCTGTCGACCTTGCACGCCAATAGCGCCAATCAGGCGCTGGATCGCATGATCAATCTGGTGCCGCAGGAACGTCGTGAGCAATTGCTGATGGACCTGTCGCTGAACCTGCGCGGCCTGGTGGCGCAGCGGCTGGTGACGCGCGAGGACGTGCCAGGGCGGATTGCTGCGCTGGAAATCCTGTTGCATTCACCGCTGATGCAGGACTTGGTGTTTAAGGGTGAGATCGATCGGCTCAAAGAGCTGATGGCGCGCTCTAACCGTCTGGGTATGAAGACCTTTGATCAAAGTCTCTTCGAATTATACGAGGCGCGGCACCTCTGCTATGAGGAAGCGCTACGCAATGCCGATTCCAAGAACGAGCTGCGCTTGCGTATCAAGCTCGAAAGCCGCCGCAACAAAGATTTTATAGAGAGCACGCAGAACCTGACTCTGCTTGCCGAGGAGCCTGACCATGCTTGAGGAATTTACGCTCGACCCTGCCGCTGAGAGCTTCGTGTTGCCAGGCGCCGGCGCGCCGGCTGGTATGAACATCCGGCCGCTGTTTCGCATGATGGTAGAGCGCAACGCCTCGGATATCTTTTTGAGCGCCAATGCGCCCATCAAGATCAAGATCGAAGGGCACATCTATCCGGTCAACAAGGAAATGCTCACCGCAGACGGAGTGGGTGCGGCAGCCACGTCGCTGATGTCGACCTCGCAACTGGAAACCTTCCGGCGTGAGCTTGAGATCGACTTCTCTATTTCGCAGCCAGGATTAGGTCGCTTTCGCGTCAACGTATTCATGCAGCGCGGCTCGCCCTCCATGGTAATGCGTTACATCTCGGCAACGCTGCCGCGTCTGGAGGAGCTGGGCCTGCCTGATGAGCTGGCGGATCTGGCGCGCTTGCGTCGTGGCTTGGTACTGGTGGTCGGTGCAACCGGTGCCGGCAAGTCCACAACCATGGCGGCGCTGATCAATTACCGCAACGAGACCTGTTCGGATCACATCATCACGATCGAAGATCCGATTGAGTTTTTGCACAACAACAAGAAGTCCACTGTTAACCAGCGCGAGGTTGGGCTCGATACGCATTCGTATGAGCATGCGTTGCGTGGTGTGGTGCGGGCTGCGCCAGATGTGATTCTGATCGGTGAAATACGCGATCAGGCCAGCATGCAGGCAGCGCTGGGCTTGGCGGGCACCGGGCACTTGGTGCTGGCAACGCTACATGCCAACAACTGCGCCGAGACGCTCGATCGCATCATCAACCTGTATCCCTACGATATGCATGCGCAGGTGAGGCTGGATCTGTCGCAGTACCTGCGCGCGATCCTGGCGCAGCGACTGGTCCCTGGTGTGGATGGTAAGCGCGTGGCAGCCATGGAAGTCATGCTCAACACCGCGCACATCGCAGAGCTGGTGAAGAAGGGCGATGTAACGGGGATTAAGGAAGCCTTGGTCGGCAGCGGCGAGCGCAGCATCCAAAGTTTTGATACGGCGCTGTTGCGGCTGTATCGCGCGGGACGCATCCCGCTGGAAGAGGCGTTGGCCTACGCGGATTCGCGTACCAACCTGGAGGCCCGCATCAACTTTGGTTGATGCAGGCCCCGTGCGGCGCGATCAGCGCGCCGGCTTGCGGAACTTAAATACCGTCTGATCGGTGATGCCCCGGATGTCCTTACCAAAGGGCATCTGCGTATGGTCATCGGCCGGGTTCGACAGCAGCTTGCTCTCGGTCACCAGCTCAAAGCCTGCCGCTTTGACTTCCTCGCGGATCACTGCCGGGTCGATGCGGTGCAGCTTCTTGATGTCACGCTTGCCCGAACCGGCCTCGGCGTTGTGATCGACGATGAAGAACACGCCACCGGGCTTGAGTGCCTTGAAGATCTTGGCGTTCAGCGCAGCGGTGTCGATGTCGTTGAGCGGCAGGTCGTGGTAGTACAGCACGTTGAACACGACGTCGACGCCCTGCGGCAGCTCTATGCTGTTGTAGTTGATCAGCGTGTAGGTGCTGTTGGGATGCGCGGCCGTAAACGCACGGCTGGCTTCGCCCGAGCGCGCTTCGGTATAGGGCAGGTCATACATCAGCACTTGGCCCTTGGGCCCGGCGATATCCGACAGCATCGCCGTGAAGTACTGACCAAAGGACGCAAACTCCACCACCTTGTCGCCAGGCTTCACGCCCGACAGCACTAGCAGCTCGGCCGGCTTGCGGTTGGCATCGCGTGCTTTGGTGTCGGCGCTGCGAGCCGGTGACTCGATGGCGGCCTTGACGTAGGCCGGCGTGCCCGCTGGCACTACATAGGCTGCATCGGCAGCGATGGCGGTGCCGCCCAGTGCTGCGCACAGCACGGCTGCGCCCAGCATACGAACGAATGATCTAGTCATGAAGCTCCCCCCGGTTGATCTGTTATTCAGCTAAATACCGTATATGCATCGAAGACCGGCCCGTCCACGCAGACGCGTTTCATGGCCGGACCTGTTGCAGTTTGCACTTCGACCGTACAGCCGGCGCAGCCACCCACCGCGCAGGCCATGTATTCCTCTAGCGAGACCTGACAGGCTACGCCGAACTCGCGGGCCAATGCGGCTACTGCACGCAGCATGGGTGTGGGGCCGCAGGTGAACACTTCCACTTTGCCGAGCGTGTCGGCATCCAGAGTGGACAGCCAGCAGCGCGCCAAGTCGGTAACGTAGCCATCGTGGCAGCCGGCAAACCCTGCCTTGCTGGTGAGGCGACTGGGGATGCCCCAGTCCTCCAATAGCGGATGCGCTGCGATCACACCCTCCGGCATACCCGGCACCATGATGGTGGAGGGACGCGCGCGGAACGGAAACGGGATTTCTGAACCCATGATGGCAAACGGTAAGAAGCCCTCATCAGCGCGCTCGCGCAGCACTTCAGCCAGATAGACCATCGGCGGGATGCCAACGCCACCGCCGATCAGCAGTGCCAGGGGCCGCGCCGGATCGGCTTTGAAGCCCTGACCGATCGGCCCGAGTAAGTTCACTGTATCGCCGGCTTGGCGGCTGGCCAGATGGCCCAAGCCATCACCCATCACTTTGTAGAGGATCTCGATCCAGCCGGCATGGGCGTCTGCACGCATGATCGACAGCGGGCGGCGCATCGGCACCGCCGGATCGACGGCCACGTGCGCAAAGCTGCCGGCGGTGGCGCGGGCCGCACAGCGCGGTGCCTGCAGGCGCAACACATACTGACGTCCCGGGTGGCTTTGCTGCGAGATGACGGTGGCGTCTTCGACAAAGATGGTGCCGCGGTGCGGACGGTTCGGATCACTCATAGCAGCTTCAACCTCTGCGCGGGGCGGGCCGGGTGGCCAGCGTTTCCAGCACCGCCATGCGCACGGCGACACCATTGGTCACTTGATCGCGGATGACCGACTGCGGCCCATCAGCGACGACTGAATCGATTTCCACACCGCGGTTCATCGGCTGCGGATGCATCACGATGGCATCGCGCTGCGCCAGCGCCAGGCGCGCGGGTGTGAGGCCATAGCGCTCAAAATAAGCATCGCCAGCCGGGATGTCGGCATCGGCAAAGCGCTCGCGCTGAATGCGCAGCATCATCACCACATCTACGCCGCGGATGCCGTCATCGATGGAGTCGTAACGACGGCAACCGGCGAACTCCTCAGCGGCGGGCATCAGCGCCGGCGGCGCGACCAGTCGCAACTCGCCCACGCCCAACGTGCGCAGCGCTTGCCAGGCCGAACGCGCTACCCGCGAATGCCGTATGTCACCGACGATGGCTACCGCGAGCTGTTCGCAGCTGCCTTTGCGCTGCAGGATAGTGAGCACGTCCAGCAGGCCTTGAGTGGGGTGCGACAGATGCGCTTCGCCGGCCGAGAGCACGCTGACCGCAGGGCCGACATTGTCGGCCACCAGCGCCGGTACGCCGGCTTCGGCATCGCGAACCACAAACACATCGACGTGCAGTGACTCGAGCGTGAACACGGTGTCGAGCATGCTCTCGCCTTTGACGCGCGAGGACAGCTGCATTTCCAGGTTGACCACATCGGCACCCAGACGCCGCGCAGCCAGTTCGAACGACACGCGCGTGCGCGTGGAGGGTTCGGTGAACAGGTTGGCCACCGTGATGCCGGCCAGCACGTCCGAGCGCGGCGCTGCATCACCCCGACGGCGCACGTGATGCTGCGCACGTTCGAGCAGCATCTCCAGCTCATCGCGATTCAGATCAGCCAGAGTCAACAGGTGACGCAAGCTGCCGTCGGAACGCCGTTGGTCGGTCATATCGTGCTGTGTCCTCAGGGCTGGTTGGCCAGCCAGGTATTCAAGATGACGGCCGCTGCGGCGCTGTCCAGATCGCCCGAGCGCAACCGTTTGGTGCGCACACCGCTGGCGCGTTGCTCGCGCAGCTGCGAGGCCGCCTCAACCGACGAATAGCGTTCGTCGATGCGCTGCACCTGCAGGCTGCTGCGTTGCGCCAGTGTGCTGGCAAAACGATCCGCTGCAGCGGCCACAGTCGACGGCGTGCCATCGTCATTATAAGGCGCGCCGACCACCAGCAGATCTGGGCCGACGGCGCGCACTTCGCGCAGGATTGCCTCCCAGTCGGGGCCGCTATCGGTGCTGGTGAAGCTGCGGTGCACACGTGCACTGCGCGTCAGTGTGTCGCCCACGGCAAGGCCGATACGACGCAGGCCGAAGTCAAAGGCCAGCACAATGCGCGCTGCGGTCACAGGCTCAGGCGTGTCCAGCGGTGCCGCTGAGACGTGCGATATCGATGCCCAGCCGTTGCCAAGCCGCTTGCCAGCGCTGTTCATGAGGCAGCTCATAAATCAGCTGCTCATCCATTGGCAGGGTCATCCAGGCGTTGTCGAGCAGTTCTTTTTCTAATTGGCCAGCTTCCCAGCCCGCATAACCTAAAGCGATGAACGCATCAGTGGGCCCTTGGCCCGCGGCGATGGCCACCAGCACATCGCGTGAGGTGGTCACTTGCACTTGATCGGAGATGCGCTGGGTTGAATCCCAGGTACCGCCGGGACGATGCACGACGAAGCCGCGATCCGGATGCACAGGGCCGCCGCGCAGCGCAGGCCGTCCGGCCAGTTCGCTATCGGTAGTGGTCAGGCGCATCTGTTCGAGCACTTCGGCGAACAGCATGGTGCCGGGTTTGTTGAGCACAATGCCCAGCGCGCCCTGTTCGCCGTGTTCGCAGATGAGTGTGACCGATTGCGCGAAGTGGCCATCTTTGAGCCATGGCATAGCCACCAGCAGGTGGTTGGTCAGGCTGAGGGGTTCGCTCATGGACGCAGTATGCGGCCGCGCGCAGAGCGTCTCAAGGAACCGACACGCTGCCGCTTTGCAGGCGGCCCTCATTGAACTGCCATTCGTAGGCAAACCGCAGACTGCGGTATTGGCGGGCCAGGGGTGCCGGCAAGGCTTCAAAGGGGCTGGCCAGCCGCAGAATTTGCAGCGCGGCATCGTCGATGACCGCTTGGCCACTGCTGCGCTGGATGGTGGCTGACAGCAGGCGACCGTCGGTGCCCAGTTGCACTTCGATCACCGGGCTGCCGCGCAGGCCTTCACGCTGAGCCGAAGCAGGAAAATTGAGTGTGCCGATACGCTCGACGCGGCGTCGCCAGGCATCCAGATAGGGCGCCAGCTCCTCGGCACGGGTGTCGGCACTGATGAACAGCTCGTCTTTGGTCGGGCCGCGCAGCGACAGGTCGTCGGCGTTGTCGAAGGCCGGTGCCGGTGCGGTGGGTCGTCCCGGCGTACCCACCAGGCCCATTGGCGCCAAGGACACCGTAGCCGCCGGCAGCAGATTGGGCTTGCTGCGGTGTTGCGGTGCCTGAGCGTTGGTGGTGGTCAGCACGGATTCTGCGGCCTGGCCTTCGGCAGTCGAGGGCGCACCGTTATCGCCACCACCCCCGGGTGGGGAGGGAATGCGCGCAGCACCGGGTTTGCTGGTATTGCCTGAACCGAGCTGCGAGCGCTGCGCCAGATAGCTGGCGCTGTCGTTGCGGCGGGCCTCGGGCAATTGATCGGACACCAGCAGCACTTCCAAGCGCTGTCCCCCGGATTGTTCGGGTGAGGGCGGCGCAAAGCCCACGCCCAGTACCAGTAGCGCATGGACCAACCCCGCCAGCAACAGCATGCCTATCAGCCGGTCGCGCGCTGCCCGCGACCCCAGATCGAGGTCATCACGTCGTCGCAGCCGCGCGCTGTTGGGAGCGCGCAGGGTATGGGAGGCCAGCGCCACGGCGGGCTAGCGTGCCGCCAGTCGCTGTTGGATCGCATCCATCAGCAGGCCGGACAAGTTTGTGCCGAACTGCTTGTCTATCTCGCGCACGCCGGTCGGGCTGGTGACGTTGATCTCGGTGACATAGTCCCCGATGACATCCAAGCCGACGAACAGCATGCCGCGCGCGGCCAGTTCGGGCCCGATACGCGCCACCAGCTGTTGCTCACGCGCCGTCAGCGAGCGCGCCACGCCGGTGCCGCCGGCAGCAAGGTTGCCGCGATGGTCGGTGGCCGAGGGCATGCGCGCCAGTGCATAGGGCGCGGCTTTGCCATCGATGATGATGACGCGCGTGTCGCCGCTGCTGGTGATTTGCGGCAGGTAGCGCTGCACGATGGCAAAGCGGTTGCCGTAGTCGGTCAGCGTCTCGAAAACCACCCGCATGTTCTTGTCGGTCGGGTCGACCACAAAGATGGAGCGGCCGCCCATGCCATGCAGGGGCTTGCAGACGATGCGCCCCTGTTCGGCGGCGAAGGCAGCCATGTCGTCCATGTCGCGAGTAATGAGGGTTGGCGCACAGCAGTCGGGGAACCACGCGGTGTACACCTTCTCGTTCATGTCGCGCAGGCCTGCCGGGCGGTTGACCACCAACGCTCCAGCCAGTTCGGCGCGTTCCAGAATGTAGGTGGCGTAGATGAACTCGACGTCGAAGGGCGGGTCTTTGCGCATCAGGATGACGTCAAAATTACCTAGTGGCTCAACCACCGGCTCGGCCAGATCAAACCAGTGCTCCGGATTGGCGTGCACGGTCAGTGCGCGGCCGCGACCCAGTGCCACGCCATCGCGCAGATGCAGATCTGCCAGCGTGAGATAGGTGAGTGACCAGCCGCGCGCCTGGGCTGCTTGCAGCATCGCCAGCGAGGTGTCTTTGGCGTACTTGATGTCCTCGATGGGATCCATCACCACCGCTAGTCGTGTTTGTCTGGTCATGGTGGCAGTGGGCTCCGGTAGCAACTTGTGATGTGCCGCGTGGCGGGTGTCAGGGGCGTATGTTAAAAGAAAGGCTGATTTTCATGCCAAGATTCAGCGACAGAGGGCGGTGTACGTGACTGGCGAGAGTCCCGGCCTCAAGGGCCTCAAGGTCCTGGTCATCGATGACAGCAAGACCATCCGGCGGACGGCAGAAACCCTGCTGGCCAAGGAAGGGTGTGACGTGTTCACTGCCCTTGATGGGTTTGATGCGCTGGCCCGCATTGCTGACACTGTGCCCGACATCATCTTTGTCGACATCATGATGCCGCGGCTCGATGGCTATCAGGCCTGTTCGCTCATCAAGCACAACAAGGCTTTCAGGCACATCCCGGTCATCATGCTCTCGTCTAAGGACGGATTGTTCGATCGTGCACGCGGCCGCATTGTCGGCTCCGAACACTACCTCACCAAGCCGTTCACCAAAGAAGAACTGCTTGATGCCATTCACACGCACATCACCCGGTAACGGCCGTGGCACTGATCCTCATCGTCGACGACTCTCCCACCGAGGTCCATGTGATGCAGCGGGCTCTGGAGCGCAGCGGCTACCGCACCGCCGTGGCCAACGATGGTCGTGAAGGTTTGCGATTGGCGCGGGAGATGCAGCCCGATCTCATCTTCATGGACATCGTCATGCCGGGCATGAACGGCTATCAGGCCACTCGTGCGCTTATCAGCGATCCGGACACACGCGACATCCCGGTGATCATGGTCAGCTCCAAGGGCCAGTCCACCGATCTCATCTGGGGATTGCGTCAGGGCGCGGTCGATTATTTGGTCAAACCAGTGTCAGCCCAAGAGCTGGTCGAAAAGGCCCAGGCGCTGCTGGCGTCCTGATCCTGCGCGCCCTCTCCATGGACGAAAGCCTCGCCCTACGTGCATTGCGTGACCGGCCCTTCGAGTTGCTGGCTGCGCTCGAGCGTCGCAATCGCGCCGTCACTGCAAGCCCGGCTCAACCAGTAACGAGTGAATGGGTGGGTGTGGCGCTGCGCTTGGCTGGTGAAAGTTTTGTCGTGTCACGCGATGAGACGCGCGAGGTGCTGGGCGTGCCGGCACAGTTGGCGCGAGTGCCCGGCGCCAAGCCTTGGGTGCGCGGCTTGGCCAATGTGCATGGCGCATTGGTGCCGGTCACAGATCTGCGACAGTTGTTTGGCGCAGGCGTTGCACCACTGGGTCGTACGTCGCGCGTGTTGGTGGCCAATCACCGTGATGTCCCAGCCGGCTTGCTGGTCGATGAAGTGCTGGGCTTTCGACGGTTTCAGGACAGCGAGTTTATTGCTGTTGCACCGCCGGTTGCTTTGCCTTGCGGTGCGTATCTGGCAGGTGCATTTCAACGCGGCACCGAGCTGTGGCCGGTGCTGAGTCTGCGGCTGTTGCTCGACAGCCCGGAGTTCCTGCATGCAGCAGCCTGAGTCGGCCCCAGTCCGCGGCGGTGGCTGGGCGCTAATCGCGGCGCTGTTGTGTATGGCCAGTGCCGCTGCGGCACTGTTGTGGGCGCCACGGCAACCACCAGCGCAGATGGTGTCGGCGGGTCTGGCGCTGCTGGCGCTTGTGCCGTTGCTGGTGCTGGCGCTGAAGCTGCGAGCGCAAGCACGCTGGAGCCAATTGCAGGCGCTGCACTCGCAAGCCCAGCAAGAAGAGAACGACCGCAATCAACAAGCCATCTTGCGATTGCTCGACGAAATTTCCGGTCTGTCGCGCGGCGATCTCACCGTGACGGCCACGGTTACCGAAGACATGACCGGTGCCATTGCCGATTCGGTCAACGTGGCAATCGAATCTCTGCGCACGCTGGTCGGCACCATCAATCAATCGTCAGTTCAGCTGGATGATGCGGCGCGTCAAACTCAGGCTTTGGCGCAGCATTTGGCCAAGGCCAGTACTGCGCAGTCGCGACAGATCGGATCGGCCACCGAGTCCATCGGCACCATGGCCGGTTCTATCGAAGAGGTCAGTGGCAACGCCGAGCGTGCTGCTGATGTCGCGCGTTATTCGGTTGAAGTGGCAGGCAAGGGCGGCGGTGCAGTGCGTCGCAGCATCGAAGGCATGGACAGCCTGCGCGAAACCATTCAAGACACCGCCAAACGCATCAAGCGGCTGGGCGAAAGCTCGCAAGAGATCGGCAACATCGTCGAACTCATCAATGACATCGCTGAGCAGACGCAGATTCTGGCGCTCAACGCCTCCATACAGGCCTCCATGGCCGGCGAGGCAGGTCGCGGTTTTGCCATTGTTGCCGATGAAGTGCAGCGTCTGGCTGAGCGCGCAGCGCAGGCTACACGGCAGATTGATGCGCTGGTGCGCAGCATCCAAACCGATACTCATGGCGCAGTGCAATCGATGGAGCGCAGCACTACAGAGGTTGTCTCCGGTGCGCGCCTTGCACAAAACGCCGGCGACGCGTTGATTGAAATAGAATCGGTGTCGCAGCAGATCGCAAGCCTGGTGTCGAACATCTCCTCCAGTGCCCGTGATCAGTCGCAGGCTGGCCAAAGCATTGCACGCAACATGCAGGTGCTGCGTGAAATCAGCGGCCAGACCGCCGATGCAACGCAAAGCACCTCGCAAGCTGTCGCGAAATTGGCGGACCTCTCTGCAAGTCTGCAGCGCTCTGTGTCTGGCTTTGTATTGCCGCCTTCGGATGCTGGCACATGAGCCAGCTCCCGGACGCAGACGCACCACCTGCTGTTGCACTGCAGACGCTCGATGCAGTGCTGCGCGAAATCGCAGTGTCACTGGCAGAGGCTCGCGTGGCGTTGGATACATATGCTGCGCAGCCTGAGGACTTGGCGGCGCTTGCCCAGGCGCGTGCGCCGCTGGCGTTGGTGCGCGGCGTGCTGCGCATGCTGGAGATCCATGCGGGCGCGCTGTTGGCCGAAGAGTGCTGCGAAGTCATCGATCACTTGCAAGCAGCGGGTGGTCAGGCGCGCAATCGCGCTGAGTCACTCGATGCATTGTTGCGCGGCATAGCGCAACTGCCGGGGTATCTGGAACGCGTCGTTGGCGGTGGTCGGGATATGGCACTGGTGCTGCTGCCGCTGCTCAATGACCTGCGAGCCGTGCGCGGTCACGCCTTGTTGTCTGAAGGCACGCTGCTGCTGCTCAACCTCAAATCCGATCGGCAAGCTGTGGCGACAGCTCTGGGTGGCATTACCGAAGACAAGGCTGTGGCGCATTGGGCGCGTCGTCTGCGCGCTCGCTTCCAGATGGGTCTGGTCGGTTGGATTCGCGGCGATCAGGTGCAGCAGAATCTCGAAACACTCGGCAGCGTTGCGCGACAACTCGAGGAAGTGGCCACCGAACAGTCGGTGTTCCAGTTGTGGTGGGTGACCGGCGCTGTCATAGAGGCGCTCAGCGAGCAGGGTCTTGATGCCGGCGTGTCCATCAAACGCTTGATGGGTATGGCTGATCGGGAGCTGCGGCGCTTGTATGAAGAAGGCGAGGCGCGCTACGCGCAGGGCCCGCCGGTAGAGCTGCTCAACAACCTGCTCTATTACGTGGCACGCGCCAGCAGTCAGGGTCCGCGTGTTTCGGCGGTGCGAGCCTCGTTCCGCTTGGGTGAAGTGCTGTCCGCAGATGAAGCGGTTGAGCAGGAGCGTGAAAATCTCTCTGCGCCCTCGGTCAAGATGATGCAGACCGTGGCTGCTGCGATCCGTGAGGACCTTGGCCGCATCAAAATCGCGCTCGAAGATTTCATGTTGCGCGGCAGTGTGCAGCCGGGCCAGTTGCAGCCGCAGGTGCAACTGCTGACCAAGATGGCCGATACGCTAGGCGTGTTGGGACTGGGCGAGCAGCGCGCCAGTGTGCAGATCGCTACAGCGCAACTGCAGGCGCTGGAGCATTCCGGTGGCCCCGTTGATACCAACGTATTGGTCGACATTGCCGCCACCTTGATCCGCGTCGAAGATCATCTGGATGCAGACATGGTCGGTGTCATCCGTCCGCGCACCATCGACACCACACAGCAGCAGCTGGATCCGGATTTCCAGCAAGTACAGGCTGCGGTGCTGCGTGAATGTTTGGTCAACCTAGTGCGCATCAAGGATGCAGTTGCGCAGTACGTTGCCGGTACGCTTGATGCCGCCGGTTTTGATGGCTGGCCGGAATTGCTGCGCGGGATTGATGCGGCACTGCACATGCTCGAAAAAC
>JAPLSH010000034.1 GCA_026398735.1 Pseudomonadota bacterium | reverse complement strand
TCTGGTGATCTGCCGCGCCGGTGCATTGACTGTGTCTGAGCTGGCCGCTGCAGGTCTGGGCGCCATTCTTGTGCCCTATCCGCATGCTGTTGACGATCATCAGACCCACAACGCAGCGTTGCTTGAACAAGCCGGTGCCGCTCTGTGCTTGTCGGATGTAACGCTGACTGCCGCGCCGCTGGCTGAAGGTCTGCGTCGCCTAGGTCTGGATCGTGACGCGCTATTGCAGCGTGCCGAACGTGCGCGTGCCTTGGCGCGCCCCGATGCAGATCAAGCGCTGTTGCAGTGCTGCCTGTCTTTTATGGGAGAGGCTGCATGAACCGTCGCGTCGGTGAAGGGATGCGGCGTATCAACGGTATTCACTTTGTGGGTATTGGCGGCAGCGGCATGAGCGGTATCGCCGAAGTGCTGCTCAATCTCGGTTATGCCGTGCAAGGTTCTGACGCGCGCCCCAATGACGTGACGCGCCGTCTGCAATCGCTGGGTGCCACCGTACATATGGGGCATGCGGCCAGTAACATCGAGGGTGCCGATGTGGTGGTGGTGTCTACGGCCATCAGCAACACCAATCCGGAAGTGGCTGCGGCTTTGCAGCGGCGCATCCCCGTTGTGCCGCGAGCGCAGATGCTCGGTGAGCTGATGCGCTTTCGTCAGGCTATTGCAGTGGCTGGCACTCATGGCAAAACCACTACCACCAGTCTGGTGGCCAGCGTACTGGCGGAGGGTGGCGAAGATCCTACCTTCGTGATCGGTGGCCGGCTCAAGAGTGCTGGCAGCAACGCACGCTTGGGCGCGGGTCGCTATCTGGTCGCAGAGGCCGATGAGAGCGATGCATCATTCCTGCATCTGCAGCCGTTGATCGCCATCGTCACCAATATCGACAACGATCATCTGGGTACGCATGGCGGCGACTTCCAGAAGCTGCGCCAGAGCTTCGTCGACTTCCTGCAGAACCTGCCGTTTTATGGTCTGGCAGTGTTGTGCGTCGATGATCCGCAGTTGCGCTCGTTGCTGCCGCAGGTCGGTCGTCCCATCGTGACGTACGGTTTGTCTGAAGACGCCGATGTGCGTGCGGTCGACGTGCAGCGCATGGGACAACAAACGCGCTTCACGGTGCTGCGTCCTGCGCCGGCAGCGCCCTTGCAGGTCACAGTTAATCTGCCGGGTATGCACAACGTGCTCAATTCGTTGGCCACCATTGCTGTGGCCAGCGAACTGCAGGTTGACGATGCTGCAATTCAGCGCGGGCTACTTGGCTTTCAGGGTATCGACAGACGATTGCAGTTAGTCGGCGAGATTGCTGTCGGTGACAGCACGGTGCCGGTGATCGACGACTATGGTCATCACCCGACTGAGTTGTCGGCCACGCTCGATGCGCTGCGTCAGGCTTGGGTCGGGCGTCGCATCGTGCTGGTCTTCCAGCCGCACCGCTACACACGCACTCGCGATTTGCTCGATGACTTCGCGCAGGTGCTGTCGACGGCCGATGCGTTGTTGGTCACCGAGGTGTATGCCGCAGGTGAAGCGGCTATCGAAGGCGCGGATGGACGCGCGATCTGCCGTGCCGTGCGCAGCCGGGGCAAGGTCGAGCCGGTGTTCGTTGCGCAAGTGGCCGACATCGCCGATGTGCTGCGCGGTGTGCTGCGTCCTGGCGATGTGGTGGCCATGATGGGCGCTGGCAGCATCAGCGCTGCTGCCCATGAATTGGCCGCACGTATTGGCTCTGTGCCTGCAGCTGCAGC
>JAPLSH010000010.1:62012-87843 GCA_026398735.1 Pseudomonadota bacterium | reverse complement strand
CTGTGCAAGGCGCTGGTTCATGCTCATCGCTGCGCGCTGTCACCGCGCAGGGCGGCAACATCGCTTTGCAGTTCGCCAAGCGTGGCCGACAACACGCGCGGTCGGGCGGCCAAGCGGCGTCGCAGCGACCACAGCGCCGCCACAAATACGACAGCAAAGCCACCAGTCAGCAGCGCCGCGGCCAGCACACGATGCTCATCCCAAAACACGACCATCACGGTGAAGGCCAACATCAGGACGGTCAGCGTTCCGCAAAACAGCGCGATGGCACCCCACAACAGCACACCGGCCAGGCGGTGCAATTGCTCTTCGAGTTCAGTGACCAGCAGGTCGGCGCGCACCTGCAGCAAAGCCACAACCGTGGCCAACAACCGGCGCAGGGAATCAATCAGGCCAGGCGGCGACGTGTTGTCTTCGCCGCGCGAGCTCATCGACGACTGACCAGCAGCCCTACGACAAAGGCCACACCGGCGGCGATGCCGATGGCCTGCCAAGGCTTGTCGTGCACATAGCGATCTGCATCGCGGACACTGCGGCGGGCCTGATCGCCGATGGCCTCTTGGGCCGATGACAAGCGCTGCTTGGCATCGTGCAGCGTGTGTTCGGCCTTGGCCTTGATCTCGGCAGCCTGCTCACCGGCACCGGTTGCGGTCGACTCGATCAAGCTCTCGACCTCGGCGATGGCCGCCCGCAGGTCATCCATCAAGCTGTCAACATTTTGCTGTGACATGGCCGCTATGCTCCTTGGGCCTGACTAAGGCATTGCTCGATTCTAGCCCCGTCTGCAAGACGCTGTGGCTACAGCGGTGCAGTACTTGTACTGCAGCACTTGCGGTTACCATCAGGTCAAAAGAGGGGCGCGCATGAAGATCCGGTCGCTGGCATTCAAGCTGCTTATCGCCGGCGCTGCTCTGGCGCTGCTCTGGACCGCGGTGGGCTATTGGGCCGTGCCCCGGCTGGTAAAGTCGCAGGCTATACAGTTGGTACGCGAGCGCATGAGCCGCGAACTGCACTTGGGCCAGGTCCATTTCAAACCCTGGCAGCTGCAACTGTCTGTCGATGACCTGCAACTGCCCGACGCACACGGCGCGCCACTGATCGGCTTGCGGCATCTGGTAGTCGATCTGCGCGCTTGGCGCAGCCTGCAATTACGCGGCGCACAACTGGGCGCCATCACACTCGATGGGCTCGACGTACACGCGGTGCTTGCACAGGGTGGCGCACTGAATCTTGCGGACCTGGCGCTGCTGGCCGGACCCGACAGCCCAGATGACAGTCCCACACGGTTTGCGCTGGATCGACTGGTGGTCAGCAACAGCGCGCTGTCGTTGCGCGACGAAGACCGAGCCAAGCCCTTTGAACTGAAGCTGTCGCCAATTCGTTTTGAGCTAAGCGATTTCAATACCGTGGGCACTGGCGGTAACGGCTTTCACTTCACCGCCAAGTCGGCGATCGGAGAATCCTTCGATTGGCAGGGCAAGCTCGAACTGGAACCACTGCGCTCGACCGGCCAACTGACTGTCGCCGGGCTGCAGCACAGCACGCTGAGCAACTACCTTGGCGAGCAGCTACCCGTACAACTCTCGTCCGGCACGGTCGGTCTGCAGGCCAGCTACACGCTGCAGGCTGGCAATGGACCGCTGCAACTGCAAGCCACGCTGCAGCAGCTGCAGGTGCAAAACCTTGCTATGCGGCCGCGTGGGGGTGATCACGATCTGGTGCAACTGGACACGCTCACCGTTAGCAACGCACGGGCAGATATCACCAAGCGCAGCATCGAGGTGGAACGCATCGCACTGCAAGGCGGGCGCATCGACGCAGCCGTCACTGCCAATGGCAGCCTTAATCTACTGGCCTTGGCAGGTCCGGCAAGCCCCACCACTAATGCACCTGTGGCCGCACCAGCTTCAGATAAGACAGAGGCCGCTTGGCGCAGCTCTCTCGGTGAGCTGCTCGTAGAAGGTTTGAATATTGGCGTACAGGACCAGCGGCGAACGCCGGCTGCAAGCGTGGCGTTGAGTGATGCGCGCCTGTTGGTGACCGGCCTCAACTCTGCACTCGACCAGCCCTTGCAGGTCACACTGGGTATGCAGGTCGGCGCCAGCGGCAAGCTGGCCCTGCAAGGCCAGGTGCAACCGCAGGCACCGGCATTCAAAGGACAGTTGCAGCTGACGCAAATTGATCTGACTCCAGCACAGCCTTATCTGCAGGGTATCGCAGGCTTGAAGCTGCACAGTGGGTGGGTTGATGCAAAGCTCAATCTTGAGCACACATCACGACAGCCGCTGCTGGCACAGGGCCAGCTCGAGGTGCACGACGTTCAATCCAGCGACTCTGTGCTCGACGAACCGCTGTTGAACTGGGGTCGACTGCAACTCAATGGTCTGCGCTTTACTGCAGCCCCGCAGCAGCTGCGCATCAAAGAAGTGGTTGCCACCGGCCTGTATGCGCGCGTGGTGGTAGGCGGCGACAGAACACTCAACGTGTCTCGCGTCATGGATCCGGACGGCACGCAGGCCGCCGCAGAGGCTAGCGCTACTGCGACATTGCCTCAGGCCACACCCCTGCCCTTTGACGTCGCCATCGACACAGTGCGCATCCTGAAGGGCGCCTCTAATTTCACCGACTTGTGGATCAAGCCGCGCTTTACCGTGTCGCTGATGGATCTGGAAGGCACCATCAAAGGACTGTCTTCAAAGGACGCTACTCGCGCCACGGTGGATCTGCGCGGCAATGTCGACAGGTATGCGCCAGCAGTTATTAGCGGGAAAATGAATCTGCTTGCGGCCAGCGCCTACTCGGACATGAAGCTGGATTTTCGTAACATTGAGCTCACCTCGATCACGCCCTATTCGGGCTATTTCGCCGGCTATCAGATTCGCAAGGGCAAGCTGTCGGTGGCGCTGACCTATCGCATACAGGATCGAAAGCTTGATGCGGGTCACCACATCGTGGTGGATCAGCTGGAACTAGGCGACAAAGTCGACAGCCCCGAAGCCACGACGCTGCCCGTGCGCTTGGCCGTCGCATTGCTGAAGGATCGCAATGGCGTGATCGACCTGCAGCTGCCGGTGACCGGCAGTCTGGATGATCCGAAGTTCCGTCTCGGGCCGATCATTTGGAAGGTGTTCGTCAATCTCATTGTTAAGGCCGCCACTGCGCCGTTCTCGCTGATCGGCAGCCTGTTCGGTGGCAACGATGAACAGATCAATCAAATTGCGTTCGAGCCAGGCAGCGCAGTGCTGACCGAGCTGGGCACACAGCGCTTGGCAGCGCTGTCCAAGGGCATGACAGACCGTCCCGGCCTGCAGATCGAAGTGCCGGCAGCCTATGCCGCGCAGCTCGACAGGCAGGCCCTGCAACAGGCGCAATTACAGCTGCGGCTGCAGGCGATAGCTGACAAGGCTGCGGCAGAAAAGCCTGTTGCAAAGAAGTCTGCAACAGACAAAGCCGAGCCGACTCCTGTGCCAGTGTTAGAGGACATGGTTGTGACAGATGCCGAGTTGGCCGACTTGGGTCGCGCCCGGGCCGCAGCTATTCAAGACGCGGTGCTGCGCAACAGCACCATAGACCCAGCACGGCTGTTCATCGTCATTGGCCCCAGCGCCAGCACCGATGACAACACGGTGCGCATAGACCTGACGATGAAGTGAGGGTGCGTCAGTGACCGGTGTGAGCGCCGTGATCGTGGTGCATCGGCGCAGCAGCGGCATCGGGCTTGGTCGCTGCTGCTGCGCTGCCAGGCAGATTGCCGTCAGCCAGGGCGCGCACCTGTAACTGCACTGTGACTGGCTTTTCGTGTTCAAACACCAAGGTCACTGGCACCTGCATGCCTTTGGTCAGCGGCTGCTTGAGACCGTTGAGCATCAAGTGCACGCCGTTGGGCGACAGCTTCATGACCTCGCCCGGCAGCAACTCAAGCTTGCCGACCGGCCACATGTGCGACACGCCGTTGGCATCCACACTGCTGCGATGCAGACCAATAGCACCAACTTGTGGCGCCGTAATTTTGATCAGCTCGCGACGCTCACTGCCAGTGTTGCGCAAGGTCAAGTAACCCACCGCCACATCGACGCCTTTGATGGTCTCGCGTGACCAGCCGTCACTGGCCTCAATCGCCGCGAACCCTGGTGCAGCCGCTGCAAGCAGCAGTGCGGCCATCAGGCCCTGAGTCATCGGCTTCATGCAGGTTCTCCGTTAAACAGGAACGAGTCCATCGACAAGGTTCCCAAAGTCATGCCACCGCGCAGCCGCTTGCCAGCGCAACCGGCCGCACCGAGCGCGAAGTGCAAAGGCACCATGTGATCTTCTGCCGGATGCGCGCGCGCACCATAGCGACTCTGTCGGCGGTAATCGAGCAAGGCGCCCGCATCGTTTGCCGCCACACGATCAGCGATCCAATCCACAAACTCATCGACCCAAGGCTGCGACGCACCGGCAGGCGCTCGCGCATCCAGCTCTTGGAAGTTGTGCGTGATGCTGCCCGAACCCATCAGCAGCACGCCTTGATCGGCCAGTGGCGCCAGCAGACGGCCCAGCGCATATGCAGCCTGCGGTCCGTAGCGTGTCTGAATTGAAAACTGCGTGACTGGAATGTCCGCGTCGGGATACATGAACATCAAAGGCACCCAAGCGCCGTGATCCAAGCCGCGCTGCGGGTCTTGGGCACAGGGCACCCCTGCCGCCTGCAACAACTCTGCAACCTGGTGTGCCAACTCAACCGCACCCGGCGGCGCATAGCCGAGTTCATACAGCGCAGGCGGGAAACCATAAAAATCGTGAATGGTGGGCGGTTGCGGCACGGTGGACACCGCCGGCGCCGCAGTATCCCAATGGGCAGACACCGCCAAGATGGCCTTGGGCCGTGGCAAGCGCTGGCCCAAAGCAGTCAGCATCTCGGCAGCCGGCCCACGCTCCAGCGCAAACATCGGCGATCCGTGGGAGATATACACAGGCGGAATTCGTTGGCTCATCCGCCTAGCCTAGCGCGACTGCGCCTCCAGCACATCGGCGTAGTGTCGACGCGCCACATCCGGGTGCGAGCGCAAGCGGCCCTTGAGCGTGTTGGGGCCCACGGCATGCAACAGCGGATTGGCAGGGTCACACTCCACACCGCGAGCTTCTGCAGCGCGCTGTGGCGACAACGTTACCGGGTTGACCACTGCATCAAGGCGTGCCGCCAGAAAGAAGGCTAACGAATGACGTTGTCTGTGTGCCGGTGGTGCCACCACCCTGTGCAACGTGGCACGCAGATAACCCTGCGAGGCCAGCTCCAACAACTCGCCCGTATTCACAATAAAACTGCCTGTCAGCGGCGGTGCATCTATCCAGCCCGTGTCACTGTGCACCTGCAGACCACCGACACCGTCCTGCCACAGCAGCGTCACAAACTCGCTGTCCTTGTGCGCACCACAGCCCTGCGCGTCAGCAGCAACATCGCGACCCGGATAACGGATGGCTTTGAGTACCTGCTGCGGTTGAGGCTCGCACAGCTGCACAAACGCATCAGCAGGCTGATCCAGCGCCACGGCAAAGCCGCGCAACACTTGCAACGCAATATCACGGCACTGCAGTTGCCATTGCAGGGACAGTTGCCGCAAACGCGGCAGCTGCGTCGGCCACTGGTTGGGCCCAGGCAGGCGTTGCCACGCCGGCGCCTGGCTGTTGACTGGGTGCGCGGGCAAGTCCAGCCCCATATCCAACTGCTCTCGCCAGTCAGCGCGGCCACCGGTGCGCTCGTCACCCAAGCGGGTCCAACCGCGAAAGTGGCGGGAGTTAACCATCGCCACCTGCTGCTTTTGCGCAGCAGGAAGATCAAAGAACCGCCCTGCTTCATCCATCAGCCGCTGCGCCAAGTGCGCATCGGCGCCGTGGCCCGTCAGGTAGAAGAAGCCGACCTCACGCGCTGCCCGACGCAGATCATCGACAAATTGCGGGCTGTGCAGGTCCAGAACGGGAAGGTGCATGGGCAAAGCCTAGCATCAGTGCTTGCCGCACAGCCCACACACGGCTAGCCTCCTCGGCCCGTGCTCAAGCCCAATCAACTCACTCCGCCCCGCTTGCACTGCGACGCCCATGATTAAGTTTGATCAAGTCACATTGCGTCGCGGCATTCGCGTGTTGTTCGCCGATTCGAGCTTCAGCATTTTCCGCAATGAGAAGGCTGGCATCACCGGCGAGAACGGCAGCGGCAAATCCAGCCTCATGGCAATGGTGCGCGGCAGCCTGCAACCCGATGCTGGCGAGTTCTCGATGCCGGGCAACCTAGAGGTGGCGCAAGTCTCGCAAGAGCTGGAAGCCACCGACCAGCTCGCGCTGGATTTTGTGCTCGATGGCGACGCGGCGCTGCGTGCCATCGAAGCGCGCCTTGCCGCAGCTGAAGCCAGCAATGCGGCCGGCGAAAAGCTGGCAGAGCTGCATGCCCAACTGGCAGCTGCCGGCGGCTATGACGCACCGGCACGCGCCGCACAATTGATGAATGGCTTAGGGTTTGCCACTGCCGACGAGCAGCGCACGGTGCGCGAATTTTCGGGCGGTTGGCGCGTGCGACTGAACCTGGCGCGCGCGCTGATGTGCCGCTCTGATCTGCTACTGCTGGACGAACCCACCAACCACTTGGATCTGGATGCGATTGTTTGGTTGGAGCAGTGGCTGCGCAACTATCCCGGCACGTTGCTGCTGATCGCCCATGACCGCGAGTTTCTCGATCGCGTAGTCGATCGCATCATCAATATTGAGCAAGGCAAGGCCACGCTCTATCGCGGCAACTACAGCGACTTTGAGGTGCAGCGCGCCGAGCATTTGGCGCAGCAGAGCGTGATGTTCGAACGCCAGCAACGCCAGATCTCGCACATGCAGGCCTTTGTTGATCGCTTTCGCG
This sequence comes from Pseudomonadota bacterium, assembly GCA_026398735.1. Lineage (GTDB taxonomy): Bacteria > Pseudomonadota > Gammaproteobacteria > Steroidobacterales > Steroidobacteraceae > ZC4RG30. The sequence goes on along the minus strand of JAPLSH010000010.1, from coordinate 80,963 downwards.
CTCAGGCCACCAAGGCGCGCCAGGCACAAAGCCGACTCAAAGCGCTCGAGCGTATGCAACGCATTGCGCCTGCACATATCGACTCCCCGTTTCAGTTCAGCTTTGCCGAACCAGCGCGTCTACCAAGACCGCTGATGGCGTTGGAAGAACAGGCCACCGGCTACGGTGAGCGCACCTTGCTGTCCAAGGTCAGCCTCACCATCTATCCGGGCGATCGCATTGCACTGCTGGGCCGCAATGGCGCAGGCAAATCCACGCTGATGAAACTGCTGGCGGGCGAACTGGCAGCCACTGCCGGCACGCGCACCGATGCACGTGATCTGTCGGTCGGCTATTTTGCGCAGCATCAACTCGAGCAACTGGATGTGCAGGACAGCCCCTTGGGCAATCTGCGTCGTGCAGCGGTTGCTTGCGGGCGCGATGCTACTGAACAAGAGATGCGCGATTACCTGGCCAGTTTTGGCTTCATGGGTGATCGCGTGTTTGAACCCATCGCGCCATTCTCTGGTGGTGAAAAAGCGCGACTGGTGCTGGGCCTGGTGGCATACCGTCGCCCCAACCTGCTGCTGCTGGACGAGCCCACCAACCATCTGGATCTGGAGATGCGTCAGGCACTGGCCATGGCGCTGCAGGACTATGCCGGTGCAGTGGTGATGGTGTCGCATGATCGCCACCTGCTGCGCACCGCGAGCGATAGCTTGTATGTCGTGCATGACGGACGACTGCAGGTGTTCGACGGCGACTTGGATGACTATGCAGGATGGCTTTCCAGTAGCGCCGCGGCTGCCAAAGCCGATGCAGCACCGGGCAGCGCTGCCAACGCAGTCGTGTCGGAGAGTGCTGAGGATCGCAAACAGCGCAAACGCGATGAAGCCGCGCGCCGCGCCCAAACTGCGCCGCTACGCGCTGCCGTGCAGAACTGGGAACGCAAAATGGAAAAGCTTGCGCAGCAGATTGCCGCACTCGACGCGCAACTGGCTGATGCCGCGCTGTACACAGAGTCACAAAAAAAGAAGCTGCTGGAAGTCACCGCACAGCGCGCCCAACTGGGCCGCGACAACGATGTGGCCGAAGCCGGCTGGCTTGAAGCCAGCGAGGCACTGGAGCAGGCGGAGGGTTAGTTCCTGCCGCTGAGTATCGACAGCTGCTGAGCGGCAAGCTTTGGCTGACGCGCTGAGTCATACCATCCCCATGATCCCTCCTGCGGCTGCGCACCTGCCGTGGGATGCTCATCGTTTACGCGCCACGGCGCATCAAACGCAGAGAAGTAAGCGAAAGCCCGTAGCGGCGCTGGCGGAAGCTGAGCTTGCAACGATCTCCAGAACCCTGCTTGTCGCTGTGCGGTAAAGCCCATGGATGCCGGTGCTGTCGGCACGCCGGTCTCCTTGACCAACACAGGTCCGCAGTACACAGCCGCCATGTCATTGACCACATTGACCACAAAGCGCGCTGCATCTGCATCTGATGCCGTGCGAAACCACGGCTGAAAAACCGGGTGCACGTTGACCAACATGAAGTCCATCTGCGCCAGCAAGGGCCGCGCCGCAGCTTGCTCAAACAGATGAAACGGCTCGGTAGTAGTCCACAGCAGCTGTGGCGCTTTTGCGCGCGCCTGCTGCAACCGTGTTGCCAGCGCTTGCAGGCTGGTTACGCCAGCCAGCACACGCTCGTTGCCGAGCGACAAGCCAACCACCAAACGCGGCTGCCGCTCCGCAGCGGCCAAGGCCAGATCAAGTTCACGGGCATCATTTAGATTCCACACACCCAAGATCACGGCGCGAAAGCCCAGGCGCGCGGCCACATCCACCACGCGATCCGCCCCATCGAGCACGCCGTAAAGAATCAAACCATCAAAGCGTGGCCGCAGCACGGCCAGATCGGCAGCGATGCCCGCCTCGTCGGCGCGCGTGGCCTTGCCCTGATGGATTTGAATCTGCGTCGGCTGATAGGAGACAAAACGCCCCTGCGCCATGGCAGCTGACAACAGCGTCAGTGCTGGCTTGGCTGCAGGACGCTGCGCACAACTGCCCACTGCAGCGGCCAGTCCCGGCACCAGCAAACAACTCAGCAGCACAGCCGACAACAACCAGTGATAGACCGCAGTTAGTTTGAAAGGACGCATCGTGTAACTCGAAGTGGCCCGAATCGTCCATCCATGATGTCATAGCTGATCATTTGCAGGATTGCAGCCATGTCATTGCACAAACACCGCTCTCGTATCGTCACCGATGGTCTGGCTCGCGCGCCGCAGCGCGCCTTCCTGCGCGCCACCGGCCTTGATGACAGCGATATGGCCAAGTCTTTCGTGGGCATTGTCACCACTGCCGGCGAGAACACCCCCTGCTCCATGTCATTGCTGCCGCAGGCCGATCAGGCACGGCTCGGCGTGGCAGCAGGCGGCGGGGTGCCAGTGAGCTTTTCTACCATCTCTGTGTCTGATGGCACGTCGATGAACCACGCCGGCATGCGCATGAGTCTGCTGTCGCGCGAACTGATCGCCGACAGCGTTGAACTGGTAGTGCGCGGCCACGGCTACGATGCGTTGGTAGCCTTTGGTGGCTGCGACAAAACGCTCCCTGGTCTGATGATGGCGCTGGTGCGGCTTAACGTACCCGGCGTGTTTTTGTATGGCGGGGCCATGTTGCCCGGCCGTCTGCCCAACGGCAGTGATGCCTCGATTCTGGATGTCATCGAAGGAGTCGGTCGGGTGCAAGCCGGCACTCTCACCGAGGCGCAACTGGCACAGCTGGAACGTCGCTGCACACCCACCGTCGGAGCATGCGCCGGCCAGTTCACCGCCAACACCATGGCCATGGTTGGCGAGGCGCTGGGCTTATCGCCGCTGGGCTCATCCATGATTCCTGCCGTCTACAGCGAGCGGTTGGCGCTGGCACGGCGCGCGGGCGAACAAGTCATGCAGTGCATCGCTCACGGCGGCCCCTTGCCTCGTGATCTGGTGACGCGCAAGAGCTTGGAAAACGCCTGTGCTGCAGTGTCTGCCACCGGCGGCTCCACCAACGCAGCACTGCATATTCCGGCCATTGCACATGAGGCCGGCATCGTCTTCACGCTGGACGATGTATCGGCAGTGTTCGAACGCACGCCGCTGTTGGCGGACTTGCAGCCCGGCGGCAAATACTTGGCTCGCGAGCTGTATTACGCCGGCGGCGTACCCGCAGTGCTGGCAGCACTACTGCAGGCCGGTTTGCTGCATGGTGATGTGCCCACGCTTGATGGGCGCACGCTTGCCCAAGCGCTGGCGGATGCAACACCCGACGGCACAGTAGTGCGCAGCGCAGAGCAAGCCCTCAGCAGCAATGGCGGCGTGCGCGTACTCAAGGGCAACTTGGCACCTGAGGGTGCACTGCTCAAGGTCGCCGGGCTCAAGTCATTGCGCTTTAGCGGACCGGCACGCGTGTTTGAAACCGAAGAGGACTGCATGGCCGCAGTCAGTGCCCGCGCCTATCAATCCGGTGATGTGCTGGTGATCCGCAACGAAGGGCCGCGTGGTGGCCCTGGCATGCGTGAAATGCTCAGCGTGACCGCAGCTATTTATGGGCAAGGCATGGGTGAACAAGTAGCGCTGCTGACCGATGGTCGTTTCTCCGGCGCCACTCGTGGTCTGTGCATCGGCTATGTAGGCCCCGAGGCAGCAGCCGGTGGAACCATCGCCCTGCTGCGCGACGGCGACGTCATCCACATTGATGCAGTGGCCGGCACGCTGGATGTCGCAATAGACGATGCGCAACTGGCCACGCGCCGCGCCAACTGGCAACCACTCCCGCGCCCGCCACTGGGCGGTGCACTCGAAAAATACGCCCGCATCGTCGGACCTGCATGCTCTGGCGCAGTGACGCATAGCGGTGCTGTGCAATGGCCCTACGAATGAGCGCGGAACTGTATTTGTGCTTCCCGATCCGGGAAGAGCTGCAACCGCTGCTCGAGGGGCGCTACACCGTGCACTGCGGTAACGGCCTGCCCGAGGATCTGGACGAGGCCACCTGTTTGCGTGTGCGCATTCTCATCACCAACGGTATACGCGGCGCTAGCGCAGCGCTCATGGACTGTTTTCCCCGCTTGCAACTGATCGCAAGCTTGGGGATCGGCGTCGATGCCATCGATCTTCCCGCCGCTCAAGCGCGCGGCATAGCGGTCACCAACACCCCGGGTGTTGTCGTGGACGACGTGGCCGATCTGGCTATTGCACAACTGATCGCGCTGCGCAGGCGCTGCACCGAGGCGGAAAGCTATCTGCGCTCGGGGCAGTGGACGCATGCACCTTTTCCGTTGGCGCATTCAGCCACGCGACTGGCAGTAGGTATCGTCGGCTTGGGGGCAATTGGCACCGCTATCGCCGAACGGGCCAATGCCTGTCGCATGACCGTACGCTGGCACGGACCACGCCCCAAGCCCGATGCGCCTTGGCCCTATGAACCAGACCTGCACCGGCTTGCGCAGCAGTCCACTGCGTTGATCGTGGCTTGTTCAGGTGGTGCGGACACGCGCCACCTCATCGGCACGTCGGTACTGCAGGCATTATGGCCGGCAGGCGTGCTGATCAATATTGCGCGCGGCTCAGTGGTCGATACACAGGCCTTGGTGCAGGCGCTTGAATCCGGTGCTATCGCTGGAGCAGCACTGGATGTTTTCGAACATCAACCGCAAGTGTCCGAGGAGCTGCTGGCCTTACCCAATGTACGACTCACGCCGCACCTGGGCACTGCCACGCGTGAAACGCGCGGCACCATGGCCCAGATGGTGATCGAGTCGGTAGAGGCCTACTTGGCCGGGCAGCCTTTACAACACCGCGTGATCTAAAGGGTCAAGGCGCGTCGAAGGCATCCAGCAGTAGCGCCGACAACTGCTCCATTCTTGCCAAGGGCGCACGGGTCGGCTCTAACCCTTCGCCAAAGCCGGCCTTGCGTAGCGCAGCCAGCACGGCCTTGTTGCCGGTAATGACATGCACAGGCACGTCCCACGAAGCACCCTCGCCAGTCACACTGGAAGCCGGTTGGTGATCACCCAACAGCACCAGCACCAATGATGGGTCTGGATGCTCGTGCAGCCAGCCCGATAGCATCGTCAACGCATTGTCGACGGCCACTACATAGCTGGCGCCCATGTCCAGCCACTGCGGTGTTTCGGCCAAGGCCTGCTGCAAAGGCTGCTCGTCATAGGGCGTGGCACCGAGCATGCGCGACCAATCGGCCTGATAGGGCGGTGTCGGGCGAAACGGTAAATGCGTTCCCAAGGTCGGGAACACCGCAAACACCGGCTGGCGCGACTGCGGCTGCAACTCGTGCGCCGTGAACCACGCCAAGCTGTATTGATCCGGAATGACGAACCAGCCAAAGGGCGGGCCTTTATAAGCCAACGCGGCGGCATCGTGGATCGCATCAAAGTGATAGAAGCGACCCTCCGGCCAAGCCAATCGCAAACCGGGCATCACACCCACGCTGCGATAACCGTTGTCGGTAAAGGCCGTGCCCAACGTACGACGATCGCGCGTCATCAGCGCGGCATAGCGACCCGGCTCATCGACGCGGATGCCACTGAGCAGCGTGATGTGCGCCAACCACGAGTTGCCCCCAAACGTGGGCGAGGTGACGTAAGTGGAAACCACTTCTCTGCCGGTATCGCGCGTTGCAGCCTGCAGACGCTGCCGCGCCGGCGCCAACGCGGTACGAAACGCCGGCAAATCCACTGTGCTTGAGCCATAAGACTCTATAAAAGTGATCAGCACGTCTGCGCGATTCAAGGCCCGCAAACCCGAACGCATCGGCGGCGATGCGGGCAATTGCAGCGCCGCATCATCACCCCACCAGCCACGCGCCAACGCGCGCGCCTGCGTAACCCAATTGCTCAGCACCGGTTCTGTATAGGGAGGGGTGTCTGGACCCGTTGCGCGCCAACGCTGCAAGCCATAGCCGGCCATCAGCATCAGGCCCACCACCACCACTACCCGTGCCACAACCGGCGAGTGCAACGGCCGAACTGCCGCTTGCAGGCAAGCGCGCAGCACCCACCACATCAGGCACAGCAACACCAATAAACCGATAACGCCCAACACCAAGGCCCATAAAGGCGCGACGCGCGTGAGCATGCCCAGCACATTGCCAAAGTGCGGTGCGTCCCAATACAAATTGATGGGCCGGCCATACAGCGCAGGTGCGGTAATGGCGGCATAGCGGCACAGCGTCAGCACCACCATCACCAGTGCCAGCCCACCCATCGACACAGCGGGCTTGCCGCGCCACAACCGCATCGCAGCCAGCAATACCATCAGCGCTGCGACTTCAACGGACAGCTCACCCACCCATTGCACAGCCGGCGTGGGCCAGACGTCTTGCAAGGTCAGGCACAGGTTCAGCCCAAACAAACCGGCCGCAGCAGCCACCCATTGCCAACGGTTCATGCAGTCACCAACCAATGTATGTCCACAGCGAACGACCCCACTAGCGATAAGACAGCCACCGCGCACAGCAGCACTGACACCGGCGCAGGCACCAGCGGACACAGTGCCAGCGGCAGCAACACCATCTGCAGTGCGGCCACGCGCTTGCGGCGGGGACTGGGGGGCAAGGAGCGGGACAGCTGCGGCCAATAGCGCATTGCCACCAACAGCGCCGGGCGCAGCAGCCCACACAACACCACCCACAGACCGGCACGCTCGGCATGCCAAACCAGCAGCGCCGTCAGCAACACGAAAGCGCCGTCAGTCTCCATGTCAAACCGCGCGCCAAAGGCGCTGTGCTGACCGTAGCGGCGCGCAATAGCGCCATCGACGGCATCTAGTGCTGCGGCCACTGCGGCGGTCAGGGCGGCAGCCCAGGCCAGACGCACATCAATCGGCACCCACAGCGCCATGAGCAGCACCAGCAGCAACACCGCACGCAGCAAGGTAACGCGGTTGGGCCAGCCAAAATCGACACCAGCAGGAAAGCGCGCCCACAGCAGCAGCGCCCCGGCCAAGGCCAGCGTTATTGACGGCAGCAGCGCCAGCCAAGGCAGATCCAGCCACTGACGGGCAAGCAAGGTGAGCACACCACTGAGCGCGACTGCCGTTAAGATGCTGCAAGACACGCTGCGGAAGAACATGGACCACGCTGTTGCATTCTGGAGTACGGCGCCGGGCGCCGGCCAATTGCGGCCCCAGCCGCTGCCCGCGCCTGTCGCCGGCGAAGTCATTGTACAGACGCTGTTCAGCGGCGTGAGTCGTGGCACCGAGTCACTGATCTTCAACGGTCATGTGCCGGCCAGCGAATGGCCGCGCATGCGCGCGCCGTTCCAAGCCGGCGACTTCCCCTTCCCGGTCAAATACGGCTATGCCAGCGTCGGGCGCGTAGTGGGCGGTGACGCCGCCTTGCTGGGTCAGCAGGTGTTTTGTCTGCATCCACATCAAACCCGCTATGTCGTTCCTGCCAGTGCCGTGCATCAGTTACCCGCAGACGTGCCGGCCAGCCGGGCCGTGCTGGCGGCCAATCTCGAAACCGCACTCAACGCCGTGTGGGATGCAGACCTACGTGCCGGTGATGAAGTGCGCGTGGTAGGCGGCGGCAGCATCGGTCTGCTCACCGCCTGGCTGGCCACCCAATTGCCCGGTTGCAATGTGCAACTCATCGACACCAATCCACAACGTGCGGCCATCGCTCGGGCGCTGGGCGTAGCGTTCGCACTGCCCGATAACGCCCAAGGCAATGCCGATGCGGTGCTGCATGCCAGCGGCAGTGAAGCCGGCTTGCAGCTGTGTCTGCAGTTGGCCGGCTTTGAAGCCTGTATCACCGAACTGAGTTGGTATGGTGATCGCGCGCCCGCCGTCCCGCTGGGCGGCGCCTTTCATTCACAGCGACTGACGCTGCGCGCCTCGCAGGTCGGCAGCGTTGCCACCGTGCAGCGTCCGCGTTGGACTCATGCGCGGCGACTGCAGTTGGCACTGTCGCTGCTGCGCGATTCACGACTTGATGCCCTGCTCAACAGTGACGGGCACTTCCAGAACCTGCCAACCGACATGCCGCGACTGGCGCAAGCCGACAGCGGTGTCATCATGCACCGCGTTATCTACGACTGACCAAAGGCACAGCAGCCATGTACACACTCGGCGTCCGCGACCATCTGATGATTGCCCATAGCTTCCGTGGCGAAGTGTTCGGCCCTGCACAGCGACTGCATGGCGCCACCTATGTGGTGGACATGGAGTTTCGCCGCCGCGAACTCGACACCGACGGACTGGTTGTTGATATCGGGCTGGCCTCGCAGGCCCTGCAGCGTGTGTTGGCAGCGCTCAACTACCGCAACTTGGACGAGGTGCCAGAGTTTTCCGGTAAGAACACCACCACCGAGTTTCTGGCCCGCGAACTGTTTGTGCGCATGGGCGCTGCCATTGCGGCCGGCGAATTGGGCGAGCAGGCGCGCGGACTCACAGCACTGAGCGTGACACTCAACGAATCACATATTGCTTGGGCGACCTACGAGGCAGATCTGACTTGATCGCATCGCCTGTCAGCGCACCGCATCTTTATCTGCTGATCCCCGGCGATCCGCGGACGCTGACTGGCGGCTATCTGTACGACCGTCGTATCGCTGAGGGGCTGCGTGCGTTGGGCTGGCAGGTCCACGTAGTGCAACTTCCCGAAGGTTTTCCGTTTCCGTCTGCAGCAGCACGCGCCCAAGCCTTGCAGCAACTGCAACAGTTGCCCGATCAGGCTCTGGTGCTGATCGACGGCTTGGCATTGGGCGCACTGCCGGCAGAGGTCGCTGCGCAATCGCACCGGCTGCGACTGGTGGGGCTGATGCATCACCCACTGGAGCTGGAAACCGGCCTCAATGCTGCGCAAGCCACGTTTTTGTATGAATCAGAGCGCGCCGCATTGCACAGCGTGCGCAAGGTCATCGTCACCAGCCCAGAGACCGCGACACTGCTGCCGGGCTATGGCGTGCGCGACGAACAGATTCATGTCGTCGAGCCCGGCACCGACCTGCCAACACTGGCCGCCCCGCACGCGCCGCATGACGGGCTGGCACTGCTGTGCGTGGGCACAGTCACACCGCGCAAAGGCCACGAACTGCTGCTCGATGCGCTGGCAAACCTGCGTCAGTACAGTTGGAACTTGAGCTGCGTGGGCAGCCTGACACGCGATGCCCCCACAGCCACCAGAGTGCAACTGCAGTGCCAGACTGCGGGACTGCGCGCCCGCGTTGAGTTTGTGGGTGAATTACCTGATGCAGCACTGCAACGCTTGATGGCCACCTCGGATCTGTTTGTACAAGCCAGTCACTTCGAAGGCTATGGCATGGCGTTGTCTGAGGCCATTGCCCATGGCCTACCGGTTATCAGTACGGCTACCGGTGCTGCCTCGCGCTTGGTACGCAATGATGCCGGCGTACTAGTGCAACCCGGTGATGGCGCTGCATTGCAGGCTGCCTTGCAGCTCGCATTGTCTGATCCGCAGCTACTAATACGCTGGCGCGATGGCGCCCGCAAAGCCCGCCTATCGCTGCGTTCATGGGCCGCTGCCGCCGGTGAAATGGCCACAGCCCTACTGCCCTTACTGCCTGGCATGGTGTCGCGATGAGCTTTTCTGAACACTGGCTGGCACTGCGTCAGCATGCCGATAGCAGTGCACGTGCCGACGCACTGGCACAGGCAGCCGCTGACTGGCTGCAACGTCACGGCACACCCGATCGCACGCTGTACATGGATCTGGGCAGCGGCAGTGGCGCCAACTGGCTGCACCTTGCACCACTGTTGAGTGCACACCGGCAATGGCTGCTGGTCGATAACGATGCTGCACTGCTTGCCAGCGCCCAGGCTCGCTGTAGCGCCGGCACCAGTGTGCGTACACAGCGCAGTGATCTGGCCTCACAGCTGAGCACGCTGCCGTGGGATCAGGTGGCGCTGGTGTCTGCCTCAGCGCTGCTGGATCTGGTGTCGCAGACCTGGCTTGAGCAGTTGGCGGCGCTGGCTGCAGCAGCGAATGTGCCGCTGCTGTGTGCGCTCAGTTATGACGGCCGGTTGGTTCTGCAGCAAAGCGATGTCGACGATGAGTGGCTACGCTCTGCCGTCAACGCGCATCAACGGGGCAATAAAGGCTTCGGTCCGGCCTTGGGCCCTGACGCCACGCAGGTTGCTGCCGAGTTACTGCGCGACCAGCACTACTGGGTGGGCACGCACGACAGTGACTGGCAACTCAACGCGGCTGATGCGCGCGACGCCGCCTTGCTGCGACCCTTGATTGAAGGCTGGGCTGAGGCTGCGGCCGAGCAGTTTCCGGCCGAAGCACAGCGTGCAAGTCACTGGGCTGCCAGAAGGCTGGCTTGCGTGGCTCGTGGTGAACTGCAGGTGACTGTCGGTCACAAGGATTTGCTGGCACTACCCGCGCCGCGTTAACGCAGGCGTTGCAAGCCTGCCGGCACCGGCGCGGCCGATGCGCGCAAATCACAATCCCACAGCACATCGGCACCCATGCCAAACACGCGCGTGCCAGGGCGCATACACATCGCCAGCGGTTCAACGCCGGGCAACTGCAATGCGGGCCTACCCTCACCAATCAACAATGGGGCAACGGCTACGTGCAAGCGATCCATCAAACCGGCACGCATAAACGCCGATACCGTCAGACCGCCGCCCTCAACAAACACCCGCTGGCAGCCACGCACCCGCAGCGCATGCAACAACGCCTGCAGGCTCAAGCCCTGCGCGTCGCCCTCCACGGCCAACTCTTCAACCGCAATCGCAGTGCCGCCGTGAAAGCCTGACCGCACCACGCGCACGGTAGAGGCTGCGTTATCGCTGAACACATGGCGATCGGCGTTAAGGCGCCGTGACGGGTCGATCACCACGCGCAACGGATTGGTGCCGGATACCAAGCGCGTTGTCAGGCGTGGGTTGTCGGTCTGCACAGTGCCGGCACCGACTACCACCGCATCGCATAAGGCGCGCAGACGGTGCAGGTGCAGGATGTTGTCGGGCCCCGTGACGTAATACGAATCGCCGGCAGCGGTGGCGATGAAACCATCGAGACTTTGGCCCACATGGCCCACGACCCACGGCAGCTCTGCCGGCGGCGGCACGCACAACGGCAGGAACAGATCCAGCAGCGCGCTGTGCGGGCCCGCTCCGGGCCAGGGGATAGTGCCGGCGGCCAACGCGAGCAGGCTTTCCCAGTCAGATAGGGTCTGGGCATCGGTATTAAGTGCACTGGAAGTAGTCATAAGCAGCCGATCCTGCCATGACGCCCCGATTACGGGTATCTTGGCGCGTTACGTACCCCGAGATTGTCCGAGTGAGCCAAAAGCCAGCCCTGAACGGCGACCCCAGCCTGGTCGCAGCCCATCGCGCCCTGACAGAACTGCGTTGCGGCCGCGCATTGGTTATCCGCCGTGACGCCGGGGACTCCGGGTTGTTGCTGGCCGCCTTGGAGACTGCCGATACCGATCTGGTAGAGCGTTTGCGCAGTGCGGCCACAGGTCCGCTGCAACTGGCCGTGACCACCGAGCGCGCCCATGCGTTGGGTCTGGATGTGGCCATGGGCCAAGCCTTGCACTGGACGCTGCCATCAGCACTGAGCGCCGAGGACATCGCAAAGCTGTCGCAAGACTGGCGCAGCGAGCCTTGGCGTATCGCGCTCAGTCACGCATCACACAGCCTGACGACCGATGAGCGCGTACTGGCAGCATTGCGTCTGATCAAACACGCGCAGTTATTGCCTGCTGCGTTGTTGGCAGCAGCCAGCGATAGCATTGCCAGTGACGATGCACTGCATATCGACTTGGTTGCGCTGCAACGTTTTCAGCACCTGCAAGACGCGGATATCCAGCGCATCAGTGAGGCCCGCGTACCACTGCGTGATTGTGAGGACAGCCGACTGGTGCTGTTTCGCGACCGTCGCGATGGCACCGAACACGTTGCCATTCAGGTAGGCCACCCCGATCCCACTCAAGCCATACCACTGCGCCTGCACTCTTCGTGCATGACGGGGGATCTGCTGAGCAGCCTGCGCTGTGACTGTGGCGAACAACTAAACGCCGCCGTACAGCGTCTGGCCGGCGCAGGTGGCGGTCTGCTGCTGTATTTGGCACAGGAAGGTCGCGGCATCGGCCTGGCCAATAAGCTGCGTGCCTATCAATTACAGGATGAAGGCCTCGACACTATCGACGCGGACCTGCAACTGGGCTTTTCGGCAGACGAGCGCGGCTATGCGGTGGCCGCAGCGATGCTACGCAATCTGCAAGTGCCCACCGTGCGTCTGCTGACCAACAGCCCGCACAAGGTGCGTTCGCTGCGAGAGGCGGGCATCGATGTGGCCGAAATCGGTACGCTGCCGGGCACACCCAACCCGCATAACGCGCGTTACATCCGCACCAAACAGGAACGCGCCGGCCATTTCAGCACGCCGATCGACGACGAAGAGGATTAGCGCAGCAGACTCAGCGGCAAAGCAGCGGTCTCGTTGACCAGCACAGCCAACTGATCTGCCAGATGGGCTAACAGGCGCTCACCGCGCACTGCATCAGCGGCTGCGGCATTGCCGCACACACCCTCTGGCGCCAAGTCCTGCGCCAGCCAGCCAAAGCCCACAGGCTTTTCCGGGCCCAACCACTGATGCGTAGCCGCCATCTGGCGCGGCAAGCCTGCAAAGTCCGCCAGCTGCTCACGGCGCACCAACTCTGGATGCAGATGCATGAGCAGCGAGGTTTCCATCTCGCCACCATGGATGCCATCACGCAATTCATCGGCAGCAAACAATCCTGGCGGACTGCCGAACGAAAAATAGTTGGCGCGTACAGCCAATAGGCCCAAATCAGCACGCATGCGCAGCGCCGCCAGATGCACCAGCGAGTTGTTGCCGCCGTGCGTATTGAGCAGCAGCACTTTGCGCAGGCCAGTAGCCGCCACAGAAGCCGCCAACGAGAGCCACGATTGCAACAGGACTTCGATGGACTGGGTCAGTGTGCCGGGAAAATCACGGTGCTCGAGGCTGTGGCCAATCACCTGCGGTGGCAGCAGCAGCAGATCTGCTGCCAATGTCCGCTGCGCCAACGCCCGCAGCACACCGGCGTTGATCAGCGCGTCGGTGCCCAAAGGCAAATGCGGCCCATGCTGCTCGATGGCAGAAACGGGCAACACCACTACGGTACGCAGTGGATCCAGGCCTTTGAAGTCGGCTGAGGTCAGGCTGTGCCAGTCACGAGGTTGCATCGGCAACACTATAAGGCACAATCACGGGTAATTCAGACACCTTGTAAGGGTGCCCCAGTGCAGAGCCTCTCACCGTCATTGCATAGAATTGTCATCGTCGGCGGCGGAGCCGGCGGTCTCGAACTGGCCACTCGCCTGGGCGAAAAGCTCGGCCGTAAGGGTCGTGCGTCCATCCTGCTAGTGGATCGCGGCCGCACCCACCTGTGGAAGCCTCTGTTGCATCGCGTTGCTGCAGGCACCATGGACGACAACGACCACGAGACCGACTACTTGGCGCAGGCCCGCTGGCATGGCTTTCGTTTTCAGCAAGGCACGCTGGAGGGTGTAGACCGCGAACGCCAGTGCATCCGTCTGTCACGGTTCATCGATACCGAAGGCAGCGAGGTGCTGCCTGCACGCGAAGTGCCCTACGACACGCTGGTTATCGCCATAGGCAGCCAGAGCAATGATTTCGGTACGCCAGGGGCTGCGCAGCATGCCATCGCGCTGGACACTGTTACGCAGGCCGCGCGGTTTCATGCGCGACTGCTCAACGCGTGTCTGCGCGCAGATTTGGATGATGTGCCCTCAGACCCAGAAGCGCTGCATATCGCCATCATCGGCGCCGGTGCCACCGGTGTGGAACTGTCTGCCGAGTTGCACAAAGTCGTGCGCGAGTTAGTTGCCTATGGCCTGCATCGCATCGACCCAGAACGCGATATCCGCATCACCATTGTAGAGGCTGCACCGCGCATCCTGCCGGCGCTGCCAGAGCGACTGTCAGCTGCCACTGCAGAGCTGCTCAATAAGATCGGTGTGGAAGTGCTCACCAATGAGCGCGTGACCGAAGTCACTGCCAATGGTGTGCACACGGCCAGTGGCCATTTCATCCCGGCGGGCTTGGTGGTGTGGGCTGCTGGAGTCAAAGCGCCCCAAGTGCTCGCCAGCATCGGCGGGCTTGAGACCAACCGCATCAACCAGATCGTGGTCAATGATCGTCTGCAATCCACCGGTGACGAACGCATCTTTGCGCTGGGTGATTGCGCCAGCTGCGCGTGGCCCGGCAAGCAAACCACCATCCCGCCGCGTGCACAGGCGGCACACCAGCAGGCCAGCTATCTGGCGCGGCACCTGCCAGCGTTCATACGCGGCAAGGCCATTCCAGCGTGGGTCTATCGCGACTTTGGATCACTGGTGTCACTGGGTCGTTACAGCACAGTCGGCAGCTTGATGGATTCCATCTCGCGCCATTCGTTCATGATCGAAGGCTACTTTGCGCGCTGGATGTATTTGTCGCTGTACAAGTCTCACGAGTACGCGCTGCACGGACTGCGCAAAGTCGCGCTGGATACGCTGGCAAGACTCATCACCCGTCGCACCGCACCGCATATCAAGCTGCACTGAGCCGCCACCGCGGCGCTTTGGGGCTACCTTATTCCAGCTTTTCGACGTTGCGCAGCGACGGAAACAGCTTCATCCACAGCAAGGCGACGGCAATTGTGCCTACGCCACCGATAACAGCTGCGGGCACCGCGCCGAACCATGCGGCCGTCAACCCACTTTCAAACTCACCCAGCTGGTTTGAAGCGTTGATGAACAGGAAGTTGATGGCGCTGACCCGGCCACGCATTTCATCGGGCGTAGCCAACTGCACCAGCGACAGGCGAATCACCACACTGACAGTGTCTGAAGCGCCCATAACCAGCAGCGCAAGCAGCGACAGCCAAATCTCAGTGGAGAGTGCAAACACCACTGTGGCCATACCAAATACGATAACGGCCTGGAACATCCGCATACCCACGCGACGGCTGATCGGCCACCGTGATAAAGCCAGAGTCATCAGCAACGATCCAACTGCAGGCGCCGCACGCAATACGCCCAAGCCCCAGGGACCGGTGTGCAGAATATCGCTGGCGTAGATGGGCAGTAGCGCGGTCGCACCACCCAACAACACGGCAAACAAATCCAGCGAGATGGTGCCCAGGATGGTTGGATTGCGACGTACAAAGCCTACGCCTGCATACAGAGCACCCGGTGTTGGTACTTCGATCGGCCGTGCAGGACGATCCTCGTGAATCGCGCCATTGAAGATACACGCGACCAACCAGAACACTGCTGTCAGCAAATAAGGCAATCCGGGCGAAACCGCAGAGGCAAAGCCACCCAAGGCAGGCCCGCAGATTGAGGCCAGCTCCATCGCTGCGCCGTTGAGTGCCGTGCCACGCTGTAACATGCTCGGCGGCACCACAGCAGGCAACATCGATGCCGCAGCAGGTCTTTCGAACGACACTGCTACGCCAAACAATGCCGACACGATAAAGATGTGTTCGACCTGCAACCAGCCGGCATAGCTGCCCCAAGCCAGAAACGCCACCGCAGCGCTCTCGACAAACTGGCAGATCTGCACCACGCGCTTGCGATCAAAGCGATCGGCCGCATGGCCTGCATAGAAGGTCAGGAAAGCGGTGGGCAGAAACTGCACCAACCCCACCATACCCAACGCAAAGGCACTGCCGGTCAGCTGGTACACCTGCCAGCCGATCGCCACGGCAACAATTTGACGGGAGAAGTTGGAGAAGCCCCGACCTGCGAAGTAGTACAGGAAGGGCTTGTGGCGCAGCAGCGCTGACGCCGAATCGGTTGACGCTGACATGGGCGCACTATAGTCAATCTAGGGCACTTTGTTGACGGTCAATAGATCCACTCCTAGAGTACCGCGCACGTCTACATACCTGCGCCACACGACGCAGTCCAATAAGCAGGGCTTAATGAATATCCACCGAAGAGTGGCGGCGCAGCTGATGATTGCTTTGGCACTGCTGCAGCCCAGCCTTGCAGCAGCGGCAGCGCCCGAACCTGCCCTGCGCACTCTGCGCTTTAGCCGTGAGGACGAAGACTGGCGCTGGCTCGCCCAGGGCTCTCGCGAGCACGACCCGTTTGATGCCATCAAGTACATCGCCCTGCCCGGCAATACGGCACTGGGTCTGGGCGCCGATGTGCGCATCTATGGCGAGCACTACACCAACGAGAACTACGGCACCGGCGTGCACATTAACGACTACGCCCAAACGCGAGCGTTATTGCATGCTGATTTGCGCCTCACTGATCACTGGCGGGTGTTCACTCAGTTGCAGCATGAAGATGTGCCAGGCCGTGAAGGTGGGCCACGTCGAGTCATCGATCGCAACGATCTGGACATCAACCAGGGCTTTGTCGAATACGCAAATGACAAGGGCTGGTTGCGACTGGGCCGCCAGGAGCTGCGCATTGGCGCCGGCCGTGTCATCGCTCCTCGCGATGGCTTCTTGAACACACGTCAGCCGCTCGATGGAGCACGGCTGCAATATCGCCTGCCTGCCGGTCGCGTTGAGCTGTTCAGTTTTCATCAGGTCCAGGTCAAGCCGCGGCTGTTTGATGACAGCAGCGGTGGCATGCCACATTGGTGGGGCGGCCAGTTCACCCCTGCTCTCAAAGGTGCCGGCGCTCCCACACTCGAACTGTATTTCCTAGGCTACGACAACCCCAAAGGAACCTACTGGGACGGCGCTGCGCGCGAGCTGCGCCGCACGGTCGGTACGCGCCTGTTCATGCAACGCAAAGGCTGGGATCACGATCTGGAGGCCAACTACCAGTTTGGTACGTTTGGCACAGGCCACATCAGCGCATGGTCATTGAACTCTGAAGGCGGCTATACGTTTGATCACCGCCTCAAGCCGCGGCTGGGCTGGTATCTGTCACTCAACAGTGGCGATCGCAAGGCCGGTGATGGCGAACTCAACACCTATCGCCCGTTCATGGGTCGCAATCCCTGGGGTCAGTTTGCGCCCTACGGATTTCCGAACGCTGATGGCATTCAGTGGAACTTGGCCATACAACCCCAACCTGGCTTGAAGCTGACTGCACGTCAGTTCTTGGTATGGCGCAACAGCGCCGCAGATGGCTTGTATACCGGTGGCTTTCTGGTGTTCCGCCCTGGCAACCCTGCGCAGAGCACACACATCGGCACTCAGAGCGAACTGCTGGCCGAATATGACCACAGCCGCCACCTCAGGGTGACGGCTGCAATCAGCCACGCTCAGGCCGGTCGTTACATCCAGCAGGGCACCGTAGGCAAAAGCATCGACTACGGTGCACTGGTACTGCTGTACCGGTTCTAAGCGCAGCGAAGAATTACTTCTTCTTGGCAGCCTTCTTGGCGGCCTTCTTCGCAGACTTTTTCTTGGCGGCCTTTTTCTTGGCGGGGGCTTCCACATAGGCGGCGTGTACGCCGGTTTCCTTGGTGTAGGCCTTCCAATCCTGCTTGGACTGCTTGATGCAAGCTGCCATGAAGCGCTGCACATCGCCCAGTGCAACCTGCTCCACGCCTTGCTCATCCAGGCCTTCCTGACGAGCTGACTTCACCGCATAGCCATAGATCTCGGCGCACATCTCGCCAATCTCTTTGGCGGTAGGTACAGCCGGGTGCGGCGGGACGTCGACCTGCTTGGCAGCAGACTTGGCGGGAGACTTCTTCTTGGCTTTTGCCATGGGATTACCTTGGGTGACTTGGAAACGAAGCGCGAATGCTAGTGCTTGATGCCCGCCCAGTCGAACAATTCCGTAAACAGTGCTTCGCCGGTCTCGGGTTTATCCTCACCGGGCATGTCGTGATTAACCGCATAGCCTTGGCTGGAGAGCACCCAGGAGAGCATGCGATACGAGGCGCGAAAGCCTGCGACATCAGCTGGCGTGATGGCGATCGACTGGCCCGGAACCACTGCATTTAAGGCATCGCACATGTAGATGCCATAAAAGCCCATGAGGCCCCAGTGGCCCTCGCGCCGCTCTGCCGGATACAAAAAGCGGGCTTGGCTGGACAGCAGCACATCGACGCCCTGCACCCGCGAGGGGATGTCGATGATGCCCACAAGACTTGCCACCGCACGATCGCCCGACAGCCGTATACGCACCGGGCCCAAGCGGTGTTTGGCCAATACTTGGCGCCGCGCCATGTCTTTGGAGCCTTCGACAAAGTCGTGGCCATTGCCTGTGAACCAGCTGATACGCACCCGTGAATCGGGGTAAAAGCAGGCGCGCATGTCGTCCCAACGACCCAGATCGCGGCTCTCGCGTTCGGTGAGAATCAACTGGGTGATAGCCGAGATGTCGGCAGCGTCGAGGACGGCTTGGGGCAGTGCGTGGCTCATGGCGGCTCCTGTAGGCAGAAGCCGCCATTTGACCACAGTCGTGTCAGCGTTCGCCCAAGGACTCTGACAGCGTCTTGGTCACCGGCTTGGTGATATAGCGCAGCACTGTGCTACTGCCAGTGCGGATTTCTGCTGTCACGGTCATGCCAGGCTGCACTGCCAGCTCTTTGCTCTGCGGCCGTGACAACGACTGGTCGTTGATGCGTATCTGTACCCGGTAATAAGGCGGCTCGTTAGTGCGCGTTTCTTCGGTCAGTGTGTCGGCACTGATGTAAGTGACCACGCCCTGCAGCGTTCCATAAATGGTGTAGTCCCAAGCATCTAGCTTGAGCGTGGCGGGCAACCCTGGTTTCACAAAACCGATATCGGCTGGTTTGACCTTGACCTCTACCAAGAGGTCCCCGTCCTGCGGCACGATCTGCAGGATCTCCTCTCCGGGCCGGGCTACACCACCGCGGGTGGTAATACGCACGTTGCGCACAATCCCATCGGTAGGTGCATGCGCCTGGGTGTAATCGAGCTGTTCTTTGCGCTGCGCCAACACTTGCTCTGCAGACGACAGGTCTTCCTGTGCCTTGGCCAGTTCGG
>JAPLSH010000010.1:0-61987 GCA_026398735.1 Pseudomonadota bacterium | reverse complement strand
CTTGGCCAGTTCGGCCTGCGAGTCCTGTAGATACTTGTTACGGCGGTTGGTGATCTGGCCCTGGATGTCTGCCACTTGGCGCTGCAGACGCAAGATGTCGGCACGGCTGACATCACCTGATTTGACCAGCGGCTCATTGAGCTGCAACTCGGTCTTGACCAGATCTAAGGCCTGCTGCAAAGCAGCCACCTCTTCGTTGATGGCTGACTGACGCCGGGTGAACAACACGCGCTGGTTACGCTCAAACTCTGCAAACTGCGGGTCGTTGGCAAAGCGCGGCTCGCCACCAAACACCTCTGCCTGCAATCGGGCCGCGGTGGCACGCAGCGCTGCAGTACGCGCTGCACTCTCACGCCACGCCGCCTGTGCTTTGGTGGCTTCAAGCTTGAACAACAACTGACCGCGCTTGACCACGCTGCCCTCGTGGACCAACAACTCCTCGATCACGCCACCATCAGGCGTTTGCACAACCTGATTGCGGCCGCTGGCAATAACCTGGCCACTGGCGCGTGTGACTTGTTCGATACGTGCCCAGCCGGCCCAAGCCACAGCCAACACGCACGCCAGTGCACTACCGCGTAGCAGCCAGCTGCGACGGGCACCTGCAGTCACCTGCGGCAATATGTGGCTCATGCGCTGTGCGCCTGTGCAGAAGCAGCAGCGGAAGCTGGTGCCACGGTTGACCTCCCAGAGAGTCTGTCGAGCACCCCTTGGCGCGGTCCATCGAGCATCATCCGTCCGGCCTGCAGCACCATCAGTCGATCGAACAGCCCCAGCAAGGCTGTCTTATGAGTTGAGACAATCAGCGTGGCACCTTCACGACGCATATCGTTGAGCAGCGCAGTGATACGCGCTTCGGTTACTGAGTCCATTGCACCAGTAGGCTCATCCAGCAACCAGACTTTGGGCTTGGCCAGCAGTAACCGCGTAAAGCCGATCAATTGACGCTGACCACCCGACACGCCTCGACTGCCTTCGCTGATCTCCAACGCCAAACCCTTAGGTTGCCCGGATATCAGGTCGATGAGGCCGGTACGAGTTGCCGCAGCAAGGATCGCTGCATCACCGGGGTCTGGAAGGCCCAGCAATAAGTTGTCGCGCAGTGTGCCGCTGAACAGCCGGACGTCCTGTGGCAAGTAGCCGATGACTTCGCGGATTGCAGCAGGCCCGAGTAATGACATGTCGAGCCCGCCCAGAAACACCCTGCCCTCATCGGGCCGGTACATTCCAGATATCAGTTTGAGCAGGGTGCTTTTGCCAGAACCGATGGGCCCAAGCAATCCGACCGACTCGCCGGGCTGTATCTGCAGCGTCTCTACTTCCAGCGCCGTACGGCCAGGCAAGTAGGCGTAACGCGTACGCTCTAAGCGCAGCGTCGCAGCCAGTGCTCCAGGCAGCAGCGCATGACGCGCATCCTCTGCCTCATTGGGCAGCGAGATGATGCGATCGAGCCCTTCGATGGCGGCTCGCGCATGGGCCCACTGCAGGATCACGCCTGGCAGCTGGATGATCGGCGACATAGCGCGATTGCTGATGATCGAGCAGGCCAGCAAGCCGCCCATGGTCAACGAATTGTTGCTGACCAACCATGCACCGGTGGCAATC
The DNA here is from genome assembly GCA_026398735.1 of Pseudomonadota bacterium. Classification (GTDB taxonomy): domain Bacteria; phylum Pseudomonadota; class Gammaproteobacteria; order Steroidobacterales; family Steroidobacteraceae; genus ZC4RG30. The sequence goes on along the minus strand of JAPLSH010000010.1, from coordinate 60,382 downwards.
AGGGCGATATAGGACGCCTGCTGCATCAGCACAGTGAGGTTCTGCGACAAGGAAGTATGCCGACGCGATGCCAGATCCGGCTCGTTGGCCTCGTGCAGCAACTGGTTCCAGCGTGATTGCAGACGCCACTCGCCACCACTGGCCTTGAGTGATTCGGCACCATCTATCGCCTCGACCAGCAGACCCTGCTTACGGTAGCTGCCAGAGAGGTTGTCTCGCATATGGCGTTCGGTCGCACGGCGAAACGCCAGCCCACAGCCTAACGCCAAGGGCAATGCCACCAACGGAATGAGTGCCAACCAGCCGCCCACCAGTGCAATGACAATCACAAAAATCACAGCAAACGGGATGTCGGCCAACACAAACAGCGACGTGGACGTGAGCACACTGCGCACGGTCTCAAAGCCTTTGGCCTGCGCAGCCAACGTACCCACCGACGCGGGGCGACGTTCCATGCGTATACCCATCAGGCGACCAAAGAACCACTCTGAAAGACTGTGATCCATGGCAGCGCAAACCCTGTCCATGGAACCGCTGCGCAACTGTTTGAGCACAAACTCCATCAGTGCAGCTACCGCTGCACCAAATGTCAGTACCCACAGCGTCTGTGCGCCACTGTTAGGGATTACACGGTCATACACCTGCATGCTGTAGAGCGAGCCGGCCAGCGCCAGCAGATTGACCAGTGCTGTAGCCAGCAAGGCATCAAAGAACACCCCGCGATGCTGCGACGCTGCCTGCCACACCAGTTGCAGCGCACCTGGGACCGGCGCGTCGCTATGCTGTTGCCGTGGCAGGCTCATACAGACTGCACTGCCCAACGCGCCAACCGTTTCCAATTGTTCGCCATGGCTATCGCTATAGCGCCAGCGGCCATCGGCGCTACAGGCCTCCACTAACACCCAGCCCAAATCCACTGTCCAAGCCGCAAAAGGCAGGTCAGCGCGGGTGTATTGCTGCAACATCGCAGGCGTGCCACTTAAACCACCGGCAGCCCAGGCTTTCTGAAATGCCAACGCCACCAGCGGTCCGCTGCTGACGCTTTCATCTACGGCGCCCACATCGTCCATGCGATCGGGCGGTAGTCGCTGCCCAACCAGTCGTGCGCCCCGGTCGATGATGTTGAGCAATGAGTTCATGGGGCACTGTCCAAGGATGAAGTTCCGTTCTGTATATCGAGCGCACCACTGCGCAAGCGCAGACGCAGTGCGGCCGCCACCACCTGCGCCTGGGCGTCGGCCATCTGAAAGTCTGCTTGCGTCACTTCACGCACGGCGTTTAGCACGTCGATCCAGGTCTTGCGGCCGGTGGTGTATTGCCGTGTGTAGGACTCGAACACTTCGGCAGACATGGAGCGTGATTGCTCGGCGGTCTGCAGCCTCTGGCGTGCGAACTGCCAATCATCCCAATCCACAGCGATTTGGGCTTGCAGATCACGCTGTGCAGCATCACGTGCCAAATGCACTGCATCACGACGCGAGCGCGCCGCATGCACTGCAGAGTTGGATGCCAACCCGGCGCCGGGTTGCACGCTGACCACTAGCAAGGCGCGCGTATCGGCCAACGGACCGGTGGTCCGCTCTAGCCTTACGCCAACCCGCGGCAGTATTGAAGCGCGGCGCAGACTGATGTCTGCATCGGCGGCACCTTCTTCAGCGCGAAGCCGCTGCAGTGCCGGCGCATGCTCGACTGCACGCTGCAACAGCAGCTCGCGGGCAGTCTCGCCGGGCTCAACCTGTGGCAACACGCTGGCCTGTTGCACCTCTTCACCGACCAGCTGCGACAGCTGCGACAGGGCGGCATTGCGGGCCTGCGTGACTGACGATAAGTCATTCATCGACTGCAGTAGACGGGAGCGTGCAAAGTCACGATCCACTGGCGGACTGACTTCGTTATCCACACGCCGGCCAATCAAGGCCAGCAGTCGCTCGTGTTCCTGCACGGCGGTACGGGCGTGCTTGAGTCTGGCCTCATGGCGACAAGCGTCGGTCCACGCGCCGATCACTCGTAGCGCAATGTCCTGACGCGTTTCCAGTACGGAAGCACCGGCTGCATCTACCCGATGCTCGGCACCGGCAATGCCGGCACTGATGCGGCCCCCGGTCCAGACCGGTTGCTCTACCCGAAAGACATTAGTGAGACCGCCACTGGCGTATTGATTGGTCTCAAAGCTAGGCGAGGGATAGCGTTGCCAGCGGGCCTCATCCAGTTCGGCGGATGCGGCGTCGACCGAAGCGCGTTTGCCCAGTACTGCCGGATGCGTGGCCAGTGCTGTGGAGAGTGCTTGTTCAAAATGCCATTGCCGTGGGGCCTCAACAGCCCCACAGGCACTGGCAAAGACTGCAGCAGTCAATCCAAGCCACACTGCCGCAGACTCAGCTTTCCGTGTCAACACTCTTGCTCCCGCTGATGGCTCTAATGCCATCAGGGGTGAAGTGTCAGGTACAGGTGGCTATTGTCAATGGTGAACTGATCAGGTGTATGCCCCTGCAGCACCAAAGCCGTCTGTGACACGCCAGCCCCCGCTGTACCGTCATAGACCACCAAAGTGTCTGCGCCGGCCGTGGTATCCACCGTGAACACCCCACCGGCGTAGCTGCCCTGAACCAGGAAGAAGCCCTGATCAACAGCCAGGCCCGTGCCGACAGTGGCCTGCTTGGCCAGCGGCGCACCAGTCACCGCCACCAGATCCAGCATGTCGCCCTGCGAACCTGCAACAGTGAAGCCACTGCTGATCAGGTCTGCTGCGTTACCAGCGAAGGTGAACGTATCACCAGTATTGAGACCGGTTGTGCCCAGATCCACAAACCTGACCGTGGTTGAGTCACCCTGAACAAACACAAAGTGATCTGCGCCGCCACCGCCAGCCAACGTATCGGCACCGGTGCCGCCGACCAGCGTGTCGGCATAGCCAGTACCTGTGATCGCATCGTTGCCAGCGTTGCCAAAGGCACTGACACCAGAGCCCAGGGCAGACAGATCAATAGTGTTGTTACCTGCACCACCCAGGGCGTACAGCTGACCCGACGGCAGAGCAGTCGCAGCCCCGTCAGTTACTCCACTCAGCGACGTCAACAACAGCCAGTCACTGTCGGCTGGTGTCGTGCCTGTCGAGACCGTCAGTGTCGCGCCCTGCACCGAGCGATGCTGCTTCCAAAGCTGCCGCCCACCACCTGCGGTGCAGCGCCATCGACGATCTGCACTACGTTCTGGCCTGCCGCCGTGCCCAGGGTAATGCCGAACACACCGCGCAGCAGCACTGCGATGTCGCCGTTGGGTCCAATACCATCTTGGTAGACCATCATGCTTTCGGGCATGAAGGAATTGGCGACCGTGCTGGATCCATTGATATCCACTGCAAACGCAACAGTGGCGCCCGGTTGATTGAAGTTCAGTGCCAGGTAGTCAAAGGCATTTTGCATCAGCGTGATCGTGTAGCCCACTGCCATCGGGCTGCCCGCTTGGTTATAGAACTGAATCACTCCATTGCTGATGCTGTGGCTATAGATGCCTCCCACTGCGTTGCCATAAGTACGTGTAGTGTCTGCTGCAATCTTTGCAGACGGCAGCACAATACGATCATTGTTGGCGCCGCCCATTCCCGAAACATCAAAGCCCTGCACTTCATCAAACAGAGTGCCGACAGTGGCGTTTACGAAGGCACGGCTGGTCTGCGCATCTACAATGCGAAGCGTATCGGTTGACCGCGACGACTCTCGCAGCAGGATCAAGTCGCCTTCGCCACCAGAGTCGACCATATCGCTACCAGTACCGGCTCGCAGTACATCCACAGCAGCCGAGCCTATCAAGGTGTCGTCGCCAGCGTTACCAACAACCTCGACGAAATCAGATGTGGATACAGTTGCAACGTCCAGCAACGCACTGCCACTGCCATCAATCAGCAGTTCGCCGATCAAACCGGTCCTGCCCGTAGTGCCCTTGATACCGGTGCCTTTGTAAACAACGTGCAACTGGTCGCTGGCGCCTAGCACGGCATCAGTAAACAGCGTGAGCACACTGCCCTGAGCCTGGAAGCCGGTCAGCGTTACTGCAGAGCCATCCGCCTTTGAGATCGTCAGTCCAGTCAGACTGGTAACCGTGACGTTATCGTTGAACACGATGCGGATCGCAGAGGGTGCAACGCCGGCAAAGGCGCGTGCCACGCTGATGATCTCTTGATCGAGAGTGCCTGCGCCGGCCGTGAACGTCAGGCCGTTGCCGGCCAACGTCACGTTGGTCATGACAGTCGTCCCAGCACCCACGCCACCGCCGGTCGGATTGTTGTCGTAGCTCATGTTCAGCGTGAGCGTCTTGGCAGTCGCGTCGTACGCATAGGTACCAATTTCCAGGCCATCATCTGGTGTACCGGCACCCTCGCCGAACAGCACCGTGCCATCGGCAAGCAGGACCAGCGCGACCAGCTTCTGGTTGGCCCCCACAGGCAGCATCCACGTGCCCGTGATGTCAGAGCCAGTGGGAACAGAGTCAAATGTGGTGGGCAGAGTTTCGCCCGGGCCTGTCACCTGCAACTGCCCATTGACCACAACTGCTGTGAATACACGGCCATCATCAGCAGGCTTGATGCCACCGGCACCGTTGTTGTCTACGGTTACATTGAAAACCAACGCGTTGGTCTGGGAGTCATAGCTGTAGCTACCAGACTCAACACCACCTTCGTCTGCATCCATCAGAATGAACCGGCCATCTGCGAGCAAGGTGATGCTCACTGGTTTTGCAGGCGCAGCAGGTTTGAGGACCCACGTGCCCACAATATTCGCTGCAAGCTCGGTGAAGCTGGCAGCCACCGGCGACGGATACGTGTCTGCGCCAGCAGCGGCTGTTACCACCGTGGTAAACGTCGCCACATCGAATCCGGACAGGTTCTGAATCGCATAACTGTCGTTGCCAGACGAAGGGTCGGTGTAGGTGATGAACACCTTTTCGTTCGCAGGGATGCGTGAGTCCGCTCCCAAGTACAGCGAGACCGTACTGCCACTCTGTACGAAGCTGTTGGCGACGCGGATTGTGCCGTCGGACAGCCTGATGGTGAAGTAACTGGTCGACGGCAAGTTGTAGTTGTTCAGAGACTCGCTGAAGTTCAGCGTAATCAGCCCACCGTTCACGGTCGCAGACATCAGTTCCGGAGCATCGTTAGCCACAAATCGGTTCACGCCGTACGTCGTGTTTCCCGATGCATCCTTGGCGACGACAGACACCGGAGTGCTGACCTGACTGGGAATTTCTGTCGAACTGAACTGAGCACTCCAGACGCCATTTGCAGCCGTCACTGTCTTGGTTACGTTGCCCCAAGCCACAACCAAGCTGTCGCCCGTGTCGGCAGTGCCAGTGACCGTCACGCCTGCGGCATGTTCTGCGGCGCTGATGCGGTCGTCACCTGTTACCGCATTGATCGTTGGCGTGGTTGGCGCAATCAGATCAATGAGGACGTCGCGCTGGGCCATGAAGGATTCATTGCCGGCCTTGTCAATAACCTTGGCGGATACCTGCACGGTGTCATTGCCTGGCAAGGGAGTGCCGTAGGACACGCTCCAGTTCCCATTGGCGGCAACCTGAGCTTCCTTTTCAACGGACCCCCAGCTGACCACCACTCGCGCACCCGCCTCTGCACTGCCGCTGATGACCACAGTCTCGGATTCGGCGAGATTAACCTTGTCGTCCTCAGCCACCACGTTGAGGGTTGGCAGATCGGGGTTAATTCGATCAATGACAATCGGCTGGGAATTGGTGAAGACAGGACCGGGCGGCACACCAAGTCCAAAGTACACGCGCACTTGTACGGCGCCTGCCGCGTAGCTGCCTTCCTGGAGCTCAAAGGACCCAAGGTTCGGGTTCCCAGTGGTCGACATGCTCTGCGGATACCAGGTCTGGCCACCATCTGAGCTGACCTCAAACTCAAGTGACTGACTGCTCTTGGCTACGAGGAAGCGCCCGTTGCTGCTGATGCCATCGCCCGGTGCACCGCTGTCCTGATCGAGGAAGAACTGCAATGTCGGGTTCGATCCGGTGTTGATCACAACCGGCTGGACGGCACCGGTGCTGGTTGACCCCCACACGTCACGCGTCGTGGCGTAAACAGCCTGGACGCCGTCTGAAGGAATCTCTCCCACCGTGTACGTCGCCGTCCAGATACCCCCGATGACCGGTACGGTCTTGGTACCGCTGTTGCCCCAATTCACCAGCACTTGAGTGCCGTCAGGTGCAGTGCCCGTGATCGAGACATAGTTCGCGTGCTCTGTGGCATTCACCTCGTTGTTGCCAGTGACTGGGTCTATTGTCGGTGCGGCCGGCGCCGCAGGCGCAGCCTTGAGTTGGATGCTGTTCCAACTGACTTCGAGCTGGCTGGGGATGCGTCCCTCGATCACCAGTGCGGACTGACTCACGACGCTGCCGACGGTACCGTCATACACCACCAGCGTGTCGGCTCCACTGGTCGTATTGACCGTAAACTCGCCGCCAGAATAGTCACCACGCACGAGGAAGTAGCCCTGGTTTACGGCCAGTCCGTTCGAGGGCGCAGCACCATCGCGGTTGTAGGGCGTTTCGATGCCAGCGATCGCGATGTTCTGCAGAGCACCACCGGAAAGACTGTTGCCCATCGCCAGCACCGGTGTACCCGGCGAGCTCCCGCGGAACTCGATGCGGTCTGCATCGGTGCCGTAGCGGTTCAAGTTGACCACCACATCGGTGGCGACGCCGGCGAACGTGAATTTGTCGCCGGTGTTAAGGCCAGTGGTGCCGTTTTCCACAAGCGTCGCCGCTGGCGAGTCGCCCTGGCGCACGACGATCCAGTCGGCACCGCCACCGCTGTCGATGCGATCGGCACCCAAGCCCCCGGCAATTTCCTCGCGGCCGCTGCTACCAATCAACGTATCGTTGCCGGCGCCAGCATTGGTCGCAGGACTCCAGTCGAATGCAGACCGGTCAATCACGTTGTCACCGGAGCCGCCGATGGTCCGGGACCACCATGCGTTGGCCTGATTGTCAGCCACATCGCGGATCTGAGTGACGCTTGCTGCGTCTGCCTTGTTGTACACCGTCACGTAATCGGTGGCCTGCAAGGTCTGGCCGAGCGTTGCGGTCACCGTGTTGCCGTTGACCGAGAAGCTGGTCACTACCGCGTCTGCGCCACCGTTGATCTGGATGCGCAATGGATCGGAGCCACTCACCGTCACCGGCTCGGAGAAGCTGACCGTCACAGTGTTGCCACCGGCTGTGAAACTTCCGCTCACCTGCTGGGGTGCCGTGGTGTCAATGACCTGCACAACGTTCTGTCCGGCCGTGGTCCGCAGCGTCACGCCGCTGAGACCCGGCAGCCGCAGCGCAATGTCATTGCCCGGGGCCGGGCCGTCCTGGAACACAACCAACGCTGTAGATGAGCCCGCAGCAGCGAGCTGGTAGAAGCCCACCGTGGCGCCTGACTGATCCAGGTTAGCGCTGAGATAATTGAGCGCTGTCTGGATATTTGAACCACTGAGAACAGGGAATGTGGAACCGCTTGCCACGTAGAACGTAACGATTCCCGACTCTATGCTGTGAGCGACTATCTGACCCGTTTGTAGGCCGGTGGTCTTGGCAACATTGGCTGCGATCACCCCGGAAGGCAGCTGCAGCTTGTCGTTAGTGCTGCCGTCAGCAGCAGACACATCAAATCCGTACACCGTATCCCAGTTGTAGAAGATCTGACTTACGGTACCCTGGGTCGACACGACGTTACGCTGCGGAGAGCTGCGCCAGGCCTCCAGCACACGCACAGTGTCAGAGGACGCTACGGTTTCGGTCAGGTCGATTTCATCGCCTGCACCGCCGCCGTCAACGATGTCGCTGCCATTACCCGCAACCAGGTAATCATAAGCACCAGAGCCAGCCAGCAGGCTTGCGCCAGCATTCCCAAAAATCTTGATGCCACTATAGCCAGCGCCCAACGTGTTGACGTCCAGGCTGGATGCTGCCGAACCACCTACAGCATACATACCCTTGATGAAGTCGCTGGAACCGGCTGTCCCACCCTTGATGCCCGTACCGGTGTTGTTAATCAGCAGCACGTCCGTGCTGGTCAACACGGCATTGGTCTGCAGCACAATTACATTGCCGCTCACGCTGCTAACAATGATGCCGACTGTGCCGCCACCGAGCTTGGTGACCGAAAACCCGATCGTGTCTGTCACTGCGGCCGGTCCATCAAGAATCAAGGTGAGCGTCGACTCAACGCCGCTTTCGCTGAAACGCGCCGCGATGACGCCGGCATTGGCGGCCTGATTGGTGGAAGTGACCTGCTGGGTAAAGCTTGCAGCATCGTTGCCCGCCAGTCCCTGAACGGCATAGACGTCATTGCCTGTTGTTGGATTCCGGTAGCTGACCGTCAATGCCACATTGCCTGGCAGATCCAAGCCAGTGGTTTGAAGAATGAGGTCCTGGCCGTTAACGCCAACAGAGCTAATGGGATATATAGCGCCGTTAGCAGCCGTCACCGTAAAGTAACTGGCAGACGGCAGCCTGACTGGATCCAGCGCCTGATCGTAGTGCAACGTAATGTAGTAGTCGGTAGCAACTGCCGACTCAAGCACCGGCGTTGCACTGACTTGCACCGCATGGGTGGCCGTCGCACTTGTGCCGCCCCAAGCGTTGGTAGCAACCGCGGTAACTTGCGTTGCGCCATCTGTCGGCACCTCGGATGCAGCAAAGGTCGCAGTCCATGTGCCACCAGCTGCACTGACGTTCTTGGTCACCGAACCCCACGTCACAGCAACTGTGGTGCCATCTGACGCAGTACCAGTCACGGCGACGCCAGCGGCCTTCTCAGCGCCGTTGACTATATCGTCTGTCGCCACAGCATTAATAACGGGAACCGAAGGCGCAGCAGGTGCACTCTTCATGCTGATGGTGCTCCACTCCGCCTGCAGCTGACTTGGAATCCGTCCTTCTATGACAAGGGCGGTTTGGCTAACCTCACTGGAAGCCGTGCCGTCATACACCACCAACGTGTCGGTACCACTGACAGAGTTGACAACGAACTCGCCGTTGGCATAAGTGCCGCGAACGAGAAAATAGCCTTGATTGATCGCAAGTCCGTTGGTGGGCGCTGCGCCATCCCGATCCTGTGGGGCCTCGCTCCCATTGACCGTCAGCGTTTGCAGCGCGGTGCCATATATAGAGTTGCCCATCGGCAATACGGGCATACCCGGGAAAAATCCCTTGAGGTTGACTTGGTCACTCAGCCCTTCTGTAACGCCAAAGTCCTTGATGACATCTGTAGCGCCACCAGCCATGACAAACTTGTCGCCATCACTCAGCGCACCCGAGGCGTTACTGTCGACATAGGTTACTTGGCTCGAATCGCCTTGAACGAGGTTGAAAAAGTCAGCCCCCTGACCACCACGCATCACATCTGCGCCAGTGCCACCTATAATTTCGTCGCGCGAACTGCTACCGGTCAGTGTGTCGTTGCCAGGCCCGCCGTCCATCGGCGGGCTCCAAGTAAAGGATGACCGATCAACGATATTGTCACCGCTGCCACCAACGATCCGAGTCCAATACTGAGGCGCTGAGTTGCCTGAAGCGTCCTGTACATCGGTTCCGTTGCTCACCAGCAACCAATCTGTAGCCAGCAGCGTAGTGCTGAGCGTTGCAGACAACGTAGAGCCTGCGGGATTCAGTGCCGTCAAGACATTGAGTCCGACCCCATTGACCTGAATAGTGAGCGGATTGGAGCCCGTAACGTTTACAGCTTCGGAATAGTTCAGCGTGACCGTGTTGCCACCAGCGTCAAAGCGGCCGCTAACCAACTGTGGGTTTGATGTGTCGATGATCTGAATGACGTTCTGACCAGGTGACGTTCCCAAAGTCACGTCACTGACGCCTTGCAACCGGATGGCGATATCACCCATAGGATCTACGCCGTTCTGGAAGACCATCAGTCCGGACGGATGGCCAGCCGCATCCCCACTAACCTGCACGGCAAAAGCCACTGTGGCGCCACCTTGGTCAATGTTGGTTGAGAGGAAAGCCAGTGCCGTCTCAACCTTGGCCAAGTTGTCGATGACATAGATACTGCCGTCTGCGGCAAAGAACGTCGCAATGCCGGACGCGATGCTGTAGGCAACAATCGCACCTACAGGTGTTCCAGATTGCTTAGCGTGATCCGCAGCAATTGAATTGGAAGGCAATTGCAGTCGATCGTTGGTGGCCCCAGTTGGGTTGGAGACGTCAAAGCCATAGACAGTGTCCCAGCTGACATAAAAGTGTGTTGGTGTGTTGCGGAGCCCAGTGGGGCTGCTCTTAATCTGTGAGATCCAGTTGCGCTCCGGCCCACTCTCATAGAATTTAAGCACCTTGATCGTGTCTACCGAAGCCACGGTTTCAGTCAGATCTATAAGATCGCCAGCGCCGCTGCCATCAATGACATCGCTGCCATTGCCACCGGAGATACGCTCTTCGGTGTTATTGCCAATAATGACGGTAGACGCACCATTGGCAAACGTGGTGAAACCGTAGTAGGTCGATTGCAGTGTGCTGGTATCCAATACCGGCACGGCAGATCCAGCAATTGCAACGTTGGCTGGCCAGATATTGCCGGTGCTGTTGTAGCGCAGACCGTTTTGGCCATCGTAATAGGCCACCACAATATCGCCTGCACTCAGTGTCGCGCTTGTTTGAATGGAGACAGTGCTACCCGCTGTACTGATGCTGTTGATTGCTATCGGCGTACCGTCAGCCTTGGCCAGGCTGAGACCAGGGTTCGCTGATTTGGTAGCAACTCCCGCCAATACCAGGTTGACAGTGGAGTTGGCACCTTCCGTAAAACTGGCTCCTACTATTCCCACATAGGGTGAGCCCGCTTCGAGCAGGTTGGTAGCCACCTCCACGCCGCGCGTGCCTGCAGCACCGGCCCTGCCATAGGCGTCACGGCCGACCACAGTAATCGTGGCCTGCCCGTCGTCAGGCACTTCGAAGTAGGAAAAGTTGACGTTCCAGAAGTTGTTGGTCACCGACACAGTCTTGGTCACCGATCCCCAGGTCACCTCAACCGTCGTGGCACCGGTCACGTTGCCGTTGACCCAGACGGTGTTGGCCCGCTCCTCGTCGCTCACGACGTCATTACCTGCCACGCTGTTGATCGTGGGCATGGTGGGAAGACTGCGCAGATATATGGTCGAGTCTGAAGTGACAACCTCGCCAGGCACATGCCCCTGGATCACCAAAGCCGACTGGGTTATCCCGGAGGTTGAGTCTCCGTCATAGACAACCAGTGTGTCCTGACCGGACGTGGTATTGACGGTAAAGGCATTGGCAACGTAATCGCCGCGTACAAGGTAGTAGCCTTGGTCTACCAGCTTTCCATCAGCAGGAGCTGTACCATCGCGCAACGCGGGCACTGTTATGCCATTGATGGTGTAGGTTTTGTAGGGGGCATTCGTGAGCGAATTGCCCATCGCATAAACGGGAATACTCGCACCACCGCTTGCAGCAAACACCACGGCGTCGCTGCTATTTCCGTTGTTTGAAAAGCCGCCGGAAATTACGTCCACACCAGCTGCAAACTCAAAGCGATCGCCGGTGTTCAACGAACCGATGGTATTGACGTCGACAAAGACTGCGCTGGTTGAATCGCCTTGGCGAAAGACATACACGTCGTTGCCAGCGCCACCATCGAGCGAATCTGCGCCTACTCCGCCCACGATATAGTCCGCAAAGGCACTACCGATTAACGTGTCGTTGCCAGCGCCGCCGTTTACGACAATGCCCGCCGTCAATGACGATACGTTGATGCTATTGGCGCCGGAGCCACCTTGGGCAATTTGCCCACCAGCCACCAGCGCATTGGCAGCAGCATCTTGGATGTCTGTACCACCAGTCAGCAGCAGCCAGTCGGTGGTGGCCAAGGGCGCTGACACGCCGAGTGTGATCAGATTTCCATTAGCAGAGACACTGGTGGTTATAGATGCACCCACACCATTGAGCTGCGCAGAGCCAGGGCCGACACCAGTCCAAGTGACTGCCTCAGAGAACTCCAGCGAGACAAAGTTGTCTCCACCCTCAAAGGACGCTCTGATGAGAGCCGGCGCGCCGCCGTTTACAATCTGGACAACGTTCTGCCCAGGAGAATTCGACAACGTAGCGCCCGTTACGCCTAGCATTCGCAGGCACAAGTCATCTTCGGTGAGCACCGAGTTCTGGAAGATATAGAGCCCGAAGTCACCCTCACCGGTGGTAAACGGGCTGTAAAAGCCAACGGTCGCGCCAGGTACATTCAGATTGAGCGATAGGTAAGTCAACGCCTTGTGACTGAAAGCCGTCGTATTGATAGAAAGCGGTTGGCCGGCTGCGTCATAGAAGGTCACGATGCCTTCGCTGATGCTGTGGCTAAATATCGTTTCAAACGGTGTGCCGCTGGTGATTCCAACGTCCGCTGCGATCAGTCCAGAGGGAAGCTGCAGTCGATCGTTGTTGGTGCCGGCAAGGTTAGAGACGTCGAAGCCATAAACCGTGTCGTATCGGTAAATGCTTCCGATGTTGTTGCTGGCAGTGGTGAATTGATAGCCAAGCGCAGCGCTTTCGCTGCCATTGCGAATGACCAAAGTATCAGTGGCCGCAATCGTTTCACTCAAAAAGATGCTGTCAACAGCAGAAGATCCCGTCAGCGTGTCGGATCCACTGCCACCGTAGATGTTGTCGGAGTACGCACTGCCGACCAGGACGTTGCTGCCACCATTAGCAAAATAGGTCGCGCCAGCAATACCAAACGCAGCCGCGCTCACCGCCGTAGCAGAAGCACCACCAATCACGTAGTTGTTGCTGAAGACCGTCTGATTAGATGATCCGCCGGTCAGCCCCTGCCCGTTGTATGCGACCAGCAGGACATCGGTTGCAAGCAGCTGCGCCCCGGTCTCGATGGTCAAAACGTTGCCGGTTGCACTGGCGGCGGTCACTGTGACGACCGATCCATCGGCCTTCTTAAGCGTAAGACCTGGCGTTGAAGTGACCTGTATCGCGCCGTTGTAGTACAGCTGTATTGTCGAACCACCGCTAGCAGAGTCTGCAAATACGCCACCGATCGCCACCACGGTACTGGGGGCCGAAGTTACGGTGACCGGCGTGGTGAACGTCACCATGTCGTTGCCTGCCTTGTCCTGAAGCGCAATCCCGTCATCCAGAGTGCTGGGCTCCTTATAGGACACCGTCAGCGTTGCGGACTTCGGCAGCTGGTAGGCCATAAACAGTTTTATGTCAGAGCCATCAGCCTGTGCGTTGGTGATCGGCAAAACCTGCCCACTATCTGTGGTCACCGTGAAATAGCTAGCCGAGGTCACATGCAAACCATCCAGCGGTTCGTTGAACCGCAGGGTGATGATGGTTCCGCTGCCCGTTGTAGAGACGATCTGCGGACCCGTCTGGTCCACGATACCAGCGGCAGAATTAGCCGCTGCCGCGCTGACATTGCCCTGAGCATCAACCTGGCGCACCTTCACTGCACCGGCAGCGTAACTGCCTGGGGCCAGTGTGAACGCACTACCACTGCCGGTGACCCAGTTCGCACCACCATCGATGCTGAACTGCCAGGTAGCACCAGATTCAATACCGCTGACAGCAACAGAGCCGTTGCTGGTAACGCTATCTGTCGTGCTGTAGCCGGTGTCTTGTACAAGCTCGACGCCCGGTGTGGCCGGGGCACTGCTGTCAACGCTCAGCGTGCGACTGGTTGCCGCACTCACGTTGCCAGCGGCATCACGCGTCACTGCGCTAAGAGTAGTGCTGGCATCTGAAGGCACTTCGCCGCTTGCAAAGGTTGTGCTCCAGGCGCCAGTGGCAGAGACGATGGCCGTCTTGCTGCCAGTGCCCCAAGTCACTGTCACCACAGCGTTAGCCTCGGCAGTGCCACTGACCACGACGCCCGCGGCCTTCTCGGCAGCGTTGACGCCATTGTTGCCTGCGATCGTGTTGACTACCGGCTCTGCGGGCGGCGTTGCATCCTTGAGGTAGATGTTGCTGCCATCAATGCCCAATTGGCCTGGTGTATGTCCCTGAATGACCATGGCCGATTGCGAGACACCGTCACCGGAGGTGCCGTCGTACACGATCAGGGTGTCGGCACCAGTGTCGGTGTCTACGGTAAACACACCTGAAACATAGTTACCTCGAACCAGGAAGTAGCCCTGCTCAATAGCCGTGCCGTTGGACGGTGCACTGCCATTGCGATTAACCGGAATGTTCAGGTCGTTAATGGCGACAAAACCTGGCGTACTGGCAGCCGCACCAGAGAGCGCACCCATCGCACCCAGCGCGTAGGCAGGATTGAAGCTGTCGAGCTGCACGCGATCGCCATTGACGCCCTCTACCGTAAAGCCGCCACTGATCACATCAGCAGCGCCACCGGCAAAGGTGAAGGTATCGCCGGTGCTAAGGCCGTTGGCCGTAGAGTCTGCAAACGTTACCGACGTCGAGTCACCCTGCAGGTAGTGGAAGGCATCGGCGCCTGCACCACCGTCAAGGGTGTCTGCACCAGTGCCCCCGAACAGATCGTCTTCGGCAGCGCTGCCGACAATCTGATCGTTGCCACCGGCCGCCAGCACTGCTACGCCATCGCTCAGTGCCGACAGGTTGATCGTGTTGGCCACGTTGTCGCCCAGTGCGACCGCCCTTTGCTCGGTAGGAAGGTTGCCTGCGGCATCCCGGACACCGGTCGGGCTCAGCGTCAACAGCCAGTCACCCGCTGCCACAGAGCCATTGGTGTGAACGGTCAATTGATTGCCTGACACTTCGAGGCTGGACAGGATGTTGTTGCCTACGCCGTTGCGTAGCACGCTGCCGCCGGACTCCCCTGTCAGGGCAATGCCCTCGGAGTAGGTCACCACCACATCGGACGTACCATCCGGTCGCGATGCAAATACCGGAGACGGACCGGTCGTATCTACGATTTGCACGACATTGGTGCCACCGGTGTTGCCCAGTGTGACACCGGTTACACCATTGAGCATTAATGCGATATCGGGGTCGAATCCGGCGCCGTCCTGATAGACCAGCAGCGAGTCGGCCTTGCCGTCGCCATTGCCGTCGATCTTCACACCAACCGTCGCACCTGCCTGGGTCAGGTTGTTGCCCAGATAAGAGAACGCATTACGCATACCGTTGTAGCCGTAGGTCGCGAAGTATTCCTGACCCGTGGAGTTATAGAACGTGACGATACCGTTGGTGATGCTGTGGGCAACGATCGGGTTTGCAGCCACGAGGCCCGTCAGGTCACCATTGTGTTTGGCTTCATTGCCAGCGATGGTCCCTGAGGGCAGGTTGATGCGATCGTTCAGTGCGGCAGAGTGCAGCACATCAAAGCCAATGACGTCATCGAATTGCGTGTTGCCGCCCATGACGGTTGTGCCATCGACATTCTTGAACCGCTCATAAACAGCCAAGCTGGTTGAGCCACTGAGCACCTTGATGGTATCTGGCGCAGGATTGGTCTCCATCAGGAGGATGGCATCACCCTGTCCGCCGGCCTCCACCACATCAGCACCGCCGCCGGCATAGATGTAGTCGACGCTCCAGCCGCCAATCAATGTGTCGGCACCACCGTTGCCGCGGATGGTCAGATTGTCGTTGTTATAGCTGCTGCCGTTTACAGTGTCGGAACCAGATCCATCGATGAGCACCGGGCCGTAATACAGCTTGATGCCGGTGCTCCCCTGAAGAGCGGCATTGCCCAGCTGTAGCTTGAGGCTGTCGCTGGTGCCCAGCGTTGCCGCGGTCTGCAAGGTAAGCACCGTGCCTGTGACGGTGAAGCTGGAAATGGGGATCTGGGTGCCGTCAGCCTTATATAGGCTGACACCGGCAATGCTATTGACCGTGATGTTGTCGTTGAACACCAATCGCACCACAGAATTGGTCGTCTCGGTGAACGTAGCGTTGACCAGCAGGGGCGAGGATGAAGGCGTGCTGCCGGCAGCAACCGTGCCCGTCAGCGTTGCAGCAGGTGCATCGTTGCCTGCCACGGCCCTTACCGATACGGTCGAGGACTCACCAATACGTCCGGCATAAGCCACGGTATACGCGACACCGTCCGGGATGCGGGTGATCAGCGCGAGCTGAACCTCCTGACCACTGACCGCGGTGCGCACCGCAGTGCGCGCCGATCCATCAGCCAGTGTGATGGTGAAAGCACCGGCAGGCGGCACAGCCGATGCATCCAGAGCTTCGCTGTAGCGCAGGGTTAACGTAGAGCCGTTGGCAACGGCCGTCTGCAATTGCGGCCCAGCCGAATCAACAACGGTTGCAACCTCGCGTGTACCTGAGAGACCCAGATTGCCGGCGGCATCGGTCTGGCGCACCTTTAGAGCACCTGCAGCATAGTTGCCCTGCGGCACTGCAAAGCTGTTGCCACTGCCGTTGAGCCAGCTTGTGCCGGCGTCGATGCTGTATTGCCAGCTAGCGCCAGACTCAATACCACTGACCTGAATGTTGCTGTTGGCAGTCACGCCATCGCTATTGCTCGCGCCAGTGTCCTGAGTCAGCGTCAAAGTTGGCGCCACCGGGCGCAGGCTGTCGATGCTCACGGCACGCGTGGCCGCCGCACCCAGATTGCCCGCCACATCGCGTGCTACAGCAGAGATAGAGCTGGCGCCATCAACA
The DNA here is from genome assembly GCA_026398735.1 of Pseudomonadota bacterium. Taxonomy (GTDB): domain Bacteria; phylum Pseudomonadota; class Gammaproteobacteria; order Steroidobacterales; family Steroidobacteraceae; genus ZC4RG30. Next base: position 43,744 of record JAPLSH010000010.1, on the reverse strand, counting down.
GGCACCTCGGTAGCAGCAAACGTTGTCGTCCATGTGCCGCCATTGGCAACTACAGTCTTGGTCACCGCGCCCCAGGTAACGGTCACAGTGGCACCGGACTCTGCTGTGCCGCTTACCGCGACACCTGCGGTCTTTTCCGCCAGGTTGACCACGTCATTGCCTGCAACAACAGCAATGGCCGGTGCACCGGGAGCACTGGTGTCGTAGGTGTAAGAGCCTGTGCGTGTGGTCGTGTTGCCCGCCGCATCGGTGGCGCGCAGCGTCACGATGTACTTGCCGTCCGCCGTAAACGGCACCGGCTGGGTCAGTGTCTGTGCACTGCCAGTGCCCACGCCTGCTGCAATGAACCCACGCCCATCGCCCAGATTCACTTCAAGTGCAGCGCCAGCCTCTGCGGTGAATTGAATCGACGGCGCGGCCACGTTGGAGACAGCCCTGCCCACCTCGCCGTTGGTGACGACGGTAAATGCAGTGAGTGACGGAGCTTGGGTGTCGATGACAACAGCGCGCGTGGCGGCAGCACCTAGATTGCCTGCTGCGTCGGTGGCGATAGCACGCAGGGTCTCTGTGCCCTGACCCATCGCCGCAATGTCCGCTGCAGTCAGGGTGTAGGTCCAGTTACCTGTGGCGCCCACAGTCAGACCGCGCACGTTGCCAGCACCGAGCGTCAACGCAAGCTTTGAGCCAACCTCTGCACTACCCGAGATCGTCACACCTGCAGCCAGCTCTGCCGCATTGACAAGGTTGTCGCCAGCGACCGCATTGAACACTGGTGCAGACGGTCCTTGGGTGTCGATGGTGATGGCGCGCGTGCGAGCAGCACTGCTGTTGCCTGCGGCGTCGACGGCGGTTGCCGACAACGCCTCTGCACCCTGCCCCATCGCAGCGATGTCGTCGGACGTCAGGGTGTAAGTCCAGGTGCCATTGGCGGCAGCAGTCACGCTACGAACCACAGAGCCCAGCGCCAACGCCACGGTGGCGCCGGCTTCAGCGCGACCACTGATCACAGCCGACTGCTCGCCGCCGCTGATCACATCATCAGCTGCCACCAGGTTAATGGCCGGTGCGTCAGGCGCTGCTGTGTCCACGCTCAACAGGAAGACGTTGCTGGCAATGCCTTGATTGCCGCCCGCACTCTCGACCACTGCAGTGAATCGATGTGCGCCGTCGAAAAGCGAGCTGGCCGCGTATTGCCAGGTTTGTCCAGTGACGGCAGCGGTACCCAATCGCACATCACGATCATAAATAACCAACACATCATCGCTGCCCAGCGCAGCGCTAAGCGTGCCCTGCAGCAGGGGTGCTGCATCGTTGCTGCGCGCGCCAGAAGCCAGCGCGCCCAGGTTCAGAGCCACATTATCAACCGCTGCGGTGATCGTCGCGGTGACAGTTGGAACACTGGCATCGACAGTTACAACATAAGCTTGGCTGGCTGTTCCGCTATTGCCGGCTTCATCCTCTACGCGCACGCTGAAAGCGTGAGCACCGTTGGTCAAACTGCCCGTGGTGAACTGCCAACCCGTCGCACTGACAACGGCGGTACCCAGTCGCACTTCGCCGTCGAATACGACCAACACCTCATCGGGCTGCAAGTTGGACGACAACGTGCCAGATAGCGTCAGCGTGTTGTCGTTGCTGGTGCCGCCGCTAGTCACATTGCCCGTAGCCGGGGCAACGTTATCTTCTGCGCCGGTAACAATGGCCTGCACTGTCGGCGCGATGGTGTCGACTGTGATGGAGCGTGTAGCTGGCACACTGACGTTGCCCGCGGCGTCTTGCGCGGTGGCCACAATAGTCTGCGTACCCTGAGCCAGCGTTGCCAGGTCTGAGGCAGACAGCACATAGCTCCAGTTGCCCTGAGAATCTGCAGTAGTTGCTCTGACTATCGTGCCGATGGTCAGTTGCACGCTGGCACCAGCCTCGGCTTGGCCCGTAACGGCACTGGCCTGTTCGCTGGCGTTTATTCTGTCGTCACCAGCAACCACATCTATGGTGGGCGCGGTCGGAGCTTGGGTGTCTACAGTGACTGCCACCAAAGCCGATGAATCGCTGCGATTGCCCGCCTGATCGACTATTGCAGCGGCTAAGCTATGGGTGCCGTCGCCGAGAGCAGGTGTGTTGACCTCAAGGTAACCGGCAGCAATGTGATCGGCAGTAAGCACTACTGCCGCCAACTGCACGCCACCTTCAGTGAGAATGATCGTGTCACCACTGACTGCCGCCCGGCCTGCGGTGTTGGTTGTGTCAAAGCTGATACGCACCAGCGGAGCGGCCGAGTTACCAATGGCCGGCGCTTCCAGCGTCGGAGCGTTGGGTGCGATCTTGTCGAGAAACTGTGCCTGCGCCGTCGTGATGGCCGCCAGACTCGTGGCGTTGCCGATGGTCGAAGCGGCGTCTGCGATGTTGCTCTGCATTTCAGCCGACGCCGTGGTGCCAACCAGCAGGTTGCTCAGTGTTCCGGCATCAGCCAGGTTCACGGTAGTACCGCTGTTGCTGGCGGTCTGCATTTCGGTAACCAGATTGCCAAACACCGCATTGGCCTGTGCAGCATCACCATTGGAGGCCAGCGCCACCACGGTAGCCACCTGCGCAGCAGCCTTTTGCGCATCGACATTGCCGGCTGAGATCGGGTCGTAGCTGGTGAGGCTGGCACCAGCGGGCAACGTGAGACCCAAGTTGGTGGCGACAGTGGTTGCCGCGTCTTCGGCACTAGTAGTGCCACCCGAGGCCGCGACGACCGCCTGCACCAACGTAGTCAGCGGGTTGATGGTGGTTGAGCCAGCAGGTGCCTTGAGAGCCACGGTATTGGGCGCGCCGGTGTCGACGTTCACGCCACCGGTTGCAATGATGGTGCCGGTGGGGGCGCCGGCAGGAATGAAGAAGTTGCCGTTAGCATCGGTAGTGCCCAGCGCGAAGTCGATGAGCGGATCAACCTCACCGTTGCCATCGACATCGATGTAGACCGTTGCACCACGCACATAACCGTCGGCCACCACGCCACTGCTAAAGCTGATGGCATCGTTGCCTGCCAAATCCTGGATGCCAGCAAGATTATCCGCACCGGATACATCGGCATAGGTAATCGTAAAGGCTGTGCCAGTCACGATTGGCGCAGACAGCGTCAAGACAACATCAGTGCCACTGACGCTCACTGCCGTAACGCCCAACGTGCCACCACCGCCTAAGGTAATGGTGAACTGCCCTGCGGTCGGCGGATGCACACTGTCCAGCGCTTCCGCATAACGCAGCGTCAGCGTCGTTCCAACAGCAGACGCAGTCGGGAGTTGCGGGGCGGTAACATCAACCGAACCAGCAACCGGATTCGTCGTAGCCGGACCGACATTGCCAGCCGTATCGGTCTGGCGAACCTTGACTGCACCGATGGCATAGCTACCGGGCGCCAGCGTAAAGGTACTGCCAACGCCAGTCGTCCAGCTGCTGCCACTGTTCGTGCTGTATTCCCAAGTAGCACCCGATTCCAGACCAGTCACGTTGATGGCGCCGTTCTGGGTGATGCCATCGTTGTTGTCTGCACCGGTATCGCTGACGAAGTCGATATCTGGGCCTGCCGGTGCTGTCAGGTCTGCTGACACGGGTCGCGAGGCAGTCGTCGAGGCATTGCCTGCAAGATCTGTTGCCACCGCGGTGATCGCGCTGGTAGCGGCCAGAGGCACCTCGTTTGCGATGAAGTTGGCAGCCCACACACCGCCTGTGGCAGTCACAACCTTGGTGACGGATCCCCAGGTCACCGTCACACTGCTGCCAGATTCAGCTGTGCCACTGACAGCGATACCAGCGCTCTTTTCAGCAATGTTCACCACATCATTGCCTGCAACCGTATTGATTGTGGGCACCGCAGGCGCGCTGAAATCAATCACCACATCACCGGCAGTGGCCGTCACACTGCTGGTGTTGCCAGCGCCATCAGTTTGGCGCACGCGCACAGTGCCGGCCGGATAAGTACCCGGGGGCGCTGTAAAGCTGCTGCCCACACCGTCAATCCAAGTCACACCAGAATCTTGGCTGTATTGCCAAGCAGCACCGGCCTCGAGGTTGAGGACGTTGATGACGCCGTTATTGCTGACCAGGTCTGTCGCACTGCTGCCGGTATCGGCAGCTAAAGCCAATGACGGCGCTGCCGGAGCAGAAGTGTCTACGGTTACGCCACGAGTTCCCGCGACGGACACGTTGCCCGCCAGGTCGGTGGCTACTGCGCTGACCGGACGACTGCCATCAGCTGGCACTTCGGAGGCAGAGAAGACGGCACTCCAGGTGCCACCGGTGGCGACCACTGTCTTGGTGATAGCGCCCCAGGTAACGGCGATGCTGCTACCGGCTTCGGCTGAACCTGTGACGGTTACGCCGGCGGCTTTCTCTGCAGCATTAACCACATCATCGATACCAACATTGTTGAGTGACGGAGCATCGGGTGCAGCGGCGTCAATGAGGCCAGCTACAGGGTTGCTAGAGGTCGCACCGAGGTTGCCAGCCGCATCGATCTGACGCACCTGCACACTGCCCACTGCATAGGCACCCGGATCCAGTGTGAAGCTGCTGCCTACACCTGCGCTCCAGGTGCTGCCGCCGTCGACGCTGTATTGCCAGCTGCCAGCAGCCTCAAGATCCAGTACTGTGACCTGGCCACTGCTGGTGATGCCATCGTCGGCGTCTACGCCAGTATCGATGGTGAGCGACAACGAGGGCGCTACCGGCGTGCTACGATCAAGCACATAAGTAGCGATGCGCGTGGTGATGTTGCCTGCTGCATCCGTCGATTCGAGAGTGACCGTGTAAGTGCCATCAGCGGTATAGGCGGTAGGTGCAGTCAGTGACTGCTGTGCACCGGTTGCAACGCCTGCGTCGATGAAGCCGCCCCCCGCACCCAAATTAATGCGCAGGATTGATCCAGTCTCGGCTGTGAAATTAATCGTCGGCGTGGTGAAACTGGAGATGCCATCACCCTGCACACCGCTATCAGTGCTGGCATCCAGCACAACAGTCGAAAGTTGTGGTGCGGTTTTATCGATGACAAGTGCAGTAGCATTGACTGATGCTGCGCTGACGTTGCCAGCGCTATCACTTTGTCGCACCTTGATGCTGCCAGCAGCGTAGCTGCCTTGGCTCAAATCAAAGCTGCTTGCAGTGCCAGCGTTCCACGTGCTGCCACCATCGGCGCTGTACTGCCAGCTGGCGCCAGTAGCCAAGCCCGATACAAGCACATTGCCGTTGTTGGTTAATGCGTCGCTAGCACTGGCGCCAGTGTCCTGTTGCAGTGCGAAGGTCACTGCGTCGGGCACGGCTGTATCGATCAACACCGTGCGGGTTGCAACCGCCGAGCTGTTGCCCACGGCATCAGTGGCGATTGCAGTTACAGTGCTGCCGCCATCTGCTGGCAGCTGTGCGCCGGTGAAGGTAGCGCTGAACGTGCCACCAGTAGCAGTAACAGTCTGCGTCACCGCACCCCAAGTCACGGCAACGGTTGAGCCTGCCTCGGCAGTGCCTGTAACCGTAACACCCGCAAGCTTCTCGCCAGCATTCACTGCGTTATCGGTTGCAACAGCCGCAATGACTGGCGCAGCCGGTGCCGTGCTGTCGATCGACACAGCGCGCGCACCCGCCGCCGATTTGTTGCCGGCGGCATCGGTCGCTACAGCGCTGATGCTGCTGCTGCCATCAACAGGCAGCTCTGCAGCCGCAAACACGGCACTGAATGCGCCACCCGTCGCGGTCACAGTCTTGGTGATTGAACCCCAGGTCACTGCAACACTGCTGCCCGTTTCTGCTGTGCCACTGACCGTGACACCGGCCAGCTTTTCGGCAGCATTGACGACATTGTCGAGCGCCACCACAGACACTGCAGGTGCCGAGGGCGCCGCGGTATCCACAGCCACCGCTCGCGTACCAGCTGCTGACTTGTTGCCTGCGGCATCAGTGGCCACGGCGCTGATAGTGCTGCTGCCATCGACTGGTACATCAGCGGCAGCAAAGCTTGCGCTGAACGTGCCACCGGTGGCGGTTACCGTCTTAGTGACCGAACCCCAGGTGACCGCAACACTGCTGCCCGCCTCTGCTGTGCCACTGACCGTGACACCGGCCAGCTTTTCGGCAGCATTGACGGCGTTGTCGCCGGCAACTACAGCAACAACGGGTGAAGCAGATGCCGTGCTATCGATAGATACGGGGCGCGTACCGGCAGTACCGGTGTTACCAGCTGCGTCCTTGGCTGTCGCACTGAGTGTGGTGCTACCGTCGGCAGGCACTTCGGTAGCCGCAAAGCTTACTGTCCAATTGCCGCCCGTGGCGGTAACAGTCTTGGTGGTGCTGCCCCAGGTTACGGTCACCACCGCATCGGCCTCGGCTGTGCCACTGACCGTCACACCAGCCGACTTCTCGGCGGCATTGACCACATCATCGGTTGCAACGGCCGCGATGACCGGCGGCGGCGGCGGCGTCTTGTCGCCTTTGCTGCCACTGGCCAGTGCCACTGCGCCAGCCACGCCCAGACCGCCCAGCACCCACAGCGCGCCATGGGGCAGCCCACTGCCTGCCACGGCACCGGATGCACCTGCACCACCACCACCGCCTTCGCTGGCAGCAACCAGCGGCAACTGCGCACCCGCACCACCTGTGCCGCTGTCCTCGATCAGCGCTACAGCCTCGTCCGGCTGTACGGCTTGGGTTACTGAAGCCTCATCCTGCTCGGCCTGATCTTCGTCTTGGTCAACGTTACCGGCCTTGCGGCTCGAAACATGACGGGTTTGTTTCAGAGGCTGCTGCGCCGTCGGGGCTGCGGGCAGAACGATGCCATCCAACAGCGCATCAGGCTTGGTAGCAGTGGCTTTTGAAGCAGTTTTGACCGGGTTCTTGCTGTTCTTCGTGGCCATGGCGCATCTCCGTATCAGGCGTCGTTGTGTGCGCCCTCAAAATGGAGTGGCGCTACTTGCGAAGCAGGATAGGAAGGAGGCAACAGGCAACGCATACCCCATATGGGATACGCGTCACGAAATACTTGGAGTTATGTCAATTGCTCGAGGATGCCCGGCCAGTGCCGGTAGACCAGATAGTGCCCAGCATCGGGCACACAGATGAGTCGGGAGCCGGGCAAAGAAGCCTGCAGGCGCTGGGCGTGTGGCAAGGGGACATGGTTGTCCGTGTCACCATGCCAAATAGTTACCGGCTGTTGTATTGGCATACGGTCAGTCCAATCGCTGACCATGACCAGCACTTCGCGCACCAGCGCGGCATTGCCCGCGGAAATGGACTCCATGAAAATGCTTTCGTAATGGGCCCGCATATAGGGCGTTTCCAGTATCAGTGCGTCGGCTGGAGCCAGATAGGGCCGTACCGATTCGAAGTACATCGCAGGGCGACGACGCAACCAACCCAACCACAACGCCATAGCCACCGGCAGCACTTTTGGCAGATGCATGGCGACGCCAAATAGCGCGCGCGCTCCAGGCAGCATCTCTTTGATGTCCTGCGCCGAGCGCAGAGGTGCAATCGGTGACACCAAAGTCACCCGGCCCACTCGCTCGCCCAGCTGACGCGCTGTTGCCAACGCAAACACGCAGCCCAAGGAGTAGCCGACAACATCAAACTTCTTCAGTCCCAACTCATCTGCAAAGGCGCGCACATCTTCGGACCACTGATCAAGACACTGACGTGGCGAGTCATCTGGCGACGATGGCGGATCGGACTTTCCAACTCCAGGCCGCTCTGGGATCAGCAGACGGATCCCGTACTTAAACAGACTGTGAGGATCGGGGGGCAGCTGCAGCCGTGAGCCTGCCCAACTGTGCATGAAAATAACTGGACGTCCGTCACGTGGACCATAGTCCGCATAGGCCAAGCGACGGGTACCGATACGCACGAATAACGCCGGCGACACTGTAACTAATGGCATGCCGCCCAAATCAATACTGGCTGGACTGGTCACCAACGCAGCGACCAACTCACTTTGCCGGTTGACACCCACCTTGCCCAGCAGTTGCTTGATCTGCGTGCGAACCGTATGCACAGAGGTGCCATTGGCTGCAGCAATCTGCTCCGAGTCGTCACCTTGCACCATGCGCTGTGCGATACGACTCTCGGTTTCTGTCAACCCGAACAGCGTGCGCAAACTGGTCAAGTCCAGCTGCCGCGCGCCCGGTGGCGAAGCCAATAGGATGACTCGGCCCACTCCTGCCTCCGGTGCGTCCACTGCCAGCACAGAGACAACGCCCTGCGGCAAACTCAGCGTGATGGACAGGGGTCGCCTGGTTGCAGGTGAACACAGCAACTGCAGCTGCGCCGTAGAGAGCGCCAGCAGATATTCACGCATGCGCAAGTTTGCCCATTGCACGCTGGCATCGCTGCCGCACTGGGCAATGGCCAAGTGATGCTGATCCAGCAACTCATCCTGAAAATCAATCAGACGTTGCTGATCAAACTGAGCGTCCTGCTGTCGCAGCGCCCGGGTGAAATGCCGCTGCAGCAAGCTGGTCAGTTTCGTGATGTCTTGACCTTGGATAGCTGACTCACTGTCGGCATCCAGCATGGCCAGCAGCTCGAGCAGCGTCTGCTGAAAGACAGGCCAGGTATGACCCCCTTCGACCACGCTGTACGCCTGATCCACAGTGCGCAGCAGCAGCACAGAATCCGCATCATCTTTGTGCTTTAGATCGACGGGCGTCATTTAGCGAAACCCAGACCTATATCAAGAGGGAGCGACAGTGTACGCTGCAAAAATGTCTCTCCTAAACCGGCGACACTTCATTCTGACCGGACTGCAGGGCCTAGGTGCCCTCGCCCTGCCCGGATGGGCGCAGTCTGCCATGCCACTGACCGGCTTCACTCACGGCATTGCCAGCGGTGAGCCGGGCGCTCGTTCGGTGCTGCTATGGACCCGATTCGTCGCTAGCAGTGACGCACGATTGCAGTGCGAAGTCAGCGCCAGCCCGGATTTTAAGCGCGTGGTTGCCGGTGGTATTGCCATAGCCAGCGCTGCGCGCGATCACACCGCACGCCTCACGGTCACAGGTCTGCAGCCCAATCGCTGGTACCACTATCGGTTCATCGCACCGGACGGATCTATCAGCGCCGTGGGCCGCACCCGCACGCTGCCTGTCGGGCACACAGAAAAGTTCAACCTGGGTGTGTTCTGCTGTTCGAGCATCGGCGTCGGCTGGTTCAATGCCTATGCGCATGCTGCACAGCGCGATGATCTGGACTTGCTGGTGCATGTCGGCGATTACATCTATGAATATGGCTTAAGCCCGGACCCTGAAGGCCGACGCACCCAACCAGCCCGCGATATCGATCCTTCGGATGAGACGATTACGTTGGCCGATTACCGTCTGCGCTATGCGCTGTATCGCCGTGACCCGGATCTACTGGCACTGCATGCCCGCTATCCGATGGTGGTGCAGTGGGACGATCACGAACTGGCCAACGATGCCTGGCAAGGTGGCGCGCAAAACCACGATGATGAAGAAGGCCCGTGGAGTGTGCGCCGTGACACCGCAATTCAAGCGTATCGAGACTGGATGCCGGTCTCTGATGCCAACTGGAACCAGTACCAGATCGGCGATTTGGCCACGCTGTTCAAAGTAGAAACCCGCATCACCGGTCGCAGCAAGCAACTGGACATGGGCGAGGCACTGGTAGGCCGCACAGACATAGAGGCTGCGCTGCGTGAATTTCGCGACGGGCCTTGGCTGGATCCTGCCCGCTCAATGCTGGGCGCAGAACAGGAACGCTGGCTTGCTGATGCGCTGCGCAGCTCAACGCGCATCCGCACACGCTGGCAGGTGCTGGCACAACAAACAGTAATGGGTGAGTGGCTGATGGCACCAGAGGTGGCCAGCTGGTTGGGCGGCGATCGCAACTCGGGGCAGTACGGCCGAGCACAGCGCAGCCTCATGGCTTCACAACTGGGATTGCCGTGGAGCTTGGACAATTGGAGCGGCTACCCTGCTGCGCGCCAGCGCTTGCTCACCTCCGCCTTGCAAGCCGATGCAAACCTGCTGGTGCTGTCGGGCGATAGTCACACTGCGTGGGGTCAGAACCTGACGGTTGGCACGCAAGCGGCTGGCGTGGAGTTTGCCGGCCATGCGGTGACATCAGGCGGTATGGAGGGGATGTTCCCGCGAACATCACCACGTGATGTAGCTGCCGCCTTGCAACGCGCCAACCCTGGGTTGCTACTGAGCGAAACAGAACGACGCGGCTATATGAGCGTTCACTTGAGTCCGCAGCAAGCTCACTGCGACTGGCACTTTTTTAACACAGTGCGCCAACGCGAAACCCACTTAGCGGAAACGCGCCGGCTGAGCGTAGAACCCGGCCGGCGCGTCTTGCAGAGAGCAGGCTGAGGCCTTACTTGGCTTCGGCGATTTCCTTCATCTTCTGCAGCGCCTTTTCAAAGCTGGCGCGACGACGGGCCAGATCCGCGTCCTTGGCGGCTTTATCAGCCTTGTCGGACACATCCAGAATCAGCGTGTAGATCATCTTGGATGAAGTAGCGGTCACAGCACGCGCTTCCATGAAGCCGTGGTACAGGTTGTAGAACGTGCCTTCTTTGACCGGCTGGGTGTAGCCGTAAGAAAGCTCGGTCTGTGCGACCAGAATCTCGAGCACGCGACCGCCAGCCAGCGCACGCACAGTGCCCATGCCGCCATCACCTGACGTGATCTTGCAATCCAGACTCAGCCACTCGCTGATGTCGCAGTACTTGCCGACCTTGGCCCAGACCTGCGCAGCAGGCTTGGCGATGTCGATCTCCATGCGAATCGTGGCGTATTCAGGCTCGGCGGCGACAGCGCCGGCAGACAGGGTCAGGGCAGCCAGCAGTGGCATCAACTTCTTCATTTGGATCTTCCTTGCTTCAGTTGCAATCAATCATTCAACAGCGGCGCGACCAGGACCTTCATCGGGTGCCCAGCCAGTGGGTTTTTCATCGGGCAGGTTAAACAGCACAGCGTGGATCTCACTGAGCTGGCCGTTCTTCACAGCAAAGAACTCTGCCACCAGCCGGTCGTTGGACGTGGCGACGCTTTGGCTCTTGGCACCGGCCTTGAGTCCAAAGCGCACGATCGACAACACGATGCCGCGCTCTTCGTCCACCACCGGATAGCGGCGATCCCAGATATTGCGGCCGATAAACTTGCCTTCATCAAAGCCACGCGAGGTGTCGTTGTACACGCCATCGCGCACCAGACCGGTGGTCTGCAAGCCGTTCTCGAAGCGCAGCGCATCGGGCAGGATGCGCGCCCTGCGGTAGCGCGGCGTGCCATTAGTTTGGAAGGCTCGCCAGTAGCTCTCGGCGGCACCGATCAAGTCGTAATAAGAATCACGGTCGGCTTCGCGAAGCGACAGCGTAAGGTTGGGCGACACCGTGGTGAGTCTGTCCGGATCCCATAAACGATCGGCCTCGCCCTTGTTGGCTTTGATGGTCTCGATCTCGGTGATCGCACCAGCAATCACTTTGAGCCGCACCATGAACATGGTCTTGCTGCCATCTGCATTGCGCAGCACCGCTTCGCTGGCAATGTCACCGCGACGCGTGTTGACGATGTCAAAGCGCCACACCGGCACAGGTGCACCCGCCCATAAAGTGTCGGCCAGTTTGCGCTCAGTGCTGTTCTCGGTAATGCGAGCCTTGGCAGCCTGCGGCAAAGCCTGGGCACTGCGCGACTTGAGCGCCGCGTAGTAGGCATCAACGTGAGTGGTGAGGCAGGCGCGATCACAGGCTGCCTGCGGAGCTTGGGCTGCAGCCGGTGCCAGTGACGACGCCGACAGCAAAGCAATGGCCATCAGCCCGGGGCTTAGCGCCTGCCGGGCAATACGTGTAACGAGCATGGACCCCCCTAGGTCTTCTAAGCGTTGTGGAGGCAGGCTAGCACTGCTGCTGCCCGCACTCCACCGCGCTGATACCCAGGGGCTTTCAATTAGCCCTTAGTGGGGGCCTTAGTCTTGTCGTAGGTGCCCAAGCCCGGCTTGTAGGTCTTCTCGTCGATGAACTGGCGGATGCCTTCCTTGCGGCCACTGTTGTCGAAGTAGTTGGCGGCTTCCTGCGCGCGGATCAAGTAATCCTCGGCATTGTCGAAGGTCATTTCCTTGGTGCGGCGGACCGCATCCTTGGTGGCCTTGAGCGCAACCGGGTTCTTCTTGAGCAGCACGTTGCATAGTTCTGTGACGCGACCTTCCAGCTGCGCCAAAGGCACGCTCTCGTTGACCAAGCGCCACGCAGCGGCCTTCTTGCCATCGATCAGCTCGCCGGTCATAGCGTGATACATCGCATCGCGCATCGACATGAGATCAACCGCCACCTTGGTAGCGCCACCGCCGGGCAAGATGCCCCAGTTGATCTCGGACAGTGCGTACTGAGCCTCGTCGGCCGAGATGGCCAGATCGCAGGCATACAACGGGCCATAGCCACCACCAAAGCACCAGCCATTGACCATGGCGATGGTGGGCTTCTGGAACCAGCGCAGACGCTTCCACCAGTGGTAAGCCTCGCGCTGCGCCTTGCGCGTGGCCCACAGGCCCTGCGCCTCGGTCTCGCGGAAGTATTCCTTGAGATCCATGCCTGCCGACCAGGCAGTGCCCTCGCCCTTGAGCACCAGCACGCCGAAGTCATCGCGATACTCCAGCTCATCGAGCAGCTCACCCATGCGGCGATTGAGTGCCGGGTTCATGCAGTTGCGCTTATCGGGACGGTTGAAGCTAAGCCAAGCAATGCCGTTTTCGATGTGGTACTTGGCGGGGCTGTTGTCGCTCATGGAGTGCTCCGTAGGTGGATCTGTATTGAAAGATGAATATTACCTATACTATATAGCATAGCTCAAGAGACAAGCGCCCATGGCCGATCCGATCGACAGTGCCGAACCGCTGCAGCCGCTGGATGGCCATCTGGGTTACCACCTGCGGCGCGCCACGGCAGCCATGCAAGCGGACCTGGCGCGACGCGTGTCGGTGTACGGCATCACCATTGTTGAGATGTCTGCCTTGCTGGTGATCGAGGCCAATCCCGCAGTAACACAGAGCCAGATCGGCCGCTTGTTGGGCATCAAGACCGCCAACATGGCGCCGATGACTGCGGGGCTGGTTGATCGCGCTTGGGTCAAACGCGATGAAGCCGTGGGCCGATCCGTGGGGCTGTCGTTGACCGCCCAGGGCGCCACGTTGGCCAAGTCACTGCACGCTTGTATCAAAGCCAACGAGAAGCAGTTGCTGACGCGCTTGCCCGTGACCGAGCGCCGCAGAGTCATCGATCTGCTGCGGCGCATTTGGACCGAAGGCTAACGCTGCTTCAACGCCGCATCCGCCTGCTGCCGCACGAAATGGCGCAGCTGCTCAATCTCGGCATCCGTCAGCTCTTCAAACTGCGGCATGCCCCGTGCGACCAGCGACTTGCCTCGCAGCAGCGCTGCAAAGGCATCGTGTGTCAGCAGCAGCGGTGAAGCACGCAGATCCGGGGCATTGCCACCGGCCAATGCGGCAGGCCCGTGGCAGGTCATGCAGCGGATGTACACATCGCCACCGGCCTGTGCGAGCTTGGCATCGACTTTCATGCCGGGCGCTGCAATGGGTTTGACCTGTTGCAACGCAGGCGTGGCAGGCAGCGGTGTTTTGCCGTCGAGCACAAACGTGACCAAGCGACGCGGATGCACGCGCGGCACCGTTCCCCACTGCGCGGACACCTGACCAAAGCCACCGGACACACCAGTCATTGGCCCTGCGGTAAGGGTGATGTATTGCTTGCCGCCGGCGCTGTAGGTGATGGGCGTGCCATTGGCAGCCTCGCCCAGTGAATAGCGCCACACCTCGCGGCCATTGCCGGCATCCCATGCCTTTAGATGACCATCAGCCATACCTTGGAACACCAAGTTGCCCGCAGTAGCCATGGTGCCGCCGTTGGAGATACCCGGTGATTCAACCTTCCAGGCAGCGCGTTGCGTCACTGGATTCCACGCCACCAGAATGCTCTTGGCACCGTCTTCTGGAATGGCTGCAAGGCCAGAGTAGTTGGGCGTGTAGATCAGCGGCTTCCAGTTCTCACGTGTAATGCCGCCATCGGCAAACGCCGAGGAGGACTCGAGTGTGGGCACATAGACCAAACCGGTGCGTGGGCTGTAAGACTGCGCCTGCCACCCATGCATGCCGAGAAAGCCCGGAAACAATATCGGCCCGCTCTTCTCATAACGGGCCACAGCAGATTCGACCGGGCGACCGGTCTTCATGTCGACCTTTTCTGCCCATGTGACCTTGCCGAGTTTTTCGGCAGAGATCAGCTTGCCGCTGTCGCGATCCAGCACATAAAAGAAACCATTCTTGGGTGCATGCAGGATGACGCGGCGCGGCTTGCCGTCAATCTGCACGGTGGCCAGCGTTAGGTCTGTGGCCGAGTCATAGTCCCAAGCGTCGCCAGGCGTGGTCTGGTAGTGCCACAGGTACTTGCCGGTCTTGGCATCCAGTGCCACTACAGAAGCCAGAAACAAGTTGTCGCCCTTGCCAGGGCTGCGCAGCTTCCAGTTCCACGGCGAGCCACTGCCCGTGCCGATGTAAACGCGATCCAGCTCCGGGTCATAGGTCATGGCGTTCCATACCTGACCGCCACCACCGAGCTTCCAAGAGTCTTTGTCCCACGTCGGCGCCATGGTGCCGAGCATCGGATCAGAGGCCGCCTTATCAAGCACGCCGGGCTTGCCCGGCACCACAAAGAATCGCCACGCCTGCTTGCCGGTGTTGGCGTCATACGCGGTGACATAGCCACGCACCGGCGCAAAGTCCGAACCCGAGTTGCCGATCAGCACCAGTCCGTTGAACACGCGCGGCTGGCCCGAGATGAACAAGCCCTCGTGATTAAGCGTTTGCACTGCCCAAACCAATTTGCCCGTAGCAGCGTCCAGCGCCAGCAAACGGCCATCGTGCGTGCCCACATACAGCTTGCCGCCCCACCAAGCCAGACCGCGTATGCCCCAACCAGCGCGCAGACGCTTGCCGGACTTTTCGGCAGCCTGTGAGTCATAGCGCCACAGCAGCTTGCCGCTGCGACCATCCACGGCGTGCACGATGCTGTGGCCTGCAGCCAGATACACCACGCCGTCTACAGCGATGGGCGTGGTCTGTGTGTTGCTGACATCCAAGTCCAGCGTCCAGGCCAGCCCCAAGCGCGACACCGTCTTGTCGTTGATCTGGTCGAGCGGACTGTAGTGATGCTCGCTGAAGGTGCGCCCGTAAGCGGCCCAGTTGGCGCCGTCAGATTCGTTGGAGAGGATGTCGTTGCCTGCACCAGCCGCAGCGGCAAAGGCCGGTAGCAGCGCTGCTGCCAGACCCAGGTAGCGCGAAACTCTGATTGTCATCTGCCTGTCCTCTGCAATGAATCCAACCGTCGTGCCTCAAACAAACCGCTATCCAACGTGGCCTGCGACACCCACATCCCGTGGAACGTGGCACGCACGCGCACTGGTATACGGAAGGTGGCCACGGGTCCTGCTGCCAACTGTGTGGCATCGAGCACCACCAGATCACTGCGCATGCGCGATACGCGGCATACCAGCAGTACGATCCAGCCATCGCCCTCGGGCGAGTCGATATTGCGTGGCACGAACTGCGCTTCTTGGACGCTGTCGCCAGGGCCTGGCATCCAGGCATCGCTAACACCCGTGGTGACATCGATGCGGGTGATGCCACTGGAGCCATCCGGTGCACGGCCGCTGATCACAAAGCCATTGCGATACGCATGGCCCTGATACCGATCATCGGTACGCGGCATCTCGCACGGAATGGGGAACAGGCGGCGTTTGCCAATGCCTGCTTGCGGATCCTGCAAGTCAACCGTCAGGCGGGTCAGAAACGGGGGCACCGGCGCCGTGACTTCACCTTGCGGCGTAGGGAAGAACGGGAAGCAGTTGCCCTCATACAAGCACACATCCAGGTGCACTTTGCTGCCTTCGCGAAAGGCATTCATCATGTGACCCGCACTAGCGGCAGGACCTTTGAACCAGCGGATGCCTTCTGCAGTGCCATAGCGCGGCACCAGTGCAATGTGCACCTGCTGATCCGGGTGCCACTGGTAGTAAGGGCCGCCGGCCTTAACCACATCCAAGTCAGTAATCAGCGGAAAGAACGGAAAAACTGCCCACTCATCGGTGATGGCAAAGTCGTGTACACAGGCCGCATAGGGCATTTCGAACCAGACTTCATTGATCAGCTTGCGATCCGATCCGAACACATAAAAGGCGATGTCGCGCGTGGCATCGCCGCGGGCCTGATACGAGAACGCCAGCAGCTCATTGGTGACCGGATCGACCTTGGGATGGGCCGTGAAGCTGGTGGCAGTGATCGCGCCGTCGATGTCGTCACGCTGCAGCGTGTCGAGGGTATCGGGGTCCATGCGATAGGGCAGGTCGTCTTCTTTAAGGGCATAGAGCCGACCTGCATGAAACAGCGCTGTGGTGTTGCCCGCACCCATGTGCACGCCCGCGACACTGGGATCGTTGGTGTAGCGGTTGCGATACCGGCCAAACAGGCCGCGCTGCGCAGCTTTTTGATGTTTGTAACGCTCGGTCTGCACCCAACGACTGCGGTAGTCGACCTGGTTATTACCAAAGCGGAACATGTGGATCATGCCCTCGCCATCGATAAAGATGTCATCCTCGCGGCCTGAAGGATACTGACGATCGGCGCCTACCCGGTACAACGTGCCTTCAAGCCCTGCTGGCAATGCGCCTTGGGTCAGCTCCAAGCCGCGGATGTCGCATTCCGTGCGCAGCGGCTCACCCCAACCGCGGTACAACTCAATGTCAGGAAACCGCACCGGTTCGACCATGGTCACTTCCTGCCAGCTTGCTTGTCTTTGTCTTGATCCTTGTTCTGTTCGTCGGCGTCACCATCCGGGATGGCGACTTCAACCACCTTCACGGCAGTCTTTGCAGTCACCTTCACTGCCGTAGTGGCAACCGACACTGCTGCGCCGGCAACAGTGGTCACAACGCAGCTGGACAACACAGGCGCCGACGCCACTAACAGCACTGTGCAACGCAGCATCAGCATCTCATGACGCATCAGTGATAAGCCGCAGGCAGTGGGAACAAGCCATCGTACGGCGGCCAGTTGGGTGCAGGCCTATCGTCAGGTGCGTAGTAGAAGGCCGCATGGATGTCGCGGATCTTGCCGTGGTCAATGTGAAAGACCTCGGTGAAATGATTGCGGCGCTTGGTGTTCTTGGCCTCGCGACGGAATATGGCCGAGGCCATGACGGTCTGTGACTCTTCATCGATCACATAGAAGTCGCGTATCGCGACAATGGCCACACCAAAGTCACCCTGAGTGCGGCAATCGGTCTTGCCGTTATTGCCCAAGTCCATCGCCGGCGTCATGGGCGTGTTGAACGTCGGGAAGCCGTTCTCGTAGCGCGTGCAACCGGGGTGCCCTTTGACGATGTAGCTGTTATGGCTGGTGATGCCATCAAAGTAGCTGTTGACCACGGCCTGCAAGGCCTCGCGTTGCAGTCGCTGGCCCCGTGGCACTACACGCTGTGCGGGAAGCGTGGCACGCAGTGTCTCCAGGTTGAATGGCGTCTTGGCGGGTTCACCGGTCATGCCGGGATCGCTCTTGCGCGAGATGAACCACTCGGCTTCGGTGACTTGGTTCCATTGCACCTTGAGGCGCAGGGCCACTACGGCTTCTTCTTCGCCCAACATCACCGTGCCGTAGTAACCCGCATGACTTTGCACCGGATCCAGATAGCGACGCTGCACCGAGCCTAGCCCGGTCATCAGTTTCCACAGCCCCTGCCCTTCGGGAATCACGACTGAGTTTTCGGTCTGGCGAAAACCCACCCACAAACCAGCAGCTTCGGGCTTGTGCGCGCTGACGCCGGCAAGGTAAGTGTCTAGATGACGGGTAAGGCAGTCACGATTGCAGGTTTGCGCCGATACGGCGGTAGAGCACAGCAGTGATGCCAGCACACACAACGTCGCCAGAGTTCTGTTCATAGTGGTTCCCTCGTGCGTACGTTGCGCACGCGGCCAGCATACGGATTTCAGTTGCTACGGGCCATCAGCTCGGTGGCAAACAGCATCGCCATCGCGCCGCCTCGCGGGTCTTTGCCCAGAATGGCCGCGCGTTTGAGGTACTGATCGAGCGACGTCATGCGGGTGGTGGATTCGCATACGTCCACAAAGCCGCCCTCGTCCGAGCTGCGCGCATTAACAGCGGTCCAAGCGCGGGCCACGGCACCCCGCCACTGTGCACCGCGGATCCAGCCGCGTTGCAGCCCCCGCTGCAGTGCAAAGCCGATCATCGCCGTGGCAGTAAACTCGGGGTAAGCACCCGGATGATCAATGACGTTGCGCCACAGGCCGTCACGGTTCTGCCACGGCAGCAGCGCGGTCATCAAGGCGCGATAGCTTTGCAAGGCATGCGCGTAGCCAGGATGGTCAGGGGGCAGCTCTGACAACGTCAGTGCCAGCCCTACCGCTGCAAACCCATTGCCACGACCCCAAGCCGCATCGGTAGCCGGTTGGTGCCGATATAGACCATCCGGGCGCAGATCGAGCTGCTGCATGAACCGCAGGTGCCTGTCGGCCATTTCAAAGTAACGACGTTCGCCAGTCAATGCACCGGCCTGCGCCACGATGGCCGTGCCCATGAACACCGAGTCGCTGTATTGATCGTGATAGGGCATGGACTCGAGCATCTGGCCCGATGCATCAAGTCCAAGCTGGGCGACCTTGCGCACCGCAGCGACATAGCGCGGATCACCGGTGCGCCGCGCCAAGTCGGTAAACACGATGTGGCCTGCCATCACCAACGAGTTAACGCGCAACAGGCTGTCTTTACTGCCATCAACATAAGGCTCTACCAAAAGCTGTACATCAGCCACATCTCCCAAGCGGGCACGTGCGATGAGTGCAATGGCGCCGATATACCACGGCTGATCAAAGTCGCGGCCATAGTGCCGCGCCAGCGTTTGTGCCAGCTGCTGCGGTGTGCGGGCTAGGCGATGTTGCAACTGACTGTGGGCTTCAGAGGGCTTGAGGCTAGCAGCCTTGGCCTGCATATCGGCCACCGTTCCCAGCCAGGCCTGTGTAGGAATGCGCCCCATGTCAGCCACTGACTGTGACGCCAGCGCGGTGGCTAGCCCTGCGCCATCGCTACCGGCAATCAGCACCAGATCCGGCGCCAGCGTACCCAGCCAGCGCCACAGCACAAACGACTCGGCATTCTCCCGATAGGCCACGCCAGTGGGCGGAAACTGCAGCGGCAGCGCCTGCGGATTGGTCATCGGGACAGCCAACACACGCCACGGCCGGCTGCGGCGCTGTTCATAGGCTGCCAAGACACTGCGCACCGCAGCGGCTGAGGATTCATCACCTTGCAGACCACCGACCAGCACGACCGTAAGCGGCGACCGCGTAGTGGCTTCGACACGCAAAGCATCGATGCGCTGACCGTCAGTGGTAAGGCCTATGTCGATAAGTTCTGCGGCGCCAGCAGGTCCTAGCGTTAGCAGCGCCAAGCCTGCGATCAATGCAGTACACACCACACGATTTGACACTGCAGCCATGGCACAGCTCGCGATAACAAAGGACCGGTACCCTTGGTAACACAGCAGCTGCTGCAGGTCATCCGATGTAGCGCCTATTACGAAACGCCAATGCTTTACTGAGGCTTCTCAAATGGGCCCGGCCAGCGATTATCGTTTACAGGCTTGCCGGCGCAGTAAGACGCATCAGTCAACTGCAGGGTTTGCACGCCACGACAAACGGTGACTTCTTTGGCGCTTTTATAAAAGATGTCCCAGGCCCACTCGCGGTCCGCGGTGCTGGCGGTACCACTGGTCGTTGCACAGCCACCAAGCGTCAGGGCACACAGCGGGACTATAAATAAGGTCAGGTTTAGTCGGCTCAAAGTGTTCTCTCTTGTCACTCTAAGAGACAATAACCCTTATATATCCATAATGGATCTATATTTGCCGAATAGCCTGAAAATGCAGCTTGCACGGGGGATTGCTCTGGCCAGAGTCAGGCCAGCGCAGGACCGATAGCGCTAGGGCGTGCGTCTGGCTATCAGGTTTGGAGAGTGCTGATTGAGCGGATTAGCCTAATCGGCCCTCGAACAACAGTTTCCTCAGAACTAACATCGCCACAGGCGCGGCACTGACAATCCACTTTGTAGCGCGTCTTGGTAACGACCACCTGTTCGACTCTCTCGGTGGTGCTGATGACCTCGCCTTTGGTGTTGCGATTTACGTCCTTACGGACCACATCCTGATGCTGTTGCCAGGATTCCAAAGATTCGGTGTTGACCAGCTTCATGGCCCAAAAACATCCGCAGGCTTTGCAGCGATTAGAAAACCCTTTAAACACAAAATAGAGCAGTGCGACATTAACGACAAAGGGATAAAAATCCACAGTACTACGCCAGTACTGCAAGCCATTAAAAACAGTAAGGCCAATCGTTAAATAAACCGTCGCCCCGGTGACTTTCTGCAGCCAATGCTTAGCAGATTTTATGGATTTAACCATTTCGTTATTTTCGAAAATTGAAGCGGCACGTTTTTTTCTATTGCCAGCCTTGGGCTTGGTCTCGAACGGATTCTCGTCGTTGGGTTCCACTGCCGGTCCCTGATGTTTGGAGGCGTTGCCGACTCCTTTGCGGAGAGGTTCGGAGCTTTTTTTAAAGCTTAGCGAGCTACTCGCCGCTGCAACACCACAGATGCATCCCGCATGGTCGTAAGTGACGCAACGGCGCTAACCGTACTGCCGCGGATCAGTTGAGTCTTTGAATTGAGTGGTGCCCAGGGGCGGAATCGAACCACCGACACGCGGATTTTCAATCCGCTGCTCTACCAACTGAGCTACCTGGGCATCTTGGGGATGCGCCACCGCGGGGAAGCGGTGGGGCCGGTATTAGACCGGTCGGGGTCGTGCCGCGTCAACTCTCAATTGCGCCCTTTGGCAGTAGCCAGACCGGCAAACGGAGCGCGGGCATGCACGGCCTTGCCACCCACCAGCGTCAGCAGCGGATGCATCTGTTTGAGGGCCTCATCCGGCACGTCGAGCAGGGGCTGGTCGAGCACCACCAGATCGGCCAGTTTGCCGGCTTCCAGCGAGCCCATGTCGCGCTCTTCAAAGTTGAACCAGGCGTTGGAGGCGGTGTACAGGCGCAGCGCCTGACGGCGCGTGAGCTGCTGGCCGGGCAGCAGCAGCGTGCCGCTGGCATCTTTGCCGGTGGTGATGAAGTAAAAGCCCAGCCAAGGGTTCAGCGCACCCACCACGGCGGAGTCCGACCCGGCTCCCATGCGGATGCCGCTATCGAACAGCATCTTGTAGGGCGGGCCGGGATTCCACGAGGAATTGGCATTGCGGATGTAGTCGTGATCCTGCAGCCGCACGCCCACGCCGATGCGGTTGAGCCGCTGCACCTGATCGGGGGTGATCTCAAACACATGTTCGAGTGTCCAGCGCAGGTCTTTGACCGGCGTGCGTGCCGCCACGCGCTCCATGATGCGCAGATAACGCTCTATCTCGACTTCCTTGATGGTGTGCTGCGACAGCGCCCAGCCGCCATCAGCGATGCGCTGGAACACCTCATACACTTCGTCATCAGTCGCGCCGGCAGCCAGCACCTGCTCGCCAAAGCGTACGGCTTTGTACATGCCATCGCCCAAGCCCTGCGTGGCATTGGCTAAACGGGCAGAGGCAGAGTGGATATCGAGCTGGTTGCGGGTGTCGCGATGGTCGTATTGGATGCGCAGCCGCAGTTGCAACTGTCCCGCGCGCCAAATCTGCTCGGCGAGCTTGAGATCGGGGCGGTCTGCTGTGGTCAGATGCGCTCCGAGCCAATCGCAGCAGGCATGGTCCACCACAGTAGTCAGGCCCAGCGACACGGCATAGCGCATGTAATCGGGCCAGCGGCGCTGCATACGCGCCTCGGTGGCAGAGCGCAGCACCAGCGTTAATCCTTGACCATCGGGGGCCACATCGCCGGCCTCTGTGGTGTTGATACCAGCAGCAGCCAATACGCGACGACCTTCATCGTTGACCAGTCCGCGTGTGGAATAGCCGATCTGCATATAAACAGGACGATCGGGCACGGCAGCGCTGAGCTCTTGGCGCGTGGGCATGCGCCGCTCGGCAAACTGACCCGGCGTAAAGCCACCAATGGCGGCCAGCCACTCGCCAGGTTCAGCCTTGCGTGCGGCGGTGCGCAATGCGACCTGCAAAGCGGCAATCGATGTGGCGGACTCCAGACCTTCGATGAACGGACCGGGGGCCTGTGCGGTGCGTACAAAGTGCGTGTGATTGTCGATGAGGCCTGGGATGACCGTACGACCGCCCAGATCCACCACCTGCACACAGGGTTCGTTGCGCGGCACCGGCTCGCCGACACTGAGCAACCGCTCGCCACGGATGCGCAGCGTACTGACGGTGCGGTCGTTGGCGTCAACGGTAAGAATGTTGCCGTTGGTTAGCACCAAGTCCTTGCCGCCGGGGCAAGGCTGCGCAGCCTGCACGCCCAAGGGCAACACCAGCACTGCAAGCCACAGCGCCGACCTGCAAGTCTTGAGTGTGTGCATAAGCCCCTCGATGAATTGCGATCGATCAGCCGCCGGCGCTGGGTGCTTTGAAGTCTGGTGGCGGCGCCGAGCCTTCGCCGAACAGGAACTTGTCCTGATGGCTCTCGAGTAGCTTGCGGGCCTTAGGGTCCACCGCAGACAGCCGGTACTCGTTGATGAGCATGGTCTGGTGGGCAACCCAAAGCTTCCAAGCTTCCTTCGAGACGGTCTCGAAGATGCGCTGGCCGCGCGGCCCCGGAAACGGTGGACGATCGAGGCCTGGAGCCTCGCACTTCAAGTGAGCGCATTGCACGGTACGGATAGTCATGGATCGCGTTATACCACAGGCCACAGGTCGCTCTGCGCGGGCGGCAACAGCGTCGCCAGCAGCGTGGCCACCGGCGCAGGCAAGCCTATGCGCGCGGGGTTGCGCAGGTCATACCACTGGCCCTCGCCCGGTGGTTGCCAGCTGTCTTCCACACGCAGCAGCAGCGGCTGTATGCACAGGTCGTAATGCGTAAAGGCATGGTCGATGGGTGGCAGCGCATGACCATCTGCAGCACCGGGCAGCAACGACTCGGCCTCCCCTGCAGTATCAAACTGTGGCGGTGCCCACAGGCCGCCCCAGATGCCGCGCGCCGGGCGACGCTGCAGCCACAGGCTGCCATCGACACGGCGCAGCAACAGCAACACACACTCACGCGAGGGTCGCTCTCGCGCTTTGCGCGGTGCAGGCAGCTCGTGTTGGCGATCACTGGCGCGCGCCACACACTTTGCGGCAAAGGGGCAGCGATCACAGGCGGGGTTGCGACGCGTACACAACGTGGCACCCAGATCCATGATGGCCTGTGTATAGGTGGCCACCTGCTGCACCGGCGTTTCATGCGTGGCCAGTGCCCACAGCTGCGTCTCAAAGGCGCGCTCACCGGGACGACCCTCTACGCCATACACCCGGGCCAGCACGCGTTTGACGTTGCCATCGCAGATGGGGTGATGCTGATCGCCACTGAGTGCCAGGATGGCGCCTGCAGTAGATCGGCCAATGCCGGACAACGCGGCCACTGCCTCAAAGTCAGTGGGGAACACGCCGCTGTGCAGATCGCGCACCTGCTGCGCCGCGCGCTGCAGATTGCGAGCCCGGGCGTAATAGCCCAGCCCCGACCACAGGTGCAGCACATCGTCTTGCGGCGCATCGGCCAATGCGCCAAGCGTAGGAAAACGCGCCATGAAGCGATCGAAGTAGCCGATGACAGAGCTGACCTGCGTCTGCTGCAGCATCACCTCTGACACCCACACGCGATAGGCGCTGCGATCCTGCTGCCAAGGCAGATCGTGACGGCCGTGATCGGCATGCCAAGCCAGCAGCAAGGGCGCGAGGGAGGGGGCATCCATGCTGCGCAGTCTAGCGTTAGCACTGCCCGAACAGGCACCATGCCCGCACAACAACCGGGGACACCATGCGTACACGCACACTTTTGACTGCCGCACTGATTGGTCTTGGCTCACTGTCGTCAGTGCTGGCCGCAGAACTGCCCGTTGCCAAGCCCGAGTCGGTGGGCCTATCCAGCCAGCGACTGGGCGTGATCGACAGCGTGCTGCAACAGCACATCAAGGACGGCACCATTTTTAATGCGGTGGCACTGGTGGCTCGCGACGGCAAGGTGGTGCATGCCAAGGCCTACGGCACGCTCGATGCCAAGGGCAGCACGCCGATGCCGATGGACGCGCTGTTTCGCATGGCCTCGTCCTCCAAGCCAGTCACTGCAGTGGCGGTGTTGATGCTGGTCGAGGAAGGCAAGATCCGCCTTACCGATCCGGTGTCGCGTTTTATTCCCGAGTTTAAGAATCTAAAGGTGGCCGTACCTAAGCCCGGTGCTGCAGCGCCCGCACCGTTGCCACCGGGTGCGCCAGCTACCGGCCCCAAGCCCGAGGCCGATCTCGTGCCGGCACAGCGTGAAGTGACTGTGCTCGATCTGCTCACGCACACCTCGGGGTTGATGTCGGGTGGCTTAGGGATGCGCGTATCGAGCGACATCCAGCGCAAGCCCACCGACACGTTGGCTGATTTCATTCCACAGCTGGGCAATGCCGCACTGGATTTTCAGCCTGGCACCCGCTGGAGCTATAGCGCAGCGGCAGGCTTTGACACTTTGAGCCGCATCGTCGAGATCGCCTCTGGCAAACGCTTTGATCAGTTTCTAGCCGAGCGCGTGTTTGCGCCGCTAGACATGCACGACACGCAGTTTGTGGTGCCTGCTGCTAAGCAGTCGCGCATGAATCAGCTGTTCCGCCGTACTGCACAGGGTCAATGGGAAAGCGGTGGTGTGGGCGGCTTTGACAGCACGGTCTATTTCTCTGGTGCGGGCGGTCTGATCAGCAGCGCACGCGATTACCTGCGCTTTGAGCAGATGCTGCTGGGTGGTGGTCAACTGGACGGCAAGCGCCTGCTGTCACCGCGCAGCGTCGAGCTGATGCGCACCAACCATGTGGGCGATCTGTTTCATGGCATGCGGGGCAATGAAGACGGCATGGGCTTTGGTCTGGCCGTTGCCATCACACAAGATGAAACCAAAGCGGCCTGGCGCCGCTCTGTAGGCAGTGCGGGCTGGTATGGCGCCTATGGCACGATCAGCTGGAACGATCCACGCGAAGGCATCACCGCCGTACTGATGCTGCAGCAATCGGTGCCCGCGGTGCAGGCCGACTTCGGTGCAGCGGTGATGCAGGCGATTGTGGCCTCGCGGCCCGCGCACTGACCGCTGTCAGGTGACGAAGGTCGCGCCGATGTGCCCGGTTTTGATAAAGACCTGCGCACCGGCGGGACCGGCCACAAAGGCAGTGCTACTGCCGCGCGGATAACGCAGCCAAGCGCCCGCGGCATAGCTGCCCTGCGCATCGTGCAGCTGCCCTTCAAGCAGCAACAGCTCAAAGCCATCGGCATGCTGCTGCGCGGACTGTGACGCGCCAGGTGCAAAGCGCAGCAGCTGCGTGTCGATGCCACTGGCCGAGTGCAGTGGCTGAGCCTGCACACCGACGCAATCGGTGTCGATCCAATGGCCCTGTGCGGTGCGCAGCACTAACTGCTGCGTATCACCGGGTGTGAACTGCCGCAGTTTGACGAAGATAGTGCAGCCGGCTTCGGGTCGTGGCGCATGACTGGTGCCGGGCGGATTGCGCAGATAGGTGCCGGGCGGATAGTCGCCGTGCTCATCCGAGAAGCTGCCTTGCAGCACCAGGATCTCTTCGCCGGCACCATGGGTGTGCGAATGAAAGCCGGTCTGCGGCAGATAGCGCACGATGCTTGTGGCCACCGCCACTTCATCGCCAATGCGATCGAGCATGCGACGGTCCACACCGTTCGCGGGTGATGACACCCACTGCACAGTGTTGGTATCAATCACTACGCGTTGCGACAGATCTGCATTGAGGTGCATCAGGGTTCTCCGGTGCTCCAGCCGCCACCTAGGGCCTTGTAGACGGCGATGAGTGAGGTTGCCGCACGCGTTTGGCTGCTGGCAAGCAGGTCTTCTGCCTCCAGCTCGGTGCGGGCCGCATCGAGCACCGTCAGAAAATCTGCCACGCCGCCTTCAAAGCGTTTGGTGGCAAGGTCTGCCGCTTGCGCGCTGGCCGCAGCAGTGCGCTGCAAGGCAGCAAGCCGCTGACGCTCGCGCCCATAGTCACTCAGGGCATTGTCGGTATCTTCCAGCGCCAGCAGCACCGTTTGCTGATAGTTGGCTAGAGCCGCTTCGCTGCGTGCGTCGGCGATGTTGATCTGCTGACGCAGATGGCCATAGTCAAACAAGCCCCAGCTGATCGAGGGACCCAATGAACGACGGTCATTGCCGGCATCACCCAGCGCATCAAAGCTCAATGCGCGCAGGCCTACACTGCCCACCACACTGACGCGCGGAAACAGATCGCCCATTGCCACCCCGACACGCGCCACACTGGCTGCCAATGCCCGCTCGGCCGCGCGCACATCAGGGCGGCGGCGCAGTAACAGCGCGGGATCGCCCAATGCAAGACCCGTGGGCAAGGCAGGCGGCGCAACAACAGGCTGCAAGCGTGCCTGCAAGGCGCCTGGCGTTTGACCTATCAGCACCTCAATGCGACGGATACTGCGTTGTACTGCAGCTTCCAGCGAAGGCACACCCGAGAGCGTCAACTGCACCTGAGCCGTGGCGCGAGCGGTGTCGAGCAGTGTGCCGCGACCGGCCTGCTGCCGTGCCTGCACCAACTGCAGCGCATGCTGCTGGTTGTCGGCGTTGCGTCGTGCCACTGCCAAGCGACTTTGCGCGCCGCGCAGTTCAAAATAATTGCGGGCCACTTCGGCCACCACGCTCATTCGCATGCCATCACGCTGCGCCTGTGCAGACTGGGCTTCGGCACCGGCGGCCTGATTACCGCGCCGCACACGACCAAACAGATCCAGCTCCCAACGCGCATCGAAGCCCGCGTCATACAGCTCATAATCGCGCTGCGTAATGGTCGTGCCCGGCACTCCGCCGCGGCTCTGGCGTTGCGAGCCGCCAGTGGCCGAGGCGCCCAGCGTTGGCCCGAAGTCAAAGCGCTGCGACACCAGCGAGGCACGTGCTTCTTTGAGGCGGGCTTCGGCAGCGCGCAGATCCTGGTTAGCAGCCAGCGCTGTGCGGATCAGCTCATCGAGCTGCGGCTCGTTGAACAGCTGCCACCAGGCTTCGTTGACAGCGTCGGTGCTGCCGGCAACCAAGACGCTGTCGGCAAATGCAGTCACCGCTGGCACGGCGGGCTGGCGATAGGATGGGCCCACTGCACAGCCAGCCAGCAACGCTGCGGCTGCCGCGATGAATGCGCTGTGCTTATGCATTGCTGGAAGCCTTGCGACGCAGCACCAGATTGCGCAGCACCACATAAAAAACCGGCGTGAGGAACAAGCCAAACAGCGTCACGCCCAGCATGCCCGAGAACACGGCCACGCCCATTGCGCGGCGCATCTCGGAGCCGGAGCCACTGGACAGCACCAACGGCACCACACCCATGATGAAGGCCAGCGACGTCATGATGATGGGTCGCAAACGCAAACGGCAGGCCTCGATAGCAGCCTGCATGGGCGTACGGCCCTGCTGTTCCAGATGCACAGCAAACTCAACGATGAGAATAGCGTTCTTGCAGGCCAAGCCCACCAGCACGATGAAACCCACCTTGGTGAAAATGTTGTTGTCGCCGCCGCTCAGCCACACGCCCATCAGCGCCGACACAATGCACATCGGCACAATCAAGATGACCGCCAGCGGCAAGGTCCAGCTCTCGTATTGCGCGGCCAACACCAAAAACGCCAATAGCACGCACAGCGGGAAGATGTAGGTTGAGCTGCCGCGCGAAAGAATCTCTTGATACGACAGGTCGGTCCACTCAAAGCTCACGCCGGCGGGCAGCGTGTCACGCGCCAGCTTCTCGATGGCATCCAGCGCCTCGGCAGAACTGGTGCCCGGCAGCGCTTGGCCGTTGATGTCGGCAGTCAGATAGCCGTTGTAGTGACTAACCGAATCGGGGCCAACGCTGTCGCGCACGCTCATCACCGAACCCAGTGGCACCATGCCGCCGGCGCCGTTGCGTGTCTTGAGATCCAGGATCTGCTCTTTGCGTGCCCGAAACTGCGAGTCGGCTTGTGCAATCACTTGATAGCTGCGACCAAACAGGTTCACGTCGTTGACATATAGCGAACCCAGATACACCTGCAGCGCCTCAAACACATTGCCCAGCGGGATGTTGTCGCGCTTGGCACGCACTCGATCAATGTCGGCATACACCTGCGGCACGTTAACGCGGTAGTTCGAGAACACGCCCACTACGCCCGGGGTTTGATTGGCGGCGGCCACGAACTGCTGCAGCACATCGTCCAGACCCCGATAGCCCAGCGCGGCACGGTCTTCGATCTGCAGCTTAAAGCCGCCCAGCGTGCCCATGCCATTGACCGGCGGTGGCAGTACCACGCCCACAAAGGCCTCATGAATGCCAAACAGCTTCATCTGCAATCGCTGCGAAATGGCCGCAGCCGACATCGCTTTGCCCTTGCGCTGGGCCTGCGGATTAAGCGTGGCAAAGATCACACCGCTGTTTGACGCAATGCTAAAGCCCGCCGTGACCGACATGCCCGAGAAGGCAATGACCGACTCAACACCCGGCTCTGCCGACATGATGTCGGTAACACGGCTCATCACCGATTCGGTGCGCTCTATCGAGGCCGAGTCGGGTAACTGCGCAAACGCAATCACATAGTCTTTGTCCTGCACCGGGACAAAGCCCTCGGGCACCTTCAGAAAGCCCAACGCTCCGAGACCAAGCAAGCCTGCGTAAACCACCAAGGCTAGCGTAGTCATGCGCAGCACACGCCCCACACCGCGGCCATAAGCGTCGGAAGCGCGGGTGAAGAAGCGATTGAAGGGACGGAAGATCCATCCTGCCCCTTTATCTATAAGCCGCGTGCCGGCATCAGGCTTGGCACCGTGAGGCTTGAGCAGCACTGCTGCCAGCGCGGGCGACAACGTCAGCGAATTGACCGCCGAGATGAGCGTGGAGATGGCAATGGTGACCGCAAACTGGCGGTAGAACTCACCGGTAAGACCACCGAGAAAAGCGATAGGCAGAAACACCGCCGACAGCACCAGCGCAATGGCGATGATGGGGCCGCTGACCTCATCCATGGCTTTGATGGTGGCGTCGCGTGGCGAGAGACCGTCGGCGATGTTGCGCTCTACGTTTTCGACCACCACGATGGCGTCATCAACTACGATGCCGATAGCCAGCACCAGACCAAACAACGACAGCGTATTAATCGAAAAGCCGGCTAGCAGCAGCACTGCGAATGTACCGACAATCGATACGGGCACGGCAGCCAACGGAATGATCGACGCGCGCCAGTTCTGCAGGAACAGCACCACCACCAACACCACCAGCACCAGCGCTTCGATCAGTGTGGTAATCACCGCGCTGATGGACTCGCGCACAAAGTTGGTCGGGTCATAAACGACGCGATATTCCACGCCTTCGGGAAAATTGCGCTGCATCTCATTCATCGCAGCGCGCACGTCGGTCGACAGCTGCAGCGCATTGGAGCCCGGCGCCTGCGAGATGGCGATAGACACTGCCGGCAACTCGCCCAAGTAACCACGGATGGCGTAGTTGTCCACGCCCAGTTCGATGCGCGCCACATCGCGCAGCCGCGTGATCTCGCCACCGGCGCTGGTCTTGACGACGATATCGCCAAACTCTTCTTCGCTGGACAGCCGACCCTGCGCATTGATCAGTAATTGCTGATCCACCGAGGCATCACCTGGCGGAGCACCAACCACACCTGCGGCCACCTGCACGTTCTGTTCACGGATCGCATTGATCACATCGCCGGCCGTCATACTGCGACCGGCGATGCGCTGCGGATCCAGCCACACGCGCATGGCATAACTGCCACCACCAAACACTTCGACGCGCCCCATGCCCGGAATACGCGCCAAGGTATCGCGCACTTGCAGCTCGGCGTAGTTGCGCAGGTACTTAAGGTCGTAACGACCGTTGGGCGAGACGATCTGCACAAACAGCGTGATGTCGGAGTTGCTCTTGATCGTCGACACGCCAATGCGGCGCACATCTTCGGGCAGCTTGTTGAGCGCCTGCGAGACGCGATTCTGCACATTCACCTGGGCCTGATCGGCATTAGTGCCGGTCTTGAAGGTGACGGTCAGCTGCATCAAACCCGATGACGAAGACTGCGAGGACATGTACAGCATGTTCTCGACGCCAGTGATGGCCTGCTCTAACGGTGCAGCCACCGTCTCTGCCACCACACTGGGGCTGGCACCGGGATACGCCGTAGACACCACCACCGAGGGCGGCGCCACTTCCGGGTATTCGCTGATGGGCAGCTTCTGCAGCGCGATCACGCCGGCCAAAAAAATACCGATCGAAATAACGCCCGCGAAGATCGGACGATCAACAAAGAAGTGCGCGAACTTCATGGGCTAGCGGGCCGCAGCGGCAGGTTCGCCTTCCATGGGCACGATGCGCGGTTTGACCACCATGCCTGGCTGCGTGCGCTGCAGGCCATTGACCACAATGCGCTCGCCGGGCTTCACGCCCGAACGCACCACACGCAATCCATCAAACATCGGCCCGGTTACCACAGCGCGATACTCAACCTTGTCGCCCTCGCCCACCACCAGCACAAAGCGGCGGTCTTGATCAGTGGCAATGGCGCGATCGTTAATGAGAGGGCCCTTGTACTTGCCCTTGCCGATCAGCCGCACTCGCTCGAACATGCCCGGCGTTAAATAACGATCCGGGTTGGGGAACACCGCGCGACCGGTCAGCGTGCCGGTGTTGGTGTTGACGCGGTTATCGACAAAATCCATGTAGCCGTGATGACCAAACTGGGTTTCTTTGCCCACTGCCATCAGCACCGGGTTCTTGCTGTCACGCGAACTTGGGCGCTCGCCACTGCGTGCCAGATCGTCGTACTTGAGGTAGTCCTGCTCAGAGGCCTCGAAGTAGGCATACATGGGCTGCATCGACACCACGGTGGTGAGGCGTGTGGCCTGACCACCGGCACCACCAGAAACCAGATTGCCTTGCGTGATTTCGGCTCTGCCCACACGGCCGTCAATAGGCGATGTGATGCGCGTGTAGCCCAGGTTCAGTTGCGCCATCTGCACCAGCGCCTGCGCCGACTTGAGCTGGGCAGCGGCATTAAGGTTAGATGCACGCCGCTGCTCGTACTCTTCCTGTGAGATGGCCTGCGAGGTCAGCAGCTTGTCGCCACGGGCAAGGTCGGCACGCGCCAACTCTGCGGCAGCAGTGGCCTGGTCTTCGGCGGCCGATGCGCGGGCCAGCTCTGCCTCAAACGGACGCGGATCGATCTGGAACAGCAGATCGCCCTTGCGGATCTCTTTGCCCTCGGCAAACACGACCTTTTGTAGATAGCCAGAGACCTGCGGGCGGATCTCTACGGTATCGACCGCCTCAAGGCGGCCGGTGTACTCGTCCCATTCGATGATCTCGCGCTCTGGCACGACGGCCACGCTGATCTCGGGTGCGGGCCCACCCGCACCAGGACCGGCCGCACCTGCTGGTGCGCCGGATCCTTTACCACTGCAACCGGCGACCAGCGCCGTACACAAACCCAACGCCAACACCGACCACAGTGAATGCTTCATAGGCGAACTTTGAAATCCTCACCCTTGCTGTCGAGCTCGATCTTGCCGTGCATCATCGCGGACACGAACTTGCAGGTCTTGAGGAAGCCACCGAAAGCGAAGAAGTGCAGACCACCGAAGTTGGTCTTGCCCGAGGTCTGGGCGCGGGCCAACGTGCGGATCGACTCTTCGGGGCCGCTGTCGCCCAGCAGGCTCGCCACCAGTGCCATCTTGCCGCCGCTACCCAGCGCACGGATCGAGGCGCCAGCGCCGCAGATCTTGGCGTAACGCAGCAGCGTCTTGAGGCTGGCAGGACCCGGCAGGCCCGGACGGGCCTGGTTGGTGATGCCGTTGGCGCGCAGTGTGTTCTCCCACTCGATCATCGGCTCGGCTTCAAACACGACCTGCGTGACGAAGTGGAGCTTGACGCCCTGCTTGTTGGTAACGGCGACCTTGTGGGCCTCGTACTGACGCAGCTGCTCGGTGGTCATGTGCGCATGGCCTTCCGGATGGCCAGCCATGTACATCTCTTTGATGCCGGCAGCGGCAAACTCGCCGCTCTCGAGCACACCCACGGTCGAATCAAATGCGCCCTCAGGGGCCGGCATATCACCGGCGATCAGCAGCATCTTGGTCACACCGGCAGCGGCAAAGCCTTGGGCGATCTTGCGCACTTCGGCCACATCTTTGATGCGACGCGCCGGCACGTGCGGCACAGCAGTAAAACCGGCGGCGTTGACCGCAGCAGAGGCCGCAGTCAGCTCGTCAAAGGTCTGGTTAGGGAACAGCGCAATGAAGATATCGGTGCCGGCAGGCAGCAGCGTTGCGGCTTCGGCCAGATCGCTGACGTCCTTGCAGGTCATTTCGACCGATGCATTGGCCAGCAGCGAAGTGATGCTCGAAATCTCGGTGGTGTTATCGGACATGATGAAAAAACTCGATGGTTAGTTGAAACGGAAAAAGGAACGGCGACGGCGCAGGGCAGCAAAGCCCGCACCCAGCGCCAGCAAGGCCAACGTGGGCCAGCTGAAGCTGCCGCCACCGCCATCTTCTTTGACGACCTGACCGCCATCGACGCTTTGTGCTGGCGGTGCTGTCACGACCAATGCCGTATAGGCATAAGTGGCCACACCTGCGCCGTTGACGCAGGAGAGCTCAAAGTTGCCGATGCCGGCACTGCTGGGCGTAATCGTCAGCGTGCCAGAGGTGGCAATGGTGTCGCTCCAAGCCCCTGCTGCGGTGCAGGTAGAGGCCGTCGGCGAGCTCCAGGTAAGCGTCGCGCTTTGCCCAAGGGCAATAGTCTGTGTCGAAATGGAGAACTGCACAGGCAACGTGGTGCCCGGTGCGGATGGCGTGAGGCGATAGACCGCACCACCACCGGACGAATCGTTGTAGGTCACGCCATATAGGTAACCGTTGAGCGGCACGACTTTGCCATAGGACACAGAGCCATCGACCGTGCCGCCAATGAACGCATGCAGCATGGAGTAGGTACCTGCAGCGTTAATGCGCCACACAGTCCCCAAGCTGGCCGGACCACCGCGCTCGGTCGTGCCATACAGGCTGCCATCGGGCCCCTGCGATACACCGGCCAGCGGGTTGCCGCCATCCAGCGGTCCGCCCGCAAATGAACGCAGCACGGTAACGGCACCGGCAGGCGTCATACGGAAGACGGAGCCAAAACCAGAGGCGCCGCCCTGATAGGTGGTGCCGTAGAAGTTGCCATCTTTGCCGAGCAACAAGCCGGCGCGCGGATTGGCGCCCTCCGTGTTGACGCCGACACCCAGCGAGTTGAAGCCGGTAAATGCGGTAAACGAATAAATCGTACTGAGCTTGCCATCGAGGCTGATGCGATACACCGTGCCGCGGTTGTTGGCGCCGCCGATCAGCGTAGTGCCATAGAGCGCGCCGTCAGCGCCGACAATCAGCGTGCCTTCCGGATTGCTGCCATCACTGGAATTAAAGCTGTGCAGTGTGGTCAGCGTGCCATCGACAGTGATGCGAAACACCGTGCCCTGATCGCTGGTGCCACCACGCAGCGTGGTTCCATAGAGCGCGCCATCACTGCCCTGCACCAGGCCGGTGTAGGGATAGAACGGGCCATTGTTGTCGCCCGTGAACACCGTCAGGTTGGTGTAGACGCCCGCAGCGGTGATTTTGTATACCGTGCCGCGCGACTGACTGCCGCCGTAATAAGTGGTGCCGTAGAAATTGCCGTCGGTGGCCTGCATGACGTTGGCGAAGGGCGTCATGCCTTCGGTGTCGCCCGGCGTCAGCGAATACAGCAGCGTGCCCACGCCGGCCGGAGTGACCCGCATGAACGCACCGAGCGTATTGGCGCCGCCGGCGCTGGTGGCCAGATAGAAATTGCCATCGGCGGCCAGCAGCGGATCGCCGCGAAACCCTGTGCCACCGCTGGCGACTGAACCCAGTGACAACACCAGATTGAGGTTGGACTCGCCCGCCACGGCGGTGCTGACCGGCGCGATACACGCGGCAACGGCCAGGGTCAGCCCGATGCTGCGGAGCGCAAGCGACCGGAGTCGCTTGGAAATCTGTGACTGCATGGAGTTGGGAGCCCTGCGGGGAATAGCGACCTGGCCCAGCGCCTGGTCAAGAACCGAATTAGACCACATTCCGGCGCAATGGTTGCCTGCCGGCCGCTTACCTTGGTTATTCGTAGCGCAGTGCGTCGATCGGCGCCAAATTGGCGGCCTTGCGGGCCGGCAGCAGCCCGAAAACCATGCCGATCAAGGCCGAAAAACCACAGGAACCCAGCACGACCCACCAGGGCACTGCCGGCGTGGGGAAGTTGGGGATGAGGGCAGCAATACCGAAGGCCAGAGAAAAGCCCAACACGATGCCGATTACGCCGCCGGTTAGCGCCAGCAGCATGGCCTCGATCAGAAACTGCATCAGGATAAAGCGCCGCGGCGCCCCCAGCGCTTTGGCTATGCCCACCTCGCGGGTCCGCTCGGTGACCGACACCAGCATGATGTTCATGATGCCGATGCCGCCGACCAGCAACGAAATGCCCACGACACCGGCCACCACAAAGGTGACCGTGTTGGAGATCTGCTGAAAGGTTTTGGCCAGCGTCTCGGCAGACTCAACCCGAAAATCATCCGGCTGATCTTTGGCGATGCGATGCAGACGGCGGATGAGCCCGGCAACGCGCTGCTTCACGTTGGCCACACTGTCCATATCAACGACCGAAAAACTGATCCACAGGTCGGGCTGGGTGATCACACCGGTGACTGCCAGTGCGGTTTGGTAAGGCATGACCAGGAAGCTGTCCTGGCTTTGGCCGAACACCTCGCCGCGCGCTTCCATGACTCCGACCACCTTGAACCACTCGCGACCGATCTGCACAAACTGGCCGCTGGGATCCTCGGGCAGCTTGAGGTCTTTGCGTATCTGCTCGCCCAGCACCACCACGCGACGGCGACTGTCGTCATCACTGGCGGTGATGAACCTGCCCACTCGCGGAAACTGCTGCTGCACATCCTGATAACTGGCCGTACTGCCCAGCAACTGACCATTGGCCGTGTTGGCGCCGTTGCGCACTTCGGCACCAAAGCGCTGGCCGGCAAACACGATGGGCGTGAGATGCGTGATGCCATCGATGCGCGCACGCAGCTCGTCCAGATCGGACGGCTGCAGTCGATTGACCTTGCCGCGCAGCTGATCCTGCAACGGCGTGTAGGAGCGCAGCGTGAGCGTACTGGAGCCTAGTCCCTCGAACTGCTGCGAGATAGTGCGCGACAGACCCTGTACCAATGCCACCACGCAGATGACCGATGCCACGCCGATGATGACCCCGAGCATGGTGAGCACGCTGCGCAGTCCATGCGCGCGAATGCTGGAGATGGCCGACACCAAACATTCCTGAATGACCCACAGCCAACGTTGTAGCGCTGAGCCGCGTTGCAGATCAGTGGCCATAGCGATCTTCCACGACATGACCATCCTGCAAGCGCACCACACGCTGGCAACAGGCGGCAATGGCCGGATCGTGGGTCACGATCACCACGCACTGCCCTTCACTGTGCAACTGGGCAAACAACGTCATGATCTCGCGCGCCGTACGACTGTCGAGATTGCCCGTGGGCTCATCGGCCAACAGCAGCTCGGGCTGGCCCACCAGCGCACGCGCGACAGCGACGCGTTGACGCTGACCACCAGAGAGCTCGTTGGGACGATGGCCGGCGCGATCCGCCAAACCCACCCGCTCCAACGCCTCGGCGGCCCGTGCGCGGCGCAGTGCAGGCGACACGCCACGATAGATGAGCGGCTGCGCAACATTATCGAGCGCGGTCATGCGCGGCATCAGATAAAAGTTTTGGAATACGAAGCCGATTTTGCGATTGCGCACTTGCGCCAACTGGTCTTCGTCGAGCCCGGACACCGCTTCGCCATCGAGCGTATAGCTGCCGCGACTGGGCGTATCCAAGCAACCCAGGATATTCATCAGAGTGGACTTGCCGGAACCAGACGAGCCGGTCAGCGCAACAAAGGCATTGCTGTCGATATCCAGATCAACAGCATCCAGCGCATCAAACGACACGCCGCCCAGGGCATAGGTCTTGCCGATGCCGCGCAGCTCAATCACGGCTTGGCAGCAGCCGTCGGGGTCACGCGATCGCCATCACGCAAAAAGCGCAGGGTGCGCGCCGGGCCGGTAACGATTTGATCACCGGCTGCCGCGCCCTTGGTGACCTCTACATACAGATCATCTGCCAAGCCGGTTTCGATGCTGCGCTCGGCGACCTTGCCGCCGCTTACGACAAACAAGCTGGCAGCAGATTTCTCGTCGCGGCCAGTGGTCTCGCTGTAATGCACTGCCTGCACCGGCACGGTCAACACCGCTGCGGCATCGGTACCGCGGGTAGCGATCTCGGCGCGGCAGCTCATGCCGGTACGAAACGGCAGACCTGCGGTTTCGGTCAGACGGATGCGCACTGCATAGCTCTTGCTCTGACCAGCCACGCTACGCGGCGATGAAGCCACTGTTTCGACCACGCCCTGCCAGGCTTTGTCGGGGAATGCTGCCGGCACGATGCGCGCTGACTGGCCCACACCCACGCGGGCCACGTCGGTCTCGTTGACGTTGACCTCGGCAAACAAGCTGGAGGTGTCTGCCACGGTCATCAGGTCTGATCCGGCAATGCTGGTGACACTGGGCACTGCGGTTTCGCCGGGTTTGATGATGAGCGCCGTGACCTTGCCATCGATGGGTGCGCGCAACTGCGTCTTGGCCATACGCTCGCGCGCTTGTTGCAGCTGTGCTGTGGTCTGACGCAACACTTGGTTGGTGGTGGCAAGCTCTACTCGCGCCACATCGCGTGCCTGCGCCACTTCTTCGAAAGTGCTGGCCGCCACCAAACCCTGTGCGCGCAGCGCATCAAAGCGCTGCCACTTGGCATCGAGTGTGGTGACGTTGACGGTCTGGCGCTCGATGTTGAGCCGCGATTGCTGCTGTAGCGCAGTCAGTTGGGCCACTTCGGCTTCACTGGAAGCAGGG
The DNA here is from genome assembly GCA_026398735.1 of Pseudomonadota bacterium. Lineage (GTDB taxonomy): Bacteria > Pseudomonadota > Gammaproteobacteria > Steroidobacterales > Steroidobacteraceae > ZC4RG30. The sequence continues at coordinate 6,507 of JAPLSH010000010.1, read as the reverse complement.
TCCAGCTGCAACAGCAACTGACCCCGCGTGACACTGTCGCCCTCTTTGACCAGCACCTTGGTCACACGGCCGATGATCTCGGAGACCAGCTTGATCTCGCTTTGATAGGTCAGGCTGCCCGACGCAAGAATGGTCGGGGATAACACACGCGCTGCCACCAAATCCGTATCCACCGGTTTGGCGTCCGAACCGCGACGGTAGTGCAGCGCCACGGGCACGCCGACCAGCAGTGCCACTGCGACGGTCCAGGTGATTACGGTAGTAGAGCGTTTCATGGAGTACCCCAAGCCAACCACGCCCAGATGCCGTACACCAGCACCAAAGGCAGCAGGACCAGCACAGCACTGAACAATGTCGAGCGGCCCGACCAGGTGCGCACACCGATGATGGCTAACGCCCAACTGGGCAAATGCAAGAGCGAAAGGCTGGTGACCAGCGAATAGCCTGGCTGCCCCAACTGCAAATTGAAGAACAGACTGTTGAGCGACAGTGGCGACAACACGTCGGGTGCCATCTGACGGCTATCTTGCAGCAGCAGCATCACAGCGCCGGTCAGCGCTGCAAAAGCCACCGGCAGTGAGCTCCAGCACGCCAGGGCCAGCCAATGACGGTAGCTGCGTTTGACCCCAGTCACCTTGCCGGCCACCAACAGGTATAGCGCCTCGAGCAGACGCTGCGCGGTAATGGCAACGATCGCAGCGAACAAGGAAGTAAACAGCAGAAAGTTGCGCGTCATGAAAGCCAGCGCCTTGGCGCGCTGTTCTTCTGGGATCTGCGCTGTTTTAGCGTTCGCGGAGAAGGTGTAGTCCACAAACCAGGCAATATCGAGGCCGCTGTAGTACCAGAACATCACGCCCAAGCTCAACGCCATAGACAGCAACAGCGCGAACCAGAATCGCGGCGCTACATCGAGTTCCTTGAAAAGCTGACCGGGCTTGGTCACGAGCAAATTGATCCACTGCAGATTGCCCATGCGCGTCGCTCCCTGACTACAACTTATTTAAAACACCCTAACATCCGCTGCAGGCCGGCGCGTTATTTGCGCCGGCTGTTGCGCCGCACAGTTTCGGGGGCATAGATGCCCGGTATAAAGATTTTGCCAGCCTCGTGGCGCACGGCCGGTGCAACTGCGGTTGGGAAGGAGGCCAGCAGCGCCTCGCCGCGATCACGCACTGCCTGCGCAAACTCTTGATGCGACATGATGAATAGGTCGTTATTGCGGATGCCCTCAAGCACGCACTCGGCCGCTTCAATCGGATCCATGGCTGCGGCCATCAGATCGACGGCCGGCGCGCCCTTAACGCCCGGCGGTGGCGCCAGCGCCTTGGCCGCGCCTGGATTGACCAGCGCGGCAGGACGGTTGCGCTCGGTATTGAAGATATTGGTGCGCATCGGGCCAGGGCAAAACACCGACACGCCAATGTTCTGACCTTCAACTTCCACGCGCAGCGCTTCCATCATGCCCATTACGGCATATTTGGTGGTGACGTATAAACCCAGCATCGCGGCCATGAGGCCTGCGGTAGAACTGGTGGTCACGATGTGTGCGCCTTCGCCATGGGCCTTCATACGCGGCAGGAAGGTGCGAATGCCGTTGAACACGCCCGACACGTTCACGTTCATCGCCCAATCCCAATCGTTCCAACTGGCATTGCTGAGCTGCGAGTGGATGCCTATGCCCGCGTTATTGACCAGCAGATGCACGTTGCCAAACACGGCCTCGGCTTCATCAGCCGCACGCACCATGCCGTCGCGATCAGCTGTGTCTAGCTTGATGGCATGCACACCAGGGTTGCCGGCCGGAAAAGATGCCAGCGCCGCATCGCGGTGCGACTCGCGCATATAGGTGAACACCACCTTCATGCCGGCACGCGACAACACCTGCGCAATGCCCAAACCGATGCCACTGGAACCGCCGGTGATGAAAGCGACCTTACCGCGAACGTCTGCCAACGGCGTTTGATGGGGGGTGGTCGTGCTCATACGGCGGCTCCTGCAAAGTGGCGGGCCCACAGTGTACTGCCGGTGCAGCGCAGTCCAAGCGGCCCGATCGGGTAGACTGCCGCCGCCCCGACCATGCTGCCCGCCAACCTCCAGACCCTCAACTATCCGCCCGACCTGCCGGTGGCGGGCCGTCGCGACGAAATTCGCGAGGCCATCCTCGCGCACCAGGTCGTCATCGTCTGTGGCGAGACAGGCTCTGGCAAAACCACCCAGTTACCCAAGATCTGTCTGGAAGCCGGGCGCGGCCAACGCGGCGCCATCGGCCACACACAGCCCAGACGCATCGCGGCGCGAACAGTGGCTGCGCGCATCGCCAGTGAGCTCAACACGCCGCTGGGTGAAGTCGTCGGCTATAAGGTGCGGTTTCAAGACCGCACACGGCCCACCACGCTGATCAAGCTGATGACCGACGGCATCTTGCTGGCCGAGACACAGCACGACCGGCTGCTGCGGCGCTATGACACGTTGATCATTGATGAGGCGCATGAGCGCAGTCTCAACATCGACTTTCTGCTCGGCTACATGAGCTGGCTGCTGCCGCAACGACCCGACTTTCGTCTGGTAATCACCTCGGCAACCATCGACCCGGAGCGATTTTCAAAGCATTTCGGCAACGCGCCTATCATTAATGTGTCGGGTCGCAGCCATCCGGTTGAACTGCGTTACCGACCGGTGCTGGCACCGGAAGATGAAGGCGACGAGACCGAGGGCCTGGAGCAGGCGGCTATCGTGTCGGCAGTAGAAGAGCTGTGGCGCGATCAGCAGGGGGACATTCTGGTGTTTCTCAGCGGTGAGCGTGAGATCCGCGAGACCGCTGAGTCCTTGCGCCAGCACCATCCGCAGCACTGCGAGATTCTGCCGCTGTATTCGCGATTAGCGCAGGCCGAGCAGGAACGCGTTTTTCGGCCTTCGGGCAAGCGACGTGTGGTGCTGTCGACCAACGTGGCCGAAACATCACTCACCGTGCCCGGCATACGCGCAGTGATCGATACCGGCCACGCGCGCATCAGCCGCTACAGTCACCGCAGCCGGCTGCAACGACTGCCCATCGAAAAGATCTCGCAGGCTTCTGCCAATCAACGTTCGGGGCGTTGCGGCCGTGTTGGCCCTGGTATCGCCATACGCCTGTATGGCGAAGACGACTTTGCAGGCAGACCTGCCTTCACTGATCCGGAAATACAGCGCACCAATCTGGCCGCAGTGATCTTGCAGATGCACGCACTGCGCTTGGGCGACATTGAACGCTTTCCCTTTGTTGAACCGCCGGATGGTCGCTACATCCGCGATGGGCAGCGCACGCTGCAAGAGCTGGGCGCGCTCGCGCCCAACAACACGCTCACACCGCTGGGGCACCGACTCGCCGCCTTGCCTGTGGATCCGCGGCTGGGACGCATGTTGCTGGCGGCCGCCGAAGAGCGCTGCCTGACCGAAGTGGCGGTGATCGTGGCAGCACTGGGCGTGCCTGACCCGCGCGACCGCCCAGCCGACAAGAAAACCCAAGCCGACCAAAAGCACGCGCTTTGGAAACACGAGCACTCGGACTTTTTGTCGCTGCTGAAACTGTGGATCGAATACGAAGCGCAGCGCGCGCAACTGTCTAAGGCAAAGCTGCGCGGTTGGTGCAAAGAACACTTTGTGTCGTATCTACGCATGAGCGAGTGGCATGACATCCACTCGCAGATTGTCGCCGTGCTCAAGGGCGAGCTGAAGCTGTCGCTCAACGACCAAGATGCCACCTACGACGCCATCCATCGCGCCCTGCTAGCGGGCCTGCTGGCCAATGTCTGCGAGAAGAAAGAACAAGGCGAATACCTGGGTGCGCGCGGCAACAAGCTGGCCATTCATCCCGGATCAGGACAGTTCAAAGGCCGGCCGCAATGGATCATGTGCGGCGAACAAGTGGAGACCAGCAAAGTCTGGGCGCGCATGGTGGCCAAGATTGAGCCCGAGTGGATCGAGTCTGTAGGCGTGCACTTGGTACGCAAGCAGCATTATGAACCGCATTGGGAGCGGCGCGCGGCGCGGGTTGCGATCAACGAACGCACCACGCTGTTCGGTCTGACCATCCAAGCCGGTCGCAAGATCAATTACGAGAAGATTGCGCCGCGCGAAGCGCGCGAGCTGTTCATCCGTCATGCGCTGGTGCAGATGGACTACGACAGCAAGGCGCCGTTCTTTTTACACAACCTCAAGCTGCTGGAAGACGCCGACTATCTGCAGCAGAAGGGCCGGCGCGTGGACCTACTGGTCGATGAGGCGCAGCTGCAGGCGTTCTTTGATGCACGTGTGCCACAAGACGTTGCCAATGGCGCAGCGTTTGAACGCTGGCGCAAAAAGGCCGAGGCCACCGATCCGCGCATTTTGTATCTGGGCAACAGCGATATCAGCGCCACGCCCGATGCCGATGTGGACGCCGGCGCCTTCCCCGATCACACACTCGCTGGCCCCTTAAAGGTGGCGCTGCAGTATCGCTTTGAGCCTGGCAATGAAGATGATGGCGTCACCGCTATCGTGCCGTTGCACACCCTCAATCAAGTCAAACCCGACAGCTTCAGCTGGCTAGTGCCTGGACTCTTGGCCGAAAAGGTAGCGGCCATGATCCGCTCGCTGCCCAAGTCGCTACGCGTGCATTTTGTACCAGTGCCCGAGTACGCACAGAAGGCCCTGGCGCTGCTGGAACCCGGTAAGGGCTCGCTACAGCAACAACTGGCAACAGTCTTGCATCGCAGTGTGGGCGTGCCTGTACCTGCGGATGCGTTTCGCGAGGAGCTGTTGCCACCACACTTGCGCACCAACTACGCACTGGTGGATGAAGCCGGCAAGGTCATCGACAGATCGCGCGATCTTAAAGCCTTGCAACAGCGCCATGGCACAGCGGCAGTGGACACGTTCCGGCAACTGGCACAGCAGACCTTGCTGCATACCGGCTGCAAAGCTTGGACTTTCGGCGCCCTGCCCGACACTTTCGATGCGCAGCATGACGGCCAACGGCTGTATGGCTTCCCGGCCGTCGTAGACGAAGGCGCAAGCGTGGGTGTGCGCGTGTTTGCCACAGCGGCGGAAGCCACTGCGGCACAGCGGCGCGGCTTGGTTCGTCTGCTGCGGTTGGTGATGGCAAAAGACCTCAAGCCACTGCGCAAGGATCTGGCTGTCAATGTGCAGGGCGAGCTGGTGTATCGAGGCCTCACGGCACACCCGCTACTGGACAAAGACCTGCAAGCCGGCCGTGATCTGCGCGATGACCTGATGGATTGCTTGGTGGCCGCAGTCTTTCTTGAAGGGCAGCCCGACATCCGCACTGCCGAAGCCTTGCAGGCGCGCATCACCACGCGTCGCGGCGGCATCGGCTTACCTGCACAAGAGATCTCGCGCTGTGTGCAATCGGCGCTGGAATCGCTGGGCGCGGCACAAGCCAAGCTGCGCGATATGAAGTTGCCCGCCGTTCGCGAGGATCTACAGCGTCACTTGTCGCGACTGGTGTCTGCAGGCTTTGTGCTGGTCACGCCTTGGGTACGACTGCGCGAGTTTCCGCGTTATCTCAAAGCGGTGGTGCATCGTCTGGAAAAAGCCCCACAAGATCCGGCGCGCGATGCCAAGCTGCTGGCCGAGGCCAATGCTGCTGAAGAGCGCTACTGGCAAGCGGTAAAGGCCGAGCGCGGCCACCGTCCACCGGGTGAGGATGTATTTCGCTGGCTGCTCGAAGAGCAGCGTGTGTCCCTGTTTGCGCAGCACCTGCGCACACCGGTTACGGTTTCTGCAAAACGGATCGCCGATGCTTGGCAACAGCGCGGCGCCTGACGCCTCAAGGTAAATCATGGAAGCGTTTCTAATATCAACCGGCGTCGTGGCATTGGCCGAGATCGGCGACAAAACGCAGCTGTTGGCCTTTCTACTTGCTGCACGCTTTAAAAAGCCTCTGCCAATCATTCTGGGTATTCTGGTGGCCACACTGCTCAATCACGGCATGGCCGGTGCGCTAGGGGCTTGGCTGACAAGCTTGGTCAGTCCGCAGTTGATGCGCTGGATATTGGGCGCGTCATTTTTGGCGATGGCCGCTTGGACACTGGTGCCCGACACCATCGATGAATCCGAAGCCAAGACAGCCAATCAAGTCGGCGTGTTCAGCGCCACGGTGGTGACCTTCTTCTTGGCAGAGATGGGCGACAAGACCCAGCTTGCAACTATCGCGCTGGCAGCGCATTACGCCACCCCGGTTGTGGTCATTGCCGGTACGACGCTGGGGATGATGCTTGCCGATGTGCCAGCGGTATTTGTGGGCAATCGGTTTGCCGCCAAGATACCGATGAAACTGGTGCGCAGCATCGCGGCAGCGGTGTTTGCCCTGCTGGGCGCGCTCACCCTACTGGGTGTGGGGCAAAGCTAAAGCAACTAGGGACGGCTGCCAAAGCGAGTGCTGTAGCCGCCGTTGGCATCTTGCATGGGCCGTATACGGGCACCCATGTAATACAGCTCGATCGCTTCAGCATCGTTGGTCTGCACGCT
>JAPLSH010000008.1:87123-113709 GCA_026398735.1 Pseudomonadota bacterium | reverse complement strand
AGTTGCGTGAAGAGCTGGTCGGCCACAGTGCCTACCTGATGGCACGCATCGGCTGGGCAGATCGGGGCGTGGCACTACTGCGCAGTGCCGGCAAGCGGCCGTTGGTGTTGGCTGCCGCAGTGGCGCTGATGTGGCTTAAGCCGGCACGTGCGGTGCGCTGGGGTCTGCGTGCCGCCGCTTATGCCTCGTTGGCGCGGCGTGGTTTTGCTGCGTTCAATGCCTTTAAACGCTGATCAACCGCCCGAGCGCTTGGCGTCATACCCAAGTTTCTGCAGTTCGGCGACCAGTTTGTCGCGGTGGTCGCCTTGTATCTCGATGCGATCACCGTTAACGGCGCCGCCGGCACCACAGCCCTTTTTAAGCTTGGTTGCCAGCTCTGCCAGGGGGGCGGCAGCCAGCGGCAGACCGGTAATCACCGTCACACCTTTGCCGCCGCGACCGGCAACCTCCCGTCCGACCCGCACTTTGGCCGGGCCTTTGTTTGCAGCAGGGGCTGCAAGCACTGGTTTGGGCGGATGGGACATCACCACACCGCGGTAGCTGTACTTGGCTTTCATGACTAAGCTGCCGGCACAATAAGAAAAGGACCTCTAATGTCTACGATGCCGGGGTTACTAGACAAGGCGCGTACCGTCGCCGCACCAGGATTTAATCGTTGGCTGATACCGCCGGCGGCGCTGGCCATACACCTGTGCATCGGCATGGCGTATGGCTTTAGCGTGTTTTGGCTGCCGCTGTCGCGTGCTATTGGCATCGATAAACCCCTGACTTGCCCAGCCGATATGGGCTTGCTGCAGATGCTCACCACCACCAGCTGCGATTGGACAGTATCGATGCTGGGCTGGACGTACACCCTGTTCTTCGTGCTGCTGGGTTCATCGGCGGCGTTGTTCGGTCATTGGCTTGAGACTGCCGGGCCCCGCAAAGCCGGTGTGGTGTCGGCGCTGTGCTGGGCCGGTGGCTTGGCGCTGGGCGCGCTGGGCGTGGCGCAGCATCAATTGTGGTTGCTGTGGTTGGGCGCCGGGGTCTTGGGCGGCATTGGCTTGGGGCTGGGCTATATCTCGCCGGTATCCACGCTCATCAAGTGGTTCCCGGATCGGCGCGGCATGGCCACTGGCATGGCCATCATGGGCTTTGGCGGTGGTGCCATGCTCGGCGCGCCGTTGGCAGATCTGCTGATGCGCCACTTTGCCGGCCCCACCCAAGTGGGTGTGTGGCAGACCATCCTGGTGATGGCGGGTCTGTATCTGATCTCGATGTTGCTGGGTGCCTTTGGGTATCGCGTGCCGCCTACCGGATGGAAGCCGGCAGGTTGGACTGCGCCTGCTGCAGGCACTCAGGCGATGGTCACGTCGCGACATCTGCACGTGGACAAGGCGTTCTCCACGCCACAGTTCTGGTTGCTGTGGGGCGTGCTGTGCCTGAACGTCAGCGCCGGTATCGGCGTGGTGGGTATGGCCTCGCCGATGCTGCAAGAGGTCTTTGGTGGGCGCTTGCTGGGCGGCAGCGGCGCGTTGGCGCAGTTGGCAGCCGATGAGCGCGCGCAGGTGTCGACCATTGCCGCGGCGTTTGCCGGGCTGCTGTCGCTGTTCAACATTCTCGGTCGTATTTTCTGGGCGTCGGTGTCCGACTTCATCGGACGCAAGGGCACTTATTTTGTGTTTTTCCTGTTGGGCATCGTGCTGTATGCCTCGGCACCGTCGGCCGGCGAGAGTGGCCGCGTGGCGCTGTTTGTCGGTCTGTTCTGCATCATCCTGACGATGTACGGCGGTGGCTTTGCCACTATTCCGGCCTACTTGGCCGATCTGTTCGGCACGCAGCATGTCGGTGCCATTCATGGTCGCCTGCTCACGGCTTGGTCGTTTGCCGGCATCCTGGGTCCGGTAGTGGTCAACTACATCCGTGAGTCGCAGTTGCAAGCCGGTGTGCCGGCCAGTCAGGCCTACAACACCACGCTCTACATTCTTGCCGGCTTTCTGCTGATCGGCTGTTTGTGCAATTTGTTGGTACGACCGGTGCGTGCCGATCGCTTCATGAGCGATGAAGAGCTGGCGCGTGAGCGGGCGCTGGCCCATGAGGTGTCGCAGCGTGAGCAGTTGCAGGCTGGCGGCACCAGTGCGCCCACGCCGGTGCTGTGGGTGGTGTTGGCTTGGACGGCAGTGTCACTGCCGCTGGCATGGGGCGTATGGACGACGGTAGTAAAGGCCTTGCCGTTGTTCAGATGAGCCGTTGGATGGGGCGGTGGCGCCAGATGGCACGGTAATAGGTGCTCTGCGCAATCAACATGACGCTGAAGGTGGCGGGGTAGGCCCACCACACGCCATCCAGACCGATGCGACCGCTCATCACCCAAGCCACGGGCACTTCTACTATGAGGATGGCGCTGATGGAGATCAGCGTCGGCACCAACACCGAACCACTGGAGCGCATCACGCCTGCCACCACCGAGGAGCAGCCCCACACCAGCGTGCTCCACAGACAGATGTGCAGATAGCGCTGCGTGATCTCGATCACTGCGGTATCGGTTGTGTAGAGACCCACGATAGAGCGCGAGAACAGATAGCACAGCGTCAGCAACGAACCGGTCACGGCAAAGTTGATAAGAATGCCCGCACGGGTGATCTGCGACAGACGCTGCGGGTTGCCTGCACCGATAGCCTGTGCACCTAGGATGGATGCTGCGATGGCGATCGACATAGCCGGGAATTGCACATAGCCCAGCACTTGGTTGCCGGCGCCATAGGCTGCGGTGGCTTGGGAGCCGAAGCCGTTAACCAGCGACAACAGCGCGATCTCAGCCAGTGACATCACGATCATTTGCACAGCGGTGGGAATGCCGATGCGCAGCACAGCCAGCAGGATCGTGCGATTAAGGCGCAGATGGCGCAGCAGCGCAGCGTTGGGGGCCAGCGGATTGCCAGTGCGACGCAGATGCCAGCATAGCCACAACAGCCCCACCAGAAACGAGGCGACGGAAGCACAGGCTGCGCTGGCAACGCCCATTTGCGGCAGGCCGAACCAGCCGCGGATCAGCGCAGGTGTGACAACCAGACCGGTTAGTGTCGACACCGCCAGCGCCTTGAGCGGGGTGATCATGTCACCGACGCCGCGCAGCACGGATGTGAAGATCATGAACACGAAAAAGCCCGGCATCGTCACCAGCATGATGCGGGCATAAGCTGTGGCGTCGTCCAGCACATCGGCCGGTGTGTTGAGTGCACGCAGCAGCGAACCGGCAAACGGGCCGCCTACCAACGCGATACCCAGTCCCAGCAGCAGGCCCAAAGACAGCGCGGTGCCGGCCACTTCGCGTACCCGCTCAGGTTGCTTGGCGCCCCAAGCCTGACCGATCAGCACCGAGGCACCCGAGCCCAGCCCCATCACAAACGAGATGATGAACAGCAGCAGCGGGAAGAATGACGAGGCCGCCGCCAGCGCACTGACGCCGATCATTTGGCCCAGAAAGATGTTGTTGAGGGTGCCGGACAGCGCCTGCAGGATGTTGGCCAGCATCATCGGGCCCAGAAACAGCAGAAAAGTTTTCCAGACTGGGCGTTCAGTGTTCACAGGGGTATCCGGCTGGGGGGTCAATCGGCCATGAAAACACAACCGCCGCCAACGCGGTATCATAGACGTCCCGCCACCGTGCGCCGCTGCCTCACCTATGCATTTGCGACCTAGTCGCTGCGCCCGCGCAAGGCCTTCCCGCCATGCATGAGGCACTGGTCCTGCTGACCCTGATCCTGCTCAATGGCCTGTTTGCCTCGGCCGAGCTGGCGCTGGTTTCAGCCCGCCGCCCGCGGTTACAGGCTTTGGCCGATCAAGGCAGTCGTGGTGCCCGCGCGGCGCTGATCCTGCTCGATAACCCCACGCGGCTGCTGTCGGCTTCTCAGATGGGCATCACTCTGATCGGCATCCTGACTGGTGTGTACAGCGGCGCGGCCTTCTCCGATGATTTTGCCGCGGTGATCCGGCTTATCCCGCTGCTGTCGAGCTATGCCGAGGATCTGTCCTACGGCGTTATCGTGGTGGTGATGACCTATGTGTCGCTGGTGCTGGGTGAACTGGTGCCCAAGCGTCTGGCCATGGCCCATGCCGACACTTGGTCGGTGATGGTGGCGCTGCCGATGCACTGGCTGGCCAATACTGGCGCGCCGCTGATGTGGTTGTTGCAAAAGTCCACCGAAAGCCTGCTGCGGCTGGTGCCCACGTCCAATGCCTCACAGGGCGAAGTCACTGATGACGACGTGCGGGCGCTAGCTGCCGAGGGCATGGTGCGCGGCGACATCCACAAGCACGAGATGGAGATGATCGACTCGGTGCTGCGCCTGTCAGACCGATCCATCGATTCAATTATGGTGCCGCGTGGCGACATTCTGTGGCTCGATGCCGGCGAACCGGTCAGCGTGTTGTGGGACGAAGCACGTCGCAGTGGGCATGCGCGCTTTTTGTTGTGCCGCGGCGAACTCGAACAGTTGATGGGCGTGATCTCACTGGCCAATCTGGGCGAGGCGCTGCGTCGTGGGCATATCGATGCCGATGAAGATGTGCAAGCACCGCTGCATGTACCCGAGAGCATCTCGGTGCTCAAACTGCTCGACACGTTTCGCCGTTCCAGCGTGCATCTGGCAGTCGTGACCAGCGAATACGGTGGTATCGAGGGTTTGGTCACGCCTGCCGACATCCTCAAGGCCATTGCCGGAGAGATGCCGGAAATGGGCAGTCGCGATAGCGCTGCGGCTTTGGTGCGGGACGATGGCAGTTGGCTGGTGGATGGCCATCTGCCTATTTATGAGGCGGAGCGTGCGCTGGGTCGCAAGGATCTGGCGCGCGGCGACAACTACCACACCATGGCGGGCTTTGTGCTTTGGCACCTGGGGCGCTTGCCCAAGCAGGGCGAGAAAATGGCCTGGCGCGATCTGTCTATCGAGGTGGTCGATATGGATGGTCTGGTGATCGACAAGCTGTTGATTAGCCGGCGCGTTGCCCAAGCACTACGTGCCGGTCAGTCAGAGCCTGTGCAGCTGGACGAACTTCAGGATTGATCAGCGGGTCGCGCGATCCCAGAACAGCGCATCCAAACTCAGCCTGATGCCAGGATCTGCTTGCCAGCTGCGCTCACGATCCCAGCGCACAAACACAGCCGCCTGCCAGTACAGCCACCGCCGCGCGGTCGGTTGTTTGGCGAACAGGCTGACCTCATAGGTTTCCAGCTGCTTGGCGCGGCTGCCATCGAGCTTGCCTTCCAGTCCGAAGCCGCGCGCTAAATCCTTGCCACCGAGCACGTCGCTATAACGGCCAAAGCGAATCACTTCACTGGCGCGCGCCACGATGAAGGCTTGCGTCCATTGAGTGTCTGCAGCGTCACGCCGCCAGTTGGCATAGCTGGCTGAGCGCAGCACCCAGTGGTCGATCCAGCGCTCCAGATTCACACCCGAGGCCATGCCCACACCGCGTTTGGTTTCGGCATACGCCTTAACAAACGGCTGCATATGCCAGTCGCCCAGCGCCCACTGCTTTTGCCAGCGCACGGATGTAAAGGCCACCGGCGGCAGGTCGGCACGCAGGCCTATGTCGAAGTCGAAATTGCTGAGTAAGTTGTAGCGCAAGCCGGCACGCAGGTCGTACAGGCTGTTGCCCAGGCGATCAGGAGATTCGTCAACCGAATCACTGGTGACGAACAGCTGCAAACGTCGCTGCAGGTTGGGCATCTTGAGCAGCACGTCGACATCGATACGCGGCGAGGTGTCTATGGTGCCATCGGCACGGCGCAGAGACTCTGCCTGCAGCCCGATACGAAACGGTGACACCGGCACAGGCAGCGCAGTGGTCGGGTCGTCGATGTAGCGCTCATCGGCGCGCGTAATGAAATCTTGTACGCCCAGAAACAGCCGGTCGTGCCAGCGATCCAGTGAGCTGCTTGCCTGATCTGCTGCGACCAAGTTGTATGCTGGCGCCGGTGAGGGCAGTACCACTTGCGGCGGATCTGCAGCAGCTTGCGCCGTTGCATCTGCTTAATCATGCTGTGGCTTCCGGTGCGAAAATATAGCCCCGCGTCGAGACTGCTTTGACCAGTACCCACAAGACCAAGCCTGGCCGCAGTTGCAGTTGCTGCGTGGCACTGCGGGTGATGCGTGACAGCACACGAGTGCCGCCGCCGATATCCACCTCTATCAGATCGCTGTCGCCATCTGGGCTGATGCGACATAGCGTGCCGCGCAGTTGGTTGCGTACAGACAGGCCTTGCGGCTCGACGGTCGCCAGGATGATGTCGCGCGCCCGCAATTGCACACGCACGCGACGGCCAATAGAAGCATCTGCGCAGAGCAGTTGCAGCAACCCCTCTCCGACGCGCACATCAGCCAGACCCGTGGCAGTGTCCATACGCTCTATGTGACCGTCGAGCACTGCGCCGATGGCATCGGGGCCGACGATGGCGCGCAGTGCCGGCGCCAGACTGATGCTTGCCACATCGCCTTGTGCAACGACGCGACCGTCATCCATCACCAGCACTTCGGTGGCCAGTCGTAGCACTTCGTCGTATTGGTGGCTGACGAACACCATAGGGATCTGCAGCTGGTCGCGCAGTCGCTCCAGCCACGGCAGCACGTCCTCGCGTCGGGCAGCATCCAAGGAGGCCAGTGGCTCATCCAGCAGCAACAGTCGCGGCTGCGAGAGCAGCGCGCGGCCCAAGGCCACGCGTTGACGTTCACCACCCGACAGGCCGCCAGGTCTGCGCTGCAGCAGCGGCGCCAGACCTAGCAGGTCGACCACTTCGTCAAAGCGGGCAGCTGACGGAGGTTGTGGCGCACGTTTGGCGCCGTACTCGAGATTGCCGCGCACGCTGTAATGCGGGAACAAGCGTGCATCCTGAAACACATACCCAATGCGCCGCAGTTCGGCCGGCACCTGCACGCCGCGCTCGCTGTCGAACCACACTTGATCATCAACGACGATGCGACCTTGCGCACCCTGTGACAGACCGGCCAGCAGATTGACCAAAGTAGTCTTGCCACAACCGGAGCGACCAAACAGTGCGATGACACCGGGTGTGCTGGCGGTGATGTTCACATCGAGCGTGAAGGTGCCGCGTTGCTGGCGCAGTGCGATGTGCAGCATGGTCAGCGCCCTAACCAGCGACGCAGGCTGCGAGCCAGTATTTCGCCGGCCAGCAGTCCGCTCAGGCCAAGGCCAAACGACAGCAGTGCCAGTCTTGCGGCCAGAGCATCACCGTCGGGTGATTGCAGCGCTGCATACAGCGCCAACGGCAGCGTGCGTGTTTCGCCAGGGATGTTGGAGACGAACGTGACCACGGCACCGAATTCACCCAGACCTGCAGCAAAGGCAGTGATGGCACCAGCCAATACGCCCGGCAGCATCAAGGGCAGCGTGATCGACACGAACCTGTCGATGGGCCCGGCGCCCAGTGTGCGCGCGGCTTGCTCCAAGCCGTTGTCGATGCCCTCCAGTGACAGACGGATGGCGCGCACCATTAGCGGGAACGACATGATGGCTGTGGCTACCGCTGCGCCACCGGTGGTGAACACCAGTCGCAGCCCGAAGAGCTGGTCGAGCCAGCGACCCACGGGCCCGTGCACGCCCAGCAACAGCAGCAACAGATAGCCGACCATCACCGGTGGCAGCACCAGCGGCAGGTGCACCATCGCATCAAGCAATGTGCGGCCGGCAAAGCGCCGCCGCGTCAGCAACCAGGCGATGGCGATGGCAGGCAACAGGTTGAGCAGCACGGCGCGACCTGCCACATCCAGGCTCAGTCGTAATGCAGCAAGTTCGGGTTCGCCCAGCCAGTTCATCCGTGCAGCATAAACTGTGGCTGTATGCATTGCCGATGCCGCTGGCCTTGGCGACAATCAACTCATGACTATTCCTACCGTATCGACCACCCGTCCTGCCTTGCGTGACATCGTCACGCTGCAGGCCCATATCCTGCAGCAGCAGGCCCGTTATCCCGGCGCAACCGGCACGTTTTCGTGGATCCTGTCCGCGATTTCCATCTGCGCCAAGATGATCGCCTCGCAGGTGCGCCGGGCGCGCCTGGAAGACGTTTTAGGCGCTGCTGGCGCAGCCAATGTGCAGGGCGAGCAGCAACAGAAGCTCGACGTTATCGCCAACGAGATTCTGCTGCGCATGCTCGGGGGTCGCGAAGGCGTGGCCATCGTCGCCTCGGAAGAGAACGAAGAGCCGGTCATCCTGCGTCGTCAGGACGATGGCGAGACACGCTATTGCGTGTTGTTTGATCCGCTCGATGGTTCATCCAACCTCGACATCTGCGGCTCGGTGGGCACCATCTTCAGCATCCTGCGCAAGCGTGACGACAGCGCGGTTCCCGAAGACTCGCTGCTGCAGCCGGGTCTGGAGCAGGTGGCAGCAGGCTATGTGCTGTATGGCTCCTCCACGGTAATGATGCTGACCATCGGCAATGGCGTGGATATGTTCGTGCTCGACCCTGCCATCGGTGCGTTTGTGCGTGTGGCACAGGGCCTGCGCATTCCCGACACCAACAAGTGCTATTCGCTCAACGAAGGCAATCGCTTGAGCCTGCCCGAGGGCTATCAGCGCTATCTGCAGTGGGCACAGTCCAACGGCTACTCAAGCCGCTATGTGGGCGCCATGGTGGGCGATGTGCATCGCATCCTGTTGCAGGGCGGCGTGTTCATGTATCCGCCGACCAAGAAAGCCCCCAAGGGCAAGCTGCGCCTGATGTATGAAGCCAATCCTATGGCCATGCTTATCGAGCAGGCCGGCGGCAAGGCGCTGGTGGCGCCTGGTGAGCGCATTTTGGAGGTGCAGCCTGAAGGCATTCATCAGCGCTGCTGCGTGGTGTTGGGCAGCAGCGCCGAGGTCGATGCCGTGATGGCACAGGTGGCTGCGGCCACCTGATGACTAAAGCGCGGCGGGTGCTGCGTCGAGCAAAATAGTCTTGACCTCGGTATAGCCTAGCAGCCCAGACATGCCGCCCTCGCGACCGATGCCCGACTGCTTGAAGCCGCCGAACGGCAAAAAGTAATCGAGTCGAAAACCGTTCTGCGAAAACGCGCCGGTGCGCACACCGCGTGCCATGCGATAGGCGCGCTCGGTGTCGTGGGTGAACACCGCACCAAACAGCCCATAGGGTGAATCGTTGGCGATGCGCAGTGCATCAGCCTCGTCGTCATAGGGCATCAGTGCCAGCACCGGTCCAAAGATCTCTTCCTGCGCGATGGCCATGCCACTGGTCACATCGGTAAACAACGTCGGATCGAAATAACAGCCCTTATCCATGTGGGCGCTGCGCGTGCCACCGCACACCAGCTTGGCGCCGGCGGCGCGGCCGATGGTCATATAGCCCTCCACACGTTCGAGCTGCCGGCGCATGGCTAGCGGTCCCATCTGCGACTCGGGCGCCGTCGGATCACCAACGCGAATAGCCTTAAGCGCTGCGGTCAGTGCCTCGGCAAACTGACCTTGTTTGGCGCGCGGCACCACCACGCGACTCAGCGTGGCGCACACCTGACCACTCATGATGGCGATGGTCTGTGCCAACTGCGCCGCTGCTGTTGCCACATCGTAATCATCCAACACAATGGCGGCGGACTTGCCGCCCAGCTCTAATGTGCAGCGACCAATGCGCTCACCGCAGATCGACGCGATACGCTTGCCTGCGGCAGTGCTGCCGGTAAAGCTGACCTTGTCCAAGCCCGGGTTGCGCACCAGCAGTTCGGCGGCTTCACGCTGCGCCGGAACCAGGCCGATCACACCCGGTGGTAAGCCGATGGCCTCGGCGCACTCGGCAATCACATAGGCCTCAACCGGTGTTTCGGGTGCGGGCTTCATAATCACCGTGCAGCCGGCCAACAGTGCAGGGATCAGCTTGTTGATCAGGATGGTCAGCGGTGCGTTCCACGGCACGATGACCGCTACGACACCCACCGGCTCGCGCGCGATGATCGCAGCGCCCTTGCCGTCGGCCGGCGTGGCGTATTCGGCATCGGCCCAGGTCTGGCCCACACCGGCGTAATACTTCACCAGCGCCAGTGCACCGCCCACCATGAAAGGCGCAACGGTAGCCAGGCCGCCCACCGACTGCACCCAGGCGCGGGCCATCTCGGGGGCGCGGGCGTCGAGCGCTTCGCCCAGCTTGGCAATCCACTCGGCGCGTTGCGCCACGGTCAGGCGCGGCCACGGGCCGCTGTCAAAGGCGCGTCGTGCAGCGTTGACCGCTGCGTCCATGTCCGCACCGCCGGCACCGGCCACAACGCCTGCTACCGACTCATCGATGGGCGAGATCACCTCGATGCGTCCGCCTGCCGCGGGTGCAACCCAACGACCATCGATAAACAGGCGATCGGGGTGTTTGATGCTGGCGGTGATGGGTGCGGTCATGGCAGAGCTCCGGTGGGATGGCATCTTGTAGCGCGATTCAGGTTGCGGTCGCAACAGCTTAAAGCGTGCTGTGATCCAGGTTGTGCAGGACCAGCTTGAGCAGGCGATGGAACTGCTCGCGTTCCGTCGCAGACAGGTCCATCAGCAACTGCTCTTCAAATTGCACCCGCGAACTGGAACCCTGATCGTGTAAGTCCAGCCCTGCCTGAGTCAGATAGAGCAGGCGGCGACGGCTGTTGGGCGCGCGCGCCTTGCGTTCGAGCAGACCGCGACGCTCCAGTGAATTGACGGCCCGGCTGACGGCGGCCTTGTTGACGCTGGCGATGGCTACGATGCGCCCGGGCGGGGCGGCAGGCTCAACTGCCAAAACCACCAGCACTCGCCACTCCATCAAGGACAGATCGAGCCGCTGACGGACCGAACGTTCGGCAATGACGTTGATGCGGTTGGCCAGTGAGCAGATCAAAAAGGCTTGCGAGGCTTCAAAGCCGGTGCCGGCGGTTGCATGGTCGCTGGGGGTGGTGGGCGATCGGGACACAACGGACTCCGTTTGCTAGACGACCCCCGGGCGGGCCGTCGACTGTGAATTGTCACTATAGCGACAGCAAAAGTATTGAGGTATGTTATTGAGATCAATTCTCATTAGCGACTTGAAGTGACTGCCCAACTCTCCGCGGCCGTAGCGTCAGCAGTTTCGCTGGCTTCCCTGCACAAGGGGGCCCGTGGCGTGGTGGTGGCTGTGCTCGACGACGAGGTGCTCGTGGGTGAGGCCGCCGAGACCACGGTGGCGATGCGACTACTGGAAATTGGCTTTGTGCCCGGCGAGCCCTTCGAGATTATTGCCGAGACCCGGCCCGGCGGCGATCCGCTGGCAGTACGCATTGGTGGTAGTTGTTTCGCGCTGCGACGCAGCGAAGTGCAGGCTGTGATGGTGCAACTGTGAGCGAGCAAGCCACTGCACCGCTGCGTATCGCGCTGGTCGGTCTGCCCAACTGCGGCAAGACCGCGCTCTTTAATCGGTTGACCGGCAGCCGTCAGAAGGTCGCCAACTATCCCGGCGTCACCATCGAGCGCAAGGAAGGCCAGTGCATCGATGCGGCCAATGGTCGCAGTTATCGTGTGTTGGATTTGCCCGGTGCTTACAGCTTGGGTGCCACCTCGCTTGATGAAGCCATTACCCGTGATGTGATCCTCGGTCGACTGGCAGGCGAGGCGCCGCCCGAACTCATCGTCAATGTGCTCGATGCCACCAACCTGCGTCTGGGGCTGCGCATGACGCTGGAACTGCGTCAGCTCGGCCGGCCCATGATCGTGGTGCTGAACATGAGTGACCTGGCGCGCAAACGCGGGCTGCGCATTGATGCGCCGATGCTGGCGCGTGAGCTGGGTTGCCCTGTGGTCGAAAGCGTTGCGGTGCAGCGCGGCGGAGAGCGGCAGTTGGTGCAGGCGCTTGCTGCGCAGCAGCGTTCCGATGTCGCGCCCGAGCGCTTGTCCTATGTCGCAGCGGATCGCCAACAACTGGAGGCTACGCAACGCGAGGTGCGTCGCCTGCTTGAGGCGATGGGCTATGCGTTACCGATGCGCTCTGCAGCGCTGGCCCGCTTGGATTCGCTGGTGTTGCATCCGGTGGCCGGTCCGATACTGCTGGCGCTGGTGCTGTTTCTGGTGTTTCAGGCGGTGTTCGGCTGGGCCGCCATCCCGATGGACCTCATCAATTCCGGTATCGGAGCGCTGGGCGCTGCAGCTTCCAACGGCTTGCCTGAAGGACCGCTGCGCAGCCTGATCGCTGATGGTGTTATTGCCGGTGCGGGTAGCGTGCTGGTGTTCCTACCTCAGATCCTCATCCTGTTCCTGTTCATCCTGTTGCTGGAAGACAGCGGCTATCTGCCGCGTGCAGCCTTTCTGCTCGACCGGTTGATGGGACATATGGGTTTGTCGGGGCGTGCGTTCATCCCGCTGCTGTCGTCGTTTGCCTGCGCTATTCCCGGTATCATGGCGGCGCGCACCATTCCCAACCCACGCGATCGTCTGGTCACCATCCTGATCGCACCGCTGATGACGTGTTCTGCACGCCTGCCGGTGTATGCATTGGTGATCGGGGCGTTCATTCCGGCGCGGCAGGTGGGCTGGTTCAATCTGCAAGGGCTGGTGCTGTTTGCCTTGTATCTGGCCGGCATCTTGGGTGCGGTGTTGGTGGCCCTGCTGCTGCGATTTGTGTTGCTGCGTGCCACGCATCATCCGCTGATGATGGAGCTGCCCGAATATCGCTGGCCGAATCTGCGCAACTTGGCATTGGGCTTGTGGGAGCGCGCCAGCATCTTTGTCTCGCGTGTGGGCGGCATCATCCTGACCTTGATGATCGTGGTGTGGTTCTTGGGCAGCTATCCGGCTGCGCCGGTTGGTGCTACCGAGCCTGCCGTCGTGTACAGCTTCGCGGGCCAATTGGGTCGGCTGATAGAGCCGCTGGTGGCGCCGATCGGTTTCAACTGGCAGATCGCCGTGGCATTGGTGCCGGGCTTGGCCGCGCGTGAAGTGGCGGTGGGCGCCTTGGGCACTGTGTATGCGTTGTCGGCCACCGATGATGTGGGTGGGGCGCTGGGGCCGTTGATTTCTGCCGATTGGAGCTTGGCCACGGCACTGTCGCTGCTGGCTTGGTATGTGTTTGCACCGCAGTGTCTGTCGACCTTGGCCACTGTGAAGCGCGAGACGCAGTCCTGGCGCTATCCGGCGCTGATGACGGTGTACCTGTTTGCTATGGCTTGGGTGGCGTCGTTCGTCACCTATCGCACCGCGTTGTGGCTGGGGGGCTGATGCAACAGCTGTTGGTTGCCGTCATCGTTATTGCTGCAGGGCTGTCTGCGGCATGGAGACTGATGGGTGTCGCGGCGCGCATTAAGTTGGTGAGCCGTGCTATGCAGTGGGCTCCGCGCGAGTCGGGCATTGCGCGACTGCTACAGCGCACCTTGCAGCAGCAGAGGGTGGCACTGCTGGGTGCCGGCTGCGGTCAATGCTCTAAGGCAAAGCCTGACTGAGTCGGCGGGCTCTTTATCGCGCGGTATTGAAGTGCCGATGCAGCACTTTGTCGCCGACCTTCAAGCCAAGACGTTTGCTATCGCCGGCACGTATTTCGAGCACGCCGGCCACCACACTGCCCGATGACACAATGTCCGTGGATTGCGGCACGGTATCGGCAGCGATGCGCACAATTTTGCCATCTATGCCGATGAACACCATGTCCAGTGACACATAGGTGTTCTTCATCCACATGTTCATGACACGCGGCTCTGTCAGCGGGAACAACATGCCGTAACCCTGTGGCAGTTCGGTCAGGAACATAAGTCCCTGAGACTGTCGCGCATCGGTATCGGCCAGCCAGATCTGCAAGGACACTCGCGTGTCGGCGTGTTGCAGCACCAGTTGGTCCTGAGGAAAGTCGCGCAGCTGCGCCGGGGCGAAGCCTGCGGCCAGCGCGAAGCCGCTAAAGACCAGGGCCAGTGCAGCGAAGGTGTTGGTGTGGCGCATAGGGTTACTCCTGCGACAGTCTGGCAGAGAAATCGAAAGTGGACACTAGCAGGCGTTGGTTGCCATCAAGGGTGAGGGCGGGACCGGTACAAAAGCCGCGCACCTCGAGACGGCCGTTGATACCGCCTGCATCGCGCTGCAAACGGTCGGTGGTGCAGCGTGCGTCGCCTCGTGTCGCAAACAGCAGGCCCTCACCTTCAATGATGACGGTGAGATTAGTGGGTAACGCCGGGCCGTTGGCCGCGGTGTCGATGCCGAACACGAAGCGCAGTCTGCGTGGCGTGCCGTCGGCTGCAGCCGGCAAGGGACCTGCGACGCTTATACGCAGGCCCGTGCCGTCAGGGCGGATGCTGCCGTCGCATTGCAACTCATCGCTGTGCCAGTTCAGATTGGTATTGACCGCGCCGCGTAGCGTCGCAACCAGAAATGCAGCCTGAGCAGGCAGGCATTGACCCACAGCGGAGGCCTTGGGTGCGGCTGTCGGAGCAGGTGCCTGTGCACTGGCAGCGCTGCACAGCAGTACTGTCATCCAAGCGAAGAGGTAAAGCGGCGCACGGTGCATCACGCCAAGTCTAGGCGATACACGGCATCAGCACTAACGCACCCAGTGCTGGCAGATCCAGCACTACGGACCAGGCATGACCGTGGCAGTGCACGGCCTCTGCCGTTGCCACGGCGTTGCCGGTGTTGGCACCGCCATACAGTGATGCATCGGTGTTGAGCCGCACTTCATACAGGCCGGGTGCCGGTACGCCGATGCGGTGGGCGGGGCGCGGTACGGGTGTGAAGTTGGCTACCAGCAGTACGCAGCGCGCACCGTCGCGTCGCAAGAACGCCAACACCGAGCGATCTCGATCATGGCAATCGATCCATTCAAAACCCTGCGCGTCGAACTCGTAGCGATGCATTGCCGGTTCGCTGACATACAGCTTGTTTAGATCGGATACCAACTGCTGCACGCCGCGGTGCTCGGCGTGTTCGAGCAGATCCCACGGCAATGCGCTGCGAAAGTCCCATTCCCATGGCTGTGCAAACTCGCTACCCATGAACAACAGCTTTTTGCCCGGCAGCAGCCACATCCACGCGTAGAGCAGACGCAGATTGGCCAGTTGTTGCCAGCGATCGCCCGGCATGCGACCCAACAGTGATCGCTTGAGATGCACGACTTCATCGTGTGACAACGGCAGGATGAAGTTCTCGCTCCAGGCGTACATCAGATAGAACGTAAGTCGATCCTGCACATGGCCGCGAAACAGCGGGTTGGTCTGCAGGTAGTCGAGCGTGTCGTGCATCCAACCCAAGTTCCACTTCATCGAGAACCCCAGCCCACCACTGTTGACTGGACGGCTGACGCCCGCCCAGTCGGTGGACTCCTCGGCCATGATCACTGTGCCGGGGGAGCGCGCATGCGTGACGCAGTTGAGCTGCTGCAGGAAGTCCATGGCCTCGAGGTTTTCGCGGCCGCCAAGGCGGTTGGGTGGGTAATCAGTGCGACCGCCGAAGTCCAGATGCAGCATGGAGGCCACGGCATCGACGCGCAGGCCGTCGAAGTGAAAGTGCTCCAGCCAATAGCAGGCGCTAGACAGCAAAAAGCTGCGCACTTCATTGCGGCCGTAGTCGAACACATATGTGCCCCAGTCCAGATGTTCGCCCTTGCGCGCATCGGCATATTCAAACAGCGGCTCGCCATCGAAGCGGGCCAGCCCATGTTCATCGCGTGGGAAGTGCGCAGGCACCCAGTCCAGCAGCACGCCAATGCCCGCGCAGTGGCAGGCATCGATCAATCGCTTGAGCCCGGCAGGCGGTCCGAAGCGGCGTGTCGGCGCAAAATAGCCGGTGGTCTGATAGCCCCAGGAGTCGTCGAGAGGGTGTTCGGTGATGGGCAGCAGCTCGATATGCGTGAAGTGCAGTTGCTGCACGTGCTCAATCAGCTGCGCGGCCAGTGTGTCCCAATCGAGAAAGCCGCCGTCCTCGGCTCGCCGCCACGATCCCAGATGCACTTCATAGATGGACATGGGCGCATGCAGCCAGTCGTGGTTGAGCCGTGATTGCATCCACGCATCGTCCTGCCAGCAGTGTGATTCATCATCGGTGATGATCGACGCAGTGGCGGGGCGCAGCTCCATGGCACGTGCCCAAGGGTCGGTTTTGAGCAGCACCGCATTGCTGCCGCGGGGCCGTATTTCAAACTTGTAGGCTTCACCCACTGCGAGCCCGGGTACGAACAGTTCCCAGATGCCGCTACTGCCTAAGGATCGTAAAGGCAACCGTCGTCCATCCCAATCACAAAAGTCGCCCACCACGCTGACGCGCTCGGCATGGGGCGCCCAGACGCCAAAGCGCACGCCATCGATGCCGTCGATGCACGACGGGTGAGCGCCGAGCATCTTCCAAGCCTCCGCATGATGACCGCTGGTAAACAGCGCGCAGTCGGCCTCAGACAGCGTCGCCGCGAAGCTGTAAGGATCGATGTGTTGCCCGTGGCTGCCGTCGGCTCTCTGCCAGTGCAGTGCCGGTCTTAAAGGCAATTGGCCGGTCGCTGCTTGCAACAGGAAGAAGTCGCTGTGCCCGAGCCGCTGCAGCGGCCTGCCATCAGCGAGGGTCACCTGGGTGACAGCAGGTAAAAACACCCGCAGTTCTGCCACTGCGCCTGCTGCATGGCGGCCCAGCACTGCGTGCGGGTTGTGATGCCGGGCGCTGGCGATACGGGCGAGATCGTCCTCGGTGATGCCCAGAGCCCACTGCGACGCGTTGCTGATGTCACGTTCTCCGTTGGCACTTGCGGCGCGAATGACGCTTAATATACCCAATGCTCTACTCAGGGTGACTTTTGCATGGCCAGATCCTCACGCGCATCGTCCGGCCGCTATGTCAGTCGACTCACGGGAGGAGCCATGGCGATGATCATGGCAGGCGGCCGAGGTGAGCGCTTGCGCGGCCTGACCGAGCATCGCTGCAAGCCCGCCACGCCCTTCGGCGGCAAATTCCGCATCATCGATTTCGTGTTGTCCAACTGCGTCAACTCTGGCATCCGGCAGATATGCCTGCTGACGCAGTACAAAGGCCAATCACTCATTCAGCACGTGCAGCGCGGCTGGAGCTATCTACGCGGTGAGTTCGGCGAGTTCATCGACGTGGTGCCGGCGCAGCAGCAGACCGGCAAGCACTGGTATCTGGGCACTGCCGACAGCGTCTACCAGAATCTCGACATGATCCGCGCACATCACCCTAAGCATGTGCTGGTGTTGGCCGGTGATCACATCTACAAGATGGATTACGGCCCCATGATTGCGCATCACGTTGAGAAGGGTGCCGACATCACGGTGGGCGTGGTTGAGGTTCCCATTGATGACGCACGCGAGTTCGGTGTGTTGTCGGTCACCGAGACCAACAAGGTCACCAAGTTCAGCGAGAAGCCGCGCGAGCCCGAGCCGATGCCGGGGCGCACCGATGTTGCGCTGGCGTCTATGGGCATCTATGTCTTTAGCACCAAGTTGCTCGAGCGACTGCTGATCGAAGATGCGGCGGACCCGGATTCCAGCCACGATTTCGGCAAGAACATCATCCCCAAGGCCATCGGCAAGTTGCAGGTGTTTGCCTATCCGTTTCGCAATGTGCGCACGCGCGCGCAAAACTACTGGCGTGATGTGGGAACGGTCGATGCTTTCTTCGAGGCCAACCTCGAGCTGGTGCATGTCGCCCCCGAGCTCAACGTGTATGACGAAGAGTGGCCGATCTGGACATACCAAGTGCAGCAGCCGCCGGCCAAGTTCGTGCTCGATGAAGACGGCCGGCGTGGCATGGCCATCAACTCGCTGGTGTCAGGCGGGTCCATCATTTCCGGCGCGGTGGTGCGTGAGTCGCTGTTGTTCTCCAACGTGCGCGTCGATGAAGGCTCCAGTTTGCATCGCGCAGTGATCATGCCCAGTGTGCGCATCGGTAAGGGCTGCACCATCCAAAACGCCATCATCGATGAGCATTGCGATATTCCCGATGGCATGCAGATCGGCGTGGATCTGGAGCTGGATCGCAGCCGCTTTGACGTCACCCCCAAGGGTGTTGTTCTGGTTACTCCCGACCATCTGGCCAAGGTAAGCGTTGCCACTGTCTGAGGCCTGCCGATGACTGATTCGCGTTTGCCGGTGGTGCTGTTGTGGCACATGCACCAGCCTACTTATCGTGATGCGCTCTCGGGTCAGTTCATCCTGCCCTGGACCTATCTGCATGCCATCAAGGACTACGCCGATATGGCTGGTCACTTGGAGGCCAATCCGCGAGCGCGGGCAGTGGTCAATTTCACGCCTGTACTCATCGAGCAGCTTGAAGAACTGGCGCAGCGTGTCGGCGCACATTTGAGCGACGGGCAGCCCTTGCCCGACCCGGTGCTGGCACTGTTGTCCGAGCAGCCGTTGCCGCAAACACCAGAGCAGCGCTTGGCGTTGCTGCGCGCCTGTTTGCGCGCGGACCGGCAGAATCTCATCGAGCGCTTTCCGGTGTATGCCGAGTTGGCAGCGCTTGCAGCGGTGCTGGGCACGCCCGAGCAGATCACCTATGCGTCCGACCAATTTCTGCGCGATCTGGCCATGTGGTTTCACATTGCGTGGTTGGGCGAAACGGTGCGGCGTGCTGATTTGCGTGTGGCGCAACTGACCGAGCGTGGCCGTCAGTTCAGTGCCGAACATCGTCGCTGCTTGTTGGGGCTGGTGAGCGAATTACTTGCCGGCTTGTTGCCGCGTTACCGGCAACTGGCGGACGCTGGCCGGTGTGAGTTGTCGGTCACGCCCTACAGCCATCCGATCCTGCCGCTGTTGCTCGACTTTGGCGCAGCACGGGAGAGTGAGCCTGCATCGCCGCGGCCGCGTCATCAACAGTATCCCGGTGGTGCCGAACGTGCCGCTTGGCACATGCAAGAAGCACTGGCTGTGTTTGAGCGAGTGTTTGGTCGCCGGCCGCGTGGCTGCTGGCCCTCGGAGGGCGCCATCAGCGAAGGCGCGCTGCGCGTCATGCAGAGCGCCGGCATGGAATGGATCGCCTCCAGTGGCAATGTGCTACAGGCAGCGTTGGCTAAGTCTGGCATAGAGCCTGAGCAGCACGGTGGCGAGCGTCTGTTGCACCAAGCTCATCGTGGGCCGGATGGTCCGATGCGCTGTTTTTTCCGTGATGACGGCATCTCCGATCTCATCGGCTTCACCTATTCACGTTGGCACGGCGATGATGCGGCGCGTCACTTGATCGAACAGGTCGAACGTATGGCCGATGTCACCGAGGGCGTGCCCGGTCGCGTGCTGTTGGTGGCCTTGGATGGTGAGAATGCCTGGGAGCATTACCCGTTCAACGGCTATTACTTCCTCGATGCGATGTATGCAGCACTGTCGCAATCGTCCCGCGTGCGGCTGACCACGCTGTCTGATGTCATCGATGACGCGACTGCGCAGGGCGTGCAGCCGCACCTGTTGCCGCATGTGCGTGCTGGCAGTTGGGTGCATGGCACTTTGTCCACTTGGATGGGAGATCCGGACAAGAACGCCGGCTGGGATCTGCTGTGCGAGGCCAAACTTGCCTACGACCAAGTGTTGGCCAGTGGTCGCCTGGATGCTGCGCAGCAGCAGGTTGCCAGTCGCCAGTTGGCGCATTGCGAAAGCTCAGACTGGTTCTGGTGGTTCGGCGACTACAACCCGCCTGAGGCAGTGCGCGATTTCGATCTGCTGTTTCGTCATCAGCTCACCAGCCTGTATCGCTTGCTGGGCATCGAGCCGCCGCCAGTGCTGCAGCACTCTTTGTCGGCAGGTGGTGGTGCGCCCGAAGGTGGCGGTGTGATGCGCCGCGCCCAGGCCTGACGGTCGTGAATCACCCACAGCGCCTGCCGGTGCTGGATCGGCGTCGCAGCGCAGTGCTGCTGCATCCTTCCTCGCTGTTCCAGGAGCATGGCGCCGGCGCCTTCGGCAGCGATGCCTACCGCTTCATTGATTGGCTTGCCGAGGCGGGCTTTAGCGTGTGGCAGGTGTTGCCGTTAGGACCAACAGGCAGCGACGGTTCGCCTTATTGGACGCGGTCGGATCAAGCCGGCAACCCGCAGTTCATCAATCCGCAGCTTGAACCGCCGGGTGGTCGCGAGGCCTTTGAGCACTGGTGTCACACGCAGCGTCATTGGCTCGATGACTATGCATTGTTCGAGGCGCTGGCGGCATCGCAGCACGGCGCGCCTTGGTGGCAATGGCCCGAGCCGCTACGCACGCACCAACCCGATGCACTGGCCCAGGCGGTGCGGCAACTGCAGCAACCGATTGCGCAACTGCAACATCAGCAGTGGCAGTTTGCACACCAATGGGCAGCGTTACGCGCGCATGCCCATGCGCGCGGCGTGCGGCTGTTTGGCGATCTGCCCATCTATGTTGCACCCGACTCGGTGGCCACTTGGGGGCAGCCGCAGCAGTTTCAGCTCGATGCGCACGGTCGTGGCACAGAGGTCGCCGGCGTGCCGCCGGACTATTTCAGCGAGGATGGTCAGCTGTGGGGCAACCCCCTGTACGACTGGCAGCAGATGCAGTCCGATGGCTTTGCGTTCTGGCGACAGCGGCTGGCCGGGCAGTTGGCGCGCTATGACCTGCTGCGCATCGATCACTTTCGCGGCTTGGCGGCGTATTGGGCTGTGCCTGCCGATGCAACCACTGCGCGTGATGGGCGCTGGCGTGAAGCGCCCGGTGCGGCAATGCTGCAGGCAGTGCGCGATGAATTGGCGGACCTGCCGCTGGTGGCCGAAGATCTGGGCGTGATTACCCCCGACGTCGATGCGCTGCGGCGACAGTTCGCGTTGCCGGGTATGCGCGTGCTGCAGTTTGCCTTCGGCGGCGATGCCGGCAATCCGCACTTGCCTCATAACCACACACCAGATCTGGTGGTGTACAGCGGTACACACGACAACGATACGACCGCGGGCTGGGAGAGCGCCTTGGACCCGGCCACGCGTGGGCACGCACAGCGCTATCTGCAGAGCGGCGATGACTCCTTGGCGCAGGCAGTCCAGCGCGCGACCCTGGCATCGGTTGCGGGCTTGGCCATCCTGCCTTTGCAGGATGTGCTCGCATTAGGCAGTGCGGCGCGGCTCAATACGCCGGGCACTGTGAAAGGCAACTGGCGTTGGCGCGCGCCACTGTCCACACTGACAGCCGATCTTGCGGCACAGTGTCGCGAGTTAAACGCTCTCTACGGAAGGGTCTGATCATGTTGCATCGCATGGCGATTCTGGCTTGCGCCCTGTTGCTCGGTGCCTGTGCAGCCACCGGGCTTGCGCGCCCCGACATCCAAGTGGTGGGAGCCGAGGTGCTGCGCGGTGACCTGACTGGTCAGGAGCTGCGAGTGAGATTGCACGTCACCAACCCCAACGCGCGGCCGCTGGATGTCGCCAATGTGCGCTTCGAGATTGAACTGGCCGGCGAACGGTTTGCGACTGGTTCCAGTGACCGGGCGTTTGTGGTTCCAGCCAAAGGTGAGCTGGATTTTGAAGTGACGACGCGCGCCAATCTGGCCGGTGCGCTGCTCAAGTTTTTGTCAGGTGGTTTGCGCGGTGACGCTAGCGAGTATCGCGTGGTGGGCACGTTGAACTTGGGCTCTGGGCTGATGCGCACGATCCCCTTTGAGCATCGCGGCCTGTTGGGTGACCGCAAGCGTTAAGTGCGCATCGTGACGATCGACCCAAGCATCGCCAGGCGAGGTGTGGATTAAGCCTCTCGTCCATGCAACAGCGACACGCGCTGCGAGGCCAGTAGGGCAGGCCAGGCAGCGCTGTCAAAGAACGTGTGTTCGGCAATGCGTGCGGGTTCGGCGTTGGCCATGGGGCGCTCTGGATGACACATCACCAAGCCGCCGTCGGCCAGACGTGACACCCATCGCTCCATGCGCGACGCATAGCCAGTTGCGCTGGCCAAGTCATACACGCCAGCGAAATCTGTATTGGTCTGCAGCCCTCGCTGCTCTACGGCGTTGCGCAATGCCCGTGCACCCAGCAGCGCGATAATGGCGGCCTTGGTGCCCTGCCAGTGCTTGGGCCAGGTGCAGCGTATCGCCACGCTGCTGCCGTAGCGTGCGGTCACGCCTTCAAGCAGTAATTCGCGCAGCACCGGAAACTGGTGCACATGCTCATGGCCATCGACGAAATCCGGCGGACTGTCGAACAGCTGACCAAAGCGATCCAGTTGCCTGGCTACTTCTGTGGCCATAGCGCGTCGATCGACCCGACCGAGCCAGCAGTCGCGGATCCACTGCGTGACCGGTTGGCTGCCAATAAAGGCCGGGTTGCCGGTGAGGTTAAAGTGCAGCCCGACGCGTAGCCGCGGGCGCAGTGCACGCAATGCCGGCAGATGTGCTGCCAATGCAGTGCCATCGACTGCGCAACTGGTGGAGGACAGCGCGCCGCGCTCACCTAGGTGCAGGATCGACAGGCTCGCTGCCTGCGTCAGCCCGAAGTCGTCGGCGCAGACGTCTATCACCCGGAGCCGGTCGCTGCCGGCCGCGTTCATAGCGAAGGCGGCGTGTTGCCGGGGCGCAGAGGGCGCGCGCCGGGGCCGCTTTCGCGACTGATCAGATAGCGCGGCCGTTGCTTCACTTCCTCGAAAATGCGGCCCACGTATTCGCCGACAATACCCAGCGAGATCAGTTGTACGCCGGAGAGGAAAAACACCGCGGCAGCCAGTGTGGCAAAGCCGGGGATCACCTGACCAAACAGCAGCTTTTCGATGACGATCCAGACGGCCATCAGTATCGACACGACAGAAACCGCCAAGCCTGCCAGCGTGACCATGCGCAACGGCTTTACCGAGAACGCGGTGATACCGGTGGCTGCCAGCGCAGCCAGACTCATCGGGTTGAACTTGCTCTCACCGGTTGGCCGGGCATCCATCGTGATAGCGATGCCCTCGCTGCGAAAGCCGACCCAGCCATACAGGCCCTTCATGAATCGATTGCGCTCTGGCAGCGCGCACAGTGCATCGACCACGCAGCGGTCTAGCAGGCGAAAATCGCCGGCATCGGTGGGGATATCGACCCCGCGACGCGACCCGACCAACCAATAGAACAGCCTTGACCCTAGTCGTCGCAGTGCGGGTTCTGAATCGCGATCGGCTTTGGTGGTGTAAACCATCTCGATACCGGCCTGCCAGCGCTCCACCATGAGTGCAATCACGGCAACCGGGTGCTGGAAATCTGCATCGAGTAGCACGACACAGTCGCCTGTGGTGGCATCCAAGCCTGCCTGCAGCGCCACTTCCTTGCCGAAGTTGCGCGACAGCTCGATGTAGTGGATGGGCAGTTGTGCAGACAGCTGCGTCACGATGTCGCCAGTGGCATCGCGGCTGCCATCGTTGACCACCACGATCTCAACATCTGCTGTTAGATCGCGCACGGCAGCTACCAGCTGCGGCAGAAAGTCACCGATCAGTGACGCCTCGTTGTAGGCCGGGACCACACAAGAGAGACGAAAGCTACCCGGGGCAAAGCGCTGTGATACTGGGGTGTTCATGCGGCCTTGACGGGTGTGGCTGAAGACAGCTGTGCATACAGGGATTCGTAGTGTCCCACTTGTGTGCTCCAGCCGTAATCCATGGCCATGCCGTTGCGGATCAATTTGCCCCAGAGCTTTTTCTGCGCGTACAGATCCAGCGCGGTGGTCAGCGCCCAGCCGACGCCAAAGCCATCGAAATCGTTGAAGACGATGCCGGTACCGCGGCCCGTGGTCGCATCAAAGTGCTGCACCGAGTCGGCCAGTCCGCCGGTGCGCCTTACCACAGGCACCGTGCCATAGCGCAGGCTGTACATCTGGTTAAGACCGCAGGGCTCATAGAGCGATGGCATCAGAAAGATGTCGCTGCCTGCTTCGATCCAGTGCGCCAGTTCTTCGTTGTAGCCGGCGTGGAAGGCCACACGGTCGGGCCAGCGCGCGGCAAGATCTGCAAAGAAGTCTTCGTACCTGCGATCGCCACTGCCCAGCACGACCAAGCTCGCATCGCGCGCTTCGAGCAGTGGCGGTAACGACTGGAACAGCAGATCAAAACCCTTCTGTGCGGTCATGCGACTGACGACGCCCAGCAATGGGCGCTCTGCAGCAACGGCCAAGCCCATGCGTTGTTGCAGTTGCTGTTTGAGCTGCGCCTTGATGTGCAGTTGGTCTGGGCCGTAGTGCAGCGGCAGGTGACGATCGTGGCGCGGATCCCAGTCTTCGTAATCCACGCCGTTCAAGATACCGGTGAGATCGCCAGACCGTTGCCGCAGCACGCCATCCAAGCCCCAACCAAAGTCGGCGGTTTGGATCTCGCGGGCATAGGTGGGGCTTACCGTGCTGATGTGGTCGGCATGCACAATGCCTTCCTTGAGCGGGTTGATGCGGCCGGCCTGCCACTCCTGCCGATCAAGCAGCTCGATGTCGGTGCCCAGCCCGGTATCTGCTGCGCTGTCTGTACCAAACACGCCCTGATAGCCCAGGTTGTGCAGGGTGAGCAGCGAGCGCGTGCGCGCAAACAACTTGTCCCAAGCGAAAACGGTTTTGAGCAGCAAAGGCCCTAGGGCCGTATGCCAGTCGTTGCAATGCAGGATGTCGGGTGCAAAGCCCATGCGTTGACAGCAGATCAGCGCGGCGTGTGTTAGCGCCAGAAACCGCAGGTGCTCATCCGGGTCGTTGGTGTAGATCGTCTGCCGGTCGAACAGCTCGGGGCAGTCGATCAAATAGATCATGGTGGCTGTGCCCGGCAGCTGCGTCGTGTGCACATCGAAGCGCAGGTCACGCGAGCCCAACCGCAGTGGCACGCGTTGTAGGAAATCGACGGGCCACAGTTGCAGGTTTTCGCAGTTAATCTGCCCATAGCGGGGCATGAACACGCGCAGATCGTGGCCGCGCGCCTGCAGTGTTTTGGCCAGTGCGCCGGCGACATCGGCTAGACCGCCAGTCTTGGCCAGCGGCGCGACTTCTGATGCGATGAAGCAGATGCGAATCGACATGGCCAAGAGTGTAGCGGCATTGCAGGCTGCTGCGGACAGTGCGGCTACATTGGCAGCGACCAATGGTTGTAGACACTTCGGAACTGGATTAGTTCCACAAGCGCACGGAATATTTAAACGATCCTTGACTTGGCAATAACTGGTGGCTTTCGCGTGGCAAAAGCAGGCCTTTCTATGCTTCCTCGCTGGGCTTGGCCAGTGCCATACTTGCGGTTCAACCGTATCCAGCCCCAAGGCATAGTCATGGCCGACCCGCGCTCCGTTGTTACCACTATCGCCGTTGTCGCAGCTTTGGCCTGCGGAGGCTGGGCGGTTTATGCCACCAAACACAAAGCAGCTGGTAACGGCGGTCAGGGCTTTGCCCAGCAGGGTCAGGCGCAAGGTGCAGCCGGTGCCGGACGGCGTCCTGACGGTGCAGCTCAATCCGGCCAAGCCCGCCAAGGTGGCGGCCAGGGTGCCGGCCAGGGTGCTGGTCAAGGCAGGCAGGGCGGCGGTCAGGGCCAGGGTCAGGGACCTATATCGGTGGTCACCGCTGCCGCGCGTATGGCCAACATCGATGTCGGCATCGAGGCCATTGGCACTGCGGTGTCCAACGAGGCGGTCAGCATCACCGCCAAGGTCTCCAACATTGTCACTGCCATCCACTTCAAAGACGGGCAGAACGTCAAGGCCGGCGATGTGCTGGTCGAGATGGACCATGCGCAAGTTACCGCGGAGCTGGCCTCGGCCCAGGCCGATTACGCCAACAGCGTCAGCCTGTTCAACCGCAGCAAAGAACTGGCGGCCATGCAGTCGCTGTCCAAAGCGCAGTTCGAGCAGCTCGAGACCAACATGAAGTCCAACGAGGCCAAGGTCGCCGCCATACGCGCCCGCCTCAGCGATACCTATATCCGTGCGCCGTTCGGTGGCCGAGTGGGTCTGCGCCGCATCAGCTTGGGCGCCCTGATCAACCCCGGCACCGTCATCACTACCCTGGACGACCTCAGCACACTCAAAGTCGACTTTGCAGTGCCCGATGTCTTGATGGCCGAACTGGGTCGTGCCCAGACTGTGGTGGCACGTACTGCCGCATATCCGGGTCGCAAATTCTCCGGCAAGGTCGTCAGCATCGATTCTCGGGTCGATGCCAATTCCCGCTCGGTCACAGTGCGCGCTCTGTTGCCCAATCAGGATGGTGCTCTTAAGCCGGGCATGTTCCTGACGGTTAGCATGGATCGCGAGCAGCGCAAGGCGCTGGTTATCCCAGAAGAGGCGCTGGTTCCCGAGCAGGCGCGCCAGTTTGTGTACGTCGTCATCGCCGGCGACAAGGTCTCCAAGCGCGAGGTGCGTATCGGTCGCCGGCAGCCTGGCGAGGTCGAAGTGGCCGACGGTCTGGCCAATGGCGATCGTGTAGTGGTCGAAGGCACCCTCAAACTTCGTGAGGGCAGCAGCATCACGGAGCGCATTCAAGCGGCCCCGGTTGCACGTCCTGTAGCGGCACCGGCCAAGGCGGCGGCGACATGACCATTTCAGAACTGTCAATCCGACGACCGGTATTTGCCACCGTACTGTCGTTGTTGCTGCTGATCCTGGGTGTCATGGCGGCGCTGCGGCTGTCGGTGCGTGAGTACCCCAATGTCACTCAACCGGTGGTCAACATCGGCGTCACTTATCGTGGCGCCAATGCCGCGGTGGTCGAAACTCGTATCACGCAGG
>JAPLSH010000008.1:0-87102 GCA_026398735.1 Pseudomonadota bacterium | reverse complement strand
CCAGTAGTCGCGATGAGAATGCTTCGCTGAACATCGAGTTCAGCTCCAAGCGCGACATCGATTCGGCCGCCAATGACGTGCGCGACAAAGTGTCGCGTGTGCAGGCGCGCTTGCCGCAAGAAGCGGACCCACCGCAGATCAATAAGGTCAGCGACAGCGCCGATCCGGTGCTCTACATCATTCTCACCAGCAGCAAGCGCAGCGTGCTGGAGCTGACCGATTACGCCGACCGCTATCTGAAGGATCGATTCCAGTCAGTGCCCGGCGTGGCCACCGTATTTATGAACGGCCAGCGCCGCTATGCCATGCGTATCTGGTTGGATCGCGCTGCCATGGCGGCCCGGCAGATTGCTGTCAGCGACATCGAGACGGCGCTGCGCACCGAAAACGTCGAGCTGCCTGCCGGTCGTATCGAGTCGCAGGACCGTGAGTTCACGTTGCGCACCCAGACGGCAATGCGCACCCCCGAGGATTTTCGCAATCTGGTCGTCGGTCGTGGTACCGACGGTTATCTGGTGCGTCTGGGCGAAGTAGCCGATGTCCAGTTGGCTGCCGAAAACGCACGCAGTGGTTCACGCAGTGATGGCAATCCGGCAATCATGATGCCGGTAGTGCCCTTGTCCACTGCCAACGTGCTGGAAGTGGCCACCGCTGTGAAGGCGGAGATGGCTCGCATCCGCACCACGCTGCCAGCGGACATCGGTGTCGAGGTCAACGTCGATAACTCGGTGTTCATCCTCGAGTCGATGAAGAAGGTTGTGTATGCATTGGGCGAGACGATGGCCATCGTGCTGGTGGTCATCTTCATGTTCCTGGGCAGTGTGCGCGCCACACTAATTCCTGCCGCTACCATCCCGGTGTCGCTATTTGCAGCGGCTATCGTCATGGCCATGCTGGGCTATTCGATCAACACCCTGACGCTGCTGGGCGCAGTGTTGGCCATTGGTCTGGTGGTGGATGACGCCATTGTGGTGCTCGAGAACATTGTTCGCCGCATCGAGTTGGGCGAGCACGCGCTGGTGGCAGCCATCAACGGCAGTCGCGAAATAGGTTTTGCGGTAATCGCTACCACGATGGTGCTTACCGCAGTGTTCCTGCCGTTGTCCTACCTGCAGGGTACGGTCGGTCGCTTGTTCAGTGAGTTTGGTGTGACGGTGGCTGCTGCCATTGTCTTCTCGGCATTAGTAGCACTAACGCTGACACCGATGATGACTTCCAAGGTGTTTGCCAAGGGCATGAATCGTGGTCGTCTGGCGCGCTCCATCGACCGCTTCTTCAAGTCGTTTGCGGCTAGCTACGAATCGACGCTTCAGGCCTCGCTAAAAGGCCGCCGACCTGCGCTGTTAATGAGCGTGGCCGGCACTATTGCCGTAGCGGTCCTGCTGCTGATGGTGGTTGGATGGCCCATCGGCGGCATGAAGCTGGCGCAGGAATTTGCGCCGGCCGAGGATCGTGCTCGCGTGCAAATTCAGGTGATCGCGCCGGAAGGCTCGAGCATGCAATACACCGAGCGCCATCTTGAAATGGTGGCTGCCATTGCCCGCGATGAGGTCAATCGTGGCAATGCACTGCGCGTCATCGAGCGCACAGGTAACTTCAATCGCAACGGTGACGTCAGCACCGGGCAGGTCATGCTGCCGTTGACGCTGTGGGACCAGCGCACCGAATCGGCGTCGCAGATACTGCAGCGCCTGCGCGGACGATTGCAGGACATTCCTGGTGCGCGAGTGTTTCCCAACGCACCGGGTGGCTTGGGCGGTAACGGCAAGCCCGTGCAAATCGTTTTGCAGGGACCGGAGTACCGGATGCTTGCGGATCTGGCCGAGAAGGTCATTGCGCGCGTAGTCAGCAATCCCAATATCTTTAATGTTGAATCCGACTATCTGGAGCGCAAGCCGCAGCTTGAGGTCGGCATCGATCGCAACAAGGCTGCGGATCTGGGTGTGTCGCTCAGCAACGTGGGCCGTGCGCTCGAAACTATGCTCGGGTCGCGCGTTGCCACCACCTTCCTGATGGGTGGTGACGAATACAACGTGCTGCTGCAGGCACGCGATGATCAGCGCGCGACGGTTACCGATCTGGACAACATCTATGTGCGTTCTGATCGCAGTCGCTCACTGGTGCCGTTGGCGAGCTTGGTCCATATAAACGAAATAGCGGGCCCTTCAGAGCTCAAACGCTTTAATCGTCTGCGTTCGGTCACGCTGTCCGCCAACCTCACTGGCAACTATTCGCTGGGTGAGGCCCTCAAGTACCTCGAGGGTGTGGTGCGGGAAGAAGCGCCGCAGGGTGTGCAGATTGATTTCAATGGCGAGTCGCGCGAGCTCAAGCGTTCGGCCAGCGGTCTGTATCTGACCTTCGGGTTTGCGCTGCTCATTGTGTATCTGGTGCTTGCGGCACAGTTCGAAAGCTTCGTGCATCCCTTGGTCATTCTGGCTGCCGTACCCATGGCGCTCACCGGTGCCGTCATAGGTTTGTGGCTGTTTAATTCCACAATCAATGTCTACAGCCAGATCGGTGCCGTGATGCTCATCGGTATCGCCAGCAAGAACGGCATTCTCATCGTGGAGTTCGCCAATCAACTGCGTGATCAGGGCAGGGGCTTCATAGAGTCCATTACCCATTCGGCTAGCGTGCGTCTGCGGCCGGTGTTGATGACGACGATGGCCACTGCTGCCGGTGCGTTGCCGTTGATGCTTGCCACTGGCGCTGGCGCCGAGAGCCGTCAGTCAATTGGTGCGACCGTGTTCTTCGGCTCAACATTTGCTGTGGCACTGACCTTGTTCATCATTCCTGCGCTGTATGTACTGATCGCGCGCAACACATCCTCACCGCAACATGTCAGCCGCCTGATCGAAAAATTGCGATTGGGTGGATCGGCGCCGCCGGTGCCGATGCCGATGCCGGTTGCCCAGGCGATTGCCGATCAGCACTGAGGCGGTCATGGCCGG
The DNA here is from genome assembly GCA_026398735.1 of Pseudomonadota bacterium. Classification (GTDB taxonomy): domain Bacteria; phylum Pseudomonadota; class Gammaproteobacteria; order Steroidobacterales; family Steroidobacteraceae; genus ZC4RG30. The sequence continues at coordinate 84,151 of JAPLSH010000008.1, read as the reverse complement.
TGGCGCTGCGGTGGCAGCGCCGTCGATGTCCGCTACTCAGCGGCGTCTGGCCGCGCAGTTGCGCGGCCAAGTGGGTAAAGCCATAGCCGATTACGCCATGATCGAAGAGGGCGACCGGGTGATGGTCTGCCTGTCTGGTGGTAAGGATTCCTACACGCTGCTCGACATGCTGCTGTCTTTGCAGCGCAGTGCGCCGATCAAGTTCTCGCTGATCGCAGTCAACCTGGACCAGAAGCAGCCGGGTTTCCCGCCAGAAGTGTTGCCTGACTATCTGCGCAGTCTGGGTGTGGACTTCCACATCATCGAGCAGGACACCTACAGCGTGGTCAAACGCCTGGTGCCCGAGGGCCGCACGATGTGCAGCCTGTGCTCGCGGATGCGCCGTGGCGCGCTATACAAATGGGCTGCCGACAATGGCATCACCCGCATCGCCTTGGGGCATCACCGCGATGACATTGTCGAGACGCTGTTTCTGAACTTATTCTTTGGTGGGCGCCTCAAAGCCATGGCCCCCAAGCTGCGTTCAGATGACGGCAAGCATGTGGTCATCCGACCACTGGCCTATGTGTCTGAGCGCGAAATAGAGCGCTATGCACGCGCGCGGAGTTTTCCCATCATCCCGTGCAACTTGTGCGGTTCGCAGCAGAACTTGCAGCGGGTGCACATCAAAAAAATGCTGGCAGATTGGGAGCTGCAATATCCCGGTCGCACTGAGTCTATTTTCTCGTCGTTGCGCAATGTTGAACCTGCACATCTGGCCGACCCTACCGCGTTCGATTTTGCCGGACTGCGCGTTACGCCGTGAAGCCGCCGCTGCCACAATCCTTCTGGGTTGAGGAGGGGCGTCTACTGGCCGGAGATCATCCTGCAGGAACAAGCCCGTCACAGTTGCGCGTGCGCTTGGCCAAGTTGCTATCGGTCGGCATCAACAGCTTTATCGACCTGACTGCCGCGGGCGAATGTCCGGACTATCAGCCCTTGCTGACGCCTGCAGTGCGTTACCACCGCATCGAATTGCTCGATCATCAAGTGCCTGCCGATCCGGCCACGATGACCAAAGTGCTGGCCACGTTACAGCGTGAACTCGATGAGGGACGCCGCGTCTATCTGCATTGTCGCGCGGGTATCGGTCGCACCGGCATTGCCATCGGCTGTCATCTGGTAGAGCGGGGACAGCGCGGCCGTCAGGCTTTGGAAACGCTTAATCAGTTGTGGCGTCAGCATGTGCCCCCTTACCAATGGCGGCACATTCCAGAGACTGAAGCGCAAGACAACTACATCATCCGCTGGCAATCCAGCGATCAGGCCGTTGAAGCGCCCGTGGTTGCGCAGCCGCTAACAGTGGAGTCAACGCCGGTAGTCCCTATGCGCCGCTCTGCACTGCGCAGCATTGCATTGCCATTGCGGGCGCGTGCGCGCGCTACGCTGTTGGGGTTGGCCATAGGCGATGCATTGACCGCGGCAGCAGTAGGCTTGCCCAAAGGCGAGACCTCGGACGACACCGCCATGGCTGTCTGCGCTGCAGAGAGTCTGGTGCAGTGCCGCGGCGAGTTTGAGGTGCGTGACCAGATCGGTCGTTTCCAAGCTTGGTTAGCCGAAGGTCCTGCGCCCGGTGCAAGGCCGGCAGTGCGTAAGGCCATCGCGCTGGCCAGTTGGCGCCGCACAGCACTGACGGGCTCCCACGATCCGCAGCAGCTCTCACCCGAAGCGCTGAGTCGCTGTGCGTCGGCAGCGGTCTGCTTTCACGCCGACTTGCCCTTGGCCATCGCAGTGGCTGCCGATATTGCGCGTCTCACGCAGCAAGCTCCGTTGGTTGTCGACAGCTGCCGCTTGTTCACGGCCATGCTTCATGAGGCCTTGCAGGGTGGCTCACGTGAGTCGGTGCTGACCCTGGGAACCCGCTGGCCTGCTGCGCCCCTCAAAAATGAACTGACCAGCTTGGCGGCAGGCTGGCAGGGTGGCGCTGCAGCAGCACCTGCGCCGGCCGCCGGCAGCATTCTGGCGGTGCTGGACCTGGTGGTGCGTGCGGTGGCAGACGCTGCCGATTTTCGCAGCGGCATGGTTGCAGTGGTGCGGCAGGGGATTGAGCCGGACGTGGCCGCAGCCGCTTACGGCCAGTTAGCCGGCGCGCTGTTTTCGCTCGAAGGCATTCCGACGGAATGGCGCACAGCCTTGCCTGGCGCCGACTCGCTGGCTACGTTGGCTGACCGTCTGCTCATCTGTCGCAATGATTCGCTACAGTGAGCCTATGGATGCCCGGTCACCGTCAAATACTCCTGTGAAGTGCCGTCGCGTCCTGGTCGTCGTGCATGCCAGTCTAGTGCCGCCGGAGTCGCTGGAAGGCTACACGCCGCAGCAGATTCAGGACTGGCGTGCCGAATACGACATCGTCAGCACGTTGCGCGCCAGCGGCCATGATGTACGCGTGCTGGGTGTGCTCGACAGTCTGGTTGAGCTGCGTTCGGTGATCGCTGAGTGGGAACCGCATGTGGTGTTCAACCTGCTCGAAGAATTCGATGGCATCGTTGCCTACGATCAGCATGTGCCGGCCTTTCTGGAGATGCTGCGCCAGCCCTACACGGGCTGTAATCCGCGCGGGTTGCTCATCTCGCGCGACAAGGCGCTGTGCAAGCAGGTGTTCGCCTTCCATCGTATTCCGACACCACAGTTTGCGGTGTTTCGCCGCGGTCAGCGCCTGCATGTACCCAAGCAGTTGCGCTATCCCTTGTTCGTCAAATCCACCACCGATGATGCGTCGCTGGGTATCGCTCAGGCCTCTGTCGTGGAAGATGCTGCCAGCCTGCGTGCCCGAGTCGAATTCGTGTTTGATCAGAACAACTCCGATGTGCTGGTCGAGGAATACATTGAAGGTCGTGAGTGCTATGTGGGCGTGATCGGCAATGAACGGCTCACCCGCTTGCCGGTCTGGGAACTGGATTTCGGCAGCATGCCGTCTAACCAGTCAGCCATCGCCACGCGCAAGGTCAAATGGGATCTGGACTACCGCAGTCGTTATGGCATTGGCAGTCGTCCGGCGGTCGATCTGCCAGCGGGTGTTGAAGCACAACTGGATCGTCTGTCACGGCGTATCTATCGTGCGTTGGGCTTGTCGGGCTTTGCCCGCATGGATTTTCGCGTGCGTGCCGATGGCAGCGTGTTTGTGTTGGAAGCCAACGCCAATCCGCATCTGGCTGCCCACGAAGACTTTGCGCGGTCGGCGGCGGCCGCAGGGCTTGGCTATCCACAGTTGCTTCAACGGCTGATTTCGCTGGGTCATGCCTATCGCTCACCTTGGCGGGTGCTGTATGGCTGAGTCCGTGCTGCGTAGTGCTGTGCCACGCATCGGTGGCATTTTGTTCCGGCACATCCTTCGCGAGATGGCGGTGGCTACTGCCGCTGTCGCTGCAGTGCTGATGGTGTTGTTGGTCACCAACCAACTGGCCTTCATGCTGGGCCGTGTCGCTGCAGGTCAGGTACCTGGCCCGCTGTTGCTCGAGATGGTTGGCCTTGCAGTGATGCAAAACAGCAGCGTGATTCTGCCCATCTCGCTGCTGCTGGGTGTCACGTTGGCGCTGGGTCGTCTGTACCACGACAGCGAGATGGCGGCCGCACAAGCCTGTGGCATGTCTCCGGCTACGCCGCTGTTGGCGGCGGCGCTGGTGGCACTGCCTGCTGTGGCATTGGCGGCATGGGTTGCCTTTCAGGCAGGGCCTGAAGGTGCACGACGCAGTTTCGAAATCCGCAACGAGGGCATGCGTACTGCGCTTGTGCGCGGATTAGTGCCCGGCCAATTTCGCGCCATCGACGGTAGCGCGGTGTTCTACTTCAAGGGCTTTAACCCGGACGGCTCCTTGCACGATGTGTTCTTCGAGCGGCGCTTGCCCTTGCAAGGTGCTGGCAGTGCGCGGCCGCTGGAAGTGATGGTTGCAGCGCGGGCGCGGTACCAGTTGGCCGCTGATGGAAGTTTGGCTGCTGTGGTGCTGGAGCAAGGCAGTCGCTATGAAGGTGTGCCTGGGCAGGGCGATTGGCGTCGCTTGCAGTTTGGGGAGCAGACCATCCCTTTGCCGGCACCGCCGGAAAGCACCAGCGCACCGCGACCTGATGCCCAGGCCACCTCGGTGCTGCGCAGTTCGCCATTGCCACGGTTTCGCGGCGAGTACCACTGGCGTATCGCTACTGTGGTGATGACTGTGTTGGTCGGATTGTTGGCGGTGCCATTGGCCCGCTTGCGGCCACGCCAAGGTCGCTATGGCCGTGTCATCCCAGTGGTGCTGTTCTATGCGGTGTACGCCAATCTGCTCATCTTGGGTCGCGCGATGTTCGACAAAGGTGCAGTGCCCGAGTGGGCGGGCCTGTGGTGGGTGCATGCGGTGATGTTGGTGCTGGGATTGCTCTACATCCGCCGACGATGAGTGTTGCAACGCCACTGCTGGCGGATCACGCAACGTTCCAGTTCTCACATGAAGGCTGGTCTCACGCTGTGCATCACGCCGGTAACGACGCTGCACCACCGCTGTTACTGCTGCCAGAGTTGCCGGGTATTGCGCCGGGTTTGTTGCTGTTTGCGGCGCGCTTGCGTGCCGCTGGCTACAAGGTCTACATCGCTCAGCTGTTCGGTGGCACAGGCCAGCGAGCGCCGCTGCGCAATGCCGCTCGCTTATGCATCTCGCGGGAGTTTGCCTTCCTGCGCGCTGGAGTCAGTGCGCCGGTCACTCAATGGCTGCAGGCTTTGGCAGGTCATATCAGCGATCTACATGCCGGTGCCGCGGTGGGTGCGATCGGCATGTGTGTGACGGGTGGCTTTGTCATTCCGCTGGTATTGCACCCACGCGTGACGGCGGTCGTGGCAGCGCAGCCTTCAGTGCCTTTGTCGCTGTCGTATGCACTGACTGGCAAAGGTGGTGGTGCGCAGCGCGCAGCATTGCCCCTTGATGCGCAGCAGTTGCAGGCTGTGCGGCACGCGTTGCAGCAGGGCGGTTGTGCGCTGTTGGCTGTGCGCTGCCGCGCCGATCGACTGTGCCCGCCCGACAAGCTGCAGCGCTTGCAGCAGGAATTTCCAGTTGGCCTGCAGGTGCGTGAGTATGGTGGGCCTGAAGATCACAACAGCGCAGGCGAGCGCAGCCACGCTACCTATACCAAGGAATATCGTCTGGCACCGCCAGACGATGACAGCCACCCGTCACGTCAGGCGTGGCGTGATCTGCTCGGCTTTCTGCGCGCCCATCTGCCGCCGCTGCACTCGTCTACTTGAGATGGCTGTCGAGCCAACCCAACACTGACTCATGCCACTGCAGGCTGTTAGCAGGCTTGAGCACCCAATGGTTCTCGTCTGGGAACACCAGCAGGCGACTCTCGATGCCGCGCCGTTGCAGCGCGGTGAACGTGGCCAGCCCCTGTGTTTCCGGTACGCGAAAGTCCTGGCTGCCGTGGATCACCAACATGGGTGCGCGCCACTTGAGCACATGTGCTGACGGATTGAACTGTTCGTGAGTGGCTGGCGTATCGAAATAAGTGCCGCCGTTTTCCCATTCGGTGAACCACAGCTCTTCGGTGGTGTAGTACATGCTGCGCGTGTCGAAAATGCCGTCGTGGTTCACCAGGCAACGGAAGCGATCTGGCCAGTTGCCAGCGATCCAATTGACCATGAAGCCGCCGTACGAGGCGCCCAGCGCACAGGCGCGATTGCCATCGAGGAAGTCGAACTTGGCGACCGCCGCAGCCAGTCCGCGCTGTAGATCCTGCAGCGGCTTGCCGCCCCAATCTTTGCTGATTGAATCGGTGAAGGCCTGTCCGTAACCCGGTGTGCCGTGAAAGTCGATGAACACCACGGCATAGCCTGCGCCGGCAAAGGTTCGCGGGTTCCAACGCCAGCTCCATGCATTGCCAAAGGCGCTCTGCGGCCCGCCGTGAATCACAAAGGCAACCGGATACTGTTTGCCGGGCTGATAGCCATGAGGCTTGACCACATAGCCCGACACACTGTCGCCACCAGCACCCTCGAAGCTGAACTGCGCCGCATCCAGCGGCGAGCGCGCGTCCAGTACCTCGCGGTTCACTGCAGTCAACTGTTGTGGCGTGCCACTGCGCGTGGGCAGCAGATACAGATCCGAGGGCGCCGCCAATGACGCCAAGGCAATCACGATGCCGTTACGCGCCGGCGCAAAACCGGTGATCTGACCGGTGTTGTGCAGCGCAGTCACTGTGGCGTTGCGCGGGTCGATAGCAAACAAACCCACTTGACCATGATCATCTGCAGTAGCCAACAGGGTGCGACGGTCAGCACTTGCAGCCAGCTGATGTGGTGAACGGTCCCAGCCGGCAGAGATTTCGCGTGTGCTGCCGTTGGCATCGCGCAGCATCACCGCAAAGCGGTCGGCTTCGAAGCCCGGCCGCTTCATCGCCAGATAAGCCATGCTGCCGTCGGCTAGAAATACCGGCTGTGTGTCCCACGCCAAGTTTGTGGCCGTTAGATTTTTTGCGCCGCCGCTGCCATCGGCTGCCACTTCATACAAATCAAAGTTGGTTGACCAAGACTCGCCGCGATCTGCTTTGCGTGCCGAGTACACCAGGCGCTTGCCATCTCGACTGAAGCTGAACTCCTCGTCACCACCGGAAGGGCGTGAGGGCACATTGGCCTTGAGCCCGTGCATCAGCGACACCGGTTCGCCGACAGTGCCGTCTGCTTTGAGGGTGGCGCTGTACAGCTGCGCCAGCGTGCCGTCCTCCCAGCGATCCCAATGCCGTACGAACAGCTGATCGTAGCTGCGGCCCGTTGCTTTGGATTTACTAGCATCACGTGCTGCGGTGCAGGCCAGATCGGCACAGTCCGGATAGACATCCATCGAGACGGCGATGCGTGTGCCATCAGGCGACACAGCCAGCGCGTTGACATCCACAGGCCAGCGCGTGACCTGTTGTGATTCGCCACCGTCCAGTGCCAAGCGCCACACCTGTGAACTGCCCGAGCGCGACGACAGGAAGAACAGGCTGCGACCATCTGCTGACCAGCGCGGCGTGCTGTCGTTGGCTGCATCGGTGGTCAATTGTCGCGGCGCCAAACCCGGCTGCGACAGATCGAGCAACCACAGATCGCTGCGGCCGCGATTGGCGGCAAGGTCGGTGCTACGCAGTGCATAGGCAACGCGCAGTCCATCGGGCGATACCTGCGGGTCTGACAGACGCTTGAGCGTGTTCAGGTCCTGTGCGGTGAATGCTGTGCTCGGCGCGTCTGCAGCCACTGTGGTGCTGATGCACAAGGCCCCTGTCAGACCCAGCGCGAGCGCGCTCATAAGTCCCGAAGTAGCAATTGATCTGCTGTGCATGGCGCGCTCTTTGGTGGAGGTGTCAGGAAGGCTGGCGGTGCAACAGCGCGTAGGCGCGCAGCAGACCGATGACAGTTTTGCCGTCGCGGTATTGGCCGGTTACAGCACGTTGCCACGCCAGCTGTAGTGGCAACCAATGGACTTCGATGACTTCATGTTGTTCGTGAGCAATATCTGCGGGCGTGAGGCCCTGCGCCAGATACAGGTGGATGGTCTCTGCCAGCACACCTGGCGAGGGCAGGATGCTGCCTAGGCTTTGCCAGCGGGTTGCACTGACGCCAGCTTCTTCAACGAGCTCGCGCTGCGCAGTCAGCAAGGGTGCTTCACCGGGCTCTAGTTTGCCTGCGGGCAGTTCCCACACCCAGCCGCCGCCGGCGTGGCGATATTGATGCAGCATGCAGACGCGCTGTTGCTCATCCAAAGCCACAATGCTGGCGCCACCTGGATGCTGCACGATCTCAAGGGCAGCCTGCCGGCCATTGGGCAGATCAACGTGCTCAACATTGACCGTGATGACACGGCCCTTGAACTTCTGGTCGATGCGCGTCATGTGCGCGCGCTCAGCGCGGCTTGATGAACTTGAACGTGAAGCGGTCGGTTTCACCAATGGCCATGTAGCGCGCACGATCTTTGTCGCCGTCAATTAACGTGGGTGGCAGGTTCCACACGCCGCGCGGATGGTCTTTGGTGTCGCGCGGATTGGCATTGATCTCGGAGGTGGCGATCAGTCGAAAGCCGGCCGACTCGATCAGTCGCATGGCAGTGGCTTCGCTCACATAGCCAGAACGAGCCTTGGGATCTTGTGGTTGCTGCGGGTTGCCGCGGTGCTCGACGATGCCCAGCACGCCGCCGGGCTTTAGCGCGCGAAAGGCATCTGCGAACACGGCGGCTGCTTTGTCCTGCCCCATCCAGTTGTGCAGGCTGCGGAACGTGACGATCAGATCGACGCTGTTGTCTGGCGCGATGGGTGACACACCCGGATCGAACGGCGCGCGTTGGATCCGGTCGAGCACCTGCTGCCGCGATGCGATAACTGCTTCGAGCCGTTCGCGTTCGCGCATTGCACCGCGCTGCTGTGGCGACACCGGCGGCAGGGCAGCGATGTAGCGGCCGCGCTCGCGCAGCAGCGGTGCCAGCACTTGCAGATACCAACCCGTACCCGGATCCAGTTCCACCACGGTCATGTTCGACCGCAGCCCAAAGAACATCAGGGTTTGGCGCGGATGTCGCCAGATATCGCGATCACGATCGGCCTGCGGGCGCTCCGGCGCGGCCAGCACTTGGTCGATGGACGAAGACATTTCGAGACGTGTAGCCGAGCTGGCGCATCCACCGACTGCCAGTGCGAGTGACAGAAGGCTAAGCAGTCGGATCATGCGGTTCATGGAAACAGACCCGCCTAGTGGCGGAACGGGCCGCGCGCCTGGCGACGGTGTTCTTGCGCGGCGCTAACACGCAGGCGCCGCCCCAGCAGCGATTGACCGTCTAATGCTTCTGCTGCTGCTGTAGCCGCTGCGGCAGGGCCGGGTACGCTGACAAACGCGAAGCCGCGAGATTGGCCGGTTTGCGGGTCGTTGGGAATGTCGATGGACACCACTTCTGTGTGGGCAGCGAATAACTCGCGCAGCTGTTCGGTCGTGGCAGCGAACGGCAGATTGCCGACGTGCAGCGTGACGACGTCAGCGCTCAAAGAACCTTGACCCTGTGACATACGCCCGATGCTACGCCCGACGCGCTGCGCAAGTAAACCGCGCGCGCGGACCCCGCCGATCAGGGCTCCAGATAGGCGTAACCGTCGAGTTCGCCCTCGTAGAAGCGCTTGAGCGCCTGGCTCTCGGCTACTGTCATGCGGCCTTCGCGCACCGCCCGTTCGCAGTCTCTGGCCAGGGCGGGGTAGAGCTCGGCCACGTCATATTCCATGTACTCGAGCACCTTGTTGGCGGTGTCACCTTTGACGATTTCCTCGATCCACCAGCCGCCTTCGTCATGCAGGCGGATGTGCACCACGTGCGTGTCGCCGAACAGGTTGTGCAGATCGCCGAGCGTCTCTTGGTAAGCGCCCACCAGAAACACGGCCAAAAAATAGTCTTCGTTAGCGCGCAGCGGGTGCAGCTCGAGCGTGCGCTTGTCGTCACGGGCGCTGACGAAGTGGTCGATCTTGCCATCGGAGTCGCAGGTGATATCGGCCAGCACGCCACGGCGTGTCGGGGGCTCATTGAGCCGGTGGATAGGCATGATCGGAAACAGCTGGTCGATCGCCCAGCTGTCTGGCAACGACTGGAACAGCGAAAAATTGCAAAAGTAGGTGTCGGACAGCAGGTCTTCCAGGTTTTCCAGTTCCTCGGGAACCTTGTCCAGTTGTCGCAGTGCGTTGCGTACCCGCGTGCAGGTTGCCCAGTACAGGCGCTCTGCAAGGCCGCGCTGCTCCAGCGACAGCAAACCCAGGCTGAACATCTGCAGCATCTGTTCACGAGCCGTCATCGCATCGTGATAACACTCCACCAAACGGCGTGGTTCGACCGAGCGCCAAGCATCGAACAAGTCGATGACCGGTTGCGGCACTGCAGACTGTTTGCCAACCCGACCGGCTTCCTCGGCAGTGATTTCGAAACGGTCCAGTACCGAGCTGCCCAACGTGTCGAAGATCAGCACACTGTGATGCGCGGCGATGGCGCGGCCTGATTCGCTGATGATCATCGGCTGCGGCACTTTGCGCGCATCGCAGACACTGCCGATGCGATAGACCACATCGCTGGCATATTCGTCCAGCGTGTAGTTCATCGACGAGGGGAAGTTGGTGCCGCTGCCGTCATAGTCAACGCCCAGACCGCCGCCCACATCGATGTACTGCAGGCCTGCGCCCATCAGCCGCAGCTCTGCATACACATGCGCCAGTTCGCTGATGGCATCTTTGACGCGGCGGATGTCCTGCAATTGGCTGCCCGGGTGGCAATGCACCAGCTGCAGGCAATCGAGCATGTCGTGTTCGCGAAGCACAGCGACCAACTCGAGTATCTCGGTAATGAACAGTCCGAACTTGCTGCGTTCACCGGCCGAATCGCGCCACCTGCCCGAGCCTTCACTAGCCAATTTGACGCGCACGCCAATGCGCGGTCGTACGTTGTGCTTGGCAGCGTTATCCAGGATCAGTTGCAGCTCAGTGAAGTTCTCGACTACTGGAATGATGGTGCGACCCAGTCGCGTGGCCAGGATCACTGCCTCGATGTAACTGGAATCTTTAAAGCCATTGCAGACGATCAACCTGTCTGGCGAGTCTTCGGTCATGGCCATCACGGCCAGCAACTCGGGCTTGGAGCCTACTTCCAGGCCGAAGCCGAATTCCTTGCCATAGCGGAACACTTCTTCCACCACCAGGCGCTGCTGGTTGACCTTGATAGGGAACACCGCTGCATAACTGTTGCGGTAATCGTTGTCGGCGATGGCGCGCGCGAAGGCATCGTGCAGGTGACGCAGGCGGTGCGCCAAAATGCCGGAGAAACGCACCACGACCGGTGTGCGCAGATCGCGCTCGGCAAGGCCTTGCACCACTTCGTGCAGGTCGATCTCGCGACCTTCCACGGCATCGGGCCGCACCACCACATGGCCGGCGTCGTTGATCGCAAAATAGCCCTTGCCCCAGGCTTCCACCTGATACAGCTCTGCCGATTCGGCGACCGTCCACGACTTGCCTGGTATGGGTCGGTTGATTGCGTCTTGTGTCATGTCAGAGTGAACCTGGTTCTGTACCGGTGGCGATCGGCCGCTGCGGGTCGCGGATCCAGTGGCTCCACGAGCCGGCATACAGCCGGCCGCCCTCGAGCCCGGCTTGCGAGAGTGCCAGCAGGTTGTGACAGGCAGTAATGCCTGAACCGCAACTGGCGATCAGCTGCGTTGGCCCGAACTGGCCCAGCCGGTCCAACCACTGCTCGCGTAGCACGGCGGCAGGCTTGAAGCGGCCGTCGGCCCCCAGGTTGCTGGTGAAGGGCTGATTGACCGCACCAGGGATATGGCCGGCGACCGGATCGATGGTTTCGTTTTGTCCGGCATAGCGGTCGGCGCCGCGGGCATCCACCACCAGGGCGCTGCCGCCGCGCAGGGCAGCCAGGATGTGCTCGGCATCGACCCAGCCGGCAAAGTCCGCCGGTGTAACCACCGAAGGTATGCGGGTGGCGGCAGCGGTCTGCAGCGTCAGCCCGGCGGCAATCCAGGCCGCCCAGCCGCCATCGAGTACCTGCACGGCGCTCTGGCCGCAGGCGCGCAGCAACCACCACAGACGTGCCGCATAGGCGCCGGGACCTTGGTCGTAGGCGATGACCCGGGTGTGGGGGGTGACGCCCCAGCGCGCCAGCGTTGCGGCGAACTGCTGCGGCGAGGGCAGCGGGTGGCGGCCAGTGCCAGGTCCGGTCGGGCCGGACAGATCGCCGTTGAGACTGGCGTGTACGGCCCCGGGGATGTGGCCGGTGGCGTACTGGCGCGGGCCCCAGTCGTAGTCGAGCAGATCAGCCCGACAGTCCACGATCAGCAGGTTGGGGTCAGCCAGGCAGGAGCCCAGCGCGGCAGCATCAATCAGGTGGGGTGTCATAGCCCATGATCACCTGCGTCACGACCCCTGACAATGTCGCTACAATCGCACCCTGATTAGAGGTGGGACACCATGGGCATCGATGTCTACTGGGGCAGCGGCAGCCCTTTTTGTTGGCGCGTACTGCTGGCCCTTGAGCTCAAGCAGTTGCCTTACGTCAGCCATTGCCTGCAGTTCGACCTGCAAGAGCACAAAGCACCACCCATGCTGGCCATGAATCCGCGCGGTCGTCTGCCGGTGTTGCGCGACGATGATTACGTGGTGTTCGAGTCGCTGGCGGTGCTCTATTACCTCGACCGCAAATACCCGGATGTGCCGCTGTTCGGCCGTAATGCTGAAGAGGCTGCGGTGATCATGCGGGTCATCAATGAATTTCAGGCCTACACCGAGGCGCGGCTCATGGGCATTGTGGAGGCGCTGCTGGGCGCCCGTCCGCCGCAGCTCAATCCCGCCTTGGCGCAGGCCATGCATTTGGTTGCCAGCGAAGCACGCACCATCGAGGGCCGGTTGAGCCATTCAGACTGGATTGTGGGCGAATCGGTGTCGGCCGCGGACTTGGCCATCTATCCTTTCATCCGCGTGCTGCACCACGGTTTGACTCAGCCCGGGGCCCAGGAACTCTCGACTCGATTCCTGCCCCTTCAGGTGCAGTATCCTGCGCTCGTTCGATGGCTGGCCCGGGTTGAGGCACTGCCGGGATTTTCCCGGACGTGGCCGCCGGGTTGGCCTGCATTTACACCCATTCCCACAACGTGACATTCACGAGGTCCAGAGACAGGAAATGACGTATCAGGTTCACTTCGACTTCCCCGGCCGCATTGTAATGGTCGGTTTCGGTAGCATCGGGCAGGGTGTGCTGCCGCTGATCTTGCGCCACATTGGCATCACCTCCGAGCGCATCACCGTGGTGACTGCGGATCAGGCCGGTGCTCAGGAAGCCGTCGATCTGGGCGTGACGTTCGTGGTGCAGCCGTTGCTGCGCGATAACTATCGCCGCGTCCTCGAGCCCTTGCTCGGCCGTGGCGATTTTCTGGTCAATCTGTCGGTCGATGTGTCGAGCATCGCGCTGGTTAAGCTGTGCCAAGAGCGCGGTGCGCTCTATCTCGATACCTGCATTGAGCCTTGGGCCGGCGGCTACACCGATACCTCTCTGTCGGCGGGCAAACGCACCAACTACGCCCTGCGCGATGCGGCGCTGGCGCTGCGTGCCGGCCAAGAGCGCGCGCCCACTGCCGTGCTGACGCATGGCGCCAACCCGGGTCTGGTGTCGCACTTCGTCAAACAGGCGCTGCTCAACATCGCCGCAGAGGGTGGCATTGCCGTTGATGAGCCCACCAACCGTGCCGAGTGGGCGGCGCTGGCGCGCCAACTGGGCGTGCGTGTGGTGCACATCGCCGAGCGCGATTCACAAGTGAGCAACGTGCCCAAGCGCCCCAACCAGTTTCTCAATACCTGGTCGGTCGATGGTTTTGTGTCCGAAGGCCAGCAGCCTGCAGAGTTGGGCTGGGGCAGTCATGAGCGCAACTTCCCGCGTGATGGTCATCGTCACGACTTTGGCAGTGGTGCGGCCATCTATTTGTCGCAGCCGGGCGCGGCTACTCGCGTGCGCACCTGGACGCCGCTGGCTGGGCCCATCCATGGCTTTCTCATCACTCACAGTGAAGCAGTCTCCATCTCGGACTACTACACCGTGATCGAGAACGGCAAAGTGGTCTACCGGCCCACAGCGCATTACGCCTATCACCCCAGTGATGCCGCGGTGCTGTCGCTGCATGAGTTCGCCGGTCGCAACTGGAACCTGCAAGCCGACAAACACATCCTGATGGACGAAATCGTCTCGGGTGTTGATGAACTGGGCGTGTTGCTGGCCGGCCATCATGGCAATGCCTACTGGTACGGCTCGCAGCTGTCGATCAACGAGGCGCGCGAGCTGGCGCCCTACAACAACGCCACCAGCCTGCAGGTCACCGTGTCGGTGCTGTCGGGCATGATTTGGGCGATGGAAAACCCCAACCGCGGCGTGGTTGAGCCCGACGAGATGGACTGGCGCCGCAACCTGCAGATCTGCGCGCCCTATCTGGGCACAGTCACTGGCGCATACACGCAGTGGACTCCGCTCACCGACCGCGAGCGGCTGTTCCCCGAGGATGTGGATCGCAGCGATCCTTGGCAGTTCAAGAACGTCAGGGTGTAGGTCGCTGGCCGTAGGCAATCGCGACGATCACCATGTCGCGATGGCCACCGGGCACTTCGATGCGCAATTCCGCATCCAAGGGTTTGCCCAGCAGGGCGCGCGCCAGAGGTGCGTCCATGCTGATGTAGCCCGGCGCCATATCAAACTCATCCGGGCCGACGATGCGATGCAGGTGCTGTGTGCCGTCATCATCTTCCAGCGTCACCCAAGCCCCAAAAAACACCCGTCGTGGATCCGTCGGCGGTTGATCCACCACGGTCATGCCCTCGAGCCTGCCGCGCAGATGGCGCACGCGCGAGTCGATTTCGCGCAGACGGCGCTTGCCGTAGGTGTAGTCGGCGTTCTCTGAGCGATCACCTTGAGCCGCTGCGGCGGATACGGCTGCAGTGACGCGTGGCCGCTCATGCCGCCATAGCTGCTCCAATTCCTCTTGCAGTCGCGCCAGACCTTGCGGGGTGATGTAGCGCGATGCCGGTGTTGATGGCGGCCGATAACGACCCATGCCGATAGTCCTCGTGTTTGTGCGCTAGCGCACATTTCTGCGCAGTGGCTCTGGTTAGGCTGCCGTCAGAAACTAGTAAGCGTGATGAGCAGCAAGTACTACACCCATTTTGTGGCCGGTGCCCCCGGCGCGAAGCAGGCTGGAGAGTACACCGGTGTCGTCGAGATGCCGTTGCCTCTGCACCCTCAGGGAGGCGCGCAGGACATCAGCGCTCTGCTGGCCAGCAACCTGAACCTGCGCAGCGAGGATATCCGCATTCTGATTTGGGCCCGATTGCATTGAGATGGCGGTGAACGAACCTGTAGCCCCTGCCTTTGGTGTGGTGGCTGCTTTACACGGCCTCCTGCCTTTGTCAGGGGGCTTTTTTTTGGCCTGTCCTGCCGCAAGCGTGGGATGATCGGCTCTGTCGCCGGGCGACTGTCGTCCGGCCCAGTTATCCGAGGCAATGATCATGCGCAGTCTTCGAGCAGTCCTTGTAGGCGTCGTCGCGGTCCTGTTGTCCGGCTGTGGCTACAACACGCTGCAGCAACAAGACGAAGGTGTGAAGGCCGCATGGGCCGAGGTACTCAATCAGTACCAGCGTCGTTCCGACCTCATCCCCAACCTGGTTGCTACCGTTAAGGGTTTTGCCGCACAGGAAGAAAAAGTCCTGTTGGGCGTCACCGAAGCGCGCGCCAAGACCGGCTCCATTCAACTGACGCCCGAGCTCATCAACAACGAGCAGGCCTTCAAGAAGTTTCAGGCCGCGCAGGGTGAGCTGACGCAAGCCCTCAAGAGTCTGTTTGCGGTGACCGAGAACTATCCGCAGCTCAAGTCTGATGCCAATTTCCGCGATCTGCAGGCGCAGATCGAAGGCACAGAAAACCGCATCACCGTGGCGCGCAACCGGTACATCGATTCGGTCCGCACCTACAACACCACCGTGCGCTCTTTCCCGAGCAACCTCACCGCGATGTTGTTCAAGAACGAAGTTAAGCCTAGCTTCACGGTGGAGAACGAAGCTGAGGTTTCCAAGGCACCCACCATCGAATTCAACGCGGCACCGGCGCGCTGAGCGTCGCGTGCGCAGCCTGCACGCCATCTTCTTGGGTAGCCTGCTGGCGCTGACGCTGGCACTGCCTGCTGCAGCACAGGGTTTGGTTCCTGTGCCCAAGCTCGAGACGCGCGTGCTCGATCAAACCGGCACGCTCAGCGCCGACGACCAGGCCGATCTAGAGCAAAAGCTCAAAACTTTTGAGGAGCGCAAGGGCTCGCAGGTGGCAGTGCTGATGGTGCACACCACGGCACCTGAGAGCATTGAGCAGTACTCCATCCGGGTTGCCGAAGAATGGAAAATCGGTCGTGGCAACACCGACGATGGCGTGTTGTTGGTGGTGGCCAAGGATGATCGGACCATGCGCATTGAGGTGGGCTATGGCCTTGAGGGCGCGCTGCCCGATGCCACCTCACGCCGCATCATTGGCGAGATCATCACGCCGCTGTTTCGTCAGGGCGACTACTCCGGTGGATTGGGCGCGGGTCTGCAAAAGATCATGGACGTCATAGATGGTGAGGTGCTGCCACCACCGGATAAAAAGTGGGATCACCCCCGCGAACGCCTGCGCAATCTGTTGCCCATCCTGTTCTTTGGGGTGCTGCTGGCCAGTACCGTACTGCGTGCGATGTTTGGTCGTGTAATTGGCGCGGTGGCCGTGGCAGGTCTTGCCGGTGTTATCACTTTCTTGCTCTCGCAGGTGCTGCTGTTTGCAGTGCTGGCGGGCATCGGTTCCTTTCTGTTTGGTTTGATAGCCGGCAGCAGCAGCGGCGGCTTTACCCCCGGCGGTTATGGCGGCGGTGGTTTCGGCGGCGGTGGCTTTGGTGGTGGCGGTTTTGGCGGCGGCGGCGGTGGCGGATTCAGTGGCGGAGGGGGCGGCTTTGGAGGCGGTGGCGCCTCGGGACGCTGGTGAACACTATGCAACGTATCGTCAGTCATCTGCTGTCACCGGGCTGGTTGATGCGCAAGCGCTTCCCGGCTGCAGTGCTCACCGACATCGAACGCACCATTGCCACCACCGAGCGTGAACACGGCGGAGAGCTTCGTTTTGTGGTCGAGCATGCGCTTGATCCGCAGCAACTGTGGGCGCGTCTTAGTTCGCGTGAGCGCGCGTTGCAGATCTTCGGTCAGCTGCGGGTGTGGGATACCGAGGTCAACAACGGCATCCTCATCTACGTCTTGCTTGCTGAACGTGCGGTAGAGATTGTTGCCGATCGCGGCATCGCGCGTGCGGTGCCGCAGGCCGAGTGGGACACGTTGTGCGAGAAGGTGCGCCAGAGCTTTGCCGCAGGTGCCTTTCGCGAGGGCGCTTTGCTATCCATCGAAGGTGCGGCGGGGCTGCTGCGCCGGCATTTTCCTGTCGCTGGTGCGCGCAGCAACGAGCTGCCAGATCAGCCAGTGCTACTCTAGGCTTGCCATGATTGGCATGCGTCACAGCGCTATTGCAGCCCTGGGCATGATGGTTGCCGTGGTGCTGGCGGCCTGCGCGACGCGTCAAGTTGCGCCGCCGCCGGTCGTGGTGGTGTTGCCGCCGCCACCACCGCCTGCTCCGCCGCCGCGTTTGGCACCGCTCGATACCCATCGCTTCGAAATCTTGCCCACTGATGATGTGGTGGGGCAGGTGCAGTTGGTAGTGGTCGGTAAGGACGACACGCTGCCCGATATCGCCCGGCGCTTTAATGTGGGCTATGAAGAGATCGTGCGTGCCAACCCTGGTGTCGATCCTTGGTTGCCCGGTGAAGGTCGCGAGGTGGTGGTGCCGACGCGCTTCGTATTGCCGGTGGCACCACGCGAGGGTGTGGTCATCAACATTGCCGCGATGCGGCTGTTTTATTTTGTGCCGCCACCCAAGCCCGCCAAAGCAACCGGCAAGCAGGGCGCAAAGCCCGTAGCGGTTGCTGCCGATGCGCCGCCGCAGCGGCAGGTTGTCTATACGCACCCCATCGGCATCGGCAAGGTGGGTTGGTCCACACCCGAAGGCCGCACGCGCATTACCGGCCGCCAGAAAAATCCAGTGTGGGTGCCGCCGTTGTCGGTGCGCAAAGAGCATCTGGCAAACGGTGAACGCTTGCCTGCGGTGGTGCCTGCAGGTCCCGACAATCCCTTGGGTCGTTACAAGTTCACGTTGGGCTGGCCGTCTTATCTCATTCACGGCACCAACAAGCCTTACGGCGTTGGGTTGCGCTCCAGCCATGGCTGCCTGCGCATGTATCCCGAAGACATACAGGTGTTGTTCGATCTGATACCCATCGGCACGTCGGTGCAGGTGGTCAATCAACCCTATGTGATGGGTTGGCAGGACGGAGGCTTGCAGTTGCAGGCTGTCTCTGTGCTCGAGGACGACCGGCGTGACTGGCGCAAGTCGCGTCACACGATATTGCAGAAGACGCTCACGCCGCGCATCCAGCAGCAGCTCAAGGCGCTCGGGAGGGTCGTTGACTGGGACGCTGCGGCCAAGCAGGCACACGATGCTCATGGTGTGCCGGTGCCGGTCTCGCTGGGGGGTGACGGTGAAACCCTGCCGGTGACGCTGGCAAAGGCGCTGCGCGTGCAAAACCGCATTCCGGCCGGCGCCAATTGGGATGGCAGCGATGACCCCGCCTCGCCACCCTGAACGTGCCCGCTGCAGCGGCATCGGCTATCATCAGGACACATGAACACCCAATCCGAATGGCTCGACATCATGCTGAGCGAAATCGCGCGTAAGCGTGATGAGGCTGCAGACGCTGCAGCGGAGCAAGCCCTGCGGGCGGCTGCCCCGCC
The DNA here is from genome assembly GCA_026398735.1 of Pseudomonadota bacterium. GTDB lineage: Bacteria > Pseudomonadota > Gammaproteobacteria > Steroidobacterales > Steroidobacteraceae > ZC4RG30. Next base: position 65,755 of record JAPLSH010000008.1, on the reverse strand, counting down.
TCAGGCTGTGCCTGCCGACAAGCAGCCGCAGAAGGGCTGATGAGTGGCTCCGCGCCAGTCGGGCAGGTCCCGGCCGGCAGCGATAGCGCGGCACTGCAGGCGGTTTCCGACCTGTCGCCTTTGCCCACGGCGGTCACCGCATTCGTCGGTCGCACGCTCAAAGGTCCGATCAACGAGCCGGTTACTGTCACCAGCTATGCCCAGTACGTGCAGGTCTTTGGCGGCTTGTGGCGCCAGTCACCCTTGTCCTATTCGGTCGACCAGTACTTTGCCCATGGCGGACAAGTGGCCCTCGTGGTGCGTGTGGCCAGTGGTGGATCGGCTCCGACCATCGATCTGCCTGCCGGTGAAGGCAGCCTGGTGTTGCAGGGGCTGTGTCCGGGCGCGCGCGAATATCTGCGCGCCTCGGTCGATTACCAACTGATCGATGGCGACGAGCAGTTCAACCTTATCGTGCAGCGCTTGCGTGCGCCGGGCTCAGAGCTGGTTGAACAGCAGGAGATATTCCGGCGTGTAAGCCTGCGTCCTGGTGCGCCCCGCAATATCGAGACAGTGTTGGCCAGCTCACGACTGGTGCGTCTGCGCGGGGCTTTGCCTGCTGCGCGACCGCTGCCCACCAGTGCCGATACGCGCAATGCCCCAATCGGATATGTCGATTGCAATGCTGATGGTAGCGACGGTCAGGCTCTGTCGGATTACGACCTGATCGGCAGCGTTGAGGCACAGCGTGGTTTGTTTGCACTGCAGTCCACGCAGCTTTTCAACTTCCTGTGTATACCGCCACCGGGACCTGACCAGGATCTGGGCTTGGCTACGGTGTTTGTTGCCGAGCGCTTGTGTCGCCAGCGTCAGGCAGTGCTGTTGATAGACCCACCGCGTTCGTGGGTCGATGCGGCCACTGCCTTGGCACAGTTGCCGCAGTGGCCGGTACGCAGCGCCGATGCGCTGATGTGTTTTCCACCGGTGTCCTGTGTTGATGCGTTGGGCGCGGGGCGGCGGCGCTTCGGACCTTCGGCTGTGGTGGCCGGTCTGCTCGCGCGGGCCGATGCGGCTGCGCTGCGCTGGTGGCAGGGGGCTGCACTGCAATTGCAGCCTGACGACACAAGCCGTCCGGCGATGCCTGTTAGTGCCGTGCAGCGCACCCAGTTGGCGCGCTTTGGTGTCAACACACTGGTCGATGCGCTCGACATTGCTGCTACCCGTTTGCCGGTGACCACCTTGGTCGATGCGGATCATCGAGTCGAACGACGTCTGCTCGCGCGGCGTATGCAATTGTGGATTGCTGCCAGCATCGAGCGCAGCACACGCTGGTCGGTCAGCGCTGCGCCTTCGCAGTGGGATGGCGTGCGTGAAAAAGTCGCGCGGCAAGTGCTCTCGCTGCTCACACTGCTGAGTCAGGAGCGCGCGCTGGCAGCGGCCGGGTTGATTGGCGAAGGCTTTGTGGTCTGCGACTGGCGCCTCAATCCTGATACGGCAAGCGCTGCTGCGCCGTTTCGTTTGATATGGGGTGTGACGGGCAGTCAACCTGAACAGGGCTGTGCTTGGCTGGTGACCCATCAGGCTGCCGGCAGCAGTAGTCGACCAGTCAGTGTCAATCGCCTGTCGGTTGCCGGTGCGCGGGTCGCCACCGAGATCGAGGCCGATATACTGCGCAATATTTCGCGCTGAAGGTGCATCGTGACTAAACGCTACGTGGTGTTCTCACATGGCCAGGACAGTGATCCTTGGGGTCGCAAAATCCAGGTGCTGTCCACCGCTGCCAAAAGCGAAGGCTATGAAGTCGAATCGGTCGATTACCGCGGAATAGATTCGCCGACAGATCGTGCGCAGCGTCTGGCCGACGTCTGCAAGAACATCAGCGGTGAGTTGGTGCTGGTGGGCAGCAGCCTAGGTGGCTATGTGTCGTTGGCCAACGCCTCGGTTTTGCATGTACGCGGCGTATTTTTGATGGCGCCGGCCATCTACATGCCCGGCTTGCCGCCGCTGCGCGTTCCCACCACAGACTGTCCCACTACCATCGTGCATGGTTGGGGCGATGAGGTGGTGCCTGTTCAGGACAGCATTCGGTTTGCCGCCGAGCACAAGGCGACCTTGCATTTGGTTGATGCAGATCATCGGCTGCATACGCAGATCCCCTTCATCAAGTACCAGTTCGAGTACTTCCTGATCTCGCTCGATATGCCTGCACCGCTGGCCTGAGCGTCATCCAATGAGCAGACTTTCCGGACGTCTCTGGTTGCCCTGGCTGCGATTTACATCGTTGCCACAGGATGCGGCTGAGCGTCTGTCCGCGGCGCCGGCACCTGTGTGCTATGTGCTCGAACGCCAGAGCCGCGGCGATGCGACGGTGTTGCGTCAGGCATGTGAGCGCGCGGGCTTGCCGTTGCCCATGCGCACGCTGTCTATAGAGGGTGCTCAAGCAACGCAGCCAGCCGTCATCGCGCTGGCTCGGCCCGTGGGTCTGCTGCGTCAGCGCATGGACCGCAGGCCGGCCTTGCAACTGCTGCCCTTGCTGCGCCGTATTGCCGCAGATCCGGGCTTCGACGTGACGCTGGTCACGGCGGCCGTTTATTGGGGGCGGGCACCGCAGAGGCAAGGTTCTTGGTGGCGCTTGGCGCTTGCCGAAGACTCTGCCTTGGTCGGTCGTGTGCATCGGTTACTGACGTTGCTGTTCAACAGTCGCGACACGCTGGTGCAGTTCGGGCCAGGGCAGTCGTTGCGCGCGTTGCTGGGCGGTGAAGCTGCGGGCAACTTAGCAGCCCGGCGCATTGCCAAGCTGTTGCAACAGCAGTTCAGTCATGCGCGCGCGGCACACATCGGGCCCAATTTATCGCACCAACGCACGCTGCTCACGCAGGTGCTGCGCACGCGCGCTGTACGCAGTGCCGTGGCGCAGCAGGCAGGTGATGGCAAAGACGCGCGTCGCCGCGGACTGCTGCAGGCTCGCGAACTGTTCGAAGAGATCGCTGCCAACTATTCCAACGCTTTTGTGCGCCTGTGCGAAGTGGTGTTCACCAGGCTGTGGACGCGCGTCTATGACGGTGTGGAGTTCCGGCACGCGCAAACGCTGCGCGATGTGGCGCCCGGCAACGAGATCATCTATGTGCCCTGCCATCGCAGTCACATTGATTATCTGCTGCTGTCGTATGCGATCTACAAGCAGGGCTTTGCCATCCCGCACATTGCTGCCGGCATCAACCTCAACATCCCGGTGGTGGGGCGTTACCTGCGCAAGGCTGGCGCGTTCTTCATCCGTCGCAGCTTTCGCGGCAACGCCCTCTATGCCGTCGTGTTCATGAATTATCTCGCCGTGATCATGTCGCGCGGCCATCCAGTCGAATATTTTATTGAGGGTGGTCGCAGCCGCACTGGCCGCTTGCTGGCACCTAAGACCGGCATGTTGTCGATGACGGTGCGCAGTTTCCTGCGGCAGCCGGTGCGCCCGGTGGTGTTTGTGCCGGTGTATTTCGGCTACGAGCGCGTGATGGAAGTGGACAGCTACGTGGGCGAGTTGTCTGGCAAGCCCAAGCAAAAAGAATCCTTCATGGGCTTGGTGCGCTCGCTGCGACGTTTGCGTGAGCGCTTTGGTCGCGTGCACGTCAACCTAGGTGAGCCCGTGCACCTAAATGAGTTGCTCAACCAGCATCAAGCAGATTGGCGCCAGCAGCCGGTCGATGATCAAGGTCGCGCGCCGTGGGTGGCGCCGGTTGTCGATGAATTGGCCGGGCGCATCATGCGCAACATCAATGCTGCGGCCTCGGTCACGCCCATTAATCTGCTGGCGCTGACACTGCTGGCCACACCACGCAATGTGCTGCGTGAGGCAGATCTGCAAGGTCAGCTGCAGCTGTATCTGCGGCTGTTGCAGGCCTTGCCTTATTCAGAGCGGGTGACAGTCACAGAGCTGGACGCGGCAGGCATCATTGCCTATGGCGAGGGCATGAGTGCTGTCGTGCGGTCGGCGGCCGAGAGTTCTGGTGCCGGAGAATTGGTCGGTTTGGAGCCGGCGCATGCCCCGGCGATGACCTATTACCGCAACAACGTGCTGCATCTGTTTGCGTTGCCGTCGCTGATCGCTTGCTGCTTCATCGCCAACCCGCGCCTGCGCACCGAAGACATCCATCGTCTGGCGTGGCGCATCTATCCGTACATTGGCAACGAGCTGTTCCTGCGTTGGACGGAGGAGCAGTTGGCCGAGGTCACGATCCACACGTTGCAGGTGCTTGGCGGCTTGGGCGTGCTGGAAGGCAGCGTGGAGCAGGGCTGGTGGCAGAGGCCGCGCGCCGACAGCGCCGAGGCCATGCAGTTGTCACTGCTGTCGCAGCCGACCATTCAGGTGATCGAGCGCTATTACTTGCCGCTGGCGTTGTTGCAGCAAGCCGGCAGCGGCGTGCTGACCGCCTCCGAGTTGCAAAAGCGCTGCGAACGCACTGCCAAGCAAATGGTGGCGCTGTATGGCTATTACGCCCCCGAGTTTTTTGATCGCAGCCTGCATGAGGCCTTCATCAGTCTGCTGCGCAAGCGCGGTGTGTTGAGCGCCGATGCCGAAGGACGACTGCTGTTTGACGAAGTGGTGCTGCGCATAGTCGATGACGCGCAGCTGGTGCTGTCCGAGACGCTGCGTCACAGCATCCTGCAGGTCACTCATTCTTAGTCGCGATCGCGCACTTTGCCGCGCATCTGCTTGACGCGTTGATCGTGGGCTTTGGTTTGTAAGCGCCGCTGTTTTGACGCGCGGGTAGGGCGCGTGGCGCGGCGTGGCACTGGCGCAATGCGCGCCGCTTCAACCAGTGCCTGCAAACGCGCCAAGGCTTCGCGGCGATTGCCTTCCTGGGTGCGATGGTTGCGCGCAATGATCAGCAGTTCATCTTCGTCGGTGACGCGGCGCCCTGCCAACACGCGCAGACGCGCCTTGGACGCCTCGTCCAGTACGGTGGTGCCGGCAACATCAAACCGCAGTTGCGCAGCAGTAGAGAGCTTGTTGACGTTCTGACCGCCGGGACCTGTGGCGCGCACAAAGCTGATGCTGATATCCGCGTCGGGCAGGACCAGCGGCTTCACGCGCCGCCACCGCGCGTCTGTACGACCCGTACATCGTATTGCGCCACCGGTATGGTGATGCCGGCTTGTTTGAAATGTTTCCAGATCGAGCGGTTCACATCAGAGCGCACGTTGTTGACGCCGTCTGCCGGGTCGGTGATCCAGAAGCGCAGCTCCAGATCGATACCGTGGTCGCTAAAGTGCATCAGTCGCGACACGGGCGCCGGATCGCGCAGCACACGCGGGCTGCAGTAAGCGGCTTCCACCAGCAACGTCAGCGCCTGCTCTGGATCGTCGGCATAGCTGATGCGTACTGGCAGCTTAAGACGCACCTTGCGGTCGCTATAGCTCCAGTTGATGACCGGGTTGGTGATGAGGTTCTGGTTGGGCACCAGCGTCTCTACGCCATCGCGGTCACGCACCACCACATAACGGCCGCGCAGTTCTTGCACCCAGCCGAAGTTCTCGGTGCTGGTGCCAGTCATGCCGGTGAAGCTGATCACATCGCCAGGCTTGATGGACTTATCGAGCAGCAGCACAAAGCCGCTGACAAAATTGCTGGCGATGGACTGCAAGCCGAAGCCCAAACCGATGCCGATGGCGCCAGTCAGCACGGTGAGCGCAGTCAGATCGACACCTGCGGCATTGATGCCGATCAGCAGGCCCAGCGACGTCAGGAAGAAGTAACTGAACTTGGCGATGCCGATACGCGTGGAGGGCGCCAGTGCTTCGATGCGCATGACGCGCCGCTCGATGGCACGCGACACGATGCTGGTGATAGCCAGAAACAGCGCCACCACTGCCAGGCCTTTGAGCAGCGACCACAGACTGAACACGCCCTTGCCCGGAATCAGATCGATGGTATCGAGTGTGCTTTCGAGCACCTCGAGCAGACCGATGAACGAGGCCAAGCCGACTACCCAAGCTAACCAGGTGAAGACCAACTCATGCCGTCCGAGCCAACTGCCGCGCCCTGCAGCCAGTGCCAGTAGCCACAAACCGATGCGGCACAACAGCCACAACAGTGTCAGGTACAGCGAGTCATCAAGCACTGTCAGCGGCCATGCCGCTACGGCAGGCAGCGCGCGGCAGCCCACCAGCACGACCGCAGTGATGAATGGGCCGACGCCCACTGCCAGCAGCTCTGGCAGCCACAACCGCCAGCCTGTACGGCCGGACTGCAACGCTGCCCGTGCGCCACGCGAGGCCAGATGGCCCGCCAAGATGCCGGCAACTGCTGCGCACAGCGCCAGCAGCACCTGCATCAACGCGATGCCCACTGGCAGCGGTGCGAAATCAGCAAAGAGATTGGTTTCAGGCATTGAGGTCCGGTATGGATTCGCTGAGCAGGCGATGGATCTGGTCTTTGAGCATCAGCTTGCGTTTTTTGAGGCGGCGCATCTGCACTTCATCGCTGTGCATATCGAGAGCTAGGCGTTCGATGATTTGATCGAGATCGCGGTGCTCTATGCGCAGCGCACGCAGTTTCTCTATGTTGCGAAACAACTCGCGATCGATGTTATCGAGGCTGTCGTCCGTCATGCGCGTGTGGATCGACCTTTGCCGGGTTACTGCGGCCTAAGCTGCGCCAGTACTGGCGCGATGTCCTCGGGTAGCTTAGCGAAGCGCCCCACCGGACGCCATGCAAAGCCCGGCTGGTGAAAGTCTGACCCTACCGAGCCTGCCAGGCCCTGCAGCCGCGCTTGGCGCAGCAGGCGCGCCGTATCGTTGGGCGACGTGCCGGGCAGACTGACTTCGATGCCGCCGCCCCCGGCGGCCTTGAAAGCCGCGCACAGCTCGCCCAGTACGCCGTTGGAAAACTTGTAGCGGTGCGCATGGGCCAGCACGGCAATGCCACCGGCGGCCACGATGGCCTCGATGGCGCCCTCGATACCCGGCCACTGTTGCGGCACATGACCCGGGCGCTTGCGCCCCAGCCAGCGGTCAAACGCATCCTGCTGGTCGCGGGCCAGACCGCGCTTGAGCAGCTCGCGAGCCAGGTGCAATCGTGTGGGCACGCCCGGCTGTTGCAGCAGGTCAGTGGCGATGTTCTGGCCGCCCAGCGCCCGCTCGCGTGACAGCAGTTCGCCTATGGCGGCGATACGCGCCCGTCGCAGCGTCAGCAGCTCTGTGCAGCGCGCCTGCACTGCCGCGTGTTCGGTGTTGATGCCTAAGCCGACGATGTGGATTTCCTGCCCGCGCCAGCCGGCAGTGAACTCGATGCCCGGCACAAAGCCGATGCCGTGCTGGGCGCAGGCTGCGGCGGCCTCTGCGCACCCGACGCTGGTGTCGTGGTCGGTCAGTGCCAGCACGCTCACCTTGCGCTTGGCGGCAAGCTCCACCAGCGCCGCAGGCGCAAGGACGCCATCTGAGTGATAGCTGTGGGTATGCAGGTCGATGAGTTCGGACATCTGGCGTTTATGATACCCGCCCATGCAAACACACACCGTCCGCATTGCCGATCACATCGACACCTTGTTGCTCGATCTGGACGGCACCTTGTTCGATCTGGCCTTTGATTCTCGCTTCTGGCTGACAGTAGTGCCCGACGCCTGGGGCGCTGCGCGCGGCCTGACGCGCGAGCAGGCCTTGGCGCAGTTCATGCCCAAGCTGGCCGAGGTCGAAGGCACCTTGCCGTGGTATTGCCTGGACCATTGGTCGCGGGTGCTCGAGCTGGATCTGTCGGCGCTCAAACAGCAGCACGCCGATCGCGTCGCCTGGTTGCCCGGTGCCTGTGAGTTTCTGCAGCGTCAGCGTGCGGCGGGGCGACGCTTGGTGCTGGCCACCAACTCACACCCCGAGACACTGCGCATCAAGATGACGCAGATCGATCTGACGCCGCATCTGGATGCGATCTACAGCTCACATCCGTTTGGTGCACCCAAAGAAGACCCGACGTTCTGGTCGGGCTTTCTGGCGGTCGAGCCCATCGACCTGTCGCGCACGGCGTTTCTGGATGACAACCTGCGAGTGCTGGCGGCAGGACGTGCGGCAGGTGTGTCGCAGTTGATTGCGATCACCCATCCCGACACCACGCAGCCGCCAAAGGCTGCGCCGCTGGACTATGAGTGGGTATCGGCAGTGGCCCAGCTGTAACAGCCGGGCCAAGGCAAGGTCAGCGGCGGCCGCCACCACCGCTGCGGGGCGGACCGCGACGCGGGCCACCACCGCCGCCGCCACTGCGACGCGGCGGCTCGTCTTCGCGAGGACGGCGCTTGGGGAACACCACATCGGTGGCAACAATCTCTGCGCTGATGGTGCCGCGCGGAACCTTGTGGCCGATGTAGGTTTCGATCTCGGGCAGACAGTGTGCGTAGTCTTCGCAGCCGAAGCTGATCGCGTCGCCTTCGGTGCCCGCGCGTGCCGTGCGGCCGATGCGATGCACATAGTCTGCGCAGTCCTGCGGCAGATCGAAGTTGTAGACGTGGCTGACATCGGGGATGTGCAGGCCGCGTGAGGCGACATCGGTGGCGATCAGCACGGCCAGTTCGCCGCTGTGAAACTCTTTGAGGTAACGCAGACGCTTGTTCTGCGGCACGTCGCCCGAGATGGCCTGCGCGTTGATGTTGTTGGCGCGCAGTACGTCTTCAAGGCGATCTGCCGCGCGGCGTGTGTTGACGAACACCATGGTGCGATGCGCTTCGGCGCTGCGCAGCAGACCGATCAGCAGCGGCAGCTTCTCTTCCATGGCCGGGAAGTAGATCAGCTGACGCACTTTGTCTGCGGTGATGCGATCGGGCTCGATGCGCACCGTCTCCGGGCTGTTCATGTCTTCGTAGGCCAGTTCGAGCACGCGCTGCGACAGCGTGGCTGAGAACAGCATGGACTGACGCTCTGCCGGCACCGGCATGCGGCGCAGCAGCTTGCGGATGTCGTCGATGAAGCCCAGATCGAACATGCGATCGGCTTCGTCGAGCACGACCACCTGAATGGCTGTGAGTTCGTACACACCCTGACGGTAGTAATCGATGATGCGACCCGGCGTGCCGATGAGCACATCAGCGCCGTCATCGAACTGGCGACGCTGCTTTTCGTAATCGACACCACCGAACACGCAGGCCAGCTTCAAGCCGGTGTGCTTGCCCAGTACTAAGGCGTCGTTGTGGATCTGCACAGCCAGCTCGCGCGTGGGCGCAATGATGATGGCGCGCAGCGAGCCTGCGGGACGGTCTTCACGCGCCGGCTTGGTGAGCAGTGTTTGGAACATCGACACCAGAAACGCAGCGGTCTTGCCGGTGCCGGTTTGCGCTTGGCCCGCCACATCTTTGCCGGTCAGGGCGATGGGCAGTGTTTGGGCCTGAATGGCGGTGCAATGTTCAAAACCCGCATCGGCGATGCCGCGCGCCAGATTGGGGTGCAGGTTGAAGCTGGCATAGGTGGGCGCATCGTCGGCGACAGCCAGAGAGCGCTTGGGCGGGCCGGTATCGACGGGCTTGGCAGCGGCGGCCGGTGTGTTGGCGGCGGGCTTGGGCGATCTGGAGCGCGGTTTGCGCGGCGGACGCGGGGCGGAGTGGCCTTGTGAGGCGTCTGCCGGGGGTGAGGTTTGCGGTGTAGCCTGCTGTTGCGGGCTGCCGCCAAAGAGTTTCTTGAACAGCTTAATGATCATAAGACTTCGCGCCGGTTGTGACCGGTCTGGCCGGATGCTTGCAAATCGGGGCAGGACAGGCTAAAAAAGCCTTCAAGAGTTGGCGGCTTTCCAGCCAGCCTTCTTACCCACCCGAACCACTAGTGTAACTGCTTGAACTCGGTCCGTGGCGCGGTATTTGCCCGCAGTCCAGACCACCAAGCCCAATCCCATATCGATATTTGTCCATCCGCTCGTTAGAGCAGCGTTCCCACATACCGGTCCCTATGGAGGCCTCATCGTGAGCAGCCCGCTAATCGTCCACACCACGGACGCTACCTTCGAAAGCGACGTCCTCAAGTCCCCGGAGCCGGTGTTGCTCGACTTTTGGGCAGAGTGGTGTGGTCCCTGCAAGGCCATCGCGCCGCTACTCGATGAGCTCGCCGCCCCCTATCAGGGCCGTGTCCGCATCGCCAAACTCAACGTCGACGAGAATCCCCAGACCATGATGAAGTACGCCATTCGCAGCATTCCCACGCTGATGCTGTTCAAAGACGGCACGGTCCAGGGCCAGAAGGTCGGGTCGCTGTCCAAATCGCAGCTCACCGCCTTCCTGGATAGCAATCTGTGAGGGGCTACCTGGGTAATCAAGGGCGCAATCGCTCTGGCAAAGGCGGCGGTGGTGGTGGCGGCGGTGGCCGTCATCGTGATGGCAATCGCTCAGGTGGCGGTGGCGGTGACCGCAACGTAAACGGCAATCTGGGCGGCCGTCCCGAAGAGGTCTATGCCCCCGAGCCGTTTGATCCGGCCGACGACGGCGAGATCATCAGCCGGGCCGATTTGGCGCAATCGCGTCTGTCGATGAACCTCAACGAGCTCAAGGCCAAGCCCATCCACGAGTTGGTCAAGGTTGCCGACTCGATGGGCCTCGAGAGCCTGGCTCGCTCGCGCAAGCAAGACATCATCTTCTCGATCCTCAAGGCGCATGCGCGCAACGGCGAGAACATCTACGGCGAAGGCGTGCTCGAAATTTTGCAGGACGGCTTCGGCTTCCTGCGTTCGGCCGATGCGTCGTATCTGGCCGGCCCCGATGACATCTACATCAGCCCGCAGCAGGTGCGTCGCTTTAACCTGCGCACCGGCGATTCGCTGTCGGGTCTGATCCGTCCGCCCAAGGATGGCGAACGCTATTTCGCGCTGATGAAAGTCGGCGAGATCAACTTTGACTCACCCGAAAGCTCACGCAACAAGGTGCTGTTCGAGAACCTCACGCCGTTTCATCCCACGTCGCGGCTCAAGCTGCAGCGCGGCAATGGCAGCACCGAAGACCTGACGGCGCGCACCATCGATCTGGTCTCGCCCATCGGCAAGGGCCAGCGTGGTCTTATCGTGTCGCCGCCTAAGGCCGGCAAGACGATGCTGCTGCAGAACATCGCCACAGCCATCACGGCAAATCACCCAGAGGTCTACCTCATCGTGCTGCTCATCGACGAGCGCCCGGAAGAGGTCACCGAGATGCAGCGCACGGTCAAGGGCGAGGTGGTGTCTTCCACCTTCGATGAACCCGCCGCGCGTCACGTGCAAGTGGCCGAGATGGTCATCGAAAAGGCCAAGCGTCTGGTCGAGCACAAGAAGGATGTGGTCATCCTGCTCGATTCCATCACGCGACTGGCTCGCGCTTACAACACCGTGGTGCCCAGCTCCGGCAAGGTGCTCACCGGTGGTGTGGATGCCAACGCATTGCAGCGCCCCAAGCGCTTCTTTGGTGCGGCGCGCAATATCGAGGAGGGTGGCTCGCTCACCATTCTTGCCACAGCGCTCATCGACACCGGCTCGAAGATGGACGATGTGATCTACGAAGAGTTCAAGGGCACCGGCAACAGCGAAATCCACTTGGATCGTCGCATCGCCGAAAAGCGCACCTTCCCGGCGTTCAACATCAACCGCTCGGGCACCCGCAAGGAAGAGCTCATCACCGACCCGACCGAGCTGGCCAAGATGTGGATCCTGCGCAAGCTGCTGCATCCCATGGATGAGTTGGCCGCTATCGAGTTCCTGCTCGACAAGATGAAGGACACCAAGACCAACGCGGAGTTCTTCGAGGCCATGAAGCGCTGAGGCAGCGCGGCGGCGTTTGCGTCAATCGCGCAGCGCCGCTCCAATAAACCCAACGGCGGCCCCGATCATCGCGGGGTCGCGCAACAACTCGCTGTGGCCCAGTCCCTGGGTGATGTGCAGCGAGCCATGTTGCAGCAGCGGCGCCAACTGCTGAGCCTGTTCCAGCGGCACCACATCATCTTCACGATCGTGCACCAGCAGCACCGGGCAAGCGATGCCCGGCAGCAGACTGCGCGCAGTAACCTCTTCGGGGCGTACGCCAAAGCGCTGCACGAACAGCTGCACCAGACGCTCACGCGCCGGAGCGCGCAACTGCAGCATCTGCTCATAGCTTTCCATCAGATAGGCGATATCGTGCGGCAGGCTCACCAGCACCGCAGCGCGCAGCGTGACAGGTGGTGTGCGCGACAACACAGCCGCAGCCGCCAGTGCGCCCAGCGAGTGGGCGATGAGCGCATGCACGGGCGCATGAGTGGCCAGCACTGCGCCCAATGCCGCTTCGAACTGCGGCAAGCTGGAGCCGCTACCGCTGGATTTGCCGTGACCCGGCGCATCAAAGGCGATCACACGCCAGCCTTGTGCCAACAATTGCTCAACCATGTTGGACCAGCGCGGTGCATGCGAGCCCCAGCCATGCAGCAGCACCACAGTGCGAGGGCCAGTGCCCCAAGTCAGCACGCGCGACTGGCCATTGCCCAAGGGCATCCACTGCACGCAGGCGCGGGCCAAGCAATCGCGGTCAACGGCATCAACCTCGCGATGCAAGGGATGCAGATACAGCTCAAGCGCGGCGCGTGCAGTCAGTTGTGTGTTGCAGGCCTGCAGCACGGCAAAGCCGCGTTGCAATAGCTTCTTGAGTCGCGCTGATACGTGCGGCAGGGTGCGTGCCGGCACTGTCATGGTGATCAGGCGCCGCGTGCGACGGCGCGATAGCCGATGTCACGACGCGCTTGCGCACCTTCAAACTGCAATGCATCGACCAGTGCATAGGCCTGAGTGCGCGCTGCCGTGACTGTGTCGCCTAAGCCCACGGCACACAGCACGCGGCCACCGGCAGTGACCACTTGGTCATTGCGCAGCGCAGTGCCGGCATGAAACACCTTGCCCGGCAGTGCAGCGGCTGCATCCAGACCGCTGATGACATCGCCCTTGCGCACGTCATCGGGATAGCCGCCGGCGGCGATCACCACACCCAATGCGGCCTGTGGGTTCCACTGCACAGTTGCCTTGCTCAGCGCCCCATCAAGCGCTGCTTCGCACAGCGTCAGCAGATCGCTGTCGAGCCGCATCATGATGGGCTGCGTTTCTGGATCACCAAAGCGCACGTTGTATTCGATGACCTTGGGCGCGCCGCTGTCGTCGATCATCAGGCCCGCATATAAAAAGCCAGTGAACGGCATGCCATCGGCAGCAAGGCCGGCCATGGTGGGCTCGATGACTTCGCGCATCACGCGATCATGCACGGCAGGGGTGACTACCGGTGCCGGTGAATACGCGCCCATGCCGCCGGTGTTGGGGCCTGCATCGTCATCGAGCAGACGCTTGTGATCTTGTGAGCTGGCCATAGGCAGCACATGCGTGCCATCACAGATGACGATGAAGCTGGCTTCCTCGCCCTGCAAAAACTCTTCGATAACCACTTCGGTGCCAGCGCTGCCAAAGCGACCGTTGAAGATGGACTGCACGGCATCGAGTGCCTCGGCACTGCTCTGCGCAATGATGACGCCCTTGCCCGAGGCCAAGCCACTGGCTTTGACCACGATGGGCACCGGCTGCGCGGCAAGCCATGCGGCATCAAAGTTGTCTGCTGTAAAGGTGCGATAGCCCGCAGTGGGTATGGCGTGACGACGCAAAAACTCTTTGGTGAAGGCCTTAGAGCCTTCCAGTTGTGCAGCAGCCTTGGATGGGCCAAAGCAGCGCAGCCCGTGCTGCGTAAACAAATCGGTGATGCCCAGCACCAGCGGCACTTCGGGGCCCACTACCGTGAGGGCGATCTGTTCGCGTTGCGCCAGTGCCAACAGACCCGGCAGATCATCGGCTGCCACGGCCACATTGCGCAGACGTGGTTCGATGGCAGTGCCTGCGTTACCCGGCGCCACCAGTACTTCGGTGACGCGCGCAGATTGAGCCAGCTTCCAAGCCAGCGCGTGTTCGCGCCCGCCGCCGCCGATGACCAGCAGTTTCATATCAGTGCCTGAAGTGGCGCATGCCGGTAAACAGCATGGCAAGGTTGTGTTCGTTGGCCGCAGCGATGACTTCATCGTCGCGCATCGAGCCGCCCGGTTGGATCACTGCCGTGACGCCTTGCGACGCCGATACATCGATGCCATCGCGAAACGGAAAGAATGCATCGGAGGCCACCACTGCACCGCTGACTTGCAAGCCGGCATCAGCGGCCTTGATGGCAGCGATGCGACTGGAATACACACGGCTCATCTGGCCTGCGCCCACACCCATGGTGGCTTGCTCACGCGCAAACACGATGGCGTTGGACTTGACGTATTTGCACACGCGCCAGGCAAAGGCCAAGTCGCGCAGCTCTGCCGCAGTGGGTTGACGCGTGGTGACGCAGCGCATGTCGGCAATGTCGATCATGCCGCGGTCTGCATCTTGTGCCAGCAGACCACCACTGACACTGCGATATTCAACCGGCACAGCGGCAGCGCGCGTCAGATCACCGGTAATCAGCACGCGCACATTGGGCTTGGTGGCCAGTGCTTGGGCAGCGCCGGGCAGCAGCGCAGTGGCCAGCAGCACTTCGACGAACTGCTTGCCCAGGATGTGGCGCGCAGTGTCGCCGTCTAGCGGCCTGTTAAAAGCGATGATGCCGCCAAAGGCTGATGTGGGATCGGTGCGCCACGCAGCCTCATAAGCCTCGGCCAAGGTGGCGCCGATGGCCACGCCGCAAGGGTTGGCATGTTTGACGATCACACACGCCGGCGCATCAAACTGCCGCACACATTCCAGTGCCGTGTCGGCATCGGCGATGTTGTTGAACGAGAGTTCTTTGCCTTGCACCACTGCAGCAGTGGCCACACACGCGTCGCTGATCGTTGCATCGCGATAAAACGCGCCGCGCTGATGCGGGTTCTCGCCATAGCGCAGCACACTGGCGCGCTCATAGCGGCGTGTCAGCGTTTGCGGGAAGGGCTCTGACTCTATGTGCAGTGCCTGCTGCAACCACTGCGCTACGCGACCGTCATAGTCTGCAGTGTGTGCATAGGCCTTGGCGGCCAGCACGCGACGCTGCGCAAGCGTAGTGCCGCCGGTCTGCAGACTGGCCAGCAGCGCGTCATAGTCGGCAGGGTCTACCACCACCGCCACCGAGTCGTGGTTCTTGGCCGCAGCACGCAGCATCGCCGGTCCACCGATGTCGATGTTCTCGATGGCCTCATCCCACGTCACGTCAGGCCGCGCCACCGTGCGCGCAAACGGATACAGGTTGACCACCAACAGGTCGATGGGCGCGATGTCGTGTTCGGCCATCACCACTTCGTCTGTACCGCGACGGCCCAGCAGACCGCCGTGGATCTTGGGATGCAGTGTTTTGACGCGACCGTCCATGATTTCGGGGAAGCCGGTGTGCTGCGCTACTTCACGTACCTGCAAACCTTGCGCAGTCAGCAGTGCTGCAGTGCCACCGGTAGAGAGCAGCTCTACGCCTTGTGCAGCCAGCGCGCGGGCCAGCTCGACGATGCCGGTTTTATCAGAGACCGATAGCAACGCGCGACGCAGCGCGACAGTGCCGCTCACGAGGCCAACCCGAACTGCCGCAGCTTTTTGCGCAGCGTGCCGCGGTTGATGCCCAAGATCACGGCGGTTTGGCTTTGGTTGCCACCGGCGTAGTCCAGTGCAGCGCGTAACAACGGCTCTTCGATTTCGCGCAGCACCAAGTCATACAGGTTGGCCGGCGGATGGCCGTTGAGATTGGCGAAATACACGCGCAGCGCTCGCTCGGCGTGGCTACGCAGCGGCAGGTCCTGAGTGGGCGTTACCGCTGGCGTCTTGTGAGTTGTTGCCATCATGCCCGGGCTCTCCTGCGTCACTCTCTTGCACCCACTGATCAAAACATTCACGCGCCAACGCAAACTGCACCGATGACGATTCCGCGGCCATAAGCGATGGCCTGAAGCCGGCAGTCCGGGGGTTGTGCTGGCAGTACCAGCCGAGGTGTTTGCGTGCGATGCGCAGCCCAGTCACTTCACCGTGGAAGTCATAAAGGCTGGCAAGGTGGGCAAGGATGATGTCTCTCTTTTGACTGCGCAAGAGCGGCGGCGGCAAAGCGCCTCCAGATAGGTATGCGTTGACATCCCTAAAGATCCATGGGGCCCCTTGGGCCGCTCGCCCCAGCATGACCGCCGCAGCCCCGGTGTAATCGAGCACGGCGCGCGCCTTGACCGGTGAGGTGATGTCGCCATTGGCAGTCACCGGGATACGCACCGTGGCGCAGATCGCCGCAATCGTCTCGTATTCGGCCTCGCCGGTATAAAAATCGGCGCGGGTGCGGCCATGCACGGCCAGCGCGGCAATGCCGGCGGCCTCGGCAATACGTGCGATCTGCACGCCATTGATGTGCTGACGGTCTATGCCGGTACGGATCTTGAGCGTCACCGGTACGTCTACCGCAGCGACCACCGCATCGAGTAACCGGGCCACCAGTGGCTCATCGCCCAGCAGCGCCGAGCCGCACAACTTGCCGTAGACCTTTTTGGCCGGGCAGCCCATGTTGATGTCGATGATCTGCGCGCCTTGCTCGACATTGGCGCGGGCCGCATCGGCCAGTTGCTGCGGATCGTTACCGGCCAGTTGCACCACGCGCGGCTCGGGCTCGCCCTCGTGGTTCATGCGCTGGCGCGATTTGGTGGTGTGCCACAGGCTTTGGTCGGCGCTGAGCATCTCGGATGCAGCAAGGCCTGCGCCCAATTGCCGGCACAGCACGCGAAACGGCCGGTCGGTGACACCGGCCATCGGTGCCAGTACCGCTTGCGCCGGGATCTGCCAGGGGCCAATGCGCATCAGGCGGTCAGCTTTGCGGTGGATCGTGGGCGCAGCGCAATTGGCCCTGCCCGGTCGTCAGGCAGGGATCAATCTCGAAGCCCTCGGCTCTGCTGCCGGTGTTGGGCACCTGCAAAGTGATGTCGCGCCGTGCGCCCGGGGCGACACCGGTCTCGGGCAGATCGCGCAGGTATTCACGCGGCGTCAGTTCGCGCAGACCCACGCGATTGCCGAAGCGGTCCATCAGCGTGACGCGCAGGACCGGATCCGGCATCGCGCGCAGGCCGGTGTTGGCAATGCTGATGCGGATGTGCACGCGTGGCGGCTCGCCTTCTTGTGCCTCGGCACCCATCTGCCGCACGTCATAGGCCGACAGATCCCAGTGCGGCTCTAGTGCCACACCAAACAGCGCATACAGACGCGTCAGCGGCTGCTTGAGCGCAGGCACCGCCACCAGTTCCTGCCGCAGGTCGTGCACTGCGCGCCCCGCCAGCGCCAGCACAACCAGCATGGCGACCACCACGATGACCCAGCGCCAGCTACCGCTGACGCCGGGGCGATCGCGCAGGTGTAAGGGATCTTCCTGACTGGGCGCATCCAGCCCTACATCCAGCGACAGGCCCAGATCGCGACGAGCCTGGCGTTTGGGCTTGGGCTTGGGCTTGGGTGGTGACGGTTCAGCCGCAGTAGCTGGCGTTGGCGTTGGCGTTGGCGTTGGCGTAGGCGCTGGAGCAGGCGCAGCTGGTTCGGGCGCTGCGGCTGCCACGGGTTGCGCTTGGTCGGGCAACGCGGCGGCTGGCAGCGCTTGCGGTGGCTCGCCGGCGCCGCTCTGGGCGGTATTGGGACCCAGGCTGCTCAGCGCGTTAAAGATGCTGTAGCAGCGCGGGCAGCGCACATAGCCCTGACCCTGACGCAGCTCCTGCACGTTCACGCCCATCAGCAGTGTGCAGTGCGGGCAGGTGGTGTACATCGCCGTCAGCCCGGCGCGACGCGCTGACCGGCCAACGCCGTCCAGCCGTCACGGCCGCCACAGGGGCGCAGCGTGATCCACGGTGCATAGGCCGCCACGACCGCATCGACCTGCTCATCGAGCAGGCCTGCCAGCACCAGCCAGCCACCGGGGGCCAGCAAGGGCTTGAACGACGGCTGCAGTTCGCACAGCACGCCCGAGATGATGTTGGCCAGCAGCACATCACAGCCTTGCGGCAAGGTGGCGGGGCTGTCGTGCAGTCGCAGTTGCGCACTTACGCCGTTATCGGCGGCGTTGTCGGCGGTGGCGATCATCGCCTGCGGATCGATGTCGTAGCAGTGCACTTGCGCTGCGCCCAGCAAGGCAGCGGCAATCGCCAGCACACCCGAGCCGCAGCCATAGTCGATGACCGTGGCGCCGGGCTTGAGGCCGTGGTCCAGCCATTGCAGACACAGCGCTGTAGAAGGATGCGTGCCGGTGCCAAAGGCCAAGCCCGGATCCAAGCGCACACACACAGCCTGCGGATCGGCGGGCAGTGGTTCATGACGCGGCACGATCCACAGTCGCTGACCAAATTGCATGGCGTGAAAGTCTTTGAGCCACTCGCGTTCCCACACGCGATCTTCGATGCGCTCTATGCGGATCGCATCGGCAGCAACACCCAGTGCACCTGCCAGCGTGAGCACGACATCGACACCGGCGACATCGGGATCAAACATCACCTGCAACACCGTGCGCGGCCACAGCCGCAGCTCACCGGGAGCAGGTTCGAGAATGGCGTCGTCGACGGCGTCGGTCAGCGTGACCGACAGCGCGCCTGCGGCAAAGCAGGCGTCTTCGGCCGCAGCAGGGTCACGGCCCTCCAGATCAACGCGCAGCGAGAGGTAGGGCACAGCGGTGACCGATGTCCTTACTTAAGACCCAGGCGACGCTCGAGGTAGTGGATGTCGAGGCCACCGGTGCGAAAGGCGCTATGCGACAGGATCTCTTGATGGAGCGCCTTGTTGCAGTTGATGCCCTCGAGCACCATTTCGTTGAGCGCGTTACGCATGCGCGCCAACGCGCTGTCGCGATCCTCGCCGTGAGCGATTAGCTTGGCGACCATCGAGTCGTAGTTGGGCGGCACGGTGTAGCCCGAATACAGATGGCTATCGACTCGCACACCAGGACCACCCGGTGCATGCCACAACTTCACGTTACCCGGTGACGGCACAAACGTGCGCGCGTCTTCGGCGTTGATGCGGCACTCAATGGCATGACCGCGGATCTGAATATCGCCTTGGCTAAACGGCAGCTTTTCGCCCGAGGCAATCAGCAACTGTGTCTTGACCAGATCGATACCGGTGATCATCTCGGTGACCGGATGCTCCACCTGAATGCGCGTGTTCATTTCGATGAAATAGAACTCGCCCTCTTCGTATAGGAACTCGAAGGTGCCCGCACTGCGATAGCCGACGGCCTTGCAGGCCTCCACGCAACGCTCGCCCATCTGCTTGCGCTGCTTGGGCGTCAGGCCCGGTGCGGGCGCTTCTTCCATCACCTTCTGGTGACGACGCTGCATAGAGCAATCGCGCTCGCCCAAGTGCACCACGTTGCCGAAGTTGTCAGCGATGACTTGGAACTCGATATGGCGCGGCTTCTCGAGAAACTTTTCCATGTACACAGCGCCATTGCCAAAGGCGGCCAGCGCCTCTTGCTGCGTCAGTGTGATGGCATTGAGCAGTGCGGCCTCGACATGCACCACGCGCATGCCACGACCACCACCACCACCCGAGGCTTTGATGATGACCGGATAGCCGATCTGGCGTGCGATGCGCAGATTGGTATCGGGGTCTTCGCCCAACGGGCCATCGGAGCCGGGCACGCAAGGTACGCCGGCTTTTTTCATGGCGCGGATGGCCGACACTTTGTCGCCCATCATGCGGATGGTCTCGGCCTTGGGGCCGATGAACACAAAGCCGCTCTTCTCGACGCGTTCGGCGAAGTCCGCGTTCTCGGACAAGAAGCCATAACCCGGGTGGATGCCGACCGAGTCGGTGACCTCTGCGGCGCTGATGATCGCCGGCATGTTGAGGTAGCTCAGCGGCGAGGGTGCCGGGCCGATGCAGACGGTTTCGTCGGCCAGCAGCACGTGTTTGAGGTTGTTGTCGGCCGTGGAGTGGACGGCCACGGTCTTGATTCCCAACTCGCGGCAGGCGCGCAGGATGCGCAGCGCAATTTCGCCGCGGTTGGCAATGACGATTTTGTCGAGCATGCGTGCAGCCGGCCCCGTCAGGCCAGCACGAACAGCGGCTGGCCGAATTCGACCGGGTCGCCGTTCTTGGCCAGGATGGCCGTGACGCGACCGCCGCGATCGGCTTCGATCTGGTTCATCATTTTCATCGCTTCGATGATGCACATCACCTGGCCGGGCTTGACCTCATCACCGATCGATACGAACGGTGCCGAGGTGGGCGTGGCGGCGGCATAAAAAGTGCCGACCATGGGCGAGGGGACGACGTTCTCTGCCTTGGGGGCAGCAACCGGCACGGCGACCGGCGCGGCAGCGGCGGCGACCGGTGCGGCGGCCACAGGGGCCGGGGCGGGTGGGGCGTAGTACTGCTGCGCGGGCGGATGGCTGCCCTGACGGCTGATGCGCACCGACTCTTCGCCTTCCTTGATTTCGATTTCGGCGATGCCCGACTCTTCGAGCAGTTCGATGAGCTTCTTAACCTTGCGGATGTCCATGCTTATATTCCTGTCTGCGGCGCCCGCGGGCGACCCTTGAGAGGGGCGGATCTTACCCCGTTTTTCGCGGAAGTTGTCGGCTTGATCGGCGAATTGTCCGGCAAGCTGCCGGATTGGCGCTGCTGCGCCCCAAGGCCCTCGGATCAGGCCGCCGGTGTACCAGTGGCCTTGTCTACTGCCAGCGTTTTGAGGCCTTCGCTGATGCGGGTGCGCGCATCGGCCGGCGACAGGCTGCCCGCATCCACCTGCTGCACGGTGTTGAGGATCAGATCCAGTTCTGGCTGGTGCAGTTCGCCCACTTTGAGGGCAATGACGCGGTGCTTGCTGTCGGTAAACAGCGTAAACGGGAAGGCGGGCGTCATTCCGACGGCATCTACGGCGGCTAAGCCGTCTTCTTCGCCGATCAGCAGCGGATAATCGAGCTTTTCGCGATTGGCAAAGGCCAGCACGTCTTCGCGGAAATCGACGGCGATGCCGACTACTTCCAGCTTCATGCCGGCACGATCCTTGCGCAGTTTGCTCAGCAGCGGGATTTCGCGCACGCAGGGCGGGCACCAAGTGGCCCAATAGTTGACCACCAGCGGCCGGCCGGCCCAGTCCGACAGCTGGCGCAGCTTGCCGTCGCGGTCGGCCAGTTTGAAGTCGGGCAGGATCTCGGGCAGCGGCTTGCGCGGGGCAGCACCCAGCACCTTGTCGGCGCCACCCTCGGTGCTGGCGCTGGCCTCAGCGGTCGCTGCCGCCGCTGCCGGTGCAGCTGCTACCGGCTCGGCGGCAGTGATGGTGGGGGCCGGTTGCATCTGGCGTTGCACTAACCAGCCGCCGGCGCCGGCAACAACAACAACAGCGGCGATCGTGACGACTTTGCGGGTGTTCATGGGCTCACTGTAGCGCGAGCCGCCACCGCCGCAAACTCTGCCGCCTTCATATAGCCCACCACGCGCAGCGTGCTGCGCTCGATGCCATCACTGCCGTAAAAGGCGATGGTCGGCGGCCCGAAGATGCCGAACTTGGCCAGCAGTGCCTGATCGGCCTCGTCGTTAGCGGTCACGTCGGCGCGCAGCAGCACGGTGTTGGCCAGTACCTGACGCACCTGTGCATCGGGGAAGGTGTAGCGCTCCATCTCTTTGCAGGACACGCACCAGTCGGCATAAAAATCCAGCAGAAGTGGCTTGCCTGCGGCCTGTGCCGCAGCCACTTCGCGCTCCAGATCGGCTACCGACTTGATGGTGACAAACGGCAGCTCGACATGCGCCGGGGCCAGCGCCCACGGTGCCAGCGGATCGGTGGCACCGCGCACACCGCCCACCACCAGCAGCACCGCCCACAGCAGCGCGGCCGCAGCAATCGTGCGTACCAGCAGGCGCGGCAGGTTGCTACGCAGCGTCGCGCGCAGCAGCACCACCGCCGCAGCCAGCGCCGGCAGCGCCCACAGCAGCAGCGCGATGCGCTCTGGCACGATGCGCGCCAGCATCCACGCAGCCACTGCCAGCAGCAGTGCACCAAAGAGTTGTTTGACCGTCTCCATCCACGCACCGGCACGCGGTAGCAGTTGGCCGGCCGACGCGCCCACCACCAGCAGCGGTGTGCCCATGCCCATCGCCATCGCAAACAGTGCCAAGCCACCGCGCAGCATCTGGCCGCTTTGGCCGATGACCGACAGTGCGGCCACCAGTGCAGGGCCCACGCAGGTGGTGACGATCAGCGCCGACAACGCGCCCATCACCGCCACGCCCGCATAGCTGCCGGCACGTTGGCGATTGCTCAGCTCGGCCAGGCGCGTCTGCACAAACGACGGCATCTGCACGGTGAAAAAGCCGAACATCGACGCGGCCATCGTCACAAACAGCACCGCGAACAGGCTGATGATCCACGGCTGCTGAAACAACGACTGCGCCTGCTGACCTGCGGCCGCAAACGCCATGCCCGCAGCGGTATAGGTAGCAGCCATGCCCAGCACATAGGTCAGCGATAGCGAGAAGCCTTTAAGCCGGGTCATGTTGGCGCCGTGGCCCGCGATGATCCCCGAGATGATCGGCACCATCGGCAATACGCAGGGCGTAAACGCCAGCCCTAAGCCCGACAGGAAGAACATACCCAGCAGCGTGAACAGACTGCCGCTGCGCACCAAGCCCGCCAGCCAGTCTTGTTCCGATACATAGGGCGCTTCGGCCACAGCCACCTTGCTGCTGCTATCGGCCGCCGGCAACGTGACCTCGAACTTGGCGCGCTGCGGCGGATAGCACAGACCCGCATCGGCGCAGCCCTGCCAAGTCAGGTTTAGTGTCAGCGGCAGCGCCGGGCCACCGGCACGCGAGACCGGCAGCTGCACCGTGAAGTCGTGGTGCCACACCTCTTGGGTGCCGAAGTAATCGTCGGTTTTGATCTCGCCCTTGGGCATTTGCGGCTGACCCAGCGCCACGCCCTGCACCTCGGCGGCAAGGGCGAACTTGAGCTTGTCGCGGTACAGGTAATAGCCGTCGGTGACTGCGTAACTGACCTCAATGCGGTCGGGGGCAGTGGCCTGTACAAAGACCTTGAAGGCTTGGTCTGGTGGCAGGAAGTCGTTTTGCAACCCGTCGGCGGCCGGCACCGGGCTGGCGGCCAGGCTCAGCAGGCCCAGCAACAGGGTGGCCAGAGCCACCAAGGGCCGCTTGGAGCGGGGTGTCGGGGTGCTGATGGGCTTCATGTCGAAAAAGTATGTCACGGGCGAGGGCTGTAAGCCTTGAAATGACAGATTGCGCCGCTATGATAAGCCCCGGTTAGCAGCCGGGGGTAGAGAGTGCTAACAACGCGTCGCCTCCGGGTGCCCGTCCCCTTATTCGGGTTTTCTTTTCAACCAACATAAAAGGAGTGTCACGCATGAAGATTCGTCCTCTGCATGACCGCGTGATCGTAGAGCGTCTTGAGGAAGAGCGTACTTCCGCTGGCGGCATTGGTAAGGGCAAAATTCTCGAGAGCGGCGAAGTGCGTCCCCTCGACCTCAAGATCGGCGACAAGGTGCTGTTCGGCAAATACGGCGGCACCGAAGTAAAGATCGACGGCAAAGAACTGCTGGTCATGCGTGAAGAAGACGTCATGGCCGTCATCGAGGGTAAATAAACATGGCTGCTAAAGAAGTTCGTTTTGGCGATGACGCCCGCGTAAAGATGTTCCGCGGCGTCAACATCCTGGCCAATGCCGTCAAGGCAACGCTGGGCCCCAAGGGTCGCAATGCCGTGCTCGAAAAGAGCTTTGGCGCGCCCACGATCACCAAGGACGGCGTGTCCGTTGCCAAGGAGATCGAGCTCAAGGACAAGTTCGAGAACATGGGTGCGCAGCTGGTCAAGGAAGTCGCTTCCAACACCTCTGACGAAGCCGGCGACGGCACCACCACCGCCACCGTGCTGGCGCAGGCCATCATCCGTGAAGGCCTCAAGGCCGTCTCGGCTGGCCGCAACCCGATGGACATCAAGCGCGGCATCGACAAGGCCGTGTCTGCCATCACCGACGAGCTGAAGAAGCTCTCGAAGCCCTGCAAAGACAGCAAGGCCATCGCACAGGTCGGCACCATCTCGGCTAACTCCGATTCAAGCATCGGCAAGACCATTGCCGAAGCCATGGAGAAGGTTGGCAAGGAAGGCGTCATTACGGTTGAAGAAGGCTCGGGCCTGCAGAACGAACTCGACGTGGTCGAGGGCATGCAGTTTGACCGTGGCTATCTGTCGCCGTACTTCATCAACAATCAGCAGACTCAGGTCACCGACCTGGACAAGCCGCTGATCCTGCTCAGCGACAAGAAGATCTCGAACATCCGCGAGATGCTGCCGCTGCTGGAAGCCGTGGCCAAGTCGGGCCGTCCGCTGCTGATCATTGCCGAAGACGTTGAGGGCGAGGCCCTGGCGACGCTGGTGGTGAACAACATCCGCGGCATCCTGAAGGTTGCTGCTGTCAAGGCACCGGGCTTTGGCGATCGTCGCAAGGCCATGCTGCAGGACATCGCTGTTCTGACCGGTGGCACTGTGATCTCGGAAGAGGTTGGTCTGTCGATCGAGAAGGCCACTGTGGCCGATCTGGGTCAGGCCAAGAAGATCACCATCGAGAAGGAAAACACCACGATCATCGACGGCGCCGGTAAGGCGGGCGAGATCAAGGGCCGCATCGAGTCGATCCGTCAGCAGGTGGAAGAAGCCACCAGCGACTACGACAAGGAAAAGCTGCAAGAGCGCGTTGCCAAGCTCTCTGGCGGTGTGGCGGTCATCAAGGTGGGTGCCGCGACCGAAGTCGAGATGAAGGAAAAGAAGGCCCGCGTCGAAGACGCCCTGCACGCCACGCGCGCAGCCGTTGAAGAAGGCGTGGTTCCGGGTGGTGGCACGGCGCTGATCCGTTGCCTCAAGGCCATCAAGGACCTTGAAGGCGCCAACGAAGACCAGACCGTGGGCATCCGCCTGCTGGCCCGTGCGGTGGAAGAGCCGCTGCGCCAGATCGTCGAGAACGCCGGCGAAGATGCCGCGGTTGTCCTGAACGCCGTTCGTGCGGGCAAGGGCGCCTTTGGCTATAACGCTGCCACGGGCGAGTATGGCGACATGCTCGAAGCCGGCATCTTGGACCCGACCAAGGTCACGCGTCTGGCTCTGCAGAACGCGGCTTCGGTCGCCGGCCTGCTGCTGACCACCGAGGTCATGATCGCTGACGCGCCGAAGGACGAGGCCGACCATGGCCACGGCGGCGGCGGCGGTGGTGGCATGGGTGGCGTGGGCGACATGGGCATGTAAGGCCAAGCCTTACTTAGACCATCGATTCCTGACTTTAGGGAGCGGAAGAAGAAGCCCGGCAGAGATGCCGGGCTTTTTTTGTGGCTCGTCCTACGGATTACTCGTAGGAAAACCGCTGAAGTTAATCTGCCTTCAACACAACTAACAGTTCGGCATGGCCGCTTGGCTGATCACCAATGCCTAACCGCGAACCACCCGAGTTCTTGTGTTGGACACGAACGCCGTACGGATGATCGTCACTATTAGCCCTATCTCCCAGGTAAGCGATCAGGATTCCTTGCGTGGAGCCTGCTGCTGGCTTCACTGCCCGGAACAGACACCAGGCGTTGGCCGGAATGCGCGCATCACCTGAATCGCCCACCACTTGAGCGATAAATAGGTCTGGTGTTGGCGTTATCCAATCCGGTAGCTCCACTCGCTCTACGTCTGAGTCCGCGACTTTTAGTTGGGAGAACAGCGCGCCGGCTGTCGCTGCATTGATCAGCGGCGCACTGGGTTTGCCAAGCGCGTGCTGCTCTTGCGACACGCGGTTTAGCGGAATGACCGACGTCAGGGCAGGCCCGGCGCCAGGTGAAACAAGATCTTCGGGGCTATCGTTTTGAACCTTGCCGGCAGTGATAAGCCTGGAGCGGAGAAACTGTGCAAGTGCAGGGTCAGTGCAATACACATAACAGCCCTTCATGCCGCGGGTCATCAGTGCGCGATACGTGTTCTTGATGATGCGGTCGGCCAACATCTGAGCTTTGGCAGGGTCTGTCCGTAGAAGTTGTCGCAGGCCGCGGACGGATTTGTCGGATGTGGCTCGCTTGCTGCCGTCGGTGACGATTTGGCCGTTCACATAGCCCAGGTCCGGCCCGATGATGACGCCGATGTAATCGACTTCGAGTCCCTGACACGTGTGAATGCAACCTACTTCACTGACAGACTCCGGAGCGATCATCCAAAGACTGCCGTCCTTTTCGAGGTTCCAACGTCTGCGGTAGTTGAACTGCCCCAGTTCTATATCCCAAGCATCAGGATTTTTTTTGCTGACCCATTTCCAGCAGTACCCGGCGACAACGCGGGCTCTGTTGCGAGCTCTATTCTTGTGCTCCAGCAGCTCATGCATTTGCTGCGGGTTATCAAAGACCCGAAAGTCATATTCCCGAGTATCCAGCGTTGGATTGGCGGTGGGCCGGATCGCAAGGACGTCATCGAGCCAAGCCAAATAGCCGTCCGATCCGCTGCATCGAAACTGCGATGTCAGTTCCAACTCGGTGACCTGTGCTCCTGCGTGCTGTGCTGCTATGCGCAAGGACTCGGTGTCACCAATGTCCAGTAGCGTCACACGCTGATCGTCATCCGCAAAGAACACGGTGCAGCGAGCCGAGCGTATGACTTCGCGAATCTGGTTGTCGCCCAGGTTCTGATAGAGGCCGCTCTTCTCGTTAAGACGATGGGCCTCATCGACAATCAGTACGTCATAACTGTCTGCCGCGCTGTCGACGAACCCGCCTGAGCCGCCGAACAGATTGTTGATGCGGGTTTTGGTGAAGGTTCCGGCCAGTTTTGCTGCGTACACAGATCGGGGTGCTGCGTTTTTAGAAACATACCGGGCGTTTTTCCCCCGCTTCAGCAGTGCACCGAGCAGGTTTACGGCAATCACAGACTTCCCCGTACCAGGGCCCCCTTTGACGATGACAACCTGCTTCTGGCTTTCTGCGGCCGTTGCAACCTGGAGAATGGTTTCGTGAACGACCTTTTGGTCGTCGATCAACGTGAATTCAGGCTTACCCTGAAGCAAACCCGCAACGCTGTCCGCCAGCATCTTGGAAGGGCGAATCCTGCCGTTCTCTATGGCATAGAGCGTATTTCTGCGGTCACCATACTTAACGTGCTGCCGGATAAAAGCCTGCAGCTTCGCCCGCTCCTTCGCCATGAACAGGGGCGCTTTAGCGGTGTGCGCAGCGTAGTGGGGGTGATCGATCTCGCCATTACGTGGGTGGTTGTGGAGATACGCGCAGGGCTGCAGCTTGATATCGGAATCCTGGACCGCAGCGTTGAAGTCCTCCAGGTAAGCCGCGTATGACCACGCCTGATAGGAGGGATGCGGCCCTTCACGCTCACCGCTTGGGCCACCTCGCCGCGCCCAGATGATCCCGTCCTTTTCACTGCGGCGCGAATCAGACCATTGCTTCAACTCGACGATGACTACCTTGCTGGCGCCATCGGCATCCTCTCCGGTGAGAATGAAGTCGATACGCTTAGAACTCTGCGGCAACTGATATTCGATGGCCACGCCTGCTGTGTCCGGAATCTCCTCATCACTGAGGACCTTCCCCATCTCAGCGAGAGAGTGTCGCCAAGCCCTGATTTCCGCCTCGCTGACACCATGGCCAGTGACGCTGCGGAAGTTCTTCAGGATGACATCCTCAATATCATCGCGGAGCGCGTGATGCAGGAAGTCTGTCTTTGTGGCTTGGTAGACGATCATTTGCGGCCAACTGCCTTTTTGGCGAGGCACCACTTTGGCGATTGGGGCTCGCTCAAGCAATACTGAGGTTATTTGGAAATTTCTACCTCTCAGAGTGCTTCAAAGAGGGGGGATTACCCGCGCTGAACCGCATCGTCAACCTCTACCTCGAATTCGCCGAAGGCCAGGCTTTGCGCCGGCGCCCGATGACGATGGCGCAGTGGGTCGTCAAATTGGACGACTTCCTGCGCTTGATGGATCGTGATGTGCTCGAGCACGCGGGCAAGGTGAGTCACGAAAAGGCACTGTCTAAGGCGCACGCCGAGTACGAAAGGTTTCGCCAGTGGCTGGACGACCTACCCAGCGCGGCGGAGAAGGACTTGGAGGCCGCGGCGGACCTCACACCACTGGTGGAGGTTGAGAAGCAGGGGCGCAAGGTGCGTGGAGAGGGCTCCTGAGGAACTTGGGTGGGGGCCGTGAGGCTAGATGAGGGCCTTCGGTCGGGCTTGTTCTTGTCCGGCGTGCGCCGCACGGGCAAGACGACTTTCCTGCTGAACGATCTCATCCCGTTCATCGGAACGGGGTCACACCGCGCGCTTGTGAACGAACTGACGGCCCGCAGGAGGGGGCCGCACCATTGCCATCGGTCGCCGTTGCCACCCGGCGCAAAACCTGATGAACATCTGCCTGTCATCGCAGCGACGCTTCGATCGACCGCAGCCGACATCGAGTTGACGAATGTGGAGCAGCTTGGAGGCCTCGCAACGGCGATCTTCGAACGCGTCGCTGCGTCGGATGGAGACGTGCGAGGTGTCTTTTCGTCGGAGGCGGCGGCGGAGTACACGAAGGCCATTGGGCGAGAGGTGCGAATCGAGGAGATTCAACCGGTCGTGAACGACCTTCTTGCCTCGAACCTAATCATGCGCCGTGGGCACGGCATGTACGGTGTGACTGACCCGTTCGTTCAGCAAATCTGGCGAGAGAAGAAGGCTGACGCGTTCGCAGTATCGGTCTAAACGGTAATCGCCCAGCGGTCTGGCGTTACCTTGTAGGCCTTGGACTTCGATTGCTTATGCGGATACACCTCTAGCAGTCGCGGGTAAGACTGTACGGCTGTGGCGGTGGTGCCCACGGCATAGCCCAGTGCGGCAAACGCCTCAGAGAACGCTGCGCCTTGGGGGCCGGGCCTTTCTTTAGTGGGGGAGTGGGCGCCGCAGTGGCTGTCCTCGTTGACCAGGCTGTGCAGCCGATCGCCCACGACCCGCAACCGCGACTGCGTGTCGGCGTAGTCGCGCTCTTCAAAGCCGGTGAGGGCGCGGAACCAGGAGGGCATGGCGGGAGTGTGGGGGAGGGGAGGATCAGGAATTTAGCTCGCACATGGGCCGAGTTGGCGCTGTAAAGATGTATGACACGTAATGTATATGCAGAATTAAAGATTACTTGCAGAGATAAAAGTATTCTGCATAATATAAGCATGCACCGATCCGTCGACAGGACGTTATTACGACTCCGCAATACGCGCGACTTGCGCGCCGAGATGTTGCTGCTCGCCTCGGACCTTTCCGAGGGGCCCCACACCGCAATGCTCATCGTCCGCGATCCGGTGGTCAGCGAGGTCACTGTACGTGCCGAGTGGGATCGGATGCTGCAGGCGATCCGGCCCGATATCGGCAGGCGGATGGTCCTGGAGATCGAATCGCTCCAAAAGGCCTCGGCCAGGCAGCTCGATCCGGACCGGATCCGTGTAGAGCGCCCGAATTTCCGCCATGAAGTCTTGCGCCTTATTCTGGATGCGCAGTTGATGCACGCCGAAGCGTCGACGGTCCGACAGCTGGTAGGCGAACTGGGGTCATCGCAGACGCCGGTCCGTGAGGCAATCATGGAGTTGTTGCGGGCAGGAATGATCACGCGCTGGACACAGGGCCTGCAGCTGAACCTGCAGCAGCTGTCGCGCGAACGCCTGGCAACCGTCCGTGCCATGCCCCAGGTGCTTCGATTCCGGTACGAACGCGGTGTAGTGCCACGGGCTGCAGATGCATTGGTTGAGCGGGCGACCGCATGGCTGCAGCAACAGAAGGCCAAAGACGGTATTGAGTTCGCGCTGTCCGGAACGCCCGCGGCTCTGGCAGACGTGACGGGCCTGGACCTGATCGGTACGCCTCGCCTGGACTTGACGGTTCATGTTCCCCGTTCAGACACACACTTTGATGCGGGTCTGCTGCGCCAACTGGATGATGGCCTGGAGTACGAGCCGAACCCCTTGGCGTCCACGCCCGTTGTCCTGACCTTGGTCCGCGCCGATTCGCATTTCAAGCCGGAGCCGTCGGCGGTCCACGACTGGCGGGCATGCCGGGCCGACGTGTTCCTCTCGCTGCTCGATATGGGCCTGCGCGACCAAGCTTTGCATTACGTAAGGTCGCTGGCATGACTGCGCAGTCACTGCTGGATCCCGCGGAGCTGCTGCAGGCAGTTGCCCTGCGCATCCCCGAGCCACTGCGCGACAACGTCGTTGTCATCGGCAGCATCGCAACCGCCTGGGCTTTCCGCGATGTGATGGATCGTCGGGCAGTGGCCACGAAGGATATCGACCTGTTGCTTCGACCCTCGGTGGATGCAGTCTCAACGGCTGAAACGCTCGGCGCGAAGTTGCTTGCCCACCGTTGGTCGCCGCACTACCCGGACGGTGTGCTGCCCGCCACTGCCGACACCCCGGATCACGCATTGCCGGCCCTGAGGCTCAGGCCGCCGGAGGGCGATGGCCAATGGTTCGTGGAGTTGCTTGCTGAGCCGCCGGCGTGGCAAGGCGACCGAAAGTACTGGCGTCGATTCGAGACATCGTCCGGTACGTTCGGGCTGCCCAGCTTCCGATATCTGGGCGTTGCGATAAACGCAGCCGAGAGCACGGAGTGGGGCCTACGCGTGGCTCGTCCGGCCTGCATGGCTCTCGCGCACTTGCTGGAGCACGCCGAACCTGACACAACGCCGATCGCAAGCCTTCCAGGCGGCCCGTCACGCTTCGTGAAGGATGTGGGTCGTGCGGTGTCGTTGTGGTGGCTGGCGCGGGAGCAGTCCCCGGTTGCTGCAACGAAATGGATGCAGCAGTGGGCAGTGGTCCTGCAATCTCTGGAACCCGAAGTGCGTTTGCGGTATGCCGCTTCGGCACGGCGAGGCCTTGAGAGCATCGAGGCATATCTGCCGGAAGCGCACGCCATCGCAGTAGTGGGTGTGCTGGAGGCCTCGCGTACTTCGTTCGACGCGTATCGACGCGCGTTCGGCACTTTGCAGGAACTGCTAGCAGAGTTGTGAGTGCAGCCTTGAGGTGTGGCAGTAACTGACGTGTAGGAGGCCACACGGTCTCAGCTGAGTGGCTCACCTATATCCGCTCCTACTGCAGCGGACACCAAATAGCCGCCGTGTTATCCCCCAACGGCCTGGCATTACCTTCAGCGTAGAGCGTGCCCACCCAACAGCAGATCAACGCATCTATCGCATCTTCTGCTTATGCGGATACACCTCTAGCAGTCGCGGGTAGGACTGTACGGCGGTGGCGGTGGTGCCCACGGCATAGCTCAGTGCGGCAAACGCCTCAGAGAACGCTGCGCCTTGGGGGCCGGGCCTTTCTTCAGTGGGGGAGTGGGCGCCACAGTGTCGCGCGCCGAACTCCGTCGAGACCACGTCGTCTGCCGCGCGTCGATTATCAAAAGGCTCAGTGGCTGCTCACGCGGCATCAATTCCGAGGATGAGTGTCACACGGGGTTTTGTGCCTGATCACACCCGATACGCCAGTCGACGGTGGGGGTGTGCGGGGGCAGCATGGGTCGCCTGTGTTCGAGACACCATTGATCGACCCACACGCCCCTGTAAAACATGGTTAAAACGTGGTTTAATCGTGGTCTAAGGTCTCCGCCAGTCCGTTAGCAGGCATCTCATGCAATATCCCAAGTCTGTGAGCAAAGCGGCCGGCAAAGCTGGCTATGGGTTGTTCGACACAGTGCCCGACGACTTGCTCCAGTTCGGCTACGGCCAATCCTTTGATGCGCTGAAGGCGGCCAAGTTTCTCTCGCTCAAGAAGGCCGATGTGGGCCGCATATCCGCGGTGGCCGAATCCTCCGTGCGCTACGACGCGCACATTCCAGAGCAGGTCCGACTGCGCCTCGAAGAGATCGCATCCACCATCAATCTGGTGGCCAAACAGTTCAATGGCGACCAAGAAAAGACAGCCACCTGGTTCAAGGCCCGCAACCCACTGCTGGGTGATGTTTCGCCCAGGGACATGATTCGGCTGGGCCGCTATGACCGCCTGCGGGCGTTCATCATCCAGGCGATGTCCGATCAGTTGCAGGCGCGTTGAAGTACGGCCAAACCTGTGTCCAGCGAACGGCTCGCTCTGTGTGGCCGTGGCGCCTGCAGCTTGCGCAGGCCTCCCAAAATGGGAGATACTATTGATGAGGGTCATCGCGAAGAGCAGCCTGCAGAAGTTCTGGGAGCGACCGGGGTGTGCTGACGCGCGGGGGCCACTGCACAGCTGGTACGTCGAGGCCGTCAAGGCGACATGGCGCACGCCTCAGGACATCAAGGACCAGTACGCCAGCGCCAGCATTTGCGGCAACAACCGGGTGGTGTTCAACGTGGGCGGCAACAAGTACCGGCTGGTGGTCGAGATCCAGTACCAGGCTGGCATCGTCTGGGTGAAATTCGTGGGGACCCACGCGCAGTACGACCGAATCGACGTGGAGACCGTCAATGAGTATTAAGCCGATCCGCAGCGACGACGACCTGCAGCGCGCGTTCAAGCGGCTGGAAAAGATATTCCAGGCCGAGGAGGGCACCTCGCAGGCAGATGAACGCGACGTGCTTGTGACGCTGATCGAAGCCTACGAGAACAAGCACTACGACTTCGGCCCGGCGGACCCGGTGGAGGCGATCAAGTTCCGAATGGAGCAGGGGGGGCTGACCCCGCGCGATCTCGAGCCCTACATCGGCCAGAGCGGCCGCGTGTCAGAGGTGCTCAATCGCAAGCGCTCGCTGAGCTTGCGCATGGTCAAACGCCTGCACGACGGGCTGCAGATTCCTTACGAGACACTGCTGGCTGGCGTGCGCTAGCGCGCTTCGATGGTGGGGGGTCTTCACCCTGGAGACGGCGCAAAAGTTCGTCGACCGTTTGTCACCTGTCGCACCCGGTACCCCAGTCGAGGGGTTGGCCGCTGCTCAATGGGTACTGACTTTGTTAAGACGTTGGTCATACCAATCTGCTTGGAGTGGCTCATGTCCAAAGAAGCTGTCTTCAACATGAAGCTGGAGCCCGAGTTGCGCGACGCCTTCATGGCCGAGGCTCAGGCCAGCCACCGCCCCGCGTCGCAAGTGGTAAGGGAGTTGATGCGCGAGTTCGTCGACCGTCAGCAGAAGGCACGCGACTATGAGTCGTTCCTGCGCGCCAAGGTCGATACCGCTCGCGCGCAGATCGCCGCCGGCCACGTTGCAGACAGCGCCGCCGTCGAGGGCCGTGCCGCGTCGAGCTAATCCCCCAAGAGAGCTATCGGTTGGTCTACACCTGCAAAGCGAGGTCGGCAGGAGCTGTTGCATTTTTTGCAACAACTGCCGGTGCCGCTAAGACCCACCAGACGATGACCGACCAGCAATCGCCGGCACTCTATTGGCCTGAACGCGCCACATAGTCGCCTTCGCGCCGACGGGTCATGTCCCTATGCGGACTGGTTCAACAGCTTGGATGCGCAAGCGGCGACAGCAGACAGATATCGATCGGGCGATGGCTTTGTACGCTGAGTACAAGAGGCGAAAGAAGTACACACCATGGCGCTGACTCGCGACTTCAAAAACACCGTTATTGCCAGAGTCGAGCGTGACCCGGCGTTTGCCAATACGCTGCTGGACGAAGCGGCAACGTTGTTTCTGAACGGTGAGCCAGAAACGGCGCGCTTGATCCTGCGTGATCTGGTGAACGCCACGTTGGGCTTTGAGGGGCTCTCGAAGGCAACGCTCACGCCCAGCAAAAGCCTTCACCGCATGCTGTCGCCCAAAGGCAATCCGAGCATGGATAACCTTGCCGCTATTTTTGAGGCGACCAGCAAGTGCCTCAAGGTCGGGCTCAAGGCACAGGCGGTGGATGCGAAACGGGTCGGCCGCCGCCTTGCCTCGGCAAGAGTGATACTTTAGTATCACTTCATGCGCACTGAACTCGTTACGACCCTGAAGCGTAAAGCTACCGAACTTCTGGATGAGCTGGAGCGTAGCCGCGAGCCCATTCTGATCACTCAGCATGGGCTTCCCAGCGCTTATCTTGTGGACGTTGCGACTTATGAGTTGTTACAGCGTCGGATGACGCTGCTTGAAGGCATTGCTCGCGGCGAAAAGGCCATCGAAGAAGGCCGGACTGTCTCCCAAGTCGATGCGAAAAAGCGGATGGCTCGATGGCTGAAGTGATCTGGACGGAGCCCGCGCTCGCTGATCTGGACGCTATCGCTGACTACATTGCGTTGGAAAATCCGAAGGCTGCCAGTGAACTGGTGAGACGGGTGTTTGATCACGTCGAGCAATTGGCAGCCCATCCCTTGAGCGGACCGAAGCTTCCTGAGTTTCGAGGGTGGCGTTATCGCCAGATCATTGAGCCGCCCTGTCGCATCATTTATCGGCACGAACAGAGCACGGTCCATATCGTGCATGTTGTTCGAGGCGAGCGATTGCTCGATAAAGAGCTCATTGGTCGACGCGGGTAAGTCGCCTGCGGCTAGCCCCAAGTGCGTCTTCCCCACAAACGTGGGGTTTTTCTGGATCAAGACGTTGAGTACAACGGGCGAAAGAAGCACACACCATGGTGCTGCTCGACTAAGCGGCAACGCTCACGCCCAGCAAGTGCCTCAAGGTCGTGCTCAAGGCACAGACCGTGGATGCGAAGCGAGTCGCATGACGCCGGAGTGAGCCATTGTGCCTGGCTGACATGTACCGCCGCCTGTAAACGGCCGCTCAGATGGCCAAGCAGCTTCTTCATCCAAGGGTCCTTGATGAGGGTCTTCGGTCTGATCAGTGTTACCGAGGCCGCAAGACGACTGGGCGTTGGCTGTATCGATCTAAACCCAGCAGAAATGTAGCTGTTAGCCGCTGAGCCGGTGCAGCAGAGTGGGGTGTGAAATCCCACCAGCGACAGACAAGCAACGAACCCAAGACAGGGGTTGCCGTCACGACTACGCCATTGACTTATATAAGTCAGCGGCGTACGGTGGCGCCTTGATCTTCGTCGAAACGTCGCTCTTCACCGGCGACGTCAAAAGCCATTTGGATTGCGATAAGGCCATCTTGAAAAGATCGTAGATAAGTGGGCATGACGACCAGAAACTCCATAAAGCTTCTTCAGAGCGTGATGCAGGCGGATGAGATTCTGCGCGGCATTCGCGCGCCATCACGCAAGTTTCAGGTCGATGCCACGTCCATCAAGGCGCTGCGTGCCAGCCTTGAACTGAGTCAGGCGAAGTTTGCGGCACTGCTGAGCGTGGACCTGGGCACGCTGCGCAACTGGGAGCAGGGGCGTCGTGAGCCCACGGGTCCGGCAAAGGCGCTGCTGCGCGCCATCCGCAACGACCCAAAGGCTGTGCTTTCTGCGTTGGCAGTGTGAGCCTCAACCAGCCTTCAATTCTTCTCTGATCACACGCCGCAACATGGCTTCGTCGACAGTGACGACACCGGCAATACGTCGTAAGGCCTGATTGATCAGCGTCTGGTACCCATAGGGCAGGCGTTGTTACGAGAACAGCTCTGAGTGCGTTCCGCTGCGAACAAACACCACCATGCCGCGCTTGGCAGAGTCATCCAGCGTGTAGATCAGCAGAAAGTCGCCGCCTATATGGCACTCCCGATGGCCGGCCCAGTCTCCTGACAGCGGATGGTCAAGCCACTCTGGGGCAGCGGACCGTCGTTGGCGACCAGCAGCGCCATGGCTTGCTTGAGCAGGTTCAGGTCATACCGGCCGGAATGGGGCAGGCGCTGCCAGTCTTTGAGGAAACTCTTGGTGTAGTCCGACGCGCGCGGCAGGTTTGCCCGCTTATTTGCCGCTGGCTTTTTCGAGGTCATGCAGCAGGGCGTCTGCAGTAGCGAAGCGGGGGCGACGGGTCTTGATGATCTTGTTGGCCTCTGCGATCGCAGTACGGCTAGCGGCGTTGGGTGCCTTGAGCGCGAACGGCAGTTCGTTATCGGCCACCACGCGCGTCAGGAATACGCGGATTGCATCTGAGACCGTAAGGCCCATCGATGCCAGTGTTTCGGTGGCCATTGCCTTAACGTTCTCATCAACGCGGACGTGGATCATTGTGGTGGTGGCTGCCATGACTGCCTCAGATCGCGATAAATGGAGATACTTTGAGATACATTGTATTGCAATTTCGCTGAAATCCCAGTGGGTTACTTGGACTCCTGCATCCACGCCGGTATGTCGCGTTGGCCGTGCAGCACGCGCCACACATCAATGTGGCCTGGATGCTCGACGTAGAACACCAAGTGCGGATAGTGCGATAGCGGCCAGACACGCAGACCCGGCAGATTCAATGCGTGGGCGTAGCGCGGCGACCCGCTGGCCGGATGGCGACTGATGTGCGCATGGGCCTGCTGCAGCACGTCAATGAATGCCAGTGCCGCCTGTTCAGCGCCTTCGCGCAGGTAATGGGCAATTGCGTCATCAATGTCTCGATGGGCTAGCTCACGCGGAACGACAGGCTTCGCCGTCACTCGCCCGCGCCCGCCTTGGCGGACTTGCGCACCCGATCACGCAGCGACGCGAAATAGCCTGCATCGGCCGGGGCTGCCGGTGCAGACGCCGCGCCCGCCATCAGCAGCCCGCGCAGCTGCAGGCGATCGCGATCTCTGCGAATCAGCTCTCGCACGTATTCGCTGCTGGTGCCGTAGCTGCCTTGACTGACCTGCTCATCAACGAAGGCCTTGAGCGTGTCGGGCAGGGAGATATTCATGGTGCTCATGCTGGCAGGTTAGCCGGCATGACAAAATTTGGCAAAGTGGTGCGATGAGGGCAATTCAGATCACTAGGCTACGACGCCACCGGGTCAGTCTGGCAACGCCATCTTGTTGTTAGTTGCTTATTGAGCAACACTTGTTGCCATATGAGCAACGATAACCTGATGGATGTTCTGTTCTCCCAGGCCCGTCAGCGTGTGCTGGCCGTGCTGTTGCTGAGGCCGGACCAGCGTCTGCACTTGCGCGAACTGGCCCGCCAGACAGGCAGCCACGCCGGTACGCTGATGCGCGAGTTGGACAAACTCAGTCACACGGGCCTGTTGCGTCGCATAAAGCAGGGTAATCAGGTTTGTTACCAGGCCGAAGCCGCTCACCCACTGTTTACCGATCTGGCCGCCCTGTTTCGCAAGACACACGGCACCACCGCGGCATTGGAGCGGGCCCTACAGCTATTGGGCGACAGCGTGGCCTTGGCATGCGTCATTGAGTCGATGGCCGCGGGCACCCAGGTTGCTGGCAGCAACATCGACTTGCTGGTGTTTGGCGACGTGGCCTTTGCTGAGTTGGTGCAGGTCTTGTATCCGTTGCAGCAGGATCTGGGGTGCCAGATTAATCCGGTGATGTACACCAATTCGGAGTTTGCGCAGCTACTGCTGCTACAAGATGCGTTTGCTGTGCAACTGCTGACCAAGCCGCGCTTGTGGGTCAAAGGCACCGAAGAGGACTTTGCCAAACTTGTGGGCCATCCGTAGATCACCCTCCGGCAGCGGCACTGTGTGATAGAAACAAGGCCGCATTTGAGCAAGGGGGGGGCAAGAAGTTTATGAAAGCTGATCCGCAGCACGCAACTCTTGCGCTGGACTTAAGCGCTCGTTTTCGCGGGCCGCTCAAGAGCTATTTCTCCAGACGCATTCGCAACCAGGCAGAAGTGGAAGACCTGGTGCAAGAAGTGCTGCTAAAGGTGCTGCGCGCCTCAGCCAGCCCCGACATCCGCGACGCAGAAGCCTACATCTTCACCACTGCTCGCAACCTGTTGCGTGACCGACATCGTCAAGCGGTCCGTCAGGGTGTTCAGGGGTATTTGTCCATCGAAGAGGCCGAAGCCCTGCAGGCTGATGGGCATCTGGTGGAGGAAATTACGCCGGAGCGCGTCTTGCTAGGCAGGGACGCGCTTTCTGATGTGCTTGCTGCACTCGCAGAGCTGGGCGTCCTGACCCGCAACATCTTCATCTTGTTCCGCCTAGAAAACATGAAGCAGAAGGACATCGCCGCGTTATACGGAATTGGGCAGAGCACCGTTGAAAAGCATGTGATGAAAGCCATGCTGCATCTGACCACCCGTGTTGAGCGTTAGCACCCCGCATGACTAAGTCGTCCATAAACGCGACCGTGATCGATACCAGGCTGGTTGAAGCGGCTACCTGGCAGATGCGGCTTGCCCAGGGCGATGCATCCGGCGCCGATTTTGAGGCATGGCTGGCCGCGCATCCTGCCAACAAGCACGCTTGGCAGCAGGTCCATGCATCGTGGCAATTGCTGGGTGAGCACGCCGCGCAGCCCGAAGTGTTGGCGCTGCGCGAAGAGGCGCTGGGCCATGCACGCGAGGCACGCCAGACTAGAGCCAAGGCGCATAGCGCCAGACCTTGGTACAGGTCGCTACAGGCGTTGGCCGCAACGGTGGTCCTAGTGATTGCGGGCGGCTCGTCTTATTACGCGATTTTCAAGCACTCAGACACCTACACCACGCAGGCCGGAGAGCGGCGCACGGTCACGCTTAGTGACGGCTCGCAGTTGGTGCTCGACTCTCGTACCAAGGTACGCGTTCGCTATAGCCGCTCCGAGCGGGACGTGCAGTTGGTCGACGGACAGGCCCGGTTCAACGTCAGCAAAGATCCTTCGCGTCCTTTTGTGGTGCATGCGGGGGGTCAATTGGTTCGTGCTGTCGGCACTGCGTTCAACATGGACCTGCTGGGTAACACGCTGGCTGTGACGCTCATCGAGGGGCGCGTGCGGGTGCGCCGGGATGAGGTCAAGTCCGCGCAGAGCATTGATATGGAGCCGGGCCAGCAGTTGCTGCTTAGCGAAGATGCACAGCCGGTGCTGCGTGTAACCGACGTCAGTCATGCAACGGCTTGGGAAAACGGTCGGCTGGTGTTCGAGGGCGAGACGCTGGGGGTCGTCGCAGCCCGGTTTAATCGCTACAGCTCTAGGCAGTTACAGCTGGTGGGCGAGGGCGTCGCCGAGCAGCGAATCAGTGGCGTCTTCCTGATCCAGGACTTGGATGGCTTCGTCGCCACGGTAACCGCCTATCTGCCGCTGGCCGCCACCATTACGAGCCGTGGAGGTATCGAAATCCGTCCGCTACCTGCCAATTGAATTCTATTGCAGGCTGGTGGAGGATTTCTTAATTCGTGTCGTCTTCCTAGCTAAGTCCTGCGTATAGCGCAAATGGGACATTGAACATTACCGGGGGAATCATGCTCACAGTCAGGTTGGCCGTGTCTGCGGTCTTAGGTCTTGCGTTGGCGTCCGGCTCGATGGCCGCCGACTTGTCTGCCAAAGTGACCGCGCCCCAGCAGTCGCTGTCGCAGGCGCTGCGCAACTTCAGCCAGCGCAATGGCCAGCAGATCATGTTCACCGAAGATGTGGTCGAGGGCCTCACGATAGCCTCACTGCGCGGCGAACTGACCGATGGCGCCGACCTGCGGCAACTGTTTGAGGGCACGGTGCTGGTCGCCGAACGCTCCCCTACCGGCACTTGGATGATCCGCCGCCGAGCAGGATTGCCGCCGGTCCAGACTGCCCCCAAGACAACACCCGGCTTTCTGAAAGTGGCCCAGCGCTCTGCAGAACCTGCAGCAGCAGCAGCCCCCGCAGCCCCTGCAGCCTCTGCCGATGTGGCCGAAGAAATCGTCGTGACCGGTTCGCGCGTTGCTCGCGATGGCTTCACGGCACCTACGCCCACCACAATCATTGGTAGCGAAGAGATTCGCAGTCGTGCTGCCAGCAACATCACCGAAGTGCTCAACGAGATCCCGGCGTTTCGCGCCAGCCAGACGCCTGCTGCCGCAGCGCGCGGCGGCAGCACCAACGGTGGCAGCTTTCTCGATCTTCGCGGCCTGAACGGTCAGGGACCGACTGCCACGCCACGTACCTTGGTACTGGTTGATGGCCGCCGCTTTACCTCCTCCAACGCCAAGGGTCAGGTCGATCTCAATCTGATTCCCTCCAGCCTCATCGAGCGCACTGAAGTGGTGACCGGTGGCGCCTCTGCAGCCTGGGGCTCTGATGCCGTAGCCGGTGTGGTCAACCTCATCCTGAAGGATCGCCTCAACGGGGTTGAGGGCAGCGTGACGCGCGGTCAGTCCGCTCAGTCCGACTTCAACGAAGTTGCCGTGTCGCTGGCAGCCGGTACGCCGTTCGCCGATGGTCGTGGCCATATCGTTTTCGGTGCCGAGTACGTCGATAACGAGGGCGTGCCAGACGGCTATGTCACGCGTGATTGGGGTCGTGAGGCCTGGGGTACTGTCAGTCTGGGCACGACCCGCACCGCCGGTCTGGCGTCGCGCATCGTTGCGCAAGATGTGCGCATCTCGGACCGCATGGCGCCCGGCGGCATCATCGTCGGTGGTCCGCTCGATAACATCGAGTTCCTGACTAATGGTCAGACCACTGTGTTTGTGCCGGGCTCTGTTGTCGGCGGCAACCAGATGGTGGGTGGCGGCGCTGCCAGCAACCCCGGCATCTATTTCACCGGTGGCTCGAATCTGGTCAATCCGATCGAACGCTATGCCTTGCTCACGCGAGCCAATTTCCGTTTCAACGACTATATCGAGAGCTTCGTAGAAGCCTCCACTGGCGGCACGCGGTTCCGCGGCCTATCTGCCAGCCGTCGCGACGATGCGTCGCTGTCGATCAAGGTCGACAATGCCTACTTGCCGGCAGCAGTTCGCCAACAGATGGTGACGAACAAGCTGACGTCGATCACGGTCGGCCGTATTGCGTTCGATGACAACTACGGCTTCTACACCCGCAACTCAGACCAGACGATGGAGCGCGTGGTCTTTGGCCTTAAGGGTGAGTTGGCACGTGGCTGGTCATGGAACGCCAATTATCAGCGGGGCCAGAACAAGATCTGGCAGCGCGATCAGGGCACCATCAACTCCAACTACACAGCGGCCACCGATGCCGTCGTGAATGCCAGCGGTGCAATTGTCTGTCGTGGCACTGTCACGACTGCCGATCCCGGCTGCGTACCCTTCAACATCTTCGGACGCAATTCGCCCTCACAGGCCGCCGTAGATTACGTGCGTCGTGCTGGCGTCAACGACCAGACCACGACCACGAGCGTGGCTGCCGCCAACATCACCGGTTCGCCGGTCACGTTGTGGGCCGGCGACCTGTCGCTGGCTGCGGGTTTGGAATACCGCAGCGAGAAGTCGGTGTCAGTCGTTGACAAGGACTCGGAGCTGAGCCGATTCGATCTGGGCAACTACAAGCCACTCAATGGCGAGTATTCGACGCGCGAGGCGTATGTCGAGGCGGTGCTGCCGCTGCTGGTCGACAAGCCGCTGGTACGTAAGCTAGAGCTCAACACCGCAGCGCGTCATACCGACTACAGCACCAGTGGTCCGGTGACGACTTGGAAGATCGGCTTGGGCTACGAGCCGAACTCGCAACTGAAGTTGCGTGCTACGCAGTCCCGCGACATTCGCGCGCCGAACATCAGCGAGTTGTACTCCGTCGCAGTGTCTTCTCGCGTTAGCGTCACGAACCCTTGGACTGGCCAAGGCGGTCTGCAGATCGACCAGTTCACCAGTGGCAATGATGCGCTGACGCCAGAGAATGCCGATACGTTAACCGCCGGCGTGCTCTACCAGCCGGAATGGCTGGAGGGTCTTCGCGCGTCGGTGGACTACTACCGCATCGACCTGCAGAACGTCATCTCCCAGTTCAGCTCACAGCTGACCGTTGATCGTTGCTATGCGGGTGTTGCCAGTCTGTGCAGCAACATCGTCTTCGGGACGGGCAAGACGATTACGTCGATCAACAACCGTCAGGTCAACTTCAACTCTCTGGAGACCAGTGGTGTTGACCTGGAGTTGTCTTACAACTTCGACATGGGTCGCGTGGGTCTGCCGGGTCGCTTGCAGATGCGCGGCTTTGGTACCTTCGTCAACGAGTTGACAACAACCGATCCGAATGGCGCGATCAACCGCATCTATCAGACTGTTCCCAAGTGGTCTGCCAATGGCAGCCTGACCTACCGCGTCAATCGCTTGTCTGCCACTGCGCAGCTGCGCTATGTGGGTGAGACCAAGCAGGATGTCGAATTGATCGGACCTGACGATCCGGCCTATAGCCCCACGTTGAGCAACAGCATCAACATCAACGTGCGCAAGCCGGTCAGCTACGTCAATCTGTCTGGCCAGTACGATCTGATCGAGAGCGCGGGCGGCACGTTGCAACTCTTTGGTGTCGTCAACAACCTGCTCGATCGTGATCCGCCGCCGTTCGCCGGCAACAACCCGACCAATGCGAGTCTGTATGACCTCATCGGTCGCACCTACAAGCTGGGGGTGCGGTTTGGCTTCTGACGGAAAGCACACACGCAGGTCTGTGCTGCAACTTGCGGGCGTAGTGCTCGCAGGGTCTGCACTGCCGGCACGAGCGCATCATTCGTTTGCGGTCTTTGACCGCAGCACTCGCATCATGCTGGAAGGCGTGGTGCGGGAGTTTCAGTGGACCAATCCGCATATCTTTGTGCAGGTCATGGTCCGCAACGACAAGGGTGTTGAGGAGGAGTGGAGCATCGAAGGCGCCAGTCCCAACATGCTGATGCGCCAAGGCTGGACCCGGGAAAGCTTCAAACCCGGTGATAAGGTCAGTCTGACCGTCAATCCGTTGCGCGATGGTGGCCGGGGCGCGAACTTCGTACATGCCCGTTTCCCGGATGGCCGGACGCTGGGCAACCTCAACTCCACAGTGCCGGGATGAGTGCTATGCGCGCCAGTACGATTTTGACTTGCACCATGGCATTGCTGGCTCTGACCGCTGCGAGCAGTCTCAGCGTCGCTGCAGAGGTCGACAAAGCAGCGTTCAACGGTATCTGGTCTGGTGATCAAGGGGTGCTATGGGACACGTCGGTTAAGGCCGGCGAGAAGACCAAGGCCCCGTTCACACCAGAGTACGTGGCGCGTTACCAGCAGTCGCTTGATGCTGCCGCCCGCGGTAAGCCCAAGGCAGATCCGACGACGCAGTGCATGCCTCCTGGCGTGCCGCGCAT
The DNA here is from genome assembly GCA_026398735.1 of Pseudomonadota bacterium. Lineage (GTDB taxonomy): Bacteria > Pseudomonadota > Gammaproteobacteria > Steroidobacterales > Steroidobacteraceae > ZC4RG30. The sequence continues at coordinate 22,876 of JAPLSH010000008.1, read as the reverse complement.
TCTTGCGTCGCCGTTTCCTTTCGAAGTGGTCGTCACCGCAAAGACCGTCTACATCCTGTACGAGTACATGAGTCAGATGCGGCTCATCGGCTTGGATGGTTCAGGTCCGGCTCCGCTGGGTGCGCCCACGTTCAACGGGCATTCGACCGGCAAGTGGGAAGGCGACACGCTGGTCATCGATACCATCGATATGAACCCGAAGTCTGTGCTCGACACGACTCATTTTCCGCATAGCGACGTACTGAAAGTGACCGAGCGGATGCGTCTTACGGGTCCGGATAAGTTGGAAATCAGCATCACCCTGAACGACGCCAAGGCCTTGACCAAACCTTGGACTGTGGTTCGCACCTATACCCGCAAGCCCGGCGAGCGCTTGCTTGAATACGTGTGTGCCGAGAACAACCGCAACCCTGTGAACGCCGACGGTACGACCGGTTTCACAGGAGTGCCCTAGCATCAGCATTCTTGAGTAAAAACCCATGAACAAAACCACTGTCACTGGCTGGCTGGCCTCGGGCGTGTTGCTCCTGGCCTGTGCCCAGACCGCCATCGCCCACCACTCTGCCTCTATGTTTGATTTCCGCAAGACGGAGACATACGAGGCTACCGTCAAGAAATACCAGTGGACCAATCCGCATGGCTGGCTTTTCTTGTCCGTCAAGAATGCAGAGGGCGCGGAAGTGGAATACGGCGTAGAGCTGACCAGCCCGAACCTGCTGCTTCGGCGCGGCTGGCGTCCCACTACTTTCCAAGTGGGCGACAAGGTAACGGTCGTCACCAATCCTATGCGTGATGGTTCATCCAGTGGCCGGGTTGTCTCGGTCACCAAGGCTGATGGTTCCGTCTGGACTGAGCGTTGAGGTTGTCATGATTACTTTGCGTCGCACGACCCTTGCTGCCTCGGTAGCTGCCATTGCCTGTTGCCTGCAGCTGACTTCAGCTGCTGCACAGAACGCCACCACTGGCGTCATCGCGCCGCCCGCTGCCCAGCAAAAGACTCCTGGTGTTGTTAAGTCCAACCGCAAGTCGGATAAGCAGGCCTTTGACCTGAACGGTGTGTGGTGGGTGACGCAGCCGGAAGGTGCTGCAGGCTTTAAGCCCGACCCGCCGCTGAAGCCCGAGGCTCAGGCTGTACTGGACGAAGTGCTGCGCCTGCGCGCAGAGGGCTTTAACGCGCGTGACAAGACAGGCACCTGCGCGCCGCCGGGCTTTCCGTTGATCCTGACGCGCGTGTACCCGATCCAGATCATCCATACGCCAAAGCTGATCACGATCATCCACGAGTATTACAACGCTGTTCGTTGGATCTGGCTCGATGGCCGCGATCACCCGCAGGGTGACGATCTGATTCCTACCTACTATGGTCATTCCATTGGCTGGTGGGAGGGCAACACGCTGGTCGTGGACACCGTGGGCATGAACACCGCACCGGATATCCAGCCGGGTGTTCCGCATACCGAGCAGTTGCGTATTGTCGAGCGGTTCTCGCTGACCAAAGATGGCTTTGTTGACGAGTTGACGATGCACGACCCCAGCATCCTGACCAAGCCTTGGGTCACGGCCAAGCAATACAAAAAGTCTGATGCTGAATTGCAGGAGTTTGTTTGCCTGCAGGAAGACAACCACTACGCGTCGGACGAAAAGGGCATCCTGCGTCCGATCGCCACGCCTTCCAGCAAGTAGCACCGGAGCCGGATAAACCTTATGCGCAAGCACACATTGGCTGCTCTGTTGTCTGGTGTGCTGCTCGCGTGGCCCGCCTTTGCACACCACTCCTTTGCGATGTTCGACCGTAATGCGCAGGTAGAGATCGAGGGTGTGGTGAAGGAGTTTCAGTTCACCAATCCGCACTCCTGGATCCAGGTGATGGTCACGCCGGCAGATGGTGGAGCACCGAAAGAGTGGTCGATCGAGGCCTTAAGTCCTAACGTGCTGGGACGCGCGGGTTGGAAAAAGAACACGCTCAAACCTGGTGATCGCATCAAGCTGCTGATCAACCCACTGCGCGACGGTAATGCGGGCGGCAATCTGCTGCTGGTCACTTTGCCTGACGGCACCAAACTCGGCGGTGGCGCCTGATGCGTGCGCTGCTGACGCTTGGGCTTATGCTGCTGGCAGTGCCGGTGCTTGCTGCTGGTGCAGATGTGTCGCCGGGTCCGAAGCCGGCGCGCCTGCCGGACGGCAAACCAAACATGACCGGATTCTGGTCGCCCGTCGGCGGGCTGCTGGACCGCAACTTCGGTCCCGGTGCAGAGGTTGCCAAAACGACTGGTGCCCAGGGCGCACAGATTCCGCGCAGTCCGCATTCGCCCCTTAAATCCCCTTACAAGGAAAAGTACGAGACCGGACTCAAGGACGCAGCGGCGGGCATCGTGCGATATGACCCGACGGGTCTATGCATGCCCCCGGGGATGCCCCGGATGATGGGGGCCATCTACGGCATGGAGCTGCTGCAGACTGCCGGACAGGTGACCATCACGTCAGAGTGGCAGGCCGCCTCCAGACGTATTTGGACCGATGGCACGAAGCATCCGCCCGAAGACGAGTTGCTGGCCACCTTTGCAGGGCATTCGGTAGGACATTGGGAAGGGGACACGCTGGTTGTTGATACAGTGGGCGTGCGTGACGACGTGCTCATCGATCAATCGGGTCTCCCTGTCAGTGATGCCCAGCGGATCACCGAGCGCATCTACCTCAAAGAGCCCGGCATTCTTGTTGCCGAGATCACTGTCACCGATCCCAAGGTGTTTGAAACGCCTTGGACACATGTGCGCCGATACCGCCATCGGCCCGAACTGAGGCTGCAGGAATTTGTTTGTGCCGAGAACAACCGCAACGTGGGATCTAACGGCGAACCCGTATTCCCGTAGATCAAACCGCCAGTCGATGGCGGCTTGTGCGCGCGCGACCCTTCTACTTGTCATCAGCCTGACGCTTGCCGCCTGCGGCAGCGCACCGCGTAAGCCCGAAGCGCCCATTGGGCAGCAACCGGTGCCGGTCACTGCGCCGGTGGTTGCGCCGGTCAGTGTGCCGCCTTCGTTGCTGCCACCACCACCGCCACCTCCGCGTCCCATCGTCATCCCGCCGCCCAAAATCGCACTGGTACTCGGCGGTGGCGCAGCGCGTGGCTTTGCGCATGTGGGCGTGATCAAGATGCTCGAATCACAAGGCTTGGCGCCCGACATGATTGTCGGCACCAGTGCAGGCAGTGTGGTGGGCGCGCTGTATGCGGCTGGCATCACGGGCTTTGATCTGCAGCGTCGCGCGCTGGATCTGGACGAGAAGTCTGTCAGTGATTGGGCGTTGCCCAATCGCGGCTTCATCAAGGGCGAGTCGCTACAGAAGTACATCAACGATGCAGTAAAAGGTCGGGCCATCGACAAGCTGGCCAAGCCGCTGGGCGTGGTGGCCACCGACCTGCATTCAGGCGAGTCGGTAGTGTTCAGGCGCGGTAACACTGGCATGGCGGTGCGTGCTTCCAGCAGCGTGCCGGGCGTGTTTCAACCGGTCATCATTGATGGTCGCGAATTTGTGGATGGTGGGCTCACCAGCCCAGTGCCGGTGAAAGCCGCACGCGACATGGGCGCCGACATCGTGATTGCAGTCGATATTTCGCAAGAGCCGCTGCGCGCCAAAGTGCAGGGCACCATCGATGTGCTGCTGCAAACCTTCCTGATCATGGGCCGCACGATCGCCGCGCAAGAGTTGCAGAGCGCAGACGTCGTTGTGTCGCCGGCAACGGCAGAACTGGCAAGTGCCAGCTTTGACAGTCGGCACTTGGCCATCCTTGAAGGCGAGAAGGCGGCATTGGCCGCAGTGCCGCGCATCCGCGAGCGCATCGCCGCGCGCGAGGATCGCCTGCGCAAGGCCGCTCAGGCTGCACAAGCGGCCCAGCGTCAGCAGTGACCGATCTGCATTCGCCGCTCGCCGCAGTGCTGTGGGACATGGACGGCACGTTGGTCGACACCGAAGACTATTGGATCGCACGCGAATTCGAGATTGTGGCCGAGCATGGCAATGGCGCGTGGACGCAAGCGCATGGTCATGCGTTGGTGGGTCGTGATCTGCGCGACTCGGCACGCTACATGGCACTGCATGGCGAGCTGCAACTGCCCATCGACGATATTGTTCATCTGTTGCTCGATGGCGTGATTGAACGTGTGCGTCAGCGTGTGCCTTGGCGACCGGGCGCGCGGGAGTTGCTCGCAGACCTTGGCGCAGCGGGTATTCCCTGCGCGCTGGTCACGATGTCTTGGCGGCGATTTGTTGATGCGCTGCTGCCTGCGTTGCCTGCTGGCTCGTTTGCCACCGTGGTGGCCGGCGACGATGTGAGCCAAGGCAAGCCACATCCAGAGGCGTATCTGACTGCGGCATCGCGCTTGGGCGTAGCGCCGCAGCACTGTCTTGCTATAGAGGACTCACCCACCGGCGCGCGTTCTGCCCATGCGGCAGGCTGCGTCACGCTGACGGTGCCGCAGTTGGTGCCGATCCCCGCAGGGGTGGGGCACCATCAGTTGCCTACGCTGCAAGGGCTGTATGCGGAGCAACTGCGGCAGATCCACCGCAGTTGTGTGAGCCGGGTTGTGGGCTTATCCGTCTGATCAAGGCACCTCTGCGCGAGGGGCACTCAAGCTATTTCTTGGATGGCGCAGCCGCAGCCTTGGGCTGCTGAATCAGCTCAACGTGATTGCCAGCCGGGTCGATCGCCATCCCGATAAAGATGCCGGTCTTGCCAAACTCAAACGGCTCGCGCTCCATCGTGCCGCCGGCGGCTTTTAATGCCTTCACTGTTGCTGCCATGTCGGTCACGTTGAGCACGATGTGAGGCATCACGTCTTTGCTGTCGTCTGCAGGGCGCGACATGATCACGATGTCGCTGCCATCCCTTGCGGCACGCGTGGCTTGTGCAGCAACGGGTGTCGCACCGAAGTTCAACATGATCTCGAGCATCTGCGGCGTTTGGATGCGCTGCACTTCCTGCATGCCGAAAGCAGCCTGATAAAACTTTGCGACAGCGGCCGAGTCTTTGGCGCCAACACGCACGCCGTTGAGCGACACATCTGCCAGTGCCGGCAGCGACAGGCAGGCTAACGCAGCGATGGCCACAGTCTTGATGATCGACTTCATGTGAATCCCCGGTTTTTTGTTTGAGCCCGCAGGATAGCGCGCTAAGCCACTTCAGCAAGGGCCGCTGGGTTTTTAGCTGCTACCAGAATCAATGTGCGTGCTGCGCCTGACGGCGCACGGCGTCCCTGTTCCCATTCCTGCAGAGTGCGCACCGAGACGCCCATAAGTCTCGCAAACGCTGATTGCGAAAGCCCCGTTCGCGCCCGCACATCCGCCACAGCCGGTACTTTGGCGATCCGTCCGGGCTCTCCTCGATTGATCTCGCGAATGCCCTTGAGTATCTCCAGGCCAACATTGCGCTTTGCCTTAGCCATCTATTTCCTCGCGGATGTTTTATGAGCTTTATCGTATACGGCATAGACGTATAGCTGCAAACCGGGAACCTCTGGCATCGCAGCGAGTCTGGTTAATACGACCACTTCACACCGGGCATCTGTATTTCACACACCACTGCCCGCCACCAAGGTCGACGCATCGCAGGGCTCCTTGCAGTGCTGCTGGTGCATGCGCTGTTGGTGTTGGCATTGTGGTCAACGCGTGGCCCCGCATCACACGGCACGACACAAGACATGCGTGCCTTGCCTATTACTGTGTGGCTGCCGCCGCCGGCATCAGACTCCGCAGTCAGGGCCGCGCCACCGGTGCGCAGCGCGCCGCGGAATCGCCAGCCACAGGTGCCAGTAACACCGGTAGCCGAAGCGCCGGCAGAGCCGCCGTCAACGGCGATATCGCTCGATTGGCAGAGCGAACTCAGTGGCGCTGCAAGTCGCAGCGTGCCCAAGCCTGCCGTCGACGATGGCAAAGCCACCTTCAGTCCGGCGCCGCGCGCGCTGGCCAAACCGTGCAAAACACCGCCCAGTGCATTCCGGTTTGAGTCCGAGAAGCCGTCAACCGGGGGCAAGCTGCGTGGCTTGGGCCAGGACAAGGAAGAGGCCTACAGCCACCTGTTTGACGACATGAGGGCAGCCTCCCAGCCCGACAGTTCCGTCCCGCCCATCGAGTGCCCGCCGCCACGTTGAGCATTAGCTGAAACTGCGTAAATCCGGCCGTTTTCCTTACCGACACCTCCACACCATGCGCTTAGCCTCGTCAGCAGCGCCCGAGCGCTTACTTGCTGTTATTAACCAACTAGGTTAAATTTAAATGGAGAAATACGCGCCTCATTGCAAGCTCTCGGCTGTGCACGCTTTGGCAATTGCGGGGCGGGTGCGCACGACCCGAAGCGCGCGTGATGGCGCATTGGCCATCGGCTTGGATTTCGATGGCATGGTGGAGGTTGTGAAGTCACTGACACCATCGGACTTCTACAAGAGCATGACATCGCATGGTGACCACCGGATATGGCAGGACGTCTATAGGCCCTATACGTCGCGAGGCCAGATCTATTTGAAGCTGACCGTGGTCGACGACGTGTTGATCGTGTCGTTCAAGGAGCTGTGAACATGAAATGTCCGAATTGCGCAGCTGCAAAGTTGCTGCATGAAACTCGCGATTTGACCCATGTTTATAAGGGTCAATCGACAGTCATTGTGAATGTCACGGGCGATTTTTGTCCGGCCTGTGACGAGGCCGTGTTGGACGCTGACCAGTCCCGTCGCGTGATGGACGGTATCCAGGCCTTCAACAAGCTGGTCAATGCCTCATTGGTTGACCCGCAGTTCATCGCGAGCGTTCGCAAGAAGCTCGATCTTGATCAGCGCGAGGCCGCGGAAATCTTCGGGGGTGGTGTCAATGCGTTCTCGCGTTACGAAAACGGCAAGGCCAAGCCACCGTTGGCGCTGGTCAAACTGCTGAAGGTGCTGGATCGGCACCCGGAGTTGCTGTCCGAAGTGCGCTAGGCCGCCCAATAGCCCCCCCCCGCGATGTCCGCGCCAGCCCCGCTGTAACGTATGTTCTGCAAAGGCAGCTTTGGGGAGCAACGTCGAATGAAACGCTATCTGATTGGCCTGTTCACGGGCCTGGTCCTGCCGCTGGCACTGCCGGCAACCGCGCAGGACGCCACCGTCATCAACGCACGCATCATGATCGCCAATGGCGTGGTGTTTGAGTCCGGCGCCATCGTCGTGCGCGGCGGCAAGATCGTCGAAGTCACGCCGGGTGCGCCCAGCCAGAAGGTTGGCACTGTCATAGATGCCCGCGGCATGACGGCGGTTCCGGGCTTTTTGGACGCCCACAAGCACATCAACACCGGGCCGCTCGAAAAGCAGCAGATGGCCGAGCTGATCGAGGCTGGCTTTACCACCGTGCTGTCGGGCGGCGGTCCTGGTGATGGCAACATCGTGCTGCGCGACAAGATCGACAAGGGCGAGCTCAACGGCCCGCGGGTGCTGCCTTCAGAGCGCCTGAATCTGCGCGGCACACCCGAGGAAGCGCGCGCCGCGATCCGCGCGATGGCCGCCAAGGGCATCCGCCACACCGGTGAGATCGCCATCACGCCAGAGCCGTTCACGCCTTTTGCAGAACTGGATCTGCTGCGCGCTGCGGTAGACGAGGGCGCTAAGGCAGGCGTGCAGATCAATGTGCACGCGGTCTCTACGCCCGCCATGGTTGCCGCCACGCAGGCAGGCGTGCGTCGTCAGGTGCATCTGCCCAACAAAGACTTCATGGGCTTTGATGATGCCGATGCCATCGTGAAGCCCGGCACCATCGTGCTGGAGTTAGTCAGCTTTGGTGCACCGGTCATCGATGTCTTTGCCAAGGACAACCTGCCGCGCTTTCGCACGGGTCTTGCGTGGCCAGAGACCATCGCTGGTGCCAATCGTGATGAGAAGGGTCGTGCATTGGGCACCGAGGGTGCCTATACGCTGATCAATGCACGCCGCATCTGGGATGCCAGCGGCGGCACGGCGTTGGGCTATGGCTCGGACCAGAACTTCCCGGTCAAAGATGTGCTCGAACATCAGCTGAAGTCTTTGATGGTGATGTTCTCGGCGCAGGACGTGCTGCGCATTCTGGGTCCTAACACGGCCGCCTATCTGAACATGCAGGATGAAGTCGGCACGCTGGAGCCGGGCAAGCGCGCGGACATCGTGCTGCTTGATGGCAATCCGCTAGTAGATTTTCATGATTTTCTAAAGACCAAGGTCGTGCTTAAGGCCGGCCGTGTTGTCGTCGACAAGCGCTGAGGTACACGCCATGACTCATTACTCTGCAAAGACCTTGAAGCTCGCGTTGTTCACCACCGGCGCAGTCGCCGTGGCGGTCAGTGCAGCACTGGCCGCACAGCCTGCTGCACGTCGCGTGGGTGCGCTCACAGCCGATATCGCTCGCGCTGGTCAGGCACCAGCGCTGTCCTGCGACAAGCTCGCGCAGCAGGCGCTGCCGCAAGCACGCATCACCAGCGCGGTGTCGGTCAAAGCCGGTCCGTTCACACCGCCGGGCGCCGCCGCAGGCACCAAGCCCGTCGATCTGCCGGCGCATTGCCGCATCGCGGCCACGCTGGCGCCGAGTAGCGATTCGGACATCAAGATGGAACTGTGGTTGCCGCTCGAGAAGTGGAACGGCAAGTTCATGATGGTCGGTAACGGCGGCTGGAATGGCGCGCTGCCGCTGCCTGCCATGACCGAGCCGCTGCGCCGTGGTTATGCCGTTGCCGGCACCGACACAGGTCATGAAGGCGGCCGCGGCACGTTTGCCTTTGGTCATCCCGAAAAGCTCACTGACTTCGCGCAGCGGGCGGTGCACGAGACTGTGGTCAAGGGCAAAGCACTCACCACGGCGTTCTATGGCGGTCAACCGCGCTATTCGTATTGGAACGGCTGTTCATCCGGTGGCAAGCAAGGCCTCAAGGAAGTGCAGGCTTACCCCGAGGACTTTGATGGCGTCATCGCTGGCGCACCGGCCAACAACTGGGTGCGTCTGCAAGCGCAGTCGTTGGTTGCCAACATTGCCAACTTGCCCAAGGGGCAATCGGCTGTGCTCGGTACCAGTCAGTTCGCCATCCTCAACAAGGGTGTGTTGGCGCAGTGCGATGCGCGCGATGGACTCAAAGATGGCGAAGTGCAGGACCCGCGCGCCTGTGACTTCAAGGCCAGCAGCTTGGTGTGTAAGGCCGGTGATGCGGCCGGCAGTTGCTTGACGGCAGAGCAGGCTGCAGTAGCCGACAAAATCTATGCCCCGGTGCGCATGGCATCGGGCGAACTGGTGTACCCGGGCATGCCGCCGGGCAGCGAGATGACCTGGGGACCGGTGGTAAGCCGTCGCTGGGACACGGGTGCCGATACGTTCGCCTTGGCTGCCAACAATCAAGACTGGGACTACAACACGCTTGATGTGTCCAAGGATGTGCTGGCCGCCGAGCGCTCGGTGATCGGTACGCTGCGTGCTACCTCAACCGATTTGTCAGCCTTTAAGGCACGTGGCGGCAAGATAGTCGGCTATCACGGCTGGGCGGATCCGTTCATCCCCACCGAGAACAGCATCAACTACTACGAGAGCGTGGTGGCCAAGCAAGGTGGCATGGCACAGGCGCAGGATTTCTATCGCTTGTTCCTGGTGCCGGCGATGGGCCATTGCGGTGGTGCTTACAGCTTTGATTGGATCAGCACGCTGGAGCAGTGGGTTGAGGGTGCACGTGCGCCCGATGTTGTGCTCGCACAGCATTTGCCGCCGCCGGGTCAAGCGCCCGCAACACCGCCGCCGGGTGCGGTGGTGTTCGCGCCGCAATTCGGCACGCGCACGATGTGCGCTTATCCGAATGTGGCGCGCTTGCAGGGTGGTAACGGCGAACAGCCGGTTGACTGGGTGTGCAGTGCAGGTCCGCGCGGCGCGCGGCCTGATCACTCGCCAGCCAAACTCGGTGCGCCTATCTCGTCGCCCTGATCTGTAAACAGTCACCACTGAGGCCCGGGGTCATGCGTAAGCAGTTGCTGTTGGGAATCGCGGTGGCGCTGCTGTGCAGCGCCCAGACCTGGGCGGCAGATATCACCGGTAAGTGGACCGGTGAGGTCAAGTTGCCGACGGGTCAGGCGGTGCCTTTCATCGTCGAGCTCAGCCAACAAGGCCAGGTGGTAACGGGCAAGTTGGCTGGGATCAACGGTGCACCCGACGTGCAGATCATGGACGGCAAGCTCGACGTAGACCTGCTGACCTTCTGGGGTGTGCGTCGCATTGCCAATGCCGACGTGCGCTTCAATTACATTGGCAAAGTCAGTGCCGATGCGATCGACTTCCAAATCCTGCGGGCCGATGGCAGTGCAGCGCCTCTGGCCAGTCATACCCTGCGTGCTGCCGGTGGTTAAACGCACCGTAGCTTGCAGCGTCGCTGCAGCCCTGCTGGCTGCTACCACCTTTGCCGCACAGCCTCTTCACCGTGTAGGTGCACTGACTGCAGGTGTGGCCCGCGCCGGTCAGTCGCCTGTGCTCTCCTGTGATGCAGTGCTGCAGCAGGTAGTGCCGCAGGCACGCATTACCGCTGCGGTCAGCTTTAAGGCTGAGGGCGATCAGCCCGCGCATTGCCGTGTGTCAGTCACCCTCACTCCCAGCACCGACTCCGACATCAAGATGCAGCTGTGGCTGCCGCTATCGGGCTGGAACGGCAAGTTCATGATGGTGGGCAACGGTGGCTGGAGTGGTGCGGTGCCGATGCCGGCCATGAGCGAGCCGCTGCGTCGCGGTTATGCAGTAGCCGGCACAGACACTGGCCATGAAGGCGGTCGTGGCAGCTTTGCGTTTGGTCATCCGGAAAAGCTCATCGACTTCTCGCATCGTGCCGTGCACGAGACTGTTGTGAAGGGCAAGGCATTGACCGCTGCGTTCTATGGCGGTCAGCCACGCTATGCCTATTGGAATGGTTGTTCATCCGGTGGCAAGCAAGGCCTTAAGGCCGTGCAGCAATACCCCGAAGATTTTGATGGCGTGGTGGTTGGCGCACCGGCCAATGATTGGATGCGTCAGCAGGCACGTTGGACCAGTACGCTGGTGGCGAACTTGCCCAAGGACAAACCAGCGGTGCTGGGGCCGGACCAGTTCGCCCTGCTGCACAAGGGTGCCTTGGCCCAGTGCGATGCACGCGATGGACTCAAAGACGGCGAGATACAAGACCCGCGTGCCTGCGACTTCAAAGCCAGCAGCCTTGCGTGCAAGGCCGGTGATGCGCCGGGCAGTTGCTTGACCGCAGAGCAGGTGGCCGTGGCCGATCGCATCTCTGGCGCACTGCGCAATCCCAAGACAGGCGAGCTGATTTCGCCGGGGCTGGCGCCGGGCAGCGAGAGTGGTTGGGGTAGCAGCGTGTCGCGCTTGTCGGATGTGGCCGTCGATACGTTTGCAGTGGCATTGAATGCACCGCAGTGGGATCTGTACAGCCTCGATCCCGCGCGCGACTTAATCGCGGCGCGACGTGGAGCACCGGGCTTGGATGCGCTCAACACAGACCTGTCGGCTTTCAAGTCACGCGGTGGCCGCATCGTTAGCTACCACGGCTGGGCCGACCCGGGCATTCCCACTGAACAGACCATCAACTACTACGAGAGCGTAGTGGCCAAGCAGGGCGGTCTGCCGCAGACCCAAAGCTTTTACCGATTGTTCTTGGTGCCAGCGATGGGTCATTGCAGTGGTGCCTACAGCGTTGACTGGATCAGCACCCTTGAGCAGTGGGTGGAGGGTGCGCGCGCACCGGAAGTGGTGCTGGCCCAGCACCTGCCCAAGGCCGGCACACGTACGATGTGTGCCTACCCGAACGTCGCGCACCTGCAAGGTGGCAACGGCGAGCAGCCGGTGGACTGGGTGTGCAGTGCCGCGCCGCGTGGCGCAAGACCGGAGCACTCGCCCGGTGTGCCAGCGCCAGTACGCCTGCCGTAACCAGACAGGATCGGTTGACTCAACTAGCTAATTTAGCTATTTAGGTTAGATAGCCTGTTTGTCTGCCCTAGGGCGAGGCGCTGATCATGAAAGTCATGCAAGCCACCGATGCCAAGAATCGTTTTGGTGAACTTCTTGAAGACGCCATCAGCGAGCCCGTTCTGATCCAAAAGAACGGCCGTGATGTGGCAGTCGTGATGTCCAAGGCACAGTTCGACCAGCAGCAGAGTCAAGGCAGCACTCGCGATCTGGTGCGCCGGTATCACGAAGAGAGCATCGAGCGGTACAGCGCGGTCTACAAAGCGTTAGCCAAGTAATCCAGGTATGGGCGCCACTTGGTACCCGGACATGCAGGATGTGCTGGCCTTGCACCAACGCCAGTTGGAGCATTTCGGCGGTGCGCCGGGAATCCGTGACGCAGGATTGATTGAGGCAGCGTTGGCTCGACCTCAGTCCGGTTACTATAAAGACCTTATTGAAGAGGCTGCTGCACTGTGGGAAAGCCTGACGATGAACCACGGCTTTATCGACGGTAACAAGCGCGTCGGCCTGGCGGCAACCTATGTTTTCCTGCGTATCAATGGCCTTGAACTCAAGGCATCAAGCAAGGCAACGCTATCTTTTGTGATCGGCTCTCTGGAAGCCAGAACGTTTGAGAAGAACCGCCTTGATGCTTGGTTGCGCCGGCACACGCGCCAAATTATCTAAGCGCTGCCTCAGGGCGTTCCAGCCCCTGCGTGCAGCTCGGCCTTGAGCTGCGGCAACAGCCCACAGGCAAACAGCGCCTCCACCACTACAAACAGTGGCCCGATGGCCAAGCTCATGATGTCGTCGATGAACGCCGGCTTGCGGCCTTCAAACACATGGCCAATGAACTGCAGCACCCAGCCGACGGCAAAGCCGCTGATGCTCACTGCAAGCCATGTATGAGTGGGCAGTGCCGCCAAGACATTGCCGATCCACACCGACAGTGCCAGTAGGGCAGTCATTATCAATCCCAGCTTGCGATCCAGAATCAGGTAATAGAGCGCTAGCACCGCGGCTACTGCCACAGCCAGTGATGCCGGTCGCGACAGCAACGTGACTACAGCCAACACGATCATCGGTATGCCGATGAAGTGGGTGATGACATTGCGCCGGTCGCGGTGATACGCGCCGTAAGCTGAGAGATGCTGCTGTAGTGTTCTCATGGCCGCATGTCCTAGAACGTTGACCGCGTGGTAGCGCCATCGACCACGATGCTCTGGCCGGTAATGTAGCCGGCAAACTCACTGCACAACCAGGCCACTAGCGAGCCTACATCACGCGGCTCACCAAAGCGTTTGGCCGGGATCTGATGTGCTTCGACGAACTTGGCCACTTCCTGGTCGTAGCTGGTGCCGTTGCGCTGCGCGGTGGCCGTGAATTGATCGTGCACAGTGGCCGTATGGAACATGCCCGGCAACACGGCATTGAGTGTCACATTGTCTGCAGCCACGCGCCGCGCAACGGCCACGGTGTAGTTGATCAGCGCAGCGCGTGGCGCGCCGCTGAGGATGCGCAGTTCCAAGGGATACTTGGCAGCAATGGTGGCGATGTTGACGATGCGTCCCCACTTGCGCTGCACCATGCCCGGCAACACGGCCTCTATGAACTGCACCGGGCTCATGAGGCCGGTGTCGAGGCTGGCCTGCCACTGGGCCATGCTGATAGCGCTATGGTCAGGCGTCATGGGCGGCGGCGAGCAGGTGGCCACCAGAATGTCCGGGTTGGGGCACGCGGCAAGGATGCGTTCCCGACCTTCATCTGTACTGTGGTCGGCGGCGACGGTGGCGATGTGTACGCCGTAGTTGTCGCTTATCTGCTGTGCGGCTTGCATGAGCCGATCGGCACCGCGCGCCACCAACACCAGATCCACGCCTTCTGCGGCCAGAAACTGCGCTGCGGCCAAGCCCATGCCAGCGCTGGCGCCGTTTATCAAAGCCCTGCGACCGCGTATGCCCATGTCCATGACGATTTCCTGACTCGATTGGTGTGACACTTCACCCTGCGGCGGCGAGGGCTGCTGCACAGTAATACTGCACCCTTTCTACCCGCACTCGCACGGGCTGCTATGCCCCTACTTGGAGATGTGATCATGCGCCGAACACTGCTGCTCGCTGTTGCGCTAAGCGCGAACTGCGTGGGTACCGCTGCGATGGCAGCGCCGCAGGGCTGGTTGGGCGCTTGGCAGGCATCGCCCATGGCGCAGGTGGGGCAGCTCAAGCCGCTCAAAAATCAGACAGTGCGCCAACGAGTCAAAGTCTCTGTCGCAGGTTCCACACTGCGCGTGGTGCTCACCAATGCCTATGGCACTAAGCCGCTACGCATTGCTGCCGCCACCGTACTGCGTGCACGAAACGGCCAAGGGGAGGGTGCTGCGTTGCCGCTGAGCTTCGCTGGAGCGCCTTCAATCGTTGTCCCGGTGGGTGCGCCGGCCTTCAGTGATCCGCTGCCAATCTCGGTTGCCGCTGGCGCAGAGCTGCTCATCAGTCTGTATCTGCCTGATGAAACCCTGCCCGAGACCTATCACCGTGCGCTGGCGGGTCAGGATCAGGCCGCTGCAGCCACCGCGCCCGAGGCGCAGGTCTCCGCCGAGGGCGACTACACACGCGATGCCGTCATGGCCGGTGCACAGGCCGGCGCACGCTTGTTTGTGGCACGACTCGATGTGCTGCCGGTCAAGCGCGGCTCAACAGTAGTGGTGCTGGGCACCACACGCACAGCAGGTGAGGGCCGTTGGCCAGAACTGCTAGCCAAACGTTTGCAGGCCGCAGGACGCAACGTGTCGGTCGTCAATGCGTCGATGGTGGCCAACCCGCTCACGCGCCCTTATCCCGGTGGTGGTGATGCTGGCTTGACGCGCTTTGATCGCGATGTGTTGGGCGTGCCTGGCATCACGCATGTGATTTTGGCCGATGCAGCCAACGATATCGGTCAGCCCGGCGGCGCGGTGGTTGATGCGGCGCTGATGCCGACGCTGCAGGATCTGACAGCGGCGTATCTGCAGCTGGCTGTGCGTGCCCGTGCAGCAGGTGTGAAGGTGATCGCTGCCACCGTGCTGCCCTTTGAGGGTGTGCCGTTTGCAGGCTTCTGGTCGCCGCAGAAAGAGCAGCTGCGCGGTCAGCTCAATGAGTGGATCCGCAGCAGCGGCGCGTTTGATGCAGTCATCGATATGGATGCAATACTGCGTGATCCGAACAAGCCCACGCGCTTTCGCGAAGGCTTGCACACCGCCAATAACTTCGGCCCCAATGAGGCGGGCGAACAGTATCTGGTGCAGGCATTAGATCTGAAACTGTTCCGCTGACCGGCCGTTAAGGGAGCTAGCCGATGAACTTTCTGACGATCAACGCACTGAGTGTGTTTGCGTTGTTGATGGCGATGATAGGCATGTATTTGCTGGGCCAGAAGCTGGCGCAGCGCTTGCGTCCGACTGACGAAGAGAAAGGCGGCAGTGCATCTGAGACGGCAGTGTTTTCAATGTTGGGTCTACTGCTGGGCTTTACTTTCTTTGGTGCTGCATCCCGGTTAGAAGATCGTCGCCATCTGGTGACCCAGGAGGCCAACGACATCGGTACGGCATGGCTGCGTCTGGACATGCTCCCCGCCGAGGCCCAGCCCGCGCTGCGTCAACTATTTCGCGATTACACCAGTGCGCGAATTGCGGCGTTTCGTGATGTCGAAGATTTGCAGGCGACCCGCGTGGCTTTGGAACAGTCAGCAAAACTGCAGTCACAAATATGGACCGCTGCTGTTGGGGCAGTGCGTTCGCCGGATGCTGCGCCCCAGTCGGCAATGCTTCTGCTGCCTGCGCTCAACGCTATGATAGACATCACCACGACGCGCACAGCGTCTACCGAAAACCACCCGCCGCAGATTGTCTATTACATGTTGGGGTGCTTTGGGCTGATAGCGGCACTGCTCACCGGCTATAACACCCGCACGATGGGCCCACGCGCTTGGTTCAACATTTCGCTTTTTTCAGTGGTCGTTGCCATGACGCTGGCTGTGATTTTGGACTTGGAATATCCGCGTCGTGGGCTGATCCGCGTTGATGCCATTGATCAGGTGCTGTTGGATGTGCGCAGTGCAATGGATCGCTGACGTGCTTGCATGACTCGCCCGCACGATACTTTGGCGCCGGTCTATGACCTGGTCTATCAAGAAGACTTTGGTGAGTTCTATAACTGGCTGACCGACACCACGGTCGATGTCATACGCGATCTGCTGCCCGCAGGCGCTGCCATCATTGAGTTTGGTGCTGGCACGGGGCGCATGGCGCTGCCTTTGGCCGAGGCGGGTTATCGCGTTACTGCCGTAGAGCCCAGCGGTCCGATGCTGGCCCTGCTGCGCCAATCAGATACATCTGCTGACATCGAGTGCATCCAAAGCACTCTGCAGGACTACAGCGGCGACGCGCGCCATGACTTGGCGCTGTGTGTGTTCACCGTAGTGATCTATCTGCTGACACCACAGGATCTGCAAGCGGCGATGCACAGTCCGGCGGCTTGCTGCTGCTCGATGTGCCGGCGCGCGAGCTTTTTCATAACCGCCGCGTACGCAAGCGCCGGCTGCAACGCACAGTCACCATGAAGCCGCTGGGCGGTGACTTGTTCGATTACACCGAAAAAGTCGTGCTGGGCGAGGAGCTCGGTGGTGGCAGTTACGTCGATCGCTTTACGGTGCGCTGCTGGAGTCGTGAGCAGGTGCTGCAGGCGGCAGCAGAGGCCGGCCTGCAGTTGCAGCAAGAGCTGTCACCCCAATTGGGTGACAGCGGCTCTGATTACCTGCTGCTCAGTTACGTGCCTGCGGCAACTCAAACACGGTCAGCGTGATGTTGGCGGCTGGTGAGGCCAGCTCGGGTACCAGCCCTCGACCCATCGCACCATAGGCACTGCCGCCACCGGCTACCACTGCAATGTATTGCTTGCCGTTCACGCTGTAGGTAATCGGTGAAGACTCCGGCGCGGCGTTAAGCCGCGTTTGCCACAGCACTGCGCCGCTATCTTGATCATAGGCAGTGAAGTGCCGATCCAGATCACCGTTGAACACCACACCACCGGCAGTGGCCAATGCCGATCCTGCAATCGGCATGCGTTGACGATGGGCCCAGCGGATCTCACGCGTCTTCAGATCCAATGCCACGAAGCGACCAAACTTGCCGTCGCTGCCAGGCGGTAGGCGCGGTGCAAAGCGCATGTCTGCGCCACCGGCTGCGGTCTCTGCCGCACTGCGCGGCGCATAGGTGTAGTCGCTGCAGCTTTCGGTGATGGGCACGAACAGCACGCCGCTATCGGGGTTAATAGCTGTGGCAGGCCAGTTGCGACCACCGGCCGCGGAGGGGCACAGCAGCTTGGCCTTGCCGGCCTCCGGTTGCACAGCGGGGTTCACATGCTTCTCGCCCGTGACCGGGTCTACATGCGTGACGAGGTTCTGCACGCCCAGATCTTTGGCAAACACAAAGGCACCGGTTGCTGCATCTAATGCGTCAAACAGTGCGGTCTTGCCGGCAGTCACCACCAGCTTGCGTGGCTTACCATCGATTTGCAGCGTGACCAGTGATTGTTCGAACACCCAGTCCAAGTCCCACACATCGCGACGATGGTGTTGGTAATGCCAGGCCAGCTCGCCCGTGTCCGGACGCAGTGCGACCGTGGCATCGGTATACAGCCCATCGTTGTTGCTTACGCCCTTGGCGCCGGGTCGCGGCTCCAGCAGTGTGGCGCTGTTGTAGGTGTTGCCGATACCGAAATAGAGTAGATCGAGTTCCGGGTCGTAGCTGCCTGCGGTCCACACACCGCCGCCATAGCGCTCATTGACCGGTGCGCCGTTCCAGCTGTCACCACCGGGTTGACCCGGTCGGGCGATGGTATGAAAGCGCCACAGCTCGCGACCCGTTGCAGCATCGAGGGCAATGATGAAGCAACCGCCCGGCGACTTCTCCAGCCCAAGGCTGACGCCCATGATGACTTTGCCCTTCACCACGATAGGGCCACCGTTGAGGTGCAGCGCCACACCCTCAGCCTTGCCGATGCTGCTGCGCTGCGCCATCGGGATTACTTCGCTATCCCACTGCACGGCGCCACTGCGCGCATCCAGCGACACCATATGGCCGTCGGTGGTGGGCACATACAGGCTGGTGCCATGCAGGGCCAGCGTTTTGACGCGCGCTGCACGGCCGTTATCGAACTCGTCTGGCAGTGTGCGCAGGTACTGCCACAGCAGATCGCCCGTGGCGGCATCCAAGGCCTGCACGACCGGACCGCTATAGATGAACATGATGCCGTCATGCACCAGTGGCGTGATCTCGTTCATGCTCTCGGGTAGCGACCAGCTCCAAGCGGGGCGCAATTGCGAGACGTTGCTGCGGTTGATCTGCGCCAGTGGGCTGTAGCCCAGTGCGTCATAGCGACGGCGCCAGATCAACCAGTCGTTGACGCTGGGTTCGCGCAGCATCGCGTCGGTGACGGGTGTTAGTGCGGCCAGACGTGCTTTGCGTGCCGCCTGAATCTGCTGGAACACCGGATCGTTACCACCCACGCGTTGCACCTGGCCCACTGCGGCGCCAGCGACGCGTGCGTCGGGTGCGGCGGCCGGTGCTGCTGCGGCGACCGCCACAGCGCCTCTGCCGCTGGGCTTGTGACCGTTCATCTGCATCACCCAAGCTTCGATATCGGCATAGGCCTGGCCGCTGACCGACCCCAGACCGCGCGGCGGCATGGTGCTGCGCACCTGCTGCGAGAAGTCGGCCCGCGACCGGTCGCGCCAATGGCCCTCGAAGCTGGCGCCCTTGAGCGGCACTCCAAAGGGCGTGCCTTCCAGCGCAGCGCCGTGGCAGGACACACAGACGCGCGCGTAGACCGCTTGGCCGCGGGTGGCCTGTTCGGTGGTGAAGGTGGCGGCAGAATCGCCGGCAAACAGGCGTTGGGCCTGACTGGGCGCAGCGGCGCCCAGCAGCAGCCCGCCCGCAAAGATCGACAGTCCTGATCGCAGCATTGGAATCCCCCCTTGTGCCGTCTGTACTGTTCTATCACTGCGGGCCGGCGGGGGCGAGCCATGCGCGCAGCGCCAGCGACAAAAAGGTGGTTAAACTTGCTGCTTCACGGCCCGTCAAAATCGAGAAGGGGAACCCACATGTCCGAGACCGTCACGACCGCGTTGTACATCGGTGGCAAGGAACGTCAGACCGCCGAAAAGATGGCTATTGCTGATCCGGCCAGGGCCGGAGGTGTGGTGGGTTATGCCGCTTCGGCGACTGTCCAAGATGTGGCCGATGCGGTGGCTGCCGCCAAGGGCGCCTATCCGGCCTGGTCTGCGCTCACCCCGCAGCAGCGCGCCGAGCACATGAAGGCTGCCATCGAAGGCGTGCCCGATTCACCCAATCCGTTTGCCTCTGAAGACGGCGCTCTGCTGTCGCAGGAAAACGGCAAGGTCCGCATTGAAGGCTGGGTCGATGCACTGGTGCTGCAGATCCGCTGGAACCTGGCGCTGATGCATACCGATGAAGTCAACGCCAGCAAGGTGCTCAAGCCGGTCCCGGGGCATATCGCCACCGAGACCACCGTCAGCTATCAGCCGCTGGGCGTGGTGTCGATCATCGTCCCCTTTAACTGGCCCATCGCCATCCTGGGCGCGGCGCTGCCGCATGCCTTGTTGGCTGGCAACACCGTCATTGTTAAGCCGCCGCTGACCGCGCCGCTGTCCACCACTCGCGTGGTGCAGCGTATCGCCGAGAAGCTGCCGCCGGGCGTGCTCAATGTGGTCACCGGTCCCGACGCCAACATGAGCGCGTTGATCCGCAACACCGACGTGGCCAAGGTCTGCTTCACCGGTTCGGTAGGCGGTGGCAAGAAGATGATGGAACTGGCCTCGGCCAGCCTCACGCGCGTCACGCTGGAGCTCGGTGGCAACGATGCCGCCATCTTCCTCAAGGACGCGATCATCGACGACACGCACATGGATCGTCTGTTTGCGGCCATCTTTGATACCACGGGCCAGATCTGCATGAACGCCAAGCGCGTTTATGTGCACCGTTCGCGCATGGATGAGGTGGTCAAGGCTCTGTCGGATCGTCTTGCCAAGGCCAAGCTCGGCTATGGCATGGACCCGACCACCACCATGGGCCCGCTGCACTCACCCGTGCAGAAGAAGTTCGTCGATGAACTGATCGCTGAAGCCAAGGCTTCCGGTGCGCAGGTGCTGGAGTTCGGCGAGCTGCCCGGTGGTGACATGGCCGGCGGCAACTTCGTGCGCCCGGCCATTGTGGTCAACCCGTCGCACTCGCTGCGCGTGGTGACCGAAGAGCAGTTCGGCCCCGTGATTCCGGTCATCCCCTTCGATACCGAAGAAGAGGCCATCCGTATGGCCAATGACACGTGGGCCGGTCTGGCTGGCTCGGTGTGGTCGGCCGATACGGCGGCCGCTTACCGCGTGGGTGGTCAGCTGGTCTGCGGCTATGTGTGGACCAACGACCACGGCGCTAATCGCCTGGACTTGCGTGCGCCGTTCGGCGGCATGAAGCTCTCGGGCATCGGTCGCGAGCAGGGTATTGAGGGTATTCGTGCCTTCCAGGACACCCGCTCGATCTCGCATCTGGATGCCGCCACGCTGGCGACGATGCACCACTGATGCGGTGCGGCGGTGGCCCCGTGTAGGGGCCACACTTAATCAAGGCCGGCAGTGATGCCGGCCTTTTTTATGGGCGCCTTTTTAAGGGTTGTGTTACTTGCGCGCTTCGAGCAGCGCGATGATCGCGTTGCGCGATGCTGCCGCTGCAGCGCTGGGCGGTGCACCACCGGGTCCGGCCGCGGCAGGCAGACGTGCGATGTCTAGTGCAGTTTTGCCAGCGGCATCTTTGATCGATACATCAGCACCGCGCTCCAGCAGATGCTTGACCACGCGATCACGACCGTTCTCCACCGCTGCCATCAGTGCTGTGCGGCCTTCTTGATCGCGACCCTGCACATACGAGTTGAGCTTGGCCGTATAGGTGCGGCTGTCTGTGACCTGCGCGTTGATATTGGCCCCGGCATCGACCAGCAAGTCGATGGTCTTGATCGCCATGGCTTGCACATCGCCGGGTGCCAGAGCGCCACCACCATTGGTGCGAGCTGCGCCGCTCATGCCCGCAGCTACCATCAGCGGCGTCATGCGAAACACATTGGCCAGATCCACTTCAGCGCCATGTGACAGCAGTGCCTGCATTGAAACGTGATCGTGGCGAATCGAAGCGACATACAACGCACTGACGCCGCCCCGCAGATCGTATTCGGCGAAGCGGCTGCGGCCGGCACCATAGGGGCGCTTGCGCGTCAGCTCATGGTTCACATCGACGTTCATCGCCAACAGACGGTTGACCACATCCATCGCACTGACAGGCGCGCGCTCTTTGCCGACAGCGGCCCCGGCCATGCCCTCGGGCGCTACGCGACCACCGAAAGCACCATCACCGCGGAACGAGTTCATGTCGATGGCCACGTAGATGGGCGTGCGGCCACTCATATCCCAGGTGTGCACGTTGGCACCCTTCTCAATGAGCAACATCGCGATGTCATAGCGCCGGTTGTCCAACGCGTTGATCAGCGGCGTGACGCCATCTGGATTGGGCAGGTTGATGTCGGCACCGGCCTTGAGCAACGACACAACGCAGCTGTAGCAGCCGGAGCGGGTTGCATAGAGCAGCGCAGTTAAGCCGCCAGTCTGACGACTGCCGAACTGTGCGCGCGGCTCTGAGGTCATCTGGCGGGCCCAGTCATCACTGTGGGCGCGCAGGTTCACGTTCTTGGCGCCACGGGCCAACAACAGGTCGAGTGTCTCGGGCAGGTTGCCGCCAGCAGCCCACATCAGCGCGTTCTGACTGCGGAAGCTTTCGACCACATTGACGTCTGCGCCGCGCTGGATGAGCAGCTTGGCCACCGGCTGTGAACCGATGCTGATGGCCAGCATCAGTGCAGTCTGGCCGTCGGCATTGGGTGAGTTGACGTTGGCACCGGCATCCAACAACAACTTCACCAGATCGAAGTTATCGACTTTGACGGCCTCGCCCAACGCGGAGGCACCAAAGCGGTTGGTGACATCGGCTTTGGCGCCAGCCTTGAGCAGTGCCTTCACCATGTCGACATCGACATTGAAGGTGGCCCACATCAACGCGGTGGATCCATCAGGAGCCTTCTCGTTGACGTCTACGTCCGGTGAGGTGATCGCCGCCAACACTGAGTCGCGTTTGCCGGCACGCACCAGATCGCCCAGCGTGAGCTTGGGGGTGGTGGTGACTTGTGCCGGCGTCGCGGCGTTGCCGGTGGACGGCAGTAGCAGCATTGCGCCCCATGTCAGGGTGCTAAGTGCCAGTGCGACGAGAGCCGGGAGTGTCCGCCCGGTACGGAGATTGTGCTTAGACAACATTGCCGCCGAAGTTGGTGTAGTGGGCTTGAAAGCCTTTTGCGACGTCATAAAGAAACCGGTAGGGGTCTTGGAAGGTGCGGCCGACATCACCCAGCACACCGGCATCGAGCATGTCTTGAGCGCTGTTGCCCTTGCCGGTCAGCGCTGCGGTGCGCTCGTAAATCTTGAACATGAGGTCGCGCTCGGCTTGCAGCTGCGCGCGGGTCATCACTGCACCATAGGCCGGCACGATCTGCGTCTGCGCGTTGGCCAGCTTCAGCAGCACATCCATTGCATCAACGCGTCCGCCAAGCCAAGCGCCTGTGAACCAGTCGAGCATTGGGTCGCGCAGCGGTGAAGCCACATCGCCCACGGCCAGCACGTTGCTGTCGCGCAGGTACACATAGCAGTCGCCGCGTGTGTGCGCCTCGAGCAGATAACCGAACTCGATGTGTTCGGGTCCGGCAGTCAGTTCGCCGCGATCGCGAAATGTAACCGTGGGCACGGCTTCTTTGGGCGGGGCTTTGATCCAGCGATCTTCGGGCGCGGA
>JAPLSH010000007.1:24145-104623 GCA_026398735.1 Pseudomonadota bacterium | reverse complement strand
GCCCTGGGTGTGCCATGAGCTTGGCTATCGATCCCCGCTTCGAATCCCAGGTGCGTCGCGACGAGCCGTTGTCGCGGCATACCTCATGGCATGTGGGTGGTCCGGCTGATGTTTGGTTTGAGCCGACAGATCGTCAGCAACTGCTCGACTTTCTGTGCAGCTTGCCTGGCGGCACACCGCTGCTGTGGATCGGCCTGGGTAGCAACCTGCTGGTGCGTGATGGCGGTATCCGTGGGGTGGTGGTGTCAACGCAGTCTGCGCTGGGCACCATTGAACAGCGCGGTGACTGTGATGTGTATGTCGAAGCCGGCGTGCCCTGTGCGCGCATTGCGCGTCAGTGCGGGCGTTGGGACCTGGGTCCGGCCGGTTGGTTTGCAGGCATTCCCGGCACACTGGGCGGCGCATTGGCAATGAACGCAGGTGCGTTTGGCGGCGACACTTGGCAGCACGTGGTCTGTGTCGAGACGCTAGATGAGCTCGGTGGCGTGCATAGCCGCGAGCCCGACGCGTTTCGTGTCGGCTATCGCCATGTGGAGCCGCTCGATGCCGCCCGATCAGGCGAGCGCTTCCTGTCTGCCACCTTGCGGTTTGCTGCACGCAGTGATGCCGGCGCCATGCGTGAGTTGCTAGAGCGCCGCCGTCAGACGCAACCCATCGGTGAGTGGAGCTGCGGCTCGGTGTTCACCAACCCGCCCGGTGATCACGCTGCGCGACTCATTGAATCCGCGGGACTCAAAGGCTGTCGCATCGGCGGCGCTGAGGTGTCTCGCAAACACGCCAATTTCATCCTCAATACGGGCGATGCCACAGCCCGCGACATCGAGCAGCTGATGGCGCATGTGCAGCGAGAAGTCGCGCGCACCCAAGGCTGCACGTTGACGCCCGAAGTGCGCATCGTCGGAGAAGCCGCATGAATCTGACCCATGATCCTTCGCGCCTGCGGCGCATTACCGCTGCTGCAGAGTTTGGCAAGGTGGCTGTGCTGCTGGGCGGCAACTCACCCGAGCGTGAGGTATCGCTCAAGTCTGGTGCCGCAGTGCTGCAGGCGCTGCAAGCGCGTGGCGTCGATGCGCAGGCCTTTGATCCGCGCGACACGCCGCTGCAACAGCTGTGCGACCGCGGTATTGAGCGTGTCTGGATTGCTTTGCATGGCCCCGGCGGTGAGGACGGCACGCTGCAGGGCGCATTGGAGATGCTGGGCATCCCTTACACCGGTAGCGGTGTGCTCGGCTCTGCTGTTGGCATGGACAAGCTGCGCAGCAAGCGCTTGGCCTCCGCGGTAGGTGTGCCCACACCCGATATGGTCGTACTGCGCAGTGCAGCCGATTGTCAGATCGCAGTGGAGCGCTTTGGTTTGCCGCTGATCGTCAAGCCGGCCACGCAGGGCTCCAGTGTCGGCATGAGTCGCGTAGATGAAGCCGGTCAGATGCAGGCCGCTTTCGAACAGGCTATTGCGGTGGATCGTGTGGTGTTCGCCGAGCCTTGGGTGACAGGGGCTGAGTACACCGTTGCTGTGTTACATCGTCGCGCCCTGCCAGCCATTCGCATTGAAACCGCACGCGCCTTTTACGACTACGAAGCCAAGTACCTTCGCGATGACACCCGCTATCACTGCCCGTCGGGCCTGTCGGCGCCTGCCGAAGCCCACATGGCTAGTTTGGCGTTGGCGGCATTCGATGCCATCGGCGCCGAGGGTTGGGGCCGCGTTGATTTCATGGCCGATCAGGCAGGCCGTTCAATGCTGCTGGAGGTCAACACCGTACCTGGCATGACCGATCACAGTCTGGTGCCGATGGCCGCACGTGCTGCCGGCATGGACTTTGCCGAATTGTGCTGGCAGGTGCTGGAAACCAGCTTCGTGCGGCGTGCCCGCGAGGGAGCAGCAGCGTGATTGGATTTGGTGGCAAGCGTCGCAATCGTGCCCGTCGGCGTCCGCTGACACAGGGTCTTAGCTGGCGTTTGCCCTCATTGCCGTCGCTGCCGCAATTGCAGTGGCGTGGTTGGACACGCACGGCCGTGGTGGTGCTGGTGGCATTGGCTGCGGTGATTGGTGTGCGCGCTGCGCTCGATCTTAACATCAAGGAAGTGCGCGTCGCCGGCCCCTTTGAACGCGTCTCCGCACTGCAGGTTGAAAAAGCTGTGCGTCTGATCAGTCGCAACGAGGGTTTGGTGGGCGTTGATTTGGCTCGCGTACAGCAGGCAGTGCGCGAAATCCCCTGGGTTGATTCGGTCACGGTGGGCCGCAGCTGGCCAACTGGGCTGGAAGTGCACTTCACCGAACAAGTGCCGGTGGCACGCTGGGGCGAAAACGGCTTGCTCAATGCCCGCGGCGAAGTATTCGTGCATGGCCTCTCGCATATACCGCCGGAGTTGGCGCAACTGTCCGGGCCACCCGGATCCGAGTCGGCTGTCACACGGCGCTTCCTCGATGCTCAAGGGCGTCTGGCCGGTATCGGTCTGCGTCTGGTTGGTGTGTCTATGGATGGTCGCGGCGCCTGGCAGATGACGCTCGATAGCGGCGTAGTGCTGCGTCTGGGCCAGCGTCAGATTGATACACGCTTTGAAAGATTCATGACGGCTGGTTCGCGCATCCTCGCGACCGACGTGTCCGGCATTACTTATGTGGACCTGCGTTACGCCAACGGTTTTGCCGTCGGTCGTCGCATCGCCAAGGAGTCGCGCAACAATGGCTAGACGAGATGACCGCGAATTGATCGTGGGTCTGGACATCGGCACCTCTAAAGTGGTGGCGCTGGTCGGTGAACTGCACCCCGACGGCACCATTGAGGTCATCGGACGCGGTTCGCATCCGTCACGCGGCTTAAAGCGCGGTGTGGTGGTCAATATCGAATCCACCGTGTCGTCCATACAGCGTGCTGTAGAGGAGGCCGAGTTGATGGCCGACTGCAACATCAGCACGGTCTTTGCTGGTATTGCCGGCAGCCATATCCGCAGCCTCAACTCCCACGGCATGGTCAAGATCCTCGATCGCGAGGTGACTGCCGAGGACGTGGCCAATGTGATGGACGCCGCCAAGGCGCTGGCCATTCCCGCTGATCAAAAAATCCTGCACGTACTGCCGCAGGAGTTCGTGATTGATGGCCAGGAAGGCATCCGCGATCCCATTGGCATGGCTGGTGTGCGGCTAGAAGCACGCGTGCACATCGTGACCGGTGCTGAAAGTGCTGCCCAAAACATCGTCAAGTGTGTGCAGCGTTGCGGCCTGACCGTCGATGACGTCGTGCTGGAGCAGCTGGCATCAAGCTACGCCGTGCTGACTGAGGACGAAAAAGACTTGGGTGTGTGCTTGGTCGACATCGGCGGCGGCACGACTGATCTGGCGGTGTTTCATGGCGGCGCGATCCGTCACACCGCGGTCATCCCGTTGGCCGGCGACACGGTGACCAACGATATCGCGGTCACTTTGCGCACGCCCACGCAGTACGCAGACGACATCAAAATCCGCCATGCCTGCGCACTGGCGCAGCTGGCTGGCGCTGACGAGAGCATCGAAGTGCCTAGCGTCGGCGATAGACCTGCGCGCCGGCTGGCCCGGCAGACCTTGGCCGAGGTGGTCGAGAAGCGCTACGAAGAATTGTTTGTGCTGATCCGCGATGAACTGCGGCGCAGCGGCTTCGAGGAATTGGTGGCAGCGGGCATCGTGCTTACTGGCGGCAGCTCGAAGATGCAAGGGGCAATTGACCTTGCAGAAGAAATCTTTCACATGCCCGTGAGATTAGGCGTGCCGCAGCTTGGCAAGGGTTCTGTGGAGTTCATCCAAGACCCGATGCATGCCACTGGAGTGGGTTTGTTGCTGTACGGGCGTGACTACTTGATGAGTCAGCGCGCCGGTCGCAGACGTTCTTCGTTCACCAGCATTTCTGAACGCATGAAAGGCTGGTTCAAATCGTGAATCTGTTTTATTTTTACCGTACACCTTGAGGAGTCGCGCACATGTTCGAAATGATGGATGCCTATAGTCAAAATGCCGTCATCAAGGTCATCGGCGTTGGCGGTGGTGGCGGCAATGCCGTCGCTCACATGGCCAGCACCGGTATCGATGGCGTGGACTTCATGTGCGTCAACACAGACGCCCAAGCGCTCAAACATTCCCAGGTCAAAACCCTGCTGCAGATTGGCGCCGAAATCACCAAGGGTCTGGGCGCTGGCGCCAACCCCGAAACCGGCAAAGCAGCTGCCCAAGAGGACCGTGATCGCATCGCCGAGCTGATCGAAGGCAGCGACATGCTGTTCATCGCTGCCGGCATGGGTGGTGGCACCGGTACCGGTGCAGCACCCATCGTTGCGCAGGTTGCCAAAGAACTCGGCATCCTCACCGTCGCCGTGGTTACGCGCCCCTTCGACATGGAAGGACCCAAGCGCGCCCGTGCTGCTGATGCTGGCGTCGCCGAACTGTCCAAGTACGTCGACTCGCTCATTACTATCCCGAACCAGAAGCTGCTGACCGTGTTGGGTGGTAACACCACGCTGCTCGATGCCTTCGGCGCTGCCAACCAGGTGTTGCAGGGCGCAGTGCAGGGCATTGCCGAGCTGATCACCCGTCCGGGCCTCATCAACGTCGACTTCGCTGACGTGCGCACAGTCATGGCCGAGACCGGCATGGCGATGATGGGTACGGGTATTGGTCGTGGTGAGGGCCGTGCCCGCATCGCCGCCGAGGCCGCTGTGTCCTCGCCGCTGCTGGAGAACATCGATCTGGCCGGTGCCCACGGCATTCTGGTCAACGTTACCGCCGGCATGGATCTGTCCATCGGCGAGTTCCAGGAAGTGGGCAACATCGTCAAACAGTTCGCTTCCGAGGACGCCACCGTGGTGGTGGGTACGGTCATCGATCCGTCGCTCACCAACGAGCTGCGTGTCACTGTGGTTGCCACTGGCCTCAACCGCGCTGCGGCGCCGCGTGCTGCGGCACCGGTCGTCGAGGCGGTGGCGCAGCGTGGCGGTGTGGCAGCGCCGGCACCGGTGCTGCGCACGGTTCGCACCGTGGCCTCGCCCTCACGCATGGCTGCGCCCAACTACGACGACTTCGAAGCGCCGGCGATCGGGCGGGCTTCGGGGATGCAGCGTCGTGCGGTGGGTGACGGTCTGCAGGTCGAATCACACAAAGACGACATGCTCGACATCCCTGCCTTCCTGCGTCGTCAGGCTGACTGATCGCAGTACTTCAAAGTGGGGCGGCCTCTGTGCCGCCCCGCGTTTGGCGCTGAAGCTCTGGGTCGCAGTGTGTTAGGGTAGCCAGCCTTTTCGGCATATCCGCTACGGCTGTCATGGTTGGTCAACGCACACTAAAAAACAGCATCCGCGCCACTGGCGTGGGCTTGCATACCGGCACCAAGATCTACATGACCTTGAAGCCGGCTCCTGCCGATAGCGGCATCATTTTTCGCCGTGTCGATCTGCCCGGCAGCCCTGAAGTGCGTGCGTTTGCAGCCAACGTTGGCGAGACCACGTTGGGTACCACCATCGTGCAGGGCGAGGCTCGAGTCTCTACGGTAGAGCACCTGCTGTCGGCTTTTGCCGGCTTGGGTATCGACAACGCCATCGTCGAAGTCAACGCGCCCGAAGTGCCCATCATGGATGGCAGTGCCGGGCCCTTCGTGTTTCTGCTGCAGGCTGCAGGCATCGCCGAGTTGGCCGCACCCAAGCGCTTTGTGCGCGTGCTCAAGACCATCGAAGTGCGGGACGGTGACAAGTGGGCGCGCTTTACGCCGTTTGATGGCTTTCGCGTCAACTTTGAAATCGAGTTCAACCATCCGATCTTCAAGCTGCATTCGCAGCAAGCGACGATGGATTTCTCGACCACCAGCTACCTGAAGGAAGTCAGCCGCGCACGCACTTTTGGGTTCATGCGCGACATAGAAACTCTGCGCGCTCACAACCTGGCGCTAGGTGGCAACCTCGACAACGCCATCGTGCTCGATGAGTCGCGAGTGCTCAACGAAGAGGGCCTGCGGTCGCAGGACGAGTTCGTTAAACACAAGATCCTCGATTCCATCGGCGACCTGTATCTGTTGGGGCATAGCCTCATCGGTGAGTTCTCGGGCTTCAAGTCCGGTCATGGACTCAACAACAAGCTGCTGCGCGCTTTGCTCGACGATCCGGCTGCTTGGCAGGAAGTAATCTTCGAGAAGCCTGAGCAGGCGCCCATCTCCTATGTGGAGCCAGGCAGCTTACCCGAGGCCGCCAACGGCTGATCAGCGGCGAGCGCTGCCACCGGGCATGACCTTCACCTTGACCGTTGCATCAGCGGGCACCTGCGGTGCTAGTTCAGGCGGCACTTCGGCCAGCAACAGCTTGAGCCGGGCCGCCCAGGCGGCCGCATCCACGAACACCACCAGCTCAGCTGCGGCCGGCGCTTGTGCAGGTTTGCAGATCACTGCGCTGACGTGCGCCGCCAGCTCTGCAGGCAGCTGCGCTACCAAACGCTGCCGCAAGTCTTCTATTTGCGCTGCACCTTGGGTAAGGGCTACGCGCGCCATACCCTGCGCGACCCGACTCAGCACATCTTGGGCTGATTGCGGGCGGCGTGATGAGTTGCGGGGTGGGCGATTGGACATGGAGGTTCCGGCCGCCTAGGGTAACGCGTTCATTGGCTCCGGAGCGCAGCATGCTGTCGCGTCGTCCCTTCGCGGTGTTGTTTGCCAGTGTGGCAGGCCTGTCGGTGTTGGCCACTGCCTATGCTCTGGGTGTGCGCGCCGGTCAGCGCAGCCTGATCGCTGTGCCTGTGCCTCTGAGTGTTGACGCACCGCAGCAGCCGCGCCTCGATGGCTTGGACTTGCGCCTCGGGCAGTTCGAAGCGCGCTTGCTGCGCCTTGAAACGCTGGGTCGCCGGCTGGTGCAGCTGGCTCAGCTGCCTGCTCAAGAATTTAACTTTGATGCGCCACCGGCTGCGCCAACGGCTGCTTTTGAACAACGTGCGCAGGCGGTAAGCCGGCGGATCGAGTCGCAGGACGTACAGCTGCCGGTATTGGAAACAGCGTTGGTTTCACGCCGTATGGCAGCAGCGTTGCGACCCGATGGCCGGCCGGTGGATCGCGGTGTGTTGTCGTCGCTGTATGGCGAGCGAGCGGATCCGCTGTCGGGTGAGTTGGCGCAGCACCAAGGCATCGACATTGCAGGCGGTGCTGGCACGGCAGTGGTTGCTGCAGCGGCCGGGGTGGTGTCGGCAGCAGGCTGGCGTGACGGCTATGGCACGATAGTCGAGATCACTCACGGCAATGGCTTTGTCACCCGCTATGCCCATGCCCAGCGCAGCCTGGTGGTTGCAGGCCAGACCGTCCGGCGTGGCCAGCCTGTGGCGCTGCTGGGCGAGAGCGGCCGTACCACCGGCCCACACCTGCATTTTGAGGTGTTGCGCGACGGCCGGCCGGTCGATCCACTGGCCCTGGCCCGCCGCTGATGGGCGTTAGGGGTCCCTGTTTGCACATCGTTACCCGTCCGGGCCGCGCGTCTCGTAAAATACCGGGCTATTTATCGGCAGCAGCCTCCAGGACGGTTCCGGCGGTGGGCCTGCCCCAGCTTTAGACCAAGGAATACTCGTGCTCCAGTTTTTGACGCGTTTGTTTGGCAGCCGCAATGACCGCATCGTGAGCGGGTTCGGGCGCCTGGTGCGCGCCGCCGGCGAATACGAGGCCGCACTCAAGGCCCTGTCCGATGAGGCGCTGGGTGCCAAGACTGCCGAGTTCCGCGAGCGCTTGGCGGCCGGCAGCACGTTGGATCAGCTGCTGCCGGAAGCCTTTGCGGTAGTACGCGAGGCCGCGTCGCGCGTCATGAAAATGCGCCACTTTGATGTGCAGTTGATCGGTGGCATCACGCTGCATCAGGGTCGTATCGCCGAAATGCGCACCGGTGAGGGCAAGACCCTCATGGCAACGTTGCCGGCCTACCTCAATGCGCTGCCTGCCGAGGGCGTGCACGTCATCACCGTTAACGAATATCTGGCCGCGCGCGACGCCGAGTGGATGGCGCCGCTCTACCGCATGCTGGGTCTGACGGTCGGTGTCATCAGCAATGCGCAGGATGCTGAGCAGAAGCGCGCTGCTTACGCCTGTGACATCACCTACGGCACCAATAACGAGTTCGGCTTCGATTACCTGCGTGACAATCTTGCCTTCAGGTTCGAAGACCGGGTGCAGCGCCAACTGGCCTATGCCATCGTCGACGAGGTCGATTCGATCCTTATCGATGAGGCGCGCACGCCGCTGATCATTTCCGGTCCTGCCGATGAGAGCACCGAGCTCTATCAGCACATCAACGATATCGTGCCGCGGCTGGTGCGCCAGAAAGAAGAAGACGGCCCTGGCGACTTCTCGGTAGACGAGAAAGCCAAGCAGGTGCACATCACCGAGACCGGTCACGAGTCCATCGAGCAGTTGATGTCAGAGGCCGGTCTGCTGCGCGAAGGCGAAAGCCTGTATGACGCGGCCAACATCCGCCTGATGCATCACCTCAATGCCGCGTTGCGCGCGCATTCGCTGTATCGCCGCGATGTCGAGTACATCGTGCGCGGTGGCGAGGTCATCATCGTCGACGAGTTCACTGGCCGCACCATGCCGGGCCGTCGCTGGTCCGATGGCCTGCACCAGTCCGTCGAGGCCAAGGAAGGCGTGCGCATCCGCGAAGAGAACCAGACCGTCGCGTCGATCACTTTCCAGAACTATTTCCGCCTCTACAAAAAGCTCTCGGGCATGACCGGTACGGCCGACACCGAGGCACCCGAGTTCCTGCAGATCTATGGCTTGGAAGTGGTGGTCATCCCCACGCACCGGCCGATGGTGCGCAAGGACATGGCCGACTATGTCTACCTGACGCAGGACGACAAGTACGCCGCCATCATCGAAGACATTCGTGACTGCGCCACGCGCGGTCAGCCGGCGCTGGTAGGCACCACGTCCATAGAGACCTCCGAATACCTGTCGGGCTTGCTCAAGAAACAAGACATCGCTCACGAAGTGCTCAATGCCAAGCAGCACGATCGCGAGGCGCAGGTGGTGGCGCAGGCCGGTCGCCCGGGCGCGGTGACCATCGCCACCAACATGGCCGGTCGCGGCACCGACATTCAGCTCGGTGGCAACTTCGAAGCCGAGATTGCCGAGCTTGTGGCTGCAGGCGAAGTGGTGGATGACGCGCGGCGCCAGCAACTGCGTGAGGCTTGGCAGCTGCGTCACGATGCAGTGCTGACCTCTGGTGGTCTGCACATCGTCGGCACCGAGCGTCACGAGTCACGCCGCATCGATAACCAGCTGCGCGGCCGCTCGGGTCGTCAGGGTGATCCGGGCTCCAGCCGTTTTTATCTGTCGATGGAAGATTCGCTGATGCGCATCTTCGGCGATCCCAACCGCACTAAGCGGTTGCTACAAATCGCCGGCATGAAGCAGGGCGAGGTCATCGAAAGTGGCCTGCTGACGCGCCAAATTGAAAAAGCGCAGCGCAAGGTCGAGGCGCATAACTTTGACATTCGCAAGCAACTGCTGATGTTCGATGACGTGGCCAATGACCAGCGCAAGGTGGTCTATCACCAGCGCACCGAAATCCTGCGCGCCCCCGATCTGGCCGATGCAGTGGCCAGTATCCGCGATGACGCCGTCACTGCTGTGATCGACACCCACGTACCCAAGCAGGCAGGTCCCGGCGATTGGGATCTGGCGGGCCTGGCCGAATCGATGGCCCGCGACTTCAACACCATTATTGATCCGCAGGCTTGGGTTGCCGCGGAGCCAGAGTTGGCAGAGATCACTTTCCGCACGCGCGTGCTGGAAGCCGTGGCCGTCAACTACGAAGAGAAGCTGGCGCGCATCGGTACCGACATCATGCGGCAGGTGGAGCGCGACGTGGTGCTGCGCAACCTTGACCAGCAGTGGCGCGATCATTTGGCTGCCATGGACTACCTGCGCCAGGGCATCCACCTGCGCGGCTATGCGCAGAAGGACTACCGCTATGAATACAAGCGCGAGTCCTTCGAGATGTTCCAAGCCATGCTCGAGCGTGTGAAGCACGAGTCGGCATCGCTGCTCTCCAAGGTCGAGATCCGCAGTCAGGAAGAGATCGATCGCGAAGAAGCCGAACAGCGTGAGCGGCTGACGCGTGCGCTGCAGTTGCAGCATGCGCAGGCGCCGTCGGTGCTGGCGCCCCAACCCGGGCTGGTGCCCAGCGCGGCAGACATGGATGCGGCAATGGCCCCCTATGTGCGGGGCGATCGCAAGGTCGGCCGCAACGAACCCTGCCCCTGCGGGTCAGGTAGAAAGTTCAAAAGCTGCCACGGGGCGCTTGACAGCTAAGGCTGTTGCGGTTTCGAGACGCGGCGAAGCTATTCGTCGCGTCTAGGAATTGCCATTCCCCAAGATTTCTAGTATTTCTAGCGCGTCTGCGCCGGGACTCAACCTGCGTTGGCTTGCTACAACACAAATCTTGAAGGGGTCACTATGTCTGTACAAGGACACACGTCTGGTTCTAATTCGCGATGGCTGGTTGCGGCAGCAGTTGCTGCGGCGCTGGTCAATGCATTGCCGGTTGCGGCAGCAGAAGATGGTTTGGAAGAAGTCGCCATCACTGGTTCGCGCATCGTGCGCCGCGACCTGACGGCGGCCAGCCCGATCGTCACCGTCAACACC
Source organism: Pseudomonadota bacterium (assembly GCA_026398735.1). Classification (GTDB taxonomy): domain Bacteria; phylum Pseudomonadota; class Gammaproteobacteria; order Steroidobacterales; family Steroidobacteraceae; genus ZC4RG30. The sequence goes on along the minus strand of JAPLSH010000007.1, from coordinate 93,992 downwards.
CAGTCGCTAGAGAATTCATCGACAACCGCCGTGGAGTCGGTGCTGCAGCAGTTGCCGCAGTTCGTTCCGGGCGGCAACCAGTTCGTTTCAGGTGCGCAGGCCGGCGCCGCGCAGACGCCCGGCATTGCCACGCTGAACCTGCGTGGTCTGGGCCCCAACCGCAACCTGGTCCTCGTTGATGGTCGTCGCCCGCAGCCGGCTAACGCCAGCCTGGTGGTCGATATCAACACCATCCCGCAGGCCGCCATTCAGGGCGTCGAGGTCATCACCGGCGGTGCTTCCGCTGTGTACGGCCCGGACGCCATCGCCGGCGTGACCAACTTCATCCTCAAGAAGAATTTCGAGGGCCTCGACGTCGATGCCCACTACGGCATCACCGAGCAGGGCGACGGCTCCGAGCAGCGTATTTCGGCCTTGATGGGCATGAATTCGTCTGATGGTCGCGGCAACGTCATGTTCTCGATCGACTGGACCAAGCGCGATGCCGTGTACCAGAAAGATCGCGATTTCTATGTGAACGGCTGGCGGGATACAACCAACGCGGGCGGCGATTTCCCGCAGGCCCCGGGCCTGGCGACCGGCGGCAATGCCGGCCTGCCGACGAACAACCCCAGCGCAGCTGCGCTGTGCGGCGTGGTCGGTGTGGCGCTGAGCTCTACCGGCACTTGCTCGGTGGCCGACGTGCGCTTCAACAATGACGGTACGGCCTTTGCGCCGGGCGCAGGCCTGGGCGCTGCGGGCTACAAGGGGCCGCTGGGCGCCCTGGATGCCGGCCGGTTCACCATGGTCAACAAGCTGGCCAACGGCAACTTCGACCAGAAGTACACCACGCAGTTCGCCTCCACGCCGCTGGAGCGCCACTCGCTGTTCATGAAGGGTCGCTACGAAGTGACCGACAACATCGAAGCCACCCTGCAGGCCAGCTATTCCAACAACAAGGTGCTGACCCGTGGCAACCTCGCTCCGGGCGTGACCGTGTGGTCGGTACCGGTGCCGCGCGATAGCCGCACGCTGCCCGCTGCACTCAATACGCTGCTGGACTCGCGTCCGAACCCGACCGCGCCCTGGGCGCTGTTCCAGGTGCTTGACTGGTTCGGCCCGCTCAAGTCGACCAACACCTCCAACGTGTGGCAGGTGATGGCAGGCCTCAACGGCAAGCTGGGCATCAAGGACTGGACCTGGGAAGCCTATTACTCGCGCGGCAGCACCAGCACGTTGTCAGAGACGGTCACGCCGTCGCTGCAGCGCTACGCGATGCTGATCAATGCGCCGAACTTCGGTAAGAACGCCAAGATCACCTCGCCGCCCACCGGCGTGCTGGCCGGTCGCGGCTACCAGCTGGACTGCACCTCGGGCATTCCGGTGTTCAATGAGTTCACGCCGTCGGCGGATTGCCTCAACAGCGTGCAGACCCGCACTCGCCAGATCACCGAGCTGACCCAAGACATCCTCGAAGCCAACGTGCAGGGCGGCGCCTTCGACCTGCCGGCCGGTGAGTCGCGCTTTGCATTGGGTGTGTCGTATCGCGCCAATGATTTCCGCTTCGATCCGGGCTATCCGGTGGAGCAGATCATGGACAACCCGATCGGCCTGTTCGCCTCGAACGGCACCAAGGGCAGCACGAACGTCAAGGAAGCCTATGGCGAGGTGCTGCTGCCCGTCGTCAAGGACCTCCCGTTCGTCAAGTCGCTGGACCTGGAGCTGGGCTACCGCCTGTCGGATTTCGATACGGCCGGCAACGTCAACACCTACAAGGGACTGTTCACCTGGAAGGCGTTGGACTCGGTGACCTTCCGCGGTGGTTACAACTACGCCACGCGTGCGCCCAACACCGCCGAGCTGTTCACCGGCCCGACGCTGCTGGTCGTTCCCTTCCCCGAGGGTGATTACTGCTCGGTCACCACCCAGTCCAAGTATGGCAACGTTGCCAGCAACCCGGACCGGGCCAAGGTGCAGGCGCTGTGCCAAGCCATCATCGGCAACACCACGACGCCGTTCTCGGCCAGCCCGAGCACGTTCTCGCGCCCGGGTGGTCCGGCGTTCTTCCCGTTGGAGATCGAGGTCACCAAGGGCAATCCGAAGGTTGGACCTGAGACGGCTCAGACGTTCACTTTTGGTGCCGTGCTGTCCGAGCCCTTCGGCGCACCGAACCTGGTGGTTACGGCTGACTACTACCAGATCAAGGTCACCGACGCGATCGCGCCGATCTCCTCGACCACGGTGTATGGCCGCTGCTTCAACCCGGCGACCAACCCGACCTACTCGGTTACCAACGAGGCTTGCCAGTTGATCGCCCGCAACCCGATCACCGGTGATCGCGAGCAGACGATTGCGGCGTATTCCAACCTCGGCACCATCAATACCTCGGGTATCGATATGTCATTGGCGTGGAGCCACGAAGTGGGCCCGGGCAACTTCGCGGTCAACACCACGCTGAGCTGGCTGTCGAAGTACGACTACCAGCCGGTGGCCGGCGGCACGACCAACGTTGCCAAGGGCACGCTCGACCAAGGTGGCCAGTATGACTACCGTCTGCTGACCAACTTCAGCTACCGCGTGGCTGACATCAACCTCGGGTTGCAGTGGCGTCACCTGCCGGCAGTGGAGTCGGCCGCCAAGGGCATCGCCCCGACCACCACCCAGCAGGGCACCGGCACCTATGATGTGTTTGGCCTCAACGCCAGCTACGCCATGGGCAAGGTGACCTTCCGGGCCGGTATCGACAACCTGCTCAACAAGGCCCCGCCGTCGCTGAACTACATCCCGGGTGGCGACAGCAACACCGACAACACCAACCCCAGCTTCTACGACATTCTGGGACGTCGGTTCTTTGTAGGTGTGAAGGCGAAGCTCTGATCGCCTGACGAGACTGCGTAAAGCGCAGAAGGGGCGGTGGATCGCAAGATCCATCGCCCTTTTTTATGGGTGGTGCTGTTGTGTCAGCGCGTGGGTCGTGAACGCACGAACTGCGTCACCAGCCACTTCTCACCGCGCGTTGGCGGACGGCCGGCATGCAGCATGCGCAAATCCGGCGATAAGTCCGGCAGTGCATTGATGAAGAACAGGCCCTCACCGCGCGTGCCTCGGTGGCTGATGTCCAGCTGCGGGAAATCTGTAGTGCCACCGTCGTAGTCATCGTTCAGATAGATCAAAAACGTGACCATCCGTTGCCCGTTGAGCGCGATCTCCGCCGCATAGTCGGGTGTGGATGAGGGATCGACAAAGTCGTAGTGGTTGCGGATCTGCTCACCCGGCCAGTAGTGCAGCAGGTTGGGCATTTCCATGTGCCGCTCTGGCACGCCGCAGGCGGCCGACATGCGTGCTTGCACCAGCAGGTGTACCAGCTCCACCTCGTGAATGTCGTAGGTGACTAAGGTGTTGTCGCGATGCGCGGCGACTATGTTGCGCTGTGCAATCGGGTCATAGACTTGGGCGCGCATCAACCTGTCGCGATCCACAAGGTCGATAAGCAGTTGGCAGATTTCGGTACGCAACAGCTGCGGCACGGCAGCCACGCGTGGCTCGTCGCTTTTGATAACCAGCGGTGGACTGCGCCGCCAGCTATCGAGTTGCACAGCGTTGGCCAGAGCGGACCAGTCGATGGCCGTCTGTTGCGTGGCGTGCAGCGCTAACTCGCGGTTATCGCAAAGGGCGAGCAGTTGCTGTTGCGCAGGCAGCCAACCCTGTGAGGCAGAGCGCGTGAGCCACTGCAGAGCCAGTGGCCAGTTGGCGGGCATGTGCAGGCCTAGTGCCAGTAAGCCGGCAGCGCGCGCGGCTGCTTCGGGCACGCCGCCATCACAAGCCTCGCCCAGAAAACGCAGGCCAGGTTCTGGCAGCAAGGGCGCCCGATCACCGGTAAACAAGCGTAATCCCAGCAGGCGCGCGCAATGCGGATCGCCGGCTTGCGTGCCACGGGCAAGATCGTTGATGGCCTCGTCGTGGTTGCCCTGCTGATCGTGCCGGGCTGCCAGTTCCAGATGTCGTGAAGCAGGGGACGCTGTCATGGGCCGATCATACGTCGGGCTCGGTGGCGATTTTGGATTCTGAAGAAACGTCTCTCTTGCTGGCACGCCGCCGCACTGCATCACGCAGAATGAACTCTACTTGCCCATTGGCGCTGCGCAGTTCGTCGGCTGCCCAGCGCTCGATCTCGGCCCACAGAGCCGGATCGATACGCAGGGCAAAGGCTTTGCGTTCTGCCATGTGCGGCGCGTCAGCCGTACAGCGTGCCGGCGTTGATCACCGGCTTGGCCTCGGACTCACCGCACAGCACCACCAGCAGGTTGCTGACCATGGCGGCTTTGCGCTCGGGGTCCAGGTCGACCACGTTGCGTTCGGCCAGATCGCGCAGCGCCATGTCCACCATGCTGACCGCGCCCTGTACGATTTTCTGCCGCGCGGCGATCACCGCTTCAGCTTGCTGACGGCGCAGCATGGCTTGCGCAATTTCCGGCGCATAAGCCAGATGGGTCAGGCGTGCTTCATCGACAGCGATGCCACTCTTGGCCAAACGCTGCGACAGCTCTTGTGCCAGTGTCTGCGACACTTCATCCATGCCGCTGCGCAAGGTGATTTCGCCTGCCTCGGCATTGTCATAGGCATATTGGCTGCCCAGATGCCGCAGTGCGGATTCAGCCTGCAAGCGCACGTACTCTTCATAGTCGTCCACATCAAACATCGCCTGCGCCGTGTCTTGAACGCGCCAGATGATCACCGCGGCGATCTCGATCGGGTTGCCTTGCTTGTCGTTGACCTTGAGACGCTCGCCATTGAGATTGCGTGCGCGCAGCGAGATCTTCATGCGCGGATGCTTCTTGGGCTTTGAGACGGTGACTTCGCCCTTGGCGCTCACCTGTACGCCAGAGCCAGGTCCGTTGGTATAGAACGGGTTGGCCCAATGAAAGCCATCGCGCCGCACGGTGCCGTGGTATTTGCCAAACAGCACCAGCACGCGCGCCTGATTGGGCTGTAGCGTGAAGAAGCCGCAGATCATGAACACGTCCACCACCAACAGCACGATGCCGAGGATGACCAGTGCGGCGCTCTGTAGACCGGCACCTGCGGCGAGCAAGGCGACGCCGGCCACCAGCAGCAGTACAGTGACTGCCAACATCAGCCAGCCCGACTTCACCGTGACTTCACGTTCCCGACTCACCACACCCTGTTCCGTCGCCATGATCGACCTCTGCTGTTCGGAGATGTCATAGTGATATCACTATGCGATCAAATGAGCAATCCCACTGTCCTGCAGGTGGTGGCCGCGGTGCTGGTGGACCGCCAGGGCCGCGTGCTGGTGGCGCAGCGGCCGCCAGGGAAGTGGGCTGCTAGTCGCTGGGAGTTTCCCGGCGGCAAGGTCGAGCCCGGCGAGGATGAAGCGGCGGCAGTCGTGCGCGAGTTACACGAGGAACTGGGCGTGCGGGTCGATGCCCAGCAGCGTCTGGCCGAGGTCTGCCACGACTATCCGGACCGCCGGGTCGCCATTGGCCTGTGGCTGGTGCTGCGGCACGAGGGTGAGCCGCAAGGGCTGGACGGGCAGGCACTGCGCTGGGTCACGCTGGAAGAGCTGGCAGACATCGATCTGCTGGAGGCGGATCTGCCGATGTTGCCGGTGCTGGCCGCTGCGCTTGGCCGCTGAAATCAGCTTAAACTCGGCGCATTTACCGCTTCACGCGCCACGCGCAAGAGGATCGTTATGTCCAGCGAATCGAACCTGCCCGACATCAGCTTTGACGCCGCCAACGTCTATCAAGAAGAACTGTTCACCGATCGCACCGCTGGCGCCATTCGCCGCCTGACGCCGGTCACTCCCGAGGGTCTGCGCGATCCGTCGCGTCCGGTGTTGTTCAGTGGTCAGACGCAGCTGATGACTCCGGGTGGCGTGCTGCCGCTGGGCTTCGAGATGGAAGTCGAAACGCTGGCCGAAGCTATCGCGCAGTTCCCTGCGGCGGTGCGCCAGGCGCTGGAAAATGCCATCGAAGAAGCGCGTGAAATGCGCCGTGAACAGCAGTCGCGCATCGTCGTACCTGAGGCCGGTGCCGGCCTGGGTAGTCGCATCCAGCTCTAGCAGAGCAACGTCACCGTTGGGGGGCTCGATCATGCATCCGATGCTGCGATTGGTTTGCACCGCACTGCTGTGCTCATGGACTGCACAGGCGGTGCAGGCCGCCCCCGTAACCGATGCGCGCTTGGCCAACGCCGATAACGAGCCAGGCCAGTGGTTGTCGGTGGGCCGCAATCGCGATGAACAGCGCTTCAGTCCGCTGACGCGCATCAACACCGACAACGTCTCGCAATTAGGTCTTGCTTGGCACGCCGACTTTGATACCAATCGCGGCCAGGAAGCCTCGCCGTTGATGATTGATGGCGTGCTGTATGTCACCACTGCTTGGAGCAAGGTGTATGCCTTTGATGCCGTCAGCGGCAAGGCACTGTGGCAGTACGACCCCAAGGTTCCCGGTGGCACCGGTATTAAAGGCTGCTGCGATGTGGTCAACCGCGGTGTGGCGGCTTGGGGCGGTCGTATCTATGTGGGCAGCTATGACGGTCGCTTGATTGCGCTGGATGCCAAGACCGGCAAAGTGGTGTGGCAGGTGGTCACGGTTGATCAAACCAAACCCTATACCAGCACTGGTGCGCCGCGCATTGCCAACGGCAAGGTGATCATCGGTAACGGCGGCTCCGAGATCGGTGTGCGCGGTTATGTGTCTGCTTATGACGCCAAGGACGGGACGCTGCTGTGGCGCTTTTATACGGTGCCCGGCGATCCTTCCAAGCCTTACGAAAATGAGCAGCTGCGTAAGGCTGCTGCAACGTGGAACGGTGATCTGTATTGGAAGCTGGGCGGCGGCACGGTCTGGGACGGCATTGCCTATGACGCGCGCACCAACCTTGTCTACTTCGGCACGGCCAACGGCACACCGTGGGTGGCCGAGGCGCGCAGCCCCGGTGGCGGCGATAACCTGTTTCTTAATTCCATCATCGCGGTCAATGCTGACACCGGCGCGTACGTGTGGCACTACCAAACCACACCTGCAGAGACCTGGGACTTTGATGCCACAAGTCCGGTGATGCTGGCTGATCTGGATCTGCCCGCAGGTCGTCGGCATGTGTTGATGCAGGAATCCAAGAACGGATTCTTCTACGTACTGGACGCCGCCAGCGGTCAGCTGCTGTCGGCAGACAAGTACACCACAGTGACCTGGGCCAGCCATGTGGATATGGCGACCGGTCGTCCGGTGGAGATTGCCGAGGCGCGCTTTGGTAAGACCGGTAAGCCGGCTATCGTGCAGCCGGGCGGGCAGGGTGCACACAGCTGGCATCCGTATTCGTTCAGCCCGCGCACGGGGCTGGTGTATATGCCAGTGGTCGAGACCAGCACGGCCTTTGCACCCGATCCCAATTATGTTGCGCGTCCGGGTTCGGCCAACACCGCCATGGGCCGCACCTCGCCCACTATCTATAACGATCTGCATTCGGATGCGCCGCGCACCTCACGTGCCTATCTGGTGGCTTGGGATCCGGTGGCGCGCCGTGAGCTCTGGCGTTCAGAGAATCGCGGCACTATTGCGTCAGGCGTACTCAGTACGGCCGGTGGCTTGGTGTTTCAAGGTGCACAAAAGGGCGAGTTCGCTGCGTTTCGCGACAGCGACGGCATGAAGCTCTGGTCTGCTGATCCGCAAACTGGCGTGGTAGCTGCGCCGATCAGTTACGAGATTAAGGGCGTGCAATACATTGCTCAGCTGGCTGGCTATGGTTCACGCGATTACTACACGGGCAACCGCTCGCGCTTGCTGGTCTACAAGCTCGGTGGCAAACACACGCTGCCGCCGACCGGTGAGTTGCCGCCTGCGCGCACGTTCAATCCGCCACCAGCCTTTGGTGATGAGGCGCTGTTGGCACGCGGAGCCGACACCTATCAAGTGCACTGCGTGATGTGCCATGAAACGCAGTTTGGAAATCGGGGTCTGTTCCCCGACCTGCGCGTGTCGCCGATGATCAATAGTGCCGATAGCTTTCGCACCATCGTGATGGATGGCGTCTTGGAAGCGCGCGGTATGGTGTCGTTCCGCGATCGCATCACCCCGGCAGATGCCGAGGCGGTGCGTGCTTATCTGGTGCGCCGTGCCATTGATGGCAAGGCGGCGCAGGCAGCGGTTACTGCTCCGGTCGCAGCTCCCGCTCAAAGAACCGCAGCACCGCGTTGAGTGCATGCGGACCTTGGTCCGCACGACGGGTGAGTCCGTGCTTGGCGCCGGGATAGGTCATCAGATCAAATGGCCGGTTGGCAGCCTGCAGTGACTGCATCAGCAGCGTGCTGTGCTGGAACAGCACGTTGTCGTCGGCCATGCCATGGATCAACAACAGCGGCCGCTTAAGTGACGGCGCATAAGTGAGCACGTTGGCAGACTTGTAGCCGGCAGGGTTGCTCTCGGGCGTGCCCATGTAGCGCTCAGTGTAGTGCGTGTCGTAGAGCCGCCAGTCGGTGACCGGCGCGCCAGAGACCGCAGCAGCAAAACTGTCGGGCGCGCGCAAGATGGTCTGCAGTGCCATATAGCCGCCATAGCTCCAGCCCCACACGCCGATACGTGCGCCATCCACATAGGGCTGGGTACGCAGCCACGCCACTGCGGCAACCTGATCCTCTACTTCCACATCGGACAAGCGATGCCAGGAGGCGGACTCAAAGCGTTCACCCCGCTGGCCGGTGCCGCGGTTGTCGAGTGTGAAGACGATGAAGCCGGCATTGGCCAGCACTTGATTGAAACCCTGACCTGCACCCCAATTGTCTTGCACGTTCTGTGCGTGCGGTCCGCCATACAGCGAGAAGATCACCGGATAGCGCTTGCCCGGCTGCAGGCTGCGCGGCTTGAGCATCTGCCAATGCATGGTCTGGCCATCGCTGGCCGCAAGCGTGCCGTATTCGGGTGTGGCGTGATGATCAAGGTAGGGAAAGTAAGGGTGCGTGGCATCGAGTGGATTGCGTACTAGCGGTTGCAGCTCGCGACCCTCTGCTGCGCGCAACGTGACCGACTGCGGTTGCGTATGGCTGGAGTGATAGTCGAGGAACACGCTGGCGTCGTCGGACATGCGCACCGAGTGCCAGCCTGCTGCCTGGGTGATCTGTTGCGGAGCGCTGTCTTTGTCCAGCCGCACGCGATACAGCTGGCGCTGGACCGGCGATATAGCGTTGGACATGTAATAGACCCAGCCGTTTTTCTCATCGATGCCGCGCAGCCCGGATTGACTGTTGTCGCCGATGCTCATGCTCTCGCCCTGCGTGAGCTTGCGCAGCAGCTTGCCTTGCAGGTCGTACAGGTACAGGTGCCGCCAACCATCACGATCCGAAGCCCACACAAACCGCGAGGACTGTTTGAGAAAGCGCAGGTCATCGTGCAAGGGCACCCAATGGGTGCTGGTCTCGGTGAGCAGCGTGCGCGTGCTGCCGCTGGCGCTGTCGGCTAGCAGCAAGTCCAGCGTGCGCTGATCCCGGCTCTGGCGCTGCACCGCAAGGCGCTTGCCATCGGGCAGAAACTGCACGCGTGCCAGGTAGATGTCGGTGTTACTGCCCAGGTCTATTTGTACCGCCTGCTGTGGAGTGGCCACTGCTGCGGTGAACAACTGCACGCGGGCATTGGGCGTGCCGGCATAGGGATAGCGCTGCGTCACCACCTTCACGTCGGTGGCGTTAATTTCAAAACGCTGAGTCTCTGCAACGGGCGACTCATCGACCCGTGCCCAGGCCAGCCGGCTGTCGTCCGGTGCCCACCAGTAGCCGGTCTGCCGGTCCATCTCTTCCTGAGCAATGAACTCGGCCATGCCTTCGCTGATCAGGCCGCCACCTGCGGTGGTGATTGCACTCTCGCGGCCGGTGGCCAAGTCGATGACCCACAGGTTCTGGTCGCGAATGAAACTGACATAAGTGGCGCGCGGCGAAAAACGCGCATCGGTTTCATAGGCAGTAGTTTGCGTCAGGCGACGCAGTGCCTTGTCGGGCGTTGCGGCCAGGTCATACAGATACAGGTCTCCACCCAGCGGCACCAGCAAGCGGCGCGAGTCGGCGGCAAACGCATAGTCGACGATGCCCGACAGCGCGGAGCTGCGCTGGCGTTCGCGACGTGCGGCCTCTTCGGCCGACAGCGTTTCGCCACCAGGAGGCAGCAGTTTGCGGGCATCGATCAGTTGCCGGTGACTGCGTGTGCGCAGGTCAAAGGCCCACAGATCCAAGCGGTCCTTGTCATCCTCTGCGCCGCGCAGATAGGCCACCAACTGCCCATCGGGCGCGATGCGCGCCGAACGCAGGCTTTGGCCTGCCAGATCGGGGCCGTTGAACAGTCGTTGCAGGGTGAGCTGTTCGCTCTGAGCCACAGGGGTGATCAATATCGCAGCCAACAGTGATGACGCCAGTGCCCTAGAATGCCGAAAAAACCAGTTGGGGGTGTTCATGCGTACCAGTGTAGGCCGGGTCTCGGGCGTCATCCAAGCACTGGGCGTGTCGTTGGCCGCAGTTATTTTGTTGGCAGGGTGTGTCAGCGGCGGCTTGCGACTGCATCACTCGGCCTATCCGGCATCGCCGCAAGAGCGCGTCACTGACAGCTATCACGGCACCACGGTGGCAGACCCTTGGCGTTGGCTCGAATCCCTTGATGCGCCGCGCACGGCTGATTGGGTGCAAGCGCAAAACCGCCTGACTGTTCCCTATCTGGCAGCGCTGCCGCAGCGCCCATGGCTGCAGACCCGACTGACGCAGTTGTATGCCTATGAACGCTCGGGTGTGCCGCGTCGCGCCGGCAAACAATATTTTTATTTGTATAACGACGGTCGGCAGAACCAATCGACCTTGCAGGTGGCTGATTCGCCCAGCGGGCCCGGTCGTACGTTGCTCGACCCGGCCTCATTGCGCGGTGATTCAACCGTGGCGCTGGCCGAATACGAGCCGTCGCCTGATGGCAATCTGCTGGCCTATGCATTGACCGATGCAGGTTCGGATTGGAAAACCTGGCATATCCGCGATGTCGCTACGGGAACCGATCTGCCCGAAGTGCTGCGCGATACCAAGTTCACGCAGCCCTCTTGGGCCCGTGATGGCAGTGGCTTCTACTACAGCAGCTACCCCAGTGGCGATGATCAACGCCAACCAGTGATTCGTTTTCACCGGCTGCGTCAGCCGCAGGCCGAGGATCAACAGGTGTATGCGGTCAGCGATCACCCGACGCGCATCCCCGATGGCGTGGTGACCGAAGATGGCAAGTGGCTGGTCATCCTGTTGGACGATGGCACGGTAGCCAATGGGGTTAACGCCTTGGCGCTGGACGGCAGCGGCCGTCTCGAAAAGCTATTCGATCGCTACGACGGCATGCAGACCTATATCGGCTCACGCAGCTCGGCCGCAGGCACAGAGCTGTTCTTCCGCACCACCGCCGGGGCACCGAGCGGACGTGTGGTGGCAGTGGATCTGGGCAAGCCGGCGGCCACGCGCCAGCGCGTGGTGGTGGCAGAGACAGCCGGTGTACTGGAGCAGGCGGCCTTGATTGGCACGCGTGTGATTGCCAGCTATCTGCACGATGCACATGCCGTGGTGCGCAGCCACGATGCCAGCAGCGGTGCCAGCTTGGGCGAGTTGTCGCTGCCGGGCCTGGGCACGGTCAGCGCGTTCAGTGGTGACAGCAGTTCGCCGGAGGCGTTCTTTGGTTACACAGACTTCTTCACGCCGACGCGCATCTATCGTCACGATGCGGGCAGTGGTGCGGTCAGCGTGTTGCGCACGCCTGTGTTTGCAGCCGACCTGTCCCCCTATGTCACCGAGCAAGTGTTCTATCCCAGTCGCGATGGCACGCGCGTGCCCATGTTTCTGGTGCACCGTCGTGATGCGGTGCTCAATGGCCGCAATCCGGTGATGCTCTACGGCTACGGTGGCTTTGATATTTCGCTCACACCGTCATTCTCGCCGGCCACTGTGGCTTGGCTTGAAATGGGTGGCGTGTACGCGGTGGCCAACCTGCGTGGCGGCGGCGAGTACGGCAGTCAGTGGCATCTGGCCGGCACGCGCGAGCGCAAGCAAAACGTGTTTGATGATTTTATTGCTGCCGCCGAATATCTGATCGCGCAGCGCTGGACGCAGCCTGCAAGGCTGGTGATCCGCGGCGGCAGCAACGGCGGTCTGCTGGTTGGCGCAGTGCTCACGCAGCGGCCCGAGCTGTTTGGTGCGGCACTGCCGGATGTGGGCGTGCTCGACATGTTGCGCTATCACCTGGCTAGCGCTAACGCGCGGCAGTGGGGCGATGATTTTGGCTTGTCTGAGAATGCGGGCGACTTCAAAGCGCAGCTGGCCTATTCGCCGTATCACAATGCACAGCGCAACACCTGCTACCCGCCGACCTTGGTGACTACGGCGGCACAGGACAATCGCGTGGTCCCTTGGCACAGCTTTAAGTTTGCAGCGGCGCTGCAGACTGCGCAGCGCTGTGCACAGCCGACGCTGATTCGCGTTGAAACGCGTGCCGGTCATGGTGCGGGCAAGCCCACCTGGATGCAGGTGGAGCAGCTGGCGGATCAGTGGTCGTTTGCGGCGTCGGCCTTGGGGATGCGGGTGCCGTTATCGTCTTCGGGTTCGTCTGGCGCCAGCCACTGACCTAGGTCGATCAAGCGGCAGCGTTCGCTACAGAACGGCCGCGATGGGCTCTCTTGCGACCAGACGACAGGGCGATTACAGGTGGGGCAGCTGACCTGCATAGCGCACTTAGTTGCAGCAGGTCAGCGTAAAGCTTTGCGTGCCCTGGGCCTGGGTGGCGCGTGTCATCAGGCCGTTCCAAGTCAGAAAACGCACGCTGCAGCGGTGCTGGTTGCCGCTGATCTCGGGATAGATACGTGCATCGGCGCTGACACTGACGCGCAGCATCTGCACGGGCGCATCGCGTTCAAAGCTGATGTTGAAGCAGCCGTCTTGCGCAGTTTCGATGCGCGAGCGACCGTTTTGCCGAGTGAGCCACAGCAGCTCAGCGATGGCATCGCACAGCGGTCGCAGCATGCCCAGCCATTCGTTGAAGGTTTGCACCCGCGACTCTGCATCTTGGTTGAGCCAGTAGAAGTAGTCGGGCAGGTCAAACTCGCAGGTACCACCGGGGATGGCGCTGCGGTGGCGGATGGCAGCCAGAAACTCTGAATCACGCAGCGGCTGCAGGTAGCTGTTGCCGGCTGCAGCCAGTGCCGCGCGTAAGCGCGTGAGGTTGGCCACCAGTGCCCGCAGGCGTGCGGTATCGACACCTGGTCGGTTCTGAAAGTCCTGCATCAGCGTCAGATGACGCTCGAGTTCTTTGAGAACATCAGAGCGGATATCACTGCGGCCGGAGATGGCAAGGATGTCGATGAGGCTGGCCACGGCGGCGCGGCTGCCCCACTGGCTGGCCTTTTCGTTGTGGTGCAGGGCCTGGCTGTAGAGGTAGTCCAGTCGCAGGAAAGTGCGCATGCGCTCGTTGAGCGGCTGCTCAAAAACGAGGATGGCGGGCTCTGGCGCCAAGGCCGCGGCTACATTTTCCGGTTGAACCATCGCCCTATGATGGCGCAGCACGGTAACTGTCGTAAACGTGTTTTAGATCCGAAGGGGTCGGTCCGCCGCGGCCAGCTCGAGGTAACGCCGGTGCAGTGTCTCTATTTGCTTGGTCAAAGCAGTCAGTGCACCGGTGTTTTGAATGACGTCGTTGGCTACCGCAAGGCGCTGCGCACGAGTGGCTTGGGCCGCCAACATCGCATCGGCTACAGCTGGTTCGATGCCATCGCGCAGCGTCAGCCTTAAGCGCTGCACCGCCGGGTCGCAGTCCACCACCAGCACTCTGTCATAGCGATGGGCCAGGCCTTTTTCGGTCAACAGAGGTACCGCGATCAGTTGATAGGACCCACCGGCAGCAGCGCTGTGGGCAGCGGTGGCTGCCGCAATGGCAGGGTGGGTCAGCGCCTCAAGGTCGGCGCGCGCCGCTGCATCGGCGAATACCAGCTCGCGCAGCCGGCGACGGTCGAGGCTGCCGTCGGCTTGCAGCACGGCCGGACCGAAACGCGCGACGATGTGCTGCAGCACCGCGGAGCCTGGTGCCACCACTTCCCGCGCCGCTTGATCGGTGTCGATGACAGGTACGCCAAGCACGGCGAACAGTGCGCCCACAGTGGATTTGCCGCTGGCGATGCCCCCGGTCAGGCCCACCAACAATGGCGGACGGACGGGCCGCTTAGTGCGACGGGTAGAGCGCGAGGTATCGGTCGACGAGTTCATGGCCACATAGCAGCATGAGCCAGCCAGCGGCCGCAAGGAAGGGGCCGAAAGGCAGGGGCGTATCGCGCTGCTGGCGACCCAGCAGGATCAGCGCTATGCCGACAATCGCGCCGACGCCAGCCGACACCAGAATGATCGGCACCAGCATTTGCCAGCCGAGCCAAGCGCCCAGCGCGGCCAGCAACTTGAAGTCGCCATGGCCCATGCCTTCTTTGCCGGTAACGAGCCGAAACAGGTGATAGACGCTCCACAGACTGAGGTAGCCGACTAGTGCGCCGATGACTGCCGAGGACAGATCGACCGGTAACGCACCGGGCAGTGCAGTGGGCAGCCAAGCGGCACTGGCCAATCCCAGCCACAACAACGGCAGCGTGATGTCATCGGGCAGCAGGTGTGTGTCCAGGTCTATGCAACTGAGGGCGATCAGGGCCCAGGTGAATAGCAAGGCCAGCACGGTGGCCATGTCATAGCCAAAGCGCCAGGCCACCACTACAGAGGCCAGCCCGGTGAATAATTCGACCAGTGGATAACGCACGCTGATGGGCGCCCGGCACTGATGGCAACGTCCGCGCAGCCACAGCCAGCCCAGCACCGGAATGTTGTGTCGCGCGGCGATGGGTGTTTGGCAGGCCGGGCAGGCAGAGCGCGGCTGTATCAGGTCGTAGCGCGGCAAGGCTGCCGGCTCTTGGCCTTGCAGCTGCGCAGCTTCGCGCTGCCACTGACGTTCGAGCATTCGCGGCAGCCGATGCGCCACGACGTTGAGGAAGCTGCCGACCAGCAGGCCCAGTAACAGGCAGCTGGCCTGCAGCAGCAGGGGTGAATCGGCCAGCAGGGCGCCTACTGTCATGGCGGCGTCAGACCGCTCCGCCGAGCTTGAAGATGGGCAAATACATCGACATGACCAAACCACCTATTAGCACGCCCAGGATGGCCATGATAATCGGTTCCAGCAGACTGGCCATCGCATCGACGGCAGCATCGACTTCCGCTTCGTAGAAGCTGGCCACTTTGCCTGCCATGGTGTCGAGTGCGCCGGCTTCTTCGCCTATGCCGATCATCTGCACGATCAGGTTGGGGAATAGGCCGGTGTTATCCATGGCGCGTTGCAGTCGCTGACCCGTGGCCACCTCTTCACGAATGCGCATGACCGCATCCCGATAAACCGTATTGCCGGTGGCACCGGCCACCGACTCCAGCGCCTCCACCAGCGGCACACCCGCGCTGAACAGCGTGGACAAGGTGCGGCAATAGCGTGCCAGCGCCGAGTTGCGCAAGATCGGGCCAATGACGGGTATGTCCAGCGCCCAGCGTGACAGGGTTTCGCGCACCGGTGCCGAGCGCTTGATCCAGGTCATCAGAGCCCATGGCCCGCCGATCAAGGTCAGCAGCACCAAAAACAAATGGTTGTTCACGCCGCGCGACAGGGTGATGACGAACTGTGTGAAGGCTGGCAGCTCGGCACCAAATCCTGCGAACAGGCTCTCGAACTGCGGGATGACATAGACCAGCAGGCCGATGGTGACCACGATGGCAACGAGCAACACCATCGTTGGGTAGACCAGGGCCTTGCGAACTTTCTTTTTTAGCGCTTCGGTCTTTTCCAGATAAGTGGCGATCTTTTCAAGCAGTGTATCGAGCGCGCCTGCCTGTTCGCCGGCAGCTACCAGGTTTACATACAAGTCGCTGAAATGCTGTGGCCGACGGGCCAGAGTCTCGCGCAGTGATGATCCGCCTTCGATGTCGAGGCGCAGATCCTGCACCAGCTTTTGCATGCTGGCTTTTTCAAGGCCAGAGCCGACGATCTCAAAGCCCTGCACCAGCGGAATGCCGGCAGCCAGCATGGTTGCTGTTTGGCGGCTGAATACTGCGATGTCTTCGGGAGTGACTTTGCCGCGGCTGCCACTGGTGGACTGCTTGCGTACGCTGAGCGGCGCGATGCCTTGGGTGCGCAGGGTAACGCGCAGCGCTTTATCGTCGCGCGCGGTTGATTTGCCGGTGACACGCCGGCCACGCTTATCGCGGCCCTGCCACAGGAAGGTAATGTCCTGGACGAGTTTTCGCGGTGCTGTAGTCGCTTTGGCCATCGATCAGCAGTCCTATTCGATGGTCACGCTGTTGATTTCTTCGATGCTGGTGAGGCCCGACATCACTTTGGCCAGACCCGAGCGGCGCAGATCCCAGATGTTGTTGCGCTTGGCGGCATCGGCGATGTCGTGCGCATTGCCACCGGCCATGATCAGGCGGCCGATTTCATCGGTGACTGGCATCACCTGGTACACGCCGATGCGTCCCTTGTAGCCGTCTGTACAGCTATCGCAGCCACGCGGCCCGAACACGCGCAGACCGTTGGCGATAGCCTCTTCGGGAAAGCCTTCTTTGCGCAGTGCGTCGGCGGGGATGTCGAGCAGTTCACGGCAGTTCTGGCACAGCCGCCGTGCCAAGCGCTGCGCGATGATCAGGCTCATCGAGGTGGCCAATGCATAGGGTTTGACACCCATGTCTATCAGCCGCGTCAGCGTCTGCGGCGCATCGTTGGTGTGCAGTGTGGATAACACCAAATGCCCTGTTTGGGCCGCTTTGAGTGCGATCTCGGCAGTTTCCAAGTCGCGGATTTCGCCCACCATCACCACGTCCGGATCCTGACGCAGGAAGGCGCGCAGCGCCGCGGCAAAGCTCAGGCCAACCTTGTTGTTGACGTTGACCTGATTGATGCCCTGCAAGTTGATCTCGACCGGGTCTTCGGCAGTGGAGATGTTTAGATCCCCACGATTGAGAATGCCCAAGCCGGTGTACAGCGACACGGTCTTACCCGAGCCAGTGGGGCCGGTGACCAGGATCATGCCCTGTGGTTTGGCCAGTGCCGCCAGATACAGGTCTTTCTGGAAGCCTTCATAGCCCAGCGCGTCGATGCCAAGCATGGCCTGCGAGGCATCGAGGATACGCATCACTACTTTTTCGCCGTACAAGGTCGGGCAAGTGCTGACACGAAAGTCGATGGCGCGCGCTTTGTTCAGGCGCAGCTTGATGCGACCGTCTTGTGGGACGCGCCGTTCGGCGATGTCCATGCGCGACATGACCTTGATGCGTGCTGCCAATCTGCCGCCCAGTTGCACGGGCGGCTGAGTGACCTCTCGCAGTACGCCGTCGACGCGCATGCGCACGCGGTACATTTTCTCAAACGGCTCGAAATGGATGTCTGAAGCGCCACGGCGAATGGCATCGAGCATCAGTTTGTTGACGAAGCGCACGATGGGCGCGTCTTCGATGTCATCACGGCTGATGTTCTCGCCGATATCGTCGTCGGTGTTGCCCAGTTCGAGGCCGTCGAGCTCGATGCCCTCGTCCTCGTTGATGATGGGCATCTGGTTGTCGACTTGTTCAAGCAGCGTGGTCACTGTGCGCTGCAGTTTGTCTTCGTCGCAGACGATGGCCTCAACCATCATGCCGGTCTGGAACTTGATCTCGTCCAGCGCCTGCAGGTTGGTCGGGTCCGACACGCCCACAAACAGGCGGTTGCCGCGACGAAACAGCGGCAGCACACGGAATTTGAGCAGCAGTTTGTCGTTGACCACCCGGATGATGTCCGGGTCGACGGTTACTGCATCCAGGTCAAGTAGCGGTACGCCAAACTCGGCCGACGCCGCGGTGGCGATGTCTCGTGCCGACACACCGCCCGAGCGCACCAATTGCGAGACGAAGCCACCGGCATCATCACGAGCTGCGGCCAACGCTGCCTCGACAGCCGCCTGTTCCGCAACGCCATCGGCGACCAGTCGCTGGGGTAGGCCGCTTAAGGCGTTGCGCGCAGGCGCGGACGTGGCGATGTTCAGGTTGTCGTTCATGTCATCCGGTGCCCTGCAAAATGCTGCAGGCCAACGCTACGCGCGTACGGTACTGCGACAAGGGGTCATAACTGGTCGGATCGTCACATAGCAGGGCTGTGGTGCGCGTGACCGACGTCCCAATTGGGGCTTGTCATAACGGCAGTGAGTCACAGCGATTCTGACCCCACAAAAAACAAGCCCCTCACTAGGAGGGGCTTGTCAGCAGATCGAGCACTTAGGCTCGATGCTGCGCAGGCTTAGGCACGGCACTCAGTCGGCAGATACTTGGAATCAACGTCCGTGGCATCAGCGCCGGTGGCGGTGAACACTGAGGCGCCAAGGCGCTTCAGGCCGCACTGCCAAACAATGTCGTTGCTCGCCGACGTGCCCGGAACCAAGGTGAGCTTTTTGGCGTTGAGCTTGCCGTTGGCGGCGGTGCCGAACGTGGCGGTGATCACGCCACCTGCGCCCACGGTCAGGTCAGAGACGTACTTGCCGCTGATGGTGGCGCTCAAACCAGCTGCAGCGTTTGAGGTGGGGAACGCGCCAGTGTTGGCAAATGTTTCGGCCACAGCAGCCTTGGCGGCACTGGACAGGCTCATGGCCTCGGTGACCTGGGCGCGAATGGTGTAGTCCTGATAAGCGGGGATAGCAACAGCGGCAAGGATGCCGACGATGGCCACAACGATCATCAGTTCGATCAGGGTGAAACCCTTTTGCACAGACTTCATGACAATTCTCCTGGGGGGATGCAATGAGTAAAACGGTCGGCAGATGCCTGAGCCTTTCAAAGCAAACGCTGTGCCAACATCTGCCCACCTTTGCAAGTGATTGATTCGAGACTGCGAACAGGTTTGGTTAAATTGCTCAGAGTAGGCATGGCTGACACAGCAGGTCAGTGAGTGACAAAAATGGTCACTCGATACCCAGCTTCTTTATGCGATAGCGCAGCGTACGAAAGCTGATGCCCAGCAGCTTGGCCGCTGCAGTCTTGTTGTAGCGGCTCTGCTGCAGTGCGCGCACGATGGCATCGCGCTCTACTGAGGAGAGCTGATCGTCCAGATCATCTCCACCGTCATCGTCCTCGCTGCCGTCGGTGCGTAGCTGTAAGTCACCGGTATCGATCTGTTGGCCGTCACTGAGCGTAAAGGCGCGTTCAAGGCTGTTTTCTAATTCGCGCACGTTGCCCGGAAAGCCATGCGCTTGCAGGGCCTGCAGTGCGGCGGTGGTCAGCAACGGTGTCGTGGTGCCGGCCCGCTGCGCGAGCCGTTCCAGCAGATGTTCGGCCAGTTCGCGGATGTCGCCGGGGCGCTCCCGCAGCGCGGGCACCTTCAGTTCGATGACATTGATGCGGTAATACAGGTCTTCGCGAAAGCGCCCTTCGGCCACCAGTGCGCGCAGGTCCCGGTGCGTCGCTGACAACACTCGTATATCCAACGGCACTTCTTGTGACTCGCCAATCGGCCGTACGCTTTTTTCCTGGATAACGCGCAGCAGCTTGACCTGCATGTGCAGTGGCAGGTCGGCGACTTCGTCGAGAAACAGCGTGCCACCTTCAGAAGACTGCAACAGGCCGCGACTGTCACTGACGGCACCGGTAAAGCTGCCGCGCTTATGACCGAAGAATTCGCTTTCCATCAGCTCGCTGGGGATGGCGCCGCAGTTGACCGCAGTGAAGGGACCTTCGGCACGTGGACCTGATTGATGGATGAGTCGTGCGACCAGCTCTTTGCCAGTGCCCGATTCGCCAGCGATGTGCACCGGCGCCTGACTGCGACCGACGCGGGCAATCATGCTGCGCAGTTGCTGCATGGGAGCCGAGTCGCCCAGCAGCAGCGGGCCGCGCAGGGTGGCGCTGTTTGCAGAGGGCGCATCGCTGATCTTCAGCGCACGCATCACCAGCCGGCGCAGCACGCCTAAGTCCAGTGGCTTGGAGACAAAATCAAAGGCGCCGCCCTTGAGCGCACGCACCGCGGTTTCAACGTTGCCGTGGGCGGTGATGATGGCCAGTGGCAGCGTGGGCTTGTGGGTCTGCGCCCATTCGAGCAGGTCGAGGCCATCGCCATCGGGCAGACGCATGTCGCACAGGCATAGCTCGAAGCTGCCGCTTTGCAACTGCTTACGCGCATCGGCCAACGTATAGGCCGCGGCACTGGTCAAGTCCATGCGACTGAGCGTCAGCTCGATCAGTTCGACCAGATCGGGCTCGTCATCGACGATGAGGATGCGGGGTTTGGCCATGGCGCGCAGCTTAAGTCCTTACTGTACCCAACGTACCGGATCACTGAACACCAAGCGGAACACGCTGCCGCCACCATTGCGCGGCTCATACAGCAGCGTAGCGCCATTGGTCTGTGCCAGTTCACGCGCTAGAAACAGACCCAGGCCCGTGCCTTTGTCGGACTTGGAATAGAACGGTTCGAATACGCGCTCGACATCCGGTACGTCGATGCCCGGGCCGCGATCGGCCACTTCAAGATAAGGCCGGTCGTTGCTACCCAGTCGACCAAAGCGCAGCTCTACGGCTGAGGGGCTGCTGCTTGCGCCGTGGGTGATCGCGTTATGGCAGAGGTTCCACACCACTTGATGCAACTGCGTGGGGTCTGTGCGCACTTCCAGTTCTGCTGCCACGTCCGGTTGCAGCGCCGGCAAAATCAGCAAACGGCCAGCGGCCAGTTCGTGCGTAGCCAGAAACTCTTGCCGGAAGCTGGTGAGCCACTGCGAGAGCAGCAGACGCTCGGGCTTGCTGCTGCCGCGGCGCGAAAACTCGAGCATGCTGCCAATGAGCCTGCTGACGCGCTCGCCGTTGGCATGGATGATGCCGGTGAGGCGTCGTTCGATGGGGCTTAGCGAGGGCGATTCGGCCAACAGCTGGCCTGCATGACTCATGGCGCCGATGGGGTTGCGAATTTCGTGCGCGATGCTGGCCGACAAGCGGCCCAGTGCTGCCAGCTTGGACTGCTGTACGCGCTCTGCCAGCAGTGCGGTGTCTTCCAGGAAGATCAACACCAAGTCGCGCCGGTCGTCACCGCCCAGTGGCGCAAAATGCGGCTGCAGCAGTCGTGCGCCATCGGCTGCAGTGAGCGGGCTGTCTGGCATTGCATTGAGGGCACTGGTAGAGCGCCACTGGCCCAGCAGCGCCGTCAGACGCGGCGCGACATCCAGCAGGCGTGCACCGGGCAGGGCCGCTGTTTCGCCCAGCACTTTGGCCGCTGCGTCGTTGATAAGGCGAATGCGGTCGTTCTTGTCGATGACCAGCATGCTTTCACGCAGGTGGGTGACGATGTACTGCGACAGCTGCGCCAGGTTGGCCAGGTCAATCTCCTGCCGCCGCACCAATGCCTCGCTCTCTCGCAGCCGCGTGGCAATGGGGCGCACTGCAGCGGCCACCAAAAACAGCACAACGCCCAAGATGCCGGTCAGCAAGTAATCGGCGCCGTTGGTGTTGGCGCCCAGTGACTGCTGCACCAACAGCGCGATAGTGGCCAGAGAGGTCATGAAATAGGCGTCGCGGTTCTCTGCCAGCATGGCCATCGCACCGATGGGCAGCACCAACAGGATGCCAAAGCCGCTGCCCACGCCGCCGACCGCAAACAACAGGATGCCCAGTGCCAGCGAGTCGATACTGGCGTGCGTGATGGCCAGGCTGCGCAGGCCAGGCCAGACGCGTTGTGGCAACGTCAGTAGTGCCAGTGCGCCGGTCAGATAGGATCCTGCAGACAGCAGCAGCAGGTTGCCCGAGGTCATATTGAAACTGCTGCGCAGCACCGGCAGTGAGCCCAGCGCGACAAAGGCCGCGGCCACCAGCAGCCGGTAGATGTTTATCAGGCCAATGACGCGCCAAGCCAGGTCGGTGAGCGCCTGATCGGGTTGCCGCGGGAGGGTGTTGTCGGGTGCTGCCATCGACATTTGACTCTATCACCGGCCCCTGAAGCGCAACGCGACGCGCATCACGTCATGACCGCCAGCAGTGGCGGCAGCAGCGTGTTTTCGCCACAATGTCTGCCCGAATTTGCAGGTACTGTTCACCTGCTGAACCTCCAGCCAACTCAAGGTCACTCGATGAACCTGCACGAATACCAGTCCAAGAAGATTTTCGCCGCTTATGGCATCCCGGTGCCCACCGGTGAGCCGGCTTCTACCCCTCAGGAGGCCATCGAGGTGGCGCGTCGTCTGGGCGGCCCGGTGTGGGTCGTTAAAGCGCAGGTGCACGCTGGTGGCCGCGGCAAAGCCGGCGGCGTCAAGATCGTCAAAAGCGCCACTGAAGTGGGTGCCGCAGCCGCTCATCTGCTGGGTCAGCGCCTGGTCACCCCGCAGACTGGTGCAGAGGGCCTGCCCATCCATCAGGTCTACGTCGAAAGCGGTTCGGGCATCGAGCGCGAGATTTATCTCAGCCTGACGCTCAACCGCGAAAAGGGTCGCATCGCGGTGGTGGCCTCTGCTGCCGGCGGCATGGACATCGAAGAAGTCGCTGCTCACCACCCCGAGCAGATCCTCAGCGAAACCATTCACCCTGCTGTGGGCCTCGAGGCCTATCAGGCCCGCAATCTGGCCTTTGGCCTGAAGCTGGCTGGCAACCAGATCGCGCAGTTCACCGCCATCCTCAAGGCGCTGTACAAGCTGTACATCGACAACGATGCCAGCCTGGTCGAGGTCAATCCGCTGATCGTCACCAAAGAGGGCAACCTTGTGGCGCTCGATGCCAAGATCGGCATCGATCCCAACGCGCTGATGCGCCATCCCGAGCTGGTCGCGCTGCGTGACGAGACGCAGGAAGACCCGATGGAAGCGCGCGCTGCGCGTCACGACCTCAACTATGTCTCGCTCGATGGCGACATCGCCTGCATGGTCAACGGCGCGGGCCTTGCCATGGCCACCATGGACGTCATCAAGTTGCACGGCGGCAAGCCGGCCAACTTCCTCGACGTCGGCGGCGGTGTGACGGTCGAGCGCGGCATCGCTGCGTTCGAACTCATCCTCTCCAATCCCGACGTCAAGGCGATTCTGGTCAATGTGTTCGGCGGCATCGTGCGCTGCGACACCGTGGCAGAAGCCGTTATCACTGCCTTCCAGAAGGTGGGTGTGTCGGTACCGGTGGTGGTACGCCTCGAAGGCACGAATGCCGTCCAAGCCCAGCAGATGCTCAAAGACAGCGGTCTGGCGCTGATTCCGGCCGTAGGCCTCACCGATGCGGCGCGCAAAGTTGTCGCTGCCGCAGCCGCCAAGTAAGACACACGGATATCCCCCATGAGCATTCTTGTAAACAAGCGCACCAAGGTCATCGTCCAGGGCTTCACCGGTAAGCAGGGCACCTTCCATTCACAGCAGTGCATCGCTTACTGCACGCGTGTTGTCGGCGGCGTCAAGCCAGGCGGCGGTGGTACCACTCACCTGGATCTGCCGGTGTTCAACACTGCGCACGACGCCGTGCGTGAGACCGGCGCCACCACCAGCATGATCTACGTACCGGCTATTGCTGCGGCCGATGCCATCCTCGAGGCCGCCGATGCGGGCATCGAGTTGGTGGTCTGCATCACTGAAGGCATTCCGGTCAACGACATGATCCGCGTCAAGGCGGCACTGGCCGGCTCGGCCACGCGCCTGATCGGCCCCAACTGCCCGGGCATCATCACGCCCGATGAATGCAAGATCGGCATCATGCCGGGCTTCATTCACAAGAAGGGTCGCATCGGCATCGTGTCGCGTTCGGGCACCCTCACTTACGAGACCGTGCACCAAACCACCCAGAATGGCCTGGGACAGAGCACCTGCGTTGGCATCGGCGGCGATCCGGTGCGCGGCATGAGCTTCATCGACGTCATCGAGCTGTTTGAGCGCGATCCGCAGACCGAAGGCATCATCATGGTCGGCGAAATTGGCGGCAGCGACGAAGAAGCTGCAGCAGCTCACATCGCGCGCTTTGTCAGCAAGCCGGTGGTGGCTTACATCGCTGGTGTGACCGCACCGCCGGGCAAGCGCATGGGCCATGCCGGCGCCGTGGTGGCCGGTGGCAAGGGCACTGCCGCAGACAAGTTCAAGGCACTGGAGGCTGCCGGTGTCCGCACCGTTAAGTCGCCGGCTGAGTTGGGCGGCGCAATGGCCGATCTGCTCAAGCGCCGCGCTGCCAAGGCTGCCCGTCGCGAAGCGGTAGTTGTGGCTGCGGCGGCACCTGTGGCACGCGCTAAGCCGGCCGCCAAAAAGGCCGCCAAAAAGGCTGCTAAGAAGGCCGCTAAGAAAGCGACTAAGAAAGCCGCAAAGAAGGCTGCCAAGCCTGTTGCCAAGAAAGCGGCCAAAAAAGCTGTGAAGAAGGCACCGGTCAAGGTCGCCAAAAAGGCTGCCAAGAAGGTCGCTAAAAAGGCCGCCAAGAAAGCAGTTCGCAAGACCACGGTCTCGCGTCCTGCGCGTAAGAAGTAGGTCGCCGCGCCCGTGAGCGCCGGCTCACTCAAGGTCGCACTCGCCCAGCTCGATTTGTTGGTGGGCGATGTGCGGGGCAACCTGGACCGCGTGCTGGCAGAGAGCCGGCGCGCGGCTGGGCTTGGCGCAGATCTAGTGCTGTTTCCCGAACTCACCTTGTCGGGTTATCCGCCCGAAGACCTGCTGTTTCATCGGGGTCTGCGGGCGCAGGTGGACGCAGCGCTCACCGAGTTGGCCACGGCAGTGGTCAGTGCAGAGGGCGACACCAGCTTGCCTGCAGTGATGGTGGGCTATCCCGAATATGAAGGCAGTGCTGGTGCGCCACGCATCTATAACGCTGCAGTGTTGCTACAGCGTGGACAAGAGCCGGCGCGCCATCGCAAGAGCTGTCTGCCCAACTATCGCGTGTTCGATGAAAAGCGCTATTTCACTGCGGGCACCGACGCCACAGTGGTCGACATCAAAGGCTTTCGCGTTGGGTTGTTGATCTGCGAGGACATCTGGGAGCCAGAGCCGGCACGTGCTGCATTGGCTGCTGGCGCTGAGTTGCTGCTGGTCATCAATGCGTCGCCCTATGAGCAGCGTAAGCAACGCGAGCGCGAGCGCATGCTGCGCCAGCGCGTCAGTGAAGTGGGGCTGCCGTTGGCCTACGTTAATTTGGTGGGCGGCCAGGACGAGCTGGTTTTTGACGGCCGCTCGGTGGTGTTTGATCACGATGGCGAGATCGTGCTGCGTGCCGGTGCCTTTGAAGAGGCGCTGGTTTGCGTTGAGTTTCGTCGTGAAGGGCCCAGTCGCGAGGGTCGTCGCGGCGTGACAGCCCATGCTGTTGGCACGTCACCCATTGCGCCGGAACTAGGTCCCGAAGAAAGCGTGTATCGCGCGCTGGTGCTGGGTGTGCGCGATTACGTCGCCAAGCACGGCTTTCCCGGTGTTGTGATGGGTTTGTCGGGCGGTGTGGATTCAGCCCTTACATTGGCTATTGCTCGCGATGCGCTTGGCCCAGACCGCGTGCAAGTGGTGATGATGCCGTCGCGTTACACGTCGCAGATGAGCATCGACGATGCAGCCGAACAGGCGCGCACCTTGGGCGTAGCCCATGGCGTGATCAGCATCGAGGGCATGTTCGAATCTACGCTGGGCGCGCTGTCTGAACAGTTTGCCGGCCTTAAACCAGACACTACCGAAGAGAATATTCAGGCGCGCTGCCGTGGCGTATTGCTGATGGCCATCTCCAACAAGACCGGCCGCATGCTGCTGACCACTGGCAACAAGAGTGAGATGGCGGTGGGCTATGCCACCTTGTATGGCGACATGAACGGTGGCTTTGCGCCTATCAAAGACTGCAGCAAGTTGTTGGTGTATCGGCTGGCGCGCTATCGCAACGTGTTGGCACACGAGCGCGGCGACTTCGGCGGTGCCGACGCTATTCCGCGGCGCGTCATCGAACGTGAGCCCACTGCCGAATTGCGCCATGACCAGAAAGACACCGACTCATTGCCCGCTTACGAAGTGCTCGATGCCATCCTCGAGGCGTTCATCGAGGATGACCTGTCGGTCGATGAAATTGTGGCGCGGGGTTTTGATCGCGCTGTAGTTGGGCGCGTGCTGGACATGGTCAAGCGCAATGAATACAAGCGTCGGCAAGCACCGCCGGGCATCCGCGTCAGCCGCCGCGCGTTTGGCCGCGACTGGCGCTATCCCATCACCAATGGCTATCGCCGCTAAGCGATCAGCCGTTCTTCTTCTGCCAGATCTTCCACCAGCGAGAGTTGCCGCCCGTGCCGTCGGTTGAGCCGGCCGGGAAGTTCTCTGCATAGACCTTCTGGGTATTGGCAGCCAGTTCGGTGTAGCCGAGCTTCTCATAGCACTCGATCAGGATCTGCAGAGCCTCACGCGTTGCCGGTGCGCCATCGTATTGCTCGATAGAGACCTGCGCCCGCTGTGCGGCAGCTACCCATGCGCTGCGCTGCAGATAGTAACGAGCCACTTGCATCTCGAAATCTGCCAGCCGGTTGCGCAGATAGATCATGCGGCGGCGTGCATCGGCGGCATAAGCGCTTTTGGGGTATTGATCCACCACCACCTTGAGAGCCAGAAACGACTTGCGCGCGGTGCTGGGCGGGCGGCCATCCAGATTGATGTTGGCCAGTCGCTCAACTTTGTTGGGCGTGCGCTCGAAGTCCACCAGACCCTTGATGTACCAAGCGTAGTCGACACGCGGATGTGCCGGGTTTTCACGGATGAAGGTTTCGGCGGCATCGATGGCCGATTCCTTTTCGCGGTTCTTGTAGTAGGCGTAGATGATGTCGAGGCGCGACTGGCGGGCCTGATCGGTAAACGGGTAACGGGCCGTCAGGGCCTCGTAGACGCGGATCGCTTCTAGGTAGTCGCCGCTGCGCAGCGATTTGGAGGCGCGCTCATACAGCGAGTCGGGGGCCAGGCGCGACAGCTTGTTGCCGTTGCTGGTGCAGGCGGCCAGCACAGTCAGTGCCAGCGCCAAGGGCAGGAGTCGCCAGATGGCGCGGCGCGTCGGGACAGGCAGGCTCGTCATGGTGGGATCCTGGGACTCGGGGCATGAGAGTATAGCGAAACCCCCCGGCTACCACTGCGACACCCTGATGCCTGCTGAGTTCCGTAATCACCAGATCGAATTGCCTGCCACCCCCGCCGGTCTGCGCTTGGATGCTGCGCTGGCGGTAGCGTTGCCCCAATATTCTCGCTCGCGACTGGCGGGCTGGATCCGCGACGGCGCGGTGCGCATCAATGGTCAGGCCGCGCGGCCGCGGGATCTGATGTACGGCGGCGAGCAGGTCAGCGTGCAGGCCGAGGTGCCGCCAGACGTCACTGTGCAGCCACAGTCGATCCCCATCGATGTGCGCTGGCAGGACGAGCATCTGCTGGTGATCAACAAGCCCGTCGGTCTGGTGGTGCATCCGGGCGCTGGAAACCCTTCCAATACCCTGCAAAACGCGCTGCTGGCCTGGGATCCGAAGCTGGCCACCGTGCCGCGCGCCGGCATCGTGCACCGCATCGACAAAGAAACCAGCGGCCTGCTGGTCGTGGCGCGCACCATCGAGCTCCATACGGCGCTGGTCGAGTTGCTGCGTGAACACGACATCCACCGCGAGTATCTGGCGCTGGTGGTCGGCAAGGCCACCGGCGGCGGCACCATCGATCAGCCCATCGGCCGTCACCGGACCGACCGCCTGAAAATGACGGTGCGCCCCGACGGTCGTAATGCCGTCACGCACTACCGTCTGATCGAGCGCTTCCAAAACCACACGCTGCTGCGCGTGAATCTGGAAACCGGCCGCACCCACCAGATCCGCGTGCACATGGCCCATGCAGGTCATCCGCTGGTCGGTGATCCGGCTTACGGCGGTCGCCGGCAGTTGCGGGCGGGCGATCCGCCGCAGGTGCGCGTTGCGCTGCAAGGGTTTCGGCGGCAGGCGCTGCATGCCACGCGGCTGGCTTTTGAGCACCCGGTGACAGGCGAGACCGTCGAGGTGCAAACACCTGCCCCTGCCGATCTGCTGGGGTTGCTGCAAGTGCTGCGTGACGCCTCGGTCTGATGACCGTAACGCCGGCCCTGTTGCTGCCCGATTGGCCCGCGGTGCCCGGCGTGCGGGCCGTCTGTACGCTGCGTCGTGGCGGTGTCAGTGCCGCACCCTTCGACAGTTTTAATTTTGGTCAGCGCGTCGGTGACGACGCTGCGGCGCTGCTACAGAACCTGCTGCGGCTGACGGCGGCGGTGCAGTTGCCCGCGGCGCCGCAGTGGTTAGAACAAGTACACGGCATGGATGTTGTCGACCTGGATCAGCCCGGCCCGCGGCGTGCCGATGCAGCCGTGACGCGCATCGCAGGGGTGGTGTGTGCCATTCAGACGGCCGATTGCCTGCCGGTCTTGTTGGCCGCAGTAGACGGTTCGGCGGTGGCTGCCGCCCACGCCGGCTGGCGCGGACTGGCTGGTGGCGTGCTCTCGCACAGCGTGCGGGCTCTGCGCAGCAAGGCGACACCGGGTGTGGCACTGCAGGCGTGGTTGGGGCCGGCCATCGGGCCTGCGCAGTTCGAGGTGGGCAATGAGGTCCGGGCGGCGTTTTGTGCTGCCGACGCCGATGCGGAAGCAGCATTCTCGGCCAATGCTCGGGGTCGCTGGCTGGCCGACTTATATGCGCTGGCACGGCGCGCACTGGCGGCCGAGGGTGTGACCGCGGTCAGTGGGGGCGACCGCTGCACCTACACAGAAACCGACGACTTTTATTCCTATCGGCGTGCGGCGCTCACCGGCCGTATGGCAAGTCTGGTGTGGATCGATCCGCCCACCTGATTCGCTGCCCCGCAGTGACCGGTTGCGGCGCTGTTGGCTGGTACACTTGCGCGCTTGAACACTCTCACCTGGATCATCCTGTTCACCTTTGTCGGCGGCGTGCTCAGCGCGCTGGTGGCATCGTTGTTCCTGTTGCTCAACGAGCGTGCGCGTGCGCGCTCCTTGCCCTATCTGGTGGCCTTTGCCACCGGAGCGCTGCTGGGTGCAGCGCTGCTGGGCTTGTTGCCCGAGGCGGTCGAGCATTCACCTGGCCAAGATGTCAGCGGCGTGGGCTTGTCGCTGCTGGGTGGTATCGCGCTGTTCTTTATTCTGGAAAAGCTGGTGTTGTGGCGCCATTGCCACGAAGACCATTGCGAACAGCACACGCCGGGCCACGGTGCCCGCGATCGTGCCTCCGCCACGATGATGCTGGTGGGTGAGGGTGTGCACAACGCGCTCGATGGCGTGCTGATTGCTGCCGCGTTCATGACTGATATCCAGCTGGGCATCGTGGCCGGCCTTGCCGTGATGACCCACGAGATTCCGGCTGAGGTGGGTAACTTTGCCGTGCTGTTGCACGGCGGCATGAGCCGTCGCCAGGCGCTGCTGTCCAATGTCGGCACCAGCTTCACGTCCATTCTGGGCGGCTTGATTGGTTATTTCGCGCTCTCGCAGGCGATGACGGCTTTGCCCTATGCGCTGGGCGTTTCGGCGGCCAGCCTGCTGTATGTGGCCGTGGCCGACCTGATCCCCGGCATGCATCGGCGTGTCGATCTGCGCGCCAGCGTCTGGCAGGTGCTGTTGATGGCGGCTGGCGTGGCTGTCATTGCCACACTGATGCACCTGTTTCCGCATTGACGGTCAATACCTATTGAAGCCCGTTGCGCTTGCCCCAACATGGGTGTCATGCGTAACGACAAACTGACCAGCCGATTCCAAAATGCCCTCGCCGACGCTCAGTCCTTGGCGGTGGGCGCCGATAACCAGATGCTCGATCCGGCACACCTGCTGTCGGCATTGCTGGACCAGCAGGGGGGCTCATTGCGGCCGTTGCTGGCGAAGGCGGGCGCCAATCTGCCCAAACTAAAAACCGAACTCGTCGCACTGCTTGAGCGCCTGCCCAAGGTCGAGGGCACACCGGGTCAGGTGCATGTGTCGCCCGACCTGTCGCGGCTGCTCAATGTCACCGATAAGCTCGCGCAGCAGCGCGGCGATCAGTACATCTCTAGCGAGCTGTTTGCGCTGGCGCTGTGTGAGGACCGGGGCGAACTGGGCAAGTTGTTCAAGTCCGTCGGGATCAGTAAAGCCAAGCTGGAACAAGCCATCACCGAGGTGCGTGGCGGCGAGGCGGTCAATGATCCCAATGCCGAAGAGAGTCGCGAGGCATTGTCCAAATACACCGTTGATCTGACGGCGCTGGCATTGGCCGGCAAGCTCGATCCGGTCATCGGCCGCGATGATGAAATCCGTCGCACCATTCAGGTGTTGCAGCGGCGTACCAAGAACAATCCGGTGCTCATCGGTGAGCCCGGCGTGGGCAAGACTGCCATCGTCGAGGGATTGGCACAGCGCATCATCAACGGTGAAGTGCCCGAGGGCCTTAAAAACAAGCGCATTCTGTCATTGGACATGGGCGCGCTGATCGCCGGCGCGAAGTTTCGCGGCGAATTTGAAGAGCGCCTGAAGGCCGTGCTCAAAGACTTGGGCAAGCAGGAAGGCCAGGTCATCCTGTTCATCGATGAACTGCACACCATGGTGGGCGCCGGCAAAGCCGAAGGCTCTATGGATGCGGGCAACATGCTCAAGCCTGCGCTGGCGCGGGGTGAGCTGCACTGCGTAGGTGCCACCACACTCGATGAATATCGCAAGTACATCGAGAAAGACGCTGCACTCGAGCGCCGCTTTCAGAAGGTGTTGGTTGATGAGCCTTCAGTCGAAGACACCATCGCCATTTTGCGCGGTCTCAAAGAGCGCTACGAAGTGCACCACGGCATCGAAATCACCGATCCGGCCATCGTGGCTGCTGCACAGCTGTCGCATCGCTACATTGCCGATCGCCAACTGCCCGATAAGGCCATCGACCTGATTGATGAGGCCGGTTCGCGGCTGCGTATGGAAATTGACTCCAAGCCCGAGGTGATGGATCGCCTAGAGCGGCGCATCATCCAGTTGCGCATCGAACAGGTGGCGCTGCGCAAAGAAGATGACGACGCCTCGCGTAAACGCTTAGCAACGCTTGAAGAGACCTTGCAGGGACTCGAGAAGGAATACGCCGACCTGGATGAAGTGTGGAAGGCTGAAAAGGCCGCGCAGCAGGGCGCTGCCACCATCAAGGAGTCCATCGAGAAACTCAAAGCAGAGCTTGAGGCGGCGCGTCGCGGCAACGATCTGGCGCGCATGGCAGAGCTGCAATACGGCCGTATTCCCGAGCTGGAAAAGCAGCTAGTTGCCGCACAGGCCGCCGAACAGACCGCACCGACCTTGGTGCGTACCAGCGTCACCGAAGAGGAGATCGCAGAGGTTGTGTCCAAATGGACCGGCATTCCCGTGTCCAAGATGCTCGAAGGCGAGAAAGACAAACTGCTGCGCATGGAAGAGGCGCTGGGCAAGCGCGTGGTGGGGCAGCCCGAGGCGCTGCGCATCGTGGCCAATGCCATCCGCCGTTCGCGTGCAGGGCTTTCAGATCCGCGCCGTCCTAACGGTTCGTTCCTGTTTCTAGGTCCCACCGGTGTAGGCAAGACCGAGCTGTGCAAGGCCTTGGCAGAGTTTTTGTTCGACACTGACGAGTCCATCGTGCGCGTCGATATGAGTGAGTTCATGGAGCAGCACTCGGTGGCACGGCTGATCGGCGCACCGCCAGGCTATGTGGGCTATGAAGAGGGCGGTTACCTGACCGAAGCCGTGCGTCGTCGCCCGTATTCGGTGGTGCTGCTCGATGAAGTCGAGAAGGCGCACAAAGATGTGTTCAACGTGCTGCTGCAGGTGCTCGATGACGGTCGTCTGACCGATGGTCAGGGTCGCACCGTGGACTTTCGCAACACGGTCATCATCATGACCTCCAACTTAGGCTCCGACATCATCCAGCAGATGGCGGGCGAGGGCCCTTACGAGCAGATGAAGTCGGCTGTCATGGAGCGGGTGGAGCAGCACTTTCGGCCCGAGTTCATCAACCGCATCGACGACATCATCGTCTTCCATCCGCTGGGTGCGGCACAGATCCGTGCCATCGTCGAAATTCAACTGGCCGGCCTCAAGGCGCGGCTGGCCGAGCGTGACATGACGCTGGAGCTGTCCGATAGCGCTTGTGCGCTACTGGGCGAGGCGGGCTTCGATCCGGTGTATGGCGCACGACCGCTCAAGCGTGCCATTCAGCAGCAGGTCGAGAATCCGCTGGCCGAGCGCATCCTGCGCGGTCAGTTGCAGGCTGGTGATGTGATCACTCTGGCAGCAAAAGCCGGGCAACTGGTGTTCGGCAGCCAACGTGGCTGATGCATAATGACGCCATGCCATTCTATGAATATCAGTGCAAGGCCTGTAGCGCGCAGATCGAAGTGCTGCAAAAGATTTCCGACGCGCCCCTGCGCAAATGCACCAGCTGTGGCAAGAGCCAGCTCACCAAGTTGATCTCGGCCCCCGTGTTCCGACTCAAGGGCTCGGGTTGGTACGAGACCGACTTCAAGGGCGAGGGCGACCGCAAGCGCAACCTTGCCGGTGCCGATACCGACACGTCTGCACCAGCGGCCGAGGCAGACAAGCCCGCGGTCGCAGACAAGCCTGCTGACGCCACGCCGGCTGCCAAGCCAGTCGAGGCAGCCAATCCCTCGGCCAGCAAGTCCGCCACGCAATCCAAATCACCGGCCAAATCACCGGCAAAGCCCAAGCCCAAGCCCAAGCCCAAGGCTAAGACACGCAAGTGAGAGCCGCACTGCTGCGACGTCTGCGCCGTTACCTCATGGCCGGACTGCTGGTGTGGGTGCCGTTGGGCGTCACCTACCTGGCGTTCCGCTTCCTGTTTGAGGTCATGGACAATCTGTTGCCGCTGTTGCCAGCGCGGTGGCGCCCCGATGCCTGGCTCGGCCATGACCTGCCGGGCTTCGGTCTGGTGGTGGCTGCGATCGTGTTGCTGCTCACCGGCGTGCTGGCGGCCAATTTCATTGGCCGACGTTTGGTGGGCTGGTGGGAAGACCTGCTCAACCGCATTCCGCTGGTGCGCACCATCTATTCTGGTGTCAAAGGCTTTACCGAGACGCTGGTGTCCAGCTCCGGCGATTCCTTCAACAAGGTCGTGTTGGTCGAATATCCGCGTCGCGAGGCTTGGAGCATCGCTTTTGTCACGTCCAGTGACTTGCCTGGCATCGATGCGCACACCGGCGTACCGATGGCCTGTGTATTTGTGCCGACCACACCCAATCCCACCTCTGGGTTCATCTTCATGGTGCCGCAGTCGCAGCTCATTGAGCTGGACATGAGTGTCGATGCCGCCATGAAAATGATCGTGACACTGGGAGTGGTAGTACCCCCTTCGATACGGCCCGTGTCGCTTCCTGCTGACACCTGATTTCTTCGTGTATCTGGCGCTCGGCCGCCTGCTGTTGTAGTTTCGCCCTACGCGTTGTTCACGGTGTGGGCAACACGGCTTATAACCATAAAGCTCAGGGGATTTAGTCATGACAGATAGCATTCTGTCGCGCGCCGTGCGGCGCGCGATTTATCGTGGTGCCGTGCCGGCGCTGACCCTGGCAATGTTGGTGGGTGCGCCCGCCATGGCCGCCGACGAAGAAGTGCAGGAAGTGACCGTTACCGGTACCCGCATCCGTCAGGTCACTGGCATGACGACCCCGGTGCCGGTGACGTCAGTCGTCGCTGCCGACCTTAAGCTGAGCAACCCCGGCGCCGCGCTGGCCGACCAGCTCGACAAGCTGCCGCAGTTGTTCCAGACCGAATCCGCGCAGCGCGGTTCGGGCGCGTTGTTCGGCAATGCCGGCGGCAGCTATGTGAACCTGCGTGGTTTGGGCAGCCAGCGCACGCTGGTGCTGCTCGACGGTGCCCGTATCGTGCCGGATGACCGCGGCGGCACTGTCAACATCGGTGTGCTGCCCCAGGGCCTCATCAAGAACGTCGACATCATCACCGGCGGTGCCTCGGCACAGTACGGCGCTGACGCTGTGGGCGGCGTGGTCAACTTCGTTCTCGACCGCAAGTTTCAAGGCCTCAAGGCCAGCGCCAGCACCGGTATCACCGAGCGTGGCGATGGCTTCAACAACAAGGTCTCGGTCACCGGTGGCACCAGGATCGGCGACAAGCTCAATCTGACGGCCTCTGTCGATATGAACAACATCGACCAGATCAGCCGTGACCCGTTGCGTCTGGGCGATTGGTTCCAGCATTGGGGCTACATTGCCAACCCGGCCTACAAGAGCGCCACGCTTACCCCGGGCGTGCCGGTGCGCTTGACTGCGCCCAACCTCAGCCAGCCGACGTTCTCGCCTTTCGGCCGTATCGACAACGCCTATAACGCCGCTGGCGTGACGGTGCCGACCTTCTCGTTCATCAACACGGCCTTTACGCAGGATGGCACCGGCACGCGTCCGTTCATCCAGACGCCGGGCTTCAGCACCGCCATCGGCACCATGCAGGGCGGTCCTGAGTACGACTATCACAACCAAGCCCATCGCGCCGGCCCCTTCGGTGCGCAGGTCAAGGAGAGGTCGGCCTTCTTGGGCGGCGAATACGAGATCAACGATCGCGTGCAGGTGTATGGCCATGTGCTGTACGGCTCGTCGGAGTCCAACTCGGTCAACCAGCGCGGCAACCCCGAGCTCGAAGACCCGTACTTCGCCACGATCTTCTCGGGCAACCCGTATCTGCCTACCGCAGTACAGACCGAAATGACTGCCAAGAGCGTGGCCTCCATCAAGGTCAACAAGCTCGGCCAGTTCCTGAACATGGCCAACTACAACCAGACCGAGACCGCCCACAACGTGCACACCATGTTCACGTGGAGTGCGGGCGTGAAGGCCGACATCAGCGACAACTGGCAGGTCAATGCCAGCTGGCAGTCGGGCCGTTCGCACAAGTACACCGGCGTGTTCGGTGAAGTGCGTCTGGATCGTCTGTTCCTGGCTATCGACGCGGTCAAGGACTCCACCGGCAAGATCATCTGCAATGTGCAGTTGCCGCAGTACAACCCGTCGGCCGCGCAGATCGCTGCTGCCACGCAGGCTGCGTATCCGGGCAAGAGGGACAAGTACGGCGAGTTGCTGCAGTCGCCCATCGGCCTCGATGGCAGCGTCTCCGGTTGCGTGCCCATCAACATCTTCGGTCAGGGCAATGTGTCGGCGGCGGCCAACGCCTATGTGACCGGCGACAAGTGGGGCATCAGCGACGTGCACCAGCATTTCGGTGAAGTGCTATTCACCGGCAAGGTGCTCGAGGGTTGGGCGGGTTCGATCAACGCCGCAGCAGGTGCCAACTACCGCGCCGAGGACATCAACCAGCAGGCTTACCCGATCGATCTGGATCACAACGGCCCACCGTTGAACCTGCCGACTATCGGCATCCGTGGCGTGCCTTCCGGCTATGCCACCGGTAGCCCGAACATCTTCGCGTTCTCGACTGTGCCGCCGATGAAGGGCGACTACAACGTGAAGGAAATATTCGGTGAGCTGGACATCCCGTTGCTCAAGCTCAGCAGCGGCCAGCGCGTCGGCTTGAATCTGGCGCTGCGCAACTCGCAGTACTCCGAGACTGGCAGCGTCAATTCGTACAAGGCCGGCTTGGACTTCCAGGTGTTTGATGACCTGCGTGTGCGCGGCACTTTGTCGCGTGACGTGCGTGAGCCGACGTTCTCGGAGCGCTTTGACAGCCAGGGCAGCGGCGGCAACATCAACCCGGATCCGGTGGTGGCAGCCTGCCGCTACCTGACCGGCAAGGATGTCTGTGCGTACACCGTCACGCCGGTCACCACAGGTAACCCCAGCCTCAAGCCTGAGCAGGCGGACACCGTGACTTTTGGTGCCATCTATCGTCCTCGCTGGATTGAGGGTCTGCAGATGTCGGTCGACTACTACGACATCCAGGTCAAGGACGCGATCGGTACGCTGGGCTATCAGCGCATCGTGACCGATTGCTTCAACGGTGAGACCAGCCTGTGCCAGTACGTCGAGCGTGACCCTGTCACCAAGGTCATCGGTCGCGTGCTCGATACGTACCAGAACATCGCCAACACCGCCGTGCGCGGCATCGACTACGAAGTGCAGTACACCGCTCACCCGGATCTGCTCACGTCGCTGCCCGAGACGTTGACTATTCGTGGCTTTGGCAGCCGTCTGCTTGAGCGCTCCAACCAAGCCTCCAGCACCGGTCTGGTCAACAACTTCGCCAGTGGCTTCACCGGCGGCACGTTGTACCCGGATTGGAAGGGCAACCTGAGCCTGACCTACACGATCGACAAGTGGTCGGTGCAGGTCAACGAGGAGTACATCAGCCGCGCCAAGATCAATACGACCTATATTGATCAGGCTGACTGGGATGCCGGCCGCACGATGGTCAACGGTGTGGCCAAGACGGCGCCGGATGTCGACGTGAACTGGCTGCCGAATTACTTCAACACCAACTTGCGCGTCGGTTACAGCAGTGAAACCGACAAGGGCCATGTGTGGGATGTGTCGTTCTTCGTCACCAACCTGCTCGACAAGCACCCGATGATCTTCCCGAGCAATAACTCGCGCGGCAGCTCGCAGACCGTCAGCAACAACTATGATGCTTACGGCCGGCGCTACGTGCTGGGGATGAACTACAAGTTCTGATCCAGGGTTGATTGCCTAACAAGCACCAGAGGCCGGCTAATCGCCGGCCTCTGCGTTTGCGATACGCTCTAAGCGATCCAGCATTTCCTGGCGCTCGTCTTCGATGTGCTGCAGCACGCCGGCCACATCCGGCACCGTCTCATCAAATACAAACTCACCGGTCAGCCGTGTCTCGGGCGTCAGCGTGCCGGCTTGATAGTGCTGCCAGATCTCGTGTGCATAGTGAGTGGTCAGCAGCTCTGGTGCGGCGCGGCCAAAGGTCTCGCGCAGGTTGTCCACGTCGCGCTCAAACAGCCGGAAGGCATTGTTGTTGGCCGCGGAGTCCACCGCTTGTGGCAGATCGATAATCACCGGTCCACCGGCATCCACCAGCACGTTGAACTCTGACAGATCACCATGGATTAACCCGGCGCACAGCATCAACACCACTTGTTGAATCATGAACGCATGCCAAGCCATAGCCTGCTCATAGGTCAACGTGACATCGTTGAGCCGCGGTGCCGGGTTGCCTTCTGCATCGCGCAGCAGTTCCATCAGCAGCACGCCGTCAAACACGCCGTAAGGTTCCGGTACGCGCACGCCGGCGCGTGACAGCCGGTACAGTGCCTCGACCTCGGCGTTCTTCCAGTGCGCTTCCTGCACGCTGCGGCCATGCTTGCCGCCTTTGCCTACGGCGCGGGCATCACGGCTGCCGCGCACGGTACGGCCTTCCTGGTATTCGGCCAGCTTGTGGAAGCCGCGTTGCTGACTGTCCTTGTAGACCTTGGCACAGCGCACCTGTCCACCGCAGTCCACCAGATAGACGGTGGCCTCTTTGCCGCTCTTGAGGCGCCGCAGCACGCTGTCGATGATGCCGTCGTCCATCAGGGGTTGCAGTTCGCGGGGAGTCTTCAAATGGGGGCTGCTGTGGCTGCCCCGGGAGTGGGGCGGGCGGCAGTATAGGGGGGCCGACGCTGCGGCGGTTGCGCCGCTTGGAGGGGCTCCGTAACATCCTGCGGCCTTACCCAACGAGCCCATGCCCATGCGCAGCCACTATTGCGGCCAAGTCGACGAATCCCTCATCGGACAGCAAGTCACGCTTGCCGGCTGGGTGAATCGCCGTCGCGACCATGGCGGAGTCATATTTGTCGACCTGCGCGACCGCGAGGGTCTGGTACAGGTGGTGTTCGACCCGGACGTGCCGCAGTTGTTTGCCGATGCCGAGCGTCTGCGCAGCGAGTACGTGATCAGCGTCGAGGCGCTGGTGCGCGCCCGCCCGGCCGGCACCGTCAACGCCAACATCGCCTCGGGCGGTGTCGAGCTGCTGGCGCGCAAGCTGGTGGTGCTCAACCGCAGCGAGCCGCTGCCGTTCCAGCTCGACGAGCATGTCAGTGAAGAAGTGCGCTTGCGCTATCGCTATCTGGATCTGCGTCGCGACGAAATGAACCAGCGCCTGCGGCTGCGTCATCGCGTCACCAGTGCGATGCGCCGCTACATGGATGACAACGGCTTTATCGATATCGAGACGCCGATGCTCACCAAGGCCACGCCCGAGGGCGCGCGCGATTACTTGGTGCCCAGCCGCACGCATCACGGCAAGTTCTTTGCGCTGCCGCAGTCGCCGCAGATCTTTAAGCAACTGCTTATGGTTGCTGGCTTCGACCGTTACTACCAGATCGTGCGCTGCTTCCGTGACGAAGACCTGCGTGCTGATCGCCAGCCCGAGTTCACCCAGCTGGATATCGAGACGTCCTTCCTGTCGCAAGACCAGATCATGGCGCTGATGGAAGGACTGATCCGTGATGTCTTTGCCAAGGTGATGGACGTCGCCTTGCCCAATCCGTTGCCGCGCATGAGCTATGCCGAGGCGATGCGTCGCTATGGTTCAGACAAGCCAGATCTGCGCGTATCGCTGGAGCTGGTCGATGTGGCAGATCTGGTGGCGGGCTGTGACTTCAAAGTGTTCTCGGCGCCGGCTGCCAGCCCCAGTGGCCGTGTGGCGGCGCTGCGTGCCCCAGGTGGCGCTGCGCTGAGTCGCAAAGAGATCGACGACTACACCGCCTTTGTGGGCCGTTACGGTGCCAAGGGTCTGGCGTACATCAAGGTCAACGAGCGCGCCAAGGGTCGCGATGGCCTGCAATCTCCCATCACCAAGTTTCTGTCCGACGACGCACTGGCCGGCATCCTTGAGCGCACCGGTGCCCAGGACAACGACCTGATCTTCTTCGGCGCAGACAGCGCCAAGGTGGTCAGCGATGCGCTGGGCGCGTTGCGTCTGAAGATCGGTCAGGACCTCAAATTGGTCGAGCCGGGCTGGCGGCCGCTGTGGGTGGTCGATTTCCCGATGTTCGAGTGGGATGGCGATGAGAAGCGCTGGGCCGCGATGCACCATCCGTTCACTGCACCCAAGCTCGACGATCCGGCTGCATTGGCGGCTGATCCGGGCGCTGCCGTGGCCAAGGCCTACGACATGGTGCTCAACGGATCGGAAGTCGGTGGCGGTTCGGTGCGTATCCACCGTGAGGACATGCAGTCAGCGGTGTTCTCACTGCTGGGCATTGCCCCTGAGGAAGCGCGTCTGAAGTTCGGCTTCCTGCTCGATGCGCTCAAGTTCGGCGCACCGCCGCATGGCGGCCTGGCCTTTGGGCTGGATCGTCTGGTGATGCTGATGGCGGGTGCAGAAAGCATCCGCGACGTGATTGCCTTCCCCAAGACGCAGACTGCGGCTTGCCCGATGACTGACGCGCCCACCGAAGTGAGCGAGCGTCAGCTGAAGGAACTCAACATCCGCGTGCGGCAGCTGCCAACCGCAGGCTGATCGCCTGCGGCGGTATTAGCCGATATTCTTGATCGGCGCGTTGATCTTGGCGCGCAGCCCCATCAGGTCGCTCACGCGCTGCATCGACGCCAAGTGGAAGAAGCATGCGGACATCCAGCCGCGACGGTGCCAATCCACGATGGTCTCTGCATCCAGATCGGTGAGCTTCTGCGCATCGACCACTTGGAAGCCATCGATGCCGATCTTCTGACCGTCGGGCAGCGTGCCATCCAAACGACGGTCCACCAGTACGCCCTTGGCGCGCAGCGCCCGGCACATCTCGATGGTGACCAACGCGTCGGCGCTGTAGGCGCTGCAGAAGTTCAGCATCTCTTTGACAAACGCGCTGGGCTCTTCGCCCTCGAACAACGCGATGCTCTCGGTAGCATCGGTGGTCACACGCGGGCTGGCCACGTCTAACGCCAAGGCATATTCCTCAGGCTTAGCGTCCGGGGTCAGCGCCATCAGACCAAAAGGATGACGACGCACATAGGCGGGAATGTAGTGGTCTGCAGCCCAGACGCCATCGGTGACAAACACGTTGGTGGCATCGACGCCCAGCAGGGCGATCGGGCCGCCATCGTCGCCACCGGCGAACAGCACCGGATAGTGGCGGGACAGGTCGGCGAATTCGCCAAACACGGCCGGCATGGCCAGCGCTTCGCTGGTGAAGGCGTAATTGCCGTTCTTCAAGCGAATTTCGCGATGCTGCTGCAGGTTCAGCGGCTGCGGATCAACGTAGAACAGCGGCTGACGCGGTGCGGTCGGGGTTGTGGCCATGGCAGGCAATCCTGTCGAATTAGGTTGTAGGAGGGCGGAATCTACGCCAAAAGGTCGGTGTTTGTCGCGCTTCGCTGCCTCATACCAAGACGCTGCGCCACGGACCGGTGATGGCCAGGGTACGGCCGGGCGCATAGGCGTTGACGAACATCGTCGTGCCGTCTGGCGAGAAACAAGCGCCGGCAAGCTCCGTGTCGG
Organism: Pseudomonadota bacterium; assembly: GCA_026398735.1. Taxonomy (GTDB): domain Bacteria; phylum Pseudomonadota; class Gammaproteobacteria; order Steroidobacterales; family Steroidobacteraceae; genus ZC4RG30. The sequence continues at coordinate 53,605 of JAPLSH010000007.1, read as the reverse complement.
CGTTGAGCCGTGCGATCGTGTAGAGCGCACCGGCGGGTGTGATAGCGCGCAGGTGATTGACCTTCTTTCCGGTCCTGTCCTCGCAGATGACCAGATGGCCCCAAGGCGCTACGGTGATGTTGTCGCCGTAGTCAAAGCGCTGTGGATCGGTGGACTCCAGGAATAGTTGAAGTCGATCGGCACCAGCCGCTGCGCCCAGTTGCAAACGCTGCACCTGGCCGTAACGCCCCGCACCGCCCGAGGTGCAGCAGAAATAAAGTTCTTGCTGCCCGTTGGCATCCCGGCCCATGTGGATACCCTCGCCGCGCGCAAAGATCAGGGCGCCTTGTTCGGCACCGCGCAGCCGCAGATCGTCCTGCGGACTGTCTACGCCGTCGAGGTCTATCCAGCGAACGGTGTTCCAGGCACCCTGCCGTTGATATGCAGCCACCCAATTGCGGCTGTCACGCAGACCATCGACCAGTGCCAGTGCTTGCAGTCGCCCACCGGCAGCAAGATTGCCGGGCCGCTCGGGCAGGAACCGGTACAGCAGACTGTCCTCACGGTCCTCGGTGAGGTAGGCAATCCCTGTGTCCGGGTCGATGGTGGCGGCCTCATGTCGGAAGCGACCCAAGCCCTGCAGAGCGATGGGCTCGGCTGGTTTCTGTGCGGTGGCGGCCACCTCAAAAACCCAGCCGTGAGGGCGCCCGACCTCTGGCATCCCCACTACCGATTCTTCGCAGCTGAGCCAGCTGCCCCAAGGCGTCGTGCCGCCGGCGCAATTGGTCGCTGTCCCACTCAGTGACAGCCATTGCGACTGCACGCGCCCGGAGCTGGGGTCATAGACCAGCGTGGTGGTACCGCCGGGCAAGACACGGCCGCTGTTGTCGCGGTCAAAGGCCGGCAGCTTTGCCAGTCGTGCCAGCAGTGCGCCATCGCCGCCGGAGGGGCCTTTGTCTAGCGCTGCCGGTCCCAGCTCGTGGTTGCGCACTAGCGCAAGCTGACCATTGCCCAAGGCTATACAGCCCATGCCATCAAAATTATCCGGCACCACAAAGCCGTCGCTCATGCGTTCGCCGGCCGTGGAAATTACGCGATAGGTAAAACCGGCTGGCAGGTCGAGCAGTCCCAAGGGGTCTGCAAGCAGCGGTCCGTAACCTCGCGCTGTCGGTGGTGACTGCTGTGGGTCTGCGGCGCGTACCGCCGCAGCCAGACAGCCCATGGCCATAGAGGTCAGGGCAAGGCCCGTGAAGCGCCGACGCGTCAGACTCATTACTTGATTCCCGTTGATTCCAGATTCAGTGCTCGCAGCACATCGCCCCAGGACACCAGCTTGAAGTTCTGGGCTGCAGGCGCGTTATCGCCATCCTGAATGACCAGTAGTCCCTGCTCGAAGCCGGGACCGAAGTTACCCAGCTTCAGCTCGATTCCGTCAGTTTCTTCGGTACCGCCGAGGGATCCGCCGCTGATGCGAAACCTGCCTGCCGCAGTCATGTCGGGTAGACGGTAGACGACATAGGCGTTATCGCCCTGACTCGATGCCACCAACCAGCCCTGACGGCGCCCCAGTGGCGCCAAAGCCAAACCTTCCACATCAGCCACCAGAGTGGAGCCGTCGGTGGCCGCTACTAGAGTAGGTGCAGCAGCGTCGTTGGCCGCGTTGAGTTTGAACGCCCAAATACCGCGATCTTCCTCGCCGACGTACAGCGTCGCAGTGCGTGCATCCACGACGCAGCCTTCGGTCTGCGTGGCTAGCGTGAACTGGCGTACCTGCGTTGCCGATACACCGTTGCGAGTCAGGCGCAGTTGCAGCTGCACCGTTACGCCGTGTTTGAGTACCGAAAAGGCCTGCAGCCTACCCTTGTCCTGCCACAGACAGATGCCATAGGCCTCGCCCTGTCCTGCGTCGACCACGCCCAACTCTTGCAGTTGCCCAAGGCGAGTATCGAGTCTGTAGATTCGCAGGCGCGCCTGCATGGGGTCATTGCGATCGCTGGCAACCACCACCACGTCGTGGCGGCCCTGGTCGATCAGATCGACGTTGTTCACACGGCCGGCAGGTACAAACTGTCGAACCTGTCCGTCGAGGCCGTACACATAAAGACCTGCCTTCTTGTCGGTGGCGACAATCAGGCTGGCCGAGGGCGTACGGCGGTTGAACCAGATCGCCGGATCATCGGCGGCATCGTCCGCCGCCGTACCCACCGGCACTGTCTGACCTCTGGCTGCCACGGTTGCCGTTGGCAGTGGTACTGCCATGGCGGACGATGCCAAGGCAGTCACCAGTAGCAGCCAGCGTCTCATCAGAACTTCACTCGCACACCACCTGCCATGCGACGACCAAAGCGCTCCCACTCGATTGTCTGGCTGTCAGAGAATCCAGTGGGAATGCCCGTCGCGGTCAGCAGGTTGCCTGGCTCCGAGAACCTGCGACCCGGCTTGTTGAGCAGGTTGGTGGCGTCGAAAAAGACCTCTACCTTGTTGTTGAAGGCATAGCGGGCAGAGAAGTCCAGTTCGTCATCCGCGGCCCAGTAGGTGTCACCGCCATCGGTCAGATCGTCCGCATAGCCGTCAAGCCATTCGCTGCGAGCCTGATAGCTCAAGCGCACCGAGAAGCCATACTTCTCGTAATAGGCGGACAGGTTGTAGATGAAGTCCGAGGTACCTGGCAGACGCAGTTTGCGCTCGGGTATGGCGCCGATGGCGGGCTTGGTGGCCTCGCTATCGTTGTAGGTGGCATTGGCGCTGAGTCCAAAGCCGCCCATCCAACCCGGTAGCCCCAGCTGCGCCGCCCAAGGCTCCAGTTGCTGCTGAATGGCTGCTTCAACGCCATAGATGCGTCCGTCGCCACCGTTGGTGATGCCAGTGAAGGCATAGGAAGAGCGGTCGATGCTGCTGCTATTGAGTGCATCTGAACCGAAGGTACGCGTCTGCCGATACAACACATCGCTGACGCTCTTGTAGAACAGGCCGGCCATCACGTAGCCCTGCGGCTGGATGTACCACTCGAAGTAAGCATCAACACCCTGTGCGCGCTCGGGCTTAACGGCTGGGTTGCCGCCTGAGATCGACTGGTTGGAATCGTTGATGGTGACGTTGGGACGCAGCTGGTCATAGTCGGCCCGCGCCGCACCCGTGTTAAACGACAGGCGCAGCTTGCGTGAGTCATCGATGTCGTAATTCAGATGCAAGCTGGGGAACACCAATGGACGCGAAGACTCTGCGGTGATGTTGCTGCTGCTGGTACCGATGGTACCTAGCGCAATACCGCGGTTCTTCAGTTCCTCGACGCGCACGCCGCCGACCACCGAGCCCCAGCCGTACTTGAGCGTGCCCATGACATATCCGGCATAGACCTGCTCGCGTACGTCATAGATGTTGCTGGTCACCGGTGCAAAGGTGTATAGGCCTGCAGCCGTCTTGGCTGCAGCGCGCATCTTGGCGGTGTCGAAATAGCGGAACGTGTAGTCCATCGGGATCTTGCCCAAGAAGGCCTTATCCAACGAGAACTGGTTGTAGTCCGTAGCTATGCCAACTGCGGTGAACTGCGCTGCGGTGTTGAGAACGATGTTGTTCTCGTCGACCACCTTGGTGCGCTGGTCAAATTGCACACCGGCCTTGAGCACAGCGTCGGCGCCCCACAGTGAAGTTTCGCGCGCAACGACCAGTCGCCCGGTGTAGGCGCGCGTGGTGTCCACCGCATCCAGCAGCGTCAGCGACGCAAGCGGCTTGCTGAATGTGTCGATGGCTGTCACAGCCGTGCCTGCCTGGTAGCGGGTCGGGCTGGCTAACTGTTGTGTGGTGTAGAGCATCAATCGCGAACGATTCGGATCAGAGAAGTCATAGGACACAGTAGGCCGCAGTGAGCGCGTGCTGGGGCTGTCCCAGGTGGTCTCTCCCACTACAGAGCGATCGTCCTTGGACTCGGTGACATTGGCGAGCCAATTCACGCTCCAGCCGTTGGCCATGCCGTGCTTGCCTTCCAGGCTGTTGGTGAAGATCGACTGGCGGAATGCACGCAGCGTGGAGCGCTGGCGGATGTCGATGCCATAGACCGTGCCTGTGCGCGGCGTGTTGCCGATGCACACGTCGGCATAGCCGGAGGTCGTGGGCGTCAGGTTGGCGGCGATGGTGCAGCCGGCAGTGTTGGCAACCAGATCCGACTGCCGGTCGTCCAGATCAAAGCGGAAGTTATCGCGAGCTTCGTCGTCGGTGAAGATCGTATAGATGGAACGCAACGACACATCGTTGTCGCCCTGCCTCCAGTCCAGACGCCCTGAGCCAGACCAGTTCTTGCGGGTCAGCCGATACAGTTTGTTTTCTGCCTCATGGGCCCAGAACCGTGTGGCCGCGTCCGGACGCTGGTCCTGCGCTACGCGTTCATAGTCCGTCTCGAAATTGTCGGTGACCATGTCGCGCTGGAAGTACGAGCCTGACAGGACCACGCCCCACTCGCCGCTGGCAGTGGAATAGCGGTCTGAAAACACCAGCGAGCCTTCGTACTGCGGGCGATCGCCCAGTTCCGCAGAGCCATAGCCGACCTTGCCCGAAATGCTGCGACCTGCCTGATCGAAGGCAGAGCGGGTAATGATGTTGACGTTGCCCGACACCGTCTCGCCCGGCATGTCGGGCGTGACGGCTTTGGAGACGACGATCTGTGAGGCGATGGCTGATGGCACTGCGTCGTAACGCGCGTCGCGGCCCTCGGGGCTGACGACATTGACGCCGTCGAAGCTCAGGGTCGACCAGTAATTGGGAGCGCCGCGGATGCTGATATAGCGCGCTTGACCCTGATCACGCTCGACGGCAAGTCCTGGCAGACGGCTGGTGGCCTGCGCGATGTTCTGGTCTGGCAACCGGCCCACACCATCTGCTGCGGCGATGGTGACCAGTGAGAAAGAGTTCTTCTGCGCGCGCAGTGCGGCTGCCTCGGACTCAGCGATGGGCCGCAAGCCGGTGACAATCACCTCTTCGACAGATTCACTGGCGGGTGCTTGTTGGGCTGCGGCAACGCCAGAGCAAAGCAGCGATACAGCCAGAGCGACCGGCGTCATGGGCCAAGTGCGGAAATTTGGGCTCATCAGGAATCTCGATGGGGAGGGGTTTTCAGGTTAGAAAAATCGGGTTGCAGTGATGTTGTGTTTTTCTTGCAAACTTGTTTCAACATCATCCGCGCGGCGGTAAGAGCCCTCTCTGCTTGCGTTGCCCGACCTTCCAAGCCGACACTCCATACATAACAAGCGAGCCATACAGGCATCGCACAGGGGTGTGTAATGGGCTTCAACGGAACTGTGCGCGGCGTTGCCGTGCTGTTGGGATGCGGTCTGTTTTGTCAGCCTGTGCTGGCGCAGGACGCCACCACGGGTTCGCAGTGGCTGACGTACAACAACCGTCTCGACGGTCAGCGTTACTCGCCGCTCAAGCAGATCAACACCACCAACGTGGCGCAGCTGGGCGAGGTGTGCCGCATTCAGATCGACGGCCCGACGTCGCTGCACTCGGGACTGATCGTGGTCGATGGTGTGATTTACACCGCCACCGGCCGTGAGACTGTGGCCGTCGATGCCACCACCTGCGCGCTGCGCTGGAAATACACCTACCGCGCTGATGAAGAGCGCGTGTCGTCATCGACACGCGGTGTGGCGGTGCTCGATGGCCGGGTGTTCCGTGGCACCGGTGATGGCCGGGTGATCGCACTGGATGCGGCCACCGGCAAGCTGCTTTGGAAGACCGAGGTGGCAGCACCGCGGCTGGCCGAGTCCACGGCGGCAGCGCCGCTGGCCTGGGGCGGCACGGTCTACATGGGCGTGGCCGGCAGTGAATCGGGCGTGCGCGGTCGCGTGGTTGCGCTCGACGCGCAGACCGGTCGCGAGCTGTGGCGCTTTCATACCATTCCCATGGGCAAAGAGACCGGCGCGGAGACGTGGCAGCGCGCCGGCACGGCCAAGACCGGCGGTGGCGGCGTATGGGGTGCCATGAGTTTGGATGTGACCACGGGCGAGCTGTTTGTGCCGGTGGGTAACCCTTGGCCGGATATCGATAAGGCTTATAGACCCGGCGCGAACCTGTTCACCAACTCGATCGTGTCGCTGGATGCGCGCACCGGTGCGCTGCGCTGGTGGTACCAGGTGTCGCCCGGTGACTGGATGGATCTCGATATGGTGGCTCCGCCGGTTATGTATCGCGGTGAGGGCACGCAGGACCTGCTGGTGTTCGGCGGCAAGGACGGTTACGTGACAGCGGTCGATCGCGACACGCGCAAGAGTGTGTTCCGCACGCCGGTCACCACGGTCATTACGCCGCCCAAAGACCCGCCGGTGGCGGGCGCCAAGATGTGCCCCGGCTATGCCGGTGGTGTGGAGTGGAACGGGCCTGCGTTGGATCGCCAGAACAACCAGTTGATCACCGGTGCAGTGGACGTGTGCTTTAACGTCAAGCTGGGCAAGGCCAAGTACAAGGCAGGCGCGTTGGACTTCGGTGGCAGCATTGAACCTGTGGGCGAAGACACGGGCTGGATCACCGCCGTCGATGCGCTGACCGGCGCGGTGCGCTGGAAGTACCACGCCGAGAAGCCCGTGGTTGCCGGCATCACGCCCACGGCCGGCGGCGTGACGTTTGCCGGTGACTTGGCCGGTAACTTGCTCATCTTCGACAGCAAGAGCGGCGCGCTGCTGCGCAAGCATCAGACCGGCGGTGCGTTGGCCGGCGGTGTGGTCACTTACGAGGCCGGTGGTACGCAGTACCTGGCGTTTGCCGATGGCAACATCTCACGCAATGCGTTTGGTGCGCTGGGCATGCCCAGTGTGGTGATCATGGCGCTGAACCCGCAAAAGCCGCAGGCAGTGGTTTCATCGGCATCCAGCAGTGGTGGTGCGCAGCGTCTCTATAGCCAAGTCTGTGTGGCCTGCCACGGCACTGATGGTGCGATGGTGGCGGATCGCAATCTAGCGACGCTGAAGGGCCGTCAGACGCTGGCGCAGACCATCGCCGCTATCAAAGATCCCAAGGCACCGATGCCCAAGCTGTATCCGGATCTGCTCAACGATCAGGCCGTGACCGAAGTGGCCACGTGGATCCGCGAGCAGTTGCACTGATACCGCTTACTCGCCGCGCGCAGCCTGCTGCAGTTCATAGAGCAGCGTCTGCGCTTCGCGCGGGCTGAGCGAGTCCAGATCAAGCGCTGCCAGATGTGTTTCGAGCGTAGAGCGCGGCGAGGGCAGTGAGGGTTCCGGTACCGGTGGCGGTGCATCAAACGGCAGACTCGCCTGCGGTTTGGCCGCTGCGCTGAGTGCATCGCGCTGCGCTTCCAATGCTTCTAAATAACGTCGTGCCGCGCTGATCACCTCGCGTGGCACACCTGCAAGCTGCGCCACAGCCAAGCCATAGCTGCGATTGGCAGGGCCTTCGCGCACCGCATGCAGAAACACCAGCGACTCGCCGTGCTCGGTGGCATCCAGATGCACGTTGACCACGCCGGGCACTTCGCTGGCCAGCGTCGTGAGTTCAAAGTAATGCGTGGCAAACAGCGTGAACGCGCGCGCCTTCAATGCCAGTTGCCGTGCCACGGCCCACGCCAACGACAAGCCATCAAAAGTGCTGGTGCCGCGACCGATCTCATCCATCAACACCAGACTGCGATCGGTGGCGTTGTGCAGGATGTTGGCGGTCTCAGTCATCTCCACCATGAACGTGGAGCGCCCCCCTGCCAGATCATCGCCGGCGCCGATGCGCGTGAAGATGCGATCGATGGGCCCCAGCTGCGCACGCTGCGCCGGCACAAAGCTGCCGATGTGCGCTAATACTGCGATCAGTGCCACTTGGCGCATGTAAGTGCTCTTGCCGCCCATGTTGGGGCCGGTCACCACCAGCATGCGGCGCTGGTCAGCAAAGGCCACATCGTTGGGAATGAAGCTGCCATCGATGAACCGCTCGACCACTGGATGGCGGCCAGCTTCGATGAGCATGCCGGGAGCATCGACCAGCTGCGGCGCTATCCAGCGCAGCGTGTCAGCGCGTTCAGCTAAACACGTCAGCGCATCCAGGCTGGCCAGTGCAGCGGCAGTGTCCTGCATCGGACCCAGGCGATCGATCAACTGCGTGAGGATCTCTTCGTACAGCTGTTTCTCGCGCGCCAGCGCGCCATCGCGTGCGCCCAGCACTTGGTCTTCAAAACGTTTGAGCTCTGGTGTGATGAAGCGTTCGGCAGATTTAACGGTCTGACGGCGCAGGTAATCGGCCGGCACGTTTTCGGCATGGGCGCGCGGGATCTCGATGAAGAAGCCTTGCACGCGATTGAAGCCCAGCTTCAGTGCGGCGATGCCGCTGCGTTCGCGCTCGCGTTGTTCCAGCTCTAGCAGAAAGCTGTCGGTGTTGGTGGACAGCTGACGCAGGTGATCGAGCTCGGCGTCATAACCGTCAGCGATCACATCACCATCACGCAGCATCGCTGAAGGCTCAGCAGCGATGGCCGACACCAGCAGTTGCTGCGCGTCGGCATGGGTACCGATCTGCGTCAACAGCTGCGTCAGTAGTGGGCTGTCGAGCTGTGCCAGCTGCGCACGCAGTGCCGGCAGTGCCGCCAGCGAGTTACGCAGTTGTGCCAAGTCACGTGGCCGCGCCGAGCGCAGTGCAACGCGCGCCAGAATGCGTTCCAAATCGCCAATCGGCGACAGTGTCTGCGCTAACGGTGCAAAGGCCCGCGATTCGCCCAGCAGTCCCACTGCGGCATGGCGACCGCGCAGCACTGTGCGGTCGGTCAGTGGTCTGCCCAGCCAGCGACGTAGCTCGCGTGAACCCATGGCGGTGGTAGTGGTATCGAGCAGTGCAAACAGTGTGGCCGCTTCGTTACCCGACAGACTGCGATCAAGTTCCAGATTGCGACGCGTAGCAGCATCTAGCGACAGGCCTTCATCACGACGCTGCACCAACAGTGCCCGCAGGTGCGGCAGCGCAGCCAGTTGTGTGTCGCGTGCGTAGTGCAGCAGTGCGCCTGCGGCACGTACCGCCAGCGTCAGGTCCGCAGCGCCAAAGCCCGCCAGATCACGAGTACCGAACTGTGTGGTCAGAGCACGCAGTGCGCTGTCGGCCTCAAAGTGCCACGGTGGACGCAGGCGTGTGGCCAAGCCACCATGATCGGCGCGCTGATCTTCGGGCAACAGCAGTTCGGCCGGTCGCAGTCGCTCCAGCTCGGCGGCCAGCTGGGTGTTGTCTTCCAGTTCTGTGATGGTGAAGCGGCCACTGGCCAGATCCAGCCAGGCCAAGCCATGACGGCGACGCGTGGTGCCGCGTCCGCCCGGCACGGTGACCAGCTCGCTGACCAGCGCAGCCAGCAGACTCTCGCGGCTGCGATCCAGCAGTGCATCCTCAACCAGCGTGCCCGGTGTGATGATGCGCACCACACGCCGGTCAACCGGACCCTTAGATTTGGCCGGATCGCCGATCTGCTCGCAGATCGCCACCGACTCGCCCTTGCGCACCAGTCGTGCCAGATAGTTCTCGGCGCTGACCACCGGCACACCGGCCATCGCAATGGGAACGCCGGCTGACTGACCGCGACTGGTCAGCGAGATGTCCAGCAGCGCCGCCGCACGGCGCGCGTCGTCATGGAACATCTCGTAGAAATCGCCCATGCGATAGAACAGCAGCACGTCGGGGTGCTGTGCCTTGATGCGCAGGTATTGCTGCATCATCGGCGTCTGGGCTGCCAGGGTGGCGTCGGCTGCGGGCGTGGGGTCTGTGGTCATGGCTTATGATCGCAACAACTAGGCCAATGCGGAACAGTGTTCTGTTCTGTTTGGCCGTCAACCGATGGCCAGCTTTACCGGCTTACCAACTCGACTGAGCATTTCCACTAGCGTGTCGATGGTGAACTTCGAGGTCTTTTTGTTCACTACGTCAGAGACACGCGGCCGAGACACCATCAGTACCGCTGCGGCCTCGGCTTGTTTTAGGTGATGCTCATTAATCCAAGCCGCTAGCTCTTCCATCAGTTGCTGCTTCAGCAACCGCGTATCGTTGATCTGCTTGCGAGAGGCTGCCTGCAAGCGTTTGGCTTCTGCTGACGTGAAGCCCAACTCCAAAAAGAGATTGGCTCCCGGTTTGGTTACATGGCGGATTTCGGTGTCGATAGTCATTTATTTGCCTTTCTCGCGTTGACCACTGCGCGGTAGCGCGCTTCGGTAACGGCCTTGTCCTGCTTGCTGGTTGTCTGCGTCTTCTTTTGGAAGCAGTGCAGCACGTACAACGCTTCCTCAAACTTGGCGATGTACATGATCCGATAGATGCCGTTAGCTTCCCGAATGCGGATTTCTCTGGTGCCCGCCCCGAGCTCGTCGAATGGTTTGAAATCGTCGGGATCCAAGCCGGCTTGAACTTTGCCTAGCTGGAACCCGGCCGTACGCCGTGGTTCTGCCGGAAAGGCCAACAGATCGTCATAGCTGGAGCCTACCCAGCGGATTTCTTTTTCGTCACGCATCGCGCGAGCCCCAGTTTGTATAAAATTTTATACATTCCGGTGGTGCAAGTCAAACGCTTCATGGCGCGGCGCAGTGCGGACTTCACCGCAGCAGGCATGGCCTATGATCGCAACAACCACGTCAATCGGGAACCGCCATATGCCGCGCGCCTACAAAGTAGTCGATGTCTTTACCAGCCAGCCGTTTCAGGGCAATCCGGTGGCGGTGGTGATGGATGCGCAGGGGCTGGATACGGCCGCTATGCAGCGCATTGCGCACTGGACCAACCTGTCCGAGACCACCTTTGTGCTGCCGCCCACCGCAGCTGGCGCCGATTATCAGCTGCGTATCTTCACACCGCAGGGAGAACTGCCGTTTGCCGGGCATCCAACGCTGGGTACAGCGCACGCCCTGCTGGAGGCGGGTCGCATCAGCGCTCCACAGGGCAGAGTGGTGCAGCAGTGCGGCGTGGGTCTGGTCACCCTGCATGTCAGTGGTGCAGGTGCACAGCAGCAGCTGGCGTTTGATGTGCCTGCGGCCCGCTTGCGCGGTGTCGATCAGCAGGCCGTGCGCGATCTGGAGTTGATCCTGGGCGCAACACTGTCGCCAGGCGTGGCACCGTTGGTGGTGGATATCGGCGCGGTATGGCTGATCGCGCAATTGCCTACGGCTGCCACAGTGCTGGCCTTGCAACCCGATTGGCTGCGGCTGGCGCAACTGGAACGGCGCCTCGGCGTGACTGGCGTGACCGTGTTTGCGCAGCAGTCTGGTGAGTGTGCGTTGCAGGTGCGTTCGTTCGTGCCATCCAGCGGCGTTAACGAAGACCCGGTCTGCGGCAGCGGCAATGCCAGCGTGGCGTTGTTTTTGCGCGAGCGTGGTTTGCTGACGCAGGTGGGTGCGCGCTATGTCGCAGCGCAGGGTCAGTGTGTGGCGCGCAATGGCCGCGTGGTGGTGGATGCCAGCGGCGACACCGTGACGCTGGGCGGCGCTTGCGTCACCTGCATCGACGGTGTGTTGACCGGCTGATGTGCAGCCGGCCTTGCCACAGCCTTACTTGACCGAATAGCCCTTGGCATCCATGCACGCTGAATAAGCGCGCTTAAGATCGGCCAGCGCGGCTTGTTTGCGCGCTTCTTCCTGTGCGATGGCGTTGTCGCGTGCCGCACGATTGCCTTCGCGCTGGTTAGAGTTGCCGCCTACTGCGCCCACGCCCGCACCGATGGCCGCGCCCTTGCCGGCATTGCCTGCAATGGCCCCAATAATGGTGCCAGCCAGTGCACCCTTGACCGCGCCATCTACAGTGCCTCCGGTACGTTGTGCTGGCGCCGGTGTGCTTTCAGCGCTGGCCACCTTGCCGTCATAGCTGGACTGGTTGCGCGCTGAGTTAAAGCAGTCAGTGTCGTCCTTGAGTTGCTCGGCATCGCTCTTGGGATTCTTGGGGAAGATGTACAGGTTGAGCATCTGCGACGGCGGCCGGCCGATGTTGGCAATGTCGGCGGCGTTCTGCGCTGTAGCAGTGAGCGGCAGCAGCGTGATGGCAGCCAAAGCCAAGGCAGCTCGTGCGGTGGTGTGCGACATAAGGGCAGCTCCTGTAAGTATGTGCGCTGAGTTTATACCGATTGTGCGCAGCGCTTTGAAGCGGCGGTGGTGACTTGTGCTTAGTTGGGGCTATGCTGCCGCCATGGAAACGCTCATCAAGAAAGCTGTCAAAGCCGAGTCCGGTGAAATCAAAGCGCTGCTTTGGTCGTTCGGATATTTCTTCTTCTTGTTGTCCACCTATTACATGTTGTTGCCGCTGCGCGATGCCATGGGCATTGAGGGCGGCACGCGCAACCTATCTTGGTTGTTTGCGGCCACGTTCATCGCCACGTTGGTTACGGCACCGTTTCAAGCCGCCTTGGTGGCACGGCTGCCGCGCAGGACGTTCATTCCAGTGGTGTACCTGTTCCTGGTCGCCAATATGGTGGTCTTCTGGGCCTTGATGAGTGCGCAGATTGCGCCGGTCATCGTGGCGCGCGCCTTCTTCATTTGGATCACCGTGTTCTCGGTGTTCACTGTGTCGGTGTTCTGGTCATTCATGGCCGATCTGTATTCGACCGAGCAGAGCAAACGCTTGTTTGGTTTCATCGGCGCAGGCGGTTCCATCGGTTCCATCCTGGGCCCGATGATCACCGGTGCCTTGGTACAGCGCATCGGCGTGGCCAATCTGCTGCTCATCGCAGGTCTGTTGCTGGTGCTGGCGGTCGTGTGTGCCAATCGTCTCGAAGGTGCTGCGGGCCTTGCCCAAGCAGCGCAGGCAGATTTTAAAGCCGCCAGTGCCGGACGTCAGAAGGCGGTGGGCGGCGGCATGTTTGATGGCTTTACGCTGCTCTTCAAATCGCCTTATCTGGGCGGTATCGGCCTGTGGGTGTTCCTGCTGTCGTTCGCCGGCACCATGCTGTACTTCGTGCAGGCTGATGTGGTCGCTGCTGCTGCCACCGACACCGCCACGCGCACACAGATCTTTGCGCAGATCGCCAAGTGGGTCGGCATTTTGTCGCTGCTTATTCAGTTGCTGGCCACTGGTCGCATCATCAAAGCAATCGGTACCGGTCCTGCCGCTGCGTTGCTGCCGCTGGTATTTGTGGTGGGCTTTATCGCCATTGCGCTCAACCCGGCAGTGCTGCTGGTTGTGGCAGGCTTTCAGGCAGTGCAGCGCGCCACCAACTTCGGCATTGCCAATCTGGCGCGTGAATCGCTGTGGACCGTGGTCAGCCGCGAAGAGAAATTCAAAGCCAAGAACATCATCGATGGCTCGGTCTTTCGTGCAGCGGATGCCGTCAACGCGCAGGTGTTCAATGGTCTGCACGCGCTGATGGCCGTGCCTGCGCTGGCTGGTGTGGCTGCGGTCATCTCGGGTTCGTGGGTGGCGCTGTCGCTGGCGCTGGGTCGCACTCAAGAGCGCAAGGCCAAACAGTTGGCTGACCAGGCTGCTGCGTCATAAAAATTAAGGACGCCTTAACCTGATGTCTTCACGACCGCAATTTGCTGATCCTATCGATCAGCGTCTGGCAGAGCAGTTGCTTGTCACTACCGGCAAGCTGCTGGCGGCGGGCAGGCGTGTGGCCACAGCCGAATCCTGCACCGGTGGCTTGCTGGCCAAGCTGCTCACCGATCAAGCCGGCAGCTCCCAGTGGTTTGAGTGCGGTTGGATCACCTATTCCAATACCGCCAAGATGCGTGAGCTAGGTGTGTTGGCGCCAACGCTTGAGCAACACGGCGCGGTCAGCGAGGCCACGGTGCGCGAGATGGCGCTGGGCGCGCTGCAGCGCAGTGGCGCCGATGTGGCGATTGCCATCAGTGGTGTGGCCGGGCCCGATGGCGGCACGGCGCGCAATCCGGTGGGCCGCGTCTGGTTTGCCCGCGCGGTGCGCGGTGCGCCGGTGCCGGTGGTGGCGCGGGAGCAAAACTTCAACGGCAACCGCGACACCATCCGCCTTCAGGCAGCCCTGCTGGCGCTGCGCTGGCTGGCAGACGCCTAAGGGCCTTTTTGCCTCTTTGCACCCGATAAGCTGTATACATATACAGCTCTCTGTGGAATACTGCGTCCCATACCCGCTACGCATTCTCCACCGCATTTGCAGAGGTTAATCATGGAAGACAACCGCAAAAAAGCCCTAGCAGCCGCTCTGGGCCAAATCGAAAAGCAGTTCGGTAAGGGCTCCGTCATGCGCCTGGGCGACGCCAGCGCCCTGTACGACGTAGAGGCCATCTCCACCGGCTCGCTGGGCCTGGACATCGCGCTGGGCATCGGCGGCTTGCCCAAGGGCCGCGTCGTCGAAATCTATGGCCCGGAGTCATCGGGCAAAACCACGCTCACCCTGCAGGTCATCGCCGAGGTGCAGCGCGCCGGCGGCACCGCAGCATTTGTCGACGCCGAACACGCCCTCGACCCCAGCTACGCCGGCAAGCTGGGCGTCAACATCGAAGACCTGCTGGTCTCGCAGCCCGACAACGGCGAGCAGGCCCTCGAGATCACCGACATGCTGGTGCGCTCCGGCGCGGTAGATGTGGTGGTGGTCGACTCGGTCGCTGCACTCACCCCCAAGGCGGAAATCGAAGGCGAAATGGGTGAAATGCAGATGGGTCTGCATGCGCGCCTCATGTCGCAGGCGCTGCGCAAGCTCACCGGCAACATCAAGCGTTCCAACACCATCGTCATCTTCATCAACCAGATCCGCATGAAGATCGGCGTCATGTTCGGCAGCCCCGAAACCACCACTGGTGGCAACGCCCTCAAGTTCTACGCCTCAGTGCGGCTCGACATCCGCCGCATCGGCGCCATCAAAAATGGCGAAGAAGTGGTCGGCAACCAAACGCGCGTCAAGGTCGTCAAGAACAAGGTCGCGCCGCCGTTCCGTGAGGCCGAGTTCGAAATCATGTACGGCTTGGGCATTTCGCGCGAAGGCGAAATCATCGATCTGGGCAGCGAGAACGCCATCATCGAAAAGTCCGGTGCCTGGTACAGCTACAAGGGCGAACGCATCGGTCAGGGCAAGGAAAACGTGCGCAACTTCCTCAAAGAGCACCCCGATATGGCTCGTGACATCGAGGCCCAGATCCGCGAGAAGTTGCTGCTGCCCAAGAAGGCCGCTGGTGACGACAAAGAGAAGCTCAACTGAGTTTCTCCCGCCGTCCACGTCGCGCG
Organism: Pseudomonadota bacterium; assembly: GCA_026398735.1. GTDB lineage: Bacteria > Pseudomonadota > Gammaproteobacteria > Steroidobacterales > Steroidobacteraceae > ZC4RG30. The sequence goes on along the minus strand of JAPLSH010000007.1, from coordinate 38,485 downwards.
CTCGATCCGCAGCGCGCGGTTGATGGGGGTGCCGCTCGATTGGCGGCCATCGCCATGTTGGCGCGCAGAGAGCACGCCAGCGGTGATTTGCTCGCCAAGCTCACAGAGCGCGGCTACGACGCAGTGGTCTGCCAAGGCGTCATAGACGAGCTTATCGACGAACGGTTTCTTGACGATGTGCGCTTTGCCTCTGTCTATGTGCGCTCGCATGCAGCGCGGGGGCATGGGCCGCGGCGTTTGAAGCAAGACATGAGTGCCGCTGGTTTACCTGCAGACCTTATCGAGACCGCTTTGGCCGAAGGGCCAGATTGGCATCAGTTGGCGCAGCACACGCGGCAGCGCAAGTTCGGCGAAGAACCACCCGCCGATTGGGCCGAGCGCTCGCGCCAGTCCCGATTTTTGCAATACCGAGGCTTTTCCAACGATCATATCCGCAGCGCGATGGGCAGTTCCGTCGTGCAACCCGACATGGATGACGAAACGGACCTATGACAGCAGCCAGCCCGATGAGCGCCGCCGATGTGCGTCGTGCCTTCCTCGACTACTTTGCCGCCGCGGGGCACACCGTCGTTGCCTCCAGTTCACTGGTGCCGGGCAACGATCCCACGCTGCTGTTTACCAATGCCGGCATGGTCCAGTTCAAAGATGTCTTCCTGGGTCAAGACCAGCGCCCCTATGTGCGCGCCACCTCCAGTCAGCGCTGTGTGCGTGCCGGCGGCAAGCACAACGACCTCGAGAACGTGGGCTACACCGCCCGCCATCACACCTTCTTCGAGATGCTGGGCAACTTCAGCTTTGGCGACTACTTCAAAGCCGACGCCATCAAGCACGCTTGGACGTTCCTCACCGGTACGCTGGGCATCGATCCGGCGCGGCTGTGGGTCACGGTCTACCAAGACGATGACGAAGCGGCCGACATCTGGATCAAACAAGTCGGCGTGCCGGCCAATCGCCTGACGCGTCTGGGCGAGAAGTCCAACTTCTGGTCGATGGGAGACACCGGTCCCTGCGGCCCTTGCACCGAGATCTTCTTCGATCACGGCGCGCACATTCCCGGCGGGCCGCCCGGCTCGCCCGACGAAGACGGCGATCGCTATGTCGAGGTGTGGAACCTCGTCTTCATGCAGTACGACCGTTCCGCAGACGGCACGATGACGCCACTGCCCAAGCCTTCGGTCGATACCGGCATGGGCCTGGAGCGCATCAGCGCTGTCATGCAGGGCGTGCATACCAACTACGACATCGACCTGTTCCAAGGGCTCATCGCCGCCGCGGCTACGTTGGTGCGCACCACAGACTTGGCCAGTCCGTCATTGCGGGTCATCGCCGATCACATTCGCGCTTGCGCGTTTTTGGTGGCAGATGGCGTGTTGCCGTCCAATGAAGGTCGCGGCTATGTGCTGCGACGCATCATGCGGCGCGCCATGCGCCACGGTCACAAGTTCGGTGCAGAGCCCACGTTCTTCGCAGAGCTGTTGCCGGCGTTGGTGTCGGCCATGGGCCAGGCCTATCCCGAGCTGATCGAGCGTCAATCGTTCATTCGCGACGTGCTCTTCAAAGAAGGCGAGCAGTTCGCGCGCACTTTGGCCAATGGCATGGGCCTGCTAGACACCGCGATCGCAGCGTTGGGCACCGGCACGCTGTTGGGTGGCGACACGGCCTTTAAGCTGTACGACACCTATGGCTTTCCGGCCGATCTCACCGCCGACATCTGCCGTGAGCGCGGGTTGTCACTCGACCAAGCAGGCTTTGATGCCGCCATGGAGACGCAGCGCGATCGCGCGCGTGCGGCTAGTCGCTTTGGTGTCGATCTGCGCGGTGGCGCCGATCTGGGCACGGTGACTACGTTCGAAGGCTACGAACACTTGGCCACCACTTCCAAGGTTGTGGCGCTACTCAAAGACGGTGTCACGGTTAGTCAGTTGCAAGCCGGCGAGCAGGGCGAGGTGGTACTCGATCACACGCCGTTCTATGCGGAGTCTGGCGGACAAGTCGGCGATACGGGTCTGTTGCAGGCGGCAGGTGTCAGCTTTGCAGTGGCAGACACGCGCAAGCGCGGCACGGCATTCACGCACATCGGCCAGTTGCACAGCGGCAGTCTGCAAGTGGGCGATGCGTTGGATGCACAGGTCGATGGCGCACGTCGTGCGCACATCCGTCGCAACCATAGCGCCACGCACTTGTTGCATGCAGCGCTGCGCGAGCAACTGGGTACGCATGTCACGCAGAAGGGCTCGCTGGTCACCTCAGAGCGCCTGCGTTTCGACTTCGCGCATCATCAGCCTGTTACTGCAGATGAATTGCGCGCCATAGAGCAGCGCGTCAACGAGCAGGTGCGCGCCAATGCTCCGGCGCACACGCAGGTTATGCCTTACGACCAAGCCGTGGCAGCCGGTGCCATGGCCCTGTTCGGCGAGAAATACGCCGATGAAGTGCGCGTACTGCAATTGGGCAGTTTCTCGGTCGAACTGTGCGGCGGCACGCACGTCGAGCGTGCCGGCGACATCGGCTTGTTCAAGATCGTCTCCGAGGGTGGCGTTGCCGCCGGCGTGCGGCGCATCGAGGCTGTCAGCGGGCAGGGCGCGATCGACCACATCAGTCAGACCGACGACATCCTGCGCAGCGTGGCGGCCTTGGTGCGTGGTACCCGCGACGATGTCAGTGCTCGGGTGCACGACAGCTTGGAACAATTGCGCAGCCTCGAAAAGCAGGTGCGCTCCCTCAAAGACAAACTCGCTTCCGGTGCAGGCACAGACTTGGCCGCTGCGGCCGTCGATGTGGCAGGCACCAAGGTGCTGGCCACGGTGATCGACGGGGCCGATGCCACTGCGTTGCGTGCGGCAGTCGACCAGCTCAAAGACCGTTTCAAGTCCGCGGTCATCGTGCTGGCCTCGGTGGCGGGTCCAGACAAGGTGGTGCTGGTGGCCGGCGTTACCGCCGATCTGGTGGGCAAGGTCAAAGCCGGCGAGGTGGTGGGCGCTGTGGCAGCCCAGGTCGGCGGCAAGGGTGGCGGTCGCCCGGACTTTGCCCAAGCCGGTGGCACCCTTCCTGCCGCGCTGCCTGCAGCGCTGGCTAGCGTTGCAGACTTCGTGCGCACCAAGTTGGGAGGCTAGCCATGCTCATCCTCACCCGGCGGGTGGGCGAGAGCGTCGTCATCGACGGCGGCATCACCATCACCGTGCTTAGCGTGAAGGGCGCTCAGGTGAGGTTGGGTGTCAATGCTCCCAAGCACGTTACGGTGCACCGGGAAGAGATCCAGGAGCGTATCCGCGCCGGTGTCGAGGCCGCCGATACGCCGTCGCCGACTAGTGGTCCGGATGTGACCTGAGTTCTTTGCCTTTGACGGGTGCGGACCGTATCATCCCGCCCCTGTCTGGCCTTCGCGGTGTTCCGCGCCGGGCCTTGCAAGACGGAGAGATGGCCGAGTGGTCGAAGGCGCACCCCTGCTAAGGGTGTAAGGGTCAAAAGCCCTTCGAGGGTTCGAATCCCTCTCTCTCCGCCAGTTCCTTTATTAAATCAATGATTTTAAAGGGATTTATTCTGGAACTACCAAGCTACCCACGTTCTTACCCACGCCGATCTTGGGGCAGCAATGCCTTTTCTTCGGGTGTGAATGGCATGCCGAAGATCAATCTCAGAACGTAAGAAACTATTGTCTGAGCCTAGTAGAGGGGGGGCGGGCCTTGCAGGTGGGCCAATGGCTCTACCAGGGTCCGCACCAGTTTTAATTTTTTTTGCGAAACAAATCCGAGGGTCCACTCCGCCAGAAGCTAGTGGTCTGACCGCTAGGTTGCCTCGAGGCGTCCGGCGATCAGTGGATCACCGAGGGCGTTTTCCCAGTTGCTTCGCGGTTGCCACGGCGAGACGAACGTATTCCCGCATGACAGACCGCTGCGTTGGGCCTGGCTCCGGTCAGCCGGTGAATCGGGCGTGGATCAGTAAAAATTCCACTTTCCATTTGTCTGTCATTGAGCGGCGATTTCAGCAGATGGCGAAACAGCAAGACTACGGCCTGCAACGCCCAATTCCGGGTGGAAACGGACATAACGCGCCACACACTGCTGGTGGGCTTCCTCAGTGGAATAGTTGTAGGGCGGGCGCGGATCTGGTGGGGGAACGCCCCGAGAAATTGCGCGGCCGGTTCGGGTCGGAAGGGGGGAGGGGAGTGGTCCGGTGCGGTGGCGTTGCTCCACAAACTCGGCAGCGTTTTTAATGAATTGTCGTCCATGTGATTCTCCAGCGTGTGATTAACGCAGCGTCGGAAACAAGAGAATCATCGGACTACAAGATCGGGGAGCGGCTTATGCGACGTCTTCGCCCATTTTTACAATTGCATCGCCAACGCCCAATTAATAGTTAGGCGGCACGAAGCGTTTGCGCAATCAGATTGACGCCCGATCCAACAAATCCAGGTCCCCAATGTATAAGTTAGCGTCAGCGGTCATTTCACAGGAGTCGAAGTATGCCTAGCGTACTAGCTCTCGGTCTCGATCCGGCCTTCGTGCAATTTCCAAACAATCCAGAGCTAACTCCGGAGCTTGTCCGTTCCTTCATTGAGTCGCAGTTGGAGCGGCTGCGAAGCTCTGGCTACATCGTGCAAAACTGCTTGGTTGATTTAGGTGAGACGGCCGAAGCTGTTACCACGCAATATTTGATTAAGCAGTCTTATGACTGCGTGCTAATCGGTGCCGGGCTACGGGCCGCAGACAAGTTGCTTCTGTTTGAGAAATTGCTAAACATCGTTCATACCCATGCGCCGAATGCCAAGATATGCTTCAACTCATCACCGGCTGACAGCACCGAGGCGGTCCGGAGATGGGTGTAGCCTCTTCGACCTTCGTGTGCCGCCTAACAACCGCATGCAGCGATCTGGATCACCATAAAGTGCACGCGCCCGGCTGTCACAGCAGGCTTGAGGTCAACGACCGTGCGCCACACGAGTGGCGCCCAGTCGCTGATGCGGGCCGTTAGATGGCGCTGGAGGGGGCTACCTTGAGCATACTGGTTCGTCACGTGGTACTCGCGATCATCCTGGCGTTCGCAGTTCCGACGCTCGCGCAGGAGTTAAATTATCAGCGCGCGGTCGCGAACTATCGTGCGGTGATTGCAGGCCAAAAGAAGCTGGAGCAGCTCACTCCGCAAGAGCAGAAGGAGGTGATCGCAATGGCTCGCGTTATGCGTGCCAGAAGCGCTAGCTCCGACGACGACTCGAGCGATTGCCGTGATGCGCGGGAGCGCGCGAAATCCGCAGCTTCTGAACTAGCCGATTACGCACGCCGGCTCAAGAACTGTGCGGAGAGCGGCGATATGTCCGATGATTGCAGCACGGAGTTCCGCCGCGTTAAAAACGCTCAGTACGACTACGAATCAGCGGTCGCAGATGTCCGCTCAAACTGCAACTAGGCGCCGTCTAACAAATCGCTGGAGCGCTCTCGTGATCCGTAAAGTGCCCAACCCATGTAACTGTGCGCGCGGCGCTCAGCGAAGCCGTTAGGCTTCGGTCGCAGCAGGATTGGGCGTCGAGAGCTCACCAGCTAAGGAGAGTGCAGTGACGAGTCAGTGGATCCCGAAGATCGAGTCGGAGGAAGACGCCAAGAAGCTCACGAAGCAGGGGGCAATTGGAGTTCTCCTATTTGCAGCAATGAACCTTCTGGGCGTTGTGCTTGTGTACTTCGCAAGCAAGAGTCCAGTGGATGGATCCACGGTCAATGCTCAGGGCGTTCAACAGCACCTCATCGGCGCATTCATCAACATCCCCATTCTCCTGTTCTTTGCTTGGCGTGTTTACGTTGGAAAAGGCTGGCTTGTTGCTTCGCTAGTTCTAGTTTGGCTCATCGTCGAGGTCCTGTTTAAGCTGGTCGGCGGCACCACGAACTTCGGATGGATGTTCTTCTATTTCTTCCTCAGCGTTATGTTGGTTTATGGCGTTCGCGGGTGTTGGTGGCTGGCGAAGAAGCGCCAGCCTCCTCCGCTTCCAGCAGAACAAAACGACACCTAAGGTAATCCCCCCTCTTTTCGGTGGTCGATGACGCCACACATGAAGCAGTAGCCGTTGTGTCCGAGCACAGCATCGCTGACGATCGGCTCACACGGATCTTCGATCAAGTCTGCGCCCAACGTGGCAGACCGTCGATTATCCGTTCGGATAATGGAGCGGAGTTCACGGGCAAGGCGATACTCAACTGGGCCTACCGCAACAGCGTGACGTTGAAGCTAATCGAGCCGGGCAAGCCGAACCAGAACGCCTATATCGAGTCGTTCAACGGCAGGCTCAGAGACGAGTGTCTGAACGAGCACTGGTTCACCAGCCTGCCGCACGCCCGGGTGGTGATCGAGAAATGGCTGCAGGAATATAACTAAGAGCGACCCAAACGAGCACTCGCCGGGCTGACGCCCGCCGCTTACGTAAAACAGATGGCCGAAAAGGCACTTACAATGACCGGAAAACTCTAAACTCAAACGCTACTGAAGGTGGGGGAACGTCGGCATCCACCTAATAACGCGATTAGATCAGATAAGTAGACGGCCAGGTTTTACTGCCGAAGATTTGGAATTTGATTTCAAATAAAAAATTTAGATTAAAACAATGGCTATCCGTTTTAATTGTTTTTCGAAAAATTATTATTAAGGATATCAAGTGAAGAATAGAAATAACGCTGGGTTTGCATTATTCGCCCTACTCTTTGCCTCTGGGGGATGCGCGGGAACTGATTTGAAAAACCCAGGAATCTCGGAATTGGTAGACGGGGTAGAAAAAGATTTCAAAAAGCCATATGAACTGTGTCAAAAAACCGTGCAGTCCGAGTTAGTGAAAATTCAAGAGCGCTTTTTGGATAGTCTTAGGTCAAAGACAGAGCAAGATCAGAAGAGGGCGCGATTTGAGAGGATGTCCTTGAATCGAGCGGGTGCTGCGATTTGCATTAGTCGCGTATTTCAATATCTTGATAAGTACAATTTAAAAATCAATGACCTTTCGCAAAAAGCTAATAGAGAGGTTGGTGAGATCTTTGCCTTATCTAGCGAGATTTTCTATTCGAATTCTGGGTATGTCCCGTTAGGTGGCGCGCTCCCGTCTGTCGCTTTTCCTGAAAAATATCAATCTATATATTTTGATATAATAGATAAGCCTCCCGGTGTGTGTGACCCAATTGATCTAGCCATAAGAGGAATTTCCGTATATCTGCTCAATAGATCTGGGGGTGCCTGTGATTCGGAGGCTGCTCGCATGGAGCCGGCTGGAAAAGGGGGGGTGCCAAATAAGTCAGCCGGTCCTGCGGCGACATTTGTACCCGATAAGAGCACTGCTGAGATAACCACGCCGGCCAGTGACCCCGCGGCCATTGCAACTAGGCAGCCGTTGATTGTTTCGGCAGGACTGCGTCCTGGCAGTCCCCAGCCTGACTCGAAGAAATTTATTACTGCCAGAGTGCGTAAATTAAAGCTTTCCGGGGCTGTTATTGTGAAGGCCTGTGTAGATAAAAACGGGAATTTTTCTTCCGCTACAATAGTTGAATCTGGCGGAGATATTGACTTGGACACAAGCGCTATAAAATATGCTAGAACCTTAATTTATGCTCCAGCTACAATTGATGGTAACCCAGTTGAAGGTTGCTTTCAATTTAGAGCCAGGACAACATTTCAGTAGATAATCAATGAAGATTTTATTATTAATAAAAAATTTACTGCTCTCTCCGATTGCTTTCCGTCGGTGGCATGGGCGCCTCGTTGATGGAAAAGCGGGCTGACGCAGCTTTTGGCAGATATAGGATACAAATATGGCAGTTGCGCTCCAATTCATAAGTGTCTTGGTCAGGATTGATGCTATCCGCGCGAAGTATCCAGGCGGGTGGGATCAATTTCTGAAGGATGCCGAGGGGGACATTGGTATGAGCTCTTGGTATGACGAGCATCTTTACCGAGAGGGGGCGATGAGTCCGTCTGATATCGCGGAGATTGTCGAGTTCTGGCAAGAAAAGGGGCTGACTACCCACCGCGAGGAGAGCGGGGAAGCAGTGGAATGGATCGACATCTGTGTAACGGAGTTTTTCGGTCCAAAATTGCCATGCAGCTGGTATGCCGATGTCCCCGACACGTACGCGGCGTATCTGAAGGGGACAGAACCAGGCAGGGTTATAACGCCGACTTGGTACAAGAATAATTAGCGCCGGGTTACCCGTCAGATATCCCTAGCTACCAGCTCCGAAGGTCAATCGATCTGTCATTGCCAGCAAGTAGGTCACCCGGTCTTAGGAGCAGATCATCGACTGGCGCGGCAGACCCAAGACCATACGCTGCGATAACGGACCCGAATATCTCAGCGGTGTGCCGACGTCCCCCCACCTTCAGTAGCGTTTGAGTTTAGAGTTTTCCAGTCTCACCTTGCTGGATTTCTCTGGCATTAACAACGAGGGTGCAAAAAGCTTTGTAGCTGGGCGAAGTGTTCTGTTCCGATTCAGTCCACCCTCATACGCGCGTTAGGCGCTGGTCTTTGTGTCTTGACCCCGCGGTATGCCCATGAAGCCCCGGACGATCCAGCCTAGGCCCGCTGAGAAGGTCCAGAGAGCAGCAAGGCCTGCGAGCATCCAAGCGAGTCCTGGTAGTAGCGCGACTCCGAGTGCAGGCAGCCATTGGCTATCTATTTGTGGATAGTCGCCTTCAGGAATCCTGAAATTGCTCGCCTTGGTTTCTATGTCTGCCAAATACGCATCAGAATCTGCGGTCTTTTTTGCCAGGTAAACGTCAGGATCAAATTGGTCAAAGACATTCGGTTCGAGATTGGTCTTCTGTCGCGTTGCCGATGAAATGCCGAACCGTTGGCGTATTGCATTCTTGGTTGCCGTGTTGGCGTTAATGAAGTCCGGATCTTGCGCGATTTGCTTGTCGAAAATAGCTTGCTTCGTTGCGGCGTCGGCGTTGACGTAATTTGGATCCCTAAGGAGTGAGACAGGGTTGTCGAGCAGATAACATGCAGTTACATCTACGTGAATCAGTTTTTTGGTGCTGCCTTCTACCAAGATTGGTTTTGATCCATCCGGACATTTCGTCGCTAACGTTGGGGGACGCGTAGACCCTTCGATCGCGTAAGTCACGCTAACTACTGGGGACACGTTTAGCGCTGCGATACCAAAGCCGATCACCCAGATTCCCGCAGCAACCTTGGCAATTCGCCTAGAGCCTTCGAAAATATTCATGGGGCGTGATCCTTTAACGTAGGGGCATCAATCGTCGCATTATTCTGTAGTCGCCTCTGAGCCTCGCCCAGCGCAGCAGAGATGCTGATGCGGGTCTCTGTCACGGAAACATCCAATCGCTCCCCGTAGGCCTTTGGCTTCAGCTTTGACGCGGCCCATTTACGAACGTCGATTCTGACGCGCAGTAGTTGTACCCACGCCGACGAAGACGGGCCATCTAGACCCGCCGGCATGGGCGTGTCCGCTAGCTGGATCAGTTCCTCGGCTAAACGGTCAGCACGATCTTCCACGGCTTGAATATAGCGGGACTTGAGGTCAGCGTCCCGACGGAGCCAGTCCTTGGCCCACCAGTAGGACGGGGCGGGACTGAGTCGCTGCAATGCCGTCGAGAGGGCAGCGCCGTTTGCGATGTCATGGAGGATGACGGGCCAGAGTGCGGCAGCATCGTATCGGGCCGTGGCTGGTCTTCGTTCCCGTTGAAGGACGGTCCCCTCAACCAGCGGTGGGTTTGGGCTAAAAGAATCCGTTACCGACAGCGGGACAGGGACAAGGGGACACCCCTTAAGGGGTGTGTCCCGCATGTCCCCCTTAGTCCGGGGGACAAATGCGGGACATGTCTCGCTAATGTCCCGCATGTCAGGCTTGATGCGGCTCATGATTGGAGCCCGGCGAGGGCGGGGATGAGAATGCTGCTGAGAGTTTGACTCGCGAATGTGAACGCCCCAATTCCCTCGTCGGTGAGGTGGTTCAGGTCCCCATCGACCACCAGCAGTCCTCTCTCAGACAGTTCATCACGGGCACGTTGGAAGGCCTTCCTTCGGGCGGCATCCGTGGTGGCTGTTGTGCTCTGGTAGAACGCCTCACGCCAAAGGTCTATATGCACGCCTTTCCCGCCGACGGTTGCGCTACAGGCCTGGTACGCGGCCACGGCCTGCTTCGCGTAAGCCGACAGCGGTTGCAGCGATGGCCACGCGGGGCTGCTGGCTGGTTGCACGACGCACGAACTGATCGTCTCGCCGTCCTCGTCGGTGCCTAGGGTGATGGTCTCCAATTGCCACGTGCCTTCCAGATCATCGTTCCCGTCCTTGGATTTGCCGATAAACCACGTTCGCTCCGTCTTCGTGCGGGAGACTCCAATTGCTGCGTCGAGCGACGCGGCCAGGCTTGTGTGCCCACGGAGGCCTCTGCTTTCGTCCTTGCCCGTGTGGTGGACCAGCACAACAACGCCCCCGACCAGCAACTGTAGCTGCTGAGCGGCGTAGATTATCTGACCCATGTCTTTCGGGGCGTTTTCATCAGCGCCGGGGCTAGCCCGGTTCAGTGTGTCGATGCAAACGACCCCTCCCGCCATGCCGGCCGTCAGGATCGCGTGTGCCATATCTGCGACATCAGCCGCTGTCAGCAGGTTCATTGGCTGTACGACTACCCGTATCTGGCTCGACAGCGTACCGAACCGCTTCAGGTACGCCGCCATGCGCTGACCAAGGCCCGCCGCTCCTTCAAGACAGATGTATGTGATCGGGGCTTTTTTGGTCTTTCGGCCAAACCAGGGGACACCACGGTCGATGGCGCAGAACATGTCCAGTGCGAGGAATGACTTCCCGGAGCCAGAAGGGCCATAGATTGCCGCAAGCCCAGTGCGGGGCAGCACCCCACTGACTAACCACTCTACGGGCGGACGGCCGGCCATTTCAGCCGCGGTGAGCAGCTTGTACCGTGGCGAGGAAGCCGCATCAGCAGAAGCCTCCGCGCCAGCAGCATCAGCCCCCGCGCCGGCCGCAGCAGCTGCATCAGCCTCAAGCCTGGCCAGCAGCAGCCGCGCCGGGTCTATCAACGCGGTGGTGGCAGCCGCCCGTAGTGCAGCGATGAAGTCCCCGCCGTGCTCGTAATGACAGTACAGGTCGAAAGCGTCGCCCGTTCTGGCTCCGCTTTTGGTCTCGATGCCGAGCCCTGCTGTCTTGTCTGATTCCGATAACGACACCCAATGGTCGCCAAAGTCGCGCGTCGCGTAGCTATTGCTGGTCTGGTGCGGTGAGCGCCAGTCATCGTCACGCTGCGGTGAGTCAACGTAGCCGTACTTGGCGAGCAGGTCCCGTATGCCATTAGCAGCATTGAATGCGCCGATCCCGCCACCCCCGCCGGATGTGCCCAGTTCCTGCCGCGCAGCTGAAGCCTCCGCGCGTGCGGCATCTCTCAGTTGCTCGTCGGCCTCCCGCTGCTCGCGGAGTTTTGCTGTCCACTTGCTGAACACGGGGAAGCTGGGGTCCGCACCGGGTCCGTCAGTAACCTCGTATTCATAGAACAGCGGCTTTCCTTCCGGCCCCCGCCGTTCGAGCGGCACGTTGGGCGTGTAGACCAACTGCGCGGGTCTGGCCATGCACCGATCCATCAGCACACCGTTGGCCGTCATATAAGCGTAGAACGCCATCGAGGCGTCATACCACTCCTGAAATGACAGCGGTTGCTCCAGGGGCACGATTGCGCGCCACCGTTTATTTTCAGGCGTCGCGTTGGAGGTGCTGTAGATCAGCGTCGCCACGGGTCCGAAGTATGCGTCCACAAGTTCGCCGAGTGCCTCCAGAGAGTGATTGCCATTGTCGATGTCCCCGCAGATCGCGGTATAACGTCCGTGTTGGCGCTGGGCCTTATAAGCGCGAGCATCAAAGCCATTATAATCGGAAGGGATAATGGCGCTTCCGGCACCCTTCGCCTCGGCCGACGGATTGCCTGCCAGAGCAAACAGCTCCATCAGCGAGATTTGGTCATAAGACTTGCCGCTGTCTTTTCTGGTGTCGCCGTTACGGCGTACCAGCATGACCAGGAGCGTGGGCCAGTTCATTTGCGCACCCGACGCTTGCGAGCAGCCGGGCGGTCATCGCGTGTGGCGAAACGGTGCAGTAATCGAGCGAAGAGAGCGGGCAGTTCCTCTCGCGATGCAACGGCGGTGAACTCCGTCGGCATCGTGGAATACCAGAACTCACCCTTGTCTATATCGGGCGAGAAGATGATGATTATTGGGACGCCTTTCGCGGTGGCCCATCCGATTTCAAACTGCGTCCCGTTACACTCTGTCCCGTCGATATATGCGAACACCAGCGACGCAGATTCTAGGGCGGCCTGGTTCGCCTCGTAGATCTGCCTATGGGTCAGTGAGTCAGCGCCGCAGCCGTTCGCTGTCGGGATCAACGCCCCGTGTGTGGCAGGGCCATGCGCGCACTGGTGGTCGCAAGCTACAAAGAATGGCCCGACATAGGTGAAGCCCGGACAAATGATCGGGCCATCGTTCCAAGTCCGTCCACGAAGCCCCGGTACCAGGTCGTAGCGGAAGTCCCGCGAGCCTATCTTGCCGGCCAGATAGACGTTCATGCGGCACCCGATTCGAATAAGGCGTAAACGTCCTTGGCCTTCCAGACCGTGACGCGGGGTGAAAGCTTTACCGGCCTCGGGTAGCGCCCGGACTTCACACCGGCCCACCAGGTCGTCTTGCAGATCGGGATTAATGCAGGGATTGGAGGATGTGCATCGGCGTCGCCGATGATTTGCGGCAAGCGCAGAAAACCAAGGGGTGTGGTCATAGAGACTCCAAGAAGTCTCTAGCCAGCGTGCGGGAACTCATTGGGCGCGCTAACTAGAGATGGGCTTGTGCCGTCTCTAGTTGCACTCGAACCGTTCCAGCCCCTCACTTCCGGCGAGGTGGGGCGCCTTACAGGTACCGTCCGCATATTCAGCGGCATCTGGATCACAGGTCAGCAGGGATCCAAATAGTTGAATTAACGGTAGCAGGAGCCGTCAGCGCCCGTCAACGTCCGATTGAAATTCCCCGTATCGGCGTAACATTATCTTTTGCAGGAATAATGGCGCAGTAGTCAGACCATGCCTGCATTAACAGGATTCTCTTCTCCAATAAATCACCCCGCCGGTACGCTGCTTCGACTTTGTCCGGCAGGCTGTGCGCGAGTGCGTGTTCGCAGACCTCTCGCGGAAAAGAGTTTGCCACCGATTCCGCGCACCAGTCTCTGAAAGTCGATCGGAATCCGTGGACTGTTATGTCGTCGCGATTCATGCGCCGCAGGACGGACGTAAGGCTCATGTCGGAGAGGGGGGCGTTCTTCTTCGTGCCGGGGAAGATCAGCCGATCCAATCTTGGGGTTTCTTGCAGCAATGCCATCGCAGCGCTTGATAGCGGGACGCGATGCTCTTTGCCGGCTTTCATCCTATTTGAGGGGATCGTCCATACGTTGCCCTCGACTTCTTCCCAAGTCGCGCCGCGTACTTCGCCGGATCTGGTGGCCGTCAGGATCGCAAATTCGACGGCTCGGGCAGCGATGCCTTGGCGTTCACGCAGGTCCGCTATGAACGCGCCTATGTACTGCCAAGGGAGCGCGGGGTGATGAACGACCTTTGCAAGTTTGGCTGGCTTTGCTAGGAGGTTCTCAAGATGCCCCCTCCAGCGGGCGGGGTTCTCTCCTTGCCGGTACTGGCTGGTTGATGCCCAGTCTAGGATGCATTCGATGCGTCCCCTAAGTCGGGATGCCGTCTCAGTCTTGCTTTGCCAGATCGGGCTGAGGACTTTGACCACCAGTGCCGTATCGACCTCTGCGACCGGCAGGGCGCCGATAAGCGGACTGGCGTAGGCGGCCAAGGTGCTGGTCCATTGGGCCGCATGCTTGCTGCTTTTCCAGCTGTCCCGGTGGGCGGCGATGTACCCCTTGGCGCACTGGTCGAAAGTTACCCGGCGACTGTCCAGCAGATGTTGGGCTGCTCGTGCTCCCTTGCGCTCCTCGATCGGGTCGCGCCCCGCCAGTAAGTGCCGCCGACAGTCCCTGGCCAACTCTCGCGCTTGTGCGAGCGTGACGGCATGGATGGACCCAAGACCCATCTGGCGCTCCCGGCCAGCCTTCGCGAATCGGAACAGCCAGCTCTTGGAGCCGGAGGGCGAAACTTGCAGCAATAGGCCTGCTCCGTCGCCGTAGTAGCCCGGCTCGGTCAGTTTGGTGACCATCAAAGGACTAAGCTTTTGAACTAGCCTTGCCATATTTACCCCCGTTTCTACCCACGTTCTTTCGATGGATTCTAACGGACTCCAGCGAACCAATGGGAGGAAAATTCGTCGGAAATAGGCTTAAAACAAGGCTGATTATGGACTCTG
>JAPLSH010000007.1:0-24118 GCA_026398735.1 Pseudomonadota bacterium | reverse complement strand
GCATTCCATCGTCCACCGCGAAGGCGGACTCTCTCTCCGCCAGATTTTTACCGCCGTAGCTGGCGGGATTCGAACCCTCGAAGATAAACAAGCCGGGTTCGGTGAGCCGACGCGTCAGCGGCGGCGAACGACGCCGGGCGCGCCGCGCACCGGCGGTCCCGAGCAAAGCGAGGGACGAGCGGCGCAGCCGCGAGCAGCCCCTCTCTCTCTGCCAATACAAGACCTTCTACCGCACTACGAAGGGCCATTTTCTATGGGCGTCGGGCGAACGGCCATTCCGGTGGATTGCGGTGGCCTATTCGGTAGATAATCCGGTGCAATCCGGTATATAAAGCGGTATGCCTGAGATAGACACTGGCGAGATCACGCCGCAGCTCCTGACATTGCTATCGGAGCTCGATGAGTTCAAAGGCGCCTGGCGGGCGTTGGGCGTCGTCGCACCCGAGCGCCTGAGTGCCCTGCGGCACATCGCCACCATCGAAAGCATTGGGTCTTCCACGCGCATCGAAGGCAGTCGGTTGAAGGACCGCGAAGTCGAAGTCCTGCTGGGTCGACTGAATATCCAGTCCTTTGCCACCCGCGATGAGCAGGAGGTAGCAGGTTATGCCGAGGTTATGGAGACGGTCTTCCAGTCATGGGCAGATATCCCCGTGAACGAAGGCCATCTCAAACAACTGCACCGCGACCTGCTCCGGTACAGCGAGAAGGACGAGCGCCACCGCGGCGTATACAAGACTCTGCGCAATGACGTCGTGGCTTTTGACGCCGAAGGCAAGATGGTCGGTGTCGTGTTCGAGACGGCGACGCCGTTCGACACGCCGCGGCAAATGACGGAGCTTCTGGCGTGGCTCGAAGATGTGAGATCGAACAAGCGGCAGCATCCACTGCTGATCGTCGCCATGTTCACGGTCGTGTTTCTGGCCATTCATCCGTTTCAGGACGGTAACGGCCGGCTGAGCCGGATTCTGACGACGCTGCTCCTGCTGCAGGCGGGCTACGCCTATGTGCCATACAGTTCCCTGGAGAGCGTGATCGAGAACAGCAAGGACGCCTACTACCTTGCCTTGCGACAGACGCAAAGCACGCTGAACGGCACGACAGCCAACTGGCAGCCCTGGCTGCTCTTCTTCCTGCGGGCGTTACAGCAGCAGAAGAATCGTCTTGCGATCAAGATTGAACGGGAGAGGTCTGCGGTCACGTTGTCCGACCTGGCGATGAAGATTCTGGACTACGCCCGGACTCAAGGGCGGGTGGCGACGCGTGACATGGTGCGCGAGTACGGCGCCAGTGCGAACACGCTCAAGGCGACGTTCAGCAGCATGGTCGAGAAGGGGCTGCTGGTGCGCCACGGGGGAGGTCGCTCGACCTGGTATGCCTTGCCGTAGCGGGCTACTTGCCACCAGTTCGACCTCAGACTCGGGCTCTCTTGCGTTTGACAGTCTTCGCAGCGATCTGAGCCGCCTTGCCCGCGATGAGCGCCTCCAGATCTCGAATGGCAGACTTATCGATGTCTATTTTTGTGGAAAGTGCCCGCGCGTAGGGCGCATGCGCAAATGCGGACCAACCCGTCATCAGCGCTTGAATGGCGGACTGAATCTCCATCGCGTCGCTTTCCGGGACATTGAGTTTCCTGACCTTGGTCCGGATCCGGTTGGTCGTTCGCAGGAGTTGGGCGGGCTCCATGTCGGTGGTGGTTACCAGCCGGCCGAAATCCCGCACTGTCGCTTGCGTCCGCCACAAGGCAGTGCCAAACGCGTGCATCCAAGACGCCCACTCGGTGTGATCAGGAATGGATTCCAGGCACTCGAGAAATATGCGTTCCATGACCGCGGCCAGTAGGGCCGACTTGTCCTTGAAATACCAATAGAGGGACGGTGCCTTGACCCCGACACGTTCGGCAAGCTTGCGCAGACTGACGCCGTCCAGCCCATCGTCGTTTATGAGGCGGATCGCCTCATCCACGATGGTGTCCCGGGTCAGTTTTTCCTCATCCATAGGTAACCGCTACTGCCGCAATTGCCGGCATTGCTCTAATGGTGTTAGGTTACGCGAGAGCAGACTTACACTGTTAGAGAAGACGTTCTAACGTCCGCAGGGGGCCGCAAGTGCAGATCACTAGACTCGACGTTCCGCAATGCTCGATTGGTGAAGGGCCGGTCTGGGACGTGCAGTCCGCCAACCTTTACTGGATCGACATCCTGGGCAAGTGCGTGTTTCGCCTGTCGGCAGACGGCCAGACGACACGCTGGGACGTTCCACAGATCATTGGCTCGATGGCCATCCGCCGGGATGGCAATGCCATTGTCGCGCTGGCAGACGGTGTGCACTCCTTGGACTTCGCTACCGGGGCCTGTGCGCCGTTGGCAACCAGCCCAGAGCTCAATGAACAGGTGCAGCTTGCCGATGGCAAGGTCGACCGCCGGGGCCGGTTCATCGTGGGCTCGAGTGACCGGGGCATGAAAGAGGCCCGGGGCAGACTATTTGTCCTTGATCCGGGCGCGCCCGAGCTGCGGCAGATCGACGGGGACATCTTCCTGGCCAACGGTCCTTGCTGGTCTCCAGATGACCGGACCTTCTATCACGCCGACAGCATTCGCAAACTCATCTATGCCTACGACTACGACATCGGGCACGGTGTCGTGACCAACCGCAGGCCGTTCGCCAGTACCGAAGAGCTCGGTGGTATCCCCGACGGTGCCACGGTCGATACAGACGGCTGCGTGTGGAGCGCGATCTGCGAAGGTGGCAAGCTCGTCCGGTTCCGTCCGGACGGCAGCATAGATCGCATCATTGAGATGCCCGTGAAGCTTCCGGGCAGCGTGATGTTCGGGGGTCCGAATCTCGACCGGCTGTACGTTCCGTCCCTCAGTCCGGCATTCATGGGGCGCACTGCAGACCCGCTGGACGGGTCTCTCTACGTCATCGACGGATTGGGAGTGCAGGGCATCGCCGAGCCGAGGTTCGGTGCGTGAAAAGTCCGATGCCGCTTCTGTTGGTAACGGTGTTCCTGAACATCGCAGGATTCAGTTTGATCCTGCCCCTGCTGCCGTTCTATGGAACCTTGTTCGGCGCCTCATCGTTCGAGGTCGCCTGTCTGTTTGCGGCCTACTCGTTAGGCAATGTGTTCGGCGAGATTTTCTGGGGACGCCGCTCCGACGTAATAGGACGCCGGCCCATCCTGATCTTCACCACCGGTTGCGCGGCGCTCACCTATGTGGCCTTCGCTTTTGCGCCAAACCTGGCTGTGGCGATAGCAATCCGTATCCTGAGCGGCTTCTTCAGCGGGACGTTCGGCGTTGTACAGGGCGCCATCGCAGACATCACGGCGCCCGAAGTACGCGCCAAGAACATGGGTTACTTCGGAGCCTCGTTTAATCTGGGATTCGCTGCGGGCCCGGCCATCGGCGGCTTGCTGGCGGACCCGTCGCTGGGTGCGGCAGGCTTCCGGCTGCCGATCCTGGCTGCCGCCGGCCTGGCAGCAGGCGCGTCGCTGTGGTCACTGCTCGTTCTGCCGGAAACACGGCATGAGCAGTCGGGACTCAGGCCGCCTCCGAGCTATGCGGAAGCCCTTCGCTACGTCGGCTCACACCCGATGTTGCTGCGCTTGCTGCTGATCGCCTTTGGCGGGATCGCGGCTTTCGGGTCCATGGAGGCCATCTTCGGACTGTGGACCTCCGCCAACTTCAACTGGTCGACGCGTGAAGTCGGCTTGACCTTCTTGTGTGTGGGCGGGGCGGGTCTGCTCGTCCAAGTGTTCTGCATCGGCCCATTGGTCAAGCGTTTTGGTGAAGCGCGGACTATCGTCGGCGGCTTGCTCGTGCTGATCGTTGCCGTCGCGCTGCCGCCGGTCATACGCACACCGGTGGCCTCGGTGTTACTGATGTCGCTGTTGATGGTGGGGCACAGCTTGGCATTTCCCAATGCCGGAGCGCTGGTCTCGCGCACTACGCCTCGAGATCAGCAGGGTAGCGTGATGGGGCTGAACATGGCCTCCAATGCGGTGTCCCGCATCGTGGCGCCACCATTCTTCGGATGGCTCTTCGGCGTTCACCATGACGCGCCGTACTTCGCTTGCGCGCTACTTGTGGTGTTGATGGTGCCGTTGGCAGTGCAGGTTGTGCGCCTGCGTGACCAAGAACTAGCAAAATGAGTGCTTGCTGGCTGAGCTAATGCCACTAGGGGCGTTCGCCATTTAACCTCTACCTCTTGGACCACCGAAAAGCGGGGGGATTACCATCCAACCGCGGGTCTGATCAGTGGAATTTGCTCACTGGAAAGAGCGGGGATAACCGATTCCCGTATAGCGCGGGCCAGCGGCGACAGATAACCTCGCTGTACGTACTGCTAACCAGGTCCCGTCTATGCTCCCCGGTAACAAAGTCATCATCACTGTCGCCCTCAACGGCGGCATGCAGCAGGACCGGGAGGGCGCTGTCGTTCCGAAGCAGCCGGCCGAGATCGGCGAGGCAGCGGCCCGCTGCTACGAGGCCGGTGCATCGATGGTGCATGTGCATGCGCGTGATCCGCAGGGTAAGAACACCGGCGATGCGGCTATCTATGGCGAGATCATCCGCCAGATCCGCGCCCGCTCGCCCATCCTGATCCAGACCACCAACGGCATCGGTGTGCGGCGTGACCCGGCGACTGGTCAGTTCATCTGGCCCACCGATAAGGAACGGCTGGGCCTGCTCGACCTTGACCCGCAGCAGGACCTGTTTGGCATCGCCGGCGGCTCTGCCGA
Organism: Pseudomonadota bacterium; assembly: GCA_026398735.1. Taxonomy (GTDB): domain Bacteria; phylum Pseudomonadota; class Gammaproteobacteria; order Steroidobacterales; family Steroidobacteraceae; genus ZC4RG30. The sequence goes on along the minus strand of JAPLSH010000007.1, from coordinate 19,377 downwards.
CTTCTACAACCCCGAGGGCGGTTACCCGGAAGAAGTGCCGTACGTGAACTCTCCGGCGCTGCTGCGACAGACCATTCAAGCTGTGTACGCGAAGAACTCGGCGCTGGAATACGAGATCGTGGAAGCCAGCTCACTGCATAGACTCATGCGCTATGCCAATGAAGGGCTGTTCGATCGCCATCGCGACAACGTCTGGTTGTTGCATGGCGGCGGCTTCGGTGCCACGCCGCCCGGTGCGCGCAACGTGCTGTTCAACATCGACGAGGGCCAGCGCCTGTTCCCGCGCGCCATCTGGGGTGTGACGGCCACGGGTCGCGATATGTTTCGCATCGTCACGCTGGGTCTCTCGCTGGGCTGCGACCTGGTGCGCGTGGGTTTCGAGGATGGCATCCACCTGCCCGATGGCAGCGTGGCGCGCGATAACGCCGAGATGGTGCGCGCTGCAGCGCAAATCGCTGCGCTCTATGGAATGCAGCCGGCCAGCGTTGCCGAGGCGCGCGCGCGATTTCGCATTTGAGCCCGCGCACTCACGCCATGCCCTGGCTGCTCATCGGTATCTGTTCGCTGATCTACCTGCTGGATGGGCTTATCCATTCCATCCTCGGGCCGCTGGCGCCCGACTTGGCGAAGTCACTGACGCTGACCAACGCTCAGTTGGGCCCGATCTTCTCGGCGAATTTGCTGGGTCAGTGCATCGGCTTGATCGTTGTGCCACTGCTGGGCGCGCGCCTGGGTCAACGTTCACTAGTGCTGCTGTCGTTACTGGGCTTCGGGCTCGCGCAGGCCGCCACGGCCACGGCCTACGATGCGAACAGCCTGTTCGCGTGGCGACTGGTCACGGGGTTCTTTCTAGGTGGTGCGCTGCCCAGTTGCCTCGCGCTGGTTACGGCCGCCGCACCGGTGGCGCGACGTGGCTTTGCCATCATGGTGCTGTTCACCGGTTATGGGTCGGGTGCCACGCTCGCGGGCGTGGTGGCCAGCCTCTTCAGTGATGCCGGCGGTTGGCGCACGGCCACGCTGTGGGTGGCGGCTGCGTGCTTGGTGACTGTGGTTGTGGCCGCGCTGTGGCTGCGCGAACCAGCCAGTGCCGATAGCCCAACTGCCGCTGCCACTGCTGTCGACCGCCCGAATCCTTTGGAACTGCTCTCGCGACGCTATCTGCTCGGCACGTTGATGCTGTGGTTGCTGTTCATCGCGTTGCTCACCATCAGCTACTGCCTCACGTCGTGGTTGCCCACGTTGCTGGTGGAAGTGGGCCGCGACCGGCAGTTCGCCGCGCTGTCCATCTCGATCTTCTCGCTGGGTGGCATCGTTGCGGCATTGGGCGTTGGACTGCTCATTGATCGCTTCGGCGCGATCCGTACTCTGGTCGCGTTTCTAGCGATGGCTACAGTGCTGCTGTTCATCGTGGGGCAGGTGCTGGTATCGGCTTCGTCCGAGCTGTTGTTGGTGTTGCTCGGGGCCAGTGGTTTCTTCGTGCTTGGCGCCTATGGCGGTATCAATGTGGTGCTCGCCACGTTCTATGCGGACACCCTGCGCGCAACCGGCATCGGCTGGGCGAAAAGCATTGGCCGCATCGGCACGGTGGTGGCGCCCGTGTTGATCGGTTCGGCGCTGACCCTCGGCATGGCGCAAACCACGATCATGTCGATGTTCGCGGTGCCCGCCGCGCTGTCCGTGCTCTGCCTGCTGGTGATTGGCTTTAACCAGCAGCGTCGCAATCAAAAGGAATTTTCATGATCTTCGTCTCTGGAGCCAACGGCCAGTTTGCTCACGCCGTCATCGAGTCGGTTCTTGAGCAGCTGCCGGCCAACTCGCTGGTGGTGGGCACGCGCAACACCGGCAGTGCTTATGCGCGCCAGCTGGCTGAGCGCGGTGTGCAGGTGCGCGCATCGGACTTCATGCGTCCGGCTTCATTGCGCGCGGCCTTGCAAGGCGTGCGCAAAGCGCTGTTCATTCCCACCTACGACACCAACGACGTGCGCCTGCACCAGAACCTCAACGCGCTCGAGGCCGCGCGCGAGGTGGGCGTGGAGCACGTGGTCTATGCCAGTTTCCTGCGCGCCGAACTGCCTACTGTCGAGCACAGCCGGTTGGTGCACCTGCCCACCGAGCAAGCCATCCGTGTCAGCGGCCTCGGGTTCACCATCCTGCGTCACGCGCTTTATGCCGACATTCTGGTCGGTGATCTGGCGCAGACGCTGGCCACTGGCGTGCTGCGCCGGCCCAGCGGCACGGCCCGTAGTGCCTACATCGCCCGTAGCGACCTAGGCGTGTCGGCCGCGCACATCCTGATGCGCGACGAGCCCTCGGGCCGCACCTATACCGAGACCATGGAACAGACTTGGTCAGGCGAGGAGGTGGCGGCGTTGATGAGCGAGGTGTTCGCTAAGCCGGTGCGCTTCGAGGCAGTGCCCGCCGCGCAGTGGCCAGCCTATATGACCGACAACTGGGGCGTGCCACCGGAACTGGCCGTCAGCACCATCGGCACTATGCAGACGGTCGAGGCGGGTCACTTCGATGTGGTGACCGGTGACTACGCTCGCATCACCGGACATGCGCCGCTCGACATGCGGCAGTTTTTGCAGTCACTGCGGACCTGAGGGGCGTCAGCGACTGCGACGGCTGCTTATTTCCAGCCGCCGTCGCGCTTTTCAATCGGCAAGATGCGGATAAACGCCTCGACGGCATGCAGCTTGCCGTCAAACACCTTGAAGGCCTCAAAGGCAGTCAACTGATCGCCACCTTCGCGCTGCACGCCCCACGCCAAGCGTAGCCACACGATGCCCATGCGCTCATCGACCAGCGCCACGCGCACCATCGGCGCACCCAGTCGTTTGAAGATGGTCAATGGCTGCGTGCTGATGTTCTCGCAGCCGGGTGCGAACTTGCAGTCGGGGCCGGCCATGACCTGGCCGTTCTCATAGCGAAAAGCCTCGGGCGTAAACGGTGCGTTCACCGCTGCAAAGGTTTCGGCGCGCGCTAAGCCTTCGGGATATTTGAGTGCGATCTGCAAAGCCTGCTCGCGCGTAGCCAACTGCTCGGCGCGCGGTGCGTAGTTCATCATCGCGCTGGCGGCCTTGAGGCCATCGATGTTGAAAATCAGTCCGTCGGTGCGGCTGCGCGTGGGCACCAGTTCGATTTCGGTCAGTTGATTGGCCACCACTTTGAGGCGCACCGCCAGCATCACCGGTGCGCCGCTCTCTTCCACCATCACATGTGCGCCCACCACACCGGTGCGCTCGTCTATAAAGTCCTGCCGGAAACCGCGCAATGCGGTCACGCTGCGAAACAGCGCCACGTCTTTGAGGGGCTTTTCGACGGCGTCTTCGGTGATGCGCACGGTGCTTGCCACCGGCACGCGGGTCGAGTCGTGCTTGACCAGCGACCACAGCAACTGCGTGACGTGACTGCGCAGGCATTCGCGGTCACAGGCGGCGGGCGCTGTGGCTGCCTGTGCCGTTGAACCTGCCAACAACCCGATCGCAAGCCAGTGGACGATGCGCTTCATGTTATCCCCCTAGGTTTGGGTCGATGATAGCCGCATCACGAGCACGCCGGCGGGCGTAACGGATAATGGATCTACTTGCTCTGCACTGTGATGCCTGGAGTGGACGTGCCATAGCGACAGTCGCCACGGTGCAAGCCATCGAGGAATGCGCGCAGGGTCTGCGTGGTGAGCGCTTCGGTTTTGCGGGAGAGTCCGGTGCCGGCGAAGTTAAGATGCGTGGCCCCGTCGATCACCCCCAGCCACTTGCAGCCACCGGTCATGTTGCGAAAGGGTTCTGTGCGTGATTGCCACCCGCTGCTGTCCAATTCATCGTCGCGCGTGCCCGTGAGCATCAGCACCGGCTGGTTGATGCCGCTCCAGGCATTGGCCGGAAAGAGAATGCCTGATCCTTGGGGAGACAAGGCGATGTACACATTGAACGGTGCGGCAGCCGTCATGCCCATCAGGTTGCTCGCACCCGCCTGCATCATCACGGTCGCAGCCCCCATCGAGTGTCCTACCAGCAGTGACTCGGTGCCTGTACAGCGCGATTGCGCCCAGCGGCGATACACATCAATGTCTTGATAACGCCCCTGATACGCTTGGGGTTCGGTGATCAACAGCTCCAGTCCCGCTTTCGGTCCCTTGTCCCAGCTGTGCTTGCGGACTTCGCGTCGACTGCTCTCCGGGTGCCCAATGACTATGGACAGGTAGCCCATAGACGATAAGGCCTTGCCCAGATAGTCATAACCTTTTTCGTTGCCACCTGCCCCTGGCGAGACCATGGCGATACCCAAGCACAGACTCGCAGGACGATAGACCATGCCGCGGACTACCGTGCGATCCTGACGTATCAGGCTAATTGACTCGGCGGCCCATGCGCCGGGCACCAAGCCCAGCAGCAGCGTTGCGGCCATGAGGCAGTGCAGTGGTTTCATTCGGACGACCTCACTGAAAGCACAGATAGGCCCAGACACCGTTGGTATCAAACAGCGGCTTGCCGGTCGCATCGAGTGGCGTCGAGACATCCACTACAGGAACGCCATGGTATTTCAAGCCTGTCGTGAGCGCGCTGCTGGCAGGGTTATAGGGCAGGGCAGTATGCAATTGCTGGCTGCCGCTATAACTGGTCGCGCTGTCGACCAGCACAGGCCCGCTAGCCGGTTTGCTCAAGCCGAGACTTGTCCAGTGGGTAAATGCATGGGCATTGGGCACGAGGGTGTCGTCATCCGAGCCAAATCCGAACTGTTGACTGGACGGTGTGATGTTGGGTCGCACTGCGATCCAGGGTGCGGGTTGGTCAGTCAGTTCGTTCCAGTCTTCGGGTGACGAGAAATAGACAGCACGGGAAAGCGCGACCGATTTGACCAGCACAGCGACATGACCACCGCCCTGTGAATGTCCGGCCAGCACCACCTTGCTCCAGTCCACGGTATTGGCGGGCAATAGGAACTGACCCCAGTTTTCACCGGGCTGGTTGGTGTTGAGCCAGACCAGTAGCTTGTTGAGGCGGTTGACGATCGAATCGGCGGTACTGACGGCCGTCTGTCCGCTGACAGGCAAGCCGCTGCCAAACACCACTTGATTGCGTGCCTGCCAATAACAAGCCGGATCGACTGACGTTTGGCACAGCGCACCCATGGCGGTCTGGTTTTGATAATTCAGCCCGATGCTGTGAAAGCCGCGTGTGGCGCCGGCCCGCAGGATGTAAACATATTGGCTGGGTCGCCCTAGTGTGCCCGGCAGGAACACCAGCAACTTGCCACGCGGGCTCACCCCCGGGGCCGGATTGATGGACACATGCGGTGCCTCGCCTGTGCCCGGTATGGCGCTGATAGCTGCGTCTGTTGCTGTCGCGTTGACCTGTCGCTCTGTAGAGGCAGGCGCGTTCACGGTCAGCAGCGCTTCATTGCTGGTGACGGTGCCCACGCTGTTGGACACCTGCACCCGGTAGCGATAACCGTTGTAGGCCTGCCCCGTGAGGGGTGATGTATAGCTAGTCCCGCTGGCACTGCCTGTGGCGTTGGTCCACGTGCCACCACTACCCACGCTCTGCTGCCACTGATAGGAAATCGGTGCCGTACCGCTGGCGCTGACCGTGAACGTCGCGGCACTGCCTGCGGTCACGGTGACGTTGCCAGGTTGCGTGGTGATTGCAGGTGGGAGGGCTTGTGGCGTTGGCGTTGGGTCGGCAGACCCCCCGCCGCAAGCAGCCATACCGAGCAAAATGTATAGCGCAAGAAGCTGATGCGGACAAAAGCGCAGCGCAGATGTTCTCATGGCCAACTGTTCCCACGGCATGTTGCAAAGTCTATGGGTGGTGCAACGCCGGCACAGTCGTTTGGTTGACAGTGCCGCCGGTTTTCATGCCCGTGCGCCTGTTTGCAGCCGCAAATCGCAGTCCTAGGCTAAGCTGCGCAATCCGCTATATCCTAGCGGCCGCTTCTTCCAAAAGAATTTGTCCCGGGGGCACCATGCGTCGTTTGCTATCGGCCTGTCTCAGCGCCTTGTTGGTCGTTTGCTGTTTCAACGTGCCCCAGGCGCTGGCCGCCAAGGCCACCGTGCCGCCCCCCGCGCCGGGCGCCGAGTGGACGCTGCATGGCGGTGGCACTAGCGAACAACGCTATAGCCCCCTCAAGCAGATCAACGCCGACAATGCCGCCAAGCTGGGTTTGGCTTGGTATTCCGACTTCACAGAAAAGGGCCAGTGGCAGTCCACGCCCGTTATGGTCGACGGCCGCCTCTACGTCACCACGCCGTGGAGCAAGGTCTACGCCTACAACGCCGCCACCGGCGCGCTGCTGTGGAAGTACGACCCCAAGGTACCGCGCGAAATCGCTGCCACTCGCCTGTGCTGCAACAACTCCAACCGCGGCGTCAGCTTCTATAACGGCAAGGTCTACTTCGGCACGCTCGACGGCCGTCTGGTCGCCGTCGACGCCAAGAAGGGCAAGCTGGTCTGGGAAACTCGCGTCACCAATATCAAAGACGACATGTCGATCACCGGTGCACCGCGCATCGGCAACGGCATGGTGTACATCGGGCAGGGCGGTGGTGAGTACTTCCAGCGCGGCTACATGGCCGCTTTCGATGCTCAGACCGGTAAGCAGCGTTGGAAGTTCTTTGTCGCCCCCGGCGACCCTAGCAAGGGCCCGGATGGCGTTGCCTCTGACAGCGTGATGGAGATGGCCGCCAAGACCTGGAGCGGTGAGTGGTGGAAGACTGGCGGTGGCGGCTCCCCTTGGGACGGCATCCTCTATGACCCGCAGACCAACCTGGTCATCTTCGGAACGGGTAACGGCGCGCCGTGGCCGGCCGAAGACCGCTCACCGGGCGGCGGCGATAATCTGTTCATTGCGTCTATCGTCGCTGTAGATGCCACCACTGGCCAATACCGCTGGCACTACCAGACCGTGCCGGCCGAGAACTACGACTTCGACAACACCTCACCGTTGACTACTGCCGACCTCGTCATCAATGGCGAGAAAAAGCACGTCGTGATGCAGCTGCCCAAGAATGGCGTGTTCTATGTCATCGAGGCCGCTACCGGCAAAGTGCTCAGCGCGCAACTGGCTGTGCCGTTTGCCAACTGGCTGACCGGCTTCGACAAGGCCAACAACTTCAAGCCGATCCTCAACCCGGATGCCAACTACGGCAAGACGCGCAAGGGTTGGTATGTGGTGCCGTTTCAGACTCATGTTTGGTATCCGCAGTCATTCAATCCCAACACCGGCCTTATGTATGTCGGTGTCCGCTATGCCTCGTACGGCTTCGTGGCCGAGCTGGGCGCCAAGATGGGCAACCAGCTGCTGGGCATCAATATCTCCAAGAAGCCTGATATGGCACCGCTGGCGCTTGACGGTGCCGGTCAGTGGCTGACGGCTTGGGATCCGGTCACGCAGAAGGAAGTGTGGCGCGCGAAGGAAGGCGTGGCCAACTCGGGCACGATGACCACCGCGGGCAACCTGGTGTTCCAGGGCACGGGCCGTAACAGCTTCACCGCCTTCCGTGCCGACAACGGCGACAAGGTCTGGTCGGTGGATGCGGGCGCCAGTGTGGCCGCTGGATCGATCACCTATGAAATCGGTGGCGTGCAGTACGTCGCCGCGCTGGCCGGCCAGCCGCGTGCTGCGGGCGGCAATCGCCTGTTGGTCTATAAGCTCGGTGGCACAACTGTGCTGCCGCCCACGCCGCCGCCGGCGCCGCTGGTGGTTTATGCACCGCAGAACTTTGGTGATGCCGCCACCGTGGCGCATGGCAAGGAGCTGTACACCCAGAACTGCTCGCTGTGCCATGACGGTGGCCGAGGCATGGGCGGCTTCCCCGACCTGCGGTACTCGGCGCTGCTGCAAAGTGATGTGGCGTTCAAGACCGTGGTGATCGATGGCGCGCTGACCGAGAACGGCATGCTGTCGTTTGCCAAGACGCTCAACCTCAAGGATGCCGAGGCGATCCGCGCCTACGTCACCACGCTGGCTAACGAAGTGCGCAATTCACCGCCGCCGGCCTTTGGTGGCCCGGGCGGTGGTGGCGGTGCGGCTGCTGCTGGCGGCGCGCCGGCACTGGCACCAGTGGTGCCGCAGACCGGCATGCATCAGTAAGAGTTAAAAGACGGCTGATCAATCCAGATCAGCCGTCCTGCTGCGCTGCGTTACCATGCCTGCCCCCTGACTCAGGCACCCAATTCATGCACCGCCCCCACCTTGAACTGCTGTCGCCCGCTCGTAATGCCGAGATCGGCATCGAGGCGATCAACCATGGCGCTGATGCGGTGTACATCGGTGGGCCCGACATGGGCGCGCGCGATAAAGCCACCAACTCCGTTGCAGACATCGCGCGGCTTGTAAGCCACGCGCATCGCTTTCACTCGCGCATCTTCGTCACGCTCAACACCATCCTGCGCGACGATGAACTCGAACCAGCGCGTCGCCTGGCCTGGCAGTTGTACGAAGCGGGTGTGGATGCGCTCATCATTCAAGACATGGGCCTGCTCGAAATCGACATGCCGCCCATTCAGCTGCATGCCAGTACGCAGACCGATATCCGTACACCGGCTAAGGCAAGGTTTCTGCAGGACTCTGGCATTTCGCAAATGGTGCTGGCGCGCGAACTGACGCTGCAACAGATCAGTGCCATTGCCGCAGAGGTGCAGCAGGCCACACTCGAGTTCTTTATCCACGGTGCACTGTGCGTCGCCTATAGCGGTCAGTGCTTCATCAGTCATGCGCACACCGGTCGCAGTGCCAACCGCGGCAATTGTTCGCAGGAATGCCGTCTGCCGTTCACGGTCAAAGATCAAGCCGGACAGATTATTGCGCACGACAAACACGTACTGAGCCTCAAGGATAACGACCAGAGCCTTAACCTCGATGCGTTGGTCGATGCCGGCGTGCGCTGCTTCAAGATTGAAGGCCGCTACAAAGACATGGCCACGGTTAAGAACGTAACCGCACATTACCGCGTGTTGTTTGACGAACTGCTAGAGCGCCGCCCGGAGTTTGCACGCAGCAGCAGCGGGCACAGTACCTTTACGTTCACGCCGCAGCCGGAGCAGGGCTTTAACCGCGGCGGCACTGATTACTTTGTAAACGGCCGCAAAGAAGACATCGGTTCATTCGATACGCCCAAGCATGCCGGCTTGCCGCTGGGACATGTGGCGGCGGTGGCGCCGCGACATTTTGATGTGGTGTTAGATGACGCAGCAGCCGTGCTCAACAACGGCGACTCAATCACTTGGACTGACTTGCAGGGTGAGTTGCAGGGCGTGCAGGCCAACACGACGCAGCATCTGAGCGGCGGGCTGTGGCGCGTCGAACCCAATCTGGCGGCGCGCGCAGGGTCACTGGCACCAAGGATCTAAAAGATCTGCGCAAGGGTGCGGTGCTACATCGCAACCGCGACATGGACTGGGAGCGGCTGATGGCCAAGCCGTCGGCCGAACGGCGCATTGCGGTCGATGTGCTTCTTTCGCCCTGGAATGACGCGGGTCGCAGCGGGTTGGAGCTGACCTTGCTCGATGAAGACGGCTTCTCGGGTGCGGCGCGTATCGAGCGTGCCTTTGAGCCGGCGCGCGACGCAGAGCGTGCGGTGCAAACGCTGCGCGATCAGCTCACCCGCTTGGGCAACACAGACTATGTGGCGCGCGATGTGCACCTGCCAGCCGATGCGGCATGGTTCGTGCCGGCATCCGTGCTCAACGGCTTGCGCCGCGATGCAGTCGTCGCGCTCGATACGGCGCGCACACAGGGGCTGGAGCGACTGCCACGCGCTGTGCCCTTGGATCCACCAGCGGACTACCCCGAAGACACGGTCAGTTATCTGGCCAACGTCTATAACCACAAGGCCGCAGCGTTTTATGCACGCCACGGCGTGAAGATAATCGAGTCTGCTTACGAGAGCCATGAAGAGCTAGGTGAAGTGAGCTTGATGATCACCAAGCATTGCGTGCGCTACAGCCTGAGCCTCTGCCCTAAGCAGGCCAAGGGCGTGGTGGGAGTGCAGGGCACTGTGCGCGCACAGCCGTTGGTGCTGCAGCATGGCGATGACACGCTCACGCTGCGCTTTGATTGCAAGCCTTGCGAGATGCACGTGGTGGGCCGCATGCGCCCGGGCGTGCTGCGCCAACTGCGCGATCAACCCGCGACGGTGTACCGCGCGCGGGAGTGATGGCCTGCGGCGACCCTACTTAAACAGGTCGCTGACGATATAGCGGCTGACGGCCTGGATCTGCTCGGCCGTCAGTGCGCCGCCGAAGGGTGGCATGGTCTTGCGACCTTCAGTGATGGTGAGGACCACTGCCGCCAGATCGGTGACCTTATTCAGCGGCGCGCCGCCACCATGGCCACCCTTACCGTCGGGTCCGTGGCAGGGCACGCAGGCCTGCTGAAAGATCTCGGCGCCGGAAACCTTGCTGGTGTTGGCGGTGCTTGCAGTCGTTGCCGGTGCGGTGGCTGTGACAGCAGGCGGCGCCTCGCTATCGCGAGCCTGGGCCGGCGGCAGTTTGCCGTCGAGACCGAACAACCACACGCTGTCACCATGTGCCGTGCCAGCCAGTGCATTGCCCGCTGACAAGGCCACCACATACTGTTTGCCTGCATGTTCAAACACGCTGGCCGGTGCGTTCATGCCGGCACCGGTCTGGAACTGCCACAGCATGCGGCCGGTGTCTGAATCCAGCGCCGTCATCCGTCCGTCATTGCGGCCGACAAACACCAGTCCGCCCGCCGTAGCTACGGAGCCGCTGTAGCACTGGTCCATCCAGCGCTGCCGCCACACCAGCTTGTTGGTGGTGACATCCACCGCAGCAAAGATGCCGCTGCGCGGCAGCTGCGCAAAGCCCACGACGCCGCCCACATAGTTTTCGCCCAGCACCGGTGGCTTGCCGTGCGTCTCGCTACCACCGACGAACAGGCCGGGCACGTCTGATGCGCAGACGAACAGACGGTTGCGCACAGGATCTAAAGAGCTCGGTGGCCAGTTGGCACCACCATACAAACTGGGGCTAGCCACCACGCCCTTGTTGCCAAAGAACGGCGTGAAGATCTTGCCGCCATTGACCAAGTCATAGCCTTCGGGGGCGATATCGAGCTGCTGCGGCACGATCGCGTCGCCGCGCGGATAGGGTTGGGTTGCGGCGGTGAGTTGTCGAGGCTCTTGAGGCACGGGGCGCTCATCGATGCCGATCAGCGGCTTGCCAGTAGCGCGATCGAGTATGTAAGCCCAGCCGGTCTTACCCACTTGCACAAGGCCCTTACGCGGCTTGCCGCCGACCTTGGCATCGAACAGGACTACCGGGTTGGGTGCGTCGTAATCCCAAATGTCATGGTGCACTTGCTGAAAGTGCCAGCGGTACTTGCCCGTGCGGGCCTCAATGGCGACGATGGACGCGGTGTACAGGTTGTCACCGCCGCGCACAGCACCATTGAAGTCCGGGCCCGGGTTGCCTGTCGAGAAATACAGCAAGCCGAGTTCACGATCGACAGCCGGCGTGTGCCAGACCGTGCCGCCACCTTGTTTCCAAGCATCGCTGTTCTTGGGCCAGGTCTCATGGCCGGGTTCGCCGGGGCCGGGCACTGTATAGAACGTCCACAGCAGCTTGCCGTCCCGCGCGTCATAGGCCTTGACCCGCCCGCGCACGCCCAGTTCGCCACCGGAAACGCCGGTGATAACCATGCCGTCGTAAAACAGCGGTGCAGCGGTCAGCGAGAAGCCTTCCTGCCAATGTTCCACTTGTACAGACCAGGCTTGTTTGCCGGTCTTCATGTCGAGCGCCACCAGCCTGCCGTCGATCGCGCCGAAGAACACTTTGCCGTCGCCCAAACCGACACCGCGGCTGGTCCAGCCGCAGCACACTGAGGTGATCTTGGGATCGAGATTGGCCGCGTGCTCCCACAGGATGTTGCCGCTGACCACGTCCAATGCAAACACATCGTCAGCACCGGTGATGACGTAGACGACGCCCTCATGCACCAGCGGTTGTGCCTCACCCGAGTACTTCGGTGCCAGTCCCGAACCCTTCAGGTGTGTGCGCCATACGCCCTTGAGTTGAGCCACATTGCTGCGGTCGATGCTCGTCAACGGCGAATAGCGTTGGTTGAACAGGCTGCCGCCGTTGGTGGCCCAGCTGTTCTGCGGCAGTTTGCTCAAGGCCTGCGAGGAGAAGGCATCCAAGCTCTGTGCTGCGGCAGCACCAGTCAGCAGCGCGGCGCAGGTCAACAGCGACAAGGTCAGTGCTGACAGGCGGCGCAGGTGCGCGGACACTACTTTCATCATCAGTCCCCTAGCGTTTAATTTCGAGCCGTTGCGGCAAGTATAACCGCGGTCGCGGTGGGCGCCGCGCCGCGATTACCGGTTGTCAATTGGGCCTACTTGGCGATGTTGATGTTGCGGGCCTGGGTGTATTCCTCTAAGCCCTGCTGACCCAGCTCTGCGCCAAAGCCCGACTGTTTGGTTCCGCCATACGGCACGTCCGGCGACAGATCCAGATGTTTGTTGATCCACACCGTGCCGGTCTGAAGTTGTTGCGCCACCACGAAGGCACGCTCTGTGTCGGCAGACCACACCGTACCGCCCAAGCCATATTCCGAGTCATTGGCGCGGGCGATGGCGTCTTCAATTTTTGAATACTTGAGTACTGGCATCACCGGTCCGAACTGCTCTTCGCACACCAGCCGCGCATCGTCGGGCAGGCCCGCAATGATGGTCGGACGGATGAAAAAGCCCGGGCCCTCGAAGGGCTTGCCGCCACCAATCACATTGCCGCGCGCACGCGCGTCTTCGATGATGGCTTTGACCTTCTCGTATTGCATGCGGTTCTGCACCGGACCGAACTGCGACGCCGGGTCCATGCCGTTGCCCACGACTGCTGCATCGGCCAGCACGGCCAGTTCAGCGCAGATGGCGTCGTACAGCGACTCGGGCAGATAGATGCGCTTGGCCGCCAGGCACACCTGACCAGAGTTGACCATCGCCGCAAAAAACAGCTTGGGTGCAATCTCCTTGGGGTTTACGTCGTCCAGCACGATGGCGGCATCGTTACCGCCGAGTTCAAGCGTGAGTCGCTTGAGTGTGGGCGCTGCACTGGCCATGACTTTGCGACCGGTGGCAGTAGAGCCGGTGAAAGCCACCTTGGCCACGTCGGGGTGGCTGGTCAGTGCATCACCCAGGTCGTTCACATCCGCGATCACGTTTATTACGCCCGGCGGGAAAATGGGGGCACACAGTTCGGCCACACGCAGCGATGCCAAGGGTGTGGTGGGCGCCGGCTTGAACACCACTGTGTTGCCTGCCAGCAGCGCCGGTGCAACCTTGGTCATCATCATGATGACGGGGAAGTTCCAGGGCGCGATAGCAGCTACTACACCCAGTGGAGAACGCATCCGCACCACCTGAGTGTCGGCAGTGTCTTTGATAACGGTCGGCGGCAGATCCATGGCGGCAAATGCCCGCAGCGTGCCGGCGGCAATCATCATCTCGTAGGCCGCGCCGCCCAGGGGCTTGCCCTGTTCCTGCGTCAGTACCGGCGCGATGTCGGCCGCGTGGGCGTCCATGGCGTCGGCCAGTTTGACCAGTAGTAGCGCGCGCTCGCGCAGCGGCCGCGCGGCCCACGCAGGAAAAGCCGCTTTGGCGGCGGCGACGGCTTGGTTAAGTTGCGCCAGATCGGCTCGGGGGCATGCCGCAAACACGGTTTCTGTGGCGGGGTTGATCACCTCAAAACTGCCGGCGCCGGCAACAAGCTTGCCGCCGATCAGCAGATGAAAGGGGGCGAAGGTCTGCGTTTGGCTGGTCATGATGAGGGGCTCCCGGCGATGGCGCGATGGCGGTGTGCTGAAGGTCTGTAAGATACAGCCATCATTGGTACCTGACGTAAACCATGAAAAAAATCTTGATGCTGGCTCTGTCGGCACTGTGTCTTGGTACGTCTGCTGCGCCGGCTGCAGAGCGCGTCCTGACTGTGTTCGCTGCGTCATCACTTACCGATGTGTTGCAGCACGTCGGCAACGCTTATACCGCCGAGACGGGTCGGGCGGTGCGGGGTGCACCGGCAGATGTTTTCGTGTCGGCAGATCAGCAGTGGATGGACTATCTGCAGACACGCAAGCTCATACAGCCGGCCACACGCGTCGACATTGTTAGCAACTCGCTGGTACTCATTGCGCCGGCTGACAACACACTCACACTAAAGATTGCGCCAGCCTTTGCGCTGGCCGCTGCACTGGGTGCCTCAGGTCGTCTGTCTACCGGTGATACCGCATCGGTCCCGGTCGGTAAGTACGCACGAGAGGCGCTGATGCATCTGGGTGTGTGGGCAGCCGTCCAAAACAGGCTTGTGGCAGCGGACAACGTGCGTACTGCGCTTAACTTTGTGGCACGTGGTGAGGCGCCACTGGGCATCGTGTATGCCACCGATGCCAAGGCAGAGCCGCGAGTGCGCGTGGTCGATGTGTTCCCGGCCAGCAGTCATGCGCCCATTCGCTATCCAGCGGCAGCTGTGGCCGCAGCAGCGTCTGATAGCAGTGTCTTCTTGCGCTATCTAAGCGGCGCTAATGCGCAGGCCATTTTCACCAGAGCGGGGTTTGCCAAGCCATGACAGACAAAGATCCAATGCAGTACGCCAGACGCCAAGTGCTGCGTGTCTTGGCTGCAGGTGCCGCTACGTCAGCTATGCCTGCAGTGCTACGCGCTGCCCAAGTGCCCAGTACCGGCATGCAAGCTCTATTGTTAGGAACGCAAGGCGGTCCCAACTTCAACCTCGTGCGCGGTGAAACCGCCAGCGTCGTGATCATCGACAAGCGGCTGTACATGGTCGACTGCGGCTATGGCGCCTTGGCTGCGCTGGTGCGCGCCAACCTTAACTATCGCGACGTGGGTCAGGTGTTCTTGACGCACCTGCACGATGACCACGTGGCCGATGTGGTGTCTTTGATGGGACACCAGTGGACCGGAGGCCGTGTCGCGCAGACCACTATCTACGGACCTGCCGGTACGCGTCGCTTGGTGGCTGCCGCTATTGCGTACAACCAGGTCAATGAACAGATCCGCTTGGTCGATGAAGCGCGCTCGGCGCGCGTGGCGGATCTATTCAAAGCGCAGGAGATTGCTGCCACCACCGCGCCTAAAGTGATTTTCACCGATGCCGAGTTGACTGTGCGCGCCATCGAAAACAGCCATTACCCGGCAGAGTCTAAGCAGCGCACGCCGCAGCGTTCTGTGGCACTGCGCTTTGATGCGCGCGGCCGCAGTATCGTGTTCTCTGGCGATACAGCGTATTCAGCCAATCTGGTTAATCTGGCTCGCGGCGCGGATGTGCTGGTCTGCGAGGCCATGCATGTGGCGGCCACGCGCGTGTCGTTTGATGAGCGAGTGAAAGCCGGTGCCTATGCCGACAATCCCGAGGGCATCTGGGCCCATATCGTCGGCACGCATACGCCGTTGGATGTGGCGGGGCGCATGGCGCGTGAGGCTGGCGTACGTACTTTGGTGCTCAATCACATCATTCCGGGCGGTTGGGAGCCGACCTTGGACGACGAGTTCTACCGCCGGGAGGCGGCGCGCGAGTTTGCCGGCGAAATCATCGTGGGGCGTGACGGCTTGGCCTTCTGACTTACACTGTCGGCATAATAAGAACAGGGGGGAATCCAATGGTCGAACTATCAGGTCGCCAGTGGTATGTCGTGGCGCTGTGTGCGCTGTCGGTGTTTTTTGATGGCTACGACGGCCAGATGCTGGCCATGGCCATCCCGCTCATGGCCAAGGAGTTCGGCGTTGCGCCCACCGCCTTTGCCTATGCCGGCTCGGCATCGCTGGCCGGTATGGCAGTCGGTGCGTTGCTGCTCAGTCCGCTGGCGGATCGTCAGGGTCGCAGGCGCTGGCTGCTGATCAGCTTGATGCTGTTTGGCTTGCCCACTCTGATTGCCACGCAGGCTGGCAGTCCGCAAGCCATTACGTTCTGGCGATTCATTGCAGGCTGTGGCCTTGGCGCTACTGTGCCGGTGACCATCGCCATCGTTGCGGACATTGCCCCTGCAGCGCGCCGCGTCAACATCGTCACCATGATGGCCAGTGGCTTTGCGGTCGGCGCCTCGTCTGCTGGCTTGATTGCACCGTTGCTCTCTGCGCCATTTGGTTGGCGCGGTATTTTTGTGTACGGCGGCATTGCGCCTTTGTTGCTTGCCCTGTTGGTCTGGCGTGGTGTGCCGGAGTCGCGCAGTGTTGCTGGCGCTGCGCAGTCTGCTGTTGCTGCACCGTCGGTCGTCACACTGTTCGCGCCTGCTTATCGAGCGCGCACAGTGCTGCTATGGGCTCTCAATGCCATCAACCTGTTTGCCAACTATGGGCTTGCCACGTGGATGCCCACCTTACTGGTGCAAAACGGCTGGACCTTGGCCGCGGCATCGCGAGTCATGGCTGTGCTGTCACTGGGCGCCTTGACCGGTAGTTGGATGGCTTCGCGCTTTGTCGATAAGGGTCGCATCGCCTTGGGCCTAGGCGGTGCTTATGCCGTTGCCGCGTGTGCGCTGGCGCTGTGCGCCACCAATCCGCCCGAGACCTGGATGTGGGTCGGTCTGCTGGTGTTCATTGGCTATGGCGCTATCGGCTCCATGCTCACACTGGGGCCCTTGGCATCGGCGTACTACCCAGAGGCAATGCGCTCTACTGGCGTGGGCTGGGCCAATGGCATAGGCCGTGCCGGTTCGATGTTCGGACCGCTGGCGCTGGCCTGGCTGATGAACCAGCAGATCTCCCCCACCTCGGTGCTGGGTGCCTTGATGATTCCCATGCTGTGCTGTGTGGTGCTGGCCGTCTTGCTGCCGCGCGCGCTGCGCAATCCGCTTTGATCAAGTAACCACCGGAGAACACCTATGAAGTTCCCTTTGGCCTCTGTCTGCGTCGCCTTGACACTGTTTAGTGCCGCACCAATTTGCGCTGCGCAGATTCAGCCGCCGGCCATGGTGCCAGGCGGGTGGAAGCAATTTAGTGTAGACATGCGCGGCAGGGACCGTGAAGCAAGTGTGTTAATCACGTTTACCGTTAAGGCTGATGGTTCGCTGGAAGATATCAACGCTGTTGACGGCTTCTACAACGAAGCCTATGCGTTGATGGTGATCCGTGGCGCCAAGAGCAAGAAGTTGCTGCCCGCTAAAGTTGATGGTGTGCCGGTGGATTTCCACGGTGCGCAGATGCTCATTCGCATCAGTTTGCCCGGTGTTGCGGCTACGGGTCCCGGCTTTGGTCAGCGTTACCAAGCCGCGGCAGCGCTGGTGAAGGCAGGTCAGGTCCAAGACGGTGCACGCGCTATCGAGGACATGATTGCTAACCATGTCTCGTCCAATTATGAGTTCGCCTTCCTTAATGCAGCGCTGGTGCCCATCTATGGCCAGTTAGGACGCAACCATGATGCGTTGCGAGCCACTCTGCTGGCCACACTGCGCGATGGTGTGCAGGATATGCAATCGCCAGCAACAAGTTTTGACGACGCAAAGGCCAGTCCTGGCTGGCGCTATAGTTTGCCGCGTGAGGTGGTGCCCACGCTACTGCGTCAACAATTTGTGCTGGCAGCAGCCTTGCAAGACAACCACACCGCGCTGTCTGCCTATAGACAATTGCTTGCAGTCAGCAAGGTGGCCGATGACGATCCGGTGGCGATCCGTGCGCGCACGCTGCAGCAGCGTGTGTTGAGCTTGGAGCCCTTCTCTGCCTCTGCGTTGATTCGCGACGGCAAATGGACTTACCGACCGGTGCGACGCGTGCTAGCGGTCACCGACGTGCAGGGCGGCATGCTTAAGTCTGTGCATCTGCAATGCAGCTTGCATGAGCAGGACGCTGCGTACTCTGCCGGTGCAGAGTGGGTGCTGCAGCCTGCTTGGGGCGATTGTGCCGTCACCTTCAAGGGCGACGAGGGGACGCGCTTTGCGGTGCGTGAATCGGTCCCTCCCAGCCCTTAATCGCACGGCGTGGTATGTTACGAAATTGACCGATCAACAAGAACGTCGCTATTGCGGCGTAAGGGGATGACTTATGTCTGTTAGCGAACGTTTGGGTTCGGGTGTATCGCTGGCCGTCCGGCTGGCGCTGGGTTTGAGTGTTAGCAGCATGGCGCTGGCAGCAACGCCTGCAGCCGACGTGCTCGAAGAAGTCACGGTGACGGCTCAGTTTCGCGCGCAGAGCGTGCAGACCACGCCACTGTCGATCACTGCCATCTCGGGTGACCTGCTGCAGTCGCGCAACCAGACCAACCTCAGCGAGATCACCAACCAAGCCCCCAACGTTACCCTCAAGCCGCAGGGCGCAGCCTTTGGTCCGGCGATGGGTGCCTCGATCCGTGGTGTCGGTCAGTTCGACTTCAACCCGGCCCTGGAGCCAGGCGTTGGCATCTACGTCGACGATGTGTACTTCGCTACGCTGACCGGCTCGGTGATGGATCTGCTGGATCTGGATCGCGTTGAGATCCTGCGTGGCCCGCAGGGCACACTGGCCGGCAAGAACTCAATCGGTGGTGCCATCAAGCTGTATTCGAAGAAGCCGGAAGGCGAGGGCGGTTATATCGCCGGCACCTACGGCAGCCACAATCGCACCGACCTGCGTGCCAGCGGCGACTTCCAGCTTGGCGATCGCACCTTCATGCGCATCTCGGGTGTCAGCAAGCGTCAGGGCGGCTACATCGAGCGCCGTGACTTCGGCTGCAGCTTCCCCACCAGTGGCGTGCCCATCCTCGCTAACTCGTCAACAAATTGTGTCGTCGGTACCAACGGTGATGTGAATTACACCGCACTGCGTGCGCAGATCCGCTTCCAGGCGACTGATGCGCTGGAATTCGGCGCATCGGTCGACTACACCAATGACAGCCGTACGCCTGCGGGTTCGGTGCTGGTGCAGGGCTCCACTACGGTCAATGCCAATGTGCAGCCGGTTGCCGGCCTGACGCTGTCGCAGTCTGTGTTCGTGCCGCCTGCCGGCTCGTATTACAACTACGCCAGCTACTACAACCCGGCTGGCACTTTTAAGGCAGCCAGCGGCGCTACATCAACGATGCTTGAGACGCGCCCCGTAATCGGCGTGACCTTCAAGGGTTGGGGTGCAGCCGGCACTATCGACTGGAAACTCACCGACAAGCTGTCGGTCAAGTCTGTCAGTGCAGTGCGCGAATACGACAGCTACTTTGCCAACGACAACGATCTGTCGCCGCTGGCCAATTCGCTGGGTTTTGGCAACCTGACATTCCATTCGTTCAGTGAAGAACTGCGACTCAATGGCGCTGCCTTCGACAACGATCGCGTGGAGTACACCGTCGGTGGCTTCTACATGCGTCAGAAGTCGGTCTATGCCACCACACAAGATCTGCGTTATTCGGCTGCTAGCCTGACGCAGTTTGTGGGCAACGATCCGGT
>JAPLSH010000014.1:141394-217496 GCA_026398735.1 Pseudomonadota bacterium | reverse complement strand
CGCTAACAGCAATCGCTGCGCAGGATCAGCAAATGAACGCGCTCCCAAACCGGCGCTGCGACGCTGGATCGCCAGCGCTCGCCACGGGTCATCCGCATCGATATCGAGCACCGGCCCAAGCCGCGCTGCAGACCACTCATGATTCTCGCCAACGATGGCGCTGTGGGACGTCTCGGCAGCCCGATGCAGCCGGTCATCGGGCGGCACGCTGCCTGCCAGCAGCACTCGTTTAGCCACTGGTGCACATAACGGCAACGACTCGGACGCTAGCAGCGCGGGAAGATCGGCGAACAGACTCACGCGGCCCAGCTGCTCGTGCAGCGCGCCCAGTCCGCACCGCTGCTGCTGGATGTGTTGCATCTGACGACGCAACGCATTAGCGCGGGCAATGCCGTCTCTCAGCGCAGCCTCGTCGACTTGCAGCTGCTCAGCCAGGCGATGCAGCGCACCGACGGTGTGCTGCAAGCTCGACTCGCGCTCTATATAGGCAATATCAAACATGCGTGGCACCGGACCACGCAGCAGGCCCCGACGCTGCAACTCACACACGTAGTAGTACAAGCGTTGCACCGCATCATTGCCGCGCGTGAATACCACTTGGTCAAGGGCATCAAACCGACCCTGCGCCCACTGCTGCACGATCGATCGCGCCCAGCCGGGGAAGCTGCTCTCCAGCCACTGATCGGCCAGCGGCGTTGGTACACCACAGTGCCAAGGCAAATGCACTGCCGGGCGACCCGTCGCCAACAGCAGATCGACGGGAATGTCACCGCCTACATACCCTAACGGCTTAGCAACTGTCGCCAGCGGATCCGCGAGCACGGCATCAAGGCGCCACTGGAGTGCAGTCATTTGGCTAACAACCCGGGAAGCCACAGAGCAAGAGCCGGAAATAGAATCAGCAGCAAAAGATGCAACAGGTCTGCAATCAGAAACGGTACCACCCCGGTGAAGATGCGACCGAGCGAAATATCCTTAGCCACACCCTGTATGACATAGAGGTTCAAACCCAGCGGAGGGTGCACAAAGCCGATTTCCATGGCGCGCACCAAAAAGATTCCGAACCAGATCGGCGACAACCCCAAATGCTCGATCACTGGCAAAAGAATGGGTGTGGTGAGCAGCATCAAGCCAAGGCCATCCAATACCGAACCCACCAACAGCAGAAAGAGCGCCACCACAATCATCGTGACCACAGGTCCGGCGCCGAGCGTCAGCACACTATTGCCAAACGCATCCGCAACACCGGTGACGGTAATGAAGGTCGAGAAGATCAACGCGCCGATGACAACGGTATAGATCAAACCGCTGGTGCGCAGGGTCTGCTCCATGGCATGCATCAATGCAGCCAGCGTCAGGCGACGGCGCAACAGGCAGATGGCAAAGGCACCCACGCAGCCCACAGCCGCTGCCTCGGACGGCGTAAACCAACCTAGCGCTATGCCGCCAATCACCAGCAGTATCAGCAGCAACAGATCAGCAACCCGTCGCAAAGCCACCCAGCGCTCTGACCAGCTTGCGCGCGGCGATGGCGGAGCAGACGCCGGCCATATACGAGTAACAATCCAGATCACCAGCAGGTAGCTGAGCATCTGGGTAATTCCGGGCACTAGTGCGGCAGTAAACAGCTTGCCGATGGACTGCTCGGTAAGGATGCCAAACACGATCAATGCGCCTGATGGGGGAATCATCTGGCCCAGCGTTCCGCCTGCTGCCAGTGTGCCGGTCGCCAACCAATCGGCATAACCGCGCTTGCGCATTTCTGGCAAGGCCACCATACCCACCGTCGCTGTTGTGGCGAGACTGGAACCCGTGATGGCACCAAAGCCAGCGCAGCCAGCCACCGATGCCATTGCTAGGCCACCACGCCGATGGCCCATCATGCGGGAGGCAGCATCAAAAAAGTCCCGGCTCGCCTCAGCCACAAAGCACAACTGCGCCATGAGCATAAACAGCGGCAGCGTTCCCAACTCATAGCGAGAGAGCGTTTCAAAAAATACAACCCCGGACTTGATCAATGCCGGTTCAAATCCCAGAGCCAAAATCAGCCCAACCAAGCCCACTGCACCCAGCGACACACCGATAGGCACACCTAACAGCAGCATCAACAACAAAACGCCCACGCCAGTCAGCCCCATCTCCGGTGTGCCACTCATGAGCGCACCTTGACTGGCAGCAGTTGACGCAAGAACGCGATGGCCACCGCTGCTGTTGCCAACACCGCAACAATGCGCAGCGGCCGGTACGGAATGCGCAGCAACTCACTCTGCTCATGGCCCTGCCACAGATCGCTGGCGATCCATACGCTGGCTGCCATGAAAGCCAGAAACAACAGCGCAGAGAGCAGCTGACCAAAGCGCAGCAGCAAGCCTTGCCAACTTGCAGGCAAGCGATCCACTAGCAAGTGCACCCTTGCGTGAACCTCAGCCAATGTAGCGACCAGCAGCGCTGCAGATCCTGAGACGAGCACAGCCGCTTGCACCAATTCGATGGACCCCAACAGCGGCAGGCCCACATGACGGCCAATGACCGCCAGCGCATCTACCGCCAAAGCAATCAACAAGGCGACACCGCCAACGATCACCAGCAGCCGTGGCGCTGCAGGGGTACGCGACTCTTGCGATACAGGACTCATTGCAACACCGTCATATCGTCACGCACCTCGTGCTGCAATTGCGGCAAGCCGGCCAGCGCAGTGATTCGCGCAAGGTACTGGCGCACGTGCGCTGCGCCCTGCGCATCTGCCAGCACCGGTCGACCCGGTGGTTCAATGTACACGGGGATGAAGCCGGCCTCGATACGGCCATCGGCATGCCAAAGCAACCTGCCCAACATGGCATTTACCGCTTCAGGGTGGAAAGGTGCCAGTGTATAGGCAGGATCCGGCTCAAACCCGAACAGCTGCTTGCGACGTTCAACCCACGCCGCTCGTGCCGGATGGTCCTGTCCGGGAGACAAGGCGTGGGTCACGACGCAGCCATTACCCAAACCATGGAACACTGGCCGACCCCGCATAAATTCCACACCACGGATAATGTGCGCGTGGTGGCCAAAGACCACGTCCGCTCCCGCTTCAATGGCAGCTGCTGCCAAGGGTCGCTCGTAATCCGCAAGTCTCGCAGGGGTATGGACGATGCCCTTGTGCAGCGCCACCAACACCAGCTGAGCGTGTTGGCGCGCATTGGCAATATCTTCGCGCAGGATCGCCAACGCCCGGCCATCAGGCGGCAACAGAGCCGCATTAGGTGACACAGCGACATCGCCCTGCGTCGGTAACGGCAGTGCTGCACAGCCAGCCTGCGTATCAGATGCCCAGCCCGCTTGCGGACCCACACAGTTGTAACTGAGCACCGCAATGCTGCGACCCCGACAGCGCAGCACAGCCGGCGCCCGTGCCTCAGCCAATGACATTCCTGCACCGACTCTGGCAATACCCAAGCGATCCAGCTCGGCACAGGTATCAGCGATTCCCTGCGCACCGCGATCGGCTATGTGGTTCCCCGCCAAAGTCATCGCAGCAAAACCCGCACGCTTCAACGCCGCCAGATGCGCCGGATCCGCACCCGGTGCCGGGACGTCGCCGTGCAACTCCGTACCACCCAATGTGTGCGGCACTTCCAGATGACCGATCGCAAGATCGGCTGCTCGCAGAGCCGGTGCAATGCCAGATAACCAATGATCGGCATCTGGTACATCAAGAATCACATCACCGGACAGCACAATTGATACCGGCGCAGATTGCGCAGCATTGCCTGCTTGACGGATCATCGCATCAGACATGAGCAAGACCAGCACACCCAAATCGCCTGTGGACGCCGCAGCCTGGATCCGCGAGCGCATTCGCAAAGGCAGGTTGGTGCCCGGACAGCGGCTCGTTGAAGCGGATTTGGTGCGTGACAGCGGAATCAGCCGCGGCAAGATCCGCGAGGCACTGCGCCGCCTCGAAGCCGAAGGACTGGTCAGCATCGAAGAGTTTCGCGGCGCTTCGGTGCGACAGCTTGGCAGCGACGAAGTGCGGCAGATTTATGAAGCACGTATGGCGCTGGAAGGCTTTGCGGCGGCTGCATTTGCTGCGTCGCGCAACGACGAACGGAAGCAACGGCTGGCCGCATTGCAGCAAGAGCTCAATGCCGCGGCTTCCAGCGGCCTGCACGACAGGTTCGCAGTGCTTAACCACAACTGGCACAAATTAATCCTGGAAGGCGCGGGCAACGCCTACGTGATCCAATTTCTCTCGCAGCTGACCGTACCGATATACCAATTGCTGTTCCCGGCCTTCTACGCACGAGAACGCATCAGTCAAGCCAATGCAGACCACCAGCTGATCACTGCAGCCATCATTGCCGGTCGTGCCACGGCAGCCGAGCGAGCCATGCGTGCGCATATCCGCTCGGGACTTGCAGCGCTGACCGAGCTCAGCTCGCATTTCGATCCGTAATGCGAGCTGAGCTGGTGACTATCACCAGCGCCTGCGCAGACTGACACCATACTGGCGGCCGATCGGATTGCCGACCGTCGCATCGTAGCCACCGCTGCCGTTGGCACCAGGAGCCAGGTTTACATAGGGCGCGGTCTCGTTCAGGAGGTTGCGCACCTCAAGACCCACGGTGTAGTCACGAGTCAACCAATTTGAGGCGCCATAAGCGGCCAAGTTCCAAGACAAGGAAAAGTCGACCGGTGTGTAGGGCGCAACCTGCTCGTTGGGTGTGACAGCCGTATTGGTATAGCCATTGATGCGATTGACCACCAGTTGCGCGCGCACCGGCTCGAGATCCCAGGCAATGCTGACCCGTGCCTTGAAGCGCAGCGGATTAAATATCTGATTGACCTTATCGAGCATCGGGGCAGCTTCGGTGATAGCCGTGCGGTAATCACTGAAGTAGGTGCCACTGGCATTAAACAGCCAAGTTCCCTTGCCATCCGTAGGCAACTTATAGTTGACCGCAAAGTCGTAGCCAGTCGTGTAAGAGCGGCCCAGATTGCGATTGCGGCCATCCACATACACCGTCGTGTTGTTGGCACTGCCGCCCGGGAATGCACCCAGCGGAACGATGCCCTGCGCCAGCAGTGCGACCACCTTATCGCGCGCCTCTGTGCCCTGCAGAATGATGCCAGTGCCTGCAAACTGCGACGCGCGGGTCAGGATCGCAAGATCCGACAAATAAGCGCTGACCTGATTGCGGTAGTCCACCGTAAAGCGGGTGACACTCAGACGCAGTGCATCCGTTGCATCCCAGTCCGCACCCACAGACCAAGTCTTGGCAGTCTCAGGCTTGAGATCAAGATTGGCACCCGACAGTGCTGAACCGAGGATGGGCGCGCCACCTGCCGGATTCTGGTAGTTCTGCTGGAAGAGGTTGTTGCTGTTGCCATAGATTTCGGCAATCAGCGGCGCACGGAAGGAGGTGCCATAACTGCCACGCAAGGTCAGACCGCTCAACGGCGACCAGTTCAGGCCGAACTTGGGGTTGGTGGTGCCGCCCACATCATCGTAACGGTCGCTGCGCCAGGCAATATTAGCTTCCAGCTTTTGGAAACCAGTCACGGCATTGGCCGCACTGAACAGCGGCAGAGACAACTCGCCATAGAACGAGTCCACCCGACGGGTGAAGTTTCGATACACCATCACCGTAGTGGGCGCGCCGCGAGCAGAGCCCAGATCCACACCGATCTCCTGACCTTCATAGCCTGCGGCGAGCTTGACCTCGCCCGCCGGCACAGCAAACAGTGCACCGTTCAAGCGAGCCTCATAACCCTTGAAGCTGCCCAAGGTGGGCGCAAAGAAGATCTGGTTGCTCAGCAGCGCCAGCGTTGCAGCTGAAGTGCGGTGCAATCCATAAGGGTCAAACGCCGTGGCCGGATCACTGCTGGCAGCTGCAGTATTGAGCGCAGCAGTGTTAATACCGGCGGATTGATTGGCCTCGTCATGCGTACGGCCATAGGTCATCAGCGCTTCGAACTGCCAGTCGTGCGGCAACTTGATCCGCACACCAGGAGTCACTTCCCAGCTTTGCGCATAACCGGTCTGCACGTTGTTGGGTAGATCGCCTTCGAAGTTGTAGCCAACCGTGTAGCCGCTGCCGGTATAGCCTGGCGGCCGCACGAACCACGCGTTGGTGCTGGGCACCGAGATGGTGGCAATGGAGTTGGCCGGGTGCCGCACATAGTCACGGCGACTGAAGAAGCCATCGGCAAACAACTCGATACCGGCCGTCAACTCCTGATTGAACGTCGCATTGACCGAGTCGTACTTCTGCTCGGGGAACAAGTCCTGTCCCGTGATGGAATTGCACTTGTTTGACGTCGAGGGGACCAGAGTGCTGGCCGTTGCTGCAGTGACACCTGCAGTGGGAATTGCATAGATGAAACCGGCCGCAGTGATTGTGCCAGGGGAACAGGTCGTCACACGATAATCGCGTCCACCATTCTTGGTCTGATCAGCATTGCTGAAAAAATTACGGTCGTCGCCAGACAGGTTGGAGCGGTACACGTGTTCATAAGCAATCATTGCCTGGCCGCTGCTCCAGACCTTGCCCTGCGCAAAGCCCAGTTGGTACTCATCAAAGACACCATCGGCCGAGCGACCGTAACGCGCCACCGCCTCACCGCCCTTGAGGCCACGGCGGGGAATCAGGTTTACGACACCGGCAATGGCATCAGAACCATAAACGCCTGATGCACCGTCCGCGACGATCTCTATGCGCTCCAGACCCAGTGACGGCAACACCGACGGATTGATGGAGCGACCATTGCTGGTGGCACGGTGGCCGTCCACCAGCGTAAGCGTGGCGTTGGCGCCGATACCACGCAGGTTGATGCTGTTGGCGTAGACAATGTTTCCAGAACCGCCGGACTGGCCGCGCGAGTTCTCGCTGACGCCCAGATCAAACACCTGCGGCAATTGCTGGATGATGCGATCGACAGTCACTGCAGCTGCAGAATTGATTTCGGCACGCCCCAGCACGGTAACCGCTGCGCCCACTGGCGCCTCGCCACGAACGCGACTGCCAGTAACCACGATTTCGGAGAGCGTGTCGGCAGACGTCTCTGCGCCCTGGGCTGCAGCGGCTACCGAGAGGGCAAGACCGGCTCCGAGAAGGATCCGACGGACAGACTGCGCAACATGACTGCGGTTCATGAAACTCTCCCCACTACGATTTTTCTTGAGATGCATGTTGGCAGCCAAACGACTGTCAACCAAATTGTTAACAAAATACTCGGCGCTACTGCATTGCCTGTCAAGGTGAATGCGCACCAGGCGCTCGCAACGGCAATTCAACAGACGACTTTCCACGCCACAAGGTCAACACAGGCGCCGGGTCTTCTTTCAGCTCGGCCAGATTACGTTGGCGAGGATCGGCGCCGGTGAGCACGATGCGCAGCCGGTGACCTGCCTTGATGACGCGAGCCGTGGGCGTCAGTGCAAACTGCAATTGCACTGCCTCTCCGGCACGCAGCGGCTGTGCATCCTGCCGCAAACCCGATTGCCAGGGCGCACCAAGGGTGTCGTACGGCGGCTTAACCACCTTACGCTGCGAAGCCAGTAGCCTTCCAAACGACACCACCTGTGTGCTGTTGTCGGGAGCGACATCCTCCAGATAAGCGAACACGCGTGCCTCACTGCGATCTGCGGACAGCCACACATCCATCAGCGGCGCACCTTCCAGCACGGCATCGCGCTGTAACGGTTGGCCGGTGTATTGCAGTCCGTGCTCGCGCTGCGAGGTGATCCAAAACGCAAAAGCTTCAGGCGGGCCCACGTTGTAATCAACCTTGAACGATTCGGCACCACGCCCCGGGGCGGATGCGGTCAGCGTCGAACCAGCACCCAGATACAGGCGCGTACGCGTCACGCCAACGCCAGGCTCTTGCTCACTGCGCTGCCAGGCCTTGCCTGTTGCGCTGTTATCGACCCAATAACGCACTCGCGGCTCGCGGTACAAACCAGTGTCTTTGCCCTGCAAATGATGATCAAAGTAGCGGCGAATCTCGCCGGCAAAATCCATGTCTGGTGGAGCGACGCAATGACTGCCGGGGCCCACGATCAGCTTGGACTTGAGGTTGGCCGACCACTGCATCACCTGCTCGGTCGGCTCATCCTGCCAGTTGCCCCAGAAGTAGGTGGCGATGCCGGCCTTGCGGATGGTGTCCAGATAGCCGTACAGCGCCACCTCCTGCCAAAAGCGCGTACCGGTCAATGCAGACAGACTGTCGCGATAGGGCATGCCGTACCACAGCGGTGCCATCGGCGTGTTGCCCGCATGCTGCGCCACTGCAGCGCGCATCAGGATGCCTTGAGGATCTTCATCAACCGGCACGCTGGCTAAATCGTCGGTCAGAGGCTCATCCGGTCGCGTATTAAATTGCGCTGTGATCCCACCGCGACGAACAAAGGCAAATTTGTCCAAGTCCGTGGCGCCCGTAAAGATAGCCTTCAATGCAGGCGGAGCGGTGCTGGCCACCTGTGTGGTGGTGCCACCTAGGTATGAACAGCCAAGCATGCCGACCTTGTCACTGCCCCAAGGCTGACGGCTCAGCCACTGCACCAAGTCATAGCCATCCAGTGCTTCGGTGCGATCCTGAAAGCCACGCCGCGCACCAAATGAAGCACCCTTGCCACGAATGTCGGCAATGGCAATCACATAACCCTTATCCGTAAGGTCCTTCACACCAAAGCTGCCGAACTGCGCCAGCTCGTTGATGTCCCCCGATGGCCCATAAAAGCGCGCGCGATAAGGCGTGAATGAGAAGATCACCGGCATCGAGGTCTGCACTGGCTTTCCGCCCACTGCAGGTCGGTAGATATGCATAGCCAAACGCGTGCCGTCCCGAACCGTCACATAAAGTGACTGGCGCAACGGGCCTGTGGGCAAGCCGATATTCTTTTGTGTGATGTGCCACCGGTCATCTACACACAACCGGCAGGCCGGACCCGCAAAATCCCAGCTAGCATCAGCGCTTCCCTTGAGCGTCCAATCAAGCCAGCGCGCCGTCACGCGCGCCCAATCACCACCGTCTAACTGTGGTGCATTGAACGTGCCGCCGTGGCCTACCGGCAACCAAGCATGAAACACCGGCACATGATTGATGCGTGACACATCGTCCAGCGCATTGACGTGGGCAATGTCGCCAGGACCTCCAGAGAGGTAGAGCATCGGCCCATGCAATCGGGCCAAATGCGATTTGTCGAGTTGCACGCCGCTAAGCCCACTGCCCGGCCTGATATAGATGCCACTGTTGAGCACCAAGGTAGTCCGCACACGCGGATCAGTAGAAACAGCCAGCGCCTGCAAGCCGCCACAACTATGGCCCGCGACAGCCACCTTCGTGGCACTGATATGCCCGCGCAACGGGCTGCCCTCTCGCGTGTTCTCCCGCACTACCCAGTCGATGGCTTCCAGCAACTGCGCAGACTGAGTCTCATCGGGAGTGGGTTGCCGCACACTCTGTGGGGGTACTGGCGCCGCAGCGTTAGCTTCGCGCGCCTGTTGTGCAAGCTCCTGATCGCGACTTGCAAGCGGCGATCCAACCGCGATGACCACATAACCTTGTGATGCGATCTGCTTAAGAAATGTCTCGTAAGCAAGACCATTACCTCGGCAGGCACCATTACCCCAGACCAGCACCGGCAGCGGCGTAGACGGCAGCTTCACCGGGCGATACAGCGTGTGCTGCGGCAAGGCCGCAACGCGTTCGACCACAGCGGGCAAAGGACCGGTGCCACCGGGAGCACCAATCACTTGGGCGTGGGCGATTGCCGCACTGCCCAGACTCAAACCAAGCAACAAGCTGCCAATGCTGATTTTCATGAACCTCTCCGACTCTGTCAGGGCGTATAGCTGCGCCGTGCGTTGAGTAACTGTGGATCAAAGCCCGCGATGAGTTTGTAGTCCTGGGCGATCTGCGCACGCTCTGCCATCGGAAACACTGTCTCTAAATCCGTGGCTGAATCAGCCGCACGCGCCGCGGCAATTTCCAGCACTTTGTCGGGGCCGTGTGCACGATTAGTCAGCACAATACGACTGGTAGCCTCGCGACGATCTTTCTCATAGGCAGCCAAAGCCGCATCCACATCAGGCTGCGTGGCCAGATGAAACGCCAGTGCTCGCGCATCAAGGATGCCCTGCGTCGCGCCGTTAGATCCGATCGGATACATGGGGTGAGCAGCATCGCCTGCCAACGTGACACGACCGTGCGTCCACTGTGGCAACGGATCGCGATCTACCATGGGGAACTCAAACACTTCGCTGGCCGCTGCAACAATGGCAGGCACATCGATGCCGGTCCACTGCCAGTTCTGATAACGCGGTAACAGCGGTGCGCGCTCAACGCGATAGTTCCAGTCCTCGCGAGGCGTTGAACCTGGCTCTGCCGTACGCAGATCACAGATCCAGTTGAAGAGGATCTCGCCGCTATGCGGATCTATAGAAATTGGATAGCCGGCGAACTTCTGTCGCGAATGACCAGTCCAGTGCATCAGCGCACCCACCTGCCCCGCAGGTAA
Source organism: Pseudomonadota bacterium (assembly GCA_026398735.1). Taxonomy (GTDB): domain Bacteria; phylum Pseudomonadota; class Gammaproteobacteria; order Steroidobacterales; family Steroidobacteraceae; genus ZC4RG30. The sequence goes on along the minus strand of JAPLSH010000014.1, from coordinate 206,992 downwards.
CACGGTGGTGCCTCTAAACAACGACACACCACTCCACTTGGGGATGCCTTCGTTGGGATAAAAGTGCTTGCGCACCGCAGAGTGGATGCCGTCGGTGCCAATCACCAGATCCGCGTCGACAGTGCCCAAAGCAGCGCCGCTTTCACGGTCCACAAACTGCAGCGTTGCGCCCTGCTGCGTAAGCTGCAGATCTGACAGAGCATGATTGAAGTGAATCGCATCCGGGCCCAGCGCCGCCTGCACTTCCTCGATCAACATCATTTGCAGTCGACCGCGATGCACAGCCACCTGCGGCCAGCCATACCCGGCCTGCAGACCTCGCGGCTCGTGCCAGACCATGCGGCCATCGGCCATGCGATACACCAGATCGGTGATGGGCACACCGAGCTTGACCAACTTATCCAGCAGCCCAAGCTCGGCCATCTCACGCACCGCATGCGGCAGCACATTGATGCCTACACCCAGCGGCTGTGGCTTACGCACTGCCTCATAGACCACTGGTTTAAAGCCCACGCGCGCCAAACTCAGCGCGGCAGTCAGACCCACGATGCCACCACCCACAATCGCAATACGCAAAGACAGATTACTCATAACAGCGCAAAACCCTCATAGCCCTTGGCCGCAACCTCGGTGCATTTATCGACGTAGTTTGGAAAGCCAATGTGTGCCAGAAACACGCGCGGCTTACCGGGAATGTTGGCGCCCAGATACCAGGAGTTGCAGCTGGTGTACAGCGTGGATTCAGCCACAGCACCCACATGCTTGACCCAAGCGTCTTCGGCCTCGGCCTGCGCTTCAATGCTGTGCAGACCCTTCGCTTTTAAATAGGCCAAGCAGTCGGCAATAAAATCCACGTCCTGCTCGATAGCAGGAACCATGTTGGTGAACACCGAGGGGCTCTGCGGGCCGGTCACCATAAACAGATTGGGGAAGCCCTGGGTCTGGACGCCCAGATAGGTGCGCGCACCGGCTGCCCATTTGTCAGCCAGTGATTGTCCGCCCTTGCCACGAATGCCCATGCGCAGCAGCGAACCGGTCAGCGCATCAAAGCCCGTGGCAAACACGATGGCATCACAGGCATAGGTCTTGCCTGCGACCACAATGCCTTCGGGCACGATGCGGTCTATGCCGCCACATGCAAGATTGACCAGCGACACATGGGGCTGGTTGTAGGTAGCGTAGTAGTCACTGTCGAGACACACACGCTTGCAGCCAAACAATTGCTTCGGGCTCAACGCCTCGGCCGTTGCCGGGTCTTTGACCGTGGCGCGAATCTTCTCGCGCACAAACTCAGCAGCCACCTTGTTGGCTTCGCTGTTCATCATCAAGTCAGAGAAGGCAGCACCAAACGACACCCCCCCCTTGGCCCAGCGCGCTTCCATTTCGGCGCGCGCCGACTCGGGCGGATCTGTCAGAGCCGACACATTGCGGTGTTCAAACTCTGCGGCCAGCGGCATACGACCCCAACGCTCCCGATAACCGCGATAGTCAGCCTTAATGGCGGCCTGCACCGCAGGATCTAGCGGCGCATTGCGCGCCGGGATCGTATACGCGGCCGTGCGCTGAAACACGGTGACCTGCGCCGCCTGCTTGGCAATCTCGGGCATGACCTGGATACCCGATGAACCGGTACCAATCACCGCCACCCGCTTACCCGCAAAGTCATAGCCGTCACGCGGCCAGTTGCCCGTATGCAAAACAGCGCCTGCAAAGCTGTCGCGCCCGGCAATGTTGGGCATGTTGGCCGAAGACAGCACACCGCTGGCCGAGATCAGATAGCGGGCGGTCAAGGTCTGCCCGCTCTCTAGAGTCACGGTCCAGAAGCTACCGGCTTCGTCATACACCGCAGACACCACACAGGCATTGAACTGAATGTCGCGGCGTAAGTTGAAGCGATCGCACACGTGGTTCAGATAGCGCAGGATCTCAACGCCTGTGGCATAGCGCTCACTCCACACCCATTCTTGTTGCAAGGCTTCATCGAACTTGTAGGAGTACTGCAGGCTCTCGATGTCGCAGCGCGCACCGGGGTAGCTGTTCCAGTACCAGGTGCCGCCCACGCCGCCAGCCTTCTCGACAATGCGCGCCTTAAGGCCCAAGCGGTGCAGCCGGTGCAGCATATATAGCCCACCAAAGCCCGCACCCACGACGATCGCATCCAGATCCGTCTGTACTTCCGACATGGTTCCCCCAGCATGTTGTTCTTTTATTCGCCGACCGATCGCGCGTCTATTTTTGCAAAGGCACGCTGATCACTGTCTGCACTGCAATCTTGCCGCCGCGCAGCACGTAGGTGTCGGAGCACTGCATGCGATAGTCAGACCCATCGCCCATGATGAACATGATGTAGGCCACCTCGCCCTCGACCACCAGCTGCTGCAACTGCAACCCGGCCGCAAGATGCGCGGCATCACGAAAGAACTGCGCAAAAAAGGTACGAATTTCTGCTGCGCCACGCAAGACGCTGGCCGGCGAGATGACCACTGCATCGTCCGCATAGTCAAACATCACCGCTTCAAGATCAGCCGCAGCCGAGGCAGCCAAGTGATGGCGAATGACCGCTTCGGTTGTCGCGCTACTCATGACTGCGGGCCCAGCGTGCGGCCCCGAATCAAATCCGCCGCGCGCTCGCCGATCATGATCGTAGGCAGATTGGTGTTGCCACTGGTGACATCGGGCATCACCGATGCATCAACCACACGCAGCGCCTCAACGCCGCGTACGCGCAGCTGCGGATCCACCACAGCGTCTGCATCCACACCCATGCGACAAGTGCCCACCGGATGCGACCGATGCCCCGCATTAGCACGTAGATGCTCGCGGATCGCCGCATCGTCCTCGTTGCCAGGGCCCGGCAGCATCTCGTTGCGGATCATGTCGCGCAACGGTGACTGCTTAAACAGTTCACGGCTGAGCTTGAGCCCGCGCACCATCGCTTCCAGATCATAAGGATCTTGGAACACATTCATCTGGATCAGCGGCGCATCGGCCGGATTGGTCGAACGCAGCTTGACCCAACCGCGCGAGCGCGGCTGCAAGTGACCAATGCGCACCGTGAGCCGCGCAGTGGGTTTTCGCTGCAACAGCGGCGTCCACAACTTGGCGTGATTGCTCACCGGCAGGCAAGTGAGCTGCAAGTCTGGCTGTGGCAAGCCCGGCAACGAACGCACAAACACATTAGCTGTTGAGCCGGCATAGGCCATCGGCCCGCCATGATCCACGAACCAACGCGCTGCATTAAAAGCGGCACGATCCATACGCAGATAAGGCGTCAGACCGATGTGCTCGCGCAGTTCGTATTCATTAAGGATATTCGGATGATCGCTCAGGTTGCGACCCACGCCCGGCAAATCCACTACCGGCTCAATGCCCAGGGCGCGCAGTTCATCGGCGGGACCAATGCCCGAGAGCATCAGCAGCTGCGGCGTGTTGTAGGCGCCACCACACACCACCACTTCGCGCTGCGCGTGGGCCGTCTGCAACTGGCCGTCGCAGTGATACTGCACGCCGGTGGCACGGCCGTTGGCGATCAACACGCGGTGTGTCAGTGCGTCAGTGCGGATCACCAAATTGCTGCGGTGCATCACCGATCGCAGATACGCGCGCGCCACACTGGAGCGCTGGCCGTCGCCGATGGTGGACTCGATACGCGACACACCATCGTACTCAGGGCCGTTGGGGTCTTCGCACAGCGGATACCCCGCCGCCAGTGCCGCATCGCGCACCGGCTCCCATAACAGCGCGGGACTCTCGGGTCGCGTCACGCGCACCGGGCCGTCGCCACCATGCAGGTCACTGGCGCCGCGCCAGTGAGTCTCGAGCCGGCGAAAATACGGCAACACGGAGTCATAGTCCCAACCCGTCGCACCCATCCGTGCCCAACGGTCAAAGTCCTCGCGTGGTCCGCGGATGGCGATCATCGCGTTGATCGACGACGAGCCACCCAGCACACGACCGCGCGGCAGATCGAGGCGCCGGCCATTGAGGTAGGGCTCGGGCTCGGTCTTGTATTGCCAAGTGCCGAAGCGGCCCAGCGCCACCTTAATAAAGGCCAGCGGCATCACCTGCAGCGGATGACGGTCGCGCGGGCCGGCCTCCAGCAGCAACACGCGCACGGCAGGGTCCTCGGTCAGGCGCGTAGCCAAAGCAGCGCCGGCCGAGCCAGACCCCACGACGATGTAATCGAACTCGGACTTCATGCACCGACCCCCCCACCCTGCTCAGCAGGGGCACAGCGTAGCAGCACCCGTGCCCGGAACCGACCCACAAAAAAGGCCGCCTGTTGAGGGCGGCCTTTGGGGATCAAGTGGTGCCGGAGATAGGAATCGAACCTACGACCCCATCATTACGAATGACGTGCTCTACCAACTGAGCTACTCCGGCGGGGTCGCGCATTCTAGGGGAAACGGGGCCCGCTAGGCCAGTGCCATGCGTCACAGCAGCAGGCAAGCGCCCTTACCCGCCAATCACCGCAAATAGCCAGGTGGCCCGCCTACAAGAGGCTGCCGCAGGCTGCGGTAATGCGTGCTGACGGCCATACCCTGATCGAACTACTGCTGGTGATGAGCCTGCTGGCGATACTTGCCGGCATCACCGTGCCGGGCTTTGCCGCGCTGCGCGCCGACCTGCAACTGGCCACCACCGCCGACCGCTTGCTGCAATCCGCCCACCAAGCGCGAACCGCGGCACTGACGCGCGGTGTGGCAACCAGGCTGTGCCTGGCCGATGCCAACGGGCACTGCCTGACTAGACCGGCCAGCGCGCCCGGATGGGCCACTTGGACGCTGGATAGCGTGCCGGTGTTGCTGCGTCATGATCGTTTGGCGCCGGGCACACAACTGCTGGCGACGCGTACGGCTGCCACGTGGTATCCGCTGCCCCGCTCGGGCACCACCCTCACGCTGACGCTATGCGATGTGGCTGCACGCGGACGCGCACAGCAAGTCATCATCAGTGAAACCGGACGGCCCAGACTGCAGCGCCTTACAACCCGCAGCTGCGACTGATCACCAACACTCTTTGGCGGGCAACACACCACTGACGCTGCGCTTACCGGCGTTGTCCAACTGGAAGTCACCGCAATCCGCATCGGCCGCTTGTTCACCCACGGGATGCGCGGTCAACTTGAATGCACCGTGCTCCACCGTGCCCTGCAACTGATAGGTGTTGTCGGCCACGGCCGCCGGCAGGCTCACCGTGCAGGCCGGGTTGTCGTAGGCCTGCAAACGCTCAAAGCAGGCAGCCAAACGCTGCGCCGTACTGATCAACTCGGTGCGCGCATCCACACGATGCAGACGCAGTCGATGCGCCTGCCAAGCAGGCACGGCAAACAGCGCCAGCGCGACGCTCAGCACCAGGCTCAGCAGCACGCCCAGCAGCGTAGCGCCGCCACGATGACGAGAACGGGTGGAGTCCGGACAGACGTTCATGCCAATCAGCCACGACAGGGGATGACGATAGTTTTGACACAACTACAGCAATTTGTCGCCTGTCCTGACAACCACTGCATCTCTAGCCTGCATGCATGGCAACACAGAGGCCGCGGTATGGGCAGGGACGCACAGGGGCCACGGAAGGCTCACAGCAAGCAGGCCGGCAGCAGTCTCATCGAGGCGCTATTGGCCACTGTCCTGTTGGTACTGGGTACGCTGAACGCACTGCAGATCAGCAGTCAGGCAGCAAGGGGCAGCCGGGCCGCCTTGCAAAGAGTCCGGGCCATCGAGCTGGCCTCCGAACTGGCCGAGCGGCTGCAAGCCGACCCCGCCACCGATCTGGGCGCCTGGCAGTCAGAGGCTGCCGCAGTGCTGATGCCCGGCAGCGGCGCGCGCAAGATAGACGACGTGGCCAGCGTGCAGTTGCTGCCGGCCTCCCAGAGCTCGCCGGCGCGCTGGCGCATACAGCTGCATTGGATCGACGCCGCCGACGGCGCCGCCGCCAGCCACATCGCCCAGCTGCCGCATCAGCCCCAGTCGTCATGAGGCATCACAGCGGCTTCAGCTTGCCCGAACTGTTAGTGAGTCTGGCCGTGGGCTCGCTGGCTATCACCGGCACGCTGTCGGCCTTTGCAGCAGGCCGCGCAGCATTGCATCAAGCGCAGTCGGTCAACCGGCTGCAAGAGCGTGCGCTCTATGTGTTGTCGGTGCTCGAGCCCGAGCTGCAACTGGCCGGTGGCTACGGACTGACCGTTGCAGACCGCATCAGCACCGCCGCTGTAGGCAACAGTGCCAGCGGGTGCGGCGCCGGCCTCGCCCAAAATCTGACCGTCGCAGTCGAAGCCAGTACAGGCCACTGGCCGCTGACCTGTGCCGCAGCAGGCGGTGGTTGGGTGGCCGGTACCGATGTGCTCATCGTGCGCCGTGGTGCCATCGCTGCAGCAACGCCGGATGCTGGTCGCTTACAACTGCTCACCAGCACAGCCACTCCTGCAGTTAGCACGCTGCTAGCCAACGGCACGCTACCCGCAGGCACCGTACTGCTGCCCGGCCACATCGAACTGCACGACTTGCTGGTGCGCTGCTACTACATCGCGCGTCGTGCCGACGGCAGCAACAACGCGCTGCCGGCACTGCGCGTCAAATCGCTTACGCGCTATGCCGGTAGCCCCGCATTTATCGATACCGAGGTGCTACCCGGCGTCAGCGGCTTGCAAGTGCTGCTGGGCTATCAAGCTGCAGCAGGTGCACCAGTGCACTTTGTGCGCGGTGATGCACTGCCTGCCGGCGCGCATGCAGTGGCAGTGCAACTGCAGTTGCAGCTGGCAAGCAATCGCAGCGAAGTGGGCACTACCGCCGCCGACAACACCCTGCACCTGACGCGCAGCATCACCCTGCGCAATGCGCCGCGCACATGACTACGCACGGCCGGTTACAGCGAGGCGTCGTGCTGCCGTTAGTACTGCTGCTGCTGTCGTTGCTGTCCTTGCTCTTGACCCAAGGACTGCTCGATGCCGCAGCAGAGCGAGCGCTGGCCACCCAATGGCAACTGCGTCAGTCCGTGTTCAATGCCGCCGGCAATGGCATCGCCCAAGCCCTGCAACAACCACCCGCACCAGGCAGCACGCTGCCACCGCCTTTCACAGTGGTGTCCGCCGAAGCACAGGCGCAGGTGCAGTGGCTCGATCATGGCTACAGCACTGCAGAAGGCTATAGCGCAGACCTGTATCGCACGCATCACCTGCAAGTGCAGTCCACCGGCACCGCAGCGCGGGGTGCAAGACTGCAAGTGTCAGTCGGGCTGCAACGCACCGAGCCTTTTTGATGATGCCGCGCGCACGGTTTGTGTGGGGCGTGGCGTGCGCCGCGCTATGGCCGTGGCTAACGCCGCCCTGCCATGCCATGCCATCGGTGCAACTGGCCTATGCCAGCACACTGCCGGGCAACCGCGTGCAACTCGACAGCACAGGGCTCACCCTGCGCGCCCGCGATACAGACGGCACGCCGCGCTGGAGCTATCAAGTTCAGCAAGCGGTTAATGGCAGCGATTGCACAGGTCAACTGTGGATCGTACCGCTGCTGCAAGATGCCAACGGTGACGGACTCATCAACGCTGCTCAGGGTGACCGCGCCCGTTTGCTGCTGTCGATCCGTTGGCTATCCCAAGGCCAAAGTCACTCTGCCGTGGCGGCTTTAGAGCTCAGCACTCCGGGGCCGCCGCAGCTGTTATGGAGGCAGGATGACCATCAACTGGTCAGCTTGGCAGACGTGGTGGTTGCACCCACTGCAGCAAGACTGCGCATAGGCCAACTCAACCACGACAGCGCGCAGTGGGTAGTGTTGCTGGGTGCAGGCTTGCCCCGCAAAGCCACGGCAACCAGCTCGGCACGCAGCGGTGCGCAGGTGCTGGCGCTCGACGCGCAAGACGGTCGACTGCTGTGGCGCGCCGGTCCAACGGGCAGTGGTGCAGACCAGTCTTTCGCCTCTATGCAACACGCTATAGCGGCGGCAGTGACCGTGCTCGACACCAACAACGATGGCCAAATAGATCGCCTGTATGTCGGCGACTGGAATGCCGCCCTGTGGCGCTTCGACTTCACACCTGGCGCACCAGCCACACTCCTGGCTGCAGGTGGTGTGCTTGCGCAGTTGGCCGATCCTGCCTACCCGCTATCGCGCGGCTTTCTGGCTGCCGCCGATGTCACCCTGCTGCGCCAAGGTGCCCAGCAATGGTTCAACATCGCACTGGGTAGTGTAGCGACCGGCCTTAGTGTTGCTGGTAAACAAAGCCTGTTCGTTGTGCGGGATCGACAGCCCTACACCACTCAGACACAGCAACAGTTTGATGCGCGGCTTGCCTTGAGTGCGCCCGACCTGCCCATGCTCAACGACAGCAGCCTGCACGGCATCAGCAATGCAGCACCTGGCTGGCAACTGCCGCTGGGCCAGGGTCAATCCATGACGCGTGCATTAACCTTGGGTGGCGTGTTGCTGTTCACACAAGTTCTCTCGCCACCGCCTTTAGAGTCGCTTGCCTGCCGCAACCGTCAGCCGCAAGTGCAAGTGGCCGTCGGTGCAGTGTCGGCTGTTACAGGCCAGCCGGCTCTGGATCTGAACCAAGACGGTCGCAATGATGCGCAAGACCGTGCAATGCAAATCACTGCTGTCGATCGAGTGGATGCGGCACTAACACCCACACCGCCGACTGCAGAGCCGCACACGGCCGGCTGCCAACTCGATGACACGCCTCTTGCGGCCTGCCCTGCACTACCGCCACCGCGCCAGCTGTATTGGCGACGCGACGATGCGGACTGAGCACCAGGGCTACAGCCTGATCGAGCTGCTATGCGTCATGACGCTCATAGTCACTCTGGCGGGCATGGCTATACCAACAATGCAAATGCTGCTGCAGCGTGTGCATCGCAACGAAGCGCGCCTGGCCTTGTTACACATACACACTGCGCAAGAACGTTGGTATGCGCAGCGCCTGCGCTATGCGATGACGCTAGAGGCCACCGACGACACCGGACTGGGCCTTGCGTCACGCAGCGAACACCATCGCTACGATCTGCTACTGCACACGACTGATGACGCCCAAGCCTATAGAGCCGAGGCACGCCCTGTGCACGGCGGCACCCAAGCCAGCGATGGCGCCTGCACACTATTGTGGATCGATGAACTGGGCCGACGCGGCAGTGAACCTGCCGCAGGCATCGACTGCTGGCGCTAAGCGTCCGGACTGCGCTGCACCTTGCGCAGCGCACGCGGCAGACTGAACACCACATTCTCAGGGCGGCCCACCAGTTCCTCGGCAACCTTGCCGCCCCACAACTGCAACTGCGCCACCACCTGCGACACCAGCAACTCGGGAGCCGAGGCACCGGCCGTCACACCCACAGCCTTGCATCCGGCGAACCAGTGCTGCTGCAGATCGGCTGGCCCATCAACCAGGAACGACGGCACACCGGCGCGCTCGCCCAGCTCACGCAATCGATTTGAATTGGAACTGCTTGCCGAACCCACCACCACCAAGGCATCGGACTGCAGCAACAGCTTTTTGACCGCGTCTTGGCGATTCTGCGTGGCGTAGCAAATGTCTTCGATGCGCGGCGCGGCCAGCTGCGGAAAGCGCCGACGCAACACCTGCACGATGGCCTGCGTGTCATCGACCGACAGCGTGGTCTGCGTAACAAAGGCCAGTGTCTCGGGGCGCGACACCTGCAACGCCTCCGCTCCTGCCACATCTTCAACCAGATGAATGCAGCCACCATAGGCAGGATCAAAGCGACCCATGGTGCCTTCCACTTCCGGGTGACCGGCATGGCCAATCAACACCACATCGCGCGCATCGCGCGCATGACGGGCCACTTCCAGGTGCACCTTGGTGACCAGCGGACAGGTGGCATCAAATACCGTAAAGCCGCGCTGCGCGGCTTCAGCCTCGACGGCACTGGACACACCATGTGCGCTGAAGATGAGCGTGGCACCAGCCGGCACCTCGGACAGCTCTTCGATGAAGACGGCCCCCAACGCCCGCAGGCGTTCAACAACCTGGCGGTTGTGCACGACTTCGTGACGCACATGAATGGGCGCACCAAACAGGTCGATAGCGCGCTCGACAATATCGATAGCGCGATCAACACCGGCACAAAAGCCGCGTGGATTGGCGAGCAGAATCTTCATTACTGTCCCCCGGCAACCTTGGCCCTGCCGGACAGCAGGGCATCGAGGATCAACAAGCCGGCGCCAACCGTAATACAGCTGTCGGCAATATTGAAGGCTGGGAAATAGTGGTTGTTCCAGTGCGCCGCCACAAAGTCCACCACATAACCGAGCCGCAAGCGGTCAATCACATTACCCACGGCACCCGACAGGACTAGCGACAAACCCACTACCAGCAGGGGCTGCAAGGCGGCCACCGTGCGCCGCAACCACACCACAATCACGCCACTGACACCCAGCGCCAGCACTGCAAACAGCCAGCGCTGCCAGCCTCCAGCATTGGCCAAAAAGCTGAAGGCTGCGCCGGTATTGCGCGTATGTATGAAGTCCAGCATTGGCCACAGCGTGCGCGTTTCATACAGCTGAAAGTTAGCCACCACCCAAGCCTTACTGGCCTGATCGGCAATCACGCCTACCAACGACAATGCCAACCACGGCAGACCACTGTGACGGATTGGCAACGCCACTGGCTGCGGCGCGCTGTGGGTGCTGCCCGGCGTACTCATGCGAACCGCCTTGTTTCAGGCAGGCCCATCACATTGCCAGCGCAGCGAGCGCACAGTTCCGGATGCTCGGCATGACTGCCCACATCTTCGCGCTTGTGCCAGCAGCGCACGCACTTGGCAGGTGCCGCGGGCTGCACGCGCAGCCACACACCCTCAACTACACCGGCACCGGTATCTGCCGGCTGTGCATCGGCCGGCACTTGCTCTGCTGCAACCGCATGCACGCGCGCCGCAGAGGTAATCGTGAAAAACCGCAGTTCATCACCCAGCGCCGACAGCGCAGCCAACTGCGCAGGCAGGCAGTACACATCCAGCTCTGCATCCAGCGGCGCACCGATGCTGCCGGCATCGCGCAGCACTTCCAGTTGCCGCAGCACTGCCGCACGCAGTTGCACCAGCGCAGCCCAGTCAATGGCCTGTGACGGCATGGCTGGCAGCTGATACCACTGAGTCAGGAACACAGACTCGGCCCGCTGCGCGGCACCGGGCAAGTGCTGCCAGATCTCTTCGGCAGTAAACGACAGGATGGGTGCGAGCCAACGCGTCATCGCATGGGCGATGTGATACATGGCGGTCTGGGCACTGCGGCGCGCTACGCTGCCGGCCGGCGTGGTGTATAGACGATCCTTGATCACATCCAGATACAGGCCGCCCAGCTCTGCCACGCAAAAGCCATGCACCTTCTGGTAGACCGACAGGAACTGATAATCGCGATAGGCCGCAATCACCTCATCCTGCAACTGCGCTGCACGTGCAATAGCCCAGGCATCCAGTTGCACCAGCTGATCTGCCGGCACGGCATCGCGCTGCGGATCAAAGCCATGCAAGTTGCCCAGCAAAAAGCGCACGGTGTTGCGCAGCCTGCGATAGCTGTCTGACGTGCGCTTTAAGATCTCGTCAGAGCAGGTCATCTCGCTGGTGTAGTCGGTCGAGGCCACCCACAGGCGCAGCACATCGGCACCGAGCGTCGACACCACTTTGTCGGGGGCCACTACGTTGCCCAACGACTTGGACATCTTGCGGCCCTTGTCGTCAACAGTGAAACCGTGCGTCAGCACGTTCTTGTAGGGCGCACGGCCATACAACGCTTCGGACATCAGCAGCGAACTGTGGAACCAACCACGATGTTGATCCGAGCCTTCCAAGTACATCTCGACCGGGCCGGCAAGCTCTGGGCGCGTATGGGCCACACACTCGAAGCTGGAACCAGAGTCAGCCCACACGTCCATGACATCGGTGACCTTGTCATAGACCTGTGCATCGTCGGCACCGATGAGCGTTGCAGATTCAGTATCGAACCACGCGTCGATGCCGTCCTTCTCAACCATCGCAGCCACGGTCTGGATGATCTGCTGGGTGCGCGGATGCAGCTCGCCGCTTTCTTTGTGCACAAACAGCGTGATGGGAACACCCCATGTGCGCTGGCGCGAGATGCACCAGTCCGGGCGACCGGCAATCATGCCGCTGATGCGCTGCTCACCCCACGCAGGAATCCACCTCACTGTGGCGATGTCGCGCAGCGCTCCGGCACGCAGGCCGTTCTGGTCCATCGAGATGAACCATTGCGGCGTGGCGCGAAAGATGACCGGCGACTTGTGGCGCCAGCAATGCGGATAGCTATGACGCAAGGGCTCATGCCGCAGCAGACGGCCACTGGTCTGCATCAACTCGATGAGCTGCTTGCCGCCTTCATCAATCTTCTGTCCACCGACGATCGGTGTATCGGCAAAGAAGCGGCCATCGCCACCCACCGGATTGACCACCGGCAAGCCGTACTGGCGACCGACAATAAAATCGTCCTGACCATGCGCCGGCGCGGTGTGCACTGCACCCGTACCGGCTTCGAGCGTTACGTGATCGCCCAGCACCACCGGCACCTGCTTCGGCAAGAACGGGTGTGCCAACTGCAATCCCTCAAGCGCCGCGCCGGTGCAGCGGGCCACCTCACGCACCGCTGCTAAGCCATAGCGTGTCAGGCATACATCGCGCAGGCCTTCGGCCAGCAGCAATCGCTCAGTGCCATGTTCGCGTTGCACTTCGACTAGCACGTATTCCAGATCGGCACGCAAGGCCACCGCCTCATTGGCAGGCAGCGTCCAAGGTGTAGTAGTCCAGATCACCAGTGAAGCTGGCACAGTGGCGGCGTCGGCTGCGCCCACACGTTTAGCCAGATCTGCGCCATCGACCACCGCAAAAGCCACATCGATGGCTGCAGAGGTCTTGTCTTCGTATTCGACCTCGGCCTCGGCCAATGCCGAGCGGCAATCCAGACACCAGTGCACGGGCTTTGCGCCCTTGTACAAGTGACCGTTGGCAATCACCTTGCCCAGCCCGCGGATCTGCTGCGCTTCGAACGATGGATCCATCGTCAGATAAGGCTTATCCCAATCGCCCAGGATGCCCAGACGCTTGAAGTCTTTGCGCTGTAACTCAACTTGCTCATGCGCATAGGCACGACAGGCAGCGCGAAACGCGCGCGCATCGAGCTTCTGACCCACGCGGCCATGCTTTTTTTCAACCTGCAGTTCGATGGGCAAGCCATGGCAATCCCAACCGGGAATGTAAGGAGAATCACAGCCGTCGAGCGTGCGCGACTTGACGATGAAGTCTTTGAGCACCTTGTTGGTGGCATGACCGATGTGAATCACGCCGTTGGCATACGGCGGACCATCGTGCAGCGCAAAGCGCGGACGACCGACCGACTGAGCACGCAGCTTGCCGTAGATGTCCTGGCTCTCCCACCACGCCTGCAAGGGCGCTTCACGACGGGCCAGATCGGCCTTCATCGGGAAGTCGGTTTGCGGCAGGTTTACTGTCTGCTTGTAGTCTGTCACCCGGTCTTGCTCCAGCTTCAGTTCAGCGATTAGCGGCCAGCACCGCACGGGCTTGCGCCGCGTCGCGATGAATCTGTTCCACCATCAAATCCAGCGAATCAAAATGCTGTTCGCCGCGCAATCGCGCCACGAACTCCACCTCGATCTCTTGGCCGTAAAGGTCACCCTCAAAATCGAACAGGTGCGTCTCCAGCAACGGCTCGCGACCCTGCACGGTCGGTCGCGTGCCCAAGCTGGCAACACCGGGCAAACCGCGCCGGCCCGTCGCATCATCGCGCACCCCGCGCACCCCGTGCACGCGCACCGCAAAGATACCGTCACAGGGCGAACTGCGCCGCGACAACCGCAGGTTGGCAGTTGGATACCCCAAGGTGCGGCCCAACTGCTGACCGCGCTGCACCCGACCGGTCATGGCATAGCGACGACCCAACAGGCGCTCAGCCAGGAGCAAGTCGCCAGCGCGCAGCGCCTCGCGCACCGCCCGGCTGCTGACCCGCAACCCATCAACCAGCACCGGCTGCACGATCTCCACCTCAAAACCCAATCGCGGCCCCTGCTGCTGCAGCCAGAGCGCCGTGGCAGCACCATCGCGTGCTGCTTTGAAGTCGTGTCCCACCACCACCTGTCGCACCTGTGCCTGCTGCAGCAACCTGGCAAAGGCCTCTGCGTCCATCTGACGCAGGGCAGCGTCAAATCGCAGCACACATAGCGTATCGAGACCGGTGCCCTGCAACAGCCGATAGCGCTCACGCAAGCAACTGAGCCGTGGCGGTGGCGACTGCGGCGAGAAGAACTCGCGCGGTAGGGGCTCAAAGGTAAGCATGACGCTAGCAAGCCCACGCAACTGCGCATGCGAGAGCGCCCGGCGCAACAACTCACGATGCCCCACATGCAGGCCATCAAAGCTGCCGATGGTGACCACCTGACCGCCGGCGGTGCGGGACGGCACGAGTTTGCGCAGCAGTTGCATCAGCGATCCGCGGCACGCAGATGTTGATACCGCAGCCCTGTGGCAAACAACACTGCGAAATACACACAAGCTGCCAACATCACGCAGCCGGCCAAACGTGCAACGCGCTGCACTGCGTGCAGGGTGGTCCATTCGGCAAGATCACCACCGAGCCCCCACAACACCACTGCCATGACCACGTTGGCCAGCACCACGCGCCATAAAAACGCGCCCCAACCCGGCGCATGACGCAGCACGCCGGCGCGCACCAAACCGCGCCATAGCAGCACGGTATTGATGGCTGCGCCGATGCAGGTGGTGGTGGCCAGCAACACATGCGGCACAGGAAAGCCCAACTTTGCTGCAGGGAACACCACCAGTACGTTGAGCGTCATGGTGCAGGCCAACGCGGTCAACCCGATGCGCACCGGTGCGCGGGTGTCTTGTCTTGCGAAGTAGCCCGGCGCCAGCACTTTGACAAACGAGAAACCCAGCAAGCCCCACGAATAGGCCATCAGCGCATAGCTGGCCATCCGCACATCACCCTCATTAAAGCGGCCATAACCAAAGATTGTGGCCGTCAAAGGTCCTGCAAACGCCAACAGCGCTACAGCCGCAGGCGTGGCTAAAAGCACCGTCAGGCGCAGTGCCCAGTCGAGGGTCTGGCTGAACTGTTCGCGAGAATTCTGTGCATGATTTGCAGACAGACCCGGCAAGATCACCGTGGCCAGCGCAATGCTAAATACGCCTAATGGAAACTCCATCAAGCGATCGGCGTAATACAGCCAAGCAATGCTGCCTGTGGCCAAAAAAGAGGCGATCAGCGTATCGAGCAGCAAACTGACCTGCGCCATCGACGAACCAATAATGCCAGGCACCATCAAGGCACCGATGCGCCGCACTCCAGCCATCGCAGGTCGCCAGCGTGGCCACGCCAACAAGTGCAACTTGGCCACAGCGGGCAACTGAAAACCCAGCTGGATAACACCCGCCACGAACACGCCGATAGACATGGTCAGGCCCGGGTTACTGCTGTGTGTAGCGGCCAGCAGCGTCGCACCGATCATCACCGTGTTCATCACCACACTGGTCAACGCGGGAATGGCGAACCGGCCATAGCTGTTGAGCACGCCTGAGAACAGCGCCGTCAGCGAGATGAAAAACAGATAGGGAAAGGTCCAGCGCAGCATCTGCACGGCCATCTCGTACTTGCCGGCAGTGCCGGTGAAGCCCGGCGCAAACAGGAAGATGATGACCGGCGCCGCAATCACACCGATGGCGCTGAGCACCAGCAACACCGCGCCCAGCGTGCCCGACACACCGGCCACCAGCTCGCGCACCTCGTCGTGGCTACGCTGCACCTTGTGCTCAGAGATAACCGGCACAAACGACTGCGAGAAGGCGCCCTCGGCAAATAGCCGGCGCAGGAAGTTGGGTATCTTGAAGGCGACCAGAAAGGCATCCATGAAGGCACTGGCGCCAAAGCTCTGGGCATAAATGATTTCGCGCAGCAGGCCAGTGACCCGCGAGAGCAGCGTGGCCAGCCCGACGATGCTGGTTTTACGAAAGATGGCGCCACTCATGCAGTACTCGAGACTACCAGAGCTTCATTGACAACGGGTACCGCGCTGCGCAGACTAGGCGGCTTAGCAATATTCGGCAGCGGCGGAGATAGGCGTGGCGAACACCAAATCGGCAGAGAAAGCGGCGAAACAGGCGGAAAAGCATCGCGAGCGCAATGTTGCGTTGCGGTCCCGCATGCGTACCGCGATGCGCAAAGTAACCGATGCAATCGCCGACAAGGGCGACGCAACGGCGGCTTACTTGGCAGCAGTGCCGGCCATCGACACCATGGTCAACAAGGGCCTCGTGCACCGCAACAAGGCCGCCCGTCACAAAAGCCGCTTGGCCGCCAAGGTCAAGGCTCTGGCCAAGGCCTAAAGCCCCCGGCGAGGGGCGCAGCCGCCGTCAGGCCTGCGCCCGCTCTGCTTCGGCGCGCTCTTCCAGAGCCGTCATTACCGCCGCGCACAACTCCTTGGTGCCCGAGCCGGTAGCTCCAGAAATCAGGAATCGCGGCCCCTTGTGCCGCAATCGACGGGCAATGTCCGCCGCCACCGTCTTGGCTTCTTCCGGCGTCAGCAGATCACTCTTGTTGAGCACCAGCCAACGCGGCTTGGCGGCCAGTTCCTTGCTGTACTTTTTCAGCTCCGCAATGATCGCGCGGGCTTCCTTGACCGGATCTGAGTCCGGGTCGGGCGGGCAGATATCGATCAAGTGCAGCAGCACACCGGTGCGCTGCAGATGCTTAAGGAATCGATGACCCAGGCCCGCGCCCTCTGCCGCGCCCTCAATCAAACCGGGGATGTCGGCCATCACAAAGCTGCGGTGCTCGCCCACATCCACCACACCCAGATTCGGGTATAGCGTGGTGAACGGGTAATCGGCCACACGCGGGCGCGCCGCCGAGACCGCGCGGATCAACGTCGACTTACCCGCGTTGGGCAGGCCCAGCAGACCCACGTCGGCGATCACCTTGAGCTCCAGCCCCAACATGCGCTTCTCGCCCGGCAGGCCCGGGCCGTACTGGCGCGGCGCGCGGTTGGTGCTGGACTTGAAACGCTGATTGCCAAAGCCGCCCTTGCCGCCCTCGGCCACCTTAATGGTCTGGCCCGGCTCGCTTAGGTCGCCCAGCTCTTCGCCGGTTTCAGTGTCCTTGACGGTGGTACCCACAGGCACATTTACATAGAGGTCTTCGCCGCTGCGGCCGGTGCGATCGCTGCCCGAGCCGGCATCGCCAGAGCGGGCTTTAAAGGTGCGCTGGATACGAAAGTCGACCAGTGTGTTGATACCCTCGACCGCGCGCAGGTAGACGCTGCCGCCATAGCCACCATCACCGCCATCAGGGCCGCCGAAGGGCACGAATTTTTCGCGCCGGAAGCTCACGCAGCCGCGGCCTCCATTGCCCGCCTGGATTTTGACCAGGGCTTCATCGACGAACTTCATGTATGGACTCCAGAGACGAAAACCCCGGCACGGAGGCCGGGGCTTTCGGTATCGACCAATGGGCCGGACTGCCGGTCAGTTCGGCAGAACGCTCACATAGCGGCGCTGCTCCGGACCTTTACGACCGAAGTGCACACGACCGTCTACCAGCGCGAACAAGGTGTGGTCTGTGCCCACGCCCACGTTCTCACCGGCGCGCACCGGCGTGCCGCGCTGACGAATGAGGATGTTGCCGGCCAACACGGCCTCGCCACCGAAGCGCTTCACGCCCAGTCGCTTGCTGTGTGAGTCACGACCGTTGCGTGTACTGCCGCCTGCTTTTTTATGTGCCATTTTGCGTCTCCGAAATGCGGGGCAATCAGCCCGCCGCGATGCCCGTGATCGTAACCAGAGTGTACTTCTGGCGGTGGTTCTTCATGCGCAAGTAGTGCTTGCGGCGGCGGAATTTGACGATGGGCTTCTTTTCGCCCTGACCGTGACGCTCGACCGTGGCAGTGACTTTGCTGCCCTGCAGCAGCGGTGCACCGATTTTGATGTTGGCGCCGTCGGCAATCAACAGCACCTCATCAAACACCACCGAGCTGCCTGCTTCGGCGTCGAGCAGCTCAACACGCAGCGAGCTGCCGATTTCGACCCGATACTGCTTACCGCCAGTGGCAATGACCGCGTACATGTAGAACCCTGCCTTTCAATGATGATTCGCACCGTAAGCGCCCAGAGGGCGTTTCACGTCCTGCGAAAGGTCGCGCATTCTACTCAGGCAGACCGTCGAGGTCAATTTGCTCTAGGGGCATTGTGACGGTACTGCTAGGATTGTCCCAATCACGCAGTCTGGGGTGGTCGGGACAATGACAGTGGACGAGATTCGCGCCCTGGTTGGCGCGGACTGGCGGGCAGTCGACACGGTGATCCGGTCGCGCCTCAAAAGCGCCGTTCCGCTGGTCGATCAGGTCGCAGAACACATCATTGCCGCCGGCGGCAAGCGCCTGCGCCCGCTGGTGGTACTGCTGTCGGCCCATGCTGTGGCTGGTGGCAAGCCCCCGGCTCATGGCCTGCATCTTGAAGCTGCCGCCTTCATCGAGTTCATCCACACCGCCACCCTGCTGCACGACGATGTGGTCGACCACTCCGACAGGCGCCGCGGCCGCGCCACTGCCAACAGCCTGTTTGGCAATGAAGCCAGCGTGCTGGTCGGCGATTTTGTCTATTCGCGCGCCTTCCAGATCATGGCTGCCACCGGCTCGCAGCGCGTCATCGAGATCATGGCCGACGCCACCAATGTCATCGCCGAGGGCGAGGTGCTGCAGATGATGAACGCGCAGGACCCCGAGACAACCGAAGAGCGCTACCTCGAGGTCATTTACCGCAAGACCGCTCGGCTGTTTGAGGCCGGCGCTCAGGTAGCTGCCGTGCTGTGCGAGGGCAGTGAGGCTCAGGAAGCCTCCTTGGCCGCCTATGGGCGGCATCTGGGCGCTGCCTACCAACTTATTGACGATGTACTGGACTACCGCTCAGACCCCGCCACGCGCGGTAAGAACCTGGGTGAGGATCTGGCCGAAGGCAAGCCCACGCTGCCGTTGATCCATGCGCTGCGTAACAGCAGCGGTAGCGACGCCGCACGCATCCGTGAGGCCATCACCGCAGCCCGCGGCGGTGAGGCCGACTTGGCGCACATCATCGCCTGCATCGATCGTACCGGCGGTATCGACTACACCCGCGAACGGGCACTGGCCGAAAGCGACCGCGCCGTGGCAGCGCTAGCTGTCCTACCGCCCTCGCCTTGCCGCGACGGACTGGCAGCCTTGGCCCATTTGGCTGTCGGCCGGGACCGCTGACCGGCCTACCGTGAACGCGCCGAGCCCCACCACAGCAGGCGGCGCGCGCTGGACCTGGCGTCAGGCCAGCGCGGTGGCAGCCGCCCTGGTGCTCGGGGTATTGCTGGGCGCACCGTTTTTAAGCAGTTCGCAGCCCCTGCCGCTGATGTCTGACGGCGGTCGCGTCGTGGCCGTCGCCGCGCTAGAGACCGCCCTCGACACGCTGCCCACCGGCAAGCAGGGCACCGACTCCATGGGCACCTTCGTTGGCATGAGCTTTCGCGGCAATACTGGCGGTTGGTGCCGCAGCTTTGCCACGCAGCGTGGTCCAGCGGGGCTTGCCTGTCGTGAACGCGGCGACTGGGTTATCGAAGTGCTGGCCCGTAACCCCAGGCCGCGTGATGGCCGTGCTCCAGACGGCTATCGTCAATCCGGGGCGCCCTTCCCGGAAGCCATTCGCCAAGCAGTCGTAGCGCGTCAGGTTGGTGAAGCGCTGTCTGCACAAGACGAGGCAGCGGCCATCGCCGCACGATGGCGCAATTGAGTGCCATCTTTGATTGAAGGCTGCGGCCGTGTGGCATACACTTCGCGGCCTCCAGATTCGGGGTGTAGCTCAGCCTGGTAGAGCACTACGTTCGGGACGTAGGTGTCGCAGGTTCAAATCCTGTCACCCCGACCATCGTGACCGGCCTTTTCCGAGGGTCCGGCGTATCAAACGATGGTCATTCGCCACCGGTACTGGCGGCGCAGCCCTCCCCGGCTTCTCTCGTCAGGCGCTGTGCCGCAGCCAATGCCTGACTGCGGCGCCAGTTCCATTCAAACCAGCGATCGGGCGTTGTCAGTAGCGACTTGAGCTGCGGTTGCCGTAGCAGCCGGCAGCGCAGCGCATTGCCCTGTGTGGCATCGAGCCCAGCCAACTGCCGCTGCAGTGCCGGCACGGCATCCAGTGGCAGCTCATCCACCAGATATCGCCAATCGACCTCATGACCGCGGGCGGAGCGATCCAGATTGGCATCCACCACCCAGGCCGGGATATTCCAAAAGCACAGCACCAGCGCCATCAGCGCCATCACTGTGGTGATGCGTCGCAGCGCGCGACGCAGCACCAATCCCAACATCAATTCACGCAGCAGCACCAGCAAGGCCGCGGCAATGGCGATGATGCACAGCTGCACGCACACACGCTGCACCGTCCAGCCATAGGCCTCTTCATAAGCCGCCAAACGCTGCCAGGCCGACAGCAGCAGCAACAGACACTGACCCAGCAGCACTGCAGAGACAGCGCGCACGCGCCCTTCTGCAGCGCCTCGCAACGCCCTGCGATCGAGTACCAGCAGCAGCGCAGCAGACACACTGACCACCACGATCAGCTGACCAAAGCCGCGATGCACGGCCTGTGCATAGGTGATGCCGCTACCGGCAATGGCACCGGGATTGCCAAACAGCGTGCCCACCTGGAGCACGAGAAACACAGCAAACAGCGCAACCACAGAACCCAGAACGATGAGGCGCTCCGTTGCCGTACGGGTCCCCGCAATATCAGCCGCCACAGCAGGCTCGCGCTGCGGCACCGGATCCCGCGAGGCAATCGCCAAGACACCTGCCATCAACAAGGACATCACCAACCAGAACAGCAGGCGCGGTAGGAACGATAAATCCTGCAACGCAGCGCTCAACTGGGAGCGCCAAGTCTCAAGTGTAGTGTCGGCTTCAGCCAGCAACAGGAAGAACACCAGCACCAGCGGTACTGCAAACAGCACACCGCGCAGCACCGGCAGATGCCGCTCAGCCCGCAGTTGACTGATGGCACCGAGAGCCGCATCCCGCGTACCGCTAGCCACCAGCCCCAAAGCACGCAGTGGAGCCAAAGCCAGCCAGAACGGGTGAAGTGCCGCACCTCGCCAACCGGCACGGTGCAGGACCGACAGCGCACAACTCCACCCCAGCGCCAACAGTGACAACACCAACACCACGGGGTTACTGCTGACGGCGCTGACCGAGGCAAGTGTCAGTGCCATCAAGTCAGGATGTGGAACTTCGCGCCACCGCCGGATGCTCTTACGACACTCAAACCACCAACAGGCCACAGCGATGACCGCCAGGCTTATCGCTATGTTGAGGCCCGGCCGGGCATCAAACACCAGGCTCGCCGGTACACACCCTGAAGCCAACGCAAAACCCCAGATCCCGGCGGCATCACTGCCCACTGCGCAATGCCGCCCAGACAGACCGGCTGACTTATAAGAAGTGCTTTGATTCATAAAGCTTACCTTTAAAAAAACCGAACCTCATCTGCCTAAGGCTAACCGCGCGGCCTGGATCAAGGCCTCCATGTGATCAAGATAACGACGCAACGCACGCTGCCCCGCCTGTGTCAGGCAATAATCAGTGCGCGGCTTGCGATCCGCAAAAGACTTGGTGCATGAAACCATCCCGGCTTCTTCGAGCTTTCTGGCATGCACACTCAAGTTGCCGTCGGTGGTCTGCAAAAGATCCCGCAACTCCACAAACGTCAGAGTACCCGCCCCAGCCAGTGCGCTGGCCATGCCCAACCGCAAACGATGGTGCAGCACCTCGTGCTGCAAATCGCCGGCCCCTGACAATGTGTTGGTAGTGGCTTGCGTCTTTACGCTGTGCAAACTCACACGCTCCTTGCCTGAGCTGCTGTTGCGACCGACAACGACTCGGCGTGCGCGCTCAGCCACCGTGGCGTCTCGCGATGACCCAGCCAAAGCCGCAGTGCAAACCGGCAAAGCCCAGCACGAGCAGGGTCCCACCCCACGCTGCTGGCGCCACAGCACTGACCGCGCCCAGCACTAGGAAACTGGCACCCATCAACGGCACCACGGCAATGGAGAAACTGCCAGCAGCAACCAAGCCACAGCCATAGAGCAACAACCACAGCGGCGGCAGCAGTTCATAGGCCTCGCTGCGCACTACCAACGCAGTCAGCACCGCGCCGGCAAAAATTGCGGGCACCAGACCAGCAAGAAATTTGCGAAATGCACTCGAGATTAGGGATTGCCCCGCGCAACGAGCCTTACGAATCGAAAAAGCAGTGCTCAGGCACACTGAAAGCGCTGCATCAGCAGTCCAAGCCAACACCTGCAGCAGCGGATCCCCGAGACGTTGCGCCACGACACCGGTTACCAACGCACCCATGCCGATCACCATGAACGCAACGCCGGACAAAGCCGTAAATGCTGTGGCCGTCGCCATGGTCTGGCGAATGAACTGCAGATCGGCTATCGCCCGATCCTGTAACTGCGCCGCACCGGACTGACTCGGCGCAGGGGTGGTCGTTCGGGCGGTGCGGACGGACATCATACCCTCAACTATATCAGAAGTACTTTGCATTAAAAAGCTTCGCAATCAACTGCAGGCCGCACCCTTCCAATACGCCGCTTAGGCGTAACATGAGCGCCAGTCATCCGTCCGCGGAGTTCACATGAGTACAGCCACACTTTGGTGGGTTGCAGCAGGCGTGCTGATCGCCGCTGAACTGCTGACCGGCACGTTCTATCTACTGATGGTTTCAACAGGCTTGGCTGCAGCCGGACTGGCAGCGATTCTGGGCGCAGGAGTTATTGCACAATTGATTATCAGCGCATTGATAAGCGCCGGAGCCACCTTGGCCTGGCGCACCTGGCGCAGTCGCCATCCTGACCGCCAACCTGCCAATTCCAACCGCGATGTGCACCTGGATCTGGGTGAAACCGTGCATGTAGAGAACTGGTCGACGGACAACACCGCCACAACCCACTACCGTGGTGCCCAGTGGCAGGTTGCACTGGCGGCCGGCCACAGTGCCACGTCAGGGTCGCAGCGGATTGTCAGCGTCGAAGGTAATCGACTCATCGTTCAACCCGCCTAAGTTCAGGCACCCGTCAACCAACAGAGGTTTTGCCATGGAAATCGCCATCGTACTGGTCGTACTGGCCATCATCTTTGTAACCCAGACCGTCAAAGTCGTGCCGCAGCAGCATGCATGGGTGGTTGAGCGGCTGGGCAAGTACAACGGCACGCTCACGCCAGGCTTGAGCTTCGTGCTGCCGTTCATTGACCGCATCGCACAAAAGCACATCCTCAAGGAAATCCCTTTGGATATTCCCAGCCAGATTTGCATCACACGCGACAACACGCAATTGCAGGTCGACGGCATCCTCTACTTCCAAGTCACAGATGCAATGCGCGCCAGCTATGGCTCGAGCAACTATGTGGTGGCCATCACGCAGCTGGCACAGACCTCACTGCGTTCAGTGATAGGCAAGCTGGAGCTGGACAAGACCTTTGAAGAACGCGACATCATCAATGCACAGGTTGTGCAGGCCATCGACGAGGCAGCGCTCAACTGGGGCGTCAAAGTGCTGCGCTACGAGATCAAAGATCTCACCCCACCCAAAGAAATTCTGCATGCCATGCAGCGACAGATCACTGCGGAACGTGAGAAGCGCGCACTAATCGCCGCTTCAGAAGGCCGCCGCCAGGAACAGATCAACATCGCCACCGGTGAGCGCGAAGCGTTCATTGCGCGCTCCGAGGGCGAGAAGCAGGCCGCCATCAACAATTCGCAGGGCGAAGCCGCAGCGATCACCGCTGTGGCAGAGGCCACTGCAGCGGCCATCGAGCGAATTGCTGCGGCTATCCGCCAGCCCGGCGGCAGCGACGCCGTGCAACTCAAGGTTGCCGAGAAGGCCGTGGAAGCCTATTCACGCGTGGCCGCTAATGCGAACACCACCCTGGTAGTGCCATCAAACATGACGGAAGTGTCTGCATTGATCACCTCTGCCATGAAGATGATCAAGGTCAGCTGATACTGAGCCAATGTCAGCGCCCCCTGAACAACCGCCACCGCGCCAACTGCTGGGCACCGTTATGGTGCTTGGCAGCGGAACAGCACTGCGGCTGCAGGTAGAGCATGTGCAGTTCGGCCTCAGCGCCAGCGACACCACGACACGCGCGACCGAAGCAGCAGCTATGTTCGATGCGCTGTCAGTGCGCGTTTCCAACAGCCAAGCCGAGCAATTACAGCAGCACTTTCTGGCCTTTCTGGAACAAAAGCGCGATTACGAGCAGTACACCGCAGGACTGCGCGAGCAGGTGCAAAGTGCCATCAAATTGCGCCGTCGCGACGATCTGGTGGGGATGCACGCCGTACTGGACCGCACAGCCCAAGTCAGCGCGCGTGTGACACAGCGCATTGGCGAGTTGCAACGTCTCATCGAAGACATTCTAGCCAGCCCATCGGCCCACCCGCCGCGCCACGGCTTGCAGACCGGTGCCGCGCCGAGCATCAGCGCATTTCCGGCCCAACTGGAGCGGCGTGTTGCCGATCGGCGCAGCAGCCAACGTGACTCAAACGACTTCACACTTCGCAGCGATCGTCGCTCGTCCCGTCTGGCTTCAGTGCTGGGCACCAGCGTCACGTTGACCGGCCGCGGCGTGATCTGCCGGCTGGAAGCCCGCAGCACTGGCCGTATCGTGCTGAGCATGGATACGGCACATGCGGTGACCTTGATAGACGCTCAAGGTGCAGACCGTGTGTTGACCCCCGACACCGATGGCAGCGTGCAGTTACTGCCGCCAGAGCAAGACGCTCAATTACTAGTGGGCGACAACCCGGGCCATGCCATCGCGCTGCACCGCAGCCTCTGATCGGTGCTCACCGCGTCAGTTCTTGTAGGGCTCAATCGTACTGCCAGTAACCGTGTAGGCCGCAGCCCCCAGACGCGTGGTCTTACTGCCAATCTTCATAGGCCCACTGATCCAGTAGGGCGTGGTCAGTGACTTGATGGCAAACGGTTGCGCCGGTATTGAATACACCACTTGATTGGGTGGCGGGGGCGGCAGGTGGATACAAGCACCGTAATACGGCACCAAAAAGAACTCCGTCACCCGCCCCTTGTCGTCCTGACTGATCGGTACAACATAGCCGGGCAGCTTAATCAGCTTGCCCTCTACAGACGGATTGGGCGTAAACGACAACTGCTGAGCCAAGGCTTGCCCTGGCGCCTCATCGAGAAAGTTGTGATTGGCAGGCAACGGTGGCGGCAAGCCTTTGGCCTGTTCCTGCTCACTGAGTAAGTCTGTCCATTGCAGCGCCTGCGGCTTGCCGGGTGCAGTGCCAGAAGCTGCAAGCGCAACGCCTTGCAGCAACAGCAACAACCAACTGGCTTTGAATGCTTTCATGCATCGACTCCCGTCACTGCGCCTGCAACAGACTTCATACGCGCAAAGTCAGGCCATCAGCCAGCGTATTGCGATAGGCACGCCAGGCAGGCACGGCACCTATGAGCACTGAAGCCAGCACCACACCAACAGCCAGCGCCAGCTCGACAGGCGCGGCGCCCTCGCCCGCCAATGCAATACCAAAACGCTGCTCGAGCAACGGTGCCGCGAACCACAACCCGCCACGCAACAAGCCGATACCCAACAGTACGCCAGCAAATCCGATCAGCCCAGCTTCACTCATCAGCAGCACCGCGATATGCGCCGGCCGTGCGCCCACACTGCGCACGATAGCCATCTCACGACGACGCTCGTTGAGGCTGGTCAGCAAAGCGGTAAGCAAGCCGAGCAGGCCGGCGAACACCACAAAACCCGCTACTACATAGAGCGCAGTCTCGACCAAGCCCACCACCTGCCACAGTTGCTGCAGCGTTACACCAGGCATGATCGCCAGCAGTGCCTCGCCTCGCCAAGCGTTGATGTCGCGCTGGATCTGAAACGCTGCAACGCGATCTCGCAGACCCACCACAAATGCCGTGATCGACTCCGGCTCTAAGCTTGCGCCGGGCCCAGCGTGCATCGCTTCGATGGCCTGCAGTGTGACGTGCACAGTGCGATCTACCGGTGTACCGGTACGGCGCAGGATGCCCACCACCACCACCGGATGCCCCTCATGGCGCGTAATGTCACCCTCACCCAAACCATGCGAGAGCACCAGCGACTGCCCCAGCTGGTAGCCCAGCGCCCGCGCCACCTCTGCGCCCAACACGGCCTCGGCTGCGCCGTTAAACCCACGCCCCGACGTAAACGCTAATGATCGCTGCTGCCCGTACTTGTAATGCTCGAAGTAATCGCCAGTCGTGCCCAACACACGAAAGTCACGATGCGAATCGCCCAGTGCCAAGGGGATGGTCCAGGCCACCTGCGGATGAGCCGCCACCTTGCTATAGGTTTGCCACGACACGTCGGCGGTGGCATCGCCAAGATGAAACACTGAATACAACAGCAGATTCACTGGGCCACTGCGGGCACCGACGATCAAATCCGCATCGCTGATGGTGTTGGCAAAGCCTGTACGCAGGTCATTGCGCACTGTGTTGACACCCAACAACAAGGCCACGCTGACAGCAATGCCCAGTACGGTCAGCACCACCGTGCCACGGCGATTCCATAAACTCAGCAGTGCCAAGCGCAGGATGATCATGAACTGACCACCCGGTTGATCTCGGCCAGCGACACCACACGATCAAACAGCGGCGCCAAACTGCGATCGTGACTGACAAACACCAGTGTGGTGCCGGCGGCGGAGCATTCGTGCAGAAGCAACTGCAAGAACGCAGACCGAGCATCGGTGTCGAGCGCAGAGGTGGGCTCATCTGCTATCAGCACCGGGGGACAACCGATCAGCGCACGGGCCACAGCAACCCGCTGCTGCTGACCTTGGCTCAACTGTGCAGGAGTGCGCGACAGCAGCGACGCATCAGCCAAACCCAGCGCAGCAAGCAGATGCTGTGCCTGCGCCGTCTCGGTCATACCTGTACTTGCCACCTGCGCGCAGCGCTGCGGCGAAAAGCGCAGCGGCAGCAGCACATTGTCTAGCACCGACAAATACGGCAACAGATTGAACATCTGGAACACAAAGCCAATGTGTGAGGCACGAAAGCGATCGCGCTGCGCACGACCCAGTTGCTGCAAAGGCTGACCCAGAATATCGATGCGACCCGCGTCGGCCTCCAGCACACCCCCCATCAAGCCCAATAGCGTGCTCTTGCCGCTGCCACTGGCCCCTTGCAAAAACAGGCGCTCGCCGCGGTGCACTTGCAAGGCAGCAATATCCAGCACGGGTGATTGACCCGGCCATGCAAAGCGCAGGTTCTCAACACGGATAGCCGGTATTGCAGAGTCGTTCATCACCTGCTGATCATGCCGTGGACGGCCAGGCTATGCAGCGGGAACTTAACTACGCGTCGCACGGAGCTGGCGCGTTGTGCAGCGCTACCATTTCACCCTCTAACAGGTTGCTGAAACCAATCAAAAAGCCGCTAAAAAAAGCACTATTTGCCGGGGTTGAAGCTTTACGAACCCCGCCCATTGGTTATGCTCGAGCGGACATGGCCTGTTGCGCCAACGGCGCGACACCCCATGCTTTAACGTCCACGCAGGGAGAACTACGCATGACCACGCCCTTGGGCAAAGCCCCCGCCACACTCGTCGCCTTCACGGTTGCGGCACTGCTTCAGGCCTACGCTCCCACCGCGCAGGCACAGGCCTCACCCGAGCTCAAGCAGGCCGTTGCGGCCGGCATCGACAAGCGCGCCAAGCTTGTGCAGGAAATGGTCGACTCGGTGTTCAGCTTTGCAGAGCCTGGCTTTCAGGAATTCAAAACGTCGGAATACATCACCGGCATCCTCGAAAAGAATGGCTTCAAGGTCACTCGCGGCGTAGCCGGTATTCCCACCGCGTGGACTGCCACCTGGGGCGACAGCGGCCCGATGATCGCGCTGGGCAGCGATATCGACGCACTGCTGGGACTCTCGCAGTATCCGGGTATCAAAGACGTCAAGCCCATGGTCGCTGGCGCGCCAGGCCATGGCGAAGGTCACAATTCTGGCATGCCACTGATCGTCGCCGCTGCGCTGTCCACCAAAGAAGTCATGGAAAAGAACGGCATCAAGGGGCGTTTGATGGTCTGGCCTGGTGTGGCGGAAGAGCTGCTGGCCACCAAGGCATTTTATGTGCGCGACGGCCTGTTCAAGAACGTCGACGCTACCATCTTCACGCACGTCAGCACCGACTTCAGCACCGGCTATGGCCCCGGTGGCAACACCGGCCTGGTATCGGTCGAATACACCTTCAACGGCCGCTCGGCCCACGCCGGCGCTTCGCCGTGGATGGGGCGCAGCGCGCTCGATGCCGTTGAAATCATGAACATGGCTTGGAACATGCGCCGCGAACATCTGCCCATCACGCAGCGTTCGCATTACGTCATCACCAACGGTGGCGGCCAGCCCAACGTGGTGCCCGACGTCGCCTCAGTCTGGTACTACTTCCGTGAGCAGGACTTCGAATCAATCAAGAACCTGTACCAGACCGGCAATACCATCTCTGAAGCTGCCGCCTTGGCTACCGAAACTAAGGTGACGCGCCGGGTGCTCGGTTATGCCGCGCCCAACTACGGCAATAAGCCACTAGCCGAAGCCGCCTACGAGAACATTAAGGCCGTCGGCATGCCCAAATGGAGCGCAGACGATGTGGCCTTCGCACGCATGGTCGGCGAGGCCAACCGGGTAGTCGACTTCAGCCGTCCCGGCAGCAGCGATCTCAAGCCGCTGGCCACCGAAGTCACACCACTGCGCGCACCCACTGGTAACGCTGGCAGCGGCGGCTCTGATGACATCGGCGACATCATGTGGTCGGTCCCCACCATCACCATCCGTTATCCGTCCAACATTCCCAATGTGGCCGGTCACCACGTCACCTCAGCCATGGCCATGACCACACCCATCGCGCACAAAGGCGCTGTGGCCGGTGCCAAGGCCGTTGCCATGACAGTGCTGGATCTCATGACCACACCGAAGCTTTTGGCTGACGCCAAGGACTACTTCAATAACGTGCAGACCAAGGACGTTAAGTACACGCCAGTGCTGACCGCCGAGGACTCCCCGGGCGTGCATCTCAACAAGGAACTGATGGATCAAATGCGTCCGAAGATGCAAAAGTTCTATTACGACCCGAAGAAGTACAACAGCTATCTGGAGCAGCTGGGCATTCCCTATCCGGGCGTGCCTGCCAGCAAGTAAAGGCAGGCTTGGCGGGGCTAACTCTTAGCCCCGCCAGTCAAATGTGCCGCGCTGGTGACTTGCATCCAGCGCTAGCAGCTGCGGCGCAGCATCAAAGACCACATTAACGTTGTGTACCTGGTCCGGGTACACATCCAGCAATAACGTCGACAACAGGTCATAGCGCCCAGCGGCCTTGGGCGCTGGCACTTCACGGTAGACCACCACGTTGTCGCCATCAGTCTCTGCACCGACGGTTCGCACTGGCAGCACGCTCAGATCCGGTGCTAGCAGACTCACACGCTGCTCCACCTCCAGCGCTATACGAGCCCGGCCCTCAACAGATGAAGGCTCGATGCGCACTTGAGGTGTTCGCAGCGCCAACAGCTCCAGCATGTCGTGATAGTGAAGATAGTGCACCAACTCCCAGGTGCCAGCCTGTGAGTTGTGACTCAAGCGTGTAAGCAACACATGGGCACGATGCGCCAGTGCTGGACTTGGCAGCAGCAGCGCAACCCCGGCCGCCAACGGGGCCACAGCACAGGCCGCCAAACGCCTCAGCGCTTGACGGCGACTTTGCACAGGAGCTGTCACGGAACGGACTTCAGCGGCGCGGCAGCACCGTCATCCTTGGGCGCAGCCTTGTCGGACTTAAGCTCGGTCATCATGTCGAGCATCAAGTTGCGATCGCGCGACTTACCCTTGAACACCTCAAGTTTGGTCGGCGTGATGCGTCGCGGAAAAATGTTGTTGGTGAAATCGGCATCGCCAGTTTGATGGCGAGCATCAACCTCTATCGAAACCACGCGCTTGGGACGCACGATCAACTGCGATACAGCCGACGCGTCATAGCGCCACACCTCTGCAGGCACGATGTAGGACTCGCTACTGCCATCCGCAAAGTGCAGGGTCAACGGCAAGGGTGTGACCAAGCCACCCAAATTATGGAAGTCTACGAAGTAGAAATACTCGTTGGCTTTAAGCGCGCGATCCAGCGCGTCACGCTCCCAAGGCTTGAGCTTCTCTCTGAACTCCTTGTACTCGTTACGGTCCTTATTGGTGACCGTGAAGTCATCATTCTCGTTATAAAAGTCTTTGAGGGACGGATCTCGCGCAACCTTGCTCGGTCCGTCCTGAGCACGAGTACGCTCCTCATCGAGGCCACGCGGATACTTCTGTGCAAATCGCTCACGCGCCAGCGGAAACTCTTTATCAGGGTCCTGACTGGAGAGCTGGTACTCACGCACTGCCGCTACATCCACATCGACATAGTCGGTGCCATAGAACCAGCCGCGCCAGAACCAGTCCAGATCCACGCCTGAGGCATCTTCCATCGTACGGAAGAAGTCTGCTGGCGTCGGGCGCTTGAACTTCCAGCGGTTGGCGTACTCGCGAAACGCATGATCAAACAACTCACGACCCATGACGGTCTCACGTAGCACCGTCAAGGCAGCAGTGGGCTTGGTGTAGCCATTAGGACCAAACTGCACGACCGACTCTGAGTTGGTCATGATCGGCACTTGATTGGCTGACTTCATATAGTCAGGAATGAAGTCGAGCACGTTGGTCTTGTTGCCAAAGGCAGGGAATTTGTCTTCCCAAGCCAGCTCGGCCTGATATTCCAAAAAGGTGTTGAGGCCCTCGTCCATCCAGGTCCACTGGCGTTCGTCAGAATTGACGATCATTGGGAAGTAGTTGTGGCCCACCTCATGGATCACCACACCAATCAGACCGTATTTGACGTCGCTGGAATAAGTGACCTTGCCCGACTTCTCATCCTTGCTGGGCCGGTAGCCATTAAAGGAGACCATCGGATATTCCATGCCACCGCGATCCCAAGTGTTGACCGATTGGGCAGTGGGATAGGGATAAGGGAAGGACAGCTTGGAATAGCTTTCCAGTGTGTGAATAACAGCCTGCGTTGAATAACGCGACCACACCGGCTCGGCTTCATTGGGATAGAACGACATCGCCAGCACCTTGGGTGCCTGCGCATCGGCTTGCTTGTAACCCATCGCATCCCAAATGAACTTGCGCGAGCTGGCCCAAGCAAAGTCGCGCACGTTCTGTGCCTTGAAGCGCCAGGTGCGCGTGCCGGAGGGCTTGCCCTTCTCTGCAATCAAAGCCTCTGCTGGCGTTACAACGAACACCGGCGCAGTAGCAGTTTCGGCTTTTTTGAGCCGCGCACGCTGCTCGGCGCTAAGCACTGCATCAGCGTTCTGCAGCACACCGGTTGACGACACCACGTGATCTGACGGCACGGTGATGTCCACTTCATAATCACCGAATTCAAGCGTGAACTCCCCGCGCCCGAGGAACTGCTTGTGTTGCCAGCCCGTGTAATCGGTATAGGCCACCAGGCGCGGGAACCATTGCGCGATGAAGTACAGGTAGGTGTTGTTATCAGGGAAGTGTTCGTAGCCGCTGCGACCACCTATCGCGGCCTCGTTGATGATGTTGAACGACCAGTTCATCTGCAGTGCAATGGTTTGGCCAGGACGCAGAGGCGTCTCTAAATCCACACGGGCCATCGTGTCACTGATGGCCGTATGCAGCTTGCGACCGTTGCTGGTGACATCACCGAGCTCCACGCCAAAGGGCGTGTCTTGAAAGGCCTGCTGACGACGCAGCGCGCCATAGCTGACGCTGTCACCGGAACCGGCTGCACCACCGCGTGCACCGGTGGTTTGTGTGGTCTCGGTGAGTCGGGACACCGATCCATCCTTGAAAGTGTTCTGATCCAGCTGTAACCAGATATAGGTCAGCGCATCGGGCGAGCGGTTGGTGTAGCTGATGACCGCGGAGCCGGTGAGCCTGTGCTTGCTCTCGTCGAGCGACACTTTGATGCGGTAGTCGGCGCGCTGCTGCCAATAGCGTGCACCCGGTGCACCGGAGGCTGAGCGCGTTTCACCCGGCGTCGGCAAAGCGGTTTCCAGTTGCGCGAACTTACGATCCGCATCGCCCGGCGTGCCTTTGACGCCCGCCGCGCCCGCAGCGCCCGCAGCGCCCGCAGCGCCCGCCACGCCTGCCAATGCCGCGACAGCCATCAGGCTGCCAAGCCCTATCAATCCGAATCGGTTTCTCATCCGCGAATGCTAGACCGGAATGGGTGCACATCCCAGCCCCCCCACCCAGGTCAGCCCAAGGCACTTCTCGCGGCCGCATATTCGGTGCTCAAGCGCAGCACCTGCGCCGCCACGGGCTCGACGGCTGCAACTGCACCGACCCCCTGACCGGCCCCCCAGATATCTTTCCAGGCCTTGGCGCCGGTTGCCGCACTGGCAAAGTCCATCGAAGGCGGGTCCTGTTGCTCCAACTGATCCGGGTCGAGCCCGGCTGCAACCAAGGAGGGACGCAGGTAGTTGCCGTGCACCCCAGTAATAGCACGGGTGTATACGACATCCTCTGCCGTCGCATCCACCACGCCCTGCTTATAGGCGGCGCTGGCGCGCGCCTCCTGTGCAGCGATAAACATCGAACCGCAATAGGCAAAATCGGCGCCTAACACTTGGGCAGCCAACACCGCCCGTCCGGTGGCAATGGCTCCAGCCAATGCTAGCGGCCCTGCGTACCAACTGCGGATCTCTTGCAGCAATGCAAACGGCGATTGGCGACCGGCATGACCACCGGCACCTGCCGCCACTGCGATCAAGCCTCCTGCCCCCTTCTCGATGGCCTTGTGGGCGAAGCGGTCAGAGATGACATCGTGCAGTACCAACGTGCCTGCCGCACGGCAGGCGTCATAGACATCCGCACGTGCGCCCAGCGACGTAATCATCAAACGCACGCCACGACGCAGGCAGGTCTCCAGGTCTTTTTCGAGACGGTCATTGCTGCGATGCACAATCTGATTAACGGCAAACGGCGCTGCCGGTGACTGCGGATTGGCCCGGTCGTGGGCAGTCAGCTCTTCGCTGATCTGGTGCAACCATTCATCCAGCTGCGACTGAGGCCGGGCATTGAGCGCAGGAAAGCTACCAACGATGCCAGCCTTGCATTGGGCAATGACCAACTCCGGCCCCGACACAATAAACATAGGAGCTGCGATTACCGGCAACCGCAGACTGGCT
Organism: Pseudomonadota bacterium; assembly: GCA_026398735.1. GTDB lineage: Bacteria > Pseudomonadota > Gammaproteobacteria > Steroidobacterales > Steroidobacteraceae > ZC4RG30. The sequence continues at coordinate 173,655 of JAPLSH010000014.1, read as the reverse complement.
TTGAGACTGGCAGCCGTAAACATCTGCACTGAGACGGTCATGACGGCGCACCACTGCGGCCCAGAAAGCGCTGAAAGAACTGTCGAGCTTCGGGTGAGCTCAATTGCTGGGCAAACAACGTCGCCTCTTCATCGATACGCGCTAACACCTGCGCAGGGTCCCCGCGCAGCAAGCGCCGCGCCAAAGCCAGTGCCTGCGGCGGTTTGGTAGCCAATGCCTCGGCCACGTTGACGATGCTGGCCAGCACTTCACTCTCCGCGACAACCGCGTTGACCAAGCCGGCCTGCAGCGCCTTGGGCGCATCAAAGCTTGCACCCAGACACAGCAACTCGAAGGCCCGGGCATGACCCATCAGCCGCGGCGCCAGCAGCGACGAGGCTGCTTCGGGAACCAGGCCCAGATCAACAAACGGCGTGCGAAATACACTACGTGGCGAGGCCACGACATAGTCGCAGTGCAGCAGCAACGTGGTACCAATGCCGATGCACAGGCCATCAACACCGGCCAACAGCGGCTTGCGCAGTTGCGCCACACATCGCAGGAAGCTCACCACAGGCTGCACCGCAGTGGCCTGCCAGTCTTTGGCTACGAACTCGCTGATGTCGTTGCCTGCAGTGAACACTCCCGGATGCCCGATGAGCACGTGGGCGCGGATCGCGTCATCCGCCTCGCCGTGCTCCAACGCGAGACGCAGCGCGTCATACATCGGATCGTGCAGCGCGTTGCGCTTTGCAGGTCGATTGAACATCAAGGTCTGATAGCCCAGATGATGCTCAACGTGGATGTCTGTCATGTACTGTCTCCGGAAGAAACGACCGATCGCCGCAAGCGCGGCCGCCAGACTGCCAACAGCGTGCTGGCGACCGCCACAAGTCCCAGCAACCACAGACCGCGGGTCTGGGTACGCAGCACCTGCGCCAACTCAACGGTCACCACTTGACCGGCTGCCGCAGCAGCAGCCAACTCTGCCGCCCGGCGCGCACCAGCGCCCACGCTGAACAAAGTAGCTTCAAAAATCGCCAAGCCAAGGCCGGCTTTGAGCCACACCCAGCGCGCCTCTTGATAAAGACTGTTGATTGCCGTGGACAGCAAACCACTGAACAGCGCCAGCCCAAGCGATGGCACCAGCAGCACACGCACCAGCAACGCGATGTCCGCTCGAAGCACTGCGGCAGCAGCAGTGTCTGCCGTAGTCGCGCGGGTATCCAGCACAAGGCAGGCCAGCAATGCCCCGAGGACTCCTGCCGACCCCAGGATATGCAGCGCTTTGAGTAATTTTTGCATTCCCCCCCCGAAAAAACGCGCCACCTACTTGTCACAATTCCCGATGCGAAGCCTTAAACAACCGGGCCATTGTGCCGTCATCCTGCCGGCCAGCCCTTAAGGCAGCATAACTGGCAGCCTTGGCAGTACCAGTCGCCAGCACGCATTGTCAAATGCCTGTGCGGCGTGTGACTGTTGCGACCTAGGCTATTTCTCTGTGCCACACAGTCTCATTCAACAAGGGGAACCCACCATGCTTACCACCCGCCCAACTGGCGGCGGCATATTGCGCCGCACCGGATCTATGGCCGGCCTGCTGATCGTGTTGGCTGTAGCGCCGCTGACCCTGTGCAATGCAGCAGCTACCGAAATCAAAGCTCAGGCCAGCCACGATGGCTTAGTGCAGATCAAGATCAAGGGTATCGACCAAGCCTATGCGGCACCCGGCGCGACGCTTTCTGCCTATCGCAAAGTAATGATCGATACCGTTGATGTCTCTTTCCGCAAGGATTGGAAGCCAAACCGTACCGGCTCTACTTTTCCGCTCGATATCAAAGATCGCGAGGCAATCCGCACAAGTGTGGCAAAACTGGTTCGCGAGGAATTTACGCGCGAGCTGCAGAGCAAGAGCCGTTATCAAGTGGTTAATGCCCCCGGCCCCGACGTGTTGCGCGTTAAGGCTGACATCGTCGACTTGTATGTCAATGCGCCGGAAAGTCGCGAAGCAACGCTGACGCATACCTATGTAATCTCGGCTGGCGAGATGACGCTGGTTGCTGCGCTCTACGACTCAGAGAGCGGCTCGATCATTGCGCGTGTCGTGGACAGAGAAGAGAGTCGCGGCACCGGTCAGTTGATGCTGACCAACAGCATGATCAACGAGATGGAGGCGCGACGCACCGCCATCCTGTGGGCACGCATATTGCGGGCTCGACTGGACTCAGCTCAGGCTATCGGCAAGCCCTGAGCCGAGCCGGCGGCAGGCTGCAGCGACCTCGGGCTATTGCCCGGGGCCGCCGTTAATCACGGTGCCATCAGCCAGCTTGACTGCCACCAAGCTGCCGCCCACAGCGCCATCTCGAAGTGGGTTTACGGTGATGGTCACCTTGTCCCCCACCTTCATAGCGGTGCGCTTGAGCCCCTTACTGACTAGCTGCTGAGGACTCAACCCTTCAATTGCCCAACGCTGCTCGGCACCTTTGGCATCGATCACTTTGAGCTCGAACCAGCTGTGCGGATTGGTGAAATGCACTTCCGTCAGCTCGCCTTCCACCGTAACCGTGCGTGTCAAATCAAAGGCAGCGAAGGAATGATGGGCCACAGCCAGTGGCCCAACACTCGCCATAAGGGCTAACAGCAGCAGCTTTTGCTTCAAATGCTTCATGACTGAATCCCCCTGTGATTAGCGGCGGTACCGCAAACCCAAAGTGAAGTAACGACCCACTTTGTCGTAGTCGGGAGCCAAGGGCGCCTGACTCGGAGATACGCTGGCCGAAGTAACCAATGGCGGCGCCTTGTCGAACAGGTTGTTGATGCTGAGGAAACCCTGCAATGAACCATTGCCCATGACATTTCCAAATACGTACTGCACAGAGGCATTGGCATAAATCACACTAGGCACGCTGTTGTCATAGATGTCGGTCGCACTGAACGTGTTGTCGACCTTGGCGCTGTCAAAATATCGGCCCTGCAGATAGCCAGAGAAGCGGCCATTGACGTAATTGGCTGTTGCCGTCAAACGCCAGCGCGAATTACCGATCTCGCCGGCGCGATCCACCGTCACAATGCCGTTGTTAGTGTCGAGCTTGTCCAGATACGTGCCCAACAAGCGCAACTGCATATCACCACCCAGGCCATCCGACAGGCTGGCCAGGGCAAACTTGTAGCCCAGCTCAACGTCGGTGCCGTTGGTCTTGGTAAATGCCAAGTTGAGCGTCTTGTTGAAGACGTTGCTAATAACACCCGCCGTATCGCGTGAGATCAGTGCACAGGCATCAGAAACCACTGCAGTAAACGGTGCCTTGCCATAGCAGGCACTGACGATATTCTGACCGCCAAACGAGCCGATGGCGTTCTTGAGGTCGATGCGATACCAGTCCAAAGATGCATGAAAGCCCGTGCCCGTGGGTTGCCAAGTGATGCCGACGGTTTGGGTATCGGCCTGCTCTGGCTTGAGATCTGCATTACCCACGGTGGTGGTAGGCACTGAAGAGGTCGGGCTGCCCGTGCGCCCGTGATCGACAATGGCGCCGACTATCGAAACGCCAGGCGTAAACAACTCGACCAAGTTAGCCGCCCGGATATCGCGCGAGCGCGTACCGCGCAACAAGACCCCTTCAAACGGTGACCAGGTTAGACCTGCCTTCCAGCTGGTGACGCTACCGCTAGTGCTGTAGTCGGTGGCACGCACCGCCGCGTTGAAATCCAGCGCCTGGAACAACGCATGATCCTTGGCCAGCGGCACAATCGTCTCTGCGAAATATTCCTTCACATCGTACTGACCATTGAGCGGCTTGCGGTTGGCGAACTGCCAACCACCGGTTTGGAATGCCGGTGTAGAGGTCTGTGCGGTCGCATCAGAAACCTGATCGACGCTCTCCTTGCGGTATTCAATACCACCGGCCAACGACACCGGGCCGGCCCAAATTGCAAACGGCTCGCCTTGAATCGTTGCACCGCCAGTGTCCTGACGAATGGTCGCCGTAGCCTGACTCAGACCCAGCACATAGCCGGCGACCTGTGACGTGAACGACCCGGGTCCAAATGGATTGGCCGCAACACAGCCCGCATCGGCACCGCGACCCTGATAGGTGGTCGCCGTCACAAGGGCGATGTCGGCCGCAGCCGTGCTATTGATGCGGCAGATAGGCGTACCGCCCGGGCCCATCACGCTATCAACGGCTGCACGCAGATTGGCCTGCTTGATGTTGTTGGGCACTCGATCGTAATAGTCGGTGCTGCCGCTGGTGACCCAAGCCTTCCACTTCCAGCCGCTTACTTCGCCGTCTAAGCCTGCCGAACCGCGCTTGACCGTGGCTTGCGACTCGCCAATTGAGTAAAGACCGAACTCGGGGTTGGCCCGACCGAGGCCGAAGGTGGTCAGCGCATTGGCGGTCATCAGCGACACAATAGAGGCCGGCAAGAACGGATTGTCCTTGCGGATGGTAAACACCGGATCGCCGTTGGGCGTGTACGTAGGCTGGGTGTTTACAGTAGAGGAAGAATTGGCGTACGCGAGCTCTGCGAAGCCACGAACATTGTCCGTGAAATCGAAGGTGGTGCGCCCAAACACACTCTGACGGTCCACCGGCGCAGTCAAATTGTTCAGCGGTGAAAACACCCCGCCACTGCCCCCGACCATCGTGTTGTTGCTCAAATAGGTGCCATAGGTAAATGGCTGCACCGCTCCACCGGGGCCGAACTGAATGCCACGCAGTGCCGCCGTAGCACCGGTGGTGGGTAACGGTGCACCAGTGGATGCCACGATGACACCACCGTTAGTAACACCCGAGGCCGTCACACCAGGCACCGTGATACGCGTATAGGTGACGCCATCAACGGCGCCGCTGACCCAGCCGTACTGATTACGACCCCAACTGCGCGCACCGGCCGTCACCGGATCGGTCAGTTTGCTGCCTTCTGCAGCGAGCATGAACTGGCCACGACCGCCGGCATAACCACTGCCCCACGCCAACGAGAATGAAGACTCACGTTGATCATTGTGAGCCGATTGGCCGTACTGCACGTTGGCCTCAAGCCCATCAAGCTTTTTCTTAAGCAGGAAGTTGGTAACGCCAGCAACTGCGTCGGAACCCCAGGCGGCCGATGCACCACCTGTAACCACTTCGACGCGCTCAACAAGTGCCGTTGGAATGGTGTTGAGATCCACCAAACCTGTCGTCGTACTGGCTACGACACGACGCCCATCAACCAGCACCAACGTGCGCGTGGCGGTCTGCGTCGGCGAACCCGGATTGAGATTGCGCAAGTTGGCGTAGCTACCACCAGCTGAGGCCGAGAACGGCACTGCAGTGGCGGTAGGACGCATAGCAGGCAACTCAAACAACACTTGACTGATACGTACCGCAGCGCGGTTTTCAATTTCATCTGCACCCAGGTATGTCGTGGGTGTGGGCGCTTCAAAGCCTGTGCGCTGGATGCGCGAGGCAGTGACTGCAACTTCGTCTAGTGCATCGGCAGTTTGAGCCTGTGCAACAGCAGTGGCGAGCGCGGCAGCAACTGCCAACGCAATGCTGCGGTTAAGTGCGGTGTTGCGGATTGTCATTTTTATAGTCTCCGTTACTTGCCATTGCTCTGAGAGGTCACACCGACGGCAGCGTAGAATTCGGTCGACTTACCGATACGCCGCGACTTGTAGCCTTAGTGGGCCAAGGATAACGACCCACTTCCGACGCACAAGCAGAATGGTTCCGCCAGTCGAAATGAGCTTAGAAAAGTCCATCACTCTCAAGAGCAGTAAAATTGCCTGCTCTATAGTCACTTCACACTGTCAACTTGGAGGGGACACTATGCTTGCTCTGAACTTTGGCGCATTGCGACACAAAGCCGCGCTGCTGACTGTGGGCTTGCTTGCCCTCACCGTGCTGAACTGCACTGATGCGGTTGCGCAGGTTCGAAAGGTAGAGCCTGCCGTCAAGCTGTCTGCAGCGCCCGCCAAAGGCAACTGGAGCATGCTGGCCGCTGGCAACCTCAACGCCAAACGCCCCAAAGCCACAGTGAACTTCATGGGCACATGGCTCATGCAGCGCACAGCCACCAACGGCCCGCCGCCGGATTGGGAATTCTTTCCGCTGCCAAAATTCACCGCAGCCGCGCAGACGATTTACAACGAAAAGCTACAAGCTGATAAAGACGGCAAAGCCTATAAAGATGATGCCGGTAGCTGCTACCCGCCAGGCATGCCGCGATTTCTAACGCGTGTCTGGCCCATTCAGGTCATACAACTGCCCACTGCCATCGTGATGATTCAGGGCTTTGAGAACCAAGTCCGCTGGATCTATCTCGACGGTCGTAAGCACCCGGATCCCGACTTCACGCTGCCGTCATTCAACGGCGACTCTATTGGCCACTTCGAGGGCAAGTCCTTGGTGGTCGAAACGCGCAACTTTGAGCCAAACCATCACTGGATACAGGCAGGCGTTCCGGTCGGTGAACAGCTCAAGATCGTGGAGCGCTGGACCTTGGAAAGTGATGGCACCGTGTTGGCCATTGAGCTGACAATGACCGATCCGCAATATTGGGAAGGCAACTGGGTGAACACCAAGCGCTACAACTTGCGCGATGACCGCGACATCTTCGAGGTGCATTGCATCGCCGCAGAGATGGCTAAGCTGCCCAGCGCACAACCCTCGCAATTAGTGAAGTAGCCCGGCCCATGCTTACACGGCGACGACTACTGGAGCTGGCTGCTGCGGCCGGAGGAAGCGCAGCACTGGTTAAACTAGCCGGTGCAATGCAGGCGCTCCCAGACAGTGCGTCAGCCCCTGCGCTGCGCCTAGGAGCACCGCGGGGCCCGCGCAAAGTCCTTGTGCTCGGAGCCGGCATTGCAGGGCTGGTGTGCGCCTATGAGCTGCAGCGCGCGGGCTATCAGGTGCGCCTGCTTGAAGCATCACAGCGCATCGGCGGGCGCGTACTGACACTGCGTCATGGGGACGTCGTAGACGAGATTGGCAACCGCCAAGTCTGTCGTTTCGATAAGGACCCCAACCTGTATTTCAACGCGGGTGCCTCACGCATTCCAGTCTCGCATCGACGCCTGCTCGACTACTGTCGTCAATTCGGTGTGGCGCTGGAAACGCACGTCAACTACAACCCTTCTGCATGGGCGCAATACAACGCTGCGCAGGGCAGCCTGCGTTTGCGCCAACGCGAATACAACGCCGATGCGCGCGGTTTTATGACCGAACTGCTGACGCGCTCCTTGCCCCAAGCCACACTCGATACGCCACTTGATGCCGCAGACAGAAGTCGGCTGGCCGACTTCATCACTCAATTTGGTGATCTGGGAAGCGATGGCCGTTATCGCGGCTCCCCAGCACGCGCGGGCTACGCCAGCGGCGGCTTGTTTGACGCCGGTGTCGCCAAACCCGTCACACCCGCAAGCGCCTTGCTGCGCTCGGGACACTGGCAGACCAACATGCACTTCGGCGAAGGCGAGGCACAATCCTCCGTCTTGCAGCCCGTGGGCGGCATGGACCGGATCCCCTTGGCATTCGCCCACCAACTCAAGGGCCGAATAGACTTTGGAGCCCAGGTGGTTTCCATTCACTGCAACGAACGCACGGTAGATGTGCGGTGGACGCAGAACGGAAAAACCCACCAAGAGCGCGTCGATTACTGCCTGAACAGCATTCCGGCACATTTGCTGGCGGGTCTGGACACCAATCTTCCCCAACCACTGGTAGCGCGACTGGCAACACGCCCGCGAGGCAAGCTCGCCAAAATTGCCTTTCAGATGCGCGAGCGCTTCTGGGAACAGGAGGGCATCTATGGCGGTATCAGCTGGACCGATCAGGATATCGGTCAGATCCAATATCCATCGCACGGCTTTCACAGCCGCAAGGGCATCGTGGTCGGTGGCTATTACCTGCAACAAGACGCTGCAGACCGCTTTCACGTGATGTCAGCAGCAGAGCGGATCAGTGCTGCTACAACGCAAGGCACTGCCGTGCACCCGGACTATGCAAGCCATATAGAAAACGGTGTCAGCGTGGCGTGGTATCGCATGAACCATCAACTCGGCTGCACTGCGCGCGATGTGGACCACGATACCTTGGCTGTATTGCGTGAGCCCGTGGGCCGGCACTATCTCATCGGCGATCAGATTACTGCCCATCCAGGCTGGCAGGAATCTGCCGTGCTGGCTGCCCACGATGTGCTCAACCGTCTCCAGCTTCGGGAGGCCCTATGAGAATTGCCTTAACCGTATGGGTCACGACTGTGTTGTTAGCGCCAGTTGCAGCCTGCGGCGCGGATCGCAGCACTGAGCCAACCCATTGCAGCACCTGCCACGGCAGCCAATTGCAAGGTAACGTGGCTTTGCAAGCCCCTGTGGTACCGCTGGGTTTGACCGCGACCCAGCTGGCAAAGAAATGCAAAGTGTGGCGCGAGAAATCGTCACGCCAGCGCAGCGTGCAGCTGCACTACTCCATGTTGCCAGCTTTGCGCCAACCCGCCCTGTGCGCTGGCTTGCTGCTGGCGACGCCAACAATGGCGCCAAGCTGTGGGACCAACACTGCGCCGCATGCCATGGCGCCCAAGCGCAAGGTCGCCCAGAGTTGCATGCGCCGGCATTACACCGACTCAACGATTGGTATCTGGCAGCAACGTGGGCCAAATATCGTGAAGGCTTGCGTGGCGCAGCTGTTACGGGCAACGCTTGGGCACTAGGCATGGCCGAGATTTCTCGTGCAATGCCCACTGACTTTCCTATTCAAGACGTCATCGCACACCTGTACAACCTTAACAACGAGTCGACAAAGCCATGAGCACCTTCTCGCTTCAACTACGCAGCATCACTGCGGTTTGTTTGTTACTGGCAACCGGCACCAGCCTTGCCGACGGACTAGCTATACAACGCAACGCAACCGACGGCGCACCGTTCTCCTCAAGCATTTGGGTCGGTGATCAGCTGTATGTCGCCGGCATGCTTCCCGATGACATCAGCGGCAACACGCGCGCCCAGACCACTAGCACGCTTCTAGCCATCAAAAAGGTGCTGCAATCGCAGGGCTTGGATATGGCAGATGTGATCCAGATGCGCGTCTATCTGCTTGGCGATCCTGCGTTGGGCGGCAAGATGGATTTCGCGGCAATGAACGCGAGCTATTTGGAGTTCTTCGGCACCGCAAGCCAGCCCAATCGTCCGGTACGTGCCACCGTGCAGGTGGCAGGCTTGGCACGAGCCGGAGCCTTGGTTGAAATCGAAGTGATCGCTGCCCGGAAGGCCTCACGATGAAGCCAATCGCAGTCTGCGCCACCGTGCTCCTCAGCATGCTGGCACAGCCTGCGGCCTGGTGCGCACAGCTGGATGTGAAAGCAGCATTGCTGCGCGTAGATGCCTCACTCGCAAAAGAACAAGGGTCTTTATTGGCCTTATATGCAGACCTTCATGCCCACCCAGAGCTGGCGTTCGCCGAGACACGCACCGCTGCGCTGCTTGCAGCACAAATGCGTTCTGCCGGCTTTGAAGTCACGCAAGGCGTAGGTGGCACAGGTCTTGTGGCTGTGCTGCGTAACGGCAGCGGCCCTCTGGTGATGGTGCGCACAGAGCTCGATGGCCTGCCAATGCAGGAGCAGAGCGACCTGCCTTTCGCCAGCCGGACGCGCACACAGTACAACGGCGCAGACACTTTCACCGCCCACACCTGTGCGCACGACATGCATATGAGCATCTGGGTTGGCACGGCGCGCGCGATGCTGGCCCAGCGCAGCAACTGGCGCGGCACACTGATGTTCATCGCACAGCCGGCAGAAGAGCGTGTGGCAGGCGCCAAGGCGATGCTAGCGGACCGTCTGTTTGAGCGATTCGGAAAGCCAGACTACGGCTTTGCTTTGCACACCATGCCGGGCGCCTATGACGAGGTCCTGTGGCGGGCCGGAGCGATGACATCCAACGGGTCGGCGCTCAACGTTACCTTTCTAGGGCGTGGCGGGCATGGCTCAGACCCAAGCACCACCATCGATCCGGTGATGATGGCCAGCCGTTTTGTTGTAGACCTGCAATCGGTTGTAAGTCGCGAAAAAGATCCGGCGGCGTTTGGCGTCGTGAGTATCGGAGCAATTCAGGGCGGAAGTGCCGGCAACATCATCCCGGATCAAGTGGCACTGCGTGGCACCGTGCGCAGCCAATCAGATGCGGTACACGAGAGGTTACAGCAGGGTGTAACCCGTACTGCGCAAGCGGTCGCGGCAATGGCCGGCGCACCGCCACCGCAAGTAAGTTTCAGCGTCGGGACCCGTTCTGTGATGAACGATCCACAACTCACCGCCCGCACTGCAGCACTGTTTAACCAGGCCTTCGGTGATAAGTCCGTGCAACTGAGCAGCGCTTGGTCAGCCGGTGAGGACTACACAGAGTTCCAAGCGGCGGGAGTACCGTCGTTCTTTTTCGGTTTGGGCATCTATGAGCCAAAGCGCATGGCTGCAGCGCGCGCCGGGGGCGAACAGGTGCCTGCTAATCATTCGCCGCAATTCATACCCGTGGCAGAACCCACCCTGCGCACCGGTGTGCGCGCGATGTCATTGGCTCTATTGGGTGTAATGGGGACCGCGCGTTGAGCGCTGACGCCTGCGCAGCCTCAAGCAGGCAATTGACTCTCACGCGCAGCCAGCGCCAACGCGATATCCGTTGCAGTTTGTCGCAACACCGGCAGATGCGTCGCAAGCATGCTGTCGTTCATCACGCGACCAAACGTGGTCATGCTCAGCACGGCAGGAACCTGCGACCCACGCAAAATCGGTACCGCAACAGTAGCGCTGACACCCACTGCTTTGGGCAGGCGCAAGCCATAGCCGCGCTCACGCGCCGCGGGCAGCTTTTCCAACGCCTGCTGCACATGCTCCAGACCTGCTGCGTCTGCACCGGTGCACAGCATGTCGACCAAAATGCTCCGCTCTTTGTCGTCACAAAATGCCAAGTAAGCCTGTCCCATCGCCGAATCCAGCAAACCCAAGCGATGTCCCAATGTGGTGGCCTGCACCGCAAGCGGGCTGTACGGCATTGTGCTGTGGCGCACCACAATCGCATCTCCGTCCAGCACACCAATAGCGAGCGGCCATTTGATGGCCTTGGTGACAGTCAGTGCGATAGCCGCCCCGACATCAATAACCATCGACTTTTCGCTGTAGGCGGCTCCCAACCGTCTGGTACGCGCAGTGAGTCGGTACTGGCCCAAGCCCCCTTCACTGCGCACATAGCCTTCGGCTTCAAGCGTTGCCAAAATGCGAAACACCGTGGGCTTGGGCAAGCCCGTGGCATGGTGCAACTCGGCCAAACTGCAGGGCTGGCGTTCGTTCATTGCATCGAGCAGATTTAATGCCCTTGCAACCGCCCTGATATGCCCTGACTTGGTCGTCATAGAAACCGTGCCTTGGTAGTCATATAGCCGGCGATTTTGATAATTTTCAACAAGAGCTAAAGCAGCGTATGTCAGTAACGACCGGAGAACCGAGGATGACACCCACCACAGGCGATGTAATAGCCGACGCGCTGATAGCGCATGGCGTAGACACTGTGTTTGGCATTCCCGGCGCGCACATGTACGACCTCAACGATGCTTTAGCTCGTCGTAACAATACGCTGCGTTTCGTCACAACGCGACACGAGCAGGGCGCAGGCTACATGGCCTTCGGTTATGCCAAGTCCACCGGACGCGTGGGCACTTACACCGTCGTGCCCGGGCCTGGCGTGCTCAACAGCGGCGCGGCTTTGTGTACTGCCTATGGGGCCAACGCTCCGGTGCTGTGTTTGACGGGCAATATCATGTCCCATCTGATCGGCCAGGGGCGTGGCCAGCTGCATGAGCTGTCTGACCAGCTGGCGTTGCTGCGCGGCCTGACCAAGTGGGCAGAACGCATCAACCACCCCAGCGAAGCGGGCACTGTCATGGCACAGGCCTTCCAACAGCTGCGCAGCGGTCGCGTACGCCCAGTTGCCGTGGAAACACCTTGGGATGTGTTCGGACAACGGGCCGCCGTGCGAGCCGTAGAGATGCTCGCTCCAGTGCCCCCACCTTTGCCCGATCCAGACAGCGTGCAAGCCGCTGCACGGCTTATTGCTGCGGCACGCAAACCGCTGATCATGGTCGGTGCAGGTGCCGTGCATGCGGGCGATGAAATACTCGAACTGGCGCAACGCTTACAGGCCCCAGTGACTGCGCATCGCAGCGGCAAAGGCATTGTGGGGGAACACCTGCCCTACGGCCTGTCGATGGGTGCGGCCTATGACTGGTGGCAAGACTGCGATTTGCTGATCGGGATTGGCAGCCGCTTGGAGCTGCAGCACATGCGCTGGCGCTGGATGCCCCCTGGTCTAAAAACCCTGCGCATCGACATCGATCCGACAGAAATGGTGCGGCTCAAACCCACAGTCGGACTGGTGACAGATGCTGCGCTCGGTACGCGCGCCCTGTTGCAGTCGCTCGATGGCCTACTGCCGGCCCAGACCTCCCGCCTGGAGGCGCTGAACGCCTGCAAACAGCGCGATCTGGCAGCACTGCAATCGCTGCAACCGCAAGTCAGTTACCTGCAAACCATTCGTGACGTACTGCCCCGCGATGGCTTCTTTGTCGAAGAAATTGCCCAAATTGGCTTTGCGGCGCGCTTGGCCTTCCCCGTTTATGGCCCGCGCCAATACGTCACCTGCGGCTATCAGGACAATCTGGGCTTCGGCTTTAACACCGCGCTGGGTGTCAAAGTGGCCAACCCCGACAAGGTGGTGATCTCGGTCAATGGCGATGGCGGTTTCATGTTCGGCGTGCAAGAACTGGCTACCGCGGTGCAATACGGCATCAATGTCATCGCAGTGGTATTCGACAACGCCAGCTTCGGCAATGTGCGCCGCGACCAGACTGAGCGCTATGACAGCCGCTTTATCGGCGCAGAGCTGCGCAACCCAGACTTTGTGAAGCTGGCCGAAAGCTTCGGCGCGCGCGCCGAGCGTGTCAGCTCGCCTGCCGGCCTGCGCGGTGCATTAGAGCGATCGATTGCAGCCGACGTACCCGCGGTTATCGTGGTGCAGAGTGAGCGCGGCAGTGACGCCAGCCCCTGGCCTTTTCTGCACCCCGCACCGTACGCCTGAACGACCTTGGGCTAGGCTCCGTCCATGCCGTGACGCTGCTTCACGGCAGCGGTTGCAGGGGCACCTAGCTGTGCCAACAGCGCAGCGGCCGCTGCGGGTGTGCGGCTCTGCGCACTGACTGCCCCAGAAAACACCGTAATGGTTTGGATGGCCGGCGGCAGCGGGCCTGCCACCACCAGACCCTCGATACCCAGCAACTCACTGAGCTGCTGAAAGCCCAGGGCCACGCGACCGTCTGCTACCAATGAACCCACAGGCACACCCGGCGGCGGCACAACGATGCGCGGTTTGACCGTTTCAAAGATGCCCCAACGGGTAAACAACTGTTCCAAGTACACGCCACTGGGGCCTGTGGAATAGCTGATCGTCGGCGCCGCAAGCACCGCCAGTCGCACTGATTCTTCACTAGAGAGATCTGGCACAGGATCGGTGGCAGGCACCGCAACAGCGACGCCCGAACGCACCACATCAACACGACTGCCCATCAACAGATGCCCTTCGGCGATAAGTTTGTCGATGACGTTGTCTGCCAACACCACCACATCGGTGTACTCGCCAGCGCGCACCCGCTTGGCAACGTCGACACCGCCGGCAGCACTGCACGAGACAGACTGACCCGTGGCACCCGTGTATTGCGCGGCAAGCTCGTCCAGCAGCTTACGGGTAGCCATCGACGAGATCAGGTGTAGCGCTTGAGTGGACATCACAGACTCCGACAAACCGCCGGTCGCGGTAGCCGGCAATCTAACTCAAACGCAGGCGCCGGCGAAAACCCAGCATACACAGCAGGCCAGACGCCATAAGCAAACCGGTGGTGGGCTCTGGCACAGAGACTTCGCCCTGCATCGTGTCGTTGCCGCAGATCATGTTCCACTGCAACGCCAAGGTCGCCAGCGGCCCCAAGCTTGAGACATCCACCGTATAGACCAGATAACCACCAACGCCCGCATGCGAATCGTCAAAGCTCGCTGCACCGGCATAGGTCCCGCCGTTGATCAAAGTGGCCTGGCCCGTCCGGTAGGTCCAACCTGGCTGCGTGACACCAAACGCTTGATCGGTGGTGATGATGTTGCCGCGTGCAATGGCATAGAGCCCGCCGGTCGACGTGTCGACCGCATAGTTCCAATTGGTTCCTGTATTGGCAAACGTATCGCAGGCATAGAACTGCGCCGCTCCACAGCCTGCTGCCGTGTACGGATGCCAACCCGTCGTACTAATCAGCAGATCGCCATACACCGTCCCAGACACCGGGCCGGATTTGTTTGAATAGTTGGTGTTGACCTTGACCGTAAGAATGTTGCCGGTCAGCGTGACATCCATTCCCTGGATGTCGAACACACTTGCACCGATAACATCTGCACCCGTTGCAGCTGACGCCACTTGCGTGCCGCCGTTTGTGTCTGGTGTACCGCCCCAATAGGCATCGGCGATGCTGACCGTCCCGGCATGCGCTGCGCTAGCGCTTGCTGCAGACATCAAAAAAACGAGAGCCGTAAGTCGTTTTCTGGTTTTGGTGTTCATGGGGCCAAGTTAGCGGCTGAACTAAGTAAAGGCGGCTTATTTGACTTAACTGTCAAAGATATTCGCAATCGATGTTCAATGCCTGCGGGGCAGGAAGTCACGCGCCCAAGTCAATCCACTGAGTGTGTCGCCTACCGGAACGTATTCACAGCCGACATAGCCGTCATAGCCAAGCGCATCGATATGACGCAGCAACCAAGCAAAGTTGATCTCACCTGTACCGGGTTCATGGCGGCCCGGATTATCGGCAATCTGGATATGACCGATCTGCGGCAGCAACCGCTCAATGCTGCGGGCGACGTCACCTTCCATGATCTGCATATGGTAGACGTCATATTGCATCTTGAGATGCGCACTACCCACCTCGTGCAGGCACTGCAACGCCAAGGCCGTGCTGTCGAGCACATAGCCGGGGACATCCACTCGCGTGTTGATGGGCTCGATAAGTGCCAGCACGCCAGCATCCCCACAGCGCCGCGCAGCCCACTCCAAATTAACCAGGTACTGCTCCAGACACTGCTGCAAGGTGGCCTCGGCGGGCTTAACACCCGCCATCACATGGATGCGCGGACAGCGCAACACCTGCGCGTAGTGCAGCGCCTGTTCCATGGCCTCACGAAACTGCTTCTGCCGCCCGGGCTGGGCCGCAAGTCCACGCTCGCCGGCCTCGCCGGGGCTGGTGTTGATAAGCACCTGCTGCAGCCCCAGCAGATCCAGCGAGGCGCGCAGCTCCGCAGCCGGCAATTCATAAGGGAACTGGCACTCAACGGCAGAAAACCCTGCCGCCGCAGCCGCGGCAAAACGCTGTGCCAGCGGCAGTTGGGTAAACATCGTGGAGAGATTGGCAGCTAGTTTTGGCATGGACGCCAAGATACCCCCTACCCCGCTACGCGGCCACCTCGGATGCCAGTAAAGCGGCGCCGATGGTACCCTCGGCCACAGTCAGGGTCGCGGTACGCGACCCGTATCGAATCAGGGGGGCATCGCACGCACATGGCCATCATTATCACTGGCGCTTCGGGTGGGTTTGGCCGCGCTGCCGCCGCCCAACTGCTCGACAAGATTCCCGCCTCCGAACTGATTTTCACGACTCGCAAACCAGCGGGTCTGGCAGAGTTTGCTGCGCGCGGCGCCAGCGTGCGGTTTGCAGATTTTGATGCCCCGTCATCGTTGCCAGCTGCATTTGCAGGTGGCACACGCATGCTGCTGATCAGCACCGCACGCGTGGGATCACGAGTCGGCCAGCATCAAAACGCCGTCACAGCGGCAGTGGCCGCGGGCGTCAAACATATTGTCTACACCTCTTTGTTAGGTGCAGCTCGCGAAGACAATCCTGCCATCGTCAAGCTCGATCACCGCGCCACCGAGTTGATCATCGAAAAGTCTGGTGCGTCCTACACGTTTCTGCGTGACAGCCAGTACGCCGAAGCCATTGCAGCGGCGGTCATTCCGCCGGCATTGATGTCCGGTGTATTGCCCGACAATGCCCACGATGGTCCCATCGCCTTCGTATCGCGCGAGGATTGCATCGCCTCCGCGGTAGGTGTGTTGACGCAGTCAGGCCACGAGAACAAAGCCTATGACATCACCGGCCCTGAATTGCTGAGCTTCCCCAAGGCCGTGCAGATGGCCATTGAACTCAGCGGCAAGAACATCGCCTACAAGCCCGTAGACGACGAAGCGATGTTTGCCTACTTCGATTCGCTGGGCGTGCCGCGTCATGCCTCAGATGATCCCGTTACGGCACCAATCCCTTGGTCCAGCGATGACATGGTTACCTTTGGTCAGTCGATACGCGAAGGCTTTTTTAATGTGGTCACCGACCACGTTGAACGCATCACCGGTCGCAAGCCTCGCTCGCTGCGCGAGGTAATGCTGCAGTTCAAGGACAGCTGGCCCAAGTAAGCCGGCACACGCTAGGAAACCCCATGAAGCACTTCAATACCGCTCTCGCCGCCCTGCTGCTGCTTACTCTGGCTGGCTGCAGCAGCAAACAAGCAACAACCACAGCAGTGGCTCCTGCCGGTCAAGTGGATGACGCCCGCTTGGCCAAGGCCGACAGCGAGCCGCAAAACTGGCTTGCTCACGGTGGCAATCAACTGGCGCAGCGCTATTCGGGCTTGGATGCCGTCAACCTGCAGACCGTCGCCAACCTTAAGCCAGCTTGGTCGCTGGATTTCGACACCAACCGCGGCCAGGAAGCCACTGCGATTGCAGTCGATGGCGTGCTGTACGTCACCACCGCTTGGAGCAAGGTCTATGCGGTAGAGGGCAAAACCGGCAAAACGCTGTGGCAGTTTGACCCTAAGGTCAACGGCCCACATGCAGCGCGCAATTGCTGTGATGTGGTGAACCGTGGCGCAGCGGTTTATCAGGGCAAAGTGTTCGTCGCCACCTTCGACGGCAGGCTCATCGCTCTGGATGCGGCTACCGGTAAGCAAGCATGGAGCACCGCCACTTTTGATCCGGAAACCATGTATGCCATCAGCGGCGCACCGCGCGTGGGTGCAGGACTGGTGTTCATCGGCAACAGCGGTGGCGAGTTTGGTGGCCGCGGCTTTATCAGTGCCTACAAGGCCGATACCGGTGAACTGGCCTGGCGGTTTTATACGGTGCCAGGCGAACCGGGCAAAGCCGACGGTGCAGCCAGCGATGAAGCCATCGCCAAGTTTGCTCAGCCCACGTGGTTTGGCAAATACGAGTCCTATCGTGGCGGCGGCAATGTCTGGAACTCTATCGTGTTCGACCCGGAGCTAGATCAGGTGTATCTGGCCACAGGCAATGGCTATCCGTGGCTGCGCACCTTCCGTTCCGGCGGCAAGGGCGACAACCTGTTTATCTGCTCGGTGGTGGCATTGGATGCGCGCACCGGCGCTTACAAATGGCACTACCAAGAGACGCCGGGTGACATCTGGGACTATGACTCCGTCGCAGACATGATCTTGGCCGACTTGGACATCGGTGGGCAGTCACGCAAGGTGCTGATGCACACGCCAAAGAACGGCTTCTTCTACAACTTGGATCGTCGCACCGGTGAGTTGATCTCGGCTGAGCCTTACATTCAAGGCATCAACTGGACGCTCGGTATCGACAAAAAGACCGGCAAGCCCATCGACAATCCTGCGGCGCGCTTTGATGAGCGCAAGCAACCCTTCACGGCCAGCCCGGGCGAAGGCGGCGGCCACTCCTGGAATCCGACCGCATTCAGCCCCAAGACCAAGCTGTTTTATCTGCAGGCATTCGACTACTCAAGCGGGCGTCACCTGCCGCGTCCAAGCTTCGAGTACGTGAAGGGCCTGGACAATATCGGTACCTATCATTTTGCCAGCCACATGCCGGGCGAAGCGCCGCCCGTTCCCGATCCCAAAGCACCCAAGCCTCAGGCCAACCTGATTGCCTGGGACCCAGTCGCACAAAAGGCTGCTTGGAAAACACCCGGTGTCGGTGGCGCAGTACTGGCCACTGCAGGTGGCTTGGTATTCCAGGGCCACAGCCGCAACGTCGTCATGGGCGAACTGTCTGCTTACCGCGCCGATACCGGTGAGCAGGTTTGGAGCCATAAAACTCCCAACGCGATTGTCGGTGGCGTCATCAGCTATGCCATCGACGGCGAGCAATACATTCTTGCAACCACCGGTGCCGGTGGCGGCAGCATCATCGCCGGAACACCGGATGTGCGCGCTCGCCAACCGGGACGTTTGGTAGCCTTCAAACTCGGCGGCACAGCGGTGCTGCCACCGGACCCGCCCAGGGCAGAGCCGCCGGTCATAGTCACCGAGACTTGGAGCGCTACCGACATCGAACAGGGCAAAGATCTGTACCTGAACCGCTGCGGTCGCTGCCATGGCCTCAACGCGCGCTCGCCCAACATCTTGCCGGACCTGCGCCGTTCACCCACCTTGGCCAGCAAAGACAGCTGGCGTTCGATCGTCGAGGACGGCGCACTGCAGGGCAACGGCATGATCGCGTGGAAGAGCTTCCTGCCTGAGGGCGGTTCCGAGCGGATCCGCGGCTATGTTGCAGGCGAAGCCAAAGTGGAGGCGGCGGCATTAGCCGCTGCGGTGACGCCATGAGCACGGCGATAGCAGATGCCCGCAGCGAGGCCGTCTATGCCTTCCTACTGCAATTGCAACGCGATCTGACCAGCAGCTTTGGCGGAGAGTTCCGTCGCGATGAGTGGACTCGACCGGCATCGGCCGAGTCGATGCAAGGTCGCGGTATCACGGCGGTGCAGGAAAACGGCCCCACCATGGAACGCGGCGGCGTTGCCTTGTCGGACGTACGCGGCAACAAGCTGCCGCCGGCCGCTACCGCGCGCAATCCGCATCTGGCTGGCCGCGAGTGGCGCGCGATGGGTGTATCGGTAGTGATGCATCCACGCAATCCGCATGCGCCCACGGCACACGCCAACGTACGCTTCTTCAATGCCGGCGACGCCTGGTGGTTCGGTGGCGGCTTTGATCTGACGCCGTATCTACCCTACGAAGAAGATGTCATTGCGTGGCATACAGCCGCGCGTGATGCCTGTGCCCCGTACGGCCAGACGCTATACGCCCAAACCCGTGCCATCTGCGATGAATATTTTTATCTCAAGCATCGCGGTGAAGCCCGTGGCATCGGTGGCATCTTTTATGACGACTTAAACGAAGAGACGCCAGAGCTGGGCATGCCCTGGGAACAATGCTTTGGCTTCATGCAAGCAGTAGGCAACGGCTTTGGTGATGTCTACAAAACCATAGTGGATCGTCGCCAAGGCATTGCCTGGACTTCAGCGCAGCGCGAATACCAACTGCATCGCCGCGGCCGCTATGTGGAGTTCAACTTGGTTTTCGACCGCGGCACGCACTTTGGCTTGCAGTCCGGCGGTCGCACCAATTCCATCCTGATGTCCATGCCGCCAGAGGTGCGCTGGGCCTATGAATCGCCCAGCGCAGAGTTAGACGCCCAACTGCTGCCCTACCTCACGACACTGCGCGGTAAGGACTGGCTGGCCTGACGACCGGGCTGGGCAGCAGCAATGCTGCCCAGCTTACCGTCACTTAAAAGGCAACTCTTTGGCGTCAGCCCAGACGCCGTGCACTTGGCTGTTGAGCCTGAACGGCAGGATGACACGCGCGATCTCGCCCTCACCCAGCCGCTGCGCATCTGCCACGATCAGCTCAGAACGCATTTCGGCATAGTTGGCGGCCACGCCGACAATGTAGCCAACTCCTTCCTCACCACGCCCCCGCGGCACGAAGCTAAGCTCCTGCAAATTGTGTGTGGGGCCAGCAAACAGCGACTCCACCTTGCCGGTGGCAATGTCAAAACGCATGTAGCTATTGTTCGTGCGGGCCGGCGCACCGGGGCCACTGGCATCGCGGTCATAGGGCTTGGAGGCATCGCTGTACGAGGTGTACAGGTAGCGAGACTGCAGACTAACGACGCGCGGATCCACCTTGCCTAGATCCACAACCTGCGTCGGCCAGAGAATCTCCTCCTGCCAACCGTCGGACTTGGAGTCCAGATCCAACGTGATCTTGCGGATGAAGGCTCTGGCCTTGGCCGGGTTCCAGGGCGAGCCGTCGATCGGAGGAAAGAAGGGGAAGAAGTTGGAGTCGTAAAACGGCGCGTAGAGGATGACTTTGTTGCCCTCGGTATGCGCGTTGAACACATGCATCATGCAGCGCTCTGGACCCTTGAACCAGCGCAGATCCTTCGCATCACCATCGCGCGGCAGCACACCGATATAACTGGGCTTGGTCTGATCCCAACCCCAATGCACTTTTCCCTCAGCCAGTCGTTCCTTGCTGGTCACATAACCGCCGAACGGCAGGATGATGTGCTTGTGCGTTATCGCCATGTCATGAATCAAACTGACATAGGGCTGCTTGATGCGCACCTCGCGTTTGACCGAGCCGCTCTTGTCGATGGTGTAAATAAACACATCATCACTCAGCAGCCCTGTTGCCTCGTAGCCCAGCGCAATCATCTCACCCGTCAGCGGATCAATCTTGGGATGCGCCGCAAAGGTTTGGCTCTTCCACTTACCCTGAAAGTCCCATGTGCCTTTGGTGGCAAGCGTGTTGGGGTCAATCTGGTAAGGCAGCCCGTCTTCCTTGAGCGAAAACAGTTTGCCGGCATGCACTACCGGCGCAGTGTTGGACACCGTACGCAAATTGGGATGCAGAGGATCACGCACCGACGGATCATCGGTATAGGGATTTCGATAATTGCCGTACAGCTGGCGGCGCGCCTTGCGCTGCTCTTCAAAACGATGGGTATGTATCCAGCGATTGTGGAAATCGACTTTGCCGGACTTGAAACGGAAGGAACTGATGAAGCCGTCGGAATTAAGCGGCGCATCGTCCGGGCTCAAGGGCGGGTAGTACCATTCGCCGCCGACTCTGAAAAAGGCACCATCGAGGTCAGAAGGCAGCTTGCCGACAACCTCACAGTCGTCGATGTCGGCTTCGAAACGCATCGGCGCGTTATAGCCGCGGCCGGTGGCCGTTTTTGAAAAATCTGCCATGTGTTTCGCCCCTGAACGTGTCGATTTGAGCGAACTTTAACGCAAAAAAACTGCACCTCGGCCGCAAATGGGATATTCTGGCCGAGATCGCCTGCTTTTTTGGCATATAAAGATGCCTTGCAGCGGTCAAGTGACAGGATTCACTCCGATGGCTCGTGAGACGCTCTCTCCCTGACTTCGCTTGCTGTTCCTGCATTTTATGACAGTTCATTCGTTTTGTTACCGAGAGAGTTTTTCATGACCAAGATCTATGTGGGCAACCTGCCCTTTACTGCTACCGAGCAGGAACTTCGCACTCTGTTTGCCCAGCACGGCAACGTTGTTTCAGTGGCCCTGCCGACCGATCGTGAGACCGGTCGTCCCCGTGGCTTCGGCTTCGTGGAAATGGCACAGGCTGACGCAGCCCGCGCTATCGAGAGCCTGAACGGCCAGCAGCTGGGCGGTCGTGCCCTGCGCATCAATGAGGCCCAGGACAAGCCGCGCGGCGGTGGTGGTGGCTTCGGCGGCGGCGGCGGCGGTGGCGGTGGCGGTGGCTACCGCGGCGGCAGCGGCGGCGGCGGCGGCGGCTACCGTGGCGGCGACAGCGGCGGCGGTGGCGGCTACGGCGGCGGCGGCGGTGGCGGCGGCCGCTGGTAAGCAGCCTCTGCGCTAACGCGCTACAGAAAGGCCCGGGTTATCCCGGGCCTTTTTCTTTTGGGGCATTACATTTGCCCGTACACACCGGCGTGATAATCAGCAAACGCGGCCTCGATCTCGGCTCGCGTGTTCATCACAAACGGCCCATACCCGACAATGGGCTCGTCAATCGGCTCGCCCGCCAGCAATACCAACCGGCTATCGGCCTTGGCCTTCAGGCGCAGCCCTGCCGCGCTAGCATCAAACAGCGCCATATCAGCCGGCCCCATGGTCTGACTAGCGCCTACATCCAGTTCACCGTGCAACAACGCCACCACTACGTTCCAGCCTGCCGGTACCGGGAAGTCGACCTCTGCCCCCAGCGCCAGTGCCACATCCCACACCCATAAGGGCGTATGCGTGTCAGCAGGTCCACGCTGGCCTTGCCATTCACCGGCTATCAAACGGACCTGACCTGCGCCGCCCGGCAGCCCAAGCACCGGAATCTGAGCATCGACGATGGTCTGATAACGCGGTGGCACAGACTTGGCGCTAGCTGGCAGGTTGACCCACAACTGCACCATCTCCAGCAGCCCACCCTCACGGGCGAACTGCTCACTGTGAAACTCCTCATGCAGCAGCCCGGAACCAGCCGTCATCCACTGCACATCACCCGGACCAATGACGCCACCGTTGCCCGCCGAGTCGCGGTGCGCAACGCCCCCACCATAGACAATGGACACCGTCTCGAAGCCCCTATGCGGATGAGCTCCCACACCACGCCGCTGCTGCGTGGGATCAAACAGCTGTGGCCCGGCATAGTCGAACAACAGAAAAGGACTGACATGACGACCCAACCGGTCGTAGCTGAACAAGCTGCGTACCGGAAAGCCATCGCCAACCCAGTGTCCAGCAGGAGCGTGATACAAGCCTACGGGTTGCTTCATAACTTAGCCCCGACCCACAAACGGCATCGCAGTAGCCATGACTGTCATGTTGAGCACGTTGGCATCCAACGGCAGGCCTGCCATGTACAGCACCGCATCAGCCACGTGCTTCACATCGAAGGTGGGCTCAGGTCTGCGCGTGAAATCGGCCTGTAAGGCCCCGGCTGACATCGGGATACCAAGATCGGTCTGCACATTGCCAATGTCGATCTGGCCGCAGGCAATGTCGTACTGACGCCCTTCCAGCGCAGTGGTTTTGGTAAGGCCACTGACCGCGTGTTTGGTAGCCGCATACGCACCTTGATGCGGTCGCGGCGTGTAAGCGGCAATCGAACCATTGTTGATGATGCGGCCACCGCGTGGCTGCTGAGCCTTCATCACACGCATGGCTACCTGCGTACACAAGAACACGCCGGTCAGGTTGGTGTTGACCAACCGTTGCCAGGCCTCGAAGGGCAAGTCTTCAATCGGTGTCGGCGGCAGTGCAGCACCGGCGTTGTTAAAGAGCACATCGACCCGACCAAATGCCTGCACAGCCTTATCAAAAAGCGCCTGCACCTGCCCAGGCTCGGTGACATCGGCCTGTACGGCCAAGGCCTGTGCGCCAGCCTCGGCAGCCGCCCTGTGCAGCAATTCGAGACGCCGGCCTGCCAGCACCACCGCATAGCCAGCCTGACCCAACGCAATGCCCACTGCGCGACCGATGCCCGATCCCGCCCCCGTCACCACCGCCACTTTGCCTGTCATGTTGCACTCCACTAAGGCCGGTCGGCCCGTCTGCCAAGAGTACCCAAGTAGAACTACTTAGAGGTACCGCACTGCACCGGTGGAGCCCTATATTCAATGACGGCACACTGATAGCCATCAGACCGGCAGCGGTATGCCGGCGTATCCAACCAGGAGCTAACCATGGCCAGAATCCGTCGCATCCTTGTTGCTATCAAAGACACCAGTGCCCGCAGCATGCCTGCCGTACAAAAGGCAGCTCAACTGGCACGCGCGACAGGCGCAGAACTGGAGCTCTTCCACGCTATATGCGAACCGGTCTATGTGGATGCACTAACGCTGGCCGGTCAAAGCGTGCGGCAACTCCAGAAGACTTGGAAGAACTCGCAACTCGAGCGCTTGGATCGTGTGGCCACCAAGCTGCGTGAAGCCGGTACCAAAGTGGCAATCTGCGTCGAATGGGATTTCCCCGCCTTCGAGGCCGTGCTGCGTCGTGCCTCGCGTACAAAAGCAGATCTGATCGTGGCTGAGCGTCACGCCACACGGCACATTGCCGCTTGGGCACTGCGTTTCAGCGACTGGGAACTGCTACGCAAGGCAACAGTGCCGGTGCTGCTGGTCAAGACCAAGGGCCAATACGACAAGCCCGTGGTGTTAGCGGCCATTGATCCGTCGCACAGCTTTGCCAAGCCAACCAAGCTTGATGCAGGCATTCTCGATGCTGCCACTGCCATCACCAAAGCGTTAACGGGCGATCTGCATGCAGTGCATGCGTTTGCACCGGCAACCTTGGACATTGACCGCTTGGATGTAAATCTTCCCAACCTGTCTGCCTACATCGAAGTCGAGGCGGCCAGTCACGCTCAAAGCGCTATCGACAAGGCACTCAAGGGCAGCAATATTCGCACCGCCAACCGGCATCTGGTCGCCAAGCATGCGGTTGATGCAATACCGGCTACTGCCAAGAAGCTGCACGCTGATATTGTGGTGATGGGCGCAATCTCGCGCAGCGGGCTCAAGCGCTTGCTGATCGGCAACACAGCAGAACGTATTCTCGATGCCCTGCCCTGCGACGTGCTGGTCGTAAAACCAGCAGCATTCAAGAACAAAGTGCCGCGCGGCCAACGCGGCGTGCAGTTCATCGCCACGCCGCTAGTCATGTAACCACGACGTCGGCGGCTGTTTAGTCCCGGCAGAGGATTGCTGGCGTCGCCTCGCGCACATCGTTGCAACCGGTGAGCGCCAGGCTCACCTGCAACTCACGCGCAAGGATCTCTAGCGCCAAGGTCACACCAGACTTGCCCGCGGCACCGAGCCCGTACAGATAGCTGCGGCCGATAAGCACTGCATCGGCACCCAAAGCCACCGCCTTGAGCACGTCCTGACCGCAGCGCACACCGCTGTCGAGCAGCACTTGTGAGCGACCGGCGACAGCCTCGGCCACACGCGGCAGTGCAGAGATGGTGGACGGCGCACCATCGAGCTGACGGCCGCCATGATTACTGACGATAACGGCATCCGCACCGAGCTCAACTGCGCGACGCGCATCATCGGCATCAAGGATGCCCTTGATGACCAACTTGCCTTTCCAGCGTGCCCGGATCTGCTCAAAGTCCTTCCACGTGACTGAGGCATCAAACTGCGAAGCGATCCACTGCGACAACGTAGCCACGCCGGTATGGGGCATGGCCGCTGCCAGATTGCCAAAGGTCTTGCGCTTGCTCATCAACACGCCAGCCACCCAAGCGGGCTTGGTCGCCATATCGATGAGGTTACTGAACGTCACACGCGGCGGCACAGCCAAGCCGTTCTTGGCATCACGCCGGCGCAGTCCGGACACTGGAATATCGACTGTGAGCACCAACACCGGGCAGCCCGCAGCCTCTGCACGATCGATCAATGCACCTGTGTACCCGCGATCTTTCATGACATAGAGCTGGAACCAGAAGGGAGCCTTGGTGGCAGCGGCAACATCTTCGATGGAACACACGGACACCGTGCTCAAACACAGCGGCACACCAAAGGCCTCGGCAGCCTGGGCTGCGAGGATTTCTCCGTCACGGTGTACCAAGCCAGTCAGCCCGCACGGCGCCAGCACCAGCGGCATGCTGGCCGGAACACCCAGAATGTCCTTTTGCATTGATTGCTTAGTTACGTCTACTAACACCCGCTGACGAAACTGCAGCGCCTCAAAGTCGCTGCGATTGCGCCGCAATGTGACTTCATCGTAAGAGCCATGGTCGAGGTATTGGAAGATTGCGCGTGGTACACGACGCTTGGCGATCTCACGCAGATCGGCAATGCTATTGATCACTTTCAAGACAAACTCCCGTAACGTCGACCAAATCAAAAAGGCTCAAGCTGTCCATAGCCCACGTCTTCAATGGGCAGCAGTTGCAGCGGCTGACCAGCACGGCACAACACCACGCGCCCGGCATGATCCAGGCGCTGCGATAGGGCCAATACCGCCTGAGCGACCTGCTCTGGTGTGCTAAGCACATCAGGCACACCGCAGTGTTGTCGCTGCTCTGCAGACAACCCTGCTAACCAGGCCAAACGCGACTCGGTAGCAATCCAGTCTGGCACCAGACAATTGATGCGCACGCCATGGTCTTGATGAGCAAAGCGCATAGCTGCGGTAAAGCGCATTACGCCGGCCTTAGCCGCGGCATAAGCCGGCTGCGCCGCAGCACCCAGACCCAAGCCAATACTGGCCCCAATATTGACGATAGAACCGCCTCGATCCTGCATGGCATCGAGCGCATGTCGCGTAACAAGCAAGGTGCCCAGCAGATTTGCGCTGACCAGACGGTACCAATGCTCCAGTGGTGCGTCTTCCAGACAGGGCCCGGCGTTATTCACAACACAAGAGATCGCGCCGAAGTCGCGCTGGGCGCGCTCAATGAGTGCCACGACTTGCTCTTGGCTTGCCACATCGCAACGATGAGCCAGCGCCTGGCCGCCTCGATTGCGAACATCGGCCGCCACGGAACCAGCCAGCGTGTAGTCGATATCGGAGACCACCACGCGCATGCCGGCTTGAGCATAGGCATGGACAATCGCTGCACCGGCACCTGACCCCGCGCCGGTCACCAGTGCGACGCGTCGATCAGCGCGGCGATAGGTTGTCGAGACGCCCTCGGCGGGCGCAGGATCAATTGGTGGAAGGTCGGACATGTCTTGCTAGGGCTTCTACTAGGGCAGTGACCAGAGTCTGGATGGAAAAGGGCTTAACGAGCACTGGCACCTCGGGCAACTGCGCTACGTCGCTAGCAAATGCCGATGCCAACACCACTGGAATATGCGGCCAATCCAGCGCCAGACACCGAGCCAAGGCCAAGCCATCCACGCTACCCGGCATCATGATATCGGAGAATACCAAGTCGAAGCGCGTACCGGCGCGAAGCATCGCCAAAGCCTCGTCACCTCTGCGCGCGTGCAGGACCGAAAATCCGGCACTTTCCAGCGCAGGAACGATTACTTGCGCCACCAGCAGATCATCCTCAACAAACAGCAGCCAACAGGGGCCGGCCAATTGTCCTGCAGCTTGATCGAGCAGACTTTGGGACACAGCCCGAGTCGCGCGAGGCAGTCTCAATTTGACGCTCGAGCCCTGTCCCAAAATGCTTTCAGCAGTGACAGTCCCCTGGGACAACGATGCAAACCGACGCACTTGCGCCAGTCCTAAACCGGTGCCACGACCATCTTCCTTGGTGGTGAAAAACGGTTCAAAAATGCGCGGCAGCACATGCGGCGCAATGCCTTCACCATTGTCATGTACGGTTATCACAACCCAATCCCCGTCATTGGAGGACTGGTTGTTGGCACTGATAGTCACAAGACCTTTGCCCAGCGTGGCATCGCGAGCATTGAATACCAGGTTGAGCAGCGCCACCTCAAGCTGCGCCGGATCAGCTTCAATTAACCAAAGCTCTGGCGTCAAATCGGTTTGCAAGCGCAACTGCGGCGGCAAGGTGCAAGACAGCAAGTCATGCATTTGCAGCAGCAGATCACGCAGATCAGTCGGTTGTGGTTCAAGCGGCGGCGTTCGCCCCAGCGATAACAGTTGACGCACCAAGCGCGCAGCACGTTGCACAGCACGCTGACCGGCCTCAATAACCGGTCTTGCCGCAACTTGTTGCGGCAGTGCGCCCAGCACATGCAAAGCCGTAGAGATCGTTTGCAGCACATTATTAAAATCGTGCGCAACGCCACCGGCCAACTGACCTACCGTCTCTAGCTTTTGGCTTTGCAACAATTGTTTCTGCGTCGCCTCGGTGGCCGCCACCGCCTCTGCAATACGACGATTCATCACCGCAGTGCTGTTCCGGTTAGCCTCGCTAGCCTTTACCAGCGCAGAGCCGATGGCAGCAAGTTCGTTCACTCCGCTGGCTATAGGTAGCACGGGCATTCCGGCTTGCAGATCACGGCCCGCATCACGTAACGCTTCGATGGGACGCGACACGCGATCCCCTACCCAATAGGCAAACAGGCAAGCAAGGACGATCATCAAAAAAGTCAGCACTATCATTTCTGACACAATACGTTTGCCCAACTCGCCCATCTGCTTGGCCGGCACTGTGATAAAGAAGGTCACGCCGTGGCGAGGTAACCTGCTGTAAAAAACCTGCACCGCCTGCCCCGACGCGTCGAAGCCGGGCATCGAGCCCTCGGGTAGCAGCGCAGTAGATGTTCCTGCATCTACCTCACTGGATTTACGTGCATGGTCCTTGCCGGGCTTGCCAAGCCACTTTTGCGGATCTGGCGAACGCGCGACCACCACGCCTTCGCTGTCGAGAATCGCCGCCGTCCAACCTGGCTGCAACCGCTGCTGATCGATCATGCTCTGCAGTTCGGCCGGCCGTATGCCCAAGCCCAAAAAATACTCACGGCCTTTTACAACAACCGGCGTATCGATAAGCATCATCAACTCGTGCGTTATCGAACCGGCAAACAGCGGCGTTAGCTGGCTCTCCGGGCTAGTACGCGAACGCTGCAGCACAGGCACCACGTCGGCAGGGACCTTGCAGCCGGGCTGAGTAGTATTGAGGTATTGGCGCTGACTATCGCGTAGCGCAATGGGCCCCGGAGCTCCCAACAATGCTGCATTGGCGAGCTTGCACAACGAATCAAGGTCCCAGTCCTGCAACTGCGGCGAGGCTGCCAGCACCTGCAAAATGCCGGCGCGCCGTTCCAGATCCCGGTCGAGCACCATGGACAAAGCGCGTGTGGTCTCACGGACCCGCGACTCGAACGCCAGACGATCCCTATCGCCGGCGGCGGCCACCAGCCCTCCCAATGCCACACACGCTGGCACCAGGACGGCCAGCGTGAATAGCACCACGCGCAGGCGCAGCGTCATGGCTGCGCCGACCTACTCTGCCTGCCGCACCTCGACAGGCCCCATGCCCAAGGCCTTGAGTGAATCTTCGACCTTGGCGCGATCACCCACCACCACACTGACCATACGTTCTGGCTGCAGATGCTCGCGCGCAACGCGCAACACATCCGCCGCCGTCACTGCAAGAATCGATTGCGGCAGTTTCTGGTAGTAGTCGAGCGGCAGACCGTGCACAAACAACTGTGCGCTGCTGCCAGCCATCGACGAACTGGTCTCAAACATGCCGGGCAGGGACCGTGCCAAAGAATCACGCGACAGCGTCAACTCGGCCGGTGTGACCTCGGCTTCGCGAATGCTGCGCAGCTCATTGAAGATTTCTTTGACGGCTGGTGCCGTGGCATCGGTGCGTACCGAACTAGTTGCCACGAAAGGCCCGGGGCCTCGACGAAACGCAAACCCGGAACCGGCACCGTAGGCATAGCCGTTGCGCTCGCGCAGATTCAGGTTGATACGACTGGAGAACATGCCACCGAGGACATTGTTCATGACTTCCAGCGGAACATAGTCTGGTGAGGAACGGGCCACACCGATCTGGCCTATGCGCAAAGCCGACTGCGGCGCGCCGGGCTTATCGACCAGCACTACCGTAGCCGTCTCAGCCTGCGTGGCAGCTGGCGGCGCCGCACGGTCACCAGCACCGGACCAACCACCTAAATGCTTAGTAATCAGACTGCGCAACTGCCCCTCGGTGATGTCACCGGCGACAACCAGCGCTGCATTGCCGGGCTGATAGGCGGCCTTCCAGAACGCCAGCAAGTCATCACGACCAATTGATTGCACTGCAGCCTGAGTGCCCAGCTCTGTATAGCCATAAGGATGCGCACCGTACAGCGCCTGGTTGAAGCTGCGCTGCGCCACGGCAGTCGGGTTCTCCCGCTGCTGCACCAACTGCGTAAGCCTGCTGCGACGCACACGTTCGATCTCGTTCGCATCGAAGGCTGGATTGAGCACGACATCTGCCAGCAGGGCGAATGCCGGATCAACATTGCGTGTCAGCGTGTACAGCGACACGGCTGCATTGTCGGTGCTGGAGCCGCTGGACAGCGCCGCACCCAGCGAGGCGAGGTCATCGGCTAGCTTGCCGTTGCTGCGTGTGCTGGTGCCTTCATCCAGCATGTCAGCGGTGAACGACGCCAACCCTGGCTTAGCAATGGGATTGCGATCGCTGCCGGCCAGCACAACCAAGTTGGCAGACAGCACTGGCAATCGGTGCTGCTCCAACAACATCACCGTCAGGCCGTTGGGCAAGGTAAAGCGCTTGGGGACGGGCAAGGTGAACTGACGAGCCGGTGCTGCTACCGGGCGCTTGGCGCGCCAGTCGACAGGCGTTGTGGTGGGAGCTGCCTCGGCAGCACGCTCGGCTGTACGCGGCACATCGTCAATCTTCTTCTCGCCGGGCACTGCATGCAGCACCACGCGCGCCTGACGACGCAGGCTAGATTGCACAAAGGACTTTACCGAAGCCACATCGACTTTCTGGTAGCGATCCAGATCCTGCTGCAACCAATCGGAGCGACCCAGATAGTGCTGATAGCTGTTGAGACGGTTGGCGATACCCATGCCGGTTTCCAGCGACTGCATCAGACCCGTGAGCACACCATTGCGCGCTCGCTCGAGTTCTTCAGCAGTTGGGCCCTCGGCGGCCAGACGCGTCAGCTCTGCATCGATGGCTTGCTCCAATTGCTCTACCGTCACACCCTGGCGAGCAGTGGCCTCAATCTGAAACACTGAACCCAGCTGCAGCGATTGCTGCGAGGCCATGACGTTCTGCGCGATCTGCAGTTCGTAGACCAGCTTGCGATACAGACGACTGGTTTTGCCGCCGCCCAACACCGTTGCGGCAAGATCCGCATCTGCGTCACCGGGTGCAAACAGGGCCGGCGTATGCCAGGCCATATACACGCGCGGTAACTCGATGCGATCGGTCGCCACCACGCGCTGCTCCGCGTCGATACGCGGCTGCGTCACGCTGACCTTCTCTACTGCCGGGCCTGCTTTTAACGGACCGAAGTAGCGCGCCACCATGGCTTTGACTGCGGCTTTGTCGATGTCGCCCACGATGGCAAGACTGGCATTGCTGGGCGAGTAGTACTGACGGAAGAAATCGCGCACATCGCCCAAACGCACCGCTTCGATATCGGCATGCGAGCCGATGATAGAAGCGTAATAAGGATGACCCTTAGGGAACAACGTATGGAACAGCGCCTCGTCCATCAAACCATAGGGACGGTTCTCGGTGCTCTGACGGCGCTCGTTGCGCACCACATCCTGCTGGTTGGTTAGCTTGGCCTGATCGAGCACTTCAGGCAGAAAGCCCATGCGATCGCTTTCGATCCACAGCGCCAACTCCAATTGATTGGACGGCACGGTCTCGAAGTAGTTGGTGCGATCAAAGTCTGTCGTGCCATTGATCTGCGATGCACCGGCGCCTTCGAGGATGCTGAAGTGCTGGTCTTCGGGGACGTTCTTTGAGCCTTGGAACATCATGTGTTCGAACAGGTGAGCAAAGCCGGTACGCCCCGGTTTCTCATTGGCAGGACCGACGTGATACCAGATGTTGACCGACACCAGTGGCAGGCGCTTGTCCTGCACCAGAATGACGTTAAGGCCATTGGGCAGCCGGTAAGTCTCTTGATCAATACGTGGAACGCTGACCGACTGGGCGGCGTTGGCAACACAACTTAAGGCCCACAGGCACAAAAGGCCGGGCATCAGGCGCAAGGATGTTTTCATGCAGGATCTCCCACAGCTCAAGCAAAAGTGCAGCTAGCCTAGCAGCAGCGCCGCACCCATGGACATCGGCGGGTTGACACCCGCGCCCTGCCACGGGAATCTGCTCTCCCATGACTCCCCAAGCACACGAGCCCGGCGCGCTGAACGGCGCCGAACGCAGCCGCTATGCCCGCCACCTGGCACTGGCAGAAATCGGTGAAGCCGGGCAAACGCGACTCAAACGCAGCAGCGTACTGCTCGTGGGTACCGGTGGGCTGGGCTCGCCTGCCGCGTTATATCTAGCCGCCGCCGGCGTCGGGCACCTGGGTCTGGTCGACTTCGATACCGTCGACCTGTCCAATCTGCAAAGGCAGGTCCTGTTTGGCACAGCCCAAATCGGCCAATCCAAGGCCGAGGCAGCACGTGAACGCCTGTTGCAACTCAATCCGACCGTACAGATCACCGTCCACAACACGCGCCTGAGCGCCGCCAATGCCCGCCAGCTGGTCGAAACCTACGATGTGATCGTCGATGGCACCGACCGGCTGGCCACGCGCTATCTGGTCAACGATGCCTGCGTGCTGGAACGCAGACCGCTGGTATCGGCTGCGATCCACCGCTTTGAAGGGCAGGCTATGACCTGGGTCCCTGATGGCAAGACACCTTGCTATCGCTGCCTGTTCCCAGCCGGCGAGCAAGCGGTAGTGCCCAGCTGTGCCGATGCCGGCGTGCTGGGCGTGCTGC
>JAPLSH010000014.1:0-141334 GCA_026398735.1 Pseudomonadota bacterium | reverse complement strand
CGTGCTGGGCGTGCTGCCAGGCGTCATGGGCAGCCTGCAGGCCACCGAAGCCCTCAAGCTGCTACTGAACATCGGCAAGCCGTTGCTAGGACGACTGCTGGTCTACGACGCGCTGTCGCTGAGCTTTCAGGAGTTTAGCTTTCGTCGCCGTACCGACTGCATCGTGTGCGGCGACCATCCCACCCTTACACACCTTGAACCGGAGAACGACATGGCCGCAATCGATAGCTGGGATGCGCAGCAACTTGCCTCCACACTCAGTGGCGGCAACATTGATGGCCTAGTGATGGTGGACGTGCGTGAGCCCTATGAATGGGAGACCGGTCGACTGCCCGGCTCGCTACATATACCACTGGGTCAGCTGCCCGGACGGCTGGCAGAGATCCCAGACGGTCGCGTGGTGTTTATCTGTGCCGGTGGCGTGCGCAGTCTCAGTGCCTGCCGTATCGCTGCGCAGAGCGGCCGCGACACGATCAATCTTGAGGGCGGCATCTATGGCTGGGCTGCTGCGTTCGGACCGCCGCCAGCGCCCTGACCCATAAACAAAGTGGCGCCTGAAGCTTAGAGGCGCTGCAACACCGGCAGCGCCTGCACCGGATCGGCAGCGCAAGAAAGCGATGCGGCCGCCCAAGGCAACACCGCTTGCGCGGCAGCGAGTCGATTGACGGCAGACGTAGCGCCGCAATCGGCATGCACCACACCCAGATGCACTTCCATCGCGGGCCATAACTGCAGATTGGCCAAGGGCGCGTACCAGTCTGTATCGGTCGCATCGGCGGGCACTGCAAAGTGCAGCCAAGCGGGTTGACGCTCGGTGCTGGCAATCACCGCACCCGCCAATACACGCTCAGGCAAACCGCGCGGCGCCGCCAGATCGCGGCCACGGGTTTCCCATAAATTTAATTCTGCCGGTGCATCCCACTGCACCGCCAACTGCTCTGGGGGCACTGTCGCCAGCAACTGTGTGATAGCAGCGCAATAGGTCTGCTCCAGTGCAGCAAGCGCCTCAATGTCGGGCTGTGCCCCGGGCGCAGCCATCAGCCAGCTGTACGGTGTAGGCAGCGCCAGGACAAAGCGCAATGAAGCATCAATGCGGCCATCGAGCTTGGCGGCACAGAAATGCCGGAAGTCGTCGATGGCATCGGCCATCAACTGTGCAACAGCAGTGGGTGTGGCAGTGGCATGACCATTACCCTGCGCAGGCGGACAACGACGCACGCGACCGTGCAACGGCACACCAAATGCAGGGAATAACTGCGAGAACCGTACACCGCCACGCATCAGCGGCAAATGCACCGGGTCACGCACGGCCTGCGCATCGGTATGCAGGGCGTCCAGATCAACGCCCTGCAGCAGATCGCAAGCCATGCACACGCCGTCAGCTTCCGAGCTTGAGGCTGCGCTCGGCTGACACGATGGTGTTATGCAGCAACATAGTGATGGTCATTGGCCCAACACCACCCGGCACCGGCGTGATGAGCGAGGCCTTTTGACGCACACCCTCAAAGTCCACATCACCCACCAAGCGACCATCGGGCAGACGATTGATGCCCACGTCGATGACGACGACACCGTCTTGAACCATATCCGCGGTGATAAGCCCCGGCACGCCGGCTGCAACCACCAGGATGTCTGCCAGACGCGTGAACTGCGCCAGATCACGAGTTTTCTTGTGGCAGATGGCTACCGTGGCTTCTTGCTTCATCAGCATGAGTGCCATTGGCTTACCAACGATGTTGCTGGCGCCCACCACCACCACGTTGCGCCCTTCGATCGGGACGTTCTCGTGTTCAAGCAGCTTCTGCACACCGAACGGTGTGCACGGCGGGAACACGGTGTTACCCGCTACCAACGCGCCGACGTTATACAGATGAAAGCCATCGACGTCCTTGGAGGGGTCAATGCGCTCAAGCACTGCGGGCAAACTGATGTGCGCCGGTATCGGCAATTGCACCAGGATGCCATGCACTGCCGGATCAGCATTGAGGGCATCAATGCGCTTCATCAGATCTGCCTCGGGCGTATCGGACGGCAGCCGATACAACTCCGAGTGGATACCCGTATCACGGCACGCCGTGATCTTGTTGCGGACGTAAACCTCTGAGGCCGGATTGTCGCCGACCAGGATCACTGCGATACCCGGCACGATACCGTGCCGGGCCTTGAGATCAGCAATGCGCACCGAATACTCGGCGCGCAGCTTCTTCGCGACGGCCTTGCCGTCGATCAATCGTGCAGTCACTACATCAATACCGGTAATGATCGGTCTTGTAAGGACCCTGTTCCGACACACCGATGTATTGAGCCTGCTGCGGCGTCAGCTGCGTGAGCTTGACGTTGAGCGTGGCCAACTGCAGACGGGCGACCTTTTCGTCCAAGTGCTTGGGCAGCACGTACACACCAATCGGATATTTGGCCGTATTGGCATACAGCTCGATCTGCGCCAGCGTCTGGTTGGCAAACGACGAGCTCATGACATAGGACGGATGACCAGTGCCGCAGCCTAGGTTCACCAGACGACCCTCGGCCAGCAGGATGATGCGCTTGCCATCGGGGAAGATGACATGGTCGACCTGCGGCTTGATGTTGTCCCACGTGTACTGCTTGAGAGCAGCAATATCGATCTCGTTATCGAAGTGACCGATGTTGCACAGGATGGCGTTGTTCTTCATCGCCTTCATGTGATCGTGGGTGATGACATGGTAGTTGCCGGTGGTGGTCACGAAGATGTCGCCCTGTGAGGCCACATCGTCCATGGTCACAACGCGATAGCCTTCCATCGCCGCCTGCAGAGCGCAGATGGGGTCGACTTCGGTGACCCAGACCTGGGCCGACAGCGCACGCAGAGCCTGGGCTGAACCCTTGCCCACATCACCATAGCCGCAGACCACGGCAACCTTACCGGCGATCATGACGTCGGTGGCGCGCTTGATGCCATCGACCAGCGACTCGCGGCAACCATAGAGGTTGTCGAACTTGCTCTTGGTGACCGAATCGTTGACGTTGATGGCCGGGAAGGCCAGCTTGCCTTCCTTGTGCATCTGATAGAGACGATGCACGCCGGTCGTGGTCTCTTCGGACACGCCAAGGATTTCCTTCAGGCGTACCGAGTACCACTTGGGATCACGGGCCAAGGTGGCCTTGATGCTCTTGAACAGCGAAATTTCTTCTTCGCTACCGGGGTTGGCCAGAACCGAAGCATCGGACTCGGCGCGGGTTCCCAGGTGCAACAGCAATGTGGCATCGCCGCCATCGTCGAGGATCATGTTCGAGTAGCCGCCGTCGGGCCAATCGAAGATGCGGTGAGTGAACTCCCAGTAATCATCCAGCGACTCGCCCTTGAAGGCGAACACCGGCGTACCGCGCACCGCGATGGCAGCAGCAGCATGATCCTGCGTGGAGAACACATTGCAAGAAGCCCAGCGCACCTGCGCACCCAGTGCCTGCAGCGTCTCGATGAGCACTGCGGTCTGAATGGTCATGTGCAGCGAACCGGTGATGCGCGCGCCCTTGAGCGGCTGCGTCTTGGCGTATTCGGCACGGATGGCCATGAGGCCGGGCATCTCGACTTCGGCGATGTTGAGTTCCTTACGGCCCCAATCGGCGAGAGAGATGTCGGCGACGAGATAATCGGGTTTGGTCGACATAGATTCGATACTCCTTAAATGGCTTTAGCGCTTGATGCCGGCGTCGGCGGCCAGCGCAGCGGCCTTGTCTGTGTGTTCCCAGCTGAAGGTGGGCTCGTTACGGCCGAAGTGGCCGTAGGCGTGGGCTTGGCCACGCCGATTGCATAAGACACCTGCACCTGGCAACGATCGGCAAGACCAGCGGCCACGATGTTCTTGGCCACATAGCGCGCGGCATAGGCTGCCGAACGATCGACCTTGGTCGGATCCTTACCCGAGAACGCACCGCCGCCGTGTGGTGCAGCACCGCCGTAAGTATCGACGATGATCTTGCGACCAGTCAGGCCGCAGTCACCCTGCGGACCACCGACCACGAAGCGGCCGGTCGGGTTGATGAGGTAGTTGATCGACTTGCCAACCAAATGCGCCGGCAGAATGGGCTTGATGATCTCTTCAATCACCGCCTCAGTCAGATCAGCGTGGCTGATATCCGGATCGTGCTGAGTCGACAATACGATGGTGTCGATCTCGGTGGGCTTGCCATCCACATACTTGACCGTGACCTGCGACTTGGCATCCGGGCGCAGCCACTTGAGCTTGCCAGCATGGCGCAGCTCGGCCTGGCGCTGCACCAAACGGTGCGACAGATGCAACGGCAGTGGCATCAGCTCTTCGGTCTCGTTGACGGCATAGCCGAACATCAGACGCTGATCGCCAGCGCCCTGGTCAAGGTTCAGGCCCTTGCCTTCATCGACGCCTTGGGCGATGTCAGGCGACTGTGTGTCGTAAGCCACCAGCACGGCGCAACCCTTGTAGTCGATGCCGTAGTCGGTGTTGTCGTACCCGATACGCTTGACGACGCCGCGTGCCACCGAGTGATAGTCGATCTTGGCTTTGGTGGTGATCTCACCAGCCAGCACGATCAGACCGGTGTTGCAGAGCGTTTCGGCCGCGACGCGGGAATATTTGTCCTCGGCCAGGATGGCATCGAGGATGGCATCGGAGATCTGGTCGGCGACTTTGTCCGGATGGCCTTCGGAGACCGACTCGGATGTGAACAGGTAGCTGTGGCTCATGGCTCGATTCCTGTCTGAAT
Organism: Pseudomonadota bacterium; assembly: GCA_026398735.1. Classification (GTDB taxonomy): domain Bacteria; phylum Pseudomonadota; class Gammaproteobacteria; order Steroidobacterales; family Steroidobacteraceae; genus ZC4RG30. Next base: position 136,612 of record JAPLSH010000014.1, on the reverse strand, counting down.
GTTGAGTGACAAAAAAAGCAAAGGTAAAACGATCAAAGCGACATGCCGAAGCTGTCGCGATAGCGGTCCTTGAACTGCTGCATCGTGAAGCTGTGGTTTTGCGTGCCGCGGCATTCGATTTTGATGGCCCCCATCAACGAGGCAATGCGTCCGGTGACTTCCCAAGGCAGACCATGCATCAGGCCATGAATGAGGCCGGCACGATACGCATCGCCACAACCGGTCGGGTCGACTATGTTGGTGACCGGTACAGGCGGGATCTCAATGACTTTGCCGTCTGCATAGACGGTTGATCCCGAACCACCGCGGGTGACCACCAAGGCGGCAACCTTGCTGGCGATCTCGGCCTCGGACCAGCCGGTGCGCTCGGCCATCAGGCTCCACTCGTAATCGTTGACTGCCACCCAAGTGGCTTGATCGATGAACGTGCGCAGTTCCTCGCCACCGAACATCGGCAGGCCCTGGCCCGGATCAAAAATGAACGGGATGCCGGCGGCCACAAACTGCTCCGCATGTTCGATCATGCCCTGACGGCCATCGGGCGCCACGATGCCCAGCGACACACCACTGACATCAGACACCTTGTTGATGTGCGAATGGCCCATAGCACCGGGGTGAAACGCTGTGATCTGGTTGTTATCCAGATCGGTGGTGATGAACGCCTGCGCGGTGTGTTCACTGTCGACCACCCGCAAGTGATCGCGCGGCACGCCATGACTGTCCATCCACTGGGCATAGGGGCCAAAGTCATGACCAACAATGGCCATCGGATAGCCCGAATCACCCAGCAGCTTGACGTTGTAGGCAATGTTGCCGGCACAGCCACCGACTTCACGGCGCATCTGCGGCACCAAGAAGGCCACATTGAGCATGTGCAACTTGTCGGCAAGGATGTGACTGGCAAAGCGGTCTGGGAACACCATGATGGTGTCGAAGGCCACCGAGCCGCAGATCAGCGCTTTGCCGGGTTTGAGGTGCGGAGAGTTCATTGAGCGCCCTTATGGACTATGTTTTTGTTTGATCCGAACCTAGCGCAGGGCTGATTTACCAGCCCTGCCTCCGTCGCTGCCGTTATTCGTCAGCAGCGATTTCGATTTTGATGCCTGCCAGTTCGGGCGTGAACTTGATCTGGCAGGACAGGCGCGAGTTGGCACGACGCGTGGCCAGGTCGCCCAACAGGTCGGTCTCGTCTGAATGCGGCGCAGCCAGTCGCCCCACCCACTCGGCGTCAACGTAAACATGGCAAGTGGCGCAAGCGCACATGCCGCCACAGACAGCGGCCACCCCGTAATCGAGGTCGCGCAGATTTTCCATCAAGGTGATGCCGGTACGGCCCTCCACCTCGTGCTCAGTGCCGTCCAGATCAATGACTCGCAGCAGCGTCATGGGTATTACAGTCCTGCATCGTGGCGGTATGGCCTTAGCCGCCTATTGTGCCGGTGGCCCAAGCGTTTATCCAGCTAACTGCCGTGCAATGACTGCCACAGGCCGTTGATGAGCCCCCAAAGCCTTTTTTGCAGCACCAGACGCTCGCGGCCTTGCGCGTTGTCATGCCCCAGCGCGGCCAGCAAGCGGGCTGATTGGGGCTCCAGTTGCGGGTAATAGGCGAGCATGCAGGCCAAGTCATGCAAGGGGTCGGCGTATTGGGCGTACTCCCAGTCGATCAACAGCGGCTGCGGCCCCAAAAGGTTGGAAACGTTGAGATCGCCATGGGCAGCCACTGCCGCCCCCGGCTGCACGCGACACTCGAGCACCAGCGGCTCGGCGGCGCGCAGCAACTGGTGCACGGGACCCTGCCAAGCTGGCTCTAAGATGCCCGTGAGCGCCCCCTGCAGTTGCAGCAAGGCTGACGGCTCGAACACGGGTTCGTCGGGTACTGGCAGGGTTTGCAGCACCCGCAAGCGACCCATCAGCGCATCCATACGGTTGGGCTGCTGCAACAGTGACAGCCCCCACACCGGCTCATCGACATAATCCATCAACAGCCAGCCAGCCTTGGCATCGGCGGCAATGACAGCAGGTGCCAGACCGGCGCGCGCCGCCAAGCGCTGCAGCTTGAGCTCCCGATGCGGGTCCGCACCGGCACGCAGCGCACGTTCGGGCCTGATGCGCAGGGCAAAGCGCCCGCGTGCAGTCAGTACTTCAAGACAGGCCGTGCCGGAGGTGCCACCGGCCATGCGTCGCGTTCGTTGCGGCGGCCGACCCTCCTCACAGCCGGGGATCGCCAGCAATGCAGCGGCAGGAATGAGTGCTAACGCAGCTTGCGGCATTGGCGCCACCAGGTTGCATAGCCCACACCAGCCACCAGCAGATAGACCGCAAACAGCAGTGACGTGAGCACCAAGCCTTGGGCCGCGAAGATGACCAGCGAGACCGCGTCGATGACGATCCAGTAGAGCCAGTTCTCGCGGACCATGCGCGCCACCTGCAATGTGGCAAAGAGGCTGAAAGCCGTAGTGGCAGTGTCCAGCAGCGGCCAAGCCGCGTTGGTGTTACTGGCCACCCACGCTGCCACCACAGCGGATGCCACCAAGCACACGGCCACGCCCAGCAGATGCCGGCGCCAGCTCCACACCACCACAGTAGTGCCTGTTTGATCTGACCAGCGCAGCCAGCCATATGCAGACATGGCCACATACCAAGCCTGCAGTACCGCCTGCATAGGCAGCAACGATTGCGCCGCAAGCACTGCCAGAATAAGAGAACTGATGCCGCCGGCCAGCCAGCACCAGCGATTGCGCTGCACCGTCAGCACCACATAAACAAGACCGGCAAACACAGCCACCCCTTCGGCTGCCGAAGTAGCCGCAAGGTCTGCCAGCAGCTGCGTGGTCAGTGAGTCAGCCACCGTCCTCACCAAGTGGGCCCAATAGCTTCATCACTAATACTGCTTTGTCTGTGGCCTCGAAGGTGACTCGAACCTCACGGTGCAACAGCTCAAAGATGACATCGTAATCACCGAACACCTGAGTGCTCATGCTGTTGGTGACAACGCGCAGCCGTGTGTCGGCATTGAGCTGATCTATGAATGCCTGAATGGTGGGGATGTAATCCGCACGCAGCGGATACAAGCTCATTTCAACGCCAATTTGCATGGGGCCCCCTTAGTACAGGACGAAAGAAGCGCTGATGCCAGCCTGACGCGGATCGCCATTGTCCACATAACGCTTGGGCGCAAAGTCTGGCGGCTCATTGCCAAAGTAAAAGCCGCGCGTCACGTAGTGCTGATCCAGCAGGTTGCGCACCCAGGCATTTATCGACCACCGCTCTGCGCGATACCCGGCGCGCAGGTTGACCAAGGCATAGGCACTGGTGCGCTGGTCATCACCGGCACTGAAATAAAATGCGTCTTTGCCATTTACATCCGCGTGCGCATAGAGCCCCGTACTGCCCTGCCAGTCCGCCGACACACTGAACTGCCAGTGCGGTGCATGCGGCTGATCGCGGCCTGACAAACTCATATCAGCCCGCTTGTAGTCCATATAACGCGCACGCAGCAGACCGACATTGACCCCAAACCGCCACGCGCGCTGTGGCTGCCATGTCCACTGCGACTCCGCGCCATAGTTCTCACCCTTGGCCGCATTGGCAGTGATGAATACAAAGGTGAGCGGATCGGTGGGATCGGCCTGATAAGAACTGCTGACCTGCTGATCCTGCCGTCGCATGTAAAACAGACTGGTCTGGGTTTCGATGGCACCGTCTGCCCAGCGTGCTTTGTAGCCTGTTTCCAGGTTCCACAGCGCCTCGGGCCCAAAGCGGCGCAATGAAGACGGCAACGCCGCACCCAGATTAAAGCCACCGGCCTTGTAACCGCGATTGAGCGACCCATAGGCCGAACTATTGTCATCAACCCTGCGCGTCAGCGTGAGGTGCCCACCCATCATGGTGTCGGCCGGCTTGAAGCTCAGTGCATTGCTGTCGCTGTAACGCGCATCACGACGTTCGGCACGCAACCCGGCCGACAACAACCACTGCGGTGCCACATCAAGGTCAGCCTGCCCATACAACGCAAGGTTGGTCGCAGCGTAGTCACTGACCAAGGTGCGATACACATCACCATTGTAGAGGTCGAGCAAGTCGTTGCCTTCGGTCAGGTGCAAGGCATACACACCAGCTACCCAACGCAGACCCTGCGTGTTGGTGGATGCGGCACGCACCTCCTGGCTCCAGGTACGACGGCTACGCAGCGTGCGCTCATAGAAGTCGTAAGGTCCGTTGATGCCCCAGAACGGCTCATTACCCCAATCGCCGTCAAAGGAGTAGCGGATGGTCGAATCGGCCACCGTGGTGGTGCTGAGCAAGCGGACACCGTCGATGCCTGTCCAATCCAGCTTGAGTGCTGCAGCGTGCGTGCGCTGCACATCGCGGCCCGGCCTGTCGGACTGCGTCAGCCGGGTATTGTCGATAGTCCAAGCGTCATAGCCGTTGTCGGTGCTCGACCACAACAGCGTCAGGTCAGCCTGCAATTGACTGTTGATCGACCAGCGCAGTTTGCCGCGCACCAGGCCTTCATCAAACCCATTGGTATCTTTGCGATTCAGGAACAGGTTGTGGCGAAAGCCATCACCTTTGTAAACGTGAGCCGCGATGCGCCAAGCAGCGTCACCTGCATCCAGCGTGTCATTAGCAATCACACCTGCGCCGCGCACCCCGTAGTCACCGGCTTCCAGCTGAGCCTGCAACTGCGCGCGGTCTGTTGGCGCCTGCGAGGTAATGCTGACCAAGCCCGCCAAAGCGTTGGCACCGAGCAACGTGCCCTGCGGACCTCGAAGCACTTCGGCACGCGCGGTATCAAACAGCGCAGCCGGCATCGCGATACCCGAGAAATCGATGCCATCAATCAGAAAACCCACTGACGGATTGGGCGCGCCCTCGTATTGCTCCAACTCGCCTATGCCCCGCAATTGCAAATAGCGCGGGCGCGATGTGCCGCCGGCGAAGTTGAGGTTGGGAACCAGATCGAGCACGTCACCGAAATGACTGTTGCCAGCCGCATCCATGACTTGCCCGGACAGCACCGTGACGCTGGCAGGCAACTGGTTCAGGGGGGTGTCGCGCAGCGTGCTGCTGATGACCACCTCCGACAAGGTGTCGGGCTCGGCCTGTGCGACAAGAGGAACTAAGGAGCCGGCCAAAGCCAGCGTAAAAACGCAACGCAACAAGAGCTTCATACCTGCTCCCTCCGCCGGTACTAACCGGATCAGGTTCAAAGGGTTTGTCGGCCCATCCGACATCTCAGGCTCACGTGAGCCACCCCATAGGCAGGCGCGATAGTAGCGAGGCGCAGTGCAATTGCAAGGCCAATGCTTGCCATCCACCAAGCGTTGGGCATTAACTTGGGCCATCCAAGGGCAAGAGGCACTCCACAATGAACTCCACCCGCTCGGTCGAGGTCTTTCAGGTCGACGCCTTTACGCAGCAGCGTTTCACCGGCAATCCGGCTGGTGTCGTGCTGGGCGCAGAGGTGCTCGATGACGCACAGATGCAAGCCATCGCGCGCGAACTCAACAATGCCGACACTGCCTTTGTGTTGCCGGCCGATGGCGCAGACCACGACTTGCGAGTGCGGTTTTTTACGCCGCGTAGCGAAGTGCCCTTTGTGGGTCATGCAACGCTGGCCGTGCACGCTGTGCTGTCGCACCGGCAGCCGCTTGCGCTGCGCCGCCAAGCCGGCCGCACCGGCATTGTCCAAGTTGTGGCACTGCCCGACGGCAACGGCTTCGCCATACAGCAGGCACCACCGGTACTGGGTCGCGAGCTGCAACCGGACGAGATCACCCAGGCGCTTGATGCCTTGGGGCTTGCCTCTACTGCGCTGGACATGCGGTGCCCGCCGCGTATCGCCGGCAGCCCCAGCACACGCTTGTTGATCGCGCTACAGGATGGCGCGGCCTTAGCAACGCTGTCGCCAGACATGACACAGTTGTCGCGTCTATCACCGCTGCTGGGCGCTGCAGGCTATTTCCTGTTCTCCACTCATCCTGCATTGGCCGGTTGCGACGTGGAATCCCGGATGTTCTGCCCTGCGCTGGGCATCCCAGAGGACCCGGTGAGCGGGAACGCGCATGGCCTGTTGGGCGCCCACCTGCTGCAACACCGGCAGTTAGCCGTCAGCCACGGCAAGGCACAGTTCAGCGGCGCACAAGGTCATCACATGGGCAGGCCGGGACGCGTGGCAGTCACACTTGATGTGAACGCAACAGATCAGTGCAGCGGGGTACAGATCGCAGGGCAGGCGGTGGTAGTGTTCGAAACACGGATCGCGCTGTAGCCTGCCGGCTCGAGCCAGGCAGCTGCGCAAGACAACAACAAGATTAGGGGAAGGCGATGAAGCTGGGATCTCTCAAAGTGCTGGTGCTGACCACCGCGCTATTTGCCGTACCTGCGCTAGCACAGGAAATACCGGATATCGGTTTCAAGAGTGTCGGTCGTGGCAGACCGTTGGCCTTCAATGTGCAGGGCAAGCCCGAGGTCGGGCCCAACTGGATCCGTCAGCCAGGCCAGCTGCCAGCCGAAGGCAAGCAGCCTTTCCCGATGAACGGCTACACCGTCGACAACGTGCCAAAGGCTTATAAGCCACTGCCGCGCGACATCTTCAATAGCCCGGATTTCTACGCGGACAAAGATCTGTGGATGGATCCGCGCTACTACCGCTGCAACAGCCCGCAGGCGACCGAATACCAGCGCGGCATCCTGCAGCGTCCGTCAGTCAACACCTCGGACAAAGATGCCGATGGCCCGTGGGGCCACTGCGAAATCGATGTGCCGCGCGCCGCCATCGTGAGCCCCTACGGCTTCAAGACTGCCCAAGAACACTATGAGGCGCTGCAAAAAGAGACACGCGGTCGCGGCGGTCCCAACGTTTACAGCTTTAAGGACTTTGCGGCTGCAGAGTGGAACGGCGTGTACGAGCGCCCCAACCGCGCACAAGCCAGCCAGATGAACTGGTACTGGGGTCGCCACACGCAGATTCCCACCGTTCTATCGTTGCTCACCCCCGAGTACCGCCAGCGCATGGTCCAAGAGGCCTATCACCAGATGCGCGGTAATGCCGTGTGGCCGTCCACGTTCTGCTGGCCCGAAGGCTTCATGCGCCGCTGGTACCCGGCTGCGGTGTGGGAGCACTACGTCATCGCCACGCCCGATATGGTCGAGGTGCGCGCCGGCGTTGCTCGTAACTTTATTCAGGACATCAACGTCAACCGCAACTTCAACATGGAAGACGTAGCCAAGGGCGGAGTGCCGCGCTTGGGTGCTGCAGTGCCACGCTGGTATGGCGAGACGATTGGTTTTTGGGACAAGGACTCACTGATCATCTGGACCAGCAACATCCAAGGCTGGAAGTCGCATTCGGAGTTCGAATTCTCTAGCAAGATGCAGTCGGTAGAGATCTACACACCCATCCGCAAGGACGGCAAGTTCATAGGCTTAAACCATGAAGCCATCCTGTATGACCCGGAAGCGTTGGTCGAGCCGGTGCGCATCGTGCGCAACTTCATGAAGATCAACAATTACACCGACGCCAACCAGGCCCCCTACCCGTTCATCGAATGCGTGCAGACCATCTTCTCAGTCGACGGCCACAACGCACCGCTGACCCCGGGCAAGAGCATTCAATACGAGATGCCTGACATGTACGGCCGTCCGTGGGCCACGATCTGGGAACGCAACTTCGAGAAGGGCATGAAAAAGCCTGATGCCGAAGAGGACCTGTTCAAGATCGACTGAGGCCTCTCAGCGTATTCAGCCCGCAATCTTCAAGTGCTGCGCATAGTGCGCAGCCTTGTCGATGTAGGCTTGGCAACCGCGGGTCATGCGCAGCAGGTCCCGCTCTGCCACTTGTCGCACCACCTTGCCGGGTGCGCCCATCACCACCGAGCCTTCGGGCACCTGCATACCTGGCGTAATCAGCGCGCCAGCGGCAATCAGGCAGTTGGGGCCTATGACTGCGCCATCGAGCACAATGGCTCGATTGCCGATGAGCGCACCATCGCCAATGGTGCAGCCGTGCAGCAACACTCCGTGACCGATCGTGACCTGCTTGCCAATGATGCAAGGCTCACCAGGATCGGTATGGATGATAGTGCCGTCCTGCACATTGCTGCCGTCACCAACGACGATCCAATCGTTGTCGCCGCGCAGCACGGCAGCAAACCACACGCTGGCGTTATGCCCTAAGCGTACCGAGCCGATGACATCGGCACTGGGAGCTACAAAGTAATGACCGGCTGCGTCGAGCTTGCGGTCTTCGTAGTCATAGATCATGGGTCTGCCTTACCGGGCGTCCGCCCGCCAGTTCAAGTTCGTGGGTGGTGGCAAGCGGCCACTCTGCACGATAGTGCGTCGCAATGACTACTGCACCGCCGGCGGCAAGGTGCGCGTCTATGCGGCGCATCAAGTCAGCGCGCGTGGGCGTATCCACGCCAGCATAGGGCTCGTCCAGTAAGAGCAAGCGAGGCTTGTTGACCAGCGCCCGCGCAAACAGTACACGGCGCAACTGGCCATACGACAACTGCCGCAGGTTGCGCGCAGCAAAGCCCTGCAATCCCAAGTCGCGCAATGCTGCACGAGCACGGCGGCGCTCTGCGTCGGTCAACGGCTCATTCAAGCCGACACTGGCGCGCAGGCCGGACCCCACTACATCGAGAACCGTTTCATACTGACCGTGATCGGTCTGCAACTGCGGCGCGATGAGGCTAGTCCACTGGCGAAACTCCGCCAGCGGCACGCCAGGCTCGATACCGGCACGCGTGATGCTGCCTCCGACTGCTACAGGATGATCGCCATAGAGCGTGCGCAGCAGCGTGGACTTACCAGCGCCGTTGCCACCGTGCACCACCCAGCACTGGCCGGTTTGCACCGTGAAAGTAATATCTCGCAGCAGCCGCGCGCCTTCGGCATAGACGCACGCTTTGCTCAGTTGCAGTAGCGGCTCGCTGTGCACAGTGCTGTGCGGCTTAGCTATTAAACGGCGCTTTACAGTTGCTGCCGCGACGGGCGCCGCCGCCTGCACCGCAAAGGCACGCCGCAAGGCAGCGGCTGTGAGCTTGCCGGCCTGTTGCAGCTGCCCATCTCGCAGCACCGCCAGATGGGTGGCAGAGCGCGGCATGTCCAGGGCATGGTGCGTGGTATAGACCCACGGCAAGCGTGAGCGCGCACCGGCATCGAGCCGCTGCAACAGCCGCAGGCGATGGTCAGTATCGAGTCCACTGCATACTTCATCCAGAAGAAGCAGGGCCGGCCGCGTGGCCAGTGCGCGCGCCAGCAGCACCAAACGTCGCTCGCCGTAAGAGAGCGTCAGAAAACGCCGCCGTGCCAGATGCGCGATATGCAGTTGTGTCAGTAGCCGCGTGATCTGCAGCCCATCGGCTGCTGTCAGTCGATCCAAAGGAATGTCGCTGCGATACAGGCCAGTGCCCACCACGGCCGCTGCAGTGAAGTTCCACTCGTACCGCTCGTAGCGATCCTGCCGCTCGGGACCCAGATACGTGATGTGCTCTTTAGCCAGCATCGGCTGATCCAGGTGCTGGCCCTGCCAGTGATAGATGCGCTGCGCGTTGGCATCGGGCGATGGCCACACATCTCCAGCGATGAGTTTGAGCAACTGCGTCTTGCCCGCACCATTGCCACCCGCCAGCACCCAGCGCTGCCCGGGCTGTATCTGCCAGCTGATGCCCTGCAGCACCGCCCTACTCTCATAGGCCAAGCTGACCTGCTGCAACTGCACACCCATCAGCGCACGCATGGCTAGCCCAGATCGAGTTTGCTGAGCACAGTGGCAGCAATCTCTTCGATCGACTTGGTCGTCGACGACAGCGTGGGAATGCCTTCGCGCTGCATCATCGCCTCGGCCTGATTCACCTCCATCAGGCAGGTGGGTAGTGCCGCATACCGGCTGCCGGGGCGACGTTCGTTACGCACTTCGGACAAGCGCTCGGGACTGATAGTGAGACCAAACAGCTTGGCCTTATAGCGGTACAACACCTCGGGCAGCCGGCCGCGCTCGAAGTCTTCGGGGATGAGCGGATAGTTGGCAGCCTTCACACCGTGCTGCACCGCCAAGTACAGCGTAGTGGGTGTTTTACCGGAGCGTGAAACACCCACCAAAATCACGTCGGCGATTTCCAGATCTTTGTGCAACTGACCATCGTCGTGCGCCATCGAAAAGTGAATGGCATCGATACGCTGCTTGTAATCCTCGGACGCGGCCACGGCGTGAAAGCGCCCCATAGTGTGCGTGGACTTGACGCCGAACTCCGCCTCCAGCGGTTCAACAAAGGTAGCAATCAGATCCAGGAACATGGCATTGGCACGGCGCACGATGGCATTGATCGGCTCATTGACCAACGTGCTAAAAATGATCGGCCGCATGCCATCGAGCTTGCCCTGCTGGTTGATGCGCTCGACCGCGTCCTGCGCCTTTTCGGGCGTGTCGGTAAACGGCAAGCGTATTTCGCGCAGCCGCTGCCCCTCAAACTGCGACAGCAGTGAGTGACCAAACGTCTCGGCAGTGATGCCGGTGCCGTCAGAGACAAAGAACACGGTCCGGTCGGCAGGTCGGGTGCGCGCGTCCGTCATGGACACCTCGGGTGCAAGAGTATTAGTACATTCTGGCCGCGCCGCTGCCAAAAGGCTAAGTTAAGCTGATTCACCCCTACCTTTGCAGGACAGCCCATGACGCGTCACGACGGCCACTATGTGTTGCCCTTCGAGCAGTTGCGTATGACCGATGTGGACTCAGTGGGCGGTAAAAACGCCTCACTGGGCGAATTGATCAGCCAACTCACCGAAGCCGGTGTGCGGGTGCCCGGCGGGTTCGCCACCACGGCAGAGGCGTTTCGTGACTTTCTCAAGGCCAGTGGCCTAGACACCCGTATTCGCACCGCGCTGGATGCCCTGGACGCCAGCAACGTCACGGACCTGGCACGCGTGGGCGCCCAAATCCGCCAGTGGGTGCTTGAGGCACCGCTACCGGCTCGGCTGGAGGCGGACATCCGCAGCGCCTACGCCGTACTGTCGGCGCGCTGTGGCGAGGGCGTCTCGTTTGCCGTGCGCTCGTCGGCCACTGCCGAAGATCTGCCCGATGCATCGTTTGCAGGTCAGCAAGAGTCTTACTTGAATGTGGCGGGCATCGACAACGTACTCGATCGCATCCGCCACGTCTTTGCCTCGCTGTACAACGACCGTGCAATTTCGTATCGCGTGCACAAGGGCTTTGCACATCACGATGTGGCGCTGTCGGCTGGTGTGCAGCAGATGGTGCGCAGTGACCTTGCTTCCTCGGGCGTGATGTTCACCATGGACACCGAGTCAGGCTTTCCTGACGTAGTGCTCATCACGGCATCTTATGGCTTGGGCGAGACCATCGTGCAAGGCGCAGTCAATCCCGATGAGTACTACGTTCACAAGCCCATGCTGTCCGCCGGCAAGCAGGCCATCATCCGCCGTCAGTTAGGCTCCAAGCTGATCAAGATGGAGTTCGCCGATGCCGCACACGGCAGTCGCAGCGTGCGCACCATCGATGTGCCAACCGCAGATCGCGGCCGTTATTGCCTATCAAATGCCGATGCTTCAGAGCTGGCGCGTTACGCCGTGGAAATAGAGCGCCACTACGGCCGGCCGATGGACATCGAGTGGGGCATTGATGGCATAGACGGTCGTCTGTACATCCTGCAAGCGCGCCCCGAGACCGTAAAATCACAGAGCGGGCATCGGCAGCAGCGCTACAAGCTCAAGGCCCACTCCACCGTGCTGGCCAGTGGCCGCGCCATCGGCCAAAAGGTCGGTGCCGGCCCGGTGCGCCTGGTAGATGACGCACGCGACATGGAACGCGTGCAACCCGGCGATGTGCTGGTCACCGACATGACCGACCCGAACTGGGAGCCGGTGATGAAGCGTGCATCGGCCATCGTCACCAACCGCGGCGGTCGCACCTGTCATGCCGCCATCATTGCGCGCGAACTGGGTATTCCTGCGGTAGTGGGCTGTGGTGATGCCACAGAGAAGCTTGCCGATGGCATCGCGGTAACAGTGTCTTGCTCGGAAGGCGACACGGGTCACGTCTATGAAGGCCTACTCGAAACAGAGATCACCGAGACGGCCGACGGCCCGCTGCCACCCCTGCCCACTAAGATCATGATGAACGTGGGCAACCCGCAACTGGCCTTTGAGTTCGCGCAGATCCCCAATCAGGGCGTGGGTCTGGCGCGACTTGAGTTCATCATCAACAACAATATCGGCGTACACCCCAAGGCCATTCTTGATTGGCCCAATGTCGATGCCGACCTTAAGCGCGCAGTCACTGCGCTGTCGCGCGGTCACGAGTCCCCGCGGGCTTTTTATGTGGACAAAGTCGCCGAGGGCGTAGCCACCATCGCTGCCGCGTTTTGGCCGCGGCCAGTCATCGTGAGGTTGTCGGACTTTAAGTCCAACGAATACCGCAAGCTTATCGGCGGCTCACGCTATGAACCCGAAGAAGAAAACCCGATGCTGGGTTTTCGCGGTGCCTCGCGCTATGTGTCGGCCGACTTTGCCGAGTGCTTCCAACTGGAGTGCGAGGCCATGCGCCGCGTGCGCGACGAGATGGGCCTCACCAACGTCGAACTGATGGTGCCGTTCGTACGCACCGTTGGCGAAGCAGCCGCCGTGGTCGAACTGCTGGCGCGCAATGGCCTGACGCGTGGCAGCGGTGGTCTGCGCCTGATCATGATGTGTGAGATCCCCAGCAACGCGCTGCTGGCTGAAGACTTCCTGCAGCACTTTGATGGCTTCTCTATCGGCTCCAACGACCTCACCCAACTGACGCTGGGACTGGATCGCGATTCAGCGCTGGTGGCAGCAGCCTTTGATGAACGCGATCCAGCCGTGAAGCAACTGCTGGCACGTGCCATCAGTGCGTGTCGCGCGGCCGGGAAATATGTGGGCATATGCGGTCAGGGCCCTTCAGACCATCCGGATCTGGCTGCCTGGCTCATCGAGCAGGGCATTACCTCTATATCGCTCAACCCCGACACGGTAGTCGACACCTGGCGCAGCCTGGGTGGCGTATACGGTCCGCAATGAAGTCGCTACCCCAGGCGCTGCTCTGTCTGGTGCTGGCGCTGAGCTGCAGCGGTGCCAGCGCTGCCACTAATCTGCTCAACATCACCTATGCCACGGTCGGCGGCAAAGCCCTGCGACTGGACCTGCACCTGCCCACCAGCACCCGCCATCCACCGTTGGTGATCTATGTGCATGGCGGCGCATGGAGTGCCGGTGACAAGACGCAATACCCGGTGTTCTTGGTGGAGCGTGGCTATGCCGTAGCCAGCGTCGACTTTCGTTCAACCGACGAAGCTCCGTTTCCCGCCAACACGCACGACATCAAGGCAGCCATCCGCTTCCTGCGTGCACGCGCCGAAAGCTATGGCTATGACGGCCAGCACATCGCGCTCAGTGGCGCCTCATCCGGCGCCCATCTGGCAGCGCTGGTTGGCGTGACTGCCGACGACAATGCCATGGAAGGCACATTGGGCGATTACCCGGGCACGTCATCCACGGTGCAGGGGATTGTCAGTTGGTTCGGTGCCAGCAATCTCACCACTATCCTGGCGCAGTCCACACCGTTTGGTCTGGGCGTACGCGAGCCGGCGCTGCGCAAGCTGTTGGGTGATGCGCCCGATAAAGCGCCAGACCTTGCGCGACAAGCCAGCCCGGTGTTTCACATCAGCAAGGATGATCCACCTGCCCTGCTGCTGCATGGCGACCAGGACCGGCAGATGCCCATCAATCAACTGCACGAACTGCAGGGCGCTTATGAAGCGGCGGGGCTGACCGTGGAAACGCTGATCCTGCACGGTGTGGGGCATGACAGCGGCCCGTTCTTTACTGGGGCACCGTCTGAAGTTGTGGTGGCCTTTTTGCGGCGCACCATCGGCTGACCTGACGCGTTATTCGCGCGCGCTCTGACAGGCTATGCACAACCGTGCACCGGGCAGCGCCTGGCGCCGGGCCAGCGGAATCTCTGCGTTGCAATCTTCGCAATTGGGCAACCCCGGACCGCTGGCCTGCTGCGCGCGCAGCTTAGCCAGCGCATCCTGGATGCTGTCATCTATCTGCTGCTGCACCGCACCATCGGCGGTCCACCCACCTGCCATGACTGACGGCTCTTAGCGGGTGCCGCTTTCCTTTTTCACCAGATACGCAATGAGATCGGTGTAATCGGTTGCTGCGGACAGCATGGAGTTGTTGATGCGGTATTTACCGGCGACCAGCAAAGTCGGTGTGCCTTCGACCAAATAGGCTTTGACCAGCGCATCGCTCTGCTTCATGCGCGTCTCGACCGAAAACGACTTGGCGGCTTGCACAAACTGCTCGGCTGTCACGCCACCGCGCGAAGCATAAAACCGCGCCACATCTTCGATGCTGGGCTGGCGCGACTTGAGACGCTGGGTCTGCATGTCGACCACAGCCAAGGGGCCATTGGGACCCCAGATGGCGGTAAACATGGCACCGTGGCTCTTATCGGCAATACCCAAGGCCTGCGCCGTGATGAACGAACGCTGGAACAGGGGCCAGGATTCCGACGAATTCCAAGAGGCATGCACAAAGTTGAGTTGCGCATTGGCAGGCAGACTCGCCTTGATTTTTTCCATCATGCCTTGGAACTGGAAGCAGGCAGGGCAGCCGTAAGAGAACACTTCGGTGACCTCGACCTTGCCGGTCGGCACCTGAGTAGGCTGCGCGGGGCGCAACACGGTGTAGTGGCGACCCTCCACCCACTTGGAAGCATCGGCAGCCGTCGCCACACCTAGCGCGCTGCCCAGCAGCAGCGCGGCCATTCCCAGCAGTGCACGTCTTGCCATCGTCATGTGTAGCCCCATGTTGTGTGGTGAGATGGTGTCAGTCCCGTGCGCGGATTTTCGCATGACCGGGCAGCAAACGGCAGCACCATGGCACTCGGCAGCACGATTTACACCTTTGACATCAACCTGGCCGACGTGGACCGCGGGGTCTATGAGACGTTGAACCTGCGGGTGGCCCAGCATCCCAGCGAAACGCAGGACTATCTGCTGACGCGCGTGCTGGCCTATTGCCTGCAGTACACCGAGGGCATCGCCTTTTCCAAGGGGCTGTCAGATCCGGACGAGCCGGCCATCGCAGTGCGCGATCTGACGGGCGTACTGAAGACTTGGATAGACATCGGCCTGCCCGAGCCGGCGCGACTACACCGCGCCAGCAAGGCTGCGCCGCAGGTGGTGGTCTACGCGCACAAGGACCCAACGTTGTGGCTGCAGCGTCTGGCCGAGGCCAAGATCCATCGCGCCGAGCATTTGCAGGTGTATGCGCTGGATCGCGACTGGCTGACGCAGCTGGTATCGCGGCTGGAGCGGCGCATGCAGTGGTCGCTGTCGCGGTCAGAGGGGCAGATCTATCTGGGTCTGGGCGATGACACGCTGGAGATGACGCTGCCGCTCGCAGCGCCGACCTGAGCTCACAAAAAGAGCGCCTTAGAGATAAGGACTCTTTTGGATCTATTGGTGCGCCCGGACGGATTCGAACCGCCGACCAACTGGTTCGAAGCCAGCTACTCTATCCAACTGAGCTACGGGCGCGCCGTCTTCAGATGGTCTTACAAGTCTCCTTGCACACGCAAGGACAACTTAGCGCAACGCGCCGCAAACCACATCGCAAGCACGGCGGTATAAAACATGGGCCTTTTTGATTTCTTCGGCTTTTTCGGCACGATCTACCAGCATCCCGTCCTCTCGTTGCTGACTTTCCTCGCCGTGTTGGCGCTGCTTTTTAAATTATTGGGCGGGAACGAGGCGCGAGTCGCTTTGAAGGGCATTGGCCTGATTATCGCCTCTTACTTCACAGCACCTTTTCGCTTCCTGCAACGCGTGCTGGCGATGTTCAAGAAAACCGACGAGGTTGAGCAACCCTACCGCAACACGCGCCAGCACCTGCTGTTCCAAGCCAACCGGCTGCAATACGTTGCCATCGTCATTTGCGCTCTGTTGTGGCTTTCCGGCGGTGTGGTCTCGGCACTGATAGCTCTATACCCACGCGACGAGATCGCCAGTCAATCGCTGCTCAGTGAGTCGTTAGCAGCTGCAAAGTCGGGCCTAGCGGATGCACAAAAGAAACTGGAAGAATCCAACCGCGCTGATTTCCTGGACTCTCTGAAGGCAAAGAGCTCAACAGCTCAGGCGGCCAACGCCAGCGCAATTGCCAGCCGCGACAAAGCAGTTGCAGCACTCAAATCAGGCAGCACCGGACTCAACGTGGCAGGTGCAACCCAATCGATTCTACAAACGGAGTCCATAGAGTCTGCCGAACAAGAATCCGAGCGCTTACAAACTGAGATCAACGAGAAGTGCACCGGCTGGACCGATTACAACGAAGCAAAATGCAACCTGCTGGTCCAATTGTTTGCTGCAGTCAATTCATCTCATCAAGCAGTTCTTGAGTCGGCAGAGGCGGCAACTGCTGCAGCCTCGGCCGTGGATAACGCGGCGCAAGCGCACGGTGACGCCCAGCTGGAAGTGCTCTCCCTCACGGAGAGGGTTCGAGCAGCCCAAGTTGCCCATGATGAAAACTCGCTCCTGAATTTCAGCTGGCTGAAGGGGCATATTGGCAGCACCCTTAAAATATTAATCACGACCTTTTTGTCGGTGATTGGCTTTGTTTGGATTGCGGCCATTGGTGCCGACATCTTCAGTTGGCTGATTTTGATGATGCTGGCCCTCGAAAAACGTGGCCAAGACCGGTTACGCAAGCCAGATCAGGGCGGCGACGGCCCCCAGTGACCACTTAAGAGCCCGCCACCTCACAACAGGCTGGCCCCGCCGCGCAGTCGCTCTTACACTAGCCAGCAGCCTATGGCCGACCAACTCTCGGGAGATTCCATGAAACGCTCTGCTGTTCTGCTCGTGCTTGCCGCATTTGCCGCCGTGCCCGCCTTTGCCGACTGCACCTACCCGAAGGCTCCGGCCGCTATTCCGGACGGTAAAACCGCCTCGATAGACGCCATGGTTGCCGCCAACAAAGCGGTCAAGCAATACAACGTCGACATCGAAAACTATCTGGGCTGCATAAAGACCGAGCTGGACGAGAGCCTCTCGCGTCAGAACGACACGCTGTCCGAAGATCAGAAAAAGGCGATGAACCTGCTGCACGCGCAGAAGAACAACGCCGCGATCGACGAACTGCAGTCGATTGCCGCACGCCTTAACGAGCAGATCCGCATCTACAAGGCGGCTCAACCGTCGAATTAAACCTTCGATCGGTCTGCGTCGCCCGGAGGGGCTGGCAACAATGCTGACCCCTGCCGATGCCCAACGCCTGATCGGGCAGACGCTTGCCTGTCTGCCGATTGAATCCCTGCCGGTGGGGCACACGGCAGGGTCGATCCTGCGTGAAAACATCTATGCCGAGCGCGATCAACCGCCCTTCGATCGCGTGTCTATGGATGGCATTGCCCTGCAAGCTGCCAGCGTGCAGTCCGGTCAGCGCAGCTTTGCTATCCAGGGCCTGCAGGCCGCGGGCGATCCGCCGCTGTCGCTGATCTCCGGTCAACACTGCATCGAAGCGATGACCGGCGCCATGCTGCCGGCGGGCTGTGACTGCGTGATTCCCGTCGAGCGCATCACCGTTACCGATGGCATAGCGCACGTCGACAAAGATCTAACCGTCGAAATCAGCCAAAACGTGCACCGCCGAGGCAGTGACCAACAGCAGGGCCAGTTGCTGCTCAGTGCAGGCACCCCGCTGGCACCGCCGGATGTGGCGGTCGCAGCCGGTGCCGGCATGGCACGACTACGGGTCAGCGAGCAACCGTCGGTGATGGTGATTTCCACCGGCAACGAACTGATCGAGCCCGGCGAGCCCATCAAGCCTTGGCAGCTGCGTCGCTCCAATGCCTATGGCATTGCCGCCACACTGCGTCATCACGGCTTTGCTCGGGTTGGGGATGACCACCTGCCCGATGACGCAGAGGTCTTACAGCAGCGTCTGCATCAACACCTGCAAAGCTATAACGTGCTGATCCTCTCTGGTGGCGTGTCGATGGGCAAACTCGACCTGGTGCCCGCCGCACTGGCCAGCTGCGGCGTGCGGGAAGTGTTCCATCGCATCGCGCAACGACCGGGCAAGCCCATGTGGTTTGGTATCGGTTCCGAAGGCCAATCGGTGTTTGCCCTGCCTGGTAACCCGGTATCCACCATGGTGTGCCTATCGCGCTATGTGGTTCCAGCACTGATCAACGCGATGGGTGCAGCACCGGGCACAGCGTCACCGGCCAAAATTGCGCTGGCAAAACCGGTAAACTGGAACTCAACGTTTACAGGCTTTGTCCCGGTCAAACTGGACACCGACGAGTGGGGCCGCAGCTGGGCGGTGGCCGCACCGCACAATGGCTCGGGCGATTTCGCCGCATTGGCTGGTACTGTGGGCTTTGTTGAACTGCCGCCCGGCCCCGCGGTCTACCCCAAAGGATTTGTGACCCGCCTGTACCGGTGGTAAGGCGAATACACAGCATGAACACAGACACACCCATTGCCCAGCCAGCGCTCGACGCGCTGCGCCGCCCGCTGCGCGACCTGCGCATTTCGGTGATGGACCGCTGCAACTTCCGTTGCCCGTATTGCATGCCGCGCGAGCGCTTTCACGAGCACTACCCGTTCCTCAAGACCAGCGAGCGGCTGGACTTCACCGAGATCCTGCGCCTCACGCGGCTGTTTGTGCCGCTGGGTGTGCGCAAGCTGCGCATCACAGGCGGCGAGCCTTTGCTGCGCGTGAACCTAGCCGAGTTGATCGGCGATCTGCATGGCATCGACGGTATCGACGACATCGCGCTGACCACCAACGGCGTGTTGCTGTCGCGCTATGCCTCAGAACTTAAGGCGGCAGGACTGTCACGCGTGACGGTGAGCTTGGACAGCCTCGACCAAGATACCTTTGCGCGTATGAACGGCGGTATGGGTCGCGTCACTGAAGTGCTTGAGGGTATCGAGCATGCGCAGGCAGCAGGTCTTGGTCCCATCAAGGTCAACGCGGTCATCCAGCGCGGCGTCAACGAAAACGGTGTGATCGATCTGGTTGAGCGCTTTCGCGGCACCGGGGTCACCGTGCGCTTTATTGAATACATGGATGTCGGCAACCGCAACGACTGGCGTGAACAGCTGGTTGTGCCGTCGCGCGATCTTGTCGAGCAAATCGGCGCACGCTGGCCGCTGCATGCAGTCAAGCCCGACTATGTCGGCGAAGTGGCGCGTCGCTATGCGTTTGATGATGGTCAGGGCGAAGTAGGCTTCATCTCATCGGTCACGCAACCGTTTTGCGGTGCGTGCTCGCGTGCGCGACTGTCGTCAGATGGCTCGCTCTACACCTGCTTGTTTGCGCAGACTGGCACCGATCTGCGTGGCCCACTGCGCAGCGGCGCCAGCGATGCAGAGATGGATACGCTGCTGCGCGGTCTGTGGCAGGCACGTGGCGATCGCTACAGTGAACAGCGCGCTGTGCTGCGCTCACGCAGCGACAGCCAACCCAAAATCGAAATGAATTACATCGGCGGCTGACATGGCAACCAAGAAATCCGGCCTGACGCATCTGGATGCTGCCAATCGCCCCACCATGGTTGATGTGGGCGCCAAAGCGGTCACGCGCCGTGAAGCAGTGGCCGAGGCCCTCATAAAGCTGCCGGCCAACGTGGCGCGCGAACTGGCGGCCACCGGCCATCGCACCAAAAAAGGCCCGGTGTTCGACACCGCTATCATCGCCGGCACACTGGCGGTAAAGCGTACGCACGAACTGATTCCTTTCTGCCATCCCTTGCCGGTGGACCATGTGTCCATCGAAGTACTGCCGCGACGCGGTGGTCTGCGGATCACCTGCAAAGTGGCCGTCGAGCATCGCACTGGCGTGGAGATGGAAGCCCTGACCGGCGCCAGCGTTGCAGCACTGACCATCTATGACATGTGCAAAGCGCTGTCGCATGACATCGTGATTGAGCAAGTGCGACTGCTGGCTAAGCGCGGTGGCAAGCGCGACTTCAAACGCAAGGCTAGCGCATGAGCGCAGCGCTGCGCGGACTGGTGCTCAGCGGCGGCCGCAGCACGCGCATGCAACGCGACAAGGCGCTGCTCGACTATGCAGGTCAGACACAACTAGAACGTGCCGTGGCACTGCTGCAAGCGGTCACGACCAACGTCAGCGTATCGGTGCGACCGGATCAGGTGGATGACCCGCTGCGCGCCCGCCATGCCCAAGTGGTGGATGGCCCCGGCGTGCAAGGCCCCGCTGCCGGCATCCTGGCCGCACAGCAGGCGGACCCTACAGCCGCATGGCTGGTACTGGCCTGTGATCTGCCGATGCTCGATGCCGCCACACTGGCCACGCTGGTGGCAGGTCGCGATCCGGCTCGCCAAGCCACAGCCTTTCGCAGCAGCCACGATGGCCTGCCCGAACCGCTGTGCGCTATCTGGGAGCCCGCCAGTGGCCCTGCCCTGTTGCAATTCGTGACGGGTGGCCGCAACTGCCCTCGAAAATTTCTACTGCAGCACGATACGCTGCTGCTCGACCAGCCCAACCCCGAGGCTTTGGACAACGTGAACACGCCCGATGAACTGCGCGCCGCCCGCCAAGGGTTGGATGCCGCTGCCACACGCACACTGCGCGTGCAGTATTTTGCGCTGCTGCGCGATCAAGCCGGTCGTGCCGAAGAATCGCTCAGCACCACCGCCACCACTGCCAGCGAGCTGTATGCAGAGCTGGCTGTGCGCCATGGCTTTACGCTGGCCGAAGGCTCGCTCAAGGTGGCCATCAACACCGAGTTCGCCAACTGGTCGCAACCGTTGGCCGCTGGCGATACCGTGGTGTTCATCCCGCCGGTGGCCGGAGGATGAGCGCCTTTCGCTTCACGCAGCAGGCCATCGACGGCACTGCCCTGCGCCAGGAACTGGCCGATCTGTACTGCGGCGGCTATGCCTCGTTTGAAGGCTGGGTGCGCAATCACAACGAAGGTCATGCGGTCACCCGCCTGTCGTATGAGGCCTTTGAGCCGCTGGGCATCAAAGAGGGCGAGCGCATCGTCGCCGAGGCTATTGCGCGCTTTGGTGTAACGCGTGCGCTATGCGTGCATCGCGTCGGTGACTTGCAACTGGGTGATGTGGCTGTGTGGGTGGGCGCATCCGCTGCACACCGTGATGAGGCCTTTAAGGCCTGCCGCTTCATCATCGACGAGGTCAAACACCGCGTGCCGATCTGGAAACAGGAGCACTACGTCAACGGCACCTCGGGCTGGGTCAATTGCGAACGCTGCGCTGCAGATGCCCATGCGCATGACCACGCTGATCAGGAGCACACTGATCACGATCACGGCCACCGTCATCTCTGACGGCGGCCGCTGCGATCAACCGGGGCGCACCTGGCCGTTGCCGCGCACCACGTACTTGTAGCTGGTCAGCTGCTCTACGCCTACCGGGCCGCGGGCATGAAAGCGATCGGTAGAGATGCCAATCTCTGCGCCCATACCAAACTCGCCGCCATCGGCAAACTGCGTCGAGGCGTTGTGCAACACGATGGCACTGTCAACGCGGGCCAAGAAGTGATCGGCCGTGGCTTGATTGGCCGTGACGATGGACTCGGTGTGCGCTGAGCCATAGCGGGCGATGTGCTCTGCAGCAGCATCAACGCCATCGACCAGCCGCACAGAGATCACCGCATCCAAGTATTCGGTGCGCCAATCCTCTTCCGTAGCAGGCTTCACTCGCGCATCTACCTGCTGCGTTGCCGCATCACCGCGCACTTCGCAGCCGGCATCCAGCAAGGCCAGTACCAGCGGTGCCAACAGTCGATCAGCTGCAGCACCATCAACCAGCAAGGTCTCGGCAGAGCCGCAAATACCGGTGCGGCGCAACTTGGCGTTGAGCAGGATGTCACGTGCCATGGTCAGGTCTGCATCGCGATCCACATACACATGACAGATGCCTTCCAGATGACCGATAACCGGTACGCGCGCCTCGGCTTGTACTCGCTCGACTAAGCTGCGGCCACCGCGCGGCACGATGACGTTGATGTAGCGCGTCATGCTGGCCAGCATGATGCCCACGGCAGCCCGATCGGTCGTGGGAACTAGTTGGATGGCTGCGGCCGGCAGGCCTGCCTGCTCCAGGCCCTGCACCAGGCAAGCATGAATGGCAGCGCTGGAACGCCGGCTCTCTGAACCACCGCGCAAAATCACCGGATTGCCCGACTTGAGACACAGCGCACCGGCATCGGCCGTGACGTTTGGGCGGCTCTCGTAAATGATGCCGATGACACCCAGCGGCACCCGCACGCGTTGGATCAGCAAGCCATTGGGGCGCGACCACTGGGCACTGACCGTACCCAGCACATCTGGCAGCGCCGCGATGGCCTCAAGGCCACATGCCATAGACTCGACGCGCTTGGCATCCAGCAGCAGCCGGTCAAGCATCGCGCCCGACAAGCCACGCTCGCGGGCCTGCTGCATGTCGAGCGCATTGGCGGACAGAATCTCGGCGGCACGCCCGCGGATCTGCGCCGCTGCAGCTAACAAGGCTTGCTCGCGACTGGCTGCGTCAGCCTGCGCCAATTGCTCTCGGCAGCCCTGCGCGGCCTGACCCAGGCCATCCATCAAGGCTTGCAACTCGGTTGTGTTCTGCGCCGCGGTACTCATGCGTCGGTGTCTCCGGAAGTCTCGTCGGTGCGCAGCAGCACCAGGTCATCACGATGGATCAGCTCATCAGGCCCGCGAAAACCCAGCAGCGCTTCAATGTCGCTGCTGCGATGACCCAGAATGCGCGCTGCTTCCTGGTCACTATAGGCACTGATGCCGCGTGCCACCTCGCGACCATCGGGCGCCAACACGCTGACGGTGTCACCCCGTCCAAATCGCCCCACGGCACGCACCAGCCCGGCTGGTAACAGGCTACGACCCTTGCGCAGCGCGCCCAGCGCACCCGCATCCACATGCAGCGAGCCTGCGGGTTTGAGCGTGCCGGCAATCCACTGTTTGCGAGCCTTGGCCAAGTTTGCACTGGGCAGGAACCAGGAGCAGCGACCACCGGACTCGATACGCTTGAGTGGATGACGATGACTGCCGCGCGCAATGCATAGATGCGCGCCGGCCTGCACAGCGATACGTGCCGCAATGATCTTGGTAGCCATGCCGCCGGAGCCCACATCGGACGCAGACTCGCCTGCCATGGCGGCAATGTCGGGCGTGATGTCTTTGATCACCGGAATGAACGTGGCCGACGGATCCAGGTTGGGATCGGCGGTGTACAGGCCATCGACATCCGACAACAGGATGACGCAATCAGCACTGGCCATCTGCGCCACGCGCGCGGCCAGCCGATCATTGTCGCCATAGCGGATCTCGCTGGTGGCCACTGTGTCGTTTTCATTGATGACCGGGATGGCGCCCAGTTCAAGCAACGTTGTCAGCGTCGCGCGCGCATTGAGGTAGCGATCGCGCTGCTCACTGTCTTGCAGTGTCAGCAACACTTGCGCCACCGTGATGTCGTCATCTTCCAGCAACTCTTTATAGGCATGCGCCAGACGGATCTGGCCCACTGCGGCGGCCGCCTGCTTTTCGTCGAGGCGCAACGCCCCGGCCGCCAGCCCCAGATGCCGCCGCCCCAAGGCCACCGCGCCGGAAGACACCAGCAACACCTGCTGCCCGCGACGCCGCAAGCGCCGCAAGTCATCGATGAGCGATTCAAGCCAGGCACGATTGAGCCGGCCGTTCTGCTGATCGACCAACAGCGCAGAGCCCACTTTGACCACGATGCGCCGCGCCGTGGTCAGCGGTGAAGCGGCCGCAGGGCGTGTCTTGTTGCGATTTTGCATGCTCGAACTATAAGTGATGCTAGGCCAGTCGGTGCGAACCGCTCAGACGCGTTGCCTGCCCACGATTGAGCACCTACTATTGCTGGAGCCGCAGCATCAAGCGGCGCACGAACAGGGGATTGCAGCGGTGGCAAGGGATTTCGAGCCGGTTAAGGGTCAATGGTACGAGAACGTCGAGGAAGACGAGCTCTTCAGGGTGCTATCTGTCGACGAAGACGGCGAGCTGGTCGAAATCGAGTACGTAGACGGTGACATCGAAGAGATGGACCTCGACAGCTGGCACGAACTGGACTTGGAGCGCACCACCGAGCCTGAGGGCTGGGCGGATGACAAAGCCAGCGCCGACGAAGATGAAGACGAAGACGAAGACGAGGATGACTGGGACGAGGACGAAGATGAAGACGAGGATGAAGACGACGACGACGACGAAAAGGACGATTACTGAGTAGTCCTCAGATCGTAACCAAAGGCGGCGCACAGACCTGCGCCGCCAAGTTCCTGATTAAATAACTAATTTTTCCCTTGAACCGCGGCCCCAACGCCCCAAAATAGAGGTGTACGGGAGCCAGCGCATCCAGCGCCAGCCTCGGAACCAATGAGGTCCCTGTCGCCATGAAGCGCATCGTGCTGTTTCTGCTAACCAACCTAGCGATCATGCTGGTGCTGGGCGTAATCGCTCAGGTGCTCGGTATCGATCGGATGTTGCAAGCCAACGGCAGCAATCTGGGCGGGTTACTGCTCTATGCGGCGCTATTCGGCATGGGTGGCTCGTTCATTTCGCTGGCTATTTCCAAGTGGATGGCTAAGCGCAGCATGGGCGTGCAGGTCATCGAACAAGCGTCTAACCCCACTGAACAATGGCTACTCGACACCGTGCGGGCTCAGGCACAGCGCGCCGGCATCGGAATGCCCGAAGTGGGCATTTTCGAATCACCGCAGCCCAATGCATTTGCCACTGGTGCCAGCCGCAACAATGCATTGGTGGCGGTCAGCACCGGCTTGCTGCGCAACATGCGCTCTAATGAAGTTGAGGCCGTTCTCGGCCATGAAATTGCGCATGTGGCCAACGGCGACATGGTCACGCTCACCCTCATTCAGGGCGTGCTCAACACTTTTGTCATCTTCTTTGCGCGCATCATCGGCAACATCATCGACAAGGCCGTTTTCCGTAGCGATAACGATCGCGGCGGCATGGCATCGTTCTTCATCACCATGTTTGTGCAGATGGTGTTGGGCGTGCTCGCCAGCATCATCGTCATGTGGTTTTCGCGACAGCGCGAATTCCGGGCCGATGCCGGCGGCGCCAACTTTGCCGGCCGCGACAACATGATCGCCGCCCTTGAACGCCTGAAGAGCGGTGTCAGCGAGCCGCTGCCCGACAATCTCGCCGCGTTTGGCATCAGCGGATCAAATGCCGTCTCGCGCATGTTCATGAGCCATCCGCCTCTAGATGAGCGCATTGCTGCCTTGCGCGCTGCCCGCAGCGCCTGACAACCCCGCGTCCCGGCCGACCCCGGCCGGTGCCTTTGAATCCAGATATACTCGTTACTGAACGTCCGCTCGCCCGAGGTCATGTCCAGATGGAAGCCCCCCCCAGTCCTGCACGTCCGTCATTCATCAAGCGCTTGTTCTTGCTGGACTGGCTGCGCAACAGCAGCGACTATCTCGAAATCGAACAAAACGCCAAGGCAGCACAGGCTGCCGCTGAGGCAGCGGCCATCGGCGCCGCCAAGGCCGACCACATCGCTTGGTCGCGGGTAGTGCCCTTTGCGATGATGCACGTGGTCTGCTTTGCGGTCATCTGGGTGGGCGTCAGCCCCATTGCAGTCATCATGGCCGTGGTCATGTACCTCATCCGCATGTTCGCCATCACCGGTCTGTATCACCGCTATTTCTCGCACAAGACCTTCAAAACTTCTCGAGTCGGTCAGTTCATCTTCGGCGTGCTGGGTGCCTCGGCAGTGCAGCGCGGACCGATCTGGTGGGCGGCTCACCATCGCCACCACCACGTGCATTCAGACCAACCGCCTGACCTTCACTCGCCGGTACAACATGGGTTCATGCGCTCGCACATGGGATGGTTCCTGTCACGCAGCGGCTTTTATCCTGACGTGAAGTTCGTGCGTGACCTCATGAAGTTCCCCGAGCTGCGCTGGTTAGACCGGTTCGACATCGCCGTACCGGTGCTGTTGGGCGTGGCCATGTTCGGCTTGGGTGTGCTGCTGGAGCGTGTGGCACCGGAACTGGGCACCACCGGCTGGCAGATGCTGATCTGGGCTTTCTTCATCAGCACCGTGGTCAACTATCACGCCACATACACCATCAACTCGCTGTCGCATGTGTTTGGACGCCAGCGCTATCGCACCGGTGACACCAGCCGCAACAACTGGTTTTTGGCACTACTCACGCTGGGCGAGGGTTGGCACAACAACCACCACCACTACCCCAACTCGACACGTCAGGGCTTTTACTGGTGGGAAGTAGACATCACCTATTACGTGCTCAAGCTGATGTCATGGATGGGCATCATCTGGGATCTGCAGCCAGTGCCGGTCGAAGCGCGCGACCATTCGCCGCGCCGCATCTCACCCAAGTACTGATATGACCCGGTGCCGCCGCCGCGGCGGCACCCGCGGCTGATGCATAGCCGCCTTTATATTGGCAAGGTCTCGCACCGGCGATTCACGCCGGTGTCGAACCAGTTCAGCTACCAGCTGTTCATGCTGTATCTGGATCTGGACGAACTGCCCGAGCTCTTTGATCCCTTCTGGCTATGGTCTGCGCGCGGCCGTGCGCCGGCTTGGTACCGGCGTGCAGATTTTATGGGCGATCCACCTGCGCTATGTGGGTCACAACTTCAATCCAGTCAGTTTCTATTACTGCTTCGACCCGGACGGCGGCCCACTGCGCGTCATCGTGGCCGAGATCACCAACACGCCGTGGCAAGAGCGCCACGCCTACGTGTTGCCGGTGGATCAGGCCGGTACAGCGCCGGCACCTTGGCGTTTCGAATTTGATAAGGCCTTCCATGTGTCGCCTTTCATGCCTATGCAGCAGCACTACCGCTGGCGGTTTGGGGAGCCAGGCGACCGCTTGACGGTATACATGGAAAACCTGCAAGAGGGGCAGCGCCTGTTCGACGCAGGCCTGGACATGACCGCGCACCCGATACGCAGCGGCACCCTGGCCCGGGCCTTGGCGAGATTTCCCGCCATGACGCTAAGGGTGGTGGCGCAGATCCACTGGCAGGCACTGCGGCTGCTATTGAAAAGGGTGCCCTTCCACAGTCATCCTGCACCTGGGCGCTGACACTAGCGTCGGGGACACAACAACAAGACGGCAATCGCATGAATACCAGCAGCAAGCCGAGCATCATTCCGCAATCCGACGCCGCCGGCGCCTCATCGCTGTCTGCCATGACAGCACTGGGCCGCTCATTGCTGCTCAAGCAATTGGCCAAACTAAGCGACGGCGAAGTGATCCTGCGCGACAGCGGTAAGCAAATGAAGTTCGGTGCGCGCACTGAGCGTTGCGCCCTGTCTGCAACGATCACAGTAGAAAACCCGCAGTTTTATGCCGATGCCGCCTTTGGTGGCACTACCGGCGCAGGCGAGGCCTACATCAACGGCCTGTGGCGCTGCGACGACCTGACTGCGCTGGTGCGCATCATGGTGGTCAATCGCCCGGTGATGGAAGACATGGAAGGCGGACTTGCCACCGTCAGCAACTGGGTGCGTCGTGCGATGCACTGGATCAACCGCAACAGCAAGCGCGGCAGCGCGCGCAATATTGCCGCGCACTATGATCTGGGCAACGAGTTGTACAAGCTGTTTCTTGACGACACGATGGCCTATTCCTGCGGCATCTTCGAAACCGAAGAGTCCACACTGCACGAAGCCTCCGTGGCCAAATTTGACGCTGCCTGCCGCAAACTGGCACTGACACCCAACGACCATCTGGTTGAAATCGGCACCGGCTGGGGTGGCTTGGCCATACACGCCGCAGAGCGGTACGGCTGCAAAGTCACCACCACCACCATCTCACGTGAGCAACACGATTTCGCCAAAGAGAAGATCGCTGCGCGCGGTCTGTCGGATCGCATCACACTGCTGTTTGAGGACTATCGGGACCTCAAAGGCCGCTTCGACAAACTGGTGTCGGTCGAAATGATCGAAGCCGTCGGGGCGAAGTACCTTGATACATACTTTGCCAAGTGCTCCTCTCTGCTTAAGCCCAACGGCGCCATGCTGTTGCAGGCCATCACCATTCAGGATCAGCTCTACGCGGAGTCCCTGAGGTCAGTGGACTTCATACAGCGCTATGTGTTCCCTGGCAGCTTCATCCCCTCGGTCACTGCCATCACAGACTCCGTAGCGCGCGTCACGGATCTTAAGATCTTTAACCTTGAAGACATTGGTCCGCATTACGCCCGCACGCTGCGTCTATGGCGAGAGCGTTTCTTCGCCAACATCGCGCAGGTACGCAAACTTGGCTATCCCGACAGCTTCTCGCGACTGTGGGAGTTTTATCTTTGCTATTGCGAAGGCGGCTATGTCGAGCGCCAACTGGGCAACGTACAGGTGCTGCTGACTAAGCCGGCCTGCCGCAGGCCTGCCATTGCCGCAGCCTGACGCCCTGCTGATGAACTTGCCTGCCCGGTTGCGCCAACTGCTGGGCAACGAGGCGGTACTGGATGACCCGGCACTGCTGGCTCCCTATCTGGTAGACCATCGGCGTTTGTATCAGGGCGCCTCACCTGCCGTAGTTCAACCGGCAGACACTGCCGGTGTCGCCACGCTGCTGGCCTTCTGCAACAACGAAGGTATCGCTGTCGTGCCGCAGGGTGGTAACACCAGTTACTGCGGAGGCGCTACACCCGATGAATCTGGCCGACAGCTGGTGCTGTCACTGCGCCGCCTCAACAAGATCCGCAGCGTGGATGCAGCTGGCTTTTCGATGGTGGCTGAAGCCGGCTGCCTGCTTGCACAGGTACAACAGACCGCAGCAGATGTGCAGCGACTGTTTCCGCTGAGCCTAGGCTCCGAAGGCAGTTGCCAGATCGGCGGCAACTTGGCCACCAATGCCGGCGGCACAGCAGTGCTTCGCTATGGCATGACTCGCGATCTGGTGCTGGGCCTAGAGGTGGTACTGGCCGATGGCAGCGTGTTATCCACGCTGTCACCGCTACGCAAGGACAACACCGGCTACGACCTCAAGGGCTTGTTTGTTGGCAGCGAGGGCACCTTAGGAGTCATCACCGCCGCGTGCTTAAAACTGTTTCCGGCGCCGCAGTCCGTGGCTACCGCGTGGATCAGCCTGCCAGATCCGACCGCAGCACTGACGCTGCTCGGACGTCTGCGCGCGGCCAGCGGCGATCGCACCAGCAGCTGCGAACTGGTGCCTCAGGTTGCACTGGATCTGGTGCTGCAACATGTGCCCGGCGCACGCGATCCCGGTGTAGCGCGTGCGCCCTGGTATTTGCTGGTCGAACTCAGTTCACCTGCCGATGACGATTTGGACGCGCTGCTGACGACTGCATTGAGCGATGCCCTTGAGGCAGGCCTTGCTACAGATGCAGTGCTTGCGCAAAGCGCCACACAACGCGCCGCGCTGTGGATGCTGCGCGAGTCGGTCCCTGCTGCGCAGAGCCGGGCCGGTGGCAGCCTCAAACACGATATATCCGTACCACTGTCTGCATTGCCGCAGTTCATTGAGCAAGGCAGCGTGCTGTGCAAAGAGCTGGCACCGGAAGGCTATCTGGTGGCCTATGGCCATGTGGGCGACGGCAACCTGCACTTCAACCTAAACCAACGCGACGGCACGGACGAAGCGGATTTTCTTGAGCGCGAACTGCCGCTCAAACGTGCTGTGCATGATTTAGTTGCAAGCCTGGGCGGCAGCTTCAGCGCCGAGCATGGCGTGGGCAGATTGAAGGTAGGCGAACTGGAGCGCTATGCGCCACCGATCGAACTGGAACTAATGAGGCGCATTAAGCAGGCCTTTGACCCGCTCGGCATACTCAACCCCGGCAAAGTCTTGCGCTAGACACCAGAGGCTAGGCGCTTGGCGGCAAGCGAATCAGTCCTTCCTGTGCCGTGCTGGCCACCAGCACGCCATCGCGCGTAAACAGGCTGGCACGCGCGAAACCACGTGAACCTGACGCACTGGGGCTGTCCATGCTGTATAGCAGCCAGTCATCCACCCGTGCAGGACGGTGAAACCACATCGCATGATCGATGCTAGCAACGCTAATGCCCGGCGTAGCCATCGAGGCACCATGCGGCCGCAGTGCCGTGGCGATCAAGTGATAGTCGGACACGTAGGCCAGCAGACACTGTTGCAACAACGGGTCATCGGGCAACGGGCCGATGGCTCGCAACCACACATCCTGCCGCGGCGGCTCTGCCACCGGGCGCGCGTAATTGATCGGCTGTACCAGCCGGAACTCAAAGGGTATGTCGTCGCGCACCAGCTTGCGCACGGCCGGCGGCAACTTGTCGCGCAGATCCGCTGGCACGTCGTACAGCGAGCGCAAGGCCTCTGGCTGCGTTACGTCGGGCATCGGCAACTGGTGTTCGACGCCCTCTTCAATTGTCTGGAACGAGGCAGCCATATGAAAGATCTGCGCGCCGTGCTGAATGGCCACCACACGTCGGCTGGTAAAACTGTGGCCATCGCGGCTGCGATCCACTTCATAGACGATCGGCGCGTTGAAATCGCCGCGGCGCAGAAAATAAGCGTGCAATGAATGCGCGCGCCGGCCCTCTGTGGTGGCGTAGGCGGCACGCAGCGCCTGACCGAGCACTTGGCCGCCGAAGACCTGCGGACTGCCTATATCGCGGCTGGTACCGCGGAACAGGTTGTCCTCCAAGCGCTCCAGATCGAGCAGTCGGATCAGGTCTGTCAGGTGCGGATTCACGTGGCAGCAGGTTCCTCGCCCACGCCCAGACGCTTGTGCATCACAGGACTGGTCGTGGTGTATTGCAGGAACTGCCGCTTGGCCGGATACAGGTAAGCCTGAATGCCAAACGCAGCCAGCGCCGCTTCATGGAAGCCCGACAGAATCAGCTTCTTCTTGCCCGGATAGGTGTTGATGTCACCCACCGCGAAAATACCGGGCACATTGGTCTGAAACTTTTCGGTATCCACCTTCAGTGCTTTTTTCTCCAGCTCTAGACCCCATTCGGCGATAGGCCCGAGCTTGGGCGCCAAACCAAAAAACGCCAAGGCAGCATCGGCCGGCACACTGTGCAAGGTGCCATCGGCACTGCGCACCACCAGACCAGCAAAGCCTTCACCCGGCAGCAGGCTGTCGGCGACGCCTTCGATGAAGCGCACGCGACCGGCAGCCACCAGCGCCTGCATCTGCCCGACCGAGGCCGGTGCCCCGCGGAACTCACTGCGTCGGTGTACCAGCGTGAGACTGGCAACCTTGTCGGCCAACGCCAGCGTCCAGTCCAGTGCCGAATCGCCACCACCGAAAATGATCAGGTGCTTGCCGGCGAACTCTGCCGCGGCACGCACACGATAGAAAACGCTGCTGCCCTCAAAAGCCTCGATGCCTGGCACCGACAGTCTGCGGGGCTGGAAAGAGCCCACACCACCGGCAATGACGATGGAGCCTGCATCAAACTGCAATCCACCTGCCGTCACCACGTCGAAACGACCATCGTCGCGCTTGGTGACTCCGGTCACTTCGTGGCCCAAGTGCAGCTGCGGCTCAAAGGGCGCGATCTGTTGCTGCAGGCGATCGATGAGCTCTTGCGCACCGCAGACAGGCAGCGCGGGAATGTCGTAGATGGGCTTTTCGGGATACAGCTCTGTGCACTGACCACCGGCATTGGCCAGTGAATCGACCAGGTGCGCTTTGATGCCCAACAGACCCAACTCAAACACTTGGAACAGACCACAGGGGCCGGCGCCGATAATCACGACTTCAGTGGTAATGACAGAGCTCATGCGCGTCCTGCGTTGGAATCGGTGGGGCTGTGAAAATATTCGCTGTCGGTAGCGAGCTCTTGAACCAAGCGCTTGAGCTCGGCCAAGCGTGCCTCGGCGGTGCTGGTGGACAGACAGTCCTCACAGGCTGGATCGCCGCAGGGCTGGCGTGAGTACAGCCAATATTGCAGGGCACCGGCCAACAGACCATCGGCGATGTCCCATACGTCGGAGTCCGGATTCTTGTCGGCAATCTTGTTGCCCAAGTCCACCGCCTTGGTAAAGGCGGCATCGAAACTTTCGGGTGGAGCGCTCATAGAGCCTTACTGTCTGCCGGCGGCTGCCGGGGCAGGCCATTATAGCCGTTGCCGCCCGCGGCGGGGCTGCCGCCCACGCCGGACCTGTCGCCCGTCAGCGGTAGCCGCGAGCCTGCAGCTGGAACAGCTCGGCATAGCGCCCGCCGGTCTGCATCAGCTGCTCATGGCTGCCCAACTCGAGCAGGCGGCCGCGCTCCAGCACTGCAATCTGATCAGCATGGCGCACCGTCGAAAACCGATGCGAGATGAGAATGGTCGCGCGCCGCTGCGCCAATTGGCGGAAGTGATCGAACACTTCGGCCTCGGCCTGGGCATCCATGGCTGCCGTCGGTTCATCCAGCACCAGAATATCGGCGCGACTGCGCATGAAGGCACGCGACAGCGCCACCTTTTGCCACTGCCCGCCGGACAGCTCACGACCGTTCAAGAACCACTTGCCCAACTGCGTGTGATAGCCGTCGGGCAGCTGTGCAATAAAGTCCTCGGCACGTCCCTTCTGCGCAGCCTCCCGCCACAGCGCCTCATCCTCAAAGTTGGGTTCATCGCCGGCACCAATGTTCTCGCCCACCGGCATCTGGTAGCGCGTGAAGTCCTGAAAGATGACGCCGATGCGCGCCCGCAACGTGGCCTCGTCCCACTGCCGCAGATCCAAGCCATCCAGCAGTACTCGCCCGCTGTCGGGCAGATAAAGGCGAGTGAGCAATTTGACCAAGGTGGTTTTGCCCGACCCGTTAGCACCTACCAAAGCCAGACTATGGCCGGGCTGAAGATGCAACGTCACATGATCGACCGCTGCCTCACGTGCGCCCGGATAGCTGAAACACACGTCCTCAAAACGGATGCCATCGCCCGGCAGCGGTCCCTGCGTCTCAGTGCCGCCTACTGGGTGTAGCGGTGTTTCCAAGTATTCGTAGAGCGTGGACAGATACAGGTTGTCTTCGTACAGACCGCTGACCGCACCCAACGCAGCGGTGACCGCCGTCTGCCCCTGCCGCAGCAACAGCAAATAAAGCGTCATCTGACCCACAGTAATACGCCCTGCTACCGCGGCCACCACCACCCATCCATAGGCGCCATACAGGATGACCGTCGCCATCAAGCCCAGCGCAAAGCCCCAGATGTCGCGCTTGAGGGCAAGCTTGCGATCCTCGCTGTAGAGGCGCTGAAAGATGTCCTTGTAGCGCACCAGCAAACGCGGCCCCAGACCAAACAGCTTGACCTCTTTGGCATGGTCATCACGAGCCAGTACCGATTCCAGATAATCCTGCATGCGCTTTTCTGCGGAGCGCCAGCGGAACAAGCGGAATGCGTCGCCAGAGAATTTGGTCTCTGCAACAAAGCCGGGCAAACCGGCTGCCAACAGCAAAAACACTGCCCAACCTGAATACTGAAACAGCAGCACCGCAAAACTGCTCAGTGCCACCAGGTTCTGCAGCAAGCCAAAGCTGCGGCTGACCAAGCTCAACGGTCTGGTCGAAGCTTCACGGCGGGCACGAATCAGACGATCGTAAAACTCCGAGTCTTCAAATTGCGCCAACTCCAATTGCTGGGCTTTTTCAAGGATCAGCACATTGACGCGATGCCCCAGTTGCGCGCGCAGCAACGAATGGGTAAAGGCCAGGCTGCGCGAACACAACGCCAGCAGTGCTATGACCACGCCTTCGAGGATGACCCAACGCAAGGCATCCCTTACATCGCCACCACTGGCTTGGGCGACGATTACCGTATCGATAATGCGGGCACCAATCCAGGCGGCGGCCGTCGGCAACACACCACCGAGCACCGTAAGCAGGCCCAGAGCTAAGGCCAGCGTCGGTCGCGTTTCCCATACCAACTGCAGGGCCCGACGGCCATAGCGAAACACCGATAGAAACTCGCGCAGCAGATGCTTGAGCTCGGGCGGCGGAGGCGGCTGCAGCGGTGGTGGACGACGCATGGTGCTCATGGCACTGCGTCTTGCAGCGCACCGGGCTCACGCCACAACGCAGCCACATCCAAGGGCGCCACCACCAACACCTGACCCTCGATGTTGGTGCGGTTCATGCCATAGACCTCGACTAGTGCTTCCCAGGCGTTGCTACTGGCGGATTTTTGCAGCAGCTCTGCCAGACGGCGCGGCGAGGCGAGCATCTCTGCGGCCTGCTGCAAGCCCACATCGCGCGTACCTGCCACCACCAAATGCTGATTGCCATTGGGACCAGGAAACGTGGAGATCAACGCATAGTCGCGATAGCGCTGCGCAGCCGGATGCGGCATGCCGGCCTCGCTGACGTAGTGCTTGTCGCCTTCAACATCCACCAACTCATCCCAGGAATTACCTACGCCGAAGCGCGAGCCGGCAAAAACGCGATCGGCCAGCATGCCAAGGCCACTGAGATAACCGATGAACACCACATGCGAGGTCTTGAGCGATTCGGCATCCAGCTCTGATGCCAGGGTGATGCGCGTGCGTTTACCCGATGCCGCAAGCACCGGCAGTAACTGTCCAAGGGCCCATGCACTGGAGGTGGGCAAGTAGCCCAGATCCATGTCTTCGAACTGCCGCGCCTGCGACGATTGAGTGGCCTGGCGACGTTCCAGATCGGCACTTGAATTGATCTGGAAATCGCGGATCAAACGATTCACCTGACCCGACGCATCGCGCTCACCAAAGATGTAGTAGTCACCCAGCACAATCTGGATCGGCAGATCATCATTCAACAAGGGCTGCCACAGCGCACTGGCGCGTGCGGCAGCTACTGCAGGCTCCGGTTGCGGTTGTCTGCTGCGCTGCACCAGCAAGCCAAGCAGCAGCACCAGCAACACTGCCACACACAACGCAGCTATGCGTTCGCGCCTCGACCACTGCATCTGATTGGCAGGTATTGATTGCGACATGCCAGGCAAAGCCCCTGCTGCACCGGGTCCCTCTACCAGCAAACGGTATTCGCCTTTGGGGATGACCAGACGCAAGCCCTGCGGATCAGGGTGTTCGTTTTGGAACGCCTCAAGCTTGGCGCGCAGCTTGTGCACATGCACACGCACCAGCGCATTCTTGGAAGCATCAAAGGAGGGGCTGCGACCAAAGCCGTCGATGGCAACTTCGATCTCTTTGGGCACCCTACCGTGCACCGCACAATCCACCAGAAAATCGAACAGCCCGCTGATACGCCGCGAGCGACCCAGCACGGCGCTGTCGCGCACCCTCTGCGCAAGGCGCAGCAGTACTTGATTGGGAGTGGGTTCGTCTGCGGGGCTGTCATTCACGGCACCGCGAGTCTAGCAGCAGCACTCACCCTACGGCCGCAATGCTAGCCTTGAGTACATGACAGAACCCGTGCCAGACCCTTGCCCCTGCGGCCTGCCCAGTCCCTACCACCTGTGCTGCGGACGCTGGCACAGCGGCGCGCAGCATTTGCAAGCACCCAACGCCGAAGCACTGATGCGCTCGCGGTACAGCGCCTACGTTCGCGGGTTCGGCGATTACATCCTGGCCACGTGGCATCCGCGCACGCGCCCGCAGTTGCTGGAGGGCGATCCACCCGGCCTGCGCTGGCTGGGCTTGGAGGTGCGCAGCCACACTGTGATTGATGCCGACCATGCCGTCGTAGAGTTCGTGGCCCGCAGCAAATTGGCAGGCCGCGCCTGGCGGCTGCACGAGACCAGCCGCTTTGAGCGCCAGAGCGGCTGCTGGTACTACCTGGACGGCACTCTGGCCTGACTGGCATCAGCTTACGGTTTGTGCGCAATCTGGCATGGAAAATGCTAATCTCGGCGGCCTTTTTAGCCGCCGGTACAGCTGCCCTTCTGGGCCACCCAACATGAACCGTCCGATCCGTAATATCGCCATCATCGCGCACGTCGACCATGGCAAGACCACCCTCGTTGACTGCCTGCTCAAACAGTCAGGCACCTTCGCCGCCCACGAAAAGATGGGCGAGCGGATCATGGACAGCAATGCCATCGAAAAAGAGCGTGGCATCACCATTCTGGCCAAGAACTGCGCCATCGAATACGGCGGCTACCGCATCAACGTTGTCGACACGCCCGGACATGCGGACTTTGGCGGCGAGGTTGAGCGTGTGCTGTCGATGGTCGATGGCGTGCTGCTGTTGGTCGATGCTGTCGAAGGCCCGATGCCGCAGACGCGCTTCGTCACCCGCAAGGCACTGGCGCTGGGCCTCAAGGCTATCGTCGTGGTCAACAAGATCGACCGTCCGGGTTCGCGCCCAGGCTGGGTCATTGATCAGACCTTCGACCTGTTCGACAAGCTCGGTGCCACCGACGCGCAGCTCGACTTCCCGGTGATCTATGCCTCTGCCCTGCAAGGGTGGGCCAGCACTGATCATCTGAGCACCCAGCCGGATATGGCCGCGCTGTTTGAAGCTATTCTCAAGTACACGCCGGCACCGCCCACCGATGCCAACGGGCCGCTGCAGTTCCAAGTTTCCCAGCTCGACTACAACTCCTACGTGGGTCGTATCGGCATCGGCCGTATTCGCCGCGGCACAGTGCGCGTCGGCCAGCAGGTCGTGATGCGCTATGGCGACGACGATTGCGGCAGTGGCAAGATCGCGCAGGTGCTCACCTTCACCGGCCTTGATCGCCATCAGGTGGATGAAGCCAGTGCCGGCGACATCGTTGCCATTACCGGCCTGCCGGAAATCAACATCGGCATCACTGTGTGCGACCCGATTGCGCCGGAAGGCCTCAAGCCCATCGCCGTCGACGAGCCCACTCTGGCCATGAACTTCCAGGTCAACACCTCAC
This sequence comes from Pseudomonadota bacterium, assembly GCA_026398735.1. GTDB lineage: Bacteria > Pseudomonadota > Gammaproteobacteria > Steroidobacterales > Steroidobacteraceae > ZC4RG30. The sequence continues at coordinate 99,752 of JAPLSH010000014.1, read as the reverse complement.
CGCTGGTGGGCCGTGAAGGCAAGTTCGTTACCAGCCGCCAGATTCGCGAGCGTCTGCATCGCGAGCTCGAGCACAACGTAGCGCTGCGTGTCGAAGACACTGCCGACGCCGACGTGTTTCGCGTCTCCGGTCGTGGCGAACTGCACTTGACCATCCTCATTGAGAACATGCGTCGCGAAGGCTTTGAGCTGGCTGTCTCGCGCCCGCAGGTACTGATGCGCCGTATCGATGGCGTGCTCAGCGAACCCTACGAGGCGCTGACGGTCGACGTCGAAGAAGCCCATCAGGGCGGCGTCATGGAAGCGCTGGGTCAGCGCCGCGGCGAAATGAAAGACATGGTGGTAGATGGCCGCGGTCGCGTGCGCATCGACTATCGCGTGCCGGCTCGCGGCCTGATCGGCTTCCAGGGTGAGTTCATGAACCTCACCCGCGGCAGCGGTTTGATGAGCCACGTGTTTGACAGCTATGCACCCACACGCGGTGACATCGCCGAGCGTCGCAACGGCGTGCTCATCAGCATGGAATCCGGCGACACGGTGGCCTATGCGCTGTGGAGCATCCAGGAACGCGGCAAGATGTTCATGGGCGCAGGCCACAAGGTCTACGAAGGCATGATCATCGGCATCCACAGCCGCGAGAATGATCTGGTCGTCAACCCGATCAAGACCAAGAAGCTCACCAACATGCGCGCGTCGGGTAAAGACGAAGCTGTCGTGCTGACCCCGCCGATCCAGCTGACGCTCGAATACGCGGTCGAGTTCATCTCTGACGATGAACTGGTCGAAGTCACGCCCGAGTCGATCCGCATCCGCAAACGCTTCCTTTCCGAAAACGAGCGTAAGCGCTCGACCAAGGCTGCAGAGCCGCTGGTGGTGTAACCGTGGGCAGCCTGCCTCCCGTCACGCGCGCGCTGCTCATCAGCTGCGTGGGCGTGTTCGGGTTGCAGCAGTTGGGTCTCGACGACCTACTGGTTGAGCTATTGGCGCTCTGGCCGCTGCGAGGCGGCCTGTTCCTTGCGCCCTTTCATCTCTGGCAACTGGTCAGCTACAGCTTCCTTCACGGCGGCCTGCTGCATCTGGGTCTCAACATGTTCGCGCTGTACATGTTCGGGCCGGAAATCGAGCGATTGCTGGGTAGGCGGCGATTCATCACCTATTGGCTGACCTGCGTCATCGGCGCAGCGGTCATGCAGTTGCTGGTGCAACTGCAGGCTCCAGCCGGATCGGGTGGCCCAACGGTGGGCGCTTCAGGCGGGATGTTCGGTCTGCTGCTGGCCTTTGGTATGGCTTGGCCACGGCGTCGACTGGTGCTGCTGTTCCCGCCCATACCGATACCCGCTTGGCTGTTCGTCACCCTCTACGGGTTATTGGAACTGGGCATGGGTATTTCCGGCAGTCAATCCAGCGTCGCCCACTTTGCCCACCTGGGCGGTATGGCCGGCGGGCTGCTGCTGATCCTGTGGTGGCGTTTTATGGCAACCCGCGCCAGCTAACCCACCGCCAGGCAATCAGTCCTGGATGCAGCGATTGCGGCCGGCGTTCTTGGCGGCATACAGCGCCTTATCAGCACGTTCAAATGCCTCTTCCAACAGGTCTCCCGAGCGCAGATCAGTGACACCGCAAGACAGCGTGACCTGCACCTTCTGGCCTTTGAAATGAAAGCCCAGTTCGGCAATCGATGCGCGCAGCTTCTCGGTCACCTGGATTGCATTGACCGGCGGTGTACCGGCGAGGATCAGTACGAACTCTTCGCCGCCATAGCGGGCTAAGAAGTCGGTTTGACGAATCTGGGCATTGAGCTTTTCAGCCACGATGCGCAGCACCTTGTCGCCGGCACGATGGCCATAAGTGTCATTGACCTGTTTGAACAGATCGATATCCCACACAGCGATGCTGGTCTGCGTACCAAAGCGCTGCCAGCGCTTGAACTCCTCAACCATGCGTCGATCACAGGCACTGCGATTGGGGATTTGCGTAAGACCGTCCACCATCGAGATGCGCTGCTCATCGCGCAGCCTCTCCTGCAGGTTGCGCGTCTCGCCTTCCAGCACTTCCAATCGTGACCGCATCTCTTCACTGCGATCGCGGAAGCTCTTGTTGCGCTCATTTTCGCGATTACGAAACTCATCCATCTGCATATCAATATTCAATATGCGGGCACGAACTGTAGCGCGTGCCTGATCCAGATCTTTGGCTGCCTCAACGCTACTGCCCAAGTCCTGCACGTTGCTGACCAACTGACTATTGAACGCTGCGTTGGTCTCAAAGCTCTCGCGCTGCGCCTCGGTCTCACCCAACAGGAACTCAGTCAGGTCATCCAGTCGCAATGTGATCTGTGCCAGCAGGTCTTCGACCTCAGCCTTCTCAGCTTCAACCGAATTGATCCGGCGTATCACCAGGTCGGCAATATCCGACAGCAACAGCGGCAACTGGCCATCGAGCACTGGTACTGCAATTTGTGCTTGGATCTCGGTGACCAAAGGCACCAAACGTGTGTCGCGACCCACTGCATCGAGCACGCGAGCCAGCACACGCCGTACATCAGCATCGCCAGAAATCGGCTGCGCATCAGGCGCCAAGGTCGCGCCCTCCCCGGCAGCACTGCCCACAGGACGTTGGTCCAAGGCCACTACGGCATCGGCAAGCGGCACAAACAGGGCTTCGAGTTCGGCAGTGCCCATCTTGCTACTGGGTGCAGACGACAATCGACCCAAAATGGCGTCTAAGGGAGCAGTGCGCCCGCTACCGGCAATGCACAAGCGTGCAATCACGCGACGCAGCACATTTTCGAGATTGCGGAAGTCGCGGGATTCTTGATCCAAAGCCTTGGCAGCCTCGGACGCCTTGCTACGCCAATATTCAGCATCGACTGCCGCAGAGGTAGAGCCCGAAATATATGCCATGACTGCAAGTCCCGTCGCACAAACGCCAAGTTGCGGCGCACAGTTATCTTGCGCTGGGGCCGCTCATAAAAACGTGCAGTACTTCCAAGTTTTGCAGGCAGCCGATCATCCCGTTACAGGATCTGCGGCGGGCTCGGATTCAAAGGCACCAAATTGCGGCTGGGCCAACTGCGCATACAGCGGGCTGTTGGCCAGCAACTGCTCGTGGGTGCCGGTAGCGACGATACGGCCGTGATCCATCACGACAATGCGATCGGCCTTGCGCACCGTGGAGAGCCGATGCGCAATGATTAGCGTGGTGCGGGTGCGCGTCAGGCGTTCTAACGCCTCTTGCACCAAGCCTTCACTACCGGAATCGAGGGCACTGGTGGCTTCATCCAACAACAGCACTGGCGGGTTTTTGAGAATGGCTCGGGCGATGGCAATGCGCTGGCGCTGCCCACCGGAAAGACGCGTGCCGCGCTCGCCCAGGAAGGTGTCGTAGCCCTGCGGCAGTTCACGTATGAACCCGTCGGCGGCGGCGGCCTTCGCGGCATCCTCGATTTCTTGATCGGTGGCGTCGGGACGACCATACCGAATGTTGTCGCGCGCACTGGCGCCAAACAACACCGTGTCTTGCGGCACCAAGCCGATCCGTGCGCGCAGCTGCTGCGGGTCGGTGGTGGCGATATCCACACCGTCCAAGGTTACGCGCCCCGCCTGCGGATCGTAAAAGCGCAGCACCAACTGGAAGGTCGTGCTCTTGCCGGCCCCTGACGGACCCACAAAAGCCACGGTCTCGCCGGGCTGGATATCGAGCGTGAACTCGTTAAGTGCCGCCGTCTCGGGCCGTGAGGGGTAATTAAATCGCACACCCTCAAAGCGCAGCGCACCCTGACCTGCGGCAGGCAACTGCACCGGCTGCGCAGGAGCCGCAATAGCGGGGGTGGCTTCTAGCAACTCTGCCAGGCGCTCCATGGCGCCGGCGCCGCGCTGCACCTCACCCCATTGTTCAATCAGCGCCGCCGCCGCAGTCATGACAAAGCCTGCATAAAACAGAAACTGGCCCAATTGCCCGGCAGTCATTTCACCGGCAAGTACTGCCCGGGCACCCAGCCACAACACCAGGGTAATAGCGCCCAGCACTTCGATCATGCCCATGCCAGTCAGCGCTGCACGCACCCGGTTGCGCTGCACCGCCGTGTCAAAACTGGCCTCAACAGCGCTGTCAAAGCGCCGGCTCTGCAACCCTTCCAGAGTAAAGGCCTGCACCGTCTGCATTGCGCCGAGCGTTTCTCCAGCCAGGCTGCTGGCATCGGCAATGCGATCCTGCGAATCACGCGACAGGCGACGCACGCGTCGGCCAAACCAGAACAGCGGCAACAGGATCACCGGGATCAGCGCCACCATCACGCCCATCAAGCGTGCGCTAGTCCAACCCATCAACACCAAACCACCGAGCAGGCTAATGGCCGAACGCAACGCAATAGACAGACCAACGCCAGAGATCGACTGCACCAAGGTCGTGTCGGCAGTCAGACGCGACAGCACTTCACCGGTTTTGGTGATCTCAAAGAAGGCCATGTCCATGTGCACCACACGCCGGTACACCGCCGCACGCACATCGGCCACCACGCGCTCGCCCAACCAGGTGACCAGATAAAACCGCAGCGCAGCAAACACGCCGAACACCACTGCAGCGCCCAGAAAGCCAAGGAAATAGCTGTTGATGGTCGAGATATCTTTGGAGGTCATGCCGTGATCGATGACCTGCCGCAGTGCCATCGGCAACACCAGCAGCGCACTGGCTGCCAACACCAACGCAAGCAGTGCCAACAGCAAAGTCACGCGATATGGGCGCAAAAACGGCACCAGAGCCCGCAACGGCCGTAGCGATTTTGACTTGGGACGGTCTACAGGCTTTTCCATGGTGTCACGCCAACCTGTTCAAACCGTTATAGGCCGCGATGCGGTAGGCCTCAGCCATCGTCGGATAGTTGAACGTTGTATTGACGAAATAGCGCAGGGAGTTGATGTCCTTGCTTGCCATCACCGTCTGACCAATGTGCACAATCTCGGACGCGTTATCGCCAAAGCAATGCACACCCAACAGCTCCAACGTCTGGGTATGGAACAACAGCTTGAGCATGCCCACGCGCTGGCTGGTCATCTGCGCACGCGCCAGCGACTTGAAGTGGATATGGCCAATCTCATAGGGCACCGCTTCAGCCTGCAACTGCTGTTCAGTGCGTCCCACAGAAGAGATCTCGGGGATGGTGTAGATGCCGCTGGGAATCAAATCCTGGCGCAACGGCTCTATTGTCGGGTCGACGATGCTGTTGCCAACCCAGCTGCCTTGCTGATACGCCGCACTGGCCAGTGCCGGCGGCCCGGTCACATCGCCCGCCGCATAGATATGCGGCACTGCCGTCTGAAACCGCCCATTGATGAGAACCTGACCGCGCTGGTTGACCTCGATGCCCAAGGCCGCCAGGTTCATGCCATCGGTATTGCCGGTGCGTCCATTGGCCCACAGCAGCAAGTCGGACTTAATCTTACGTCCGGATTTGAGCGACAGCACCACATCGCGCTCACGCGCCTCGAGCGACTCGAACTGCTCATTGTGACGGATGATGCAGCCCTGATCACGCAGGTGATAGGACAGCGCTTCGGCGACCTCTTCGTCGAGAAACGACAACAGCCGGTCCTGGGTGTTCACAAGATTTACCTTGGCGCCCATATTCAAAAAGATCGAGGCGTACTCACAGCCGATTACGCCTGCGCCGTAAATAGTCACGGCAAAGGGCGATTCTCGGTAGCGCAGCACACTGTCGCTGTCGCAGACCAGCGGATGGCTAAAATCCAAGCCTGGCGGATGATAGGGGCGCGAGCCGGTGGCAATCACGAAATGATCAGCCGACACCCGCACCGGCGCCTCAGATTTTGGCGTGATTTCTAGTGTGTGGGCGTCGATGAAAGCTGCATGCCCGGACAACACAGGCACGCGGTTGCGGTCGTAGAACCGGCGGCGCATCTGCACCTGACCGTCGATGACTTTATCGGCAGTGGCCAGCAACTTCGGGAAGCTGACCTTCAACTGCGAGGCAATCTCTTTTAACAGCGGGTTACTGCGGACATCGCTGAGGGTTTTGACCGCATGTCGCAGAGCTTTGCTGGGGATAGTTCCCCAGTGGGTACAACCCCCGCCTACCTCGTCATAGCGCTCGACTACCGCAACGCGGAGATGATTCTTGGCGGCCATCATGGCCGCACCCTCACCGGCAGGTCCGCTGCCGATGATCACAACATCGTAATGATCCATTGGCGTAGTTTACCCGCATCACCCGCGCTTGCGGGAACGCGCAGCGGAGGCCGAGACGTGGGTCAATCGTCCTGCAGCGCCTGACCGGGAAACAGCACGTCCTGAAAGCCCAGATTGCGCAGATCAGCAATGCGCAGCGGAAACAGGATGCCATCGAGGTGATCAACCTCATGTTGCACCACGCGGGCATGGAATCCCTCAACTGTGCGATCAATGGGCTGACCAAACTGATCGAACCCTCTGTATCGCAGGTGGCTGTAACGCTGCACCAAACCGCGCAGACCCGGCACCGACAGGCAGCCTTCCCAGCCCTCGTCTTGCACATCGCCGATAGGCTGCAGCACTGGATTGATGAGCACCGTGCGAGGCACGGGCAGCGCATCGGGATAACGCGCGCTATGCTCCAGGCCAAAGATGACAACGCGTAAAGGCACGCCAATCTGCGGCGCTGCCAGGCCAGCCCCGTTGAGGGCGGCCATGGTGTCTTGCATGTCTTGCAGCAAGCTATGTAGCTCGGGCGTGTTGAAGGCCTCGACCTCTGCAGAGGTCTCCCATAAACGCGGATCACCCATCCGCAGTACGGCTTTGACTGTCATGCCGCGATGCTAACCCGAAAACGAAGAAGGCCCGCAGCTGCGGGCCTTCTGAGACTGCGCGCCAGCTCTGCCGGCGCAAGTCCTAGTGGCTTACCAGCGGCCGCCGCCGCCGCCACCGCCACCGCCACCGCTGCCGCCGCGATAGCCACCGCCACCGCCGCCGCCGCCGCCAGTGCGGGGCTTGTCCTGCGCCTCATTCACGCGCAGCGGACGACCGCCCATCGAAAAGCCATTGAGAGCCGCAATAGCACTGGCCGCATCAGCCTGAGGCATTTCGACAAAACCAAAGCCGCGCGGACGGCCAGTCTCGCGATCGGTCGGCAGCGCAACGGACTCAACCGTGCCGTGCTGCGCAAACAGGGTACGCACTGCGGCTTCGTCTGCCGTAAAGGGCAGGTTGCCAACATAAATCTTCGCCATGAATATAGATCTCCAGACAGTTATTACTTTTTGACCCGATCTCAGAACCTTCGACTGGAGCTCTCACGCGCACTGAGCACGACAGGACAGCACAATAGACGGATAACCTCGATCTGGCTCGATTCTATACGTATCGTACCGCCTAAAAACAAGCCCTATATATTGATGTCAATCATTTTCTCTGTTGCACAAAAAAGACACAGCGCGTTTCGGATCGCCGCGTATCGCTGCCAACGACGAGCGCAGCGGCCGTGAGGGCCAACACCAGAACCCGCTGGCAAATTGGCTTGGGCGAGAACAACACGGATCTGGCCAATACGCTGGCGCTGCTTCTGGATATGCAGCCAGACATGCGCTGTGCGGGCACGGCAGCCCGTTGCTCTGCAGTGTTACAACTGGCTCACCAGCTAACCGTAGACGCCTGGCTGCTGGACTTGGCACTGGACGACGGGTCCAGCCTGCCCCTGATACCTGCACTGCGCGACATCCACCCGTCAGCGGTCATCCTCGTGGTGACCGGTCTGCAGTCAGCACAACTGACACAGCAGTGCCTGTCAGCCGGTGCGGATGCCGTGTTGACCAAAGATGGTCAAATTCAAACACTACTCGCAGCCCTGCGCGATCAGTTGACCCAGCGGCAACACCCCATCACACCGGCTTGATGTGAAACACCCGCTCGGCATTGCCGTGATACAGCGCGTGCCGCTGCGCGTCAGTTACATCCACACTATCCATGAAGGCCACGGCCGGCGCACTGGGCTGATACGGGTAGTCGATAGCCCACAGCACATTATCGATGCCCAACTGACGGATAGAAAAGTCCAGCGCCAAGGGTGATTCCTGCCCGCTTGTGGTGATCACGAAGTTGCGACGAAAATACTCGCTGGGCGTCAGCTGCAAACGCGGCGCCTCGGTGCCTTGGGCGCGCGCATTCATAAAGTCCAGACGCCACAACCAGAAGTGCACTGCTTCACCCATGTGGCCGAGACAGATCTTGAGTTTCGGGAACCGGTCGAACACACCCGAAAGAATAAGCCTCACAGCATGCGTGGCCACCTCAACACCATAGGCCCATAGCGCTGCAAACATGCCGTAGTCACGCAATGGCGCCGCCAAGCCATCAGATGGCCCACGAGGGTGAATGTACAAGCAGCGATCTAACGCCTCGGCGGCCTCTAGGATGGGCCAGTACTTCGGGTCGTCGAGGTATTCGTTATTAGTATGAGAATTGACCACAAAGCCGTTGAGCCCCAACTCACTCACACAGCGCTGCATCTCGAGCACTGCGCGTTTTGGCGAATGCGGAGCAAAACTGCCCAAGCCAGCAAAGCGTGTCGGGTGACGTGCAATGACTTGCGCCAGATGGTCGTTGGCAACACTGGCCAGTTCAGTGGCGGTGTCGGCGTCGAACATCTGCACGCCCGGCGCCGTCAAAGACAGCAGGTGCATGTCGACACCGTTGGCATCCATGTCGCGCAAACGCTCGTGCTCAATGTCCAGCAGCGGCGCCAGAAATCGGCCTTGATAGCCAGGTGTGCGCGCCCCGTCATAGATCTTGCGTACCAGCATCATGTCGATGCCGTTGCCCGGGCTGCTGCATAACTGCTGCAGTGCCTGCGCAATTTGCGGAACGGAAAAAGCCTCTTCGGTGGCAATCCGGCGGATGTGCGGCGTGGACATGAATACAGACTCCGGAGTAGTCATCGGGAAACAGAGCTTTTGCGAGAGAGCCGTACTAGCCCAATCGCAGCTGCAACCACTGGCTGACCGCCAGCACTTCAGATGCGCACAGCGAGTGCTCCATGGGGTACTCGCGCCAATCCAGTGCGCAGCCAGCCTGCTGCAGCGCCGTGCGTGACTGCAACGCAAACGGCAAGGTAACGACCGGATCGTGAGTGCCATGACACATCAAGATCGGCACCTGGCTGTTAGCTGCGCTGAGCTCCGCACTCAATTGAGCACGCAGTGGCAGATAGGTCGATAACGCCAGGATGCCTGCCAAGCGCTGTGAGTGGCGCAAGCCGGCATACAGCGCGACCGCCCCGCCCTGCGAGAAGCCTGCTAGCACGATGCGCTGGCTGGCGATGCCACGCGCCTGCTCTGCGGCAATCAGGGTGGCAAGGCGCTGCGCAGAAGCTGCAATACCCTCTGCATCATCGCGGCCGTTGGCATCGAGCGATTTGATGTCATACCACGCGCGCATCGGCCAGCCATTGTTGACCGTCACCGGTCGGACCGGTGCATGAGGAAAGACAAATCGTACGGCCATAGATGCCGGCAGTCGCAACTCAGGCAACAGCGACACAAAGTCGTGTCCATCGGCACCCAAGCCGTGGAGCCAGATCACCGCAGCATCGGCTGTGCGCGACGCGGGCTCTGCCTCGACCTGCAGAGCGTCCTCCGTCACCTGATACGTGGCAGGCTGCGCGGTGCTCATGAGCCAGCGCCCTCGCCCCAACCCGAATGCAACTGATCGTTGGCACGGAAAAAGGCCTCAATGTGTCGGATCATTCCGTCCTGCACCTTGAACACCTCAAACACCACCGGTGCAAGCGGCAAGTGTGTCGGCTCATTGAACGCCAGTGCTTGGGTGTAATCGGTGAGCACTTGCAACAGACAACGTCGATCGCAATCGGCAGCGACAGGCGCCGCGGCCTGTGACTGCCCCGTGCCGCCCAGAGTTAACATAACAACGCCTACGAACTGCGCTATTTTCATGGTGCACCCCGCGCCTTACGCGCTTGAATTTATGCCGGCTACAAGCCAAGCACAGCCACTGGCTAGCGAAAATGTTACGGCCAGAAGCTTATGTCAACTGGGCGCATAACTTGCCAATATGTGCCGACCAGTTAAGTCAAATGACCACCAAGACCACCCTTCGATTGCCTGACTATCGCGCTTCGTAAGTGACGAAGTGTGGGTGGCATGACGCAGACGCGCAGCAAACGCAGGCGCAGGAGCGGATCCGTAGGGATTCGTACACACCTGCGCCAGCTGCTGGCGAGCGTGCCGATGATCGTTGCCATCCTGGCGCTGATCACGCCACTGGACAACGCTCACACCCCAGGCATCGAGTTTCGTAGAACAGATGGCGGCAACGCCTTCTTCACTGGACTGCAATGGTGCCCACCGGTGATCGCTACGCTGTTCTCGCCTGCAGTGGCTAAGCGCCGCGGCCCAAGTCCTGGTCTGCGCAAACTACAGGCGCGCGAAGTTCGTGCATTGGTCAGTAGCGCATTACCGGAAGAACCCGAAACGATCGCGCCACCGCCAGAGCCCTTGTTGGTGACTGATCTGCCACCGCCGCCGCCGGAGAGGCCGTTCATACCCGAAGACATCCTGCCGCCTCTGCCGCCACCGCCGCCGGTCATCGGCGGGCTCATACCCCCAGACATCACGGTGCCAGAGCCGCCTGTATGGCTGCTACTTGGATTGGGCTTAGCGGGAGTTATGGCTGCGCACTCACGGCGCCGCCGAACTCTTAAGACTTAGGGCTTAAGACTTAGGGCTTAAGGCTTAAGGCTTAAGGCTTGAGCGCCTGCTCAAGCAGGAACACATCGGTCAACAATGCACGCAGATGCACCGACGCGTTGAGGTTGTCCACCAGTAACGAGGCGATTTGCGGGCGACCCAACACCAAAGCAATCGCGCCGCGTGCTACGCGTGCATCGGCCTCGACTGCATCAAGGTAATCACCCAACCCCGGCAGGCCGCCATTGGCAAACGTCAACTTGGCCTGCTCACCAACCTGTGCCATAGCCGCGTGCATGGCCTGCAAGGTAACGCGCGCTTCAGTGCCGGCATCATCCGGTCGTCCCTGCGCGGCATAGGCCAGCAGATATTCGTAGCCGCGCTCAATGACATCGATGTGCTGCGCCAGAGAGATGTCACTCACCACGGGCAACCTTGTCCAGATCGTGATCGGCAGCAAGCTCTTCGCGACGTACGGTCCCACCGACCATGGAACGCAAATATTGCCGCTTTTCCGGCAGCAATCCGAAATACACATGAACCAGGATCAGAAACACCGAAGCCAAAGCAGCCAGATCGTGCAGCAAGGTGACCAGACCCCACGAGCGGTAGCTGAGGATGTAGGGATTGCGGCTGAAAAATGGCGTGCCTGCTTTCACCATCATGACCACGCCGGTGATGATGGCAACAAGGATCGCAGCACTCCATGCCAAGTGAATCAGCTTCTGCTGCAATGAATACTTACCCGGACGCTGCGTACCCTTGAGTTCATCAAAGTCGGCGCGGCGTAATTTCATGAGCCTGCCATTGCGACCACGCAACGCGCGGACAATGTGCAACAGCACCAGCACGGTGAGCAACACACCAGAGCTCCAATGCAGCTCCAGCCATACAAACCGAATTCCCATAATCGGGAGGAAACTGGTCACCAGCAACACCGTCATGGCTAGCGCAGTGAGCCAATGGAAAGCGCGATCGACGCCGGCATGGCGTACCAGGTTCTCGGGCAACTGTGTAGACATGGCTTATTGCCCCCGCTTGCGACTGGCGCGGCGCACCTGATGGATGACGATCACTGCTAACGCAGCCAAGACGGCCACTGGCAGCATGTCCCAGGAAATGCCGTTGATGACGATCTTGTCGTAGGCATCGTGGCCATAGCGCAGGATGTTCATGACGTCAGGCCTCCCGGATCGCGCGACGGACAAGGTTTTCCATCAGCGGCAACTTGAAGTGGTTGTAATGCAGCGGCTTGGCTCCAACGACTGCAGCCCAAGCGGCCTTGTCGCTGGTCTCTGCGGTTCGAGGTTGGCCTCGCAGCTCATCTTGGGAACCCTTGAGCACCCAAGGCACGCAGGCCACGGCGCCGCAGACCATGCTCGCGTCTTTAATGAGGTCACCCTCGAACACGAATACTGCTGCAATGCTGACTAAGGCAAAGTCCCACGCTGCGCGATCGGCAATTTTCTCAAAGTAATAGCTCGCACCAGACCATTTGGCCGGGATGCGCACGGCCACCAGAATCTCGCCCGGCTCCAGCACAGTCATGCGTTGAATATTGATGGCAGGCTGCACAAAGAAGTCTGCAGCAGGCACAAGCCGCTCGCCCTTGGTGCTGCGGATGACCATCACGCCTTCCAAAGCAACCACCGCTGTTGCGGTATCCGAGGGCGACACTGCCACGCAGCGACTGGCGCCGAGGATAGCGTGTTCGCGATTCATGCCCTCCGGCGTATCTGCGTAACACATGTTGCCGCCGGCCCGATAGCAATCCACGCCGTAGCGGTAATACCAGCAGCGCGCGTCCTGACAGAGGTTGCCACCGAGCGTACCGGCGTTGCGGATCTGCGGACTGGCCACCCGGCCTGCTGCCAGTGACAACACGCGAAAGCGCTCGCGCACCACTGGGTGCTCTTCGATTTCAGTCAGCGTGGTCAGTGCACCGATTTCCAGTCCACCGTCGACCTCCCGCACACCTTTGAGAGCCTCAATGCCCGCCAACTCAATCACCGCCGGCGTGCGCTTAGTGCGGTTCTTCAACCAGTCATAGCTGTCCTGACCGGCACCGAGCAGCCAACCGTCAGTTCCCAATCGACCTGCCAGATCCACAGCCGCATCGAGCGTGTTGGGCTGGTACAAATCGAAATGCGGCATCATGTCCTTGAGCATTTCGACACCCTTACTGGCAGTTGGTCTGCAGGGGCCCGTGCGCCTGCGGAATGTTGTAGAGCTTGTTGAGGATCATGTCGGAGGTCACCGGTGTGCGGTTGAAGACATGCCCACCCATCGCATTAGAAATGGCACACAACAAGGCTGAAGCAGCCGAGCCGAGCAGCGGCTCACCGATACCCTTGGTGCCCATGGGGCTGGTCGGGTCGGGAAGATCCACCGCGCAGGTACGCATGTTCAGCGGAATATCGCCATAAGTCGGCGGTCGGGCCTGATAAAAGCCGATGCTGTGCGGCAAGCCGTTTTGAGGGTCATAGATGATGCGCTCAAGGCCGGCAACGCCAAAGCCCTGAATACCACCGCTCTTGATCTGTGTTTGCAGACCTGCCGGATGAATGACGGTGCCGCAATCGGCCACACCCACAAAATCGAGGATGGTGTATTTGCCCGTCTCGTAATCGAGCTCAACCATGACAAAGGCTGCAGCAAATGCAGCCGTCTCGCCACCGACTTTGAGCTTGTCTTTGGCCACGCCAATAAGGCCGCTACCGGCCAGTGCAGTGGCCGAGTCACGGGTCATCGGATTGATATCTTCGGGCAACTGGTGGCCATCGAACTTGCCGCCGAGTGCAATGGCTCGCTGAGCCGCCTGGCCATAGGTCATGCCAGTGCCGGGACTGCCGCGGCGAAACACGCGCTTGCCATCGACGTCGTAATCTTCGGGCTTGCCACCGAACTGCTGCGCAGCAATCTCTTTGAGCTTGTTGAGCGCATCAGTGGCGGCAACAAAGTTAGTGCGCGCCATCGTGAACGAAGTGTTACTGCCGAACTGGCCGATATTCCAGGGCAAGTGTTTGCGACTGTCGCCCCGTACCACCACACAGTCTGCCCAATCGATCTTGAGCACTTCTGCGGCGATGCGTGATGTGCCTGAGTGCGAGAACGTGCCCAGATTGCCCACGCCCGTGTGGATGTGCAGCTTGCCGTCTGGTGCGATTCGCACCAAACCATCAAAGCCATTGAAGCCCGCCGGGTGATAAGCCTGGCCCACGCCGACGCCATAGCCCTTGGAGCCTTTACGCTGACCGCACATGGCCAGCTTGTTCTCCCAGTCGAACTCTTTTGCACCGCAGCGGATAGCCTCTTTGAGGTAGCAACTGGTGGTCGGTGTGCGCTTGACGCCGCCCGGTGACCCGGTCACGGGATCATTGAGCAGACGGATTGCCACCCGATCGATGCCCAACTGATGGGCAGCGCGATCGATCAGCGGCTCGATGATGTGTACCAACTGGTTGTAGCCGGGGCCGCGCTGCGCACTACGCAGCGGCGAGTTAGCGTGTACTGGCACGCCACGCCAGCGCATAGCCTCTGGCTGATACACCATGGCCAACGCATCGCCCGCATTACGAAAATCCCAGAAGCTGTTGTAGGCGCCGTTTTCTTGAACCACATACAGGTCCGCCGCTAGCAGCTTGCCGTTCTCGGCAAAGCCCAGCTTTACGCGCCCCTGGAAACCATGACGCGCAGAACCGTTGTAGTACTCCTCGGCACGGCTGATGCGCAGCAGTACAGGCCGGTTGATCTTCTTGGACATCAGAGCAGGCAGCGCCTGAATCGGATAGGCATTGCCCTTGGACCCAAAGCCGCCGCCGCAATATTCGGCAATCACCACTAAGTCTGAAGGCGGGATGCCGATCATCTGCGCCAGTGGCGGCACGATGAACGATTGGCTTTGCGACGACACATAAACAATGCACTTGCCGTTCTGCCAATGAGCCAGGGCCGACCGCGGCTCCATGCTGTGATGCGAGTTGCTGCCATGCACAAAGGTGTCGTCATAGACCACCTTGCACTTGGCAAAGGTGGCGTCCAAATCACCGTAAGTCCATTCCTGAGCCGGTTCACCCATCGGCATGCGACCGGGCTCTGCGTTGGCAAAATCCTCGGCCTTCCACTTGAGCGACTGAAACTTCACCCCGGCAGCACCGACGTTGCCATCTTAACACCGCCGCGCCGACATAACCGGGCTCATTGGTGAGCAACGGAATCTCTGGTGCCGGCGGGTTCTTGACTTCATCGGCCGTGAGAATACCCAGCACGCCAGGCATCTTCAGTGCCTCACTGGCATCGATTTTGCGCACTCGCGCATGCGGATAAGGGCTGTTGAGAAAACGCGCGTAAACCATGCCTTCAACGCGGAAGTCCTCGACGAACTTGGCCTCACCGGTGACCTTGGCCACCACATCAGGCGGCAAGAAGTCTTTGCCCAGGTGCTTATACGCCATGGTTCATCTCCACGTGCTGATGGCTGATCTGGTCGTGATTACCGCAGGCTCGCATGATGCCGTTGAGATAGTTGTCGTACGCCGCGCAGCGGCAGAGGTTACCCGACATTGCGTGACGGGCCTCCTCACGGCTGGGCTTGGGATTCTTCTTGAGCAGTGCGACCGCGGCCACCACCTGCCCGGGCGTGCAGAACCCGCATTGCGGTGAAAGCTCTTCGACAAACGCTTGCTGCACCGGGTGCAACTCGCCATTGGGGCCACGCAGCCCCTCAATGGTGACCACCTTGCGCCCACGCACACTGTGAGTCAGCGTTGAGCATCCATAGTGCGTGACGTCGTTGATCATGACGGTGCAGGCACCGCACTCGGCGCGATCGCAAGCAACCTTGGTGCCGGTCAGGCCCAGCTTGTAGCGCAGTGTGGTGGCCAGCGTCTCTTGCGGCAGCACATCGACGCGGCGCAATTGGCCGTTCACATCAATAGACAGCAACCGCTCGACGGCACCGGCTGCGGTCGCACGACGCGGACTGCAGCCTGCCAAGCCCGCACCCATGAAACTGGCTGACGAAGCCACAGCGCCAGAGGCGATGACGCGTTTGATGAACTCACGGCGCGACTGGCGCCGCGCGTCGGACTCTACTGCCAGTGTGGTCGTGACCACATTGATGCCCTTTAGATCAGCCATGCTGCACCCCGTTGGCCGCGCAGAGATTGCGCTGCTGCCGCTTTGAATCGCGCCACGAGCCTACGCGCACCCTTGTGGTGCGGCAAGCCATAGTGCTGTGCTTTTCAGCTCTTGGGAATCACACCCTGCGGGGTCATCTTGTCGATGGCATCCGGAAGCACCTGCGCCAGCTTTCCCAGCAGATCCGGCGCAGGGATTCCAAGCTTGGCAGAGAGCTGCTGAACCAGATCAGCGCCCAGCACCTGCTGCAACTGCTCTGCAGACACAGCTTGGTTGGACCCAGTGCCTATCCAGGACTGCACGAGCCCGCCCATGCCCTGTTTCTCAAACTTCTGCACTACCGCACCCAAACCGCCCTGTTGCTGGATGTATCCCTGGATAGCGCTGTTGATGCCAGCACCCACCAACCCACCTAAGACGCCGTCGAAAAGCCGCATGAGCTGCTCCTTGATTTCCTGTGGTACTGGACTATGCAAACGATCCTACAAGCACCGCACTCGTGCTACAAACCAGCGCATGGACGACACCGCCGAACCGCTGCAAATACCGCCAGAACTGCTGTCGCCCGAGGCACTGCGTGGTGTACTGGAAGACTTCGTGCTGCGCGAAGGCACTGATTACGGCCTGCGCGACTGGAGTCTGGATGAGAAAGTCGCGCAAGTAGCGCTGCAACTGCAGCGCGGCGAAGTCAGCCTGATGTTCGACCCGGAGACCCAAAGCGTAACGCTGGTGACACGCGACCAGCTGCCAAAGTCGCTCTGAGCGCCTTACAAATCGCGATATGCGATGCGTCCGCGGCGCGCTGAGTAGCGTGTTGCAGCTTCCAGTACTTCCACTTCAACCTTGTGCGAACGCCCTGCGTAGATCGTCTCGCGCAGCCACTGCGCCTCGGCTGCTGCTTCATCGTGATCGAGCAGCTTGTACCAAGTGCGCCGCTCACCATCCCAACGATAGCCACGCGCCTTGAGCTGATCCTTGGTTTCAAACGGCGCACCCAGCGCCCACAGCTTGTAGCTGCGACGCGGACCTGCAGCCAGCAGCAGCTGCCAGGGGCTGTGGTCCTTGCCGGGCAGCGGCACACGCAACACCTCAAGCAGCGCGCGGCAATCTATCTCGCTGCGATGCCCTTCATAAAAAAAGCCCCGTTCGGTAGCCAAGTATTCGAGCTTGGTGCCGGGAAAGCCCAAGTCGGACCAAGGCACCTCTTTCATAGAGCACAGCCAATTGAGCTGCGCAAAGATCGGTAACCGACGTTCGAGCAACGGCCGGTCAAAGGCAGCGTTGTGTGCAACCACCCAATTGACCCCATCCAGCAGTCCCTCAACCGCCTCGTCGTCTATGGCTTCACCTGAAACCATTTCGTCCGTGATGCCGTGGATGGCGGTGCTCTGCGGGGGAATGGCGATACGCGGATCTTCAAGACCGTCATATACATCGCTGACCCAGGCGACCTCGCCCGTCTCGGCGCTGTATTCAAACACCAGCACACACAGCTCAATGATGCGATCGGTCGCAGGATCAGTGCCGGTGGTCTCGGTGTCGACTATGGCGCCCTTGAGCAGAGTGCCGGACGGCCGCACACCGAAATCATCGCGAGGCACTAGACGGCGCAACACGCGGTAATCGGCAGATGACTCGAGCACCTGTGCGGCCTGTTCGAGTTCTTCTGGCGATCCGCTAACTGAGTTATTCATGCTGCCATCCTAATCTGGTCTGGAATCAGCCTCCAGCGCAGCGATCAGGGCGCTGCCCGACGCACAGTTCACCTGTGCAACTGGGCAGCACGGGTCGCTCGGGCCAGTTGCACCAAGCCAGGCAGCGCAGCGAGCAGCAGACGCGGATCCAGCGGCTTGCTGACAAGCCATACCGGCGCATCGGTAATACACGGAAATTCTGCGTTACTCAGATCGCCCGTCAACATAACGATGGGAGGGGTATAGCCGAGAACTCCGCGGATCTGCTCCGCCACTTCAGCCCCATTCATGTCATCACCCAAATTAAAGTCCAAAATCATCACATCGGGGTGGAGCCCCTCTCTGGCCAACTGCAATGCTCTAGGACCACTGCAGGCACCATGCGCTTCATAACCATTCACGCTCAACAAGGAAGCCAGCCCGTCCAGCACCGGCTGCTCATCGTCCACATGCAGTATCAATCCTGACGACTTGCCTCCCATATCAGCACGGCTCCACCAACTTAATTAAAATCAAGGCTACGCCGCGGCCGCAAACTGCCCATATGTAATTACCCCAACGCTTAAGTGTGTTTCCACACACCGCCGTTTTTTCCGGGTGCTACCCAATCCGGTGAACATTGATCAGCTGCTAAGGTGCCAAGGCAGCGGACGCGCCCGGATCTGTCAGCTTTTCTAACTCTGCGAGCCAAGCCAGTGCCTCGGGGCGAGAAGCACCACACATCTGCGCAGACGGCCGGAAGCTCAAACAGACCGTCGGTCGCTCCGGATGGCCAAAAATCGCGCAGCGATTAGTGGCTGTAAGCTGAACGCATCTGACGCCTGCGGGCTTACCTTCCGGCATGCCAGGAATGGCACTGGAGATCGAT
Source organism: Pseudomonadota bacterium (assembly GCA_026398735.1). GTDB lineage: Bacteria > Pseudomonadota > Gammaproteobacteria > Steroidobacterales > Steroidobacteraceae > ZC4RG30. The sequence continues at coordinate 81,361 of JAPLSH010000014.1, read as the reverse complement.
GGCGCGATGCAACACGCCCCGCAGTCAGTGCGGCAATCCATAAGTAAACCTCGCGGTCGAAACTAAGCGCCAAGAAGTCCATAATGTTCCTTTTCCTCAGGAACACTCCGCATGGCACGCATCATCGGCGCAATCGCAACCTCGCACACCCCCACCATCGGCTTTGCCTATGACGGCAAAAAGCAAAACGATCCGGTGTGGAAGCCCATCTTTGATGCCTACGAGCCCATCAAGGCTTGGCTGGCAGAAAAGAAACCCGATGTGCTGTTCATGATCTACAACGATCATGTCACTTCGTTCTTCTTTGACCATTACTCGGCCTTTGCGCTGGGCGTGGGCGAGGAATACTCGGTCGCTGACGAGGGCGGCGGTTCACGTCAACTGCCCCCCATCAAGGCCCATGGCAAGCTGGCACGCCATATCGGCGAGTCGCTGGTCGCCGACGAGTTCGACATGTCGTTCTTCCAGGCCAAGCCGCTGGACCACGGCTGTTTCTCGCCCATGTGCATCCTCATGGATCACGAACCCGACTGGACCACACCGATCATCCCCTTTCAGATGGGTGTGCTGCAGTTCCCCGTGCCCAGTGCGGCGCGTTGCTACAAGCTGGGCCAATCCCTGCGCGATGCGATCGAAAGCTATCCGGAAGATCTTAAGGTCTGCATCGTTGCCACCGGCGGCCTGTCGCACCAGGTGCACGGCGAGCGCTGCGGATTCAACAATCCGGCCTGGGACCAGAAGTTTATGGAACTGCTCGAGCATGATCCCATCGCACTGACGCGCATGACCCATGCCGATCACGCCACGCTAGGCGGCGCCGAAAGTGCCGAAATCGTCATGTGGCTAATGATGCGCGGCGCGCTGTCAGCCACGGCCAAGGTCGTGCACAAGAGCTATTACCTGCCGTCGATGACTGCCATCGCCACCATGATCTTTGAACACACCGCAGAGCCCATGAGCGACAAGGTAGCCACTGCGCATCGTGCACATATCGGTCATCAGATCGATGGCATCGAGAAGCTGCCGGGCACCTACCCGTTCACGCTCGAGCGCAGCGTCGGTCACTACAAGCTCAACAAGTTCCTGCGTGACTTGGTTATCCCGGAACACCGCGCGCTGTTCAAAAGCGACCCGGAGCGCGCCTTTACCGCGGGCGAGCTAACCGAGCACGAAAAGGACATGATCCGGCGCTTGGATTGGCTCGCACTGATGCAGTACGGCGCGATCTTTTTTGTGCTGGAGAAGCTGGCCGCGGTCAGCGGCGTGTCCAACCCGCAGATCTATGCGGCGATGCGCGGCATGACGCTGGATGAGTTCCAGAAGACCCGCAATGCAGCGGTCACCTATGGCACGGGCGGCAAAGAGACCCACGACAAGGTCGAGGCCAGCGGCAAGAAGTAAGCCGCCGGCCTTAGGATGCGCTGGCTTAGTAAGCCGGCGCTTCCTTGGCACCCGGTGCCGGCAGCACGCCGGCACCATTGCCGAGCTTGCGACCATCCGGGAACGCCGCACTCACAAATGAGCCACCTGGGTCACCGTTGCGCAGCGGACGGATGGTGATGGTCACTTTTTCACCCGGCTTGAACGAATTACGCTTCCAGCCCTGACGACCGACCAGATTGGGGCTACCGCCCTCGATCGACCACTCCTGCTCAACACCCTTGGCATTGGGCACCATCACCTGAATCCAGATGTGCGGATTGCTCCACTGGAATTCTTTGACGGTAGCTTCGAGCACCACACTCTTGGAGGGGTCAAACATATTGGCCGAATGATGCGCTGCTGCAGGCAGGGCAACGATGGCTGCAGCCAGCAGGGACATCTTTAAGGCGATGGATTTCATGGCAGGTTCCTCGTCAGTTTCAAGGTTTGCTGGTCTGGCCGGGCAGAATGATCTCGCGGTTATTTTCCTCGCAGACATATTCCATGATCTGCAAGTCGGGCCCGCCGCGCTTGAAGCGCCGCGTGACCACCCACGGCTTGGTAAACGCCACCGGGTCGGTCACCGTCATGACCTCCTCCAGCGTATTGGCGTCAATCTGGCGGATGCGCTCTGAGACTTTGATCTGATCGCTGTGCTCTAGCGGCGTGGCATCGAAACTAGTGTCGCCGCGCAGGCCATTAGTCTCGACCACCAGGGTCTGTCCTTCCCAATGTCCCACCGAATAACCATTGAAGGTGATATCCACTTCATCATCCGGCGGTGCCTTGCGGCCATCAGTGAAGATGCGACGCACTTGGCTGGACCACTCGGCAATGATGGTGACCTGCTTGGCAGTCTGCAGAATCTCCAGCGGATAACTGGCCACCATGAAACGCGGCATGCCCTGTGGCAGGCAACGGGAAGTTGGATCGGCAATCACCTCACCGCGGGCACGAGCGGCCATGGCCTTTTGATAGCGCTCGGCATAAGCCGGCGTGAACGGCGGCAACTCGTTAGTGGGATTGAAGCGGATGCCTTGAGCACGCTCCCACACACCAGTCCAATCGGGTGTGATGGCGCCATTGGGCAATTTTGTGCCCGGCACTTGGGCCAGCCCGGGAGCTGCAAACAGCACCAAGCCCAGCAGCACAATTGATCGCTCCAGCTTCTGCATCGTCTTGTCCTCGCAAAGTGTGGCGCATCCTCGCCCGAAGTGGCTGCAACGGCAAGCCGTCAGCTTTACAGATGCAGCTATACGGGACTAGTCTGCACCCGCGGCGCGCTGGTTTTTAGCCGTCCGGCACACTTTCAAAAACATACAGGCTCCCACCGAGGAGCCTTGAATCGGGGGACGATCGATGAAAATTCAACGGTACACTCAGGCCCGGCGAAATGCGATTTCAGTTCATGCAAGCGTTCTAGCCATTCTGGCTGGCTGCAGCCTGGCGGGCACCGCCCTGGCGCAAGACAGTGAACTGACCGAAGTCATGGTGACCGGCTCGCGCATCGCAGCCACCGGCTTCAGCACGCCAACCCCCGTGACACAGCTCAACGCCGAAACACTCGAGAGGCTCAACGTCACCAACCTCGGTGCCGCTATCAGCCAGCTGCCGGCCTTCAAGGCCACCAACACCCCCACCAACAACGGCTGGGGCAGCTTCAACGTCGGCGCGCAGATCGTGAACCTGCGCGGCCTGGGCGTGAACCGCAATCTGGTGCTGGTCGATGGCCGCCGTTTTGCGCCGGTCACGCGTGAAGGCACCGTCGACCTCAACCTGATCCCCAGCGGCCTGGTCGAGCGTACCGACGTGGTCACCGGCGGCGCCTCGGCAGCCTATGGCTCCGATGCTGTCGCAGGTGCGGTCAACATCGTGCTCAACAAGAAGCTGCAGGGCATCAAAGGCCAGGCTGACATCGGTCAGTCGCAGTGGAATGACGGCACCAACTATCACTTGGCCTTGGCCGGTGGTGACGACTTTGCCGGCGGTCGCGGCCACTTCATCGTCGGCGGCGAATACGACCGCCAGGACGGCATCGGCGACTGCTTTACACGCTCCTGGTGCGTGGGTGGGCAGGTTGTTACGAACTTGGGCACCGGTGCGGTGGCTGGCAAGTCGTATCTGGTGCGCAGCGATGTGGGCGGCGGCTTCCAAGCCAATCAATACGGCGTCATCAACTTCATCAATAACGGTACTGCCGCAACCGCCGCGATCCGCGGCATGTTCGGCAATACCGGCACGACCGGTGGCGTCACTTTCAATGCCGCCGGCCAGCCGGTTGCTTACACCTTGGGTAGCCCTGCGCAGGGCACCAACGCCATCGGCGGCGATGTCGTCTCGGGTATGACCACCACACAGCTGATGGTGCCGGTGGAGCGCTACACCAGCTACGGCCATGCAGATTATGACTTCAGCGACACGCTGCACGGTTTCATCGAAGGTTCATTTGGTCATGTGGCCGGCTCCACACTGCAGTCGCGCTACTTCGGCGGCGCACTGCCCATGTTTACCGATAATCCGTTTATCCCCGATGCGATCCGCGCGCTGATCCCCGGTGCGCCTGCCGCCACGGCAACGCCTGGTGTTGTGCGTCCCGGTACCACAGCCACCACCGGCACCTACGGCACCGGCGCCTTCAACCTGGCAGTGCTGGGTCAGCGCCGCGGCGAATCCGCTTCGTCTGCAGAGACCAAGCGCATCACCTTTGGTCTGGACGGCAAGCTGGCCGGCAGCTGGAAGTGGGACACTTACTACCAGTACGCAGAGACCTCGCGCCATCAAGAGGTGGCTGACAATCTGGCCACAGGTGCCACACGCGTCGTCAACAAGCCCGGCAGCGGCGGCGCCAACAATGCCGGGTCGCTGGCCTATTGGTACTGGGCGACCGACGCCGTGTACAACCCCGCCGATGCGGCCCTGCCGGCAGCACAGCGTCGCATCGTCTGCCGCGCCAGCATCAGCACCAATGCAGCGCTGGCGGCTGCAGCTGCGGGCTGCGTGCCTTTCAATCCGTTCGGTGGTCAGGCTTCCAAGGCAGCACTCGATTACGTGTATCGGACGCTGACCGAAGAGATCAAGATCAGCCAGCACGTGGCCGCAGCTAACGTGCAGGGCGATGTGTTGGACCTGTGGGCCGGCCCGCTGGCGGTTGCTGCCGGTGCTGAATACCGCCGCGATTCCACGTCGCTGGTGCACGACACACTGTCCAACTCGTTCGTGTATTTCCAGAACTTCGGCGCCGACTACAACGCCAAGCAGGACGTGGTTGAGGCTTACGCAGAGGTCAACCTGCCGCTGCTGAAGAACCAGCCGCTGGTACAGGATGCGTCGATCAACGCCGCCATCCGCCAGACGCAGTACAAGTTCGACGGCTTCGGCGGCTTCAATCAGGCGGCATCGTCGAACAAGTTCGATGCCACTGCTTGGAAGGTGGGTCTGTTGTGGGATCTGACCGACTGGGCGCGCGTACGCGTGACCCGTTCGCAGGACATCCGTGCTCCCAACTTCAACGAGTTGTTCCAGGCCAGCGCCAGCAACTTCACGTCCTACGCCAACCCTTGGGCCAGCAATGCCTCGCAGTTCCCTGCAGGCTTGGCGGGCGGCAACCCGGCGTTGAATCCGGAAACTGCACACACCACCACCATTGGTCTGGTGTTGCAGCCCAGCTGGGACAAGATCGGCCGCGTGCGCTTCTCGGCCGACTACTACGACATCAAGGTCGACGGCTACATCGGCGCGCCCGGTGGCCAGAACATCATCGACCGTTGCTACAAGTTCAACGAAACGAACTTCTGCGACCTGATCGGTTTTGCCACGGATGCCGCAGGTAATACCAAGGGCACACTCACCGAGATCCGCAATGCCAACGTCAACCTGCAGTCGTTGAACACGCGCGGCATGGACTTTGAGGCTGATTACCGGCTGCCGCTCAACATGGTGTCTGACGGACTCTCTGGCGACTTGAGCCTGCGACTGCTGGCCACCAAGACACTGGAAAGCTCGACCAACCTGTTCGGTGTGGTCACGGACCAGGTCGGTGCAACCGGCTCGGGCGGCGGCATCAGCGAGTGGCTGTTCAACGCCTTTGCCACCTACAGCACCGGCCCGATGTCGGCCACGCTGTCGATGCGCTACATCCCTGAAGGCCTGTTCAGCGTTACCAACATTGGTCCGGATGATCCGCTTTACAGCACCATAGATATCACCAAGCAGACGACCGTCGATGGCGTATTGAGGTCGCCCATCAACGACAACATCGTCAAGAGCGCCACCTACTTCAACTTCAATAGCAGCTACAACCTGCGTCAGGAAGGCTCCACGAAGTTGCAGGTGTTCCTGTCGGTCAACAACCTGTTCGGCAAGACACCGCCGGCAGCGCCCAGCACCACCTACCCCACCAACCCGGTCTACTTCGACCAGATTGGCCGGTACGGGCGTATCGGCGTTCGCTTCAGCTACTAACGGCACTGCCAGAGGACTTACGAGAATGATGCGCAAACTCTCACTGGCAGTCGCTGCCACGCTGCTGACGGGCGTGGCACTGGCCGCAGCACCCACACACCCGGACTTCACGGGGGTGTGGACCAATGCCGGCGCGCCGGCCATGGGCGGCACGACCAACACCGCAGCCAATGTAGTGCTGCCAATACTGCCGGGGCCCAAGGCCCGCGTGGATGCCTATAACAAGCTGGTACAGCCGCTGGGCGAGACGCCCGGGGGCTGGTGCCTGGGCACGGGTCTGCCGGGCTCCATGCTCGGCTCCGGTGGTTACCCGATGGAGATTTTGCAGCGCGAAGAGCAGATCAACATCGTGTACGAAGCCCACAACGAAGCCCGTCGTGTCTACTTCGGCGCGCGCAATGCGGCGCAGGAAGATCGCGTACCGGGTCGCAACGGCTATTCCTCTGGACGTTGGGAAGGCGATACGCTGGTCGTCGAGACCGACAACCTGGTCGAACAGATAGACCAGCGCTTCGCCCATTCGGATGAAGCCAAGGTTGTCGAGCGCTACCACCTAGAGCCCAAGCTCGACGACAAGGGTCGTCGCGTACTGGTGGCAGACATGACACTGACCGACCCTAAGTTCTATTCCGCGCCGGTGACGGCACAGAAGCGTTGGGCGCAGGTTCCTAATGGGCGACTGCTGCCCTATGAGTGCGCCGAAGAAGGCTGGAATGCGCGTCTTGCAGAGATCGCCAAGAAAGCCGGTGTTGCTGTTCCCTGACGGCCCGCAAGGCCACTTTCCGGAGAAATTCACATGAACAAGTTCCTAGTACTCGTCAGCAGCGTCGCCGTTGCAGCGCTCGCTACCTCAGCCAGTGCGCACCACTCGGCGGTGCAGTTCGACTTCACCAAGCAGGTGCCCATCAAGGGCACTGTCACGCACTTTCGCGCCATCAACCCGCACATGCAGCTGATACTGCGCGTGAAGGATGCCAAGGGCGAACGCCTGGTAGAGTTTGAAGGCCACAGCACCAACAACATGTACCGCAATGGTTACCGCAAGGGCATGGTCAACGAGGGTGATGTCATCACCATCAACGTTGCACCGCTCAAGAATGGTGCTGATGGCGGCTATGTGGTGTCGGCCGATTTGGCCGGTGGCACTCACTTCGGCATGGTGTCGCGCTCGCTCGACGCCGCCAAGATCCAGCAGCAGGCCGAAGGCAAGTAACCCGTTGCGCAGGCTGTGACGCAGGTTCCTGCCTCCGCCGCGGCCGAGCGCAACAAGCAAGCTCTCCTGCAGCAGCTATCCATGCTGCTGCCGGAGCAAGCCTCGGTGCTGGAGATCGCCTCCGGTACCGGGCAGCACGTGGCGCACTTTGCTGCCGCCCTGCCACACACGCGGTGGCAACCCACCGACGCCGATCCCAGCCTGCTCGAATCTATCCGGCAGCGCTGCGCCCATCCACCCCTGACTAACGTCCTGCCCCCGCTGCCTCTGGATGTGCACCAGAGCGACTGGGGCGTAGGTCACGAGCACGATGCCGTTCTGGCCATCAACCTCATCCATATCGCCCCGTGGAGCGCTACAGAGGCACTGATGACCGGCGCAGCGACAGCCTTGAATCCACACGGGCCACGCTTGCTGCTGCTGTATGGGCCCTATCTGCAAGCCGGCGTGGCCACAGCCGCCAGCAATTTGGACTTTGATGCCTCACTGCGCAGTCGCAATGCACAGTGGGGCCTGCGCGATTTGGATGTAGTGACGCGCGAAGCCGCGCGCCACGGTCTGCGACGACTGATGGTGGAGCAGATGCCGGCCAACAATCTGCTGCTGACGTTTGCCGGCTGACGGCCTGGTGCCGTCGCCAAGGCAGCTCAGTGCGCGCTGGGCAGAGGTACTACTTTGTCGACACTGCCCACAGTCACCGAGTGATAGCCAGAACGAGTAGCGGCATAAACACGCTGCGCAATGGGCTTGCCCCACTCGCCCTGTCCCATCAAGTCAGTGAACAAGGGCAGAACGAACTTGCGACGACCCATCTCGCCCAAAAACGCCTCCAGTTGCGGCACTGCCGGCGAATAGCGGTTGGCAATGGCCAGGCGCAACCAAGCAAAGCGCACTTCGCTGTTGTGCGTTGCAGACAGCCCCATCGCCGTGTCGAGCTCCTGCAAACGCGCCGCGGAGAGCTTGCGCGGCAAGCTCTGCAACAGATACACACGCTCGGCGGTGTTCCAGCCTTTGACCTCGCCCAAGGCTACGGCGCCGCGCGCAGCGAACTGCGCAGCCACTGCATCGAGTTGCGCAAACCGCGGTGACTGCGGTGCGACGGCGGTTTGCGGCAGACCGGTGTCATAGGCCCAAGCACGAGTGTTGATGCGAGCTTCCAGCGTTTCGTCAGCGGCCAACAGGTGTTCGTTCAAGTCACGCAGAAAGCCTGCTGTGGTCTGGGGCGAAAAGGCATGGCGATCGAAATAGCCACGCAGATAGAGATCAAATCGCTCGCGCCCCGCAGCCGCCTCAATACTGCGCAGAAAGGCAGCGCCCTTCTCATAGGCAATATCGGTCATACCGTCATCGGGATCGCGGCCGGCCAGATCGATGTGCAGACGCGTGTCGGCTGCTGCCTTGGCGGATAGCGAAGTCAACTGGGACTGCAGGCCCTGCCAACCCAAATGACGCAGCATCAGCGCTGCGTCTGGCCCGTAGACGCGCTCCATGATTCGATTCTCGAAGTAAGTGGTGAAGCCTTCGTTGAGCCAGAAATCGGCCCACGTGGCGTTGGTCACAAGATTGCCCGACCAGCTGTGCGCCAGTTCGTGAGCCACCAGACTCACCAGTGATTTATCCCCTGCCAGAATAGTGGGCGTGGCAAAGGTCAGTCGCGGGTTTTCCATGCCACCGAACGGAAACGATGGCGGCAGCACCAGCAAGTCATAGCGACCCCAGCGATAGGGGCCATACAAAGATTCGGCGGCCTCGACCATGCGCTCCACGTCTTCAAGCTCTGCGGCCGCTGCATCCAGCATGACCGGTTCGGTGTACACGCCCGTGCGCTGACCCAAGGACTTGAACTGGATGTCACCGATGGCAATGGCGATGAGATAGGGCGCCACCGGCTTATCCATTGCAAAGCGCCAGACGCGCGCATCGGCAACGCGCTCGCCTTCGGGGGTCTGCTGCTCGGCGCTCATCACGACCCGCAGCGCTTCAGGGGCAGTGATTTTAGCGGTCCAGGTCTGACGGATACCTGGGCTGTCCTGGGTTGGCACCCAGGTGCGCGTTAAGATGGCTTCGCCCTGACTAAACAGATAAGGATGCTGTTTCCCCGCGGTCTGGGCGGGCGTTAGCCACTGCAGTGCGGCGGCGGTGGGACTAGTGCGATAGCGCACTGTGATGCGACGCGCGCTGCCCACAGTGACGGTGAGTTTGGCACCCAGCACTGCATCCGGCTGCGCCAGCACCCAAGGCAGCGCTTTTCCTGCAGCGTCTTGGACTGACTCAATGTTCAGATCTCGCGTATCGAGCAGCACTTCGGTAACACCGGGCTGGACCTCTAGATCCAGCGACGCAGTGCCGGCCAAGGTCTTGGCGGCAAAGTCAGCCGTCAGGTCCAGGTCTACGTGCTGCACGCGTGCTGACAGTGGCTGGGCATAGGAGTGCACATCGCGCGCCGTTTCGTCCGCCAGTACCGGCGCCACCTGTCGGGTCGGTGTTACCGAGCTGGGGGACTTGCCACTGCAGCCAGCAAGCAAGGCACAAGCGATCAAGGGCAACAGACGCAAGAGTGTCGACATGTTTCTCTCCCCACAGGTGCGTAACAACGCGCGGCTGCCGTACTCTAGCGAAATGACAGACCTAATGCGCCCCATCGCGCTGGACATCCAGACCCTGAGCAAGACCTATAAAGCGGGTCACCACGCCCTGCGTGGCATCAGCCTGCAGATCCCGCGCGGCGAAATATTCGCCCTGCTAGGCCCCAACGGGGCCGGCAAAACCACACTCATCGGCATTGCCTGCGGACTGGTCAATGCCACCAGCGGCAGCGTCCACATCGAAGGCCACAATGTTGCGAGCGAGTTTCGCACCGCACGCAAACTGGTCGGGTTGGTCCCCCAAGAATTGACCACTGAAGCCTTCGAAACCGTCCAAGCCGCAGTCGCCCATAGCCGCGGCTTATTCGGGCTGCAGCCGGATCCGGCCAAGCTCGAACAGGTGCTGCGCAGTCTGGCGCTGTGGGACAGGCGCGACACACGCGTCTCGCAACTGTCAGGCGGCATGAAGCGCCGCGTGTTGATCGCTAAGGCTCTGGTGCATGAGCCACGCGTGTTGTTTCTGGATGAGCCTTCGGCGGGCGTTGATGTAGAGCTGCGTCGCGACATCTGGAATGTGGTGCGTGGCCTGCGGGATCAGGGGGTGACCATCCTGCTGACCACGCACTACATCGAAGAAGCCGAGCAGATCGCCGATCGTGTCGGCGTCATCCACAAAGGCGAACTGGTGCTGGTCGAGGAAACACACTCGCTGATACGGCGCATGGGTCAGCGTCAGCTGGTGCTGCGCCTGATGTCACCCCTGCAGCAGCTGCCTGCAGCACTGGCCCCGTGGGCACCCACACTGGCAGCTGATGGTATGACCCTGCATTGCAACTTTTCTCAGGACATCAGCGGTGCCGAAACCGCCCAGCTGCTGCAGATACTCAGCAGCGCAGCTATTGCAGTGCGGGACCTGCAAACGCAGCAGAGCTCACTAGAGGAAATCTTCGTACAACTGGTGCAGAGCAAGTCATGAACATCGAAGCAATCAAAGCCATCTATCGCTTCGAGATGGCTCGCACCTTTCGCACTATGGTGCAAAGCATCTTGGCACCGGTGCTCACCACATCCCTCTACTTCATCGTGTTTGGTGCAGCTATCGGCAGCCGCATGACCGGTATCGGCGAGGTGTCTTACGGCGCCTTCATCGTGCCAGGCTTAATCATGCTGTCGGTACTGACCGAAAGCATCGGCAACGCCTCATTCAGTATTCACATGCCCAAGTGGTCGGGGACCATTTTTGAGCTGCTTTCTGCACCGGTCTCAACCACCGAGATAGTGCTGGGCTATGTGGGCGCGGCTACCACCAAGTCGGTAATGATCGGGTTGGTCATCTTGGCAACTTCCACGCTGTTTGTGCCGCTGCAGGTGCTGCACCCGGGATGGATGCTGCTGATGCTGGTGGTCACAGCTTTTGCCTTCAGCTTGTTTGGTTTCATGCTGGGCATCTGGGCCACGAGCTGGGAAAAACTCACCATCGTGCCCAGTCTGGTGATTACACCGCTAGCCTTCCTGGGCGGCAGTTTTTACTCGCTGGACGTGCTGCCGCCGCTGTGGCGCACGGTCACGCTATTCAATCCGGTCGTGTACTTGGTCAGCACCTTCCGCTGGTGCTTTCACGGCAAAGCCGATGTGAACTTGATTGGCAGCATCGCTTTCATTGCTGCCTTCGTGGCCCTCTGCCTGGCCGTCACCACCTGGATGATCCGCAGCGGCTGGCGCCTGCGCAGCTGAGGCTAGTGCCCGCCAGCGCGCGTGCCGGCAGCACCAAACGGCGGACGTGCCAGCCAGATGAACGGGATCATCACGATGTACAGCACAAACAACAGCAGGAACACATCATTGGCACCCAGCGTAGAAGCCTGACCGCCGATCACGCGTTCCATCACTGCTTGGGCCGGTACACCTTCGATGCCCAACTGCCCCAGCTGCGCCTGATAGGCGAGCGTGTTGGGCGCATTGGCGGCCACAGTCTGAATCAATTGCCCGTGGTGGTACTCCGTGCGGTCGCTCCAAAGCCATACGCAGACTGCCGTCGACAAGCTGCCGGAAATAGTGCGCAGAAAGTTGGACAGGCCGGCTGCCGACGCAAGTTCATTGCCTGATACGCCCGCCATGATGATTTGGTTAATAGGCAGGAAGAACAGCGCAAGTCCGAAGCCCTGCAAGATGCGCGGCGTGGCCAATTGCATAAAGCTGGCTTGGTCATTGAGCTTGGACACCCAGAACAAGCTGATAGCAAAGACACTAAAGGCAAAAGTAGGCGCTAGCCGCAGATTGATGCGATGGATGTTCTTGCCGATCACTGGCGCAAGAAACAGCGCCACCACGCCCACCGGAGCAATGGCATAGCCGGCCCAGGTGCTGGTGTAACCCAGTGTGGTTTGCAGCCACAGCGGAAACACAACATTCACACCCATAAACGCAAAGTAGCCGGCACTGATGGCCAGCGAGCCGACAACAAAGTTGCGGCGCTTGAACAAGTGCAAATCGACAATTGGATGCGGGTCAGTCAAATCCCACGGAATCAAAAAGGCCAGTGCCACCACTGAGATAGCCGCTGCGGCTTGAATACGTCCGGAAGCAAACCAGTTGAGGTCATTACCGTTATCCAACAGGTACTGCAGGCTGGCCACCCCAACTACCAGCAAAATCAGACCGACGAAATCGACCGGCACTTTCACCTTTACGGATTCGCGGTTACGCAAAATGATCCACGAGGAAATCGCGGCAAGCACACCAACAGGTACGTTGATGTAGAACAGCCAAGGCCATGACCAATTGTCGGTTATGTAGCCACCGAGAATGGGGCCAAACACCGGCGCACAGATGATGACCATCGCCCACAAGCCCAAAGCCAAGCCGCGCAGATGCACTGGGTAGTTACGAATGAGCAGCGCTTGCGCCACTGACATCATCGGACCCGATACAAAGCCCTGCATCAAACGGCAGGCAATCAACATCGGCATGCTGGTGGCTAAACCGCACAGCGCCGAGAAGATGACGAACAACCATATCGAGGTGACGAAGGTGCGCACCTCGCCAAAGCGACGTCCAATCCATCCAGCCAAGGGCTGCACCACCGCAGCAGCCAGCATGTACGAACTGATGGACCAAGTGCCTTCCGAGGGACTGACCCCCAAGCTGCCGGCAATCGAGGGCACCGACACGTTGACGATCGTCATGTCGAGCACTTCCATGAAGCTCGACACCGCGATGGACAACGTAAGCATCACCAGCGCGAAACCGCGCAGGGGTGGATATTCGCCGGGCGCAAGCTCGGCGCCAGGCTGCTGTGCCATGGTTAGCGCGCCGTGCCGCCGTTGCGCGCAATGATTGCTGCAGCCGCTGCATCAGCCTTGCTCAAGTCCGCAGTGTAGACAGCGGTAGAGGGGCGCCCGGCGACCTCAGATACCTTGGCCAGGACCTCGCCACCGCGGTCATGCGTATCGACATACACGGTAGTCGACAGACCAATGCGCAGCGGCCGCTCGGCAAGTTCCTGCGCATCCAATGACACCTTGACCGGCACACGCTGCACAACCTTGATCCAGTTACCGCTGGCGTTCTGCGGCGGCAACAGCGAGAAGGCACCACCGGTACCGGCCGCCAAGCCCACAACGCGACCGTGGTACTTGCTCTTGCCGCCGTAGATGTCGCTCTCAATTTCAACGGGTTGGCCAAGGCGCAAATTGCGCAATTGGTTTTCCTTAAAGTTGGCGTCAATCCACAGGTCATCCAGCGCGATGACGCTCATCAGCGGCTGACCTGCGGCGATTCGCTGGCCCAGCTGCACATTGCGCTGCGCAACATAGCCGCGGATGGGCGCAACGATGGCATTGCGGTGCGCACTGATGTACGCATCGCGATAGCGGGCCAACGCCTCCAGCACCACTGGATTGTCACGCACGGCCCCGCCATCAATCAGGGCATGGGCAGCAGCGGCCTGGCGCTGAGACTGTTGCAGCGCAAGCTCTGCCAGTTTGACGGTGTCCTGTATATGACGCAGTTCTTCGGCTGCAATGGCCTGACCGGCCACCAGCGGTTGACGCTGTTTGAGATCGATCTGTGCGCGATTGAGCTCCAGACGGCGCTGGGCAATGCCGGCATCGTATTGCTGTGCCACTTCGCGTTGCTGACGCACTTGGCGTACCGACTGAGCCAACTGCGCTTCAGCACGCGAAAGCGCTGTAGCGGCATCCACCGGATCCAGCTTTACCAGCACCTGCCCTGCTTCAACCAGCGCGGTGTTGTCGACTGTCACCTCAACCACGGTGCCAGCCACTTGCGAAGAAATGCCCACCTGATGGCCGGCTACATAGGCGTCATCGGTGTGCTCCCGCAGGCCCCAGACGTAATGCGACATCAACCACCAGGCGGCACCGAGTACGGCAAACAGCACTGCCAGCGTGCTGAGTATCTGGCGGCGCTTGCCAGAGGGAGCAGGAGCGGCTTCGTTCATGGCTTATCTTCCGTTGCGTGATAACCGCCGCCGAGTGCGCGCTGCAGCGCAATATCGGCCGTCAGGACGGCAAATTGGAGTTGCACCAGCGCATCGCGGCTGGCGAGTTGTTCAAGTTCCAGCGACAGCAGCGACCGTTGATCGGTCAGACCCGCCTGCAGGCGCGCGTCAGCGGCCGCCGACAAAGCCTGCAGCTGCATCATCTGCTGATTACGCTGCTGCACTTGCGCAGCAGCGGTCAGTCCATTGGACACCGCGACACCGACTTCGCGTGCCGCCATGAATACGGCCGAATCGTATTCAGCCACCGCTGTTCGCAGCTGAGACTGGCGCGCAGCAAAGCGCGCGTCTCGCAAGCCACCATCAAACAACGGCAGATGAATGGCCGCACCGACAGAAGGCACAGCGCTACCGGCTCGCAGCAACTTACCCAGCTCAATGCTCTCAAGGCCGACTAGTGCACGCAGACTGACATCCGGGTAGTACTCGGCCCGTGCGGCTACCAAATCTTGTTGCAGCGCCTCGACGCGCCAGCGACTGGCGGCGACATCCGGACGGTGCGCAATCAAATCCAAACTGGCCGACGCAGGCAGTTGCAGATCGACGGTGGGCAAGGGCTTCACCGGCGGGTTCCTGATCTCCAGTTCCACACCACCCAACAGCGCTGCCATAGCCACGCGCCTAAGTTGGGCAGCACCCTGCAACGCAGCAACCTGTTCTTGCACGCCTGCTTGCTCTTGAGCAATGCGATGCGCTGCGTCGCCGTTATCCAATTGGGCAGCGATGCGCTGCTGTGTCAGCGCTGCCTGGCGCTGCAGCACGGACTGACGCTGTTGCAGCAACAGCAGACGCTGCTGCTCGTGCTGCCAGCCAAAATACATCTCTACCACGGCAGCAGTAATCTGCAGACCGGCTGCCTGACGCTCTGCATCGGCGGCGCGCGACTCGTCTATCACAGCGGCTATACCGGCACGCTGCTTGCCCCACCAGTCAAAGCTATAACGGGCACTGACACCCAAATTAGCCATGTTGTAGGCGCTAAAACCTAGGTACTGGTATGGGAACAGACCATTTTCACTCAGCCGCTGTCGGCTCAGACTGCCACTGCTGTCCACTTGCAACCCCAAAGAGGCACCGGTGACTCGCACTGCCTCAACTGCAGTAGCAAACCGTGCATCGGCCGCACCGAGACTGGGGGCGTTGGCCAAGGCCAGATCAACCAGTTGGTTGAGATCCGAGTCTTGATAGGCGGTCCACCAGCGCCCCGCTGGCCACTGACCGCCAGTCGGCGCATCAGCAACCAGCAAGCGCACCTTCTGGCGCAAGGGCGTCGCCTGCGGCGCTGCGGGCGGTGTGGCACAACCCGCCAGCAACCAAACCAGCGAGGCAGCCAACACAGGCAACCGCACTGCGGACAACAGACTCATGGCTCGCTCCTGTCATCAATCAGAGTCGGCGCCGCATCCAGTGCAGCGACCAGGCGTTTCAGATCTTCCATCAGTCGATTCAGATCGGCCGGCTCAAACTCGCCGAATAGGCTGCGCATGAAATCGGACATCTGCGGCAGCAGCCGCTCCATCAAGGCATCGCCTTCGGGGGTCAGTCGCAACATGAGCCGCCGCCGATCCTGTTCGCTGGGAGTGCGCGTGATGAACCCACGCTGCAACAACGCATCGCTGACACGGGTCATGTTTGCGGGGCTCTGGGCCAGATGGCCGCCCAGATCACTCGGGCACACCTGCTCATTGCCATGGGCAAACAAAATGCTCAGCGTGCGGAATTCGACTTCATTGAGGCCCGCCGGCCGCAGGAACTGATCCATGCGTGCCACCACATCGCGGGTGAGCAGCGTAAGGGTGCGCAGGATGACCGCCTGACCGACAGGCAGGGTAGGCACACGCGTGGCAACCCGCTCTATGCCCGCTTGAACACGGGCGACCTGCGCCAAAGACATGAGTACCGACCTGTGAAGTTCTGGTCGGGATATTTTACTCTGAAAATATCGCTGGCGGTAGTAACTTGGTCAGCTATTGACGACCCGACCAGTGTGCCCGGCACATAGCGTCCCCAGATCAACAACCCGATCCTCATCGGCTATCAGCGGCAAGGTTTGGGTGACGACGGACTCCAGGCGCGGAAACGGCTTGCCATCAAACAGCCGATTGTTGCTGTTGGTCAGCCAGCGATCGATGTGGAGGCAAAAACGCTCAATGGCCTGACGGCGCAACGTGGCCACACCCTCTTCGCCCACGATACGCTCGTGTGCCGCGCTGACCTGCCACCACCACTGCAGGCGATCGACTTTGTCGCCCTCAAAGTAGGGCAAGTTGATGGTGAAGCGGCGGCCCTGACGGCTGGAGGCGATCTCGGCGTGAGCGAAATAAGCTTCGAGCGGATGCGGCAAATCGATAAGCGTCATCAATCGATCCGTTATTCACTGTAGTGGTCACTGTGACCACCGCCTGCGTGCAAGAGCGATGATAAACGCAATCACACGCGGCCAGATAGCTACCGCGTGTGATTGAACAACGGTGTTAGCCGCCGCGACGTTGTGCGCGCGGCGGAGGACCACCGCGGCGTGCACCCTGACCGAACGAACCACCACGCTGCGACGGTCGCCCACCACCTTGCTGGGCGCCGCGCGGCTGCAACGGCGGACGCGGCGGATCTGCAACCAGCGCTTCGCGGATGTCGAACTGCGGCGTGGGTAACGCGGGAATGTCTTTACCCAGCAGCTTGACGATGTCACGCATAAAGGGAACTTCGTCCGGTGACACCAGCGAGATGGCCTGACCAGTTGATCCGGCACGGGCCGTGCGGCCGATGCGATGCACATAGTCTTCGGGGACGTTGGGCAACTCGTAGTTGACTACGAACGGCAATTCCTTGATGTCCAGACCACGCGCCGCCACTTCAGTGGCCACCAGCGCAACGATGCGATTGGCCTTGAAGTCCTCAAGCGCGCGCACGCGTGCGGCCTGGCTCTTGTTGCCATGAATGGCCGAACTGTTGATGCCCGCACGCTGCAGCTGCTCGCTGAGACGGTTAGCACCGTGTTTGGTGCGCGTGAAGATCAGCACCTGATGCCAGCTACCCGACAGAATCAGATGCGCCAGCAGATGGCGCTTGTGATCTTTGGGTACACGATAGGCAACCTGCTCAACCTTGTCGGCCGTCTTGTTGGGCGGAGCAACGTCGATACCAACAGGATTGGTCAGCAGATTGCCCGCCAGGTTGCGGATGTCATCTGAGTAGGTCGCCGAGAACATCAGATTCTGGCGCTGCTTGGGCAACATGGTCCGCACACGCTTGATGGCGTGTATGAAGCCCATGTCGAGCATGCGATCGGCTTCATCGAGCACGAACATCTGCACCTGATCGAGCGTAGTGGCACCCTGCTCAACCAGATCGAGCAAGCGTCCCGGTGTTGCCACCAGGATGTCGCAGCCGCTGCGCAGCTTGTCGATTTGCGGGCGCTCACTGACGCCACCAAAAACCACCTGCGTACGCAGATTGGTGTTCTTGCCGTAGTAGCAGGCGCTCTCGGCAACCTGAGCTGCCAGTTCGCGTGTGGGCGTCAAAATAAGGGCGCGCGGCGCGCGGCCTTCGCGGGCAGATAAACGCTGCAACATAGGCAGGACGAAGCCAGCGGTCTTGCCAGTACCAGTCTGCGCGCCGGCCAGCACATCACGTCCAGACAACACAGCCGGAATAGCAGCCAACTGAATGGGAGTGGGCTCGGTGTAACCTTTTTCGGTCACAGCAGCAACAAGCTCGGGACGCAACCCGAGTGAAGTAAAACTCATGAAAAACCTTGCTATGAGGCTCGCGAACCCTGCGGCGCAATGCAGCGGGGAGACGGTCAGTAGCGAGCGGGTGAGTCAGTCGTAGCGCTTTGAGGGCTCGAACCGGAGGCTGCCGCTGACCGCGAATAGCCTGAACCGATTGCAGTAGTGTATCAGAAACCCAAGGCTCTGCGCATGATGTGGTAGATCTCGTTTTGTTCGATAGAGCCACGCACTACATCGGCACCCGGGCCACGCGCAAACAAAGCCACGTCCTCACCGGCATGCGTTTCACTAGACAAAGCCACCAATGACTCTTGGTGATAGCCCTCGTCTTCAGTGTCTATCTCACTCAGATCCACCTGACGGCCCGCACGTACCGGACGATTGGCGGCTTCATCGCCACCCTTCTCCAGCGCACCGAAGCCCGGACCATTGGCATAAGACAAGGTCGCATAGGGTTTGCCATTGATGTCGCGAGATAGCTCCTTGGTTCCTGGCGCCTTTACAAGACCCAAGATGGGATTGCCGCGACCCGGATAGCCATTGATCGCAAACACATGGCTATGGTCGGCGGTAACCAGAATCAGCGTGTCTTTGTCTTTGGTGAGCGCCGCTGCAGCACGTACTGCATCCGAGAACGCAATGGCATCGGTCAGCGCACGATAGGCATTACCGGCATGGTGGGCGTGATCAATACGACCACCCTCCACCATCAGATAGTAGCCCTTGCGGTTCTTCTGCAGCATCTGGATGGCCTTGGTGGTCATCTCTGCCAGTGAAGGTTCGCCGCCTTTGTCTTGGGCGCGATCAGCTTCGTATTTCATGTGTGAGGGCTCAAACAAGCCCAACAAGTGATCTACTTTCGATACATCAACCGCGTCGAATTGCTTCTTGTTCCATACAAATCCGGACTGGGGTTGCGCAGCAACCCATTCGTCGAGCAGATTGCGGCCATCCGTGCGGCGGCCTTTTTTGTCGGTGTATTCAGGATCCACCGCCGTGTTGGGCATCATGGCTTCGCGACCACCGGCCAACACCACATCGATGCCGCGACCGATCTTCTGGCGTGCGACCAATTGGGCGGCAATATCGGCAATGGTGGCGCCCTTGGGCAGCTGCGCGTTGTATTCCCAATCACGATAGGGTGTGTGCGCGTAGTTGGAGGCGGGCGTCGCGTGTGTCACACGCGTCGTGGTGACCACACCTGTCCCCAAACCACGTGCACTGGCCTGCTCGAGAATGGTCTCCAGGATATTTGGTGCAACCTTGGCAGCATCGCTCTCGTTAAGGGGCGTGGCCGGTGACACGGACAGCGCCGCATCGTTGGCCTTCCAGCCGGTGACCATGGCTGTGGCCGTGGGTGCCGAGTCCGGTGTCTGCTGATTGGCCGTAAACGTTTTAACCAAGGCCGATTGCGGAAAGTCTTCAAAGGCAAGGCGATTGTCTTCGCCCATACCGCCCTTTAGCTGACCTTCGAGAATGCGCGCCGCAGTGATGGTGGAAATACCCATGCCATCACCGACAAACAAAATAACGTTGCGTGCATGCGGGCGACTGCCCGGCTGTTGCGCTGCACGCGCAGCCACTCGCGCCTTACCGCGACTGAACTCTGTATCAAGACCCGGTGCTGCAGCCATGGCGCCCACAGACACAGAAAACAGCACGGCCGAGACGACAATTGATAAGGGACGCAACATGACGGGACTCCGAGGCATTTTGCTAATACTGAAGACCGGCGATGACAACTTGATTGCCGGCAGTGCCGCGGTTAAGCCGCAGCGCGACGTACGGGTGCGGTCTCGGTTAGACCCAGCGACACCAATCCGCCCACCAACGCGCATCCGGCCATGATGAACATGGGTGCTTGTAGACCCCATACATCAGCTGCCATACCCGCCAGAGACGGCGCAGACACGCCACCGATGACCTCTCCGAGCCCGACCACCAGGCCGGTGGCCGAGGCGATGTAGCGCAACGGCAGTGTTTCAGCGGGAATGGTTGCCATGATCAATGGCAGCGCACCGCTGGCAGACCAACCTAGGAAGATAAGCACAGCCAGTGCGATGGACGAGCCTTGAAACCACACCGCTGACAGCGGAACCAATGCGCCGACCAAACAGAACAACACGATGACCGGGCGACGGCCGAATCGATCAGACAGCGCCGGCACCACAAAGGCAAACGCTGCAGCCGATAGTCCCAGCACACTCATCAGCAGACTCATCTCATCCGGCGGCAGATGACGCACGTTGATGAAGTACAGCGGCATGAAAGCCCAGCCCAACACCATCCACGCCACCATCACGCAACAGATCAACACGCACAGGCGGATGTTGCGGTTGGCCAGCATGGCGCCAATGCCCATAGGAGCTTCGTCCTGGTCTGTAGCAGCGCGCGGTGCGATCGGTGGCTCACGGACATAAAGGGCAATGACTGCAGCCATGATCAAGCCGGGAATTGCAGCTACATAGAACGACACACGCCAGTTGTATTGCGTTGCGATCCACACCAGCAGCAGCGGCGCGATGAAGCTGCCAATGAAGTTGCTGCCAAAGTTCTGCATGATGCCCATGGCATTACCGCGGTTGCGCTCGGTGGTCTCCAGTACCACCAGCGATTGCGAGATCGGCAGAATCGGGCCTTCGGCAAAGCCCATGACCAGCCGCACAGCCAGCAGCATGACAAAGCCCTGTGCCAAACCGCTGAAGACCGAACTGAGCGAAAACACCACGAACGCTGCCAGCAAGAACGGCTTGCGGCGACCGGTGGCATCGGACAAACGGCTGATCACATAGCCGGCGATCGCCCAGGTAAATGACAGCGCCGAGGTCAGTAGACCAACTTGCGTGTTACTCAATCCCAGATCCGGCACGATAAATGGCGCCAGAAAGCTGAAGGCATTGCGGTCCAGAAACACAAAGCCGAAGCTCAGCGTGAGGATGAGGATCAGCCGCAGCTGGTAGCCGGGCGCACTGGCATTATTTGCGTTGTTCATTTTTTGTCCTAGAAACCCCTGCTGTCACGGTAGCAATTGGCAGCGGCTTTGCACAGCCGCACGGCGCAGTGGCAAGCGCCCCTGTTTGCACCGACAATCAAGCCATGGGTACCGCGCTCAAACCACTGCTGGTCAGCTACACCACAGCCCATTGCATGCTGGGCTCGGTATTGCTGGCGTGGACGGCACAGGGCTTGTGTACCGCGCTGCCGGGCTCAGACGCTGCGGCCCTGCTGCACGACCTGCGGCGGCGCTTGCCTGACGCGCAACTGCACGCCTTGGCAGCAGACAGCGCGCAAGAGCGCAGCGCAGCAGTGGTAGCGGCACTCAACGGCGCGCCTGGCCCTCAGTCGTTCTCGCTGGACCCTCAGGGCACCGAATTTCAGCAACGCGTCTGGCAAGCCTTGCGCAACATCCCCGCCGGGCAGACACGCAGCTATGCGCAGCTGGCTCAAGCTATAGCGCAGCCCGGCGCAGTGCGCGCAGTGGGCTCTGCCTGTGGAGCCAATCCCATCGCAGTACTGATCCCCTGCCATCGCGTCTTGCGCAGTGACGGCAGTCTGGGCGGCTTTCACTGGGGTCTTGATCTGAAACAACGCCTATTGCTACGCGAGAGCCGAGCCTGAACAGCCTCACAGAAGACCTTTTTGGCACAACACCAAGCACGCCGGTACTGCACCAGCTGGCTGCGCAGGCAGTGGTACTGCGCGGCTTTGCGTTACCAGCCGCTGCACCGCTTTATGCAGCGTTGACTGAGGTGTTACAGCGATCGCCCTGGCGCAGGCTCTATACCCCCGGCGGCAAACCCATGGCTGTAGAGACCAGCAATTGCGGGGCAGCCGGGTGGATCAGTGACCGTCAGGGTTACCGCTACAGCAGTATCGATCCACTCAGCGGCCACCTCTGGCCGGCGATGCCGCCTGCGTTTGGTGAACTAGCTACCAAGGCCGCCCTGGCCGCTGACTTTGCGGGTTTTGAGCCAGATGCCTGCCTCATCAATCGCTATGCCATAGGCGCAGGTATGGGTCTGCATCAAGACCGTGATGAACAAGACTTCACAGCGCCCATCGTATCGGTATCGCTGGGATTGCCGGCGCGGTTTCGCTTCGGCGGGCTGTCGCGAAGTGATCCGCTGCAGTCGGTCCTGCTGCAGCACGGCGATGTAGTGGTCTGGGGCGGTGAATCCCGGCTGGCCTTTCATGGCATCACACCGCTGCGTACCGGGGACCATCCGCTGACCGGCAGTTGCCGCATCAACCTGACTTTTCGTAAAGCACGCTGAGCAATCGACGTGCTAAAACATCACTTATGAACCGCAATAAAAGCATCCTCAGCAGCATCGCCCTGTTGCTCCTGCCCACGCTGGCCTTGGCGCATGGGGTGGCCGCGCGCGACGCCAGCTTTATCGAAACGGTGCGCGGTGTGCAGGTGCTGCCCTTCATGTATCTGGGCGCCAAACACATGGTCACGGGCTATGACCATTTGTTGTTTCTGGCTGGTGTCATCTTTTTTCTGTACCGGCTACGTGATGTGGCCATTTACGCCTCGCTGTTTGCACTGGGACACAGCCTTACGCTGATGGGTAGCGTCATGCTGGGCTGGCAGGCCAACGCCTACATAGTCGATGCCATCATCGGACTGTCTGTGGCGTGGAAGGCCTTCGAAAATCTCGGTGGCATGCGCGCATTAGGGATTAGCTTGGACTCGCGTCTGGCCGTGCTGGGGTTTGGTCTGGTGCACGGTCTGGGCTTGGCCACCAAGCTGCAGGCGCTCAATCTTTCACCTGAGGGCCTGCTGGGCAACATGCTGTCCTTCAATGTCGGCGTGGAACTGGGACAGCTGACAGCCCTTACCTTCATGGTGCTGCTGTTTGTGCTGTGGCGCAGCACCAGCAGCTTCACGCGCCACGCACGGCTCGCCAACTTCGTGCTGATGACTGCCGGTTTTCTGCTATGTGGCTTCCAACTGACCGGCCTCTGGCTGGCATGACTAGGATCACGACATGAATACACCCTCGCCTTCCAAGTCCGCCGTCCTGCGCAACATTGCACTGGCCATCGGTGTAGCAGTCGTACTGCTGTTCACGGTTGTGTTACCCGCGGAATACGGTCGCGACCCCACCGGCATCGGCAAACTGCTGGGCCTTACCAAACTGCATGCCAGTAGCGCAGCCACAGCAACGCCGGCAGTACCAAGCCAAACCGTTGCATTGCAGGACATGGTCGGTGGCAACGATGCACTGACCACTCAAGTGCCGGTCGGCGATGGGCGCGATCCTGTTCCTTTGCCTAACCCTCAGGTGCATCAGGCACAGGCCACTGCCCCCAAAACCGAGACGCTCAAAATCCAGCTGGGCGTCGACGAGAAAACCGAGATCAAAGCGCAATTGCCCAAGGGCAAAATGATTCTCTATTCATGGAGCGTTGAGGGTGGTAACGTCTATGTCGACTTTCATGGCCACGACCCGTCGCTAGGCGATCGGTTCTGGGTGCGTTACGAAGAAGCCGACGGCATCAATGCGCGCAGCGGCTCGCTGGTGGCGCCCTTCAAGGGCGAGCATGGTTGGTATTGGCTCAACGTCAGCGAAAAGCCCATCACCATCACGCTCACGGTCAGCGGCTATCAGGACAAGCTGATCAACTACGGCAGGCTGCAATAAGCCATGTTTGATTTCACCCTGTGGTCACAGGCACTGGGCGCGTTGCTGGTGGTGGCGGTCGCAGGCTGGCTCATCAGCCTGCCGCTTCGCAATGTCAGCTTGGTCGACAGCATCTGGTCGCTCAAGTTTCTGCTGTGTGCCGGTGTTTATGTCGTGGCACAGGCTGCGCCCTCACCGCGTGCGCAACTGATGCTGCTGCTGGTAGGCGTGTGGGCAGTACGCTTGTCAGCGCACATTACGTGGCGCAATCACGGTCACGGTGAAGACCGCCGCTACCAGCAGATTCGCCGCAACAACGACCCAGGCTTTGCCTTTAAGAGTCTGTACATCGTGTTCGGATTGCAGGCCCTGCTGGCTTGGGTCATATCGCTGCCGTTGCTAGCGGCTGCTACCAGCACCGCACCGCTTGGCCTGCTCGACGCAGTGGGCTGTGCGCTGTGGCTGATCGGCTTTGTGTTTGAAGCCGGTGGTGATTGGCAATTGGCGCGTTTTACCGCTAATCCTGCCAATGCCGGCAAAGTAATGGATCGTGGCTTCTGGGGCTGGACGCGCCATCCCAATTACTTTGGTGATGCCTGCGCTTGGTGGGCATTGGGAGTGCTGGGCCTTGCAGCAGGTGGCTGGTGGAGCATTCCAGGCCCGCTGCTGATGACCCTGCTGCTGCTCAAAGTCTCTGGCGTGACCTTGCTGGAAAAAGACATCGGCGAGCGTCGACCCGGCTACGCCGACTACGTGCGACGGACCTCGGCCTTCCTGCCGCGTCCGCCGCGCCGCAGCTGACCGGCGTTATTTGGCGCCAGTTTGGGCGATCAAGTCACGCAGCATGGCCGCTGTCGCGGGCTGCGGCTCACTGCTAGTGCGGCCAGAGCCGCCGCCAACACCCATCGCTGCGTCGGCCGCATTACGACCGCGCGCATCCTTGGCATCTACAGCCGCGCCATGCGCCAATAGTCTGTGGATCACGTCGTTCCAACCCCACATGGCAGCCCCGAATAGCGCCGTCTGCCCCCCGGCATCACGCTGATTCACATCCGCTCCAGCCTTGACCAGCAGCTCTATCGTCTCGATAGCTTGAGCGGGTGTTTTATAACGGCCGCGCGTATCGATTTTTGATGATGCATTGCCGGCCGCGGCCATCAACGGCGTAATACCCGTGACATTGCCGATATCAGTCTTGGCTCCATGCGCCAGCAACAGTTTGACCGCTGCAACGTCGCCGGCCTTGGCCGCACGCAGCAAGGGCGTAGTGCCTGTCGTGAGCAGATTATCCGCGCCGCGGTCATCCCGCAGCGAGCGAAACGGCGGCATCAGCTTGAGTTGGATGTTGGGATTGGCGCCGGCTTTGAGCAGACGCTCAATCAATTCAATGGACGAGACCGCATCCACCGACGGTCGATCCGCGCGGCCACCACTGGGCAAGGTGTTGACGTCTACGGCGGCGTAGAGCGGCACGCGACCGGTTGAATCCCAGCGATCCGGGTCAGCGCCCTTTGAAAGCAAATAGGCAGCCGTATCGAAAGCCAGATTTTGCGTGGCCATCAGCAGCGGCGTGACGCCTTCAGGCGACGCCAGATTCATATCTGCACCGGCCTCAACCAACGCCTTCGCACAGGGCATGCATCCACGCCGCGCTGCATACAGCAGCGGCGTGAAACCGCCGCCTGGCCTAGCTTGGCTGCGCGGCTCTACCGTGATCTGTCGGTCCCACTCGTTGACCAAAGAGCGCGCGTTAAGCTCTGCGCCCCTGCCGGCCAGCAGCTTGACCATCTCCGGTTGTGCCTGCGCAGCAGCCCACATCAATGCTGTCTGCTGTCTCCAGTTCTCACGTGCGTTGATGTTGGCGCCATTGCGCAGCAGCACCTTTGCAGCGGCCACGTTGCCGCTGCGCGCCACCAGCATGAGCGCAGTTTGGCCATCGTCGTTGGGCGAGTCGACATTGGCACCGGCCTTGAGCAGCCGTTCAATCAACGCGGCATCACCGAGCACTGCTGCCTCAGACATCGCTGTAGCGCCGTAGTCATTGCGCGCACGCACATCGGCACCAGCTTTGAGCAGCCGCTCAACTTCGACTTTGTTGCCGTGATGCACGGCCCAATGCAAAGCCGTAGTGCCATCGCCGGCCACATCGCTGGGCGTGGCCGCCAAGGCAACACCACTGGCTGCCCACAGGGTGGCGCCCAGAATACAAGTCAGTCGTGATGCACTTGTCATGATCAAGCCTCTGCTATCGCGCCGGTGCTATCGCCAAACTTCTCCACCGGAACACCCGCCTTTTGCACCACTGTGAGTAGCAGATTGGCCAAGGG
Organism: Pseudomonadota bacterium; assembly: GCA_026398735.1. Lineage (GTDB taxonomy): Bacteria > Pseudomonadota > Gammaproteobacteria > Steroidobacterales > Steroidobacteraceae > ZC4RG30. The sequence continues at coordinate 55,470 of JAPLSH010000014.1, read as the reverse complement.
CGTGCGCTGGGCAAACTCAATATGCTGTCCGCCGCGCCACTTACCCGCACCACCACCGACAATCACCGCTGGCAGCGGCCACTGGTTGTGCATGTTGCTGTTGCTCATGTTGCTGCCATACATGAACGTGGAGTGATCGAGCAGGCTGCCATCACCATCAGGCATGCGTGACAGTTTGCTCAGGAAGCCGGCAAACACCTCGGTGTGATAACGCTGAATCATCACCAACCGGTCTTTTTTGGCTTGGTCGTTGGCGTGATGGGAAACCGCATGGAACGCATCGGGCACACCGATGTGGTTATAGGTCTGTTCGCTGACCTCGGGGGCCATCATGAAGGTGCTTACGCGAGTCAGATCACCCTGATAAGCCAGCGCCAGCAAATCAAACAACAGCGTCAGGTGCTCGTGGAACGAGTCCGGTGTCGCCCCGGGTGTATCGGGCAGAACGATCCGCGAACGGTCGCCGTTGCCCGCGTTCTGCACACGCCGTTCAATCTCGCGGATGCTGTCGAGGTAATCGCCGAGCATCGCCTGATCCTGCGCCCCGATACGACGCTTGAGCTGCGCAGCCTCGCCAGCAACCATGTCCAGCAGGCTGCGCGTTTGATCGGCAAGAAAGCGCCGCTCTTCAGGCGTGTCTCCTTGGCCGAACAAGCGCAGAAACAATTCGCGCGGATTGCTCTCAACCGGCAGCGGCGTAGTAGGCGTACGAAACGACACCGTACCTGAATAGCTGCAACCGTAGCCGCGCTCGCAGGCGCTGCCCACACCATGCCCTTGAGCCGTGGCGATCTCCAGTGACGGATACGGCGTGTCCTGCCCCATGTACTGCGCAGCAAGTTGATCGGCAGAGGTGCTGATATGTGAACTGACGCCTTCGGTCGGATGCGTGCAGGTGAGCCAGGTACCCGGCACCAGCGCATGCACAGCGCGACTTTCACCGGGCTTGTTACCCAGATTGCTCACCACCGTCAGCTGCTTTTTAAACGCCGCCAGTGGCTCGAGAATAGGACTGAGTGCGAAGTCCCTACCGGCTGTCGACGGCGTCCACTTTTCCATGATGGCGCCATGCGGAAAGTAGACAAAACCCAGACGCGGCTTAGGTGCCGCGGCAGTTTTGGCTAATGCAGTACGCGCCGGAATCATCGCATCCAGCAACGGCAGCGCCACACTGGCGCCCAAGCCACGCAGCAGTGTGCGTCGATCAAGGTGCTTACGAGTGATGAACATGACAGTCCTCTCCTAATGTCCGGCGTTTGACGCCTGACGAGTCTCTACCTGCGGCGGCAAGCGCTGCAGACGAAATGCATCGCTGGCCACCACGGCCTGAACGATGGCCTCGAAACGATAGCCTGCCGTTGCACTATCGCGCGTGATGGCGCGCACCAACGGCATGTCTTGATGCTCCACGCCGCGCCCCAGCGCATAGACCATCAACTTCTCGGTCAGCGTCTGCACAAACTGCTGAGGCCGTGACAACAGCGCACGACGCAGATCGGCAGGGCTGGCGACTCTCTGCCCGTCCGGCAACACGCCACTGGCATCGATGACATGGCCGGCATCGATATCTTTGGCACGCCAGGCGCCCGTGACATCGTAGTTTTCTAGCGCAAAGCCCAGCGGATCCATGACTCCGTGGCAGGCATTGCAGGACGCTTGTGCACGATGTGCTTCGATACGTTCGCGCACCGTCAGCACGCGCTTGCCTGACTCGCCTTCGGCCAAGGCCTCGACACCCAACGGCGGCGCAGTAGGCGGTGTACCGGACAACGTCTCGAGCACCCAAGCGCCGCGCAGTACCGGCGAAGTGCGGTTTCCATAGGACGTACCCATCAACAGGGCGCCCTTGCCTAGCAGACCATGGCGGTTGGCATCGGCCAAGCTCACACGCCGGAACTGCGAGCCACGAATGCCCTCAATGCCGTAATGCCTGGCAACACGCTCGTTGAGAAAGCTGTAATCGGCCTGCAGCAAATCCAGCACGCTGCGATCGGCACGCAACACGCTGTCAATAAACAAGCGGATCTCTTCACGCAGGCCTTCACGCAGGGTGCGGTCAAAATCCGGGAACGTAAGCGGATCGGGCTCGATGTTGTCGATGCGGCCGACATTGAGCCATTGAAAGGCAAAGTTGCTGACCAGCGACGAAGAGCGTGGGTCGGCCAACATGCGTGTGACTTGACGGCGCAACTGCGCCGGGTCCTGCAGACCTCCGCGGGACGCCAGATCGATCAGTGTTTGGTCAGGGCCGCTGCTCCACAAGAAGAACGACAAACGCGATGCGAGTTCTACGTCGCTGAGCTTCCAGATACCACCAGGAGCAAGACCCTCGGGCACGGACTTGGCCTGAAACAGAAAGTTGGCACTCGACAAGATTGCCGTCAGGCCACTCTCGATACCTGCATCAAAGTCGTTACCCGCACGACCTTGGGCAAAGAACTGCAACGGTGCGCGCAAGTCTTCGTCGGTAATGCTGCGGCGAAACGCACGCTGGGCAACACTGCCCAGAATGCGCTTGGCGCAGGGCAGTTCATCTTCAGCCGTAGCCGGGCGACACACGAACAAACGCTGCCGACTGGTGGTGGGGGTCACACCAGTGGAATTGAACGGACCGGATATCACCACACCCGGTATGCCGGGTATGCGCTCCATTTCCGGCAGCATCGCGATAGGTTGCAACTGCGAGTCGGACTCAGCATGCGAGCGCTGCACAAAGGCCACGCCCACGCGGCGCTGACCGGCTTTGACCTGGACACGGATGTGGTTGAAGCGACTCTGCAACGCGCCTTCGCCACCGGCAAAAGTCTGATCGACCAGTTTGAGGTCTTCGGGACCCCCGAAGCTGTTCTCAAACACGCGCCGGTCATCGATCAACAACACCACACGATGCGCTGCATCGATCTTGGTGATGTACCCGGCGCCGGCAAAATGAAAGTCCGTGATGCTGAACTCGTACTCACCGTCGGCAGGAAAATAGTGATCTACCACCATGCCACCGCGCGTACCCAGCGGCAGTCCCTGCACGTGCGACAACTGCTCGCCGCCCGGATGGCGGTATTCGCGACTTGCCGGTTTGACCTGCGGCCGTGCCACCGCTTGGCGTGCAACCGCACGTGCTGCAGCGATGTATTGCTCTAAGAATGCCGGGGAAATGCGCAACGAGGCAGCAACAGTGTCGAAGCCGTCGCTGGATACATCCCGCGGCAGAACAATTTTGGCATCGACCTTTACGCCCAGCACATCCTCGACCGCTCGCGAATATTCGGTGCGATTGAGGCGACGCAACACCACATGACCCGGATCCGGATGGGCTGCTGCTGCAGAGTCGAGTCGACCTTCGAGCCAACCGACCATGCCGTCGATTTTGGCCTGGGTCGGTTGTGGACGGCCCGGCGGCGGCATCAATCGGCCGCGCAGTTTGCGTACCGCATTTTCCCACACTGCAGCCTCGGCAGTCGGGTCATCAGTAGAGCTCAGCGTATCGAACGCCAGACCACCGGCCCAATCAACCGCATTGTGGCAGCCGCCGCAATACTCATCGACGAACGGTGCAAGCGGTGGGTCGGCGGCAAAAGCCGTCGAAGTAGCGCCCAGCAGCAGTACAACGCTACTCAGCGCAGATGCAAAAGACAGTCTCATACAACTCCCGGAATCTGTCGCTGGTGCTGCGCGATGCCACGCGCAGCATTGCGGATGAACAGCAGCGGATCGCCGCAACGTGAATCGTAATCTTGGGTAGGTTTGGCGGCGATCAGTTCGTCGGCTGAATAGCCACGCTTTACCAGCTCATAAAGCCGGTCGCGCAGAATGACCAGCATGTCGTGCTGACGCTGCAGATCCACGCGGGTTTGCACAGGCCCCTGACCAGGGACGATGCGCGTGTCGGCATTACAAATCGCCAACAAGGCTTTGTTGGCATCGACCATGCCGCCAATCCAGCCAAACGTAACGTAGTCACAGATCGGGTAAGCATCGACGGCCAGCAAATCACCCACGACCAGCACGTTGGCGTCACGCAGGTGCACGAAGATGTCGCCGTCGGTATGCGCCTGCAATAGATGACCGTACTCAATGTGCTGGTCACCATGCTGCATCGCGCCGCTGGTGTAAAACGTATCGTTAGGTAGCGCGGCCTTCGGCAGTGGCTTGAACTGCTGCTTCTGCCAAGTAGAGTCGACAGTGGTGTTGAGCCACAGACGTGTGTTCGCGTGCGCGATGATGCGGCCACCGGCCTTACCCACGGCAAGGTTGGAACCGGTCTGATCAACATGCCAGTGGGTGTTGAACAACACCGACACGCCACGCTGGCCACTGATACGCGCCACCTGCGCAAGCAGAGCGCTGCTGCCTGCTGCCGAGCCACCGTCAACCAGCAGCGGGCCAGTCGGGCCGCGCACATACGTGGCATTACCGCCCGCACCGGACAATACCGCCACAGAGTCACCCAGAGCGGTCACCCTCACTGCGGTATCGGTGGCAGCGTGCAGGCGGGAGGTGCAGCCCAGCGCCGTACCGGCCAGGGCCATGCCAAGAAAATCCCGTCTGGAAGAAGCGCTCGTCATTGCTGTGCCAATATCCCCCGCGCCAGTTGCGCGACTTTTTGCCACCCGCGGTCAACCTCGGCTACAAACTTACGTTGTACCCCGAGCCAGCCGCAACACTACCGAGTGTAACCTTGTCTTCAGAGCCTTGGATCAATCGCAATTTGGCTGCCCAATTCGACCCTGCGGGAGCACTGCCGCCTGCCGAACGGGCTGCCACCGATGCGGCCCGCCTCGACCGCTTTCTGGCCGCCACCGAGCGTCAGGCGCTGCGCCGCGCAGAGTTCGCCACCCGCCACCGCGAAGATGCGCTGGACCTGGTGCAGGACGCCATGCTGCAGCTGGCCCGCAGGTACGCCCAGCGCCCCGAAGCCGAATGGCCGCTGCTGTTTTCGCGCATCCTGACCAACGGTATCCGGGACTGGCACCGCCGCCGAAAGCTGCGTCAGACCCTCTTCTTCTGGCAGTCAGCTACGGATGAGTCCGCACCGGACATCCTCGACACCGTTGCCGATCCTGCCGGCGTAGATGCCTGCGACGCGTTGGAACGGGATCAACTGCTGCAGCGCCTGCAGGCCGCTCTGTGGCAACTGCCAGGGCGCCAGCGCGAAGCCTTCGAATTGCGTATCTGGGAAGGTCTGGATGTCGATGCCACGGCGCAGGCTATGGGCTGCTCTCAGGGCAGCGTCAAAACCCACCTGTCGCGAGCCCTACACCGATTGCGAGACGAACTCAAAGAAGTGTCACTGTGAACAACCTCAACGATCTGGACTCCCAGCAGCGCGATTTCGCGCGTGCCTTGCGCTCACGGTTGCGCATTGAACAGCCCATCGATGCCGAGGCGGCAGCCACACTGGCCAGCGCGCGCCGTAAAGCTGTCGCCGCCATCCACAAACCCCGCGACGTTTGGCGCTACGGCCTCGATGGTCTGGCCATTGCCTCGGTACTGTTCGTGCTGGCCCTCATTGCACCGTCCGGTCAGTGGCTACAGGGCAGTGCGCCCGCCACCCTCGATGCGGTGGAAGCGGCCAGCGAGGATCTGGCGCCAGAGTTCGGCGACGATCTAGAGCTGTTGCAGTGGCTGGCACCAGAGCAAGACCCGCATGTTTAAGCATCGCCTTGCCACCTGGGTGTTGTTGGCGTTGCTGCCCCTGGGGGCCCCGGCGGCCGATGCGCCCACTTGGTCGCAGCTGAGCCTCGACCAGCAGCAAGTACTGGGTGTGCTGCAATTTGACTTTAACTCGCTGCCGCCACGCCGGCGTGCAGCACTGGCACTCAACGCCGACCGAGTGTTGCAGATGCCTGCAGAGCAGCGTCAGCAGGTAATTGCCAACCTGCAACAGTGGCAGGCGCTGACACCCAAACAACGTCAGCGTGCGCTACTGCAACGCGAGCGACTGCGCGAACTGCCGCCACAGATGCGCAAACACATCAAAGAGCGTTTTGACGAACTAAAGCGTCAACCCGGCGGCGTAGAGGCAGCCTGCCCGGGACCGCCGGAAGCAAGACTGGCCTGTTTGGCTGAAGAGCCGCTGCCGGTCAGCCCGGCAAACCGACGCCCACGTCGATAAATTGCCGCAGCTGCGGGCCAAGCGTGTCGATGTCGCTGCCCACCTGAAGCACACTCGACACGTGATTGTGTCCCGCAAGATGTATGAACGGGGGCCACACGCCACGCTGCGCCATGCAGGCCTGCACCACACGCTCGGCCTGCCGTTGAAACTGCGGCGGATCGTTCTCGCAGATCACATACAGGCAGGGCACCGTCGTGTGTGCCAGCGCATCCAGCGTCGAGCGCTGCACATCAACACTACGATCAGCGCCGTAATAGGCAGCGTGATTGACGCTGTCGACCGCTTGCGTCAAATCAAATACACCAGACACCAGCACAGCCGCAGCCAGTGGCGGTCGTAAAGCATCAGGGCGGCCATGACCTGCGATATAGCCGGCCACATGCGTCGCACCAGCAGACTGACCACACAGCACAATGCGCTGCGGATCACCGCCCACTGATGCGACATTGGCCCGCAACCACTCGACGGCCGCATGCAGGTCTGCTGAACCGGCTGGCCACGGGTGCGCGGGCGCCAGCCGATAGGTCACGGTCACACCGACATAGCCCTGCGCAACAGCCCAGGCACCGACGTTATTGAAGAAGGGCGCCTCTGCGCCGCCCTTGTCACCTTGAACAAAGCCACCGCCGTGCACATAGACAAACACCGTGCGCGGCGCTGAAGCGATAGCTTTAGGTGCAAACACATCGAGTCGCTGACGCGGATCGGAACCATAGGCCACATCACGTTGCACTGTGCAGACAGCCGCATCGGGGTACGGCACACGCGGCGCGAGAATCTCGCGCGTGGCAGCAATCTGCGCCATGTTGAATTCGGGGTCCAAGGCCCGCAGCCGCGCCAGCACCTCGCGTACAGCGCTCATGCGTGCTCCATGAGCAACACAGGCTTAACCACCTGCCCGGCTTTGGCTGCCGCAAAAGCCTGCGCGATGTCAGAAAAATGAAAGGGTGTGATGAGGCGGTCCATAGGGAAGCGTCCTTGTCTCCAGTGATCGAGCAGCAACGGTATGGTGAGCTGCGGGGCAGCATCACCACCGATGATGCCACGCAGACTGCGGCCGCCGTACTGCAGTGTCTGTAAGCGCGTTGTAAACAGCTCTGCCGGTGAAGTCACAAAACCAGCCACGCCCCGAGTGCCCAACACTTGCAGCGACGTTTCATAGGCGGCTGGAACGGCAGTGGTGTTGAGGGCGAAGTCCGCACCGCGGGGCAGCAGCTCTCGCACGCGGGCCACGATGTCGTCGCCAGCGGCATCCAGGGTTGCCGTAGCGCCCAGTTCCAGCGACAAGGCACGTCGCTGCGGCAGTGGATCTACGGTAATGATCTGGCTGGCGCCAGACAGCCGTGCCGCCATAACCGCACTGAGCCCTACGCTACCGGCACCAATCACCACCAGCGACGCACCCGGGCGCAAGCCAAACACATGCAAGACGGTGCCGGCGCCGGTAATCACGCCGCAACCCAACGGTGCAGCCACCTGCAACGGAATGTCCTTATCAATGCGCACTGCTCCGCGCGCATCCGCCAGACAGTAAGTAGCGAAACTCGATTGACCGAAGAAATGGCCGTGAATGCGCTCACCTTGGGCGCTTAATGCCGATGAGCCATCGATGCGCTGGCCACCAAAGCTACGCGGCAGGACTTCATCGCAGTAGCTGGGCAGGTTGGCGCGGCACGACGGGCACCCCCCGCAACTGGAACCAGACAACACCACGTGATCGCCAGGCTGCAGATGCTGTACCGCACTGCCTACCTGCAGAATGATGCCAGCACCCTCATGACCCAACACAACCGGGCGCGGCACGGGCAGGCCACCACCGGCATGCGCACGCACATCCGTATGACACACACCTGCTGCCATCACGCGTACCAGCACCTCATCGGCACGCGGGGCACCTAACTCCAGCTCTTCGAGTTGCGGAGGTTCAGTTGTCGCGCGCGACACCGCTGCTGTGATTTTCATCAATCCTCCGCAATTTCGTTGAAAACTCAATATCAATTGTCAACGGCAATGCAGCCTGCGACACTGGAACGCACTAAATCGATACGCAAGCCTGCCATGAAGCTCAAAAAATCCCAAAAATCCAAGCGCGTACCGGGAAAAGTTTCGGCACGTCCTGCCACAGATGTAATCGGTCTGCTGCCGCTCTACAACAAAGGCAACCGATCTTACTTCGGCTATCGCATGGTGGTGGCAGCCAAGATGTTTGATCGTGTGGTCAGCAAACTGCTGGCGCAGCATGGTGAGGTCAGCCTGCCGCAGTGGCGCGTGATCACCCAACTCGGTGTGACCACCACTGGAACTGTACGCTCGCTTGCTGACGGCGCTGCAGTAGATCGGGCCGAGATGAGTCGCGCAACACGCGAACTGCTGCGCCGGGGTCTGCTTAACCGGCGCGAAGACCCTGCCGACAAGCGCAGCCCGCAGTTCACACTCACGCCCAGTGGACGCAAGCTCTATCGCCGCGTCCGTAAACCGATCCACGAGTTCATCTCACATTTGATGGCCGATGTCAGCGATCGTGACTTGGCAGCCGCAGATCGCGTGCTATGGCAAGTCACCTGCGGCTGCAACAACGCAGCCTGACTGCGCCACAGAATTCTTAATGCGTTTTACAGCAGGCGGCTGGCCCGCGATCGTGCTCACCTATTTTTTTGGTGCGCTCAGCTCGGCCTCGCTGAGCAAACTGATCCCGCTGCAAACCGACTATGCCCAGCACCTGGGCGTCACGCCGGCCAGCTTCGGCTTATTGCTGGCAGCACTGACACTCGCACCGGCACTGTTTGCCTCAGTGGGCGGCTCACTCTGCGACCGCTTCGGATCACGCGCCACATTGATCAGCGCTGCGCTCTGCGGCGCGGTAATCAATGGTCTGTATTTATGGGCTGAAAGCTTGCCGGCTTTCTATGCACTGCGTGTGCTGGAGGGCTGTATTCTGATCGGTGCCTATTCAGCTGCTCCGGCGCTGATTATGGCAACCACCTCTGGGCGCAAGCGCGGACAGGCCATGGCATTCTGGTCCACTTACACACCAGTGGGCATCTCAGCGGGCCTATTGCTGTCAAGCGAGTTTGCCGGCACGACGCAGTGGCGCGGAGGTTATGCCCTGCACTGCGGCTTGTTCGCCGCTCTGGCAATAGCGGGCTTGCTGTTACCGGATAGACCCTCGCAAACCACCACCACAGCACGTCCTGCAACCGCCGGCTTGTTTGAGGCCTGGCGTCAACGTGGACCGCTGCGTATTGCAGTGTGCTTTGGCTTGTTGGTGGTAATGGGCTTTGGAGTCAGTACCGTGTTCCCCACGTGGTATGCCCATCAGCAAGGCATCACTATCGGACACGCTTCATCACTGCTGGCTACCACCAACCTCATCATGGTGCTCGGTGGCGTGCTGACTGCCTTCGCGTTGAGCCGCGGCATCGCGCCACTTCGATTGCTGACTGGCTTGTCAGTGCTGGGCATCGTTGCCGGCAGCGCACTGTTCTGGCCTGGCACGCCACAGGCACTGGGGCTGGTGGCATTGGGACTGTGGTTGTTGGGATCCGGTGCATCAACGGCAGCCATCACCTCCAGCTTGCCGCTGGTCCTGTCCGATCCGTCACGCGGTGCTGCTGCGGCAGGGCTACTGAGCCAAATCGCCGCACTGAGCACCTTTTTTACCCCACAGCTGTGGCTGACACTAGCCGCCGCCGGCGCGTGGCAAGGCTTCATCGCCGTCATAGCCATCTGTTGGCTGCTGACGCTGTGGGTGTTTCCGGTGCGCCAACACGACTGAAGCGCCGCTCAACGCTCCAGATCGCGCCGTGCCGCCTGCAGGTCGTCGCGTCGACTCTTGCTCAACACCGGATAGGCCAGCTTCAGGGACTCCAGAGACCGATTGATCACCTGCGACATGATCAATCGCGCGTTCTTCTTGTCATCTGCCGGCACCACATACCACGGTGCATCAGCAGTGCTGGTGGCCTCAAGGCACTGTTCATAAGCCTCGCGATACTCATCCCAGTGCGCACGCTCGGCGACATCACCGAGCTGAAATTTCCAGTTCTTCTCAGGGTGGTCGATGCGTTCGAGAAAGCGTTTTTTCTGCTCTGCCTTACTGACGTGTAGATAGAACTTGATAACCCGCGTGCCATTTCGCTCCAGATGAGCCTCGAAATCTTTAATGGACTGATAGCGCTGCTCCCAAAACGCCTTGCCATGCTGCATAGGCTGCGGCAACCCCTGATGCTGTAGCAGATCCGGATGCACGCGCACCACCAGCACTTCCTCGTAAAAGCTGCGGTTGAACAGGCCGATATAGCCACGACGGGGCAAGGCCACCGCGGCACGCCACAAAAAATCGTGTGCCAGCTCGTCGCTGCTGGGCTGTTTGAAGCTGGTGACTTGGCAACCCATGGGATTGACGCCAGACATCACATGCTTAATGGCGCCGTCTTTGCCGGCAGCATCCATCGCCTGAAAAATAACCAGTAACGACCAGCGCGCGGAGGCATACAACATGTCCTGCAATTCACTGGTCAATTGCACCTGCGATGCCAGACGATCGCGCGCATCGTCCTCGGACTCATAGAACGGATCGACCAGTGTCGGGCGCCGGCCCAGATCCAACTTGGTGCCTGCGGCCACCTTGAACTTATTGATGTCGATCGCCATGAGCACCCTCCTGCTGCAGATTTGCGGCGGCCTCAGCATAGCCCCGCTGGTAGGCACCGCGCGCCGGGCGTATAAAACCCGCAGTTCAAGGAGAATTCTCATGCGCGCAACGCTCACCGCTGCCTGCCTGCTGCTCTGCGGCGGCCTGACCACGGCCCACGCCGGCAATGCCATCACCGCCGGAGCCCTGCAAGTTGAGCCGCCAACGCTCATGGCATTGGGCTTTGACTGGCAGATAGACGGCGACGACAACCGCAACGCCCGCGTGGCAGTGCAATACCGCCGCCAAGGCGACAGCCAGTGGAAACAGGGCATGGATCTACTGCGACTGCAGCGCGAAGAGAGTTTCGTGCGCAACGCACTGGATTTCATCGCCCCGAATTTGTTCTCCGGCAGCCTGTTCGACCTGCAAGAAGACACCAACTATGAAGTGCGCTTCACGCTGAGCGATCCCGATGGGATTAGCGGCGAATCAGTGCGCACACTCGTTGCACGTACCCGTGCCGAACCACGCCCGGCCGCTGGCGGTCGGGTGCTGCACGTCTACCCCCCGGGTTATACCGGTGAGCGGCTAGAGCCGGCCTATTCAGGTCTGCTTGAGGCTTACAACGTGGCCGGATTGGGCGGCGACTGGAGCCGCGCCTCGCCGCCGCGTGTGCGTCCGGGCGACACCTTGCTGATTCATGCCGGCGTCTACTTGAGTAAGCGAGACCACTACAGCCACGAGATCAACAGCAAGTACACGACCTGCTGCGCCACGCCTTGGGATGGCACGTACTACTTGGATGTCAAAGGCACAGCGCAACAGCCCATTGCCATTGTCGGTGCCGGAGATGGCGAGGCCATTTTCGACGGTGCTGGTAATACAGTGCTTTTCAACGTCATGGCAGCCGATCACACCTATTTCGAGGGCGTGACCTTCCGCAACACCGGTACAGCTATCGAAGCAGGCCAAAAGCATATTGCCGGCGCCAAAGGCTTGACCGTCAAGCATTCAAGGTTTGTCGACGTCGGTGTTGCAGTGCACTCGGACTGGAGTGGCTCTTCCGGATTTTATATTGCCGACAACGACATGCTTGGACGCGAGCGACTGGACCGGCTGGCCACTTGGTATGGCGTCAAGCCCTGGATCGACCGGCCAGACTTCCTTGAGCAGGCCAAGATGAAGTCGTTTTATGCCGTGTCCATTTATGGCCAAGGCCACATCTTGGCTTATAACCGCGTACGCGGTTTTCATGACGGGCTGGACCATGCCACCTACGGGATGCCCGACAACTATCCCGATACGCCGGCCGATCGACTGCCGGTGTCTATCGACATCTACAACAACGATATCGACGTGATGCACGACAACTGCATCGAAACAGATGGCAGTGCGCGCAACGTACGGGTGCTGCGCAATCGCTGCTTCAACGCAGTCCTCGGTGGTATGAGCCCGCAGCCGATCTTTGGCGGTCCGGTCTATTTCATCCGTAACGTGGTCTACAACAACTGGTGGGGGCCGGTAAAAATCCACGCCGAGCCAGCCGGCATCTTTTATCTGAACAACACCTATGTAGGCGAGTTCAAGCAATTAATGCCTACGTCCAACATGCACCTGCGCAACAACCTTATTTTGGGTCAGGGCACACAGCCACGCGTCTATGCAGTAGACAGCTTCACCAATTACAGCAGTTCGGATTACAACGGCTTTAGACCCAACCCCGGACAGCCCGAAGCGTTTGCCTGGAACTCCCCGCCGTTTGAGCAGGTACGCAACTACTATAACGAGCGCAAACGCCCCGAGTCCGCGGACACCACCGCACCGCTGGTAAAGCGCAGCTTTGCAACATTGGCAGCCTTTGCAAAAGCGACGGGACAAGACCGCCACAGCCGGTTGGTGGACTACGACATTTTTGTCAACGCGCCCATGCCCGACTTCAGCGATGTCACTCATGTGGTCAAGAGCGACACCATAGACCTACAGTTGCGCAAAGGTGCCGTCGCCATCGATGCCGGCACGCTACTGCCCAACATCACCGATGGTTTCTTGGGCAAGGCACCAGACTTAGGTGCCTATGAATATGGCGCGCCGCTGCCGCATTACGGTCCGCGGCCTCGCTGAGCCGCTAGAAACTGGTCATCACGCTGACGGCAACAAAGCGCGTCGCAGACTGGCGACGCGCAGCCGGTGCTTCTTGTAAGAAGCGTCCATGCTGCAGTAGCACCGCATTGACTTCCAACTGCACACGCTTGGGCACCACCCACCACCGCAAGCGTGTATCCCATTGGGTGCCGGCATAACGCCCTGCTGCGCCCGATGGGTCTTTGATGGTGCTGGTAGAGAACACATCGCTGGGCGACGCAAGCCATAACCCGCGCAGCGTCGCCATCCAATCAAGACGAGCATTAGGTGTCAGCTCTACGCGTAAGCCCGGCGAACTGATGTTGGCGCGCCCGACCAGCGCATACAAACCCGACGGCGCAAAGTCACCGCGCCGTCCGCCATATAACGTGTCAAAGCGATGATTGACCGTACCACTGCCATCACCACTGGCCCAGTCATAGTCCAGTGCCAGACGCGGCTTCCACGCCATATTCCATTGATAGCCCGCGCGCAGATGCAGGTAATTGGCTGCTACCTCGCGGGGAGCTGCGGTGGCCGCTGTGCTGATGCTGGCATGCCCCCACTGCAGCGCACCTTCCAGGTCCCAGTCCCACTTTCCAGCAGCAGGCTCACGGATCAGGCGCACATCCACTGTACGCAAATCGCGGTCACGGGTTGGACGGCCGGGCGCGTCACGATCCCGCAGACCTACTGCCAACACTTCCACTGCACCGAACTTGGAGTGCATCGCGGATCGCCACTGTGCGCCATACCACAGCGTGTCGAGGCGCTCATGATCGACAACCACCTCGTTACGCAGCAAGTCTGCAGGCGTATCGGGCAATCGCGGCACCGGGAAGGCCAAAAATGCAGTGCCGCCAGTGCCGCTGCGAAGCTGCCAATCCGCTTTGAACCCGGTCATCGAGTTGGTGGTGTTGCGATAGTCCTCCGAAGCAGCCAAGCGACGCGAACCCAGCGACATCGAAAATCTGCCAGCCTGCACCGACAACAAGCTGCCCTCGCCCAAGCTGCCAGCGAAGTCCCCCACCACATAAGCTTGGGTCAGATCGATGGGGTTAACCTCGTTGGTCGACAGCGGCGTGCCGGCATCGGCCATCCAGGTACGACTGTCTTGCAGGTCTACAACCCAGCGCCAGCGCCCCTGTGTGTACCGCGCTTGTACTGAAGTACGCGCCAGCAGCACCTGATCGTCTTCGTTATAGGCCAGACGCGGCTGATCGCTGATGGCCTCGTAGCGCAGACGCATCGCACCGGAGAACTGCCAACCCTCTGCAGAACAGACTGGCAGCGCTGCGGCGCAAGCCAGCAACCCTAAGAGCCCTATAGCAACTCTCATGTGCGATATGCGGTGACCAGCCAAGCTGCCGCATCCAAGGCAATACCCTCTGGCGTATGGTGTCGCGCAAGGAAAGCAACAATGTCCGCTTCAACACGCTCGCGTAGCGTCGGTTCCAATGCCTCTACCACACGTCCGAAAGACATCGACTGCAGCGCGAATTCGGCAGCTTGGTGCACGCTAGCGCCTTTACCGCCTAGCCATTGTGGCCCCTGCCAACGCCGGCAACTGACTTGGCTATAGCCACTGTCTTGCAGCAACTGACGCAGCAGTGTCTCGTCAGCCAACGAGAACGGACCCGGCGCACCAGGCGGCGGCACAGGCAATTCGATATGAGCGCGCACCACCTCGGCCAGTGCACCCATCCACGGGTTCTCGGACAGCGGTGTCCAACAAGCAAAATCAAATCGCCCACCCGCTTTGAGCAGTGTTGCCAGATGTGCAAATGCTTTGGGAGGATCGGGAAAGAACATCACGCCAAAGCGCGAGAACAACCGGTCAAACGGCGCACCTTGAGGCGTATCGCAAGACGCATCAGCAAGCACATAGTCGAGGCCTTGCGCCGCCAACGCACGGGTACGGCGTCGCGCCTCAGCCACCAACACAGGCGACACATCCAGGCCCAGCACATGTCCAGCGGGCGCCACCGCGCCTGCAATGGCCAACGTGGTGCCTCCACCACCACAACCAATATCGAGCACCCGCTGTCCGGGCTCGAACTTCGCATGGGCCAGCAATGCATCGCCCACCGGCTCCATCATCGATTCAAAGCGATCGAGGTTGGCCAACCAGCGTTGGCCCATCTCACCGGCCCAATCATCCGTTCTTAGCGGTTCGCTCATGCGCGCAGATCCTGGGTGATGGTGCCGACAGCCTGTAGCTCTTGCTCGTGTGCCGCATCGCGCCAAGTCTCGGCAAGGCCTGCCGAATACCAGGCCTGCATGGCCGGCAAGTCGAGCAGCCGCCGTAGATAGGCCTGCGATGTGGCGGCAAACGGCAAGCCATAGGTTTGCATGCGAAATGCGACCGGCGCGAAGAATGCGTCTACAGCGCTATACCTGCGTCCAGCCAGCCACGGTCCGCCATGACGCGACAGGCCGTCCTGCCACAAGCGGTCGAGGCGCTCCATGTCTGCATGCAGGGCTGCCGATACCTCATGCAATTGCACACGTACGCCGCAGTTCATCCCACACACGTTGCGCAGTGCAGCAAAACCCGAATGCATTTCGGCCGCGGCGCTGCGCGCATAGGCCCTGGCCGGCGATGCATGCGGCCATACCTGCGGATGCCGTTCAGCCAGATATTCGACAATGGCCAGCGAGTCCCAGATCTGCAAACCTTCATGTTCCAAAAATGGCACACGAGCACTGGGTGACAGCTGCGCCAAGCTTTTCCCTTCGACTGTGTGACCGAAGGGAAGCAGCACTTCTTCGAACGGTATGTCGAGCGCGCGCATCATCAGCCACGGCCGCAACGACCAGGACGAATAGTTCTTGTTGGCGATCCACAGTCGATACATGACGACCCTCAGGGTTGAAACTCGGCCAGGCTCTTCGCAGACAGACCGGTATTACTGGTCCCGCAGTTGCGCGATCCCGTGCACTGACGAATTTTGTCGCGCTTCACAGGCGCCTTGATCTGGCCCGACAACAACACAAACAATTCGTTTTCCGCGTCGCCCATCTCGTGTCTGGCCCAGGCATAGGCATACATCGGCGGCGTGGCATACAGCAGCATGCCGGTGCCCTTGCTGCCATCAAACACCAGCGTCAGCGTGGCCGGACACGGTGGCGTAAGACTGCTACCAGCTTCCTTGAGGCCACACCAACGCCAAGCGCGCAGTTGTTCGCCGCCCGCAGCCGCTGGCAAAGCTGCGCCGTCAGGCTCCAGTGCATCAATGGTGATACTGCCGCGCGGTTTGTAGCCGGGCGGCATGCCGTGCTCTGCCACCAGCTTGCGCAACAGTCGATCGAGGTTGGACTGATGATCAGGACCCAACTGAGCTTTGAGCTCATCTGTGTCGCTGGTGAAGTACGCGCGGGCGCCGCACAACCCCAGATTTTTACGCAGCGGTGCAGGCAGATGATTGCCCACACCGCTAGCACAATACATATAGGTCACGCCGATCAGACCAACGCCTGCGCCCTGCCAAGGGTTGGTATCGCTGCGCAGGTAGTACTCCGCCAGTGCATAGGAGCCTGCGCCCTCCACGCGCTGCACCATCTCGGCTTGCAGATAGTTGCAGCTGTTGCCCTCTGGCGTGCAGCGCATCTGAAACTCGGTAACTTTACCGGCGTAACCAGTGGCCTTATTGGCCTGCCACAACACCAGTGCTGGTGACGCAGACAAAGGCTCACCCCACGCATGGCCATTGAAGCCTACCGGTGGGTCATAGTCGGCCGCGCTGGCAGTGCTCAGCATCAACAGCCCACTCAAAATCGCGCTGCGATAAGCGCGCATCAAGCCGCTCTCGATCATCGTCAGGTCACCGGCACGAGAATTTCGTTGCGCCGCATGAACCACGGCGTAAAGGGTGCGTTATATCGAGCCCACACTGCCTCTCCTGCTGGCTTCAAGCCTTGCGCCACAATCCAGGCATCCAATTGCTGCTTGTGCTGCTGATAGTTCTTCAGGCTCCACGTTCCCGAATAGCGCAGCGCGGCCATGCGCTGGGCCGGCACTTGGCGCAACTGCACGCGTGAATCACTGGCTATGGGCATCTTTTCCAGTGCGTTGCCTGCCGGCATGAGAAAGCTCACTGCCCAGCGGTCTTTACCAGCGGCTGGACGCTGTGCCACCGGCGCAGTCATCTCGAACTTGCTGCGTGAGGCGTTCTTGCCGCTGATGTAGCCAAACAGAGGGCTGAAGGCGGCGCTGCCGGCTGCATCCAAGTCTCCCTCCACCACCGTCTCTGCCAACACCTGCGGCGCATAGTCGCGCAGCTCATAAGCGCCATCCGCGCGCACGACCGTGTAGGCCGCCTCTTCGACTGCCATAGCACTACTCCCGAAACCGGCCAAAGCCACCACCATCCACAGACTGCGCACCCAACGAGCCATAAATCCTCCTGACGGTGGCCGTAGGGCCACACGCTGCAGGGTCAACTATGCCACGGCGCGATGACGCTCCGGCTGTCAGCAGAGGCCAAGGTGGTCTACCCTTCAGACTTTGCACTGTTTCCTGAGGTCACCCGCAGATGTCGCACAAAGTCGTTTTCCTGGAGCGCGATTCCATCAAAGCCAACGTACGGCGACCCGGTTTCGCCCATGAGTGGGCCGAATACGCCTCGACGACCGCTGATCAGGTAGTGGAACGCCTGCAAGGGGCCAGCGTGGTGCTGATCAACAAGACACAGTTGCGGGCCGAAGTGCTGGCGCAGCTGCCGGATCTGCGCATGATCGGCGTCGCTGCCACCGGCTACGACTGCGTGGATATCACTGCCTGCCGGCAACTGGGCATCGCAG
Organism: Pseudomonadota bacterium; assembly: GCA_026398735.1. Lineage (GTDB taxonomy): Bacteria > Pseudomonadota > Gammaproteobacteria > Steroidobacterales > Steroidobacteraceae > ZC4RG30. The sequence goes on along the minus strand of JAPLSH010000014.1, from coordinate 37,795 downwards.
TAGCCAACATCCGCAACTACGCCATCCACACTGTCCCTGAGCACAGTTTCGCGCTGATCCTGGCACTGCGGCGCAACATTCTGGCCTATCGTCAGGACGTGGAAGCCGGTCTGTGGCAAAAGGCCACTAACTTCTGTTTCTTCACCCACGATATTGCCGATCTCAGCGGCAGCACGCTGGGCATCATCGGCGAAGGGGCTATCGGTCAAGCCACTGCGGCCATCGGTCGCGCCTTTGGTATGCGCGTGCTGTTTGCCGACCATGCGCCGCCCAAGGTGCCGGGTGTCGAGTTCACACCCTTCGAACAAGTGCTGGCCGAGTCCGATGTACTGTCTCTGCATTGCCCTCTAACGCCAGCGACCCGCAACCTCATCGGTATCGAGCAACTGCGGCGCATGAAGCGCAGCGCGCTGCTGATCAACACCGCCCGCGGCGGTCTGGTGGATGAAGCCGCGCTGATTCAGGCCTTGGATGAAGGATTGATTGCCGGTGCGGGCTTTGACGTTCTAACCAGTGAACCACCGCGTAACGGCCATCCGCTGCTCGAACTCCGCCGTCCCAACTTCATCCTCACGCCACATGTGGCTTGGGCCTCCAACGAAGCAATGCAGTTCCTGGCCGACCAACTGATCGACAACGTCGAGGCTTGGCAGAAGGGCAACCCACAGCATCTGGTTACCTGAAGACTCGCCCATGAGCTTCACCAGCATTACTCAGGCACGGCCCCGACTGCAGCGTTCAGAGTTGGCAGTGCCCGGCTCAAACACTGCGTTGTTCGAGAAAGCCGCTGCGTCTGCGGCAGACGTGGTGTTCCTTGATCTGGAAGATGCCGTTGCGCCGGATGACAAACCGCAAGCGCGGCGCAATGTCATTGCGGCACTCAACGACATCGACTGGGGCAGCAAGACACTGATGCTGCGCATCAACGGCTTGGACACCCACTACATGTACCGCGATGTGGTGGATGTCGTGGAGAGCTGTCCGCGACTGGACATGCTACTGATCCCCAAGGTCGGCGTTGCGGCTGATGTCTATGCGCTGGACATGCTGGTCACGCAGATCGAAACCGCGGTGGGTCGTGATAAACGACTGGGGTTTGAAGTACTCATTGAAACTGCGTTGGGTCTGTCCAACGTTGAAGCGATCGCACAGTCCTCGCGACGACTGGAAGCCTTGTCGTTTGGAGTCGCCGATTACGCTGCGTCCACGCGTGCGCGCACTACAGTGATCGGCGGCACCAGCCCCGACTCGGTCGTGCTAACAGATGCCGATGCTGGCGGTCATCGTCAACGCCATTGGAGCGATCCTTGGCATGCTGCCCAAACGCGGCTATTGGTAGCCTGCCGTGCGCACGGCCTGCGACCCATCGATGGACCGTTTGGCGATTTCAGCGATCCGGAAGGCTATCGCGTGGCCGCACAGCGCGCCGCAGTGCTGGGCTTTGAAGGCAAGTGGGCCATACATCCCTCACAGGTCGCGCTCGCCAATCAGGTTTTCACACCCACAGCCGACGAGATATTGCGGGCACGGCGCATCATCAGTGCGATGCAGCAAGCAGCCAGCGAGGGGCGTGGCGCAGTGTCACTGGACGGTCGCTTAATCGATCTGGCCAGTATCCGTATGGCCGAGGCCCTGCTGGCCAAAGCGGATGCAGCAGCTTGACGGGTGAGCTCAGCGACCCGCAGCAAGATGCGCCAGGATGCGGTCCCAGCTGTGATAGAGGAGGTAATGACCTGCATCTGCCACACGATGTAGCGTTGCCTGCGGTAACAGCGCCAGCAGGCGCTCGCTGTGCAAGATGGGCACGTGCCGGTCTTGCTCGCCGTGCCACAAGACAACGGGCAACGTGCCCGGCACTGGCAACAGGTGCTCCCAGCGGCAGGTTTGCAGGCGCAGATCCTTGAGCACGCCATCGTCGCCGTGGGCAATAGACTCAGCCACTGCAGTCAGATAACGCGCACGCACCCGCGGCTGACTCATCACAGCTGCGTCCGCCGGCGGCAAGTGCGGCAGGATGTTTTCGAAATAGACGGCCGGCTCGCGCCGTACTCTGCCAATGAGCAGCTTCAATAGTGACGGTGCCGCAGCAGGCAGTCGCAGACTGATACCGGCCAGCAACTTGGCAACCGGCAGCATGCCGTGCAAATCAGACAGCCCGCGTAGCGGTGACAACGGTGACACCAAAGTGAGGGAGCGCACCCGCTGGGGCATGCGCCGCGCTACCGCACACGCCACGATGCTACCCATGGTGTGACCGATGACATCAAAGCTAGCAAAGCCCAAATGATCTGCCAGCCGCTCAACATCTGCCGCACACACGTCCAGGCTGTCCTCTGCAGTCATGCTCGAGTAACCCAAGCCAGGACGCTCGGGCACGACAACCCGCAGGCCATGCGAATACAGCGGCTGGACATCAGCAGGCACATGCAATCGCGAGCCACCCCAACAATGCAGGAAGATCACCGGCCGACCGGAGCGCGGTCCATAGTCGGCAAACGCCAAGTCCCGGTTACCCATGCGCAGCAACAGAGGTGGTGCCGGCGGAGCATCGACAGCGTCCTGCATTGCAAGTCCGGCCGGGCTCGTCACCAGCCGCGCAACCGCCTCGCTTTGCCGGTTAGCACCCAGCTTGCCCAGCAACTGTTTGAGTTGGGTGCGCACGGTATGGACAGAGGTACCGCCCTGCTCGGCAATGCCCTCCGGGGCATGGCCTTCGACCAATCCTTGCGCTACGCGGATCTCCGCGTCGGTCAATTGGAACAGCGATTTGAGTGCGACCGGATCCAGTCTTACCGCATAAGTGGTTGAGGCGAGTAGCACCACCCGACCTGGACCTAATGACGGGATGTTCAGCGCCAGCAGCGTGAATTCGCCCTCCGGCATTTGCACGCGCTGGGCCATCGGGCGTACGGTTTGCGCGGCGACCATAGCGCGTAGCGTTTGCCCGGGCAGGTTGGCCAAGCATTCCTGCATACCGCGATTAGCCCAGTGAACCTTGCCCACCTCGTCGCACACGGCAATGGCCAAGTGATGCTTGTCGAGTAGGCTTTCCTGCAGCTCTATCAAGCCATTTTGCGCGAACTGGTTCTGCTGCAAACGCAGCGCGCGCAGCAAGTGCGGCTCAAGCAACGCCACCAGCGAATGGTCATCGATGGGCGATGGCAAGGCGGCATCTAGCGTCTCGAGCAGATCCAGCAACCGCGCCGTGAGTTGCGGCCATATCTGACCCGAATCGACCACGCCGTAGACGTGGTCAATGATTTCCAGAGCCGGGGAGCTGTCGTCGGTTTTGAAGCGCGCAATAACATCCATATTGGATGTAAATTTAGCCTATGCGCATGACAGCCGTGCGACCTGTTTGGCTAATACGAGACGCCGCATTGTAAACAATACCTGTCTTGCTGAACTCTTCAGCCCTCAAACCACAGCGTCAAATAATCGGCAAAGTCATCGGCCTCATCGGGTAACACGGGGTCCGCACCATCCTGCCCCTGGTCCATACGAAACGCCTCGACTACCCGCGCTGTAGCTTCGGTATCGGCGATACACAGATCGCTAAAGCTGCCCAACCACGCAATGGTGACCCAACGGTTGACCCAGCTATCCAACTCATCGAGCAGCTCTTGGGTGACGCCGTCCGCAACCATCGCCGGCAGCAGCGACTCCAGCCGTTCGACCAGATCGCCGACATCGTCCTCACCGCAATAAAACTCGGGCAATGCCTCGACCAGGAACCGGCCGAAGGCCAGCGGATTGTCGAACCACAACACCAGCCGCGGCCAGGAGGGCTCCTCTGTGGTGGCCAGCAACAGCACACCCAACCGGTCCGCCTGCGAATCGCAGGTCGCTGCCTCACTCAACAGTCGCAAACCTGCAGAACTGGGTTCATGTTCCATATATCACTCCGCCGCCAACCTCAAAACGAGGAGCCCGGCATTGCCAAAAAGGCCAGTTCCTCGGCCGTGGAAGGGCGACCCAGGATCGCGTTGCGGTGAGGATAGCGGCCAAAGCGGTCGATGATGGCTTTGTGTTTGAGTTCGAACTTCAAGGTGGCAGCGTTACCAGCGGCCGCGAACAGCGATTGAGCCTGAACATGGATGTAGGCAGATTCGCTGTGCATGTAAGGCATGTACAGAAACGGCCGCTGTGCATCCGGCAGTTGTGCATCAAGGCCTGCTGCCACAGCCTCCTGAGCCAGCGCCAGCGCCATGGCGTCGGCAGCAAATGCCGCAGGCAGATCTCTGTACAGGTTGCGCGAGAATTGATCGAGCACGATGACTTCAGCCAAGCGCCCCTGCACGGACTGGCGCCAGCCGTGCAACTCACCGGCAACCGCTTTGCCGTGCAGCGTGGCGAACCGCTCGCGGATCAGCGTATCGAACTGCGCATCACTGCCCCACCACTGTGCTGCAGTGCACTCAGTGAACCAGAACTGCAGCACCTGCTCGTACATCTCACACTCCGCCAGAGGATCACCGTGGCACAGCCGTCCACGTAGGGTCGATCTGGCCGTTGCTGCGTGAGGTTACACCGCCAGAGGTGACCGTGACCCGCGGATGTCCCGAACTTGCGTAGAGTCCGGGACCGTGAAACTGCTGGTGTTTGCGGTCAATCGCGCGGGCCGTTACCCACTCGACCACCTGTGCCCGGTGCGGCCGTGACGGCCTGCGGCGGATGGGCTTTGAGCCAGGTCAGCCCGGCCACGTTGAGCTTGACCATAGCAGCTGGCGCTGCCGTACCAAACTCCACCTTGACCTCATTGCCTGCCGTCCAAGCAGGCCACTGCACCGCCGCAGTCTGCGGGTTACCGGTAGCGGCAAACGCAATCAGCGACCCCATCATGGCGGACGACAGCGCGCGATCGTCGGCAGTCCACGCACGCGTGGTGCGCAGGCTGTTGAAGACATCAAGGTTGCCGAACCAAAACGGAATGTCCGCGGTGTGATAGGCGCCGATCGTCGACAAGTCTTGATCGGCAATCTTGGCGCCTGGCGCATAGGAATGCCGGCGCGAGAACTGGTTGATCCACAGAGGCGACTTGTGATGCTGGCTCTGCAACTGCGCACAAGTGCGGGCGTTGTTCTCCAAACCACTCTCGCGGGCCACTTGCCCGCCCACACGCTTGATATCGGCAGTGCTGCTGACCGGATAGAGCTTGAGGAAAGCATCGGCATCGGCGCCATACATACGCCGCGCAATGGCCGCATAGTCTTCGACGCTGGTGGCATTCATCAACGCACTGACTGCTTCGTCTTGGTTGAAGCCGGCAATCAGCGCCACGTCATTGGCCTGACCTGCGCGCAGCAGATCGAGCGGTGCCTTAGGCATGAACCAGCCATCGATGACCGCCCCGGCACGCACACCGGTGTTGACGTTGACCCCCACCTGCGACTCGTTCTGCAGGGCGATGATGCGATCGGCGGGGATGTCACGCATCTCAGCGAGGCTGGCCGCATTCAAGCGCTTTTGAATTTCCAGGCCGTTGCGTTCGCCATCGGCGAGCGATGTCTGGGCACCCTCCCAATTGCACCCGGACGACATCACGGCGCCGCGGAACAGGCCCTTGGCCAGCGGACTGAAGGTCTGCTGCACCACTGATCCTGCGCCAGCGGACTGGCCCATGATCACCACGCGCGAGGGATCACCGCCGAAGCGGGCGATGTTGTCATGTACCCATTTGAGCGCCGCCACCTGGTCCAGGAAGGCGTAGTTGCCCGAATGCCCGCCCTGCTCAGCCGTCAACTCAGGGTGCGATAGAAAGCCCAGCACGCCGACGCGGTAGTTGAAGTTCACGAATACCGCGTTGTTGCGCGCAACGTTCTCGCCGGCATACAGCGGCGAACCCGATGAACCGATGGTGTAGCCGCCGCCATAGATGAACACGACGACCGGCAGCTTGGAGGTGGCGCCGGCACTTTGCGGCGCCCAGATGTTGAGATAGAGGCAGTCTTCTGACGTGGCCTCTTCGCCGAAGTAGTGGTTGATGCCGTGCGGCCGCAGCACCTGCATGCACTCGGCACCCTTGCGGTCAGCGTTCCATACGCCCTGCCAGCTGATCGGCTGAGGCGGCTGCCAACGCAGGGCACCGGTGGGCGGCTTGGCGAAGGGCACGCCATACCAGGCCTTGACGCCTGACGGCAGCACCATGCCAGCGACCGCGCCGCTGGAGGTGGTGATAGGCGCCAGCGCCTTGTGTACCGGCGCGGCACTTGCAGCTGCAGCCACAGCCGCGACCAGCACTATCGTGCCCACCAATTTGCGCAATGAATTCATGCCCGCCCCCTGCAATGCCGCACGACATGGCGGCTCCTCGGCCTGATACTAACCATTTAGTTCATGCCGTAGGAAGTGCCTGCCAGCGACCCTGGCGACGTGCAGTCAATCGGTGCGTCGCACCGTCAGGATCTTGACCGGATCAAACAGCATCTGGCCCTTCATGACGCCCTCGCCGGCCTCCAGCGCAATCGGCTCATCGAGGATCTTGCGCACTACATCCATGCCCTCGATCACCCGGCCGAACACGGCATAGCCCACATCCTCGCCGGTGGGTTGACCATCGAGCGACACCAGATCACCGATCACAAAGAAGAAATCCGCCTTAGCACTGCCTGGGGCGGCTCGTGCCATCGACAGTGCGCCATCAACATGACTGAGCCCGGTGACTCGCGGCGACTCATGAGCAATCGGCGGATAGACCTTCTTGGGGTTGCCGCGCAGGCCTCCTTGCAGCATCCCGTAGTTGCCATAGGGGCCGATCTTGACGGCGCGATAGAACGTGATGCCGTCAAAGCGCTTGCTGTCGACATAACGCAGGAAGTTGGCCACCGTGACCGGCGCATGCTGCTTGTCGAGGGCGACGCGGATGTCGCCCAGGGCGGTGTGCATGAGCACATTGACCGGCGGCACCGCAGGCGGCAGGGGTGGCGCCTGCGGGGGTGGCACCGGCTCAGGTGGCAGCGGCGGCGTGTCGGCAGCGGTTGTAACCGCTGCCGCGGGGTCGGCAGAGGCCTCCTGAGCCCCGGCAGCTGTGGCAAAGCCTGCAGCCAGAAGCAACACAGCAAACAAACCAAGTGTGGGTTTCATGCGTACACCTGCGCGATGCTGGAAACGAAAAAGGCCCACGCAAACGTGAGCCCTTGAAGTCGATGGTGCGGCTGGAGAGATTCGAACTCCCGGCCTTCTGGTTCGTAGCCAGACGCTCTATCCAACTGAGCTACAGCCGCATCGCGAACCGCCATTTTAGGCAGAAAATGACGTCTGCGTCTAGAGCGGTTTGGCTTCAATCAAGCTGAATACGGTGTCGGTGGGAACGATACGCGTCAACTGCAGTCCCGCCTGTGCGAGCAACACTCGGTACTGCGCCGCTGTGCGCTCTTTGCCGCCGATATTGAGCATGATCAAGTCGCCACGGACCATGCCGGCGACACCCGGATCCGCCGTGACTAATTCTGGCAGCACCTGCTCGAGCAACAGCACCACGCCGCCTGGGGCCAAAGCCTGTGCACAGCGACTGAGCAACGTAATGCTGTGAGCATCATCCCAGTCATGCACGATGTATTTGAGTAGGTGGCAGTCATAGCCGCGGGGCACTTGCTCAAAAAAGCTGCCGCCCACAAAGCCCGCACGATCACCCACACCTGACTTGCCCAAGTAGGCCGCAGCGCTATCGGCCACTGCCGGCAGATCGAAGCTGTCCCCTCGTAGTCGCGGCACAGACTTCAACACCGCTACCAAGACCGCACCGAAGCCACCACCAACATCCAGCACGGCATCGAAGTGACTGAAGTCATAAGCGCGCGCAGCTGCGTGGCCAATACGCAGCGACTGCTCTGCCATGGCTCGATTGAACACTTCTGCCTGCGCAGCATCGCGCTGCAGATCCACAAAGCCTGCAGAGCCAGCCTGCATTTGGCTACGGCCGGTTTGAATGGCTTTACCCAACAGCCCGAAGGATTTCCATTGCCGGTCACCCCAATGAAGGGCAACACCGCGCAAGGACTCGGGGTGGCTGGCGCATAGCGTGGCGCCCTCGTCAGTCAGCTCGAACTGGTGATCGGCCACATGACTGGCCAGGCCCAACGCGGCCATGCCGCGCAGCAGGCGGTAAAGGCCGTCGGCATCTACTCCCAGCGAAACAGCCAGGGCATCACTGTGGCCCTGGCCTGCTGCCAGATGCTCGGGCAAGCCGAGCTTTACTGCTTCGTGGATCACCTGGGTGCGCCAGCACCCAGTGATCATCTCGTTGACGCGCTCGCGCGCGCCGCTCATTTACGCGTGGCTTCCGGATTTTTGTCCGTGCACACGTATTCGTTGAGCAGCTGATTGGTCTCGTTGCGGTCATAGACCATGCGAGCAGTCCAAGGCTTGGTGTACCAAGTCTTGTCGTCGACGGTGAAGTTCAGCTCCAGCTGCTTGCCACCATTGATCAGTCGATAGCGCTCGGTAAGCACCAGTGCCGCCGACTTGGGCAGACCACTGCGGTCCATCGTGGTCTCGTCGTTGAAGCCATTGCTGGTCACGACCAGCGTATCGCCTTCATAGACCGATACCGGATAGCCGGTGTAAGTCGGATCGAGGTCATCAACGTCCTTGGACTTCTCGTTGAGATAGGCCACACGGAAGTAATGCGTCAGCTCATGTGCGAAGGCCACAAAAGTGGGCTTCTGGTAGAGACGGAACGGGTAGTCGCTGAGCATCAGGCGCGGCAAGCCATGCGGCAGACACTCGACAGTGCCGTCGTCGATCGGCTTGCCGGCAGCGCGGGCCTTCACACGCTTGTTGTACAGCGCCTGACCCTTGGCATTGAGTGGCGGCAACTTGCCGTCGACGGTGCGCAAGGTGTCTACCGCTGCAGCGGCCTTCCAAACAGCGAACATATCGGGCGCGCCCGCCGGACGACCCTGCTGGTCGGCGGGAACGGTCTGCGCGGTAGCAGTGGCCATTGCCAGCGTGGCGGCCAGTGCGAGCATCGTGTGCTTCATGGAGAACATCGGGTGTAATTCCTGCTTGATTCTGTAGGGGACGGTCACTTGGCCGTCGTGAAGCCGCTTTCGTTGGGCGAGTTGCGGTTGTTCTCTTCGCAGATGTATTCGGTCAGGTGCAGGTCGGGCCGCCAGTTGAAGTAGCGACGCGCGTCCCAAGGCTTGATGAAGCTGCCCGGATCCTCGATGTGGATGATGTTTTCCAGACGCTGGCCATCCTCAATCTTGCGGATATATTCAGTGACCTTGAGCTTGTCGGAATGCACGATGCCTTCCTCGTCGATGCGCGTGCGGGTATTGAGCGCAGTGGTCTCGATGACCAACGTGTCTTCATCCCAATGGCCCACCGAATAACCCAGGAAGCTGGGCTTCACGTTAGCAGGCAGCTTTTGGTTCATGTGCACGTAGCGGATGTTGTGACCGACCTCGTGCAGGATCGTGATCAGTCCGGGCGTCTGGATGATCTGGATCGGATAGGGCGAGGCAATCAGACGCGGCACACCGTGCGGATAGCAGCGCGTCGGCGCATCACCGATCGGCGTGCCGTCTTTTTCGGCCTGAATGTGCCGCAGCCACTCTTTGCGAGTCGCAGCGTTGAAGGGCGGCTCAGAACGGTCGAGTTGTTTGAAGGTGCGATCGTAGCCACCGGTGAACCACACACCCTCGAGGTTGCGCGGATCGGGCGACTTGCCGACCTTTTGCGCAGCGGGGATGGGCGGCGTGGGCCGCGGTGCCTGCTGGGCGGCAGCAGTGCCTACCAACGCGACCATGGAAACTGCAACAACCAACGCGGCGCAACGCGTGCGCAACGCAAGCAAAATAGCCATGCCTGAACCCCCGTAATGACACTGAACCTGCCGCCCGATCCTCTACTGGGGATCTGCAAGCAACAGGACTGGGCTGAGTATGCGTCGCCCGCGTGACCTACGGCAATTGGGGAGCGCCAGTACCAGCGACGCGTGCGTTTTGGCCCACAAGGTGACGAACTCAGAAGAGTTCGTCACCGAAGGCCCTGCAGCCTCAGGCGTGACGGCCTTGCGCCACGGCCAGCGCCGTCATGTAGCTGATGCGACGAACGCTCGAGGAGGGTGTCATCACGTGAGCCGGCTTGGCTGCACCCAACAGAATCGGGCCCACGGTCTTGCCGTCACCGGCCAGCACCTTGAGCACGTTGTAGAGGATGTTGGCGGCATCCACGTTGGGGCAGATGAGCACGTTGGCTTCGCCCTGCAGCATGCTGTCCATCAAGTTGGACTTGCGGATGAGCTCTGACAACGCAGCATCGCCGTGCATCTCGCCATCGGACTCAACGTCCGGGCACATCGCTGCGAACTGTTGCCAAGCCTCGCGCATCTTGACGGCCGACGCACGCTGCGACGAACCGTAGTTGGAGTGCGACAGGAAGGCGACCTTGGGCACGATGCCAAAGCGACGCACTTCCTCTACGGCCATCTTGGCGATACGCGCCAACTGCTCGGCCGACGGATCTGAATTGACGTAGGTGTCTGCGATAAACAGCGTGTGCTTGTCGAGCATCAACGCGTTGAGCGTTGCCAGCTCACGCGCACCCGGGCGCAGACCGATGACATCCTCGATGTGCGACAGATGCGCATCAAAGCGACCGTGCAGACCGCACACCATGGCATCGGCATCGCCCAAGTGCACCATCAACGCAGCGATAGTGGTGGTGGAGCGATGCACTGCAGCCTTGGCTGCTTCCGGGCTGTAGCCACGACGACCCATGATGCGATGGAAGGTCTGCCAGTACTGCTTGAAGCGCGCATCGTCATCGGGATTGACCACCTCGACATGCTCACCCAATCGGATACGCAGGCCAGCCTTGGCAATACGCGCCTCGATGACTGCAGGTCGACCGATGAGGATGGGACGGGCAATACCGTCTTCTACCGCAGACTGTGCAGCACGCAACACGCGCAGGTCTTCGCCTTCGGCATAAGCAATGCGCTTGGCCGGGCTGCTCTGCGCTGCCTCGAACACGGGCTGCACCAGCTGACTGGCTGAAGAGAACAACCGCGACAGCTGCTGGCGATAGGCATCCATATCGGCGATGGGCCGCGTGGCCACGCCCGACGCGGCAGCAGCAGCGGCCACGGCCGGCGCAATGCGCACGATCAGTCGCGAATCAAACGGCTTGGGGATGATGTAATCCGCGCCGAACTCCAGGTCCTGACCCGAATAGGCATTGGCGACTTCTTCGCTGATGTCTTCCTTGGCCAGATCGGCAATCTGCCGCACGCAGGCCAGCTTCATCTCGTCAGTGATCTTGGTGGCGCCGCAATCGAGCGCGCCACGGAAGATGTAGGGGAAGCACAGGACGTTGTTGACCTGGTTGGGATAGTCCGAACGACCGGTCGCAATGATGCAATCCGGACGCGCGGCCAGGGCCAGCTCAGGACGAATCTCGGGTTCGGGATTAGCCAGTGCCAGAATGATCGGGCGGTTGGCCATGGTCTTGACCATCTCGGGCGTCAAGACGCCGTTGGTCGAGCAGCCCAGGAACACATCGGCACCATTGACCGCATCGGCCAGCGTGCGCTGCTCGGTGGTCTGGGCATAACGTGCCTTGGACTCATCCAAGCCACCGGCACGACCGGTGTAAATGAGACCCTTGGAATCGCAGGCCCAGATGTTCTCGCGGCGAATGCCCAGACCCACCATGAGATCAAGGCAGGCGATGGCCGCAGCGCCAGCGCCGGAAACGGCCACTTTGACTGCGCCCATTTCCTTGCCCACCAGCTCCAGGCCATTGAGCACTGCAGCGGCAGAGATGATCGCCGTGCCGTGCTGATCATCATGGAACACCGGGATGTTCATGCGATCGCGCAGCTTGCGCTCGATGTAGAAGCACTCCGGCGCCTTGATGTCTTCAAGGTTTACACCACCGACAGTCGGCTCCATGGCAGCGATGATGTCGATCAGTTTGTCGGGGTCACGCTCGTCGAGCTCGATATCAAACACATCGATGTTGGCGAACTTCTTGAACAGGCAACCCTTGCCTTCCATGACCGGCTTGGCGGCCAGCGGACCGATGTCACCCAGACCCAGCACCGCAGTGCCATTGGTGATGACAGCCACCAGATTGCCGCGCGAGGTGTACTCGGCAGCCATCTTGGGGTCTGCATGGATATCGAGGCAGGGATAGGCCACACCAGGCGAATAAGCCAGCGACAGATCCCGCTGGTTGGACAGCAGCTTGGTCGGCGTGACGGTGATCTTGCCGGGCGTTGGCAGACGATGGTATTCGCGCGCGGCTTCGCGCAGGGCCTGTTCGGCCTCGGTCAGCTTCTCTGTCATGGTCTGTAGTTCCCGGTAAAAAGTACGTGATTATTTGCGCAGCAATACGCTGCTGTCGATGTCCGCTATGCGGCGCACACCGGTGAGCGCCATGGCCACACGCAACTCCGCGGCCAGTTGAGAAAGCATCTGTTCGACTGCAGGCTGGCCGCCTGCCGCCAACGCCCAGACCCAAGCCCGCCCCAGCAGTACACCGCGCGCACCCAGCGCCAGCAAGCGCAACACATCAAGGCCGGAGCGCACGCCGCCATCGGCCAACACGGTGAGCTTGTCGCCCACTGCCGCCGCAATCTCTGGCAACGCCAACGCAGAGGCCGGCACACCATCGAGTTGGCGACCACCGTGATTGGAGACAATGATCCCATCGACGCCGTTGGCTGCCGCTTCACGCGCATCCTCGGCATCGAGCACACCCTTGAGCACGATAGGCCCCTTCCACTCGGCACGGATCCAGTCCAGATCACGCCAGCCGATTTGTGGATCGAAGTTGCCCCGCATCCAGGCAAAGAAATCTTCCAGGCCAGTGTTATCGCCCAACAACGGCGCGATGTTGCCCAGTCCATGCGGCCTGCCCAACAGGCCCACATCCCAAGCCCACCGCGGGCGACCCAGTGCTTGTGCGACACGTCGCAACTGGCCGCCCAAACCGGCAGCACCGGCCAGACCCGAGTGGTAGTCGCGATAGCGCGTACCTGGTACCGGCATGTCGACGGTAAACACCAGAGTGCTGCAGCGTGCCGCACTGGCACGCGCCAGCAGATCACGCATGAACGCGCGATCGCGAATCATGTAGAGCTGAAACCAGAACGGCTGTGTGGCTGCGGCAGCCACTTCCTCGATAGGACAGGCGGCAACAGTGGAGAGGATGAACGGAATGCCCGCAGTTTCAGCGGCACGCACGGCCTGTGTCTCGCCACGCCGGGCCACCAGCCCGCCCAGACCAATAGGCGCAAGCGCCACAGGCAATTGCCAGCTCTGGCCCAACACAGTGGTGGAAAGGTCTGCGCCAGAAACATCGCGCAACACACGCTGGCGCAAGGCCAGCGTCTGCAACTCACCGACGTTGCGCCTCAGGGTCTCTTCAGAGAAGGACCCGCCGTCGATGTAATCGAACAGAAACCGCGGCAGCCGCCGCCGCGCCAACTCGCGGTAATCACCAATCGAGATGGCTTTCATGCGGCGGCTGGCGCTGCTGTGCGAACCGCCGGGATCAGCCGGCGGCAGGCGCCTTAGAGGCCAGGATCACCACCTCGGCCACGTTGCGCGGGACCGGATCGTAATGCGAGAACTCCATGGTGTAGGACGCGCGGCCCGAGCTCATCGCGCGCAGCTGGCCGATGTAGCCGAACATTTCCGACAGCGGAACGGTCGATACGACGGCGATGTTGGCGCCGCGATCGAGCTGCTCCTGAATCTGGCCACGACGACGGTTAATGTCACCGATCACGTCACCCAGGTAGTCGCCAGGAGTGACCACCTCAACCTTCATGACCGGCTCGAGCAGGATCGGACCGGCCTTCTTCATGGCCTCGCGGAACGCTGCCTTAGCAGCGATTTCGAAGGTCAGCGCGTTGGAGTCCACATCGTGATAGCTGCCGTCCACCAACGTGGCCTTGAAATCCACGGTGGGGAAGCGCGCCAGCACGCCGTCATCCATCTGCATGCGCAGGCCCTTCTCGACCGAAGGCACGTACTCGCGCGGCACCGAGCCACCGACCGTCTTGTCTTCGAACACAAAGCCCTCGCCACGCTCCAGCGGCTCGAACTTGATCCACACCTCGGCGAACTGGCCCGAACCGCCGGTCTGCTTTTTGTGGGTGTAGTTTTCTTGAATCGGCTTGGTGATGGTTTCGCGATAGGCAACCTGCGGCTCGCCCATGATGCCTTCGACGTTGAACTCGGTGCGCATGCGATCGAGTGTCACGTCCAGATGCAACTCACCCATGCCGCGCAGGATGGTCTGACCGGTTTCGCGATCGGTTTCCAGATGCAGCGAAGGATCGGCGCGAACCATCTTGCCAATGGCGGCGTTGAACTTCTCTTGCTCACCCTTGTTCTTGGGCTTGACCGAGACACTGATGACGGGCGCGGGGAAGCGCATGCGCTCGAGCACCACGGGATTGGCCGAATCGCACTGTCGCCGGTGTCGGTCTCGGCCAGCGAGACCAGCGCAACGATGTCGCCGGCGCGGGCTTCTTCGATGGCGATAGCTTCCTTGGCGAACATCTCGACCATGCGGCCGATCTTCTCGCGCTTGCCGCGAGTGGAGTTCTGCACCGACGCGCCACGCGTCAACACGCCCGAATAGACGCGGATGAAGGTCAGCGCGCCGTAGACATCGTTGATGACCTTGAAGGCCAACGCCGAGAACGGCTCCTCGTCCGAGCAATTGCGCTCGCCGATGGGGTTGCCGTCGGCATCCACAGTGTTGATAGCAGACACGTCGGTGGGCGCCGGCAGATAGTCGACAACCGCATCGAGCACCTGCTGCACGCCCTTGTTCTTGTAGGACGAGCCGCACAGCACCGGATTGAAGGCGCCGGTCAGCGTGCCCTTGCGCAAGCAGGCACGGATGACTTCAACCGAAGGTGCAGTGCCTTCGAGATAGGCTTCCATGGCCGCATCGTCCATCTCGAGGCAGGTGTCGACCAGCTCGGTGTGATAGGCCTGCACAGCATCAAGGATGGCGCGATCGCTGGGCACCGTGATGCCCAACTTGTCGGCCATGCCCTCGGTGACAGGAATGACCTGCCACTGCGCATCCTTGTCGTCTGAATCCCAGACCAGCGCTTCCATGGTGACCAGATCTACCATGCCCTTGAAGTTGTCTTCGGAGCCGATCGGGATCTGCACCGCCAAGGGGCGCGCGCCGAGGCGCTTTTTGATCATGTCCATGCAGCGTGTGAACGAGGCACCGCTGCGGTCCATTTTGTTGACGTAGCACAGGCGCGGTACGTTGTAGTTGTCGGCCAGGCGCCAGTTGGTCTCTGACTGCGGCTCTACACCGGCCACGCCGTCGAACACCACCACGGCGCCGTCGAGCACGCGCAGCGAGCGGTTGACTTCGATGGTGAAGTCCACGTGCCCCGGGGTGTCGATGACGTTGATCTTCTTGCCACGCCAGAAGGCCGACACGGCGGCCGACTGAATGGTGATACCACGCTTCTGCTCCTGCTCCAGGTAGTCAGTGGTGGTGGACGTCTTGAGATCCTTGGTGTCATGGATGTCAATGATCGTGTGCTTGCGGCCCGTGTAATACAGGATGCGCTCGGTCGTAGTCGTCTTGCCGGCGTCGACGTGGGCAATGATGCCGATGTTGCGGATGTCGGCCAGGGGCGTTGTGCGAGCCATTGCGGGGTTCCGTTGCAGTTCTGGGGAAAGGGACTGGCGTTGCCGCACCTGTCGGGGCGGCTGCCGGTAATCCCACATTTTGCCACGCCGGACGTATCCGGGTCGAGCCTTAGACTGTCGATCAGTCGACGGCAGCGTCAGTGCAGGCCGAAACTGGCCCCGCTAACGCGCGGCCAGAACTGCGTCAGCCGCGCATCGCCTACGGGGCCACCGCGTAGCAGCGCGCCAGGCTCCACCTGGGGATACAACTCGTCCATCGGCAACACGCGACTGCCCGACAGCCGCCGCATGATGTGGTGGCGGGTCAACTGGCCCGGATGGCTGACGCCGCTGGCCGCCAGCAGCTCGGCCAGCGCATGCACCGTGTTGTGATGGAAGTTGGCCACGCGTTGCGCCTTGATATCTACATCGACAACGCGATAGCGACCCGGGTTCATCGTGGCAAGCCCGGTAGGACAGTTCCCCGAGGCACAGTCACGCGCCTGGATGCAGCCCAGCGCAAACATGAACGGCCGCGCCATGTTGATCCAGTCGGCCCCCAACGCACAGCCGCGCACGATGTCATAGGCACTGACCATGCGGCCGGACGCGCCAATTTTGACGCGCTCGCGCAGGCCCGCGCCGGTCAGGCAGTTGTCGACGAACACCAAGGCATCCTGCAGCGGGGTGCCCAGATGATCGGTGAATTCAACCGGTGCGGCGCCGGTACCACCCTCGGCCCCATCGACCGTAATGAAGTCGAGCAGCAGTCCCGACTCCACCATCGCCTTGACCAGCGCGATGAACTCCCAGGGATGGCCGATGCACAGCTTCACACCGACCGGCTTGCCACCGGACATGCGGCGCAATTGCGCGGCAAACTGCAGTAACTCGTCCGGCGTGGAAAATGCCGTGTGAAACGCCGGCGAGATGCAGTCCTTGCCCTGCGGCACGCCGCGGATCGCCGCAATTTCGGCCGTGACCTTGGCGGCCAGCAGCATGCCGCCGTGGCCGGGCTTGGCGCCCTGGCTGAGTTTGATCTCGATCATGCGCACCTGCGGCGCTGCAGCTTTGGCCGCAAATTGCCCGGCATCAAACAGTCCGTCCGGTGTGCGACAGCCAAAATAGCCCGTGGCAACCTGCCAGATGATGTCGCCGCCGCCGGCCAGGTGGTAAGGCGAGAGCGACCCCTCGCCGGTGTTATGTGCAAAGCCGCCCAGACGCGCACCCGCATTGAGAGCTTGGATGGCCGGCGGAGACAACGCGCCAAACGAGGTGCCCGAGATATTGAGCACCGACATGGCATAGGCCGCAGGCCCCTCTCCCACCGTAATACGGAAGTCCGAATCGGGAACCGGCACGGGTCGTATGGAGTGGTTGAGCCAGTCGAACTCATCGGCATACATGTCCGTCAACGAGCCAAATGGCCGCACGGCGACCTGCTGTTTAGCGCGCTGATACACCATGGCGCGCTGATTGCGCGAATAGGGCACCTGTTCGTCGTCGGACTCGAGAAAATACTGGCGAAGCTCGGGTCGCAGGCTCTCGAGGAAATAACGCAGATAGCCGAGCAACGGATAGTTGGCCAGCACCGGATGCTGTTTTTGCCGCAGGTTGTATAAGCCGATGGCGGTCAGCGCCAGCAATGCCGCCGCTGCCCACCACCACAGCGGCTGTTGCCCCGCCAGCAGGGCGGCAAACAGCGCACCGATCGCCGAATAAAACACTGCCGAATAGCGCCCCCAAAAGATGTCCATGCCGTCTCCTGATGCCGCCGCCGTCTGGCGCAGGATACGCCTGCGGGCGTCGCAGACCGGCCTGTCTGCGCAGCTCTTTACTTTGCCCTGCAGGGTGGTTGTACTGCGACCAAACAACCAGAACACAGGGGCAGGCTCATGAAACGTGTGGATCTCTCGCGGCGCGAACTGCTGGCTGCAGGACTGCTGGCCCCGCTGGCAACGCCGGCGCTGGCGCAACTGGCTGAAGGCCCGATCGTCGATACCCCCAGCGGCAAGGTCCGCGGGCTCATCGATCACGGCATCTTGACCTTCCGTGGCCTACCCTATGGCGCGCCCACTGGCGGCGCCAACCGCTTTATGCCACCGCAACCGGTCAAGCCTTGGAAGGGCGTGCGCGAAGCCACGCTGTTTGGCTCCAGCTCACCGCAGAGCAATCCGGCCGGCGGCGATCCCAACGTGATCATGCGCGCCGCGCTACCGCAGGACCCGCCGGGCGTGCGCGAAGCCGAAGACTGTCTGGCAGTGAACGTGTGGACGCCTGCGATAACGGGCAAACGCCCGGTCATGGTGTGGTTGCATGGCGGCGGCTTCTCTTCTGGCTCAGCCTCCGCACCGCTATATGACGGTGCCAATCTCGCGCGTCGTGGCGACATCGTGTTCGTGGGCGTCAATCATCGCCTCAACGTGTTCGGCTATACGCATCTGGCCAGCATCGGCGGCGAGGCATTTGCCAGTTCGGGCAATGTCGGCATCCTCGATGTGGTGCAGGTGCTGCAGTGGGTCAAGACTCACATCGCCGCCTTTGGTGGCGATCCGTCCAACGTCACTATCTTTGGTGAGTCCGGCGGTGGCGCCAAGGTATCGACAGTGATGGCGATGCCGGCCGCGAAGGGTCTGTTTCACAAAGCCATCATCCAAAGCGGTCCTGGCATTCGCTCGGGCACTGCCCAAGACGGCGCGCGTGCCGCAGAACTGCTGATTAGCGAACTGGGCCTTAAGGCCGGTGATGTACGTGGCCTGCAAGCCGTGCCGCAGGAGCGACTGCTGTCGGCCTACTTCAACATCCAGCCCAAGCTGCGTGCCGCGGGCGTGACCGGCGGCACCTTTGCGCCGGTAGTCGATGGTCTGGCCTTGCCGCGTCATCCGTTTGATCCGGATTCGCCGGCGGTCTCTGATGATGTGCCGCTGCTCATTGGCAGCAACCGTCATGAGGCCACCTTCCCGCCCTTCATGCCCATCAATGCAACAGAGCGCGCGATGGACGAGGCCGGTCTGCTGCAGCGTATCAAGGCAGGGTTCCCCAAGGCCGATGCGCAGGCACTGATCGGTGCGTATCGTCAGGGCAACCCCAACGCCTCGCCCTTTGACCTGCTGGTGCTGATCAACACCGATCGCATCTTCGGCGCCAACACCATCGTGCTGGCCGAGCGCAAAATCGCGCGCGGCAAAGCGCCGGTGTATGTGTACCGCTTCGACTGGGAATCACCGGCGATGGATGGCCATCGCAGGGCGATGCACACCATGGAACTGGGCTTCATGTTCGACAACACCATCCGTGTCGCCGCACTGGTGGGCACCGGCGAAGGCAACGAAGCACTGGCCGCCACGATGAGCACCGCTTGGGCTAATTTTGCGCACCATGGCACGCCTTCGGCACCGGGTCTTGCTGCCTGGCCGGCCTACTCGCCCGCCAACCGCAAGGTCATGGTGTTCAACACGCAATCATGGCTGGGCGACGATCCTGCAGGCGCCGAGCGGCGCGCACTGCTCAAAGCATTGGGCTGATCACACGAATTTAATACGGAGTTTTCCATGCTGTTCCCCACGACACTAGTTGGTAGTTTTCCGCAGCCCGAATGGCTTATCGACCGCCAGAAGTTGGCCGGCCGTTTCCCACCGCGCGTCCGCGCACGCGAACTGTGGCGCATCCCGGCGCAGTACCTGGCCGAAGCACAGGAAGACGCCACGATCATGGCGATCAAGGCGCAGGAAGATGCTGGCATCGACATCATCACCGACGGTGAGATCCGTCGCGAAAGCTATTCCAACCACTTTGCCACCGCACTCAATGGCGTGGACTTGGACAACCCTGGCACTGCACTGGATCGCAGCGGTCACCCCAACCCGGTGCCGCGTGTCATAGGGCCCATCAGCCGCCGTCATGCCGTGACTGTCGATGACTTGCTGTTCATGAAGCGTCACAGCAAGCGTCAGGTAAAGATCACCGTACCCGGTCCGTTCACGATGGCGCAGCAGGCACAGATTGATCACTACGGCGGTAGCCGCCAGCTGGCCGCAATGGACTATGCAATTGCACTCAACGCAGAGATCAAAGATCTGTTTGCGGCGGGCGCAGATGTTGTACAGATCGATGAGCCGTACATGCAGGCGCGTCCCGATGAAGCACGCGCCTGGGGTCTGGATGCACTCAACGCAGCACTGCTGGGTGTAACGGGCAACACCGCCGTGCATATCTGCTTCGGCTATGCAGCGATCATCCACGAGCGCCCCTCGGGCTATTCGTTTCTGCCCGAGTTTGCGCAGTGCAGCTGCAAGCAGCTGTCGATCGAGACAGCGCAATCGAACCTGGACTGCAGCACGCTGGTGCCGCTCAAGGGCAAGAAGTTCATCCTCGGTGTGATCGACCTGTCGGACCCGAACATCGAAACGCCAGACGTGGTGGCACATCGCATTGAACGCGCACTGCCTTATGTGGATGCCGCCGACATCATCGTGGCGCCCGATTGCGGCATGAAGTACCTGCCGCGCGCCACTGCAGTGGGCAAGCTTGAAGCCATGGTTGCCGGCGCTGCGCTGGTCAGGGGAAAACGATGAGCAAACCCATACTCGTGAATAGCACCGTCAGCAGTGAAGCCGACAGCCCGCCATTTCGCTTTTACGACAACCGTCAAAAGTACCTGGCCTTCGTCAGCACCTGCAGCGAAAAGTCTGCTGTAGCACGGCGCGTCTCCAAGGAACTGGCCTCGCTGCATCCCTCGCCGCCGGCCATGAAGCTGTTTGATGCCGGCATGGGCGATGCCACCATCCTGTCGCGCTTGATGCGGCAGGTGCATGCCTTGCATCCGGCTGTGCCGCTGCTGGCAGTGGCCAAAGAGATCAGTCTTGAAGACGTGCGACTGGGCCTTGAGAAAATGCCCGATCGCTTTGTGGAGCACCCGGCCACTGTACTGGTCATCACCAATCTCAACTACGCCGAAGCGCCACAACTGATGACGCGTGATGTGCAGGCGGCGGCTGCCTTCAACTGGCAAGAGCTGCGACTGGCCGGTACGTCGTCGCATGATTATGCAGAACAGATTGAAGCACTCGGCGCCACGCTGGCCCACGGCTGGCAAACGCGTCCTTCACCGCGCACCGGCAACCCTATGCCCGTACGCCCCACAGTGCTGGTGATCTATCGCGAAGATCACAAGTTCATGCTCGACAGCGTGATCCCACGACCGGGCCATGCGATGGGTCAATACGATTTGATCCTCGCCTCCCAGCCGTGGCGCGCGCGTATGTCGGCGCAGTTCAAGGCGCAGAAAGTGCTGGCGCCGTTGGCACGCGCCCTGGCACCGGGCGGCAAACTGGTCGCAGTGCAAAGCTGTGGTCGCGATCCGGCGCTGGAAATCGTCGAGCAATTGTGGCCCGGCGAGAGCCCCTTCCAGATCGACCGTCACCAGCTGCTGGCTGCACTGCGTGCCGAATTGGGCAAAGACGCTCGCGACTTCCTGCTGCCCACTGTGCCCGACGATCGCGCGATGTTTCGCTATCACATGCATACGCTGCCGTCAGAGATCGGCGATCGCGTGGGCACCTCTACGCTGTTTGCAGCTTGGAATGCGGCCATCTATGTGGCGCAGATTGAAGACGAGCGCGTAGAGCAGGTGATGCAGAACTCGCAATACCTCGACGTGACCTCTGCTGTGCTGCAAAAGCATGGCGGCCTGTGGTTCAACGACGAAAGCTTCGTCGTCACCCGTCGTCGGCATTAACCCTATTCAACGGAGACACCCTCATGTCCGATTACAACCAAGACCTGCTGACGCAGGAAGTGATGAAAGCCTTCGCCACGCCGCAGGCCGGTCGCTTGGGTGAGATCATGTCCAGCCTCGTCAAGCATCTGCACGCCTTCACGCGTGAGGTCGACCTCAAGCCCGAAGAGTGGCTGGCAGGTCTGCAATTTCTGACCAAGACCGGGCAGATCAGCACCGAGCGCCGCCCAGAGTTCATTCTGCTGTCGGACGTACTGGGTCTGTCGATGATGGTGGTCTCGCTCACACAGGCGCGCGAGAGCAAAAGCATCGTGGGAGCCACCGAGGCTACTGTCGAAGGCCCTTTTTACTGGGAAGGCGCGCCTGAAGTGGGCTTGGGCGGCAACATTGCAGAAGGCGTGGTTGGCGAACCGGCTTACTACACCGGCACGGTCACGGATGTGGCCGGCACGCCGTTGCCTGGTGCGCTGTTGGACCTGTGGAGCGGCGATGGCGAGGGCAACTATGACGTGCAACTGTCTGCCACGCCCAGCATGCAGGCTCGCGGCAAGATCCGCACCGACGCACAGGGACAGTTCCGCTTCTGGTCGATCCGGCCGACTTTCTACCCCATTCCCAGCGATGGCCCAGTGGGCGACTTGATGCGCGCCACGCACCGCTCCATCAACCGGCCCGGACACATTCACATGATGGTGTCGGCAGAGGGCCATGTGCCAGTGACCACACACCTGTTCGTGGCCAACAGCCCCTACCTGGATCAGGATGCGGTGTTCGGCAAGCGCGACAGCTTGGTCGTAGCCTTCGCACCCCACGCCCCGGGCACTGCGCCCGATGGCACCGTCATGACCAAGCAGTACTACACGACCAGTTACAACTTCCGTCTGGCCCCCGTCTCCGCCTGAGCGACAACCTTTGGATAACGCATGAAGATTGGTAAGAGCACGATCCCGACTACGGCGATCTGCACCTCGAACGAAGACACCATCGTGGTGCGCGGCCATGACTTGGCCCGGGACCTCATCGGCAAGATCGGCTTCACCGGTCACTTCTTTCTGTTGCTCACGGGCCGTTTGGGCACAACAGCAGAACTGGCAGTGCTCGATGCCACGCTGGTAGCCATAGCCGAACACGGCTTGGTACCCAGCGTGCAAGCCTCACGCATGACCTTCGCTGCAGCACCCGATGCCATGCAGGGCGCAGTGGCGGCAGGCATCCTGGGCTGCGGCTCAGTTATTCTGGGAGCATCAGAGACCGCGGGGCGGCTGTTCACCGAGATCGATGCGCTGGTGCAAGCAGGCACTCCGCTCACCGAAGCGGCCACCACCGTGATGAAAGCATGGAAGGCCGCGCGCAAGCCCATCCCAGGCTATGGCCACCCGCAGCACAAGCAGCGCGATCCGCGCGTCGATGCGCTGTTCGCAGTAGCCACTGCAGCCGGCACCGATCTGCGTTTTATTGCTATCGCACGCGAAGTCGAATCGCTGACCGCCAGCCTCATCGGCAAGGACCTGCGCCTGAATGTGTCAGGTGCCATTCCCTCGGTGCTACTGGGCGCAGGCTTTCCGCTGGAAGCACTCAAGGGTGTGCCCATCCTGGCGCGCACAGCCGGGCTCATCGCGCACTTGTATGAAGAGCTGCAGCAGCCGATTGGCTTTGCACTCACCTACCAAGCCACGCGCGAGTTGCAGTACACCGGAGAGGCTGCCAAATGATCAAGGTGTTGCAAGGCGTTCGCGTCATCGAGCAAGGCACGTTCATCACCGGCCCTGCCGCAGGCATGCTGCTGGCGGATCTGGGTGCAGATGTCATCAAGGTCGAAGCACCCAATGGCGGCGATCCGTTTCGTGCCTTCAAGGGCGGCTTGTACAGCCCGCACTTTCAGACCTACAACCGCAACAAGCGCAGCCTCACGATCGATGCCAAGAACCCCGAAGACCGCAAGGTGTTCGATAAGCTCATCGCCGGCGCCGATGTATACATCCAGAACTTTCGGCCCGGTGTAGCAGAGAAGTTGGGGGCTGGCGAAGCGCGCTTGCGTGAGATCAATCCGCGCTTGGTGTACTGCGCCATCAGTGGCTTTGGCTCCACCGGCCCGCAAGCCGACAGCCCCGCCTACGACACCGTTGCACAGGCCGCTGCAGGCTTCTTGCATCTGCTGGTCAATCCCGACAACCCGCGCGTGGTCGGCCCGGCCATAGCCGATTCGCTGACTGGCTTTTATGCCGCCTACGGCATCATGGGTGCACTGGTCGAGCGCGGTCGCACCGGTGTGGGTCGCAAGGTCGAAGTGTCGATGCTCGAGGCCATGAGCCACTTCAATCTCGACTCGTTCACGCACTATCTGCAGGCCGACGAACTGATGGGCCCTTACAGCCGGCCGCGTGTATCGCAGTCGTATGTTCTGGAATGCGGCGACGGCAAGTGGATCGCCCTGCATATGTCATCGCCCGAAAAATTCTGGCAAGGCTTGGCCAACGCGATCGAAAACCCGCAGTTGCTGCAGGATCCGCAGTTCAGCAGCCGCGATCAGCGCATCGCTAATCAAGAGATCCTCATCAAAGTGCTGGGCGAACACTTCAAGCGTCGCCCGCGCGCGCAGTGGTGCGAGCTGCTCAAGGCCCAAGACGTGCCGCATTCACCTATGTACGACGCCGCCGAAGTGCTGGCCGATCCGCAGGTGCAGCACCTGCAACTGCTCACCGAAGCGCAGCACCCGGTGATGGGTTCGTTCCGTACCATCCGTTCCCCAGTGTCTTTCGACGGCGAGCGCGCCATGGAAGTGACTGCGCCGCCCACACTGGGCGAACACAACGAAGAGATCCGCAAGGAGCTTGGCAATGCGTGATGCGTTTATCTGCGATGCGATCCGTACACCCATCGGCCGCTATGGCGGTGGCCTTGCCAGTGTTCGGGTGGACGACTTGGCGGCTATCCCCCTGACCGCCTTGCAGGCTCGCAACACGCAGGTGGATTGGTCTGCGGTCGATGATGTGTTTATGGGCTGTGCTAATCAGGCCGGCGAAGACAATCGCAACGTTGCACGCATGGCAGTGCTGCTGTCAGGCCTGCCAGAGAGTGTCACCGGCATCACCGTCAACCGTCTGTGCGCATCGGGTATCGAAGCCGTCACCCAAGCTGCTCGTGCCATTAAAACCGGCGAAGCCCAACTGGTGATTGCCGGCGGCGTCGAGGGTATGTCCCGCGCGCCCTATGTCATGGGTAAAGCTGACAGCGCCTATTCACGCGCTGCCAAGATCGAAGACACCACCATGGGCTGGCGCTTCATCAATCCGTTGATGCAGGCCCGCTTTGGTGTCGATGCCATGATCGAGACTGCAGAGAACGTCGCAGCAGAGTTCTCTATTTCTCGTGCTGATCAGGATGCCTTTGCGCTGCGCAGCCAACAGCGTTGCGCCGCTGCGCAGGCTGCCGGACGCTTTGCCATCGAGATCACACCGGTGATCATTAAAGGTCGCAAGGGCGATACGCGCGTCGAGATCGACGAACACCCGCGCGCAGATACCACGTTGGAAAGTTTGACCAAGCTCAAAGGCGTAGTGCGTGCCGATGGCACCGTAACGGCCGGCAATGCCTCGGGCATTAACGACGGCAGTTGTGCGCTGCTGCTGGCCAGCCAGGATGCTATCCAACGCCACGGCTTGCGGCCCTTGGCGCGCATAGTGGCCACTGCCACTGCCGGCGTGGCGCCGCGCATCATGGGTATTGGTCCTGTGCCTGCCGTGCGCAAGTTGCTCCAGCAGACGGGCTTGTCGATGGCTGACATCGATGTCATCGAGCTCAACGAAGCCTTTGCCGCACAGGCGTTGGCAGTCACGCGCCAACTGGGCCTGGCCGATGACGATGCCCGCGTGAATCCCAACGGGGGTGCCATCGCACTGGGTCACCCCCTGGGTGCCAGTGGTGCGCGTCTGGCGACCACTGCCGCTTGGCAGTTGCAACTGAACGGTGGCCGCTATGCCCTGTGCACCATGTGCATCGGCGTGGGTCAGGGCATCGCGATGTTGATCGAACGCGTCTAGGTCAGTCGCCGCCGCCGCCGCCCGCGGTGCCATGTGCCAGGGCGGTGCGCTGCTGCAACGCACGCAGCACCTGCAACTCGTGATCGGTGGGTGCTGGCGTAGTGCCCAGACTGTCGGCAAAACGCACCGGCCAACCGGTGGCTGCGGTGACCTGCTCGCGGGTGATCCCTTCGTGCAAGCTCACTACAGTCAGTTCACGCGTGACCGGATCCGGCTCCATGATGCACAGGTCAGTAATCACCGCGACCGGGCCCTTGCCGGGAAGCTTAAGGCGCGCGCGTACATCGCCACCGTCCAGATGACCTGCAGAGGTCACGAAGTCGAGCTTGGCCACAAAGCTGCGTGCCGTCTGCTTAACGATGATCAGCACTTCGCGCGCATTGCTGGCGATCTCGGGTGCACCACCAGCGCCGGGCAACCGCACCTTGGGCTTGTCGTAAGGCCCGATGACCGTGGTGTTGAGATTGGCAAAGCGATCGATCTGCGCCGTACCGAGAAAGCCCACATCGACGCGGCCGCCCTGCAGCCAATAGCGGAAGATCTCGGGCGTGGGCACCACAGTGTCTGCAGTCTCTGCTAGTTCGCCGTCACCAATCGACAGCGGCAGCACATCGGGTCGTGCACCGATGGGACCCGACTCATAGATGAGCGTGACATCGGGCGCATGCGTAAGCCTGGCCAAGTTGGCCGCGGTCGACGGCAAGCCAATGCCCACAAAGCACACGGACCCATCGGGCAATCGTCGTGCAGCGGCCACCGTCATGATCTCGTTGGTGGTGTAGCTCATGCTGCAGCTCCGGCGCTCTCGGCCAACACACGACGGAACTCATTAAAGTCTGCCGTGTTGTGTACGTGCTTTTGCATCAAAGCCTTGAAGGTCTCGCGATCGCGAGCAATATCATCCCAAGCAATGTAATAGCGGTTGTCGCGCGCATAGTAGCCATGCGCATAAGACGGGAACGCACCGCCGGGCTGCAGGCACACCGCATTGACCACCACGCGCGGCAGGATGCAGGCGTTGGGCGGTGCATCGAGCGAGTCGACGATCTCTTCAACCGTGACGATGACGCGCTTGGCTGCCATAGCGGCTTCTTTCTGCACGCCCAAGATGCCCCACAGCAACACGTTGCCGCGGCGGTCGGCCTTTTGAGCGTGGATCACCGTCACGTCGGGGCGTATGGCGGGACTGACCGCCAGCTCTTCATCGGTGAACGGGCAGCGGATAAAGCGGATGTTGGTGTTGTGGCGCGGCAGGTCGGAACCTTGGTAGCCGCGCAGCACCGAGAACGGCAGGTTGGCGGCACCGGCCACATAGGCATTGGCCATGTCGGCGTGGCTGTGTTCTTCCAGCGCCAGCGGGCCCGGCCAACCGCGCTCGACGGCATCGCGCAACCGGTGCAACGAACCCACACCCGGATTTCCACCCCAAGAAAAACGCAGCCGGCTGACACAACCGGAGCCGATCAACTGGTCGTAGATCAGATCGGGCGTCATGCGCACCAGATACAGGTCTTTGCGGCCTTGGCGGATGACCTCGTGGCCGGCGGCGCTGGGGATAAGGTGCGTGAAGCCTTCCATCGCCACGCAGTCGCCATCGTGGATGAGACCGGCAACGGCCTCGCGTAACGTCACAAACTCGGTCATGTCACTCCCGGAAGGTCAGGCAGGAGCCAGACCCGCATGGGCCCGACTCAACAGGTTGTGCAAGGCAGCCTTCTCTAGCGGCCTTGGATTCCAATACGCATTTTGCAGGGCGATGTCGACAGCCCGATCGATGCCCTCGGCGGGCATACCCAATGCCGCAAGGCCTGCTGGCACGCCCAGCCGCTGGCCCAGTTCAAACAGCGCCTGCGCCGGATCGTCGCAGCCCAAGGCGCGACGCAACGCGGCCATGGCCTGCGGTACCGCCGCGGCGTTGTAGGCCAGCGCATGCGGCAGCACGATAGCGTGGGTCTCGGCATGCGGCAGATTGAAGCTGCCGCCCAGCGTGTGACAGAGCTTGTGATGCAGCGCCATGCCGACATTGCCCAGCACCGTGCCACACAGCCAGGCGCCGTATTGGGCCTGGGACCGCGCCTCGATGTCGTCGGGCCGCGCTTGAACCAGCGGCAGAGCGGCCGCCAGCGCACGGATGCCCTCTTCGGCCAGCAACGCCATGATCGGGTTGCTATCGCGGGCATAGAGGCCCTCAGCAGAATGCGCGATGGCATTGAGGCCGCTGGTCATCGACAAGCCGACGGGCAAACTGAGCGTGAGCTGTGCGTCATAGATGACGGTGCGCGGCAAAACGCGCTCGTCTTTGCCGGTCTTTTTGATGCCGCCTTCGGTGATGCCATAGATGGGCGTCATCTCGGAGCCTGCATAAGTCGTGGGGATGGCCAGCACGGGCAGCGCGCCGGGCGGGGCCTCCAGCGCGATGGCCTTGCCCAAGCCGATGGTAGAACCGCCACCCACCGCCACCGCGCAATCGGCGCCCAGACGCAGCGCCTCGGCTCGCGCCTCGCGCGCCACTTCGATGGGCACGTGCATGGCGGCCTTGGCGAACAAGCCTGCGCCGCGCTCCCCAAGCCGCTGCAGCACCGCAGTGGCGATACCAGTCTGCTCCGGCGTGCACAGCACCAGAGCCCGACGGGCGCCCAACAATGCAATTTCGCGCTCTAAATGCTCTAGGCTGCCGGGGCCGAATACGACCCGCGCTGCGGCACTGGAATAGGTGAACGCGTTCAAAGGCCGTACCCGTGTGACAAGGCTGCCATCCCCCGCTGTTATTTGGGTCATATTGACGGTGCGCATCAGAGCTTGTCCAGCACTGATGGGTAGCTGTAAAACCCTGCAAACCGCGTGCATGAAGTTTGACAGCACTGCGCATCGGTCCTAGAGTTTTCAACGAATCGAAACAAGCCGCGGCATGCCGCGTTGGGGGTCCTGATGTCCGACCGCATTCAAGGGTTGCATCACATCACGCTGTGCACGGGCACCGCGCAAGGTGATGTCAACTTCTTCGTCAAAACGCTGGGTTTGAACCTGGTCAAGCGCACGCTTCTGTACGACGGAAAAGAGCCGGTGTATCACCTGTACTTCTCTGACCGTCTGGGCTCGCCCGGCAACCTGACCACCACGTTCCCCTGGCGCCGCACCGGTCGCAAGGCCAAGTCAGGCTCGGGTCAAATCAGCCTCACCAGCTATTCAGTGCCTACCGGTTCGCTGGAGTGGTGGAACGAGAACCTTGGCAAGAAGGCCGTCAACGTCCTGGAGCGCTATGAGCGCTTCGGCCAGAAGGTGCTCAAGATGGAGCATCCGGACTGCCCCGCCCTGCATTTTGAGTTGATCGAAGATGCCGGCGACACGCGTGCGCCCTTCGATTCGCCCTACGTGCCCAAGCAGTACGCGATTCGCGGCTTCCATAGCTGGACCGTCACGCTGCGCGATCTGGAAGACATGCACTTCTTCATGAGCGAAGGCTGGAACCACGAGAAGGTCGGCACCGATGGCGAGTTCACTCGCTACACCGTCAACGGCGGTGGTGCTGCCAAGACCGTAGACCTGCTGCTCAAGCCAGACCTGGCGCCGGGCAACTGGTCGTATGGCGAAGGCATGGTGCACCACGGTGCATTCGGCATTCCCGATCTGGACGTGCAAGAGCAGGTCAAGAACGAACTCGAAGGCCTGGGCTTCACCGATACGTCGGATCGCAAGCACCGCGGCTACTTCCAGTCGGTGTACGTGCGTACCCCGGCCGGTGCGCTGTTCGAAGCGGCCCACACGCTGGGCTTTACGGTCGATGAGCCGGAGGAGACCTTGGGTCAGGCCTTCATCATCTCGCCGCAGTTCGAGTCTCAGAAGGAAGAGCTTCTGCGTCGCCTGAACGACCCTATCGTTCTGTGACCTTAACGCTACCGCGACACGCGCCCTCGCGTGTCCTGACGCCCGATGGGGTCGCGGTAGCGGTGCAGGATTGGGGGGCGCCCGGTGAAGCCGGGCGTCTTTCAGATGTGCTGCTGTTGCATGGCTACTCGCAAAGCCACAAAGCCTGGGCCCTGCAAGTGGGCAGCCCTCTCGCGCGTCAACTTCGATTAGTCACCTATGACCTGCGTGGTCATGGTGACTCCGACAAACCTCGCGGCGCGCGCTACTACCAAGAACCCAAACGCTGGGCAGATGAAGTCCATGCCGTCATCACTGCGCTGGGTCTGCACCGGCCTGTGTTGGTGGCGTGGTCGTATGCAGGGCGCATCGCCCTGGATTACCTCAGCGAGTACGGTGATGGCGCTATCGGCGGCTTGCTGATGGTCAATGCCACCTCACGGGCCACACCCGAGCTGCTGGGGCCAGCAGCGGCCTTGCTAGCCGAGATGGGTGATGCAGACCCGCTGATCAATGAGGCCGCTACGCGGCAGATGCTGGCCAGTTGCGTCGTGCATCCGCTACCTGCTGAGCAGGCGCAGTTCATGCTGGACTACAACCTGCAGGTGCCAGCGTGGGTGCGGGCGAATATGCGCCGGCCCGGTCTGGATTACGGCAGCACCCTGCGCTCCCTGAAGGTGCCCGTGCTGGTGGTGCATGGTGAGCAGGACCAGATCAACCTGCCGGCCATGGCGCAGTACACGACTTCTCAAGCGCCCGACGCGCAATTACGGATGTATGAGAACGTCGGTCATATGGCGTTCTGGGAGCAACCAGAACGCTTTAACGCAGACTTGGCCGACTTCACGACCCGGTGTGCCGGTCCGTAAAGTCGGCTGATCTGTCAGGCCGCTATCAGGGCCAGAACTTCTTGCTGGCCAGTGCGGCACCTTCGGCCAGCACCGCCATCTTGGCCCACACCACGTCCGGGTCCACACCGCCCGAACCGACATGGATGCTGAAGCCGCAATCCACACCGGCCATGACATTGTCACGGCCCACCAGATGGGCATAGCGGCCGATGCGCTGTGCCACCAGCTCCGGATGCTCGATGTAATTGGACTGGCATTCGATGACGCAGGGGATCAGCACCTTGCCCTCGGGCAACTTGACCGACTCGAACATCGCCCACTCATGCGCATGGCGCGGATTGGCTGCTTCAAATTGGATGGCATGCGGCTTGGCCTTCCACAGGCGCGAGACGATGTCGGCGAACGGCACGTCGAAGTGATGCGGGCCGGGATAGTTGCCCCAGCACAGGTGCATGCGCACCTTCTCTGCGGGGATGTTGACCAGCGCGCGGTTCATCGCCTCGATATGCAGCTCCATCGCCGCCAGGAACTCATTGAGGCCCAGCTTGGCAAACTGCGTGTGACGACCCATGGCAAGGTCCGGGCAGTCGATCTGCAGCATCATGCCCGCGTTGACGATGGCCTCGTACTCATGACGCAGCGCCTCGGCCACCGCAAACACATAGTCCTGATGACTGGGGTAGTAGTCATTGCGGAAGAAGAACGTGGTGACGCCCGGTGACGCAGAGCTAAGGAACGTGCCGGTGGGCTTGTTGTTGGCAATGGCCAGCTTGAGTCGCTCGGCATCACGCGTGGGTGCCTCGACATCGCGCATGCTCACCGGACCGTTGCAGGCGGGGGTTTTACGGTGCTTACGACCCGGATCTGCAAACACCCGCGACTTGGTGTTGGGAAAATCTTCGATGTCCTGAAACAGGAAGCTGTTGCCGGTGCCGCCGAAACCGTTGAGACGGTCCTTTACGTAGGTGGCATAGCTGGGCTTGGACATTTCACCGTCGTTGATGATGTCGACGCCAGCCTTGATCTGGGAGGCGGCCACATGGGCGACCTCTTCGACGATCTTGTCCTCCATCGCCTGCGGGTCGAGCGGGATGCCATCCTCACGCGCGAACATGTAGTGCATCAGGTCTTCGCGGCGCGGCAGGCTGCCCACGTGCGTGGTCAGGAAACGCTTGTGTGAACTCATGGAAATCTTCCTGGTTGTTCTTTTGGGTCGACAGTGGCCGGATCATAAACGCAAACCAGCGCACTGGGCACCGAGAGCGATGCCGGCATGGGCTCAGGGCCGGTCAGCAATCCACTGGGCGAAGACGACGCGCGTCATGAAGTCGACCCAGTCGCCGCCACGTAATGACCACAGCGAAGAATTGCGGGGCTCTTCGAGGACATCGAGGTAATTGCCCTCATGGCGAATCTCAAAGTGCAGATGCGGTCCGGTGGCGCGGCCCGTGCTGCCCACCACACCCAACTGCTCCTCTCGACCCAACACGCTGCCTTGCTGCAACCCCTCGGCGAAGCGATCCAGATGACCGTAGTAACTGGTAAAGCCGCCCAGATGTTCAACAATCACCAAATTGCCATAGGCAGCATGGCGACCCGCGAACACCACCGTGCCGGCAGCCACGCAATGCACTGGTGTACCGCGCGACGCGGCGTAATCAACACCAGTGTGAGCTCTTGATCGGATGATGCGCGGCGCAGCTTTGACAGCCCGACCGCCCTTGGAGGATGCGCGGCCTTTTACCGTTTTAGACTTGGCCTCGCTCACACCGCGCGAAATACGTGTGTAAGCCACCGGACTGATCCAGAACTCGCGCTGCAGGCCGCGACCATCGCGACCCGAGAACCAACCTGCTGGCATGTCCTGACGTTCAAGGAACACAGCACGTTCGAGCAGTTGTTCGCGCTCAGCATCAAGCAATGACACAGACAGCAACTGCACAATGCGCTCGTTGTCGTCTACGCGTACTGCGACGCGCAGCAATTGCAACGCATCCGGCACCGACACACCGACACGCAACTGCGGCAGCAGTGTCTCGATTTCGCTGGCCTGACCCGCAGTGAAGGCAAACAAGCCCTCGACGGGCGGATCTTCCAACAACTGCGGATCGATATCGATGATGCGTACATGCGAAGCATCGGCCAGTGTCGGGCCGTTGTGAGGCACGACTTCCATCACATCATCGAGCGCCGGCGCCACAGTTTCTACCAAGGGCGCATCGGGTACATCGCCCGGCGAGTCCGGTCGCACCATCGCAAATACCGACACCGCACCGTTGGCGTTGATTGCGTAGGCATAGTGCTGACAGGGCGATGAAGGCACGGCATCCACAGGACCCTCGGCCAATGCAGCACCGACAGGCGGCGCCACAGCAACATCGACTGGCAGCTCGCCGATATTCAAACCCATGCAGCCTTGGCGCAGGGATACGACGCGCTGGCTGCCAGACAAGGGCTGCTGTGCAGCCAAAGTAGTGAACTGCCGCTTGTGGCCCAAGCTTGCAGGCAAAGGCACTGTGGCGATACGCGGCTTGCTTGGCGCTTTGGCAGTGGCCTTCTTACTGCGTTTGGCGACCGCCTTGGCTTTGGCGGCTGCTGGCGCCTTGGCCTTGCTTGGGGCTTTAGCCTTGGCCTTCGTTGGAGCTTTTGCTTTCGCTTTGGGTTTGGCTTTGGCCTCGGCCTGCGCCGCTGTGGTTTGGCCAGCCGCCTGGGCAACAGGCACGGGCAACCCAGCCCCCAGCACCACACCGGACAGCAACATTAGCAACACACGCAAAAGAGGCGGTTTGGGCATCGAGAAGAATCTGAGTCAGCGGCAGCCTTACTGGCAGAGGCCCATTGTGCCTCAGCCGCCCTGAATCGTGCCCGAACGAGTTAATAGTGGCTCCGAGCAGCCTTGCCCGCCCGTCGAACATCCAATAGGCCGCAACCGTCCCGCTGAGCGCCGGCAGAGCCCCGCAACTGCGGACACGGGCGAACCTCAACCCGTGCAACAAGCCAAAGCCAAAGGCCACGACCCAAGCATAGCGGCGCATTTTCATAGGGCTGACGCCACAAAACCTGCAACGCCCCTTCTGCTATTTCGTTGATCTACAGGTAATCGGGCTAGACCTCGTGGGAATCACCGCGGGCGCTCCACGCCGCCTAGGTTGCGTCGCGGAGCCAAAATCCCAAAGCTTTCAATCTGTGATTTATCAACGATTTTACGAGAGCAAGGCTACAGTGGACATGGTTGATCCGCGCTGTGTGGCAGAACGCGGGGCAAGCCTGCTCTGCAATTAATAATAAAAAAAAGTTCCTTGGAACTAAGGAGTATCACCATGCTTGATGTATCTAAAGCCCGCTCTGCGGGCACGCGTCCCCATTGGGGTGTTGCTGCAGCTGTGGCAGCAGCTCTCGCCACTTGGCACGCTACACCGACGCTAGCAGCCGATGCAGCTGAACTGACTGAAGTCACCGTCACAGGCTCACGTATCGTGAGGCGCGACTTGGAAGCTGCAAGTCCCGTTGTCACCGTAGACAGCCAAGTATTCGAGCAATCCAGCACGCTGGCTGTCGAGAGCGTACTCAACCAACTGCCGCAGTTCGTGCCGGCCAACACCCAGTTCAATACGTCGGATGTATTCCCTTCTGCTACCAGCACACCGGGCATCTCGACCGTCAGCCTGCGCGGTCTCGGAGCCAACCGCACTCTGGTGCTGGTCGATGGCCGCCGCGCCCAACCGGTCAACTCGACCTTGGTCATTGACACCAATTCAATCCCATCTTCTGCGCTGGAGAGCGTGGAGATAATCAGCGGTGGTGCCTCAGCAGTCTATGGTGCCGACGCCCTGGCCGGTGTAACCAACTTCAAGCTGCGGAAAGATTTCCAGGGCATGGATCTGCAACTGCGCAGTGGTATGACGGAGCGAGGCGATGGCGAGGAAAGCCGCATCAGCATGCTGCTCGGTAGCAAGCTCGCGGATGGCCGCGGCAATGCAATGCTGGGAATTGAATGGAGCCAGCGCGGCGAGGTACTGGCCATCGACAGGCCGTTTTACCGCGATGCACTCAAGGATCCGCTGACTAATTCGGGCTCCAACGGCCGCATGAACGGATATCAGTACGCACCCAGCACCACCAACATGTCCACAGCCACGAAGGCTGCGTTCCAGGCTGCTGCCAACGCGCTGTACCCCACTCGACCTACCAACTACACGGTATCGACCAGCAGCGTGTTCAACGTCAACACTGATGGTTCGCTGTACAAGCTCGAACAAAAAGGCCTGGGCTTCAAGGGCGACGTGGCCAACGACATCAACTACAAGATCCAGCCATCGGGTCAGTTGATTCAAACCAATCTCGATCTGCGTTACTCAAGCCCGTTAGAGCGCTATTCGCTTTTTGGCAAAGCCGACTTTGCGATCAACGGTCACATCGAAGCCTTCACGCAGGTGAACTTCGTGAACACAACAACTCGTCAGGTGCTTCAGCCCACTGGCGCCGTCGGTGGCTTCGGTGCGTCCGTACCGCATGGCACTGCCATCTACGGGCCTTCATTGGCTGCTGACGGCGTGACCACGCTAACTGAATATCGAGCGGGCGGATCGCGGGGCACCAGTTGCCCCGCCACCGGCGGCTGCACCAACTCACAGGCCTTCCCGGTTTCAACGCAGCTTGCCGCACTGCTCGATGCACGCGGTCCGAGCGTCTTTGCGAAAACCGGTCGCACCTTTGATCCGGTAACCGGAGTCGAAATTCCCGTGCAGGGCGTTAATTCGCCATGGAACTTCGGTGCCACTACCGACTTCCTGCCGGCACGCACCATCGAGAACAACACGAACCTGTTTCAAGTACTGGCCGGATTTCGTGGCGATCTTGGTCTTGGCGATTGGACCTGGGAGGCCTATTTCTCTCATGGCGCAACACGCACGGACCTCGATTACATCGGCTTTCTTTCTACCAAGCGGTTCCAGGCTGTGGCCCAGGCACCGAACTTCGGTCGCGGCTTTACGACCACCGGACTGGGCAGCACACAGCTGACCTGCACCAGTGGTCTCCCGGTGTTCCAGCAGTTCACAACCAGCACCGATTGCATAAAGGCCATCACAGGCAACTACACTGATCGGACTCGACTGAATCAGGACATCCTCGAAGCCACTGCCCAAGGCAAGGTTTTCAGCCTGCCGGCTGGAGAGGT
This sequence comes from Pseudomonadota bacterium, assembly GCA_026398735.1. Classification (GTDB taxonomy): domain Bacteria; phylum Pseudomonadota; class Gammaproteobacteria; order Steroidobacterales; family Steroidobacteraceae; genus ZC4RG30. Next base: position 2,498 of record JAPLSH010000014.1, on the reverse strand, counting down.
TCGTGCCGCTGTCGGTGTCAGCGGACGCAGCAACAGCTTCGCTTACATGCCGGACGCGATTCGCGAGGTCAACAACATCTCCGACGCAATCGTAGGCGCTTTCGGTCAAGCCAATGTATTTGGCAAGACTGATATCAAGGAGACCTATGGCGAACTGCTAGTCCCCGTGCTCAAAGATGCCTTCCTGGCAAAGAGTCTGGAATTGGAGCTCGGGTACCGCTACTCCGACTACGGTTCGTCGGGCAAAGTGCCCACTTATAAGGCACTGGTAAGTTGGGCGCCGCTGGATTGGATGCGCTTCAGAGGCGGCTATCAGCTTGCCAACCGTGCACCTAATATCAACGAGCTGTTCCTGGATGCCAGCAGCCAAGCCGTGACTCTACGCGCCGCTGATTACTGCCGCGCAGACACTACCGAGAAGTCGGGAAACAACCCCGCCAATGCCAACAGGGCCGCGGCGCAGGCCTTGTGTGCAGCAATCATCGGCAACACTTCGTCGCCGTTTTCGTCTGACCCCAACAACTTCATTGGTGGTCGTGCCGATGGCGTGATGTTGCAGGTCACAAGCGGCAACCGCAGCCTCAAGAGCGAGGAAGGTACGACCTGGACGGTAGGAACCGTTCTGCGTGCGCCCTTTGACAACGCGTTGGTGGCCAACACCACGCTCGCGATCGACTGGTACAAGGCAGCGATCAACCAGGCAATCACGCAGATCAGTGCTCAAACTACCTATGATCTGTGCTTTAACCGTGACGGCTCGAGCAACCCGACTTACTCCATTGATGATCCAAATGGAGTGTGCCGCAACATCACACGCGATGCGATCACCGGCACGGCATCAACGGTTAACTCCACCTATGCAAACACAGGCAGCATCGAAACATCAGGTCTGGACATTTCACTGAACTGGCGGGCGACACTGGCAGACATGGGTCTGGACACGTTACCTGGCAGCCTCGGCCTGAACATGTCATACACCAAGTTGTTGGGATTCACTGCACAGGACTATGTTGGCGGTACGGTGTTGGAAAACGCCGGCACACTGGCACGCGGAGGTCTGTTTGACTGGCGCACAGTTACAACACTGCGCTATGCAAACCGCACTTGGGATGTGGGACTGAACTGGCGGTACCTGCCGGCCATCCTCAGTTCCAATTATGTGACGGACCCGGCAACCACCGTGCAAGGCGCCAATGCCTACGACGTGTTTGGTCTTACAGCCAATTGGTCTATAACACCGCATCTGGCCATCAGCGGCGGCATCGACAACGTGTTTGACCGCCAACCGGAGCGCGTCGGTGCAGGTCAGGTGATCAATATCTCCGCCGCCGAAGGCGGTGGATCGACGATCACCAACGGCTCGGGCTCTACCAACGCGGGGTACTACGACGTGTTGGGACGTCGATACTTCGTGAACGTGAAACTACGTTTCTGAGGCAGAACGTAAACAAGCGCTGATAGCAAACCGCCGGGCCGTGAGGCCCGGCGGCTGTTATTCAGCTCAGAACTTGCGCTTGATGGTCAGCGCCCACTCACGCGGACGGCCCGGCTGGCCGTCGGTCACGCCCGTGGTGGTGAACTGATCAAAGCGCGTCAGGAAGTAGTACTTGTCACCCACATTGGTGACTTCCACAGCACTTTCCCAATCACCCTTCGCACTGCGCCAGGTCACGCGCGCATTGGACAGGTTGTAAGCATCGATGAGGTTGGTGGCAGCATTGAAGCCACTGGTGAACAACTCACCCTGATGGCTCAAGTCCAGACGAGGCACCAGCGTGCCGTGATCACCCAAGGAGATTTCGTACTGGATGCCAGCACTCCACTTGCTCTTGGGCACATAGGCCGGACGCATGCCGAACTGCGGGCCGCGCAGGTTGGTAGCACCGCCTGCAAAGTCGTTGAAGCGCTTGTACTGGAAGTCCAGCTGGCTGTACGACGCATCGATCGACAGGCCGTCCATCGGACGCAGAACCGTCTCGATTTCCACACCCTTGATCTCTGCGTCGCCGGCATTGGCGATCACCGCGCAAGGCGATACCGGAGCGTACTGCACCGGGCAGGTTGACAGACCCAGCTGCAGATCGGTGTAGTCGCTCTTGAACACCGATGCGTTCACGCGCAACAGCTTCTGGAACAGATCGGCCTTCACACCAAACTCATAAGACTTGAGTGTTTCGGGCTTGAAGGGCACAGCCTGCGCAGGCGAGAACGGACGCGGCGACACACCGCCACCCTTGAAGCCTGTGGCGTACTGCAGATACGTCATGACGCCCGAGGTCAGTTGATACTGGGCATTGAGACGGTAATCCATCTTGCTGCCGTCGTAGTTGCTGGTCACGCCATCCAAGCCACCGAGTGCCGGATGCAATGCACCGGCATAAGTGCGACGCGAGAACGTGTAGTCCTTATGCTCCTGCGTATTGCGCAGGCCACCGGTCACGGTGAGCTGGTCGGTTGCCTTGATCGACACATGACCGAAAATGGCCTTGGTGTTGGCA